>NZ_QXGR01000005.1 GCF_003604195.1 Simplicispira lacusdiani
ACCTGCGACATCAAGGACCCGACGCAGAACATCGTGTGGGTGACGCCCGAGGGGGGCGGTGGGCCCAACTACTCGGGCATGTGAGCCCACGACCCCATGAAGGGCCTGCACTTGCAGGCCCTTTTTTCATGCCGGTGCAGGCTGGGCATCACGGACGGCCACGCCGTTCACGCTCGCGCCGCGACCAGTACTGGAAAGCGTCCTCGTGCAGTTCGATGTCGAGTTCCTCGACGCGCTGCAGCATGCGCTCCTGCACATCGGCCACGGCCTGGTTGTAGACCAGCGGAGCGATCTCTTCCAGGAAGAAGCCAAGCAAGGCACCGGCGGCGATGTTGCCGATCTTCTGTTCCAGATGCTCCTGGAAATAGCGCTCGATGGAGGCCACGGCGTCCGCGCGGGCCTGCCGGGGAATCTCGATGCCCATGCAGTCGCTCCTTTTTTGATAGCTAATGGCGCTTGATGGCAAAGCGCCTCATGCCATTTTGGCTTGAATCTCAGTGCGCGAACAACGGCAGATCGGCCTTCTTCAGCGTGCGCAGCACGAAGCTGGAGCGGCTGTGGCGGATGCCCTTGATCTTGTAGAGCTTCTCGCGCAGCAGGCGCTCGTAGTCGCGCGTGTCCTTCACCACCACGCGCAGCAGGTAGTCGTAGTCGCCCGACACCAGGTGCGCCTCGATCACCTCGGGAATGCTGGCCAGCGTCTCGCCAAATTTCTCCAGCGTGTTGTCGGAATGGCTGTCTAGCGTGACCTGCACCAGCACCGTGTCGGCCAGGTCCAGCGACTGCGGGTTGATGCGCACCGTGTAGCCCTGGATGATGCCGGCCTCCTCCATCTTCTTGATGCGCCCCCAGCAGGGCGAAGGGCTCAGGCCCACGGCCTGGCCGATTTCCTGCAAGCTGGCGCGCGCGTTACTCTGGAGCACGGAGAGAATTTTTCTGTCAAGTCGGTCCATGCAGCCCATTATTCTTCATTCATGGAATTTGCAGAATATTTTTCTGCAGCAGAGCCATTCCTGCACAAATACAGAAAATCCATCCAGCGGCTCCGGGGCACACTTCTTCCATCAAGGCGCTCTTACCGGAACGCACGAAATGACAAGGCCCCGGCTGGTTACCGCCAGACCGGGGCGCTTGACAAACCCCACGGACAAAGCGGGTAGAATCGCGCCTTCGTCAGGAGAGAGTGCTCCGCCACCCGCGAGCAGCACCGCCGAAGGCGCAGGCACCCGCCGAACGCTCAGGCAAAAGGACTGGCAACCGCCCGCAGTGATGCGGGCGTTCCCTTGCTGGAGAGAGGTGGCCGCGCGCAACGCACAGGCCATCCACCGAAGGAGCAAGCCGCGCGGCCAGCCAGGGCGCAGCGGTGAATCTCTCAGGTAAAGCGGACAGCAGGGCAAATCCCGTGGCACCGGTGCCACGGCCCCCATTTGCCCTGGAGTCACCATGTCCGCACCTTCCGCCGCTCCCCTGCTCACCACGCCCCTCAACGCGCTGCACATCGAACTGGGTGCCCGCATGGTGCCGTTCGCCGGCTACTCCATGCCCGTGCAGTACCCCGCCGGCCTGATGGCCGAGCACCTGCACACGCGCCAGGCGGCCGGCCTGTTCGACGTCTCGCACATGGGCCAGTTGCGCCTGGTCGGCCCGGACGCCGCCGCCGCCTTCGAGAGCCTAATGCCCGTGGACGTGATCGACCTGCCCGTGGGCAAGCAGCGCTACGGCCTGCTGCTCAACGACGAGGGCGGCATCATCGACGACCTGATGTTCTTCCGCGTGGCGCAGGAGGAACTGTTCGTCATCGTCAACGGCGCCTGCAAGGTCGGCGACATCGCCCACATCCAGGCGCGCATCGGCCAGCGCTGCCAAGTCATTCCGCTGCCCGACCACGCCCTGCTCGCCCTGCAGGGCCCGCAGGCCGCCACGGCCCTGGCGCGCCTCGCGCCCGGCGTGGAAAAGCTGGTGTTCATGACCGGCGGCAACTTCCAGATCGCGGGCTGCGACTGCTTCGTCACGCGCAGCGGCTACACGGGCGAGGACGGCTTCGAGATCTCCGTGCCCGCCGCGCAGGCCGAGGCCCTGGCCCGGACCCTGCTGGCCCAGCCCGAGGTCAAGCCCATCGGTCTGGGCGCGCGCAACTCGCTGCGCCTGGAGGCCGGCCTGTGCCTCTACGGCAACGACATCGACACCACCACCACGCCCGTGGAGGCCGCGCTGAACTGGGCCATGCAGAAGGTGCGCCGCACCGGCGGCGCGCGCGCGGGCGGCTTCCCCGGCGCCGACAAGGTGCTGGCCCAACTCGACAACCCCGCCAGCGTGGCGCGCAAGCGCGTGGGCCTCGTGGCCCTGGAGCGCGTGCCCGTGCGCGAGCACACCGAGCTGCAGAGCGAAGGCGGCCAGAAGATCGGCGAGGTCACCAGCGGCCTGCTCGGCCCCAGCTTCGACAAGCCCATCGCCCTGGCCTATGTGGACGCCCAGCATGCCGCCATCGGCACGCGCGTCAACGCCATCGTGCGCGGCAAGGCCGTGCCCATGGAAGTCTGTGCCACCCCCTTCGTGCCCACGCGCTACTACCGCGGCTAAAACCGCCACGGGCGCAGGCTACATTCCGGATTCCCTTCATCTTTCAGGAGACCCTCCCATGACGATCAAATTTTCCAAGGACCACGAGTGGATCAACGCCGCCGACGCCAACGCCGCCGTGGTCGGCATCACGGTGCACGCCCAGGACGCCCTGGGTGACGTGGTGTTCGTGGACCTGCCCGCCGTGGGCGCCAGCTTCTCCCAGGGCGACGTGGCCGGCGTGGTCGAGTCCGTGAAGGCCGCCGCCGACGTATACATCCCCGTGTCGGGCGAGGTCGTCGAAGTGAACGAGGCGCTGCGCGCCGACCCCTCGCTGGCCAACTCCGACCCGCTGGGCGCCGGCTGGTTCTTCAAGATCAAGCTGTCCGACCCGTCGCAACTGGACGGCCTGATGGACGAGACCGCCTATTCGAGCTTTGCCGCCAGCGCCTGAGCGTCGCAGCAAAAACCATAGCATCTCGCGCTTGTATTCAGGCACTTTCAAAATGAAAAGTGCCTGAAAGCCTTTGAATACAAGTGCCAGATGCTCACTTTTTCATATTGCCTTTGAGACTGGTTCCCGCCATGCAGATGCCCGCCGCCCTGCCCTTGTCCGTACTCGAAAACACCACCGAGTTCCTGCCCCGCCACATCGGCATCGACGCGGCCGACGAGGCGCACATGCTGTCGGTGATCGGCGAGGCCTCGCGCCGCGCCCTCATCGACGGCATCGTGCCGCGCTCCATCGCGCGCGGCCAGGCCATGGACCTGCCGGCCCCGGCGACCGAGGCGGCCGCGCTGGCCGAGCTGAAGGCGCTGGCCTCGAAGAACCAGGTCCTCAAGAGCTTCATCGGCCAGGGCTACTACGGCACGCACACCCCCGGCGTGATCCTGCGCAACATCCTGGAGAACCCCGCCTGGTACACGGCCTACACGCCCTACCAGGCTGAAATCTCGCAAGGCCGCATGGAAGCGCTGGTCAACTTCCAGACCATGGTGTGCGACCTGACCGGCATGCCGATCGCCAACGCTTCCATGCTCGACGAGGCCACGGCCGCCGCCGAGGCCATGACGCTGGCCAAGCGCTCGGTCAAGGCCAAGGGCAACACCCTGATCGTGAGCGGCGACTGCCACCCGCAAACCATCGAGGTCATCCAGACGCGCGCCGCGCCGCTGGGCCTGTCGGTCAAGGTGATCCGCTCGGGCGACGAATGGATGGCCGCCATCGGCCAGGACGACTACTTTGCCGCCATCAACCAGTACCCCGGCTCCAGCGGCTGGCTGGCCGACTGGCAGATGAGCGCCGACATCATCCACGGCAAGGGTGCCGCGCTGATCCTGGCCGCCGACCTGCTGGCCCTCACGCTGCTCAAGACCCCGGATGAGATGGGCGCCGACATCGTGGTCGGCACCACCCAACGCTTTGGCATGCCCATGGGCGCGGGCGGCCCGCACGCCGCCTACATGGCCTGCCGCGACGAATTCAAGCGCTCCATGCCCGGCCGCCTGGTGGGCGTGAGCGTGGACGTGCATGGCAAGCCGGCCTACCGCCTGGCGCTGCAGACGCGCGAACAGCACATCCGCCGCGAAAAGGCAACCTCCAACATCTGCACCGCGCAGGTGCTGCCCGCCGTCATCGCGAGCATGTACGCCGTGTACCACGGCCCCGAAGGTTTGAAGCGCATCGGCCTGCGCGTGGCGCGTTTCACCGCCATCCTGGCCGCGGGCCTCAAGCAACTGGGCTTCGCCCCGCTGCACGCCACCGCCTTCGACACCCTGACGGTGGACCTGGGCAGCGCTGACGCCGCCCGCGCCGTGGTGCAGCGCGCATTGGATGCGGGCGCCAACCTGCGCCTGCTGCGCGGCCAGTGCGTGGCCGTGTCGCTCGACGAAACCACCACGCGCGACGACCTCGCCCTGCTCTGGCGCGCCTTCGCGCCCACGGCCACGCAGCCCACGGTCGAGGCCCTGGACGCCAGCGCGCCCGACCTCATCCCGGCCAGCCTGCGCCGCGCCAGCAGCTACCTCACGCACCCGGTGTTCAACACCCACCATTCCGAAACCGGCATGCTGCGCTACATCCGCCAGCTCTCGGACAAGGACCTGGCGCTCGACCGCACCATGATTCCGCTGGGCTCATGCACCATGAAGCTCAACGCGACGAGCGAGATGATCCCGATCACCTGGCCCGAGTTTGCCCACGTGCACCCGTTCGCTCCGGCCGACCAGCTCGAAGGCTACCGCCTGCTCGACGAACAATTGCGCGCCTGGCTGTGCCAGGCCACGGGCTACGCCGGCATCAGCCTGCAGCCCAACGCCGGTTCGCAGGGCGAATACGCCGGCCTGCTGGCCATCAAGGGCTACCACGAGGCCCGTGGCGAGGGCCACCGCAAGGTCTGCCTGATCCCCAGCAGCGCCCACGGCACCAACCCCGCCAGCGCCCAGATGGTGGGCATGCAGGTGGTGGTGACCAAGTGCGATGAAAACGGCAACGTGGACATGGCGGACCTGCAGGCCCAGTGCGAGAAGCACAGCGCCAACCTGGCCTGCGTGATGATCACCTACCCCAGCACGCACGGCGTGTTCGAGACGCAGGTGAAGGAGCTGTGCCAGCTCGTGCACAGCCATGGCGGCCGCGTGTACGTGGACGGCGCCAACATGAACGCCCTGGTGGGCGTGGCCGCGCCCGGCGAATTCGGCGGCGACGTGAGCCACCTGAACCTGCACAAGACCTTCTGCATCCCGCACGGCGGCGGCGGCCCCGGTGTCGGCCCCGTGTGCGTGGTGGAGGACCTCGTGCCCTTCCTGCCGGGCCATGCCACGGCCGGCAATGCCGCCAAGGTGGGCGCCGTCTCCGCTGCCCCGCTGGGCAACGCCGCCGTGCTGCCGATCAGCTGGATGTACATCCGCATGATGGGCGCCGAAGGCCTGCAGGCCGCCACCGAGGCCGCCATCCTCAGCGCCAACTACATCAGCGCCCGCCTGAAGGACCACTACCCCACGCTGTACGCATCCAGCAACGGCCATGTGGCGCACGAGTGCATCCTGGACCTGCGCGGCCTGAAGGAAACCAGCGGCGTGATGGCCGAGGACGTGGCCAAGCGCCTGATCGACTACGGCTTCCACGCGCCCACGCTGTCCTTCCCGGTGGCCAACACGCTGATGGTGGAACCCACCGAGAGCGAGACGCTGTTCGAGATCGACCGCTTCATCGACGCGATGATCGCCATCCGCGAGGAAATCCGCCAGGTCGAGAACGGTGCCCTGCCGCAGGACGACAACCCGCTGAAGAACGCGCCACACACGGCCGAGAGCCTGCTGGCCGGCGAATGGACGCACCCCTACACGCGCGAGGCCGCCGCCTACCCCGTGGCCGCCCTGCGCCAGGCCAAGTACTGGTCGCCGGTGGGCCGCGTGGACAATGTCTACGGCGACCGCAACCTGTTCTGCAGCTGCGTGCCGGTGAGCGAACTCGCCTGACCCCAGGCCCCAGCCGCCGTGGCCCCGGCCACGGCGGTGGATGCGACTGTGGCCGTGGGCTGGCAACGCGCTGCAGCACTACTGTTTTTGTAGCGCACTATCATTGGCAACCCTGCGGCAGAAGGCGTTTTCCTTCGATCCGCCGCGTTGCACACCCGCCCCATGCTCACCACCACGCCCCCACCCTCCCCCTCGCCCGCCTGGCAGCCCGACAGCTGGCGCACGCGCCCCGTGCGCCAGATGCCCGCCTACCCCGACCCGCAGGCGCTGGATGCGGCCTGCGCGCAGTTGCGCCAGTTTCCGCCCCTGATCTTTGCTGGCGAGGTGCAGGCCCTGCGCGCCCAACTGGCCGAAGTGGCGGCGGGCCGCGGCTTTCTGCTGCAGGGCGGCGACTGCGCCGAGAGCTTTGACACGCTGGACGGCGAAGCCGCGCGCGAAACCTTCCGCGTGATGCTGCAGATGGCCGTGGTGCTGACCTACGCGGCCGCGCGCCCGGTGGTCAAGGTGGGGCGCATTGCCGGGCAGTACGCCAAGCCGCGCTCGGCCGACACCGAAACCCAGGGCGGCGTGACCCTGCCCAGCTACCGGGGCGACATCGTCAACGGCGCCGCCTTCACCGCGCACGACCGCGCGCCCCAGCCCGAACGCCTGCTGCGCGCCTACTCGGCCAGCGCTGCCACGCTCAACCTGCTGCGCGCCCTGGCCCAGGGCGGCTTTGCCGACCTGCACCAGCTGCACGGCTGGACGGCCGACTTCGTGCGCGCCAGCCCGCAGGGCCAACGCTACCAGGAGCTGGCCGACCGCATCAGCGAAACCCTGGGCTTCATGGCCGCCTGCGGCTTTACCTCCGACAACACGCCGCAGCTGCGCGAGGTGGCCTTCTACACCTCGCACGAGGCCCTGCTCCTGCCCTACGAAGAAGCGCTGACGCGGCGCGAAGCCCCGCTCGCGGGCGCCACGCGCCCCGCCGACTGGTTTGGCGCATCGGCCCACATGCTGTGGCTGGGCGAGCGCACGCGCCAGTTGGACGGCGCGCACATCGAATACCTGCGCGGCATCGCCAACCCGGTGGGCGTCAAGATCGGCCCCGGCGCCAGCGCCGAAGACGTGCTGGCCCTGCTGCAAGCACTCGACCCCGCGCGCGAGCCCGGCCGCGTGGTGCTCATCACCCGCATGGGCGCCGGCCAGTTGCCCGCCAAGCTGCCGCCCCTACTGGCCGCCGTGAAGGCCAGCGGCCACCCGGTCGTGTGGAGCTGCGACCCCATGCACGGCAACACCACCACCACCGCCCAGGGCGTCAAGACACGCGACTTCGCCAAGGTGGTGCAGGAGGTGCGCGAATTTTTCGCCGCCCACGCCCAGGCGGGCACCGTGGCGGGCGGCCTGCATGTGGAGCTGACCGGCCAAGACGTCACCGAATGCCGGGGCGGCAGCCAGAACCTGACCGACGAGCATCTGCAAACCCGCTACACCACCGCCTGCGACCCACGCCTGAACGGCTCGCAAAGCCTGGAGCTGGCATTCTTGGTGGCCGATCTGCTCAAGGCGCAACGTGGCTGATGGGCACACCGGCCCGGCGAACCCGTCGTGCCAGGTGTGCGACCCCGCCACCCTGCAGGCCCTGCTGCAAGCCCAACCCACGCTGGCCGCGCTGTGGCCCACCCTGCCCCGGCGCAGCCATGCGGCGGGGACCGAGCTGCTGCGCGTGGGCGAGGCCAGCACGCGCTGCTGGCTGATCGAGCAGGGCCTTGTGCGCATGTACTACCTGAGCGACCAGGGCGTGGCGCGCAACCGTTCGTTTCACGCCCAAGGCCACTGGGTGGCGGGCGGCCTGCCCACGCAGAGCCTGCCCAGCCCCTGCACCATCGAAGCCCTCGAACCCCTGCAGACCGTGGAGCTGGACTTTGCCACCCTGCGCAACCTGCGCCAGCAGGTGCCCTGCCTGCAGCCCTTGCTGGAAGAAGCCCTGGGCTACCTCTTTGCGCAGCACGCGCAGCGCGAGGCACAGTTGCTCACCCTCTCGCCCGAAGCGCGCTACCGCGCCTTTCTGGCCGAGCATGCAGCCCTGCTGCCGCGCCTGCCCCAGCACCAGGTGGCGAGCTACCTCGGCATCTCGCCGGTGTCGCTGTCGCGCATCCGCGCGCGCATGCGTGGCGATGCCTGATTGAAAAACGCCTCGACCGCCCGATAGGCCGGTTTTCAAGGCGAAGACGAAGGCGGCCAGGCCATCACCGACCGATCCCGCGCGGGCATGACGATGCGGGGCAGGCTGTGCGCGTCCAGCTGCGCCTGGGCGTCCAGCAGTCCGTTCAGGTGCAGCACATAGGCCGTCGCGGCATAGACCTCGTCGCTCGACAGACTCTTGGGCGCATGGTGCGGCATGGCACGGCGCACGTAGTCGAACAGCGTGGTGGCATAGGGCCAGCGCGCGCCCACCGACATCACATGCAGCGGGTACTGGCGTATGCGCAGCGGCCGCAGCGGGTCGCTCCAGCCGATAAAGCCGTCCGACCCCGCCAGCCGCGCCGCCGGCCCCTCGATGCCCCGGGCGCCGTGGCAGGCCGCGCACTGTGCCTGGTACAGCCGCGCGCCCTGCGCCACGCTGCCCTGGCCTGGGGGCAGGTTGCGCCCATCAGGAAACACGGTGATCGACAGCCGCTGCACCTGCGCGGCATCCAGTGGCTGGCCCAGCCCCACTGCGGGCAGCTCGGCGCCTGCCTGGGCGGTGGCCACGCCCACCAGTGCACCCCACAGTACCCCGGTGCACACAGCGTTACGCATAGACGTTCTCCACCACGCCATCGCTGCCCACGCGCCAGGCCTGGATGGCGTTGTAGTGGTTGAACGAATGCAGGGCATAGCGGCGCTTCCACTCGCTGCGGGTGGGCTGCACGCGGCCCTGCTCGTCCGTGGCCCGGCTCATCAGCACGGCCTTGCGGCCATTCCAGCGCCATGGCAGCGTGAAGCGGGTAAAGGCCCGGTCGTGCACCGGGCCCTGCAACTGGGCGGGCGCCCAGTGCTGGCCGCCATCCACCGAAACGTCCACCCGCGCAATCCGCCCATGGCCCGACCAGGCCAGGCCGCCGATCTCGAAAAACCCCTGGGGCTGCGGCAGCGTCTGCTGGCCCGATGGATGGGTGATGACCGACTTCACATCCATGTGCAGCGCAAAGCGCTCGATGCGCCCGTCGGCCAGTACCTGGGTGTACAGGCCGGATTCGTCCTTGGTGTGGGCGGGCGCATCGGTCACCTCCAGCCGGTGCAGCCACTTGACCTGCGTATTGCCCTCCCACCCGGGCATGAACAGCCGCATGGGGTAGCCCTGCGAAGGCCGCAGCCGCTCGCCGTTCTGGTACAGGGCCACCATGGCATCGCGCAGCAAGGGTGTCAGTGGCAGGCTGCGGCTGTGCGAACCGCCATCGGCTCCCTCGGCCACCACCCACTGCGCGCCTTCTTTCAAGCCCGCTTCGTGCAGCAGATACGACAGGGGCACGCCCGTCCACTCCGAGCACGACACCTCGCCCGCGATCTCGCCCAGAGTCTGGTCCAGCGCCGTGGGCGAGAGCGCATTGGCCGCCGAATTGCCCGCGCATTCCAGGAAATGGATGCGGCTGACCATGGGGTAGCGCAACAGGCGCTCCAGGTCGAAGCGCAGGGGCTTGCGGACCATGCCATGCACCATCAGTTCATGCTGCCGTGGCGCGATGTCGGGCAATCCGTTGTGGTGCACCGCGAAATGCAGCCCGCTCGGGGTGATGATGCCGCGCTGCTCCTGCAAGGGCGTGCGCCAGGCCGCGAACCCGGACACATTCGACGCGATGCGCTGGACCGACTGCTCGTGGGGCGATGGCTGGCCGTAGGGCAGGTCCGCACCCCCCAGCGTCCTCATGGAATCGGGCATGCGCGCAGCCAGCGGCTCGGCGGCCTGCGCCACCAGCCCTCCGGCCCCCAGAGTCAGTCCGCCCAGAAAATCCCGCCGCGCCAACCGGCCCCGGCCACCCGATGAAAGCATGTGTGTTCCCCGCATCCCAAAGCGGCACCCATCGGCCGCAACGTCAGTGTTGCAGCGGGGGCACGGCAGCGCATCAACCTTTGTTAACGCACTTGCAAGACCGGCCGGGCCAGGTGGTGCTCTACAAAGCGTCGAGCGGGCTCAGAATCCCGCGCCCGCCCTTGTTGAGCACATGCGTGTAAATCATGGTGGTGCTCACATCGGCATGGCCCAGCAGCTCCTGCACCGTGCGAATGTCATAACCCGCCTGCAGCAAATGCGTGGCAAACGAATGCCGCAGCACATGGGGCGACACCGGCTTGGCAATCTGCGTACGCCGCGCCGCCTCGCGCACGGCGCGCTGCACCGATTCGGGGTACACATGGTGGCGCCGCTCCAGCAGCTCGCCCGTGCGGACATCGGGACGCGGATCGGTGGAGCGCACTGGCGACGGAAACACCCACTGCCAGGCCCAGCTTTGGTCGGCCTGGGGGTATTTGACGGCCAGCGCATACGGCAGATACACACGGCCAAAACCAGCGGCCAGATCCTTTTCGTGCAGCGCGCGGGCCTTTTGCAATTGCGCCTGCAAAGGCGCAATCAAGTTCTCCGGCAGCACCGTCACCCGATCTTTGTTGCCCTTGCCCTCGCGCACCACGATTTCGCGGCGGGCAAACTCCACATCCTTCACGCGAAGGCGCAGCGCCTCCAACAGGCGCATGCCCGTGCCATAGAGCAACTGCGCAATCAGGCCCGTGGTGCCATCCATGTGCAGCAATAGCTCGCGCACCTCTGTGGGCGTCAGCACCACCGGCAGGCGCTTGGGTGTTTTGGCTTGAACCACCTCATTGAGCCAGGGCAAATCCGTCTCCAGCACCTGCTTGTACAAATACAGCAGCGCCGCCTTGGCCTGGTTTTGCGTGGAGGCAGAAACCTGCCTATCAACCGCCAAATGGCTCAAAAATGCCTCCACATCAGCCGCACCCATCTCTTGCGGGTGGCGCTTGCCATGAAACACGATAAAACGCCGTGCCCAGTCGATATACGCCTCTTCGGTGCGAATGCTGTAATGCCGCGTGCGCAGGTGAATGCGCATACGTTCCAGCAGCTTGGGCGGCCGGGGCGCGACGGGGTCGCTGGTGGGCTGTGAGGATTCAGCGGGGCGCTCTGTCATCCGCGAAATTTTAGGTTTGCCTAATTTTCCGAATGTCGGGGTTTACGCGTGGCTGCTGTTGCGGTGGTTGTCTTGGCGGACTGATCGGGCTACCATGCCTGTCGTCTATTTCTAGTTAGGCCCACTGAAACCCCGCTTTATTTGGCCCATGTTGATTCAAACGGCATTTAGTTTCTCAAGCGCTGTTCAGCGCTGGGTTTGCCGTTTCTCCGGGCTTCGCCTGCTGGCATTGCGTCGTTTTCCAGTCTTTTTGGCCTCTAGCCATTGCGTAGCAAGCGCAAGCAGCTATCGTTTTCGTAGTGCTGTGCCGCCTCGGTGGCGCAGCGCTTTTTCACAGTTAGCGCCCGTCGCCAAATTCAGGTTATCCGTTTCAGCTTCTGGCTCTAACATTTCGGTCAAGCCGACCCGCCTTCGGCGGTCGGCTTACCTCGCCCGTTAGAAATCAAAGGAGAATTTATGGCCCGTTGGACAGAAACTCATGCCGATATGGTTCATATGGCTACGATTCAGAAAGAGTTCCCAATTTTTGGCATTGTTTCTGTTGCTCTTAAGAATGGCTCAACAATCGAGGGAGTCATCCGGCGAGTGAATTTTGGCAACAATGCTGGGCGTGGCGGTTGGCGCTACTACGGCGAATATGAGTTAGAAACCATCGAAGGGAATCGCTGGGTCATTGACATACTTGACATTGATTCAGCTCATGATGTTTGGCAAAGCCGCCACACGGCCTATCAAGCAGCAGGTCTCATCACCATATTAGGTGGCGTCTAACTTACCCATTCGGCTACCTTCTTTCTTGCGCTTCGGGTCTAACCCGGCGCTCAAGCCGACCCGCATACTGCGGGCGGCTTACCTTGTCCGTTAAACACATCAAATTAAAATTTCCAGTCCAGGATGATTTATGGCAAATGAAGTTGAAATAGAAATTAAGATTCTCAAAGAAGGTGATGAAATCATAGGACTTTGGGAGAATAGAATATTGATAAGACACAAAGATGGAGATGCGGAGTTTTTTATTCTATCTATAGATGAAAATGGCTATCCTCGACTAAGTAATAAAACATGGAAAATAACGAAAGGCGATGGCGAGATTCATATTAAAAGAAAAGTAGAAAATAAAAATAAAGGATCTAAAGGTGGCAATCCGCCAAAAGTAATTACATTTTAAGGCGGTAATTATGCCATGTTCTAAATGTGGCAAGACTGGGCATAACGCTAGGTCTTGCCCGGATAATCAGAGCGAAAAAAATTCTATTGTGGGTGGGCGAGATCGCATGATCATTGCGATTGACAACACCGATGAAGAAAGTCTGCATAAAATAGCCGCAGTAGTTATGAAAGCGAAACGGGAAATTGATCCAAATGCCCGTGGAACAATAGTTATTGGCGATGAAACATCACTTCCTCATAAGGTAATTCAGCTTTTAGAAAATAAAGAGCCTGGTGATGAGTAAAAAAAGACCGCCAAGTCATCTCAAAGCCCAGAAAGAAGTTAAAGAACGAGAAGGTTATATGTGTTTACGCTGTGGCGGTGTTTACAAAGATGCTCATGGTCATCACTTGCTTTACTATAGCGAGGGAGGTCCTGCTAATTACCACACCATGGCAACGCAGTGTCCAGAATGCCATAGAAAGTATCATGCAAAAAAAGCAAACATAGACATAATTCGCTTTTAGCATGTAACAAAGCACTGATATTTTCCATTTGGCTTCAAATTTTTGTAAAGCATGGTGCTAATCGTTCCTTTATTTCTACCCATTGCATTCCATGAATATCAAAAATTCATTTGCCTTCGCAAGCGTTTATTCGTTGTGGGGTTGGCGTTTCGTGGGGCTTCGTCAGCTCGCGGTCGTGGTGGCGTTGGGTAAGTTATTGGTGTTTTTGGCTTCTAGCCATTATTTCACTAGGGCAAGTAGCTCTGGTTTTCGTAGTCCGTGGCATTTGTTGTCACGGTTATTTTCTTGCGTTGGGTCTAACCCGGCGCTCAAGCCGACCCGCATACTGCGGGCGGCTTATCTTGTTCGTTAGCCCTCTTTCCCAATGCAACCTTAGCTCGCTAAAAATGGCTCAAAGCAATACAGAGGAAAAATCCCTTAAAGTGTCAGACATACGGATGCTTCGTCCCTTTGTGGTCCTCGAAAAAAAATCAAATATGTCTGTGGTGATTCAGCAGACTGAAACGTTCTCAGTAGAGAACTGCAAGATTTCTTTCTTCACGCCGAATAACGTATCCCTGTTCGTAAGCATATCCCACCGAGAATTAAAAGAAGCGGAAAGAATTTACAAGAGCCTAATCCATAAGGCGTTCGGCAAGAAAAACAAAATGAAAATTAAGGGGCGAAATCTGACCCGCCTTTATAATTATTTTGAGCACATCCAGAGCAGTATTATTGCCATCTATACTGCAATTGAGTCACTTGCAAATATTGCAATTCCACATAGCTACAAGCTCGAGCGCAAGAACAACAAAGGGGTAACCGAACTCTGGGACAAAGAATCAATTGAGCGCTGGTACAAAACCAGCGAAAAAATATCTGATATCGTTCCGGGCGTCTTAGAAATCGACAGCCCCAAGAAGCTGCCTCTATGGCAAAAATTTAAAGAGCTAGAAGATATTCGAAATGAAATTATTCATCAGAAGACGGCCATAAAAAGCAAAACGGATGTGGATTCACGGTTCCTCGCCCGTCTCTTACAGCCAACTATTTTTAGCACCATAAAATCCGGATTCGATCTGATTTCATATTTCTGTAGCATGGATAAGAGTCACGCATACTTCCCTTTAGGTTTTGGGGTGGCACATGTAAAGCCAGAGGAAGTTGACGACTTTGGCGATACATTCGAGAAAATTGAAGATGATTGAACCAACCGTTTTAGTCGCATGGGCTAACAATCCGGTCCAGCGGACAGTCGGCCAGCTGCGCTATCCGCCTGCCGCTGACCTTCGTCGTTAGGCGTCAATGGCAACGCTGCAGCCGGGCGAAAGGGTCGTTAGAGAGGGAACGTTTCTCTACGATCTGCAGATCGAATGCGATGTCCGAATCGTGTACAGCCCAATCCACTATGGCACTGGCGATTGGGAAGATCCGCCGGAAATTCAGAATGACCTCGAGCAGGACACGTACTACGTCCAATACGGGTCGACGACTGAACGGGGTCGCTTTAACGCGGGCGGCGGAGGCCATAGATCGCTGCCGGAAGCTATGGCGGCGGCGGAAGCCGCTCCTGGCATCGGTCCGACCGTACGCTGGCTGGGTCCGAGCGCGAATGACGCCTAACCCTTCCTATATGGACTCCCCCTCAACAGCAAGAGCCTGACCGATTGGGGACCAAGGGGTAAAAAAACCTGCAGTCGTATATCCGGCATCTGTTGTGGACTCTGTGGTGGTCCGTGCCGACATGGAATTTGCGTCACCGCTTCGCCACACGTTACAAGCGGCAGGCAAGCTGCCGGAAGAGTTATCGGCGTAGTGCGGTGTGGGAGGAACCCGATGGGCCATGATGGTCGATCATCTCGTCGCAAGTGGTGAATCGATAAGGCGCCTGGCGTGGTGATCCTGGCCGGTGTCAGTGCGGCATCACAAAGCTCTGGCGGTTCTCTTTCCTGTTCAACCGGGCTGCTTCATCGAACAGCTTGTGATCGCGCAGCGTCGCATAGCAAATGCGCGCCAGCTTGTTAGCCAGCGCGCAGGTGGCCTTGTTGTGGTTGCTGCGCCCCTGCACTTCCAGCGCCCAGCGGCGCACACCCTGTATCTCCTTGCCCGCCCCTTGCGCCACCTTGGCCGCTCGCAGCACACTGCGCGCGCCGTGCGTGAGCAGCATGCGCAAGTACCGGTCTCCCTTCTTGGAGATGCGGCCCAGATAGCGGCTGCCGCCCGAGCTGTACTCGCGGGGCGTCAGGCCAAACCAGCTGGAGAAGTGGCGTGCGTCCGCAAAGTGCGTCACATCCCCCGAGGTGGCTGCCACCATCGCAGTGGCTGTGAGCAGCCCGATACCGAGCACCGACAGCAGCAGGGTGCAGGCTGGGTTTTGCTGGGCGGCCATGCTCAACTGCCGCTCCACCTGGGCGATACGCGCTTCCAGCAAACGGATCTCTTCGAGCAATTGCGAAGCCGTGTGGCGGATCAGATCAGGCACCGCCGACTGCGGATCGGCCAGTATCCGCCCCATCGTCTCAATGCCGGTGCGCGCTCCTACGGGAATAGCGATGCCAAACTCCCGGCAAAAGCCCCGCAGGGCATTGATGCGCGAAGTGCGGGGGCCCATCCACAGCGAGCGAATGCGGTGCAACCCTTGCAAAGCCTGCTGTTCCACCGACTTCACACGCACGGGGCGCAAGTCTGACGCCCTGGCCGCTTCGAGCAAAGCGGCAGCATCGGTTGCGTCGGTCTTGTTGCGCCGCACATAGGCCCGCACGTACTGGGCGGGCAGCAGGCGCACCTTGATGCCCAGGCTGCCCAGCCAGCGCGCCCAGTGGTGGGCCGAGCCGCAGGCTTCCATGATGACCAAGCCCACGGATCGGTTGATGAACCAGCGCTCGAACTGCGAGCGGGTCAGCCGCTGGGTTTCGATGATGCGCCATTGGTCATCGGCCACGGCGATCTGGAAAACGGATTTGGCCAAGTCGACGGCCACGGTAGTAGCATGCATGTCGGACTCCTTTCGTTTGAAGACCTGATCCCCACGCCAATGAAGACCAGTGCGCCAATCTCGCGCAAACAAACGGGGGAGTCCATCCCATCATCGCAGCCGACCACCTACGGCGTCAGCTGAACTCAGGGCATTAACCGCTGAGGTTTGCCGTTCTGACTTAGTGGTGCTTTCTGGCTCTAGTGCTTATTCTGCATGCGCAAGAAGCTATTCTTTTCGTAGCACCTGCTTCTTCTGTCGTTTTAGCGCCCCAGCGGCACAACCCCACCCCTCGCCTCAAACAGCCCTACCATCGGGCCTTTGTTTTCCTCTGGAGCTTCCCTTCATGCGCGTTCTTTTCGCCCTACTTACGTCACTGGCCATTGCCCCCGCCGCCATGGCGCAGTTCGCAGGCGTCACCAGCCCCAGCGGCCTGGTTTTCCTGTCGCTCAAGGAAGGCGTGGGCGCCTCCCCGGCCGTCACCGATACCGTGAAAGTGCACTACCGTGGCACCTTCGCCGATGGCAAGGAGTTCGACAGCTCCTACAAGCGCGGCGAGCCCACCGAATTCCCGCTCAACCGCGTGATCCCCTGCTGGACCGAGGGCGTGCAGCGCATGAAGCCCGGCGGCAAGGCCCGGCTGACCTGCCCGCCCTCCATCGCCTACGGCGAGCGCGGCGCGGGCGGCGTGATTCCACCGAACGCCACGCTCACCTTCGAGATCGAGCTGGTGTCCGTGCGCCGCTGAGCGGCGCTCCGCGCCCCGGCAGGGCCTGCGCGGGCTTACACTTCCGTGCACAGGCCACGGCTTGGCCGCACGAAGGGTGCCGCCGCCGCCGCCCCCTGCCCATGAGCCTTCCCGACCTGTCCTTTCTGCTGCACGCCCAGTCCCCCGATCCGGGGTCCGAGGGCGTGCCCCAAGCCTCGCCGCCCGAACCCGCCAGCGCCCCCGCGCAGGCCGAGGGCACCCTGCCCGCGCTGGTCGCGGGGCTGCGCGCCTACCAGGCCGAGCTGGAGGCGCAGAACAAGGTGCTGCAGTACAGCCAGGCCGCCGCCGAGAGCGCATCCGAGCGCTTCGAGGCCCTGTTCTCCAGCGTGCCGCTCGCGCTCATGGTGCTGGACGAATACGACGTGGTGGTGCAGGCCAACTCCATGGCGCACCGCTCGTTCCAGCCCACCGAAAAGGACCGTCCCCTCACGGCGCTCATGCCTTTCGTGTGCGAGGACGACACCGAACGCGTGCGCGCCGCTTTCGCCACGGCCCAGGCCGAGGGGCGCAGCGAGGCCACGGAAGTCGTCTTCCACATCGGCGGCGACGCGCGCATCACGGGCGACCTGCACATCGCCCGCATCGAGATGGCGCAGGACGGCGCCGCGCCGCTCGTGCAGTTCCTCTGCGCCGTGATCGACCAGGGTCCGCTGCTGGCCGAGCGCCAGGCCCTGCAGCAGCGCAACGAGCAGCTCCATGCCAGTGAAAAGCGCATGGAGGCCATCATCAACTCCGCGCTCGACGCCATCGTCTGCGTGGACCAGCACCAGCGCATCACCGTGTTCAACCCCACGGCGGCGGCACTGTTCCAGTGCAGCGCGAGCGACGCGCTGGGCAGCCCGCTGGAGCGCTTCCTTCCCGACGCCGCGCAGGCCCTGGCCTTCGCCCAGCTCGCCACGCAGGCGCTGCTGGGCGAAATGACGGCGCGCACCGCCAGCGGCAAGGACCTGGCGGTGGAGGTCAGCGTCTCGTTCGAGCGCCATGCCGAAGGCGAGACCACCACCGTCTTCGCGCGCGACCTCACCGGCCGCAAGAAGGCCGAGGCGCACCGCAACGAGCTGGAGGCGCAGCTGCGCGAGTCGCACAAGATGCAGGCCGTGGGCACCATGGCCGGCGGCATCGCGCACGATTTCAACAACATCCTGGGCGCCATCCTGGGCAACGTGGAACTGGCCAAGGCCGACTGCGGCATGGGATCGCCCGCCATGGAGAGCCTGCTGGAGATCGAGAAGGCCGGGCGCCGCGCGCGCGACCTGGTGCGCCAGATCCTCACCTTCAGCCGCAACGAGCCGCCCCGGCGCACCGCCGTGCCCGTGGCCGAGGTCATGCACGACACCGAGCGCCTGCTGCGCGTGACCCTGCCCCCGGCCATCGACCTGCACATGCACCTGCCCAAGGGCCTGCCGCCCGTGCTGGCCGACCCCACGCAGGTGGAGCAGGCCCTGCTCAATCTCTGCACCAATGCCATCCACGCCATCGGGGACGCGCGGGGCGCGGTGCGGGTCGAAGCCGTGGCGGCCCATCCCGACCAGCGCCTGGGACTGCCCTCGGGCGACTACGTGGCCATCAGCGTGCAGGACAACGGCCCGGGCATGGACGCGGCCACCCTGGAACGCATCTTCGAACCCTTCTTCACCACCAAGCCCGTGGGCCAGGGCACGGGCCTGGGCCTGTCCGTGGTGCATGGCGTGATGCGCACGCACGCCGGCGCGGTGGATGTGCACAGCACGCCAGGCGATGGCAGCCGCTTCACGCTGTATTTCCCGGTCGCGCAGGCCTCGGTGCCGGCCGCCGAGATGCATGTCCCGGCGCCAGCGCCCGCCGCGCCCCCGGCGGCCCAGCCCCAAGGCCGCCATGTGATGTACGTGGACGACGACCAGGCCCTGGTGTTCTTGGTGCAGCGCCTGCTGCGCCGGCGCGGCTACCAGGTGAGCGGCTTCAACGACCCGCACGCCGCCGCCGACGCCCTGCGCGCCGCGCCGCACGACTATCACCTGCTCGTGACCGACTACAACATGCCCGGCTATTCCGGCGTGGACCTGCTGCAGGAGGTGCGCGGCATCCGCCCCGACCTTCCCGTGGCGCTGGCTTCGGGCCATGTCACGGCCGAGATCGAGCAGGCCGCGCTGGCGGCGGGCGCGCGCGCGCTGATCCACAAGCCCAACGACGTGCAGGAGCTGTGCGACACCGTGGACCGGCTGGTCAATGGCGCCCCCTGACGACGGCGGTCTGGCGGCGGCCGGCAGCATCGATTGCCTGCACGCCGACGGCGACCTGCTCGTGCTGGCCAAGCCCGCCGGCCTGCTGTGCGTGCCCGGGCGCGGCCCGGACAAGCAGGACTGCCTGAGCGCCCGCGCCCAGCAGCGCTGGCCCGAGGCCCTGGTGGTGCACCGGCTGGACCAGGCCACCTCGGGCCTGGTGCTGATGGCCCGCAACCTGGAGGCGCAGCGCCGCCTGAGCCAAGCCTTCGAGCAGCGCGCGGTGCGCAAGCGCTACCACGCCGTCGTGGCCGGCCGCATGGCCCCGCAGCCAGACAATGCCTGGGCCGAGATCGACCTGCCCATCGCGGCCGACTGGGAGCGCCGCCCCCTGCGCGTGATCGACACCGAGCGGGGCAAGCCAAGCCTCACGCGCTGGCACGTGCTGGGCCATGACGACGCGGCCGGCACCACGCGCCTCGCCCTGGAGCCCGTGACCGGACGCACGCACCAGCTGCGCGTGCACCTCGCCGCCGTGGGCCATGCCATCCTGGGCGATGCGCTGTACGCCGACGCGCCCATCCATGCACAAGCCCCCCGGCTGCTGCTGCATGCCGCCTGGCTGGCCTTCGAGCACCCGGTCTCGGGCGAATGGCTGGAATTCACCTCGCCCGCGCCGTTCTGAACCCAGGACCAGTTCACTTGCCGGCGCAGCGCTGCACGTTGTTGCGGCCGGTTTCCTTGGCGCGGTAGAGCGCCTTGTCGGCCTTGTTGACGAGCTGTTCGAACGTCAGGCCGGCTCCCTGGCCCAGCGTGGCCACGCCAATGCTCACGGTGACCGAAACCTGCGCCCCCTCCTCGTTCACGGTGACCTTCTGCCCGGCGATCACATGGCGCAGGGATTCGGCCAGGCCCAGCGCGCTGGCCTCGTCGGTTTCCGGCAGGACCAGCACGAACTCTTCCCCACCGAAACGCGCCACGGTGTCCACCCCATGGCGGGTGCGGGCCACGCAGGCGCTGGCGACGGCGCAGATCACCCGGTCGCCCGCCAGGTGCCCCCAGACATCATTGACCATCTTGAACAGATCGATATCCACCACCATCACCGACAGCGGATGGCCGAAGCGCTCGGCCCGGCGGCATTCGTTCTCGCCCAGTTCCATCAGCGTGCGGCGATTGGACAGGCCGGTCAGCGAGTCGTTGGCCGCCAGCAGCTCCAACGTGGCGTTGAGCCGCTGCAGCAACTGGTTCTGCTCGGTCAGCTGGCGGTTGATCTCGGCGATCTCGACCTCCTGGCGCTTGCGATCGTCGATGTTGAAGGTCACGCCGATCAACCGCTGGCCGGGCGACGTGCTCTTGCCGTCCATGATCCGGCCGTAGTTGGCGAACCAGATCCATTCACCCGCCTTGGAACGCAGCCGGAATTCACACCGGTACTGGGCCGTGCGGCCCGAAAGATGGTCCTCGACGGCCTTCTGGACCCGTGGCAGGTCGTCCGGGTGGAACAGGCCGTAGATGCCTTGCACGTCGGCGACGATTTCCTCCTCGGTGAAGCCCAGTTCCTCGAAAGTCTTGTTCGCCTTGCGGGTCACCTCCCCTGTCAGCAGGTTGTTCTCCCACAGGTCCAGGCCGGCGGCCTCCAGGGCCAACTCCAGCCTTTCCTTGTTCAGGTCTGCTTCGCTCATGGTCAGGCGGGCAGCGCCCCCGCGTAGCCCAGGTTGCGCAGCAGCGCGGCGAACGACGCCACCACGCCAGGCGTGCCGCACAGCTTTTCCGCGGCACGCACCTGGATCACGCTGACCATCTTTCCGGTGCTCTTGCCGGCGGTCGCGTCGAAGTATTCCGCCAGGTCGTCGCTGGCGTTGGAAAAGCCCCGTCCCGTGCTTTCGGAGTAGTAGCAGATGGAGTCGGGCGCGACGATGTCGGGCGCGGTGCTCGACGCCGAGTACATGATGAGGTTCTCGTTCAGGTTGTAGAGGTAGTGCGTCTGCGTGCTGTGCGCGGGATCGGTGGTGTTGTCCAGGCGAATGACGCCCGAGTCAAGCGATGCGCTCGACGTGGATTGCGTCACCGCCGTGATGTAGAAGTTGGTCACGACGGCGCTGGCGGCGCGGCCGGTGATCAGGGAGATCATCGCGGCCAGTTCGGCCGACGTGGGCGGGCTGGCCGCCCCCAGCAGGAAGCGGCCCAGGGCGTGCGTCTGCCGCAGGGTTCCGGCGATATAGCTGCCCGCCAGGGCGTGGCCGTTGCCCGCGTTGGAAGGCCACATGGCGATCCCCGAATACCCGCCAAAGCCCCCCACCACGCCGCCCGCCAGGGTTTCGACCTTGGCCGCCGTGGCGGCATGGAGCAGCGCCGATTCGACGGCCCCGGGCGCCTCGGCATCGCTGGCCAGCGCGCAGGGGCACGGCGCCAGCAGCGGATTGCCCGTGAAGGTGGTCTGGGGCAGCTGCGGAACGGCACGCCCGGCGCCATCGCCGTCGACCACCCAGACCGCGCCCTGGGACATCGCGGCGCCAATCAGGGGCACCAGGGAGTTGATCGGACCGATCTCCACGGGAATGAAACAACCCAGCACGGCGTCGGTCCCGGTCTCCAGCACCCGCGTGGTGTTGCGGATCGAATGCTCGATGGCGGCCAGCGTCAGGTGGTCGGCCGCGTCGGGAGACCCCATGATGGCCAGCACGCAGGCGTTGGTCACGCCGTCGTAGTCGCGCACCGCCACCGTGCCACTCCAGCCGCGCTGCTCCAGTTCCTGGAGGATGGCGAGCGCGTCGTGGTAGCTGCCGCCACCGCCGCTGGCGAGCACGGCGGCCCCGGCCGCGATGGCCTGGAAATCACTTAATCCGTATGCATGAATGTCCATGGCGCTTCTCCCGCTGGCGACCACGCTGCTGCACCGCTCTTGGCGGGCGCGCGCCCTGGCACCAAGGCTAACCGACAACCGGCCTCGCGCAGGCTCAGTAAAACCCGCAGTTTTCCGGCTGTCATCCGCACGACCCGCAGCCTTCGGCCAGGCGGGTACCATGCGGAAATGCCTCAACACCTCACCATCCTGACCGGTGCATCGCGCGGCATGGGCCTGGCCATGGCGCGCCAGCTGCTGCGCCCCGGCCACACGCTGCTGTGCCTGTCGCGCCGCACCAACGCCACGCTGGCCAGCGAGGCCGCCGCCCAGGGCGCCACCCTGCTGCAATGGGAACAGGACCTGGCCGACGCCGGGCAGGCCGCCGAGCGCCTGCGCGGCTGGCTGCAGCAGGCCCCGGCAGGCGCCTTCGCCAGCGCCACCCTGATCAACAACGCCGGGGTGATTCCCCCCATCGCGCCGCTGTCGGCCAGCGCGGGCGCCGACCTGGCCATGGCGCTGCGCGTGGGGTTGGAGGCGCCGATGCTGCTGTGCGCGGCCTTCCTGGGCGCCACCGAGGGCTGGGGCGTGCCGCGCAAGGTGCTCAACATTTCCTCGGGCCTGGGGCGCCGCGCCATGGCCTCGCAGGCCGCCTACTGCGCGGCCAAGGCGGGCATGGACCACTTCACGCGCTGCATGGCGCTGGACGAGGCCGGCAAGCCCCACGGCGCCAAGGTGTGCTCGCTGGCGCCCGGCGTGATCGACACCGACATGCAGGCGCAGCTGCGCGACGCGGCCCCCGACGCCTTCCCGGACCGCCAGAATTTCGCCAACCTCAAGACGGGTGGCCAGCTCACATCACCCCAGGACGCCGCCACCCGCGTGCTCGCCTGGCTGGACCGCGCGGACTTCGGCACGAACCCCGTGGCCGACGTGCGCGAAACATGAAAGCCCCCCTGAGCCGCTGCGCGTCTTCCCCCAGGGGGGACGCCACCCGTGGCCCGGCCAAGCCGGTTCCACAGGCCGCAGACACTTACTCATTTATTCATAGCTATCAGCGCTTGACTGGCAAGCGCTAGAGGCCTTTTTCATTCAAGGAGATTCCCATGACCCGTGAAGTCGTCGTCGTCAGCGCCGTGCGCACCGCCATTGGCACCTTTGGCGGCAGCCTGAAGGATGTGCCGCCCACCACGCTGGGCGCGCTGGTGGTGCGCGAATCGCTCGCCCGCGCCAGCGTGGAGGGCAAGGACGTGGGCCATGTGGTGTTCGGCCACGTGGTCAACACCGAGCCGCGCGACATGTACCTCTCGCGCGTGGCGGCCATCGAGGGCGGCTGCGCCGAGGGCACGCCCGCGTTCAACGTCAACCGCCTGTGCGGCTCGGGCCTGCAGGCCATCGTGTCGGCGGCGCAGAGCATCCAGCTGGGCGACGCCGACGTGGCCATCGGCGGCGGCGCCGAGGTGATGAGCCGCGTGCCCTTCGCCAGCCTGAACATGCGCTGGGGCGCCCGCATGGGCGACACCAAGATGGTGGACATGATGATCGGCGCGCTGCACGACCCCTTCCACAACATCCATATGGGCGTGACGGCCGAGAACATCGCCGCCAAATGGGGCATCACGCGCGAGGACCAGGACCGCCTGGCCGTGGAAAGCCACAACCGCGCCGAGCGCGCCACGCAGGCAGGCTATTTCAAGGACCAGATCGTGCCCGTGACCCTCAAGAGCAGGAAGGGCGACGTGCAGTACGCGACCGACGAGCACTTCCGCCCTGGCGCCACCATGGACGACATGGCCAAGCTCAAGCCCGTGTTCATCAAGGAAAACGGCACGGTGACTGCTGGCAACGCCTCGGGCATCAACGACGCAGCGGCCGCCGTGGTGCTGATGGACGCACAAGCCGCCCAGGCGCGCGGCGCCAAGCCGCTGGCGCGCCTGGTGGCCTACGCCCATGCTGGCGTGGACCCCAAGTACATGGGCATCGGCCCCGTGCCTGCCACGCAACTGGCGCTGAAGAAGGCCGGCCTCACGGTGAAGGATCTGGACGTGATCGAGGCCAACGAGGCCTTCGCGGCCCAGGCCTGCGCCGTCACCAAGGACCTGGGCCTGGACCCGGCCAAGGTCAACCCCAACGGCTCGGGCATCTCGCTGGGCCACCCCATCGGCGCCACGGGCGCGCTGATCACCGTGAAGGCCCTGCACGAGCTGCAGCGCATCCAGGGCCGCTACGCGCTGGTGACCATGTGCATCGGCGGCGGCCAGGGCATCGCGGCCATCTTCGAGCGCATGTAAATCCCTCACCCCGGGCGGCCCGCCCTGCCGCCCTTTTCCCGATTTGACGGAGACCCAAACCCCATGATTCGCCAATTGCTGTCTTTCACCGCCCTGGCCCTGGCCATGGGCGCCCCGGCCCACGCGCAGGCCCCCGCCCCGGCATTCCCCAGCAAGCCGATCCGCCTGATCGTGCCCTTCCCGCCCGGCGGCGGCACGGACATCCTCTCGCGCCTGGTGGCGACCAAGCTCACCGAGGCCAACAAGTGGACCGTGGTGGCCGACAACAAGGCCGGCGCGGGCGGCACCATCGGCATCGGCGAGGCGGTGAAGGCCGCGCCCACCGGCCATGACATCGTGATGGGCCAGAAGGACAACCTCGTCATCGGCCCCTGGCTCTACAAGAACCTGCCCTGGGACCCGACCAAGGACCTGACGGCCGTGGCCCACGTGGCCTACACGCCCGTCATCATCGCCACCAGCGCCAACTCCCGGTTCAAGACCCTGGCCGATGTGATCACCGCCGCGCGCGCCGAACCCGGCAAGATCACTTACGGCTCGCCGGGCAACGGCACCTCCATCCACCTGGCGGGAGACCTGTTCGAGAAGGCCGCCGGCATCAAGCTCAGCCACATCCCCTACAAGGGCTCCAACCCGGCCATGATGGACGCGCTGGCAGGCAACGTGGACCTGCTGGTGTCGTCCGTGCCCTCGGCCATGGGCCAGATCAAGGCCGGCAAGCTACGCCCGCTGGCCGTCACCTCGGCCAAACGCAGTTCTTCCCTGCCCGATGTGCCCACCGTGGCCGAGTCCGGCTTCAAGGACTTCGACGTGAGCACCTGGTACGGCCTGTTCGCCCCCGCCGGCACGCCGCCCGCCGTGGTGGCCACGCTGAACGCCGAGGTCAACAAGCTGCTGGCCACGGCCGACATGAAGGCCGCCATCCACGCCCAGGGCGCCGAACCGCAAGCCCTGACGCCCGCGCAGTTCGACAGCCTGCTCAAGAGCGATCACGCCAAGTGGAAGGGCATCGTCGAAGCTTCGGGCGCAAAGATCGAGTAACGCAAAAAAAAAGGCTCCCGAGGGGAGCCTTTCTGCTTCAGGGGGCGCGGTTCAGTCGCGCACCACCAGCACCGGCACGTGCACCAGGCCCAGCACACGCTGGGTGACGCTGCCCAGCACCAGCTTCTCGATGCCGCGGCGGCCATGCGAACCCATGATGATGATGTCGGCACCCGTGCTCTCGCGCGCACGCGCAATGCCCTCCTGCACGGCATGGCCCTCGCCCACCACGGTGTTGGCCTGCACGCCGGCCTCTTCCATGGCCTTCTTGGCGGCATCCAGGGCCGCATTGGCCTCGGCCGTGGCGGCACTGAGGTACTGGGCCTGACCGTAGGCGAAATCAGCACCCACGCCGGTGAACGGATAGGGGTCAATCACATACAGAACCGTGACGGCGCTGCCGAACGTCTTGGCCAGGCCTGCCGCCTTGGAAACAGCCAGCATCGAAGTGGGGGAACCGTCCACGGGGACCAGAATGTGCTTGAACATGGATGAACTCCTAGGGTTGATTGGAAGGTAGTCGCCCGGGCTCCGCAGGGGCCTGCGTCTGTGCATGCCAGTGTAACGCGCGCCTTCCCTGGCACCGGAGAATAAGGCGCTTTCATACCCCCGCTGCCACGGAAACGCAACGCCAGCCGCCAGCCCGGGCGGGCGCCGTCAGTCCCGGTGCTTGCCGTGGCCATGCCCCTTGCCATGGCCGTGCCCTTTGCCAGGGCCCTCGCCGCGCCCTGGGCCGCGTGGCGGCTCCTTCACGAAATACACCGGCTGGTTGCACGCGTCATAGCGGGCGCAGTGCTTGCGCCAGTTCTTGGCGTGCCCCGGGGGCACGTAGAGGTAGATCGGCGCACGCGGCACCACCACGGCAGGCTGATGAATCACCACCGGTTGCGGGTACAGCAGCGGCGGCGGCGGCGCGTTGCCGATCTGGATGCGGCCGTAGACCCCGGGCGCGAGTTCGCCGCCGACCGTTGCGTTGACATAGGCCTGGGCATGCGCCGAACCGGTGGCCACCCCGAGCAGAGCGGCGCCGCAAAGCAGGAAATGCAGGCATGGTTTCATGGGACACCTCGTATGGAAGGAACAAACCAGCGGGACACAAGGGCGCGCCCTCGGGTATTCAAAAAAACAACAAAAACCGCCACAAACGCTTACAAATAGAGCGCTAAATGCTATACATAGTATAGCTAAACCACAGGAATTCCGTGGTCACCCAGGGGTTCCTCCAACGCCTGGGCCGGGCCGGGCGCACCGAACAGGTGGCCCTGCCAATGGTGGCAGCCAAAGCTGGCCAGCACATCGCGCTGTTCGACTGTTTCCACCCCCTCGGCGATCACCCCCAGATCGAGGCTGTGCGCCAGCGCCACGATGGTGCGCGCGATCGCCGCATCGTTCGGGTCGGTCAGCACATCGCGCACGAAACCCTGGTCGATCTTGAGCTGGTCCAGCGGCAGGCGCTTGAGGTAGCCCAGGCTGGAAAACCCCGTGCCAAAGTCGTCCAGAGCGAAGGCCACGCCCCACCGACGCAGCTCTGACATGCGCGCGATGGTGCCTTCAACGTCGTCCAGCAGCACGGACTCGGTCAGCTCGATTTTCAGGCGCGATGGGTCAGCCCCGCTGTCCTGCAGGGCACGCAGCACGTCATCGACGAAGCCGCCGTGGCGGAACTGGCGCGCGCTCACGTTGACCGCCAGGACCAGCCCGGCGGTTTCGGGCCGCTGGGCCCAATGCGCCAACTGAACACAGGCGCTGCGCAGCACCCATTCGCCCAGCGGCACGATCAGCCCCGAGGATTCGGCAGCGGCGATGAAGTCCGCCGGCAGCACCAGGCCGCGCTGCGGATGCCGCCAGCGCACCAGGGCTTCGGCACCCACCCGCTGGCCGTCCGGCCCTACCTGGGCTTGGTAATGCAGCACGAACTGCTGCTCGCGCAGCGCCTGGCGCAGGCCGGCTTCGAGCGCCGTGCGTTCGGTGACGGCCACCTGGGCACGCGGGTCGAAGAAGCGCAAGGTGTTGCGGCCGGCCGCCTTGGCCTGGTACATGGACAGATCACCGCGCTTGAGCAGTTCGTCCACGGTGCCATGCGCGTCCGCGAAAAGCGCCACGCCGATGCTGCACGAGGTGTGGTGGGTATGGCCCTCCAGCGTGTAGGTCTGGCCCAGCGCCTGCAGCACCTTGCGGCCCACGGCCTCGGCCTGTGCCGCCGCGTCCTGGCCGCCAAGGCCCAGGTTTTCCAGCAGCAGCACGAATTCATCGCCCCCCAGCCGCGCCACGGTGTCCCCCAGCCGCACACAGCCCTCCAGGCGCGCGGCCACCTGCTTGAGCAATTCGTCGCCTACGTCATGGCCCTGCGTGTCGTTGAGGTCCTTGAAGTTGTCGAGGTCGACGAACAGCAGCGCGCCGCCCGAGCCCGTGCGCGCGCTGCTGTCGAGCGCGTGCTGCAGCCGGTCCACCATGAGGCGGCGGTTGGGCAGGCCGGTCAACGGGTCGTAGAACGCAAGGCGGCGGATTTCCTCTTCGGCGCTCTTGCGCTCGGAGATGTCGATCTGCGTGCCGACATAGTGCGTGACCTCGCCCTCCTGGTTCTTCACGGCCGAGATCGTCACCCAGGCCGGGTAGATCTCACCGTTCTTGCGGCGGTTCCAGATTTCGCCCTTCCATTGCCCGTTGGCCGCCACCTCCTGCCACAGGGCCCGGTAGAAGGTGTCGTCCTGGCGGCCCGACTGCAGAAGCCGGGGTGACTGGCCGATCAGCTCCTGCTCGCTGTAGCCCGTCAAGCGCACGAAGGCTCGGTTGACTTTCAGGATGCACCGGTCCGGTCCTGTGACGATCATGCCTTCCTGCGATTCAAACACCGTCGCCGCGATGCGCTGGGACTCCTCGATACGCCGCAGTTCGGTGATTTCGGTGGAAATCCCGCACAGCGCCACGATGGTGCCATCGGGCTTGCGCAACGGCAGCTTGACCGAGAGGTAGACATGCGTGCTGCCATCGGCCTGCAGCGTGTTCACCTCCTCGGCCTCGATCCGCTCGCCGCCCTCCAGCACCCGGCTGTCATTGGCCCGCAGTTGCAGCAGGGTCTCGGCATTGAAAAAGGCCGTATCGTCCTTGCCCAGCAGCTCTTGCGCCGTGCAGCCGAACAGTTCCAGCGTGTGGCGGTTGGCGTACTGGTAACGGTAATCCGTGCCTTTGATGTAGATATAGGCCTCCACGCTGTCGAGGATGGTGGCCAGTTTGTGCTCATTCACCTGTAGGTGGTGCGTGCGCTCCTGGACCTGCCGCCGCAGCACGAGCACGGCCAGCACCAGCAGCCCACTGAGCGCCGCGAAGGCCGCCAGACTCCACCAGCCCCATGGCACCCCGCCCGCCGCGCGCCCGCCTTCCTGCCCTCCCCAGCGCTGCAGCACCCGGGAATAGCTGGCATCGGTGCCGCTGCGCCAAACCCGCACATGCTGGTCGATCGCTGCCAGCAGATCGGCGTTGTGCCCAGGTTCCGCCGCGAAATACAGCGCGGCGGGCTGGAACACGATGCCGGAATCCTCCAGCCCGAACCGAACCCGGTGGAGATTGCCGAACAGGTGGTTGGCAATGGCGGCATCGGCCTGCCCCGACTGCACCATGGCGAAGGCCTGGGCCGGGGTGGCCACGTCCAGCAAGGTCACCTTCACCCCGAAATGCGCCATCTGGTCGGCAAAGTAGTCTTTTTGCAACGATCCTTCGAGCACCGCCACGCGCTGGCCCCGCAGATCGAAGACCGAATGGATGGCCGTTCCAGGGGCGCGGTAGACCTGCGACCAGCCATGGAGCACGGGCAGGCGGTGGAAGGCCAGGTGCGACCGGCGTTCGTCGGACTGCGTCACGCCAGGCAGCAAATCGATACGCCGTTCATGCAGTGCATCGAGGCACACCTGGCGTTCGCAGGGCAGAAAAGACAGCCGCCAGTTCTCGCGCGCCGCCACCAGATGCAGCAAATCGATGAAAACCCCCGCAGGCTGACCGGAGGCATCCATGAAAATCCGGGGCTCATTGGAATGCACCCCTACCCTTACCTCGCGCGCAGGCGTGGCCAGACACGCGGCAGGCAGCACGGCCCACAGCAGCCAGATGGCCCAGGGCCACCGGTTCCGGCGCACGGCAACAGTCACGCGGCGCTCCCCGCTGAAGAAGAGGAAGGGCTCATCGTAACTAGTTTTTACAAAATCAGTCCGTCCGGGCTTCCCTGCGTGTAGCATGCGTGGCAGAACCATTGACACAGTCGGTCAGACACCATGCCCCACGAACGCCGCCACTACATCCGTGTGACCTTTGATGCACCGGCGCTGCTCACCACCGCCACCAGCACCCACAGCGCGCATGTGCTGGACCTCTCTCTCAAGGGAGCCTTGGTGGCGCTGGCCCCGGGCGTGGTGCTGCCCCCTGGGACCTTGTGCCAGTTGACGGTGCCTCTGACCAGCACCAGCGACCATATCGCCATGTCGGCCGAGGTGGCGCATGTGGAAGGCCACTTCGCCGGTCTGCTGTGCCGCACCATCGACCTCGACAGCGTGACGCACCTGCGCCGCCTGATCGAACTGCAGCTTGGCGCACCCTCATTGCTGGAGCGCGATCTGGCCGAGCTCTCGGCGGTGACGCCGCTCACCTCTGAGCCGCCATCCGTGCATTGAATTCGACATGCGCACGCTTCGCCTGCACGGCCCTGGGCCCATTCTCCCCGCACCGATGGGTGCCAGGCAGCCACGGAGGATGAGATGCTGAACGCCAGCGCGCCCATCGTGAAGGAGCAGCCCCACAGGCAGACGGTGCTGATCGTGGACGACACGCCGCAGAACATCACGGTACTGGGAGAGCTGCTACAGCCCCACTACACCGTGCGTGCCGCCAACTCCGGCGAGCGTGCCCTGCGTGCCGCCCATTCGGACCCGCGTCCCGACATCATTTTGCTGGACGTGATGATGCCCGGCATGAGCGGCTACGAGGTTCTGCGGCAATTGCGCGCGGAAAAAGACACACGCGATATCCCGGTGATCTTCGTCACGGCCATGGACAGCACGGAAAGCGAGGAGCAAGGACTGGAGCTGGGAGCGGCGGACTACATCACCAAGCCGGTCAAGCCGGCCATCGTGCTGGCGCGGGTGCGCACGCACCTCGAATTCAAGCATGCGCGCGACCGCTTGGCGAACCAGAACGAATGGCTGGAACGCGAGGTAGCGCGGCGCATGAGCGAGAACCTGCTGATCCAGGACCTGAGCATGCGCGCGCTGGCGAGTCTGGCCGAGGCCCGCGATACCGACACCGGCCACCACATCCTGCGCACCCAGGCCTATGTCGACATCCTGGCGCGGCATCTGGAACACCACGAGCGTTTCCGGGAGGCCCTCGCAGGGGGAAGGCTGGCCATGGTGGTCAAGGCAGCCCCGTTGCACGATCTGGGCAAGGTTGGGATTCCCGACGCCATCCTGCTCAAGCCCGGGCGGCTAACGCCCGAGGAATTCGAGATCATGAAGACCCACGCAGCCATTGGTGCCGCTGCCATCGGCAAAGCCATGCAGGATGCACTGGCCGCAGCAGATGACGTCACGGCCGCCCAGGCCTCCGGCGCGTTTGCCTTCCTGCAGGTGGCTCACGAAATCGCCCTGTCCCACCATGAAAAATGGGACGGCAGCGGCTACCCCGCCGGGCTGGCCGGCGACAGTATTCCCGCCTCGGGGCGGCTGATGGCGCTGGCCGACGTGTTCGATGCACTGACCTGCCATCGCATCTACAAGAAGCCCATGTCCATCGGGCAGGCCACGCAGATCCTCACCGAGGGGCGCGGCACCCATTTCGATCCGGACGTGGTCGACGCCTATTTGGCGTGCCGCGAGCGCTTTGCCGACATTGCCATGCGTTTCCACGACACAGCGCCCGTTTTCGCGGGGTCGATCAGCTGAGCCGCTCCAGCCCCCCTTCACAGGCAAGGTGGGCCAGCCTCTGGTCAATGGTTTTTTTCAGCGTCCTGCAGCATCCGCCACATCACCTTGCCGCTACCGCTCTTGGGCAGGGCCTCGACGAACTGCACCACACGCGGCACCTTGTACACCGCCATGTTCTCGCGGCACCAGCCGATGATGTCCTGCTCGGTGGTGTCCTTGTGGCTGGCGCGCAGCACCACCACGGCCTTCACGCTTTCGCCACGGTAGGCATCCTTCACGGAGATGATGCAGGCCTCCTGGATGGCCGGATGGCGGAACATCAACGCCTCCACCTCCGCCGGCCAGACCTTGAAGCCCGAGGCATTGATCATGCGCTTGAGGCGGTCCGTGATGAAGAAATAGCCATCCTCATCCATGCGGCCAAGATCGCCTGAGCGAAAAAACCGCCGCCCCTCGAAATCGACAAAGGCCGCCTCCGTGGCCTCCGGGCGTTTCCAATAGCCGTCGAACACCTCCGGGCCATGGATGATGATCTCGCCGGATTCGCCCACCGGCATCTCCCGCAGGGTCTCGGGGTCGACCACGCGGGCATCGGTGCCCACGAACGGAACACCCAGGCATTGCTGCTTGGGGTTGTCCGGCGGGTTGCTGTGCGAGGGAGCCGCTGTTTCCGTCAACCCATAGCCCTCTGCGTAACGCAACCCGTACTGCTCAAGCAAGCGCTGGGCCACGGCCTGGGGCATGGCCGCACCACCGCCGCCGATGTAATTGAGGCTGGAGAGGTCGTACTGCGCGAAGTTCGGACTCGCCAGCAGATCGATGACCATGGTGGGAATATTGGTCCAGGAGGTCACTTTCCAGCGCGAGATCAGCCTTCCCGCCAGATCGCGGTCCCATCGCGGCATGATCACCAACGTGGCCCCGGCGTAAATGGTGGAGTGCATCACGCTCACCATGCCCGTGATGTGGAACATGGGCACCACGGCCAGCGTGATGTTTTCGGCCGAAGCATTACCCCACAAGGCACTGGCCACAGCGTTGTGCATGATGCTGCGGTGCGGATGCATGCAGCCCTTGGGCAGTCCCGTGGTGCCGCTGGTATACGGCAACACCGCCAGATCACGCGGGCCCGCCACATGCTCGGGCGGTGTGTCGCTGCATGCCAGCAGGTCCGCCCAAGAATGCACCTCACCCCCTTCCAGCTCAGGCAGCGGATACACGGTGCAGAGCCAGTCGTGCCACGCGGCCGGTGGCGCGTCCTCGCCGCACGTCTGGGGGTCGAAGGCATCCGTGAACTGCGTCACCACCAGATGCGCCAGCGCCTGCCCCGCGGGCAGCGCATTGCTGGCCTTGGCCAGTTCGGGCGCCAGATCTGCCGTGGTGATCGCGACACGGGCATCCGGGTCGGTGATGTAGTGCTTGAGTTCCTCGGCACGGTTCATCGGATTCACCGGAACCACCACCGCATTGGCCCGCAGGATAGCGAAATGCGCCAGCACCAGCTGCGGGCAGTTCTGCATGCACAGCACAACCCGGTCACCGCGCTGAACGCCCATCGCATGCAGCTGCGCCGCCAACCGCTCGGCACCCTCCACCAGTTCCTTGTAGCTGAAGGTGCGCCCAAAAAACACCACAGCCGGCTTGTCCGGATAACGCTGCGCACTGATGGCCAGATTCGCCCACAGCGACGTGGCGGGCGGCATGATGGAATGGGGAAGACGACGGGGCCAGAATCGGTGGTGCGGGCGCATGGGGACTCCTTTGCAAGGCAGTCTAGTTCCCGCTCAATCCACAAAGCTGGGGGTTTTCCCACAGTGATGTCACCCATGAGTCACCACGGGAATCGACCCTATCCCGAGATAAATCATGTTTTCCCCTTTCTCACCACAGAATCAAGGAAAGAGAAAACAGTGAACATCAACGCACGGTCCTTTTGCCTTGCTGTCTTGCCTGTGCATTGCATTCGAAGGGATTCCATACCGATGAAGGAGCCAGACAATGCTCAATGTTTCTCAAGCCACTTCCATGCTGCAATCTCTGGGTGTCAGCAACTCGATGGCGACCAAAGCTGCTGAACGCGTTTCTCAGAGCAGTTCCGACGGCGATGCACTGAACTTTCTCAAAGAGTTGCAGCACACTCTAAAAGAGCTTTCCTCGGCCACGGCCCAGGCATCTTCCATGGGCAGCACATCGACAACCAAGCCGGCAAGCCTGCCATCCACGGTCAGCCTGGCCAAGGACGATAAGGCCGCCACCGACGCCAACACCACCAAGGCCCCCTTCGGTAGCTTTGAAGAGTTCCGTGAGTGGGAGAAAGGGTTGGGAAGTAGCTTCGCCCAAGACTACAAGGCACCCGACTACATTCGCTTGATTCGCCTATCCCTTGAAGGTGGTGATAGCGACGCATTTAAGCGGTATACATTTTTCAAGAATAACCCGCAGTATGCAGTCGACTACGAGTCCATTCGAAACGGCAATCTCTCGAAATTCCCCACCGATGGTTCCACTTTGGTGAAAAGTGATCTGTCCAAGATGAACTCGGAGACCGCAGCCTTCTACAAAAAAAATCCCGATCAGCTACTTGCTGCTGAAGGTTTCAGCATGGACCCCACGCTGCTGAAAAATCGAATGGAAGGAGATACCGCAGGTATTGGCGACCCGGATTGGCTGACTCAGCACCGCTGGACAGCCGATGGTGTTGTGGCCAACAACAACCGGGTGACTTATGCGCAGTCCGCGTTCATAGGACTGGATGGCAAGGGCGCCGACAACTATCGATTGGCCAAATACGATTCGGCCACCGGGATGCTCATTGATCTGGATGGCCAAGCCTACGACCCGATTACCGGGCAAGCAGCTGCGTAAAGCCTATTCCAGTATTCCGTCGACCCCCTAGCTCACTCCCACTCAATCGTCGCTGGCGGCTTGCTCGACACGTCATAGGTCACACGGTTGATGCCGCGCACCTCGTTGATGATGCGGCCCGACACCTTTTTCAGTAGGGCGTAGGGCAGCTCTGCCCAGTCGGCGGTCATGAAGTCGCTTGTCTGCACGGCACGCAGCGCCACCACGTAGTCGTAGGTACGGCCGTCGCCCATCACGCCCACGCTCTTGACGGGCAGGAACACGGTGAAAGCCTGGCTGGTGAGGTCATACCAGGTCTTGCCAGTCGCTTCATCGGTGAAGTTGCGCAGTTCCTCGATGAAGATCGCGTCGGCGCGACGCAGCAGGTCGGCGTATTCCTTCTTCACCTCGCCCAGAATGCGCACGCCCAGGCCGGGGCCGGGGAAGGGGTGGCGGTAGACCATCTCGGGTGGCAGGCCCAGGGCCACGCCGAGTTCGCGCACCTCGTCCTTGAACAGGTCGCGCAGCGGCTCCAGGAGCTTCAGGCCCAATTGCTCGGGCAGGCCACCCACGTTGTGGTGGCTCTTGATGGTGACGGCCTTCTTGCTCTTGGCGCCGCCCGATTCGATCACGTCGGGGTAGATCGTGCCCTGGGCCAGGAAGGTCGCTCCCTTGTGGCCGGCTCCACCGGCCTTGAGTTTGGCGGCCTCCTGCTTGAACACGTCCACGAACAAGCCACCGATGATCTTGCGCTTCTGTTCGGGGTCGCTCACGCCGGCCAGCTTTCCCAGGAAGAGGTCGCTGGCATCCACGCGGATCACCTTGGCGTGCAGCTTGCCCTCGAACATGTCCATGACCATGTCGCCTTCGTTCAGGCGCAAGAGGCCGTGGTCCACGAACACGCAGGTGAGCTGGTCACCGATGGCGCGGTGGATCAACGCCGCCGCCACACTGGAGTCCACGCCACCCGAAAGGCCCAGGATCACTTCTTCATCGCCCACCTGGGCGCGGATCTGCTCCACGGCCTCGGCGATGTGGTCGCGCATCACCCAGTCCGGACGCGTGCCGCAAATGCCGAGCACGAAGCGCTCCAGCAGCGCCCGGCCCTGCACGGTATGTGTGACCTCGGGATGGAACTGCACGGCGTAGAAGCGGCGCTCCTCGTCGGCCATGCCGGCGATGGGGCAGCTGTCGGTGCTGGCCATGAGCTTGAAGCCCGGGGGCAGTTCGGTGACCTTGTCGCCGTGGCTCATCCAGACGTTGAGCATGCCATGCCCTTCGGGAGTGGAGAAGTCGGCGATGTCCTTGAGCAGCGCGGTATGGCCGCGTGCGCGCACGACGGCAAAGCCGAATTCGCGCTTGTGGCCTGTTTCAACCTTGCCACCCAACTGCTGCGCCATGGTCTGCATGCCGTAGCAAATGCCCAGCACGGGCAGCCCCAGATCAAACACGGCCTGTGGCGCACGGTCGGTGGTGTCTTCGGTCACGCTGGCGTGGCTGCCCGACAGGATGATGCCCTTGAGCGAACCGTCCTTGGCGTAATCACGCACCCAATCGTCCGTCACATCGCAGGGATGCACCTCGCAGTACACATGGGCTTCGCGCACGCGGCGGGCAATGAGCTGAGTGACTTGCGAGCCGAAATCGAGGATGAGGATTTTCTGGTGTTGCATGGTGGTGGTCCGTCAGAGGCGTGAGAGGTCGAGAAGCGGTACACCGCTGCACTGTGCGGCAGCGACCTGTTGAGGATCAAAAGTGGCCAGAGGCAGGCGCAGCGAGCGGGCCAGCCACAGGTAGGCGGCGTCAAAAGTGGGCAGGCCGGTTTCGAGCGCTACGTCGAGCACGGCTTTGTGCTGGGCGGGCGCGAGTTCATGCAGTTCCACACGGTGGCGGATGGCTTCAAGCACGCCCCACAGGCCTTCAACGGATGCGGCGGGGATGCGCCCACTGTTCACGCCGCTGGCAAGGATGTTGTTGCACTCCCACTGCCAGAGGTTGGGAGCTTGAGGCTCGACCTCGTCGCGGCGGATCAGTGTGTAGAGGCGACGCGTGTGGTCGCTGGCGGCATCGGGCAGCAACCAAGCGGCCGTAACAGAAGCATCGAGCACGAAGGCGGTCATGCAGCGCTCCGCCCCGTGCGGCGCAGGCTGTCGGTGGATGAACTGGCGCCCGCAGGCTGAATGCTGGCATGCAGCGCCTCCATCTGACCCAGCTCACGCGCAATCTGCTCGTCGGAAATCACCGGACGGCGGCGCACGGGCAGCATGCGCACCACTTCCTTGCCGTGGCGGGTGATACGCACTTCCTCGCCCTGCTCAACCAGCTCGATCAGGGCTGAGAACCGGCTCTTGGCTTCGTAGATACCGACGGATTGCATAAACAAAAAAGTCTGGCCCAAACAATGAATTCGGGCCAGACTATATCATTCTGACCAGATTTTTTCAATCAGGTCAGAATACATGTGGCAGATCAGTCCGCGCGGTAGTTCGGCGCTTCCTTGGTGATCTGCACGTCATGCACATGGCTTTCGCGGATGCCGGCCGTGGTGATCTCGACGAACTCGGCCTTGTTGTTCATCTCCTCGATCGTGGCGCAACCGCAGTAGCCCATGGAAGCGCGCACGCCACCGGCCATCTGGTAGACGATGGAGACCATCGAGCCTTTGTAGGGCACGCGGCCTTCGATGCCTTCGGGCACGAGCTTGTCCGCGTTGGGGTTGCCGGTGCTCGACTCCTGGAAATAGCGGTCGGCGCTGCCTTGCTGCATGGCGCCGATGGAGCCCATGCCACGGTAGCTCTTGTAGCTGCGGCCCTGGAAGAGGATGACCTCGCCCGGAGCCTCTTCGGTGCCGGCGAACATGCCACCCATCATGACGGTGCCGGCGCCTGCGGCCAGCGCCTTGGCGATGTCGCCGCTGTAGCGGATACCGCCGTCGGCAATCAGCGGCACCCCCGTGCCGCGCAGTGCCGTGGCCACATTGTCGATGGCCATGATCTGCGGCACGCCCACGCCGGCCACGATGCGGGTGGTGCAGATGGAGCCGGGGCCGATGCCGACCTTGACCGCATCGGCACCCGCCTCGACCAGCGCCAGCGCGGCCGCGCCCGTGGCGATGTTGCCGCCGATCACGTCCACCTGCGGATAGTTCTGCTTGACCCAGCGCACGCGCTCGATCACGCCCTTGCTGTGGCCGTGGGCCGTATCAACCACGATGGCGTCGACACCGGCCTTCACCAGCGCTTCGACGCGCTCTTCCGTGCCTTCGCCCACGCCCACCGCCGCGCCCACGCGCAGGCGGCCCGAGGCGTCACGCGCGGCGTTGGGGAAGCTGGTCTGCTTGGTGATGTCCTTCACCGTGATCAAGCCTTTGAGTTCAAAGGCGTCGTTGACCACCAGGATGCGCTCTAGCTTGTGCTTGTTGAGCAGCGCCTTGGCCTCGGCCGGCGTGGTGCCGTCCTTTTCGTTGACGGTGATGAGCTTCTCGCGCGGCGTCATGATCTGGTGGACCTTGACGTCGTAGCGGGTTTCGAAGCGCAGGTCGCGGCCGGTCACGATACCGACCACCTTGCCGCCATCGCACACCGGGAAGCCCGAGATGCCCAGTTGCTCGGACAGCTGCAGCACCTGCAGCACCGTGTGCTCGGGGGTGATGACCACCGGGTCGCGCAGCACGCCCGACTCGTAGCGCTTGACCTTGGCCACGTGCGCGGCCTGCTCCTGCGCGGTGAGGTTCTTGTGCACGATGCCGATACCGCCCTCCTGGGCGATGGCAATGGCCAGGCGTGCCTCGGTCACTGTGTCCATGGCGGCGGACACGAGCGGCAGGTTCAGCTGGATGTTGCGGGAGAGTTTCGTCGCGAGGGACGTGTCCTTGGGCAGGACCTGGGAGTACGCTGGCACCAGCAACACATCGTCGAAGGTGAGCGCTTTTCCAAGAAGGCGCATGAGAAAGCTCCAAAAAACGGATTGTACCCGCGCGGCGCCCTGGCCCGAGCGCCACCGCACCGCCGGCGCTGGGCTGGCGGCGCACCGGCCACCCGGCTAAACTCCAGCGTATGAAAACGCACAAGCTTCTGCTGTTGGCCCTGGCTTGCACCTGGGCGGTGGGCGCTGCCGCCCAGTGGCAATGGATCGACAAGGATGGCCGCAAGGTCTTCAGCGACCGCCCGCCGCCGCAGGACATTCCCGACAGCAAAATCCTGAAGCAACCACGCTTCACCGCCCCCGCCCCTGCGGCAGCCGCGGCCAGCAGCGCAGCGGCTGCTCCAGCACCTGGCGCGCCCGCCAGTGCCCCGGTGGCCTCGGGCAAGGACAAGGAGCTGGAAAAGAAGAAGGCCCAGGCAGAAGCCGAGGAAGCCGCCAAGAAAAAGGCGGAGGAAACCAAACAGGCTGCCGCACGCACCGAGAACTGCAACCGCGCCAAGCTGGCCATGGCCGCTTTCGAATCTGGCAAGCCGATGCGCATGCCCAACGCCCAGGGCGAAATGGTTTTTCTAGACGAGGCCGGCCGCTCGGCCGAGATGAAGCGCATCCAGGCCGTCATCGACGCGGACTGCAAACGCTGAAAGCCGGGCCCTCAAGGCCCCGGCCGCTCAGTAACCGGCCTTGCCACCTGGCCGCTGCCTAGCGAACAGGCCGGTCGCACGGGCTCCCTGGCGCGCGAAACGCTGGCGTCGCGCCACCTTCGGGTCCACGGTAAGCGCCCGGTACACCTCGATGCGGTCACCGGCGCGCAACACCTCGTCCCGCTCCACCACCCGTCCCCAAACACCGGCAGGCGCCCGTGCTGGCACGACAAGCCCGGCCTCGGCGCCCGCTAGCAAGGCATCCGCCACCGTGGCACCTGCACACAGGTGCAGTTCCCGTTCTTGCAGCGCGCCGGGAGCGACCTGCACCACCAGGGTGATGCACAGGCAGGCACCATCCAGATCAGCCATACACCTGCTCGGCACGCTTGACGAAGGCATCGACCATGCTGCTGGCGATGCGGTCGAACACCGGCCCCACCAACGCCGCCAGCGGCGCGCTGTCAAAGCCATAGTTCAGCTGCAGCTCGACGCGCGACGCACGCTGGCTGCCGTCGCCCACGGCATGGAAATGCCAGTCGCCATCCAGGCGTGAAAACGGCCCTTTGACCAATTGCATGCGCACGCGCCGCCCCGGCTCGTGCAGGTTGCGCGTCACGAAGGTCTGGCGGATGCCGCTGAGCGCGATGCCAACCTCCGCCAGCATGCCTTCGTTGTCCTGCTCCAGCACGCGCGCATGGTCGCACCAGGGCAGAAATTGGGGATACTGGGCAACCGCAGTGACCAGGCTGAACATTTCATCGGGGCTGTACCAGATCAATACGGACTTGTGGACGTTTTTCATGGGAGAACACGGTGCGCGCGGCCGAAAGGGATCATCCCCCGGGCGGACGAAACTAGAATCGCTGCTGCGTGATGACAGCAATTGTAGGGAGGGCATTCACCTCCCGGCTGACACCAGCCCGACTCCAGATGGCCAAGAAACCCGAAACACCCTCCCGCATCGCCGACAACAAGAAAGCGGCCTACAACTATTTCTTCGAGGAACGCCACGAGGCGGGCATGGTGCTGCAAGGCTGGGAAGTCAAGGCACTGCGCGAGGGCAAGGTACAGCTGACCGATGGCTACGTGGTGATCCGCGAGGGCGAGCTGTACCTGATCGGCTGCCAGATCAATCCGCTCAAGACGGCCTCGACGCACGTCAACCCCGAGGCCGCCCGCACCAAGAAACTGCTGCTGAAAAAAGAGGAGATCAAGCGCCTCATCGGCAAGGTCGAGCAGAAAGGCTACACCCTGGTGCCCCTCAATCTGCACTGGAAGAACGGTCTCGTCAAATGCGAGATCGCGCTGGCCAAGGGCAAGGCCGAGCACGACAAACGCGACACCATCAAGGACCGCGAAGGCAAACGAGAGGTCGAGCGCGCCATGAAGAGCAGGCACCGCTGATTTTTCCCGGCGTTTTTTTGGCGGATGATGGAATAAACCCCCACCGCCCTGTGTTTGTCCTGGTGCATGGCCGCCATCCCGCGCGGCCGGCATCCACCCGGAGACACGCGATGAAAAAGCTCGGTTTGATGACAGCAGCCCTGGTGCTGGCCGCCTGCCAGTCCATGCCCCATGCCCAGGTGAAGGTGCAGGACGGCGTCCTGGTCGGCCCCAATGGCATGACGCTCTATACCTTCGACCGCGACATGGCCGGCAACGGCAAGTCGGTGTGCAACGGCCCCTGCGCCACCAACTGGCCGCCCCTCAAGGCAGAAGGCCCCGCGCCCGGCGGCGACTACAGCGTCGTGCGGCGCGACGACGGCAGCACGCAACTGGCCTACAAGGGCAAGCCGCTGTACTACTGGGTCAAGGACACCAAGCCCGGCGACAAGACCGGTGACGGCGTGAACCAGGTCTGGCACGCCGCCAAGCCCTGAAGGCCCTCGCAGGTGCCGCATGGAGCCTCACCGCATCATCGACCATGTGCCCGCCCTGCGGCGCTATGCGCGCGTGCTCACGGGCGACGCCTGGGCCGCCGATGATCTGGTGCAGGACACCCTGGAGCGCGCCTGCCGCAAATGGCTGCTCTGGCGCTCAGGCAGCAACCTGCGCGCCTGGCTGTTCACGTTGATGCACCGTCTCTACCTGAACCAGCGGCGCGGCGCAGCGCCCTCGCCGGCTGTCGATATCGACACCCTGCACGAAGGGCTGGCAGCGCCAGCCTCCGGTACCGACGATGCCCTGGACCTCGAACGCTGCCTGCTGCGCCTGCCGGCCGAACAGCGCGCCGTGCTGCTGCTCGTGGCACTCGAAGACATGCCCTATGCCGACGCGGCGCGCGTGCTGCAGATCCCCGTGGGCACGGTGATGTCGCGTCTGGCGCGCGCACGAGCCCGGCTGCGCGAACTCATGGAACCCGCCGCGCAGGCGCCGGCCCAACCCTCGGCCCTGCGCCGCCTCAAATGACCCGGTGACCGCCATGCACGAAAGCACACCGCGCCCCATCGACGAAGACGACCTGCACGCCCTGGCGGATGGCCGGCTGGACCCGCCACGCGCGCGGGCCGTGCGCGAACGCCTGGGCGCCGATGCCGCCGCGCGCCTGGCCGCCTGGGAGCTGCAGCGCGAACGCCTGCGCGCCCTGCACGCAACCATGGCGCAGGAACCCCTGCCCGAGCCGCTGCGCTCCACGGCCGCGCGGCTGCAGCAGCGCCACGACCGGCAGACCCGGCTGCGCCACCTGGGCGGCATGGCCGCCTCGGTGCTGCTGGCCTTCGGGCTGGGGTGGACGCTACACGGGCAATGGCAATCCGCGCACTCCGTTTCCACCGCGCCCCTGGCCAGCGCACAGCGCTTTGCCCAGCAGGCGGCCATGGCCCATGCTGTCTATCAGCCGGAACAGCGCCACCCGGTCGAGGTGGCTGCGGCGCAGCAGGAGCATCTGGTGCAGTGGCTCTCCAAGCGCCTGGGGCGCCCCTTGACCCTGCCGGTGCTCACGGCGCAGGGCTTCGAGCTGGTGGGTGGGCGCCTGCTGCCGGGTGAGAACGGCGCGCGCGCGCAATTCATGTACCAGAACGCGGCGGGCCAGCGCATCACGCTCTACCTGGGCGCGCTCGATGGCGCGGGCGCGAGCGAAACGGCCTTCCGCCTGCATGCCGACGGCCCTGTGCCCGCCTTCTACTGGCTGGACCAGGGCTTTGGCTACGCTCTCAGCGGACCGCTCTCGCGCGAAGTGCTACTGGCGCTGGCCACGGCCGTGCACCAGCAGCTCTGACAGGCTCAGCGCAGCGCCGCCAGCGGGTGGGCGTGCGCTGGCCAGGGGCTGGCGAAGAACGAGGCCACCAGCTCGGGCGAAACGTCCTCGATTCGCACGGGGTTCCAGCGCGGGCTGTGGTCCTTGTCCACGGCCAGGGCGCGGATGCCCTCGACCGTTTCGCTCTGGCCAGGGCGCAGGAAGAAGCAGTGGCGCACCATGTCGCGCTCCATGCGCAGGTCACCCGCCAGGTCCATGCCACGCGCGCGGCGGATCTGCTCCAGCACCACATGCAGCATCAGCGGCGAGCGCTTGCGCAGCGTGGCCGCCGTGGCGCGCGCCCATTCGCTGTCGGCGGCTTCCAGGGCGGCCACGATGGCCCCCACGCCGTCGAGCGAAAAATACTGGTCAATTTGGCTTCTAAGGCCCGCCAGATTTGCGCTAGCAGCTACCATTTTAGAAGCAACAAACGCCTTCACATCGGCGCCATCCACAAAGGCCTGCGTGCCCAGGGCGTCCCAGACCGCGGCCTGCGCGTCCACCGGCAGGCAGCCATCGGCCAGACCGAAGGCGATGGCGTCACCGGCGCCGATGGTGTCACCCGTCAGCGCGAGCCATTCACCCACATGGCCGGGGCAACGCGAGAGGAAGTAACCGCCGCCCACGTCGGGGAACAGGCCGATGGCCGTCTCGGGCATGGCCATCTTGGTGCGCTCGGTCACCACGCGCAGCGCGGCGCCCTGGCTGATACCCATGCCGCCGCCCATGACGATGCCGTCCATGAAGGCGATGTAGGGCTTGTTGTAGTTGTGGATCAGGTGGTTGAGAGCGTATTCCTCGGTGAAGAAGTCCTCGATCTCCGGGTTGCCCGTGCTGCCCGCCTGGTGCAGGAAGCGGATGTCACCACCCGCGCAGAAAGCGCCGAACGGGCCTTCCTTGTTGCTGCCACGAATGGCCACGGCCAGCACGCGCGGGTCTTTCTGCCAGGCCAGCAGCACCGTCATCAAGTCACGCACCATGCCCAGCGACAAGGCATTGAGCGCCTTGGGGCGGTTGAGCGTGATGCAGCCCACTTGGCCGCGCAATTGAGCCATCACGTCACCGGTCATCTCCGTCATTTTTGTTCCTTCCAACCGAGTAGTTCATTGAAAACCAGCGCGCCGATCACCAGCGCGCCGCCCGTCAGCACCGCGGGCGCCGGGCGCTCACCCGCGCCCAGCCATGCCAGCAGAATGCCGAAGATCACCTCCAGCAGGCCCAGCAGCGCCAGTTCAGGCGCCTTGAGCACGCGCCCGCAACGCACCGCGAGCACGCAGGGAATCGCCAATTGCACCAGCCCGAGCAGGGCCAGCAGCGCCAGGTCGTGCCCGGTGGCCTGGAACGGCCATGCCAGCGGCAGCGTGGCCATGGAAGAAAGCACCGCGCCGATGAGCACGGCGGGCATCAGATCCACCGCATGGCCATGGCGCTGCGAGTGCTGCACCACCGTCCAGTTGACGGCGGCCGCCAGCGGCACGCACAGCGCCACCAGCGTGCCTACGATCGGCAAACCGGCCATTTGCGAGCCATACATCCAGGCAATGCCCAGGCCCGCCAGCGCGATGGCGCCCCAGGTGCGCGGCGCGATGCGGTGGCCGATGAAGGCCCAGGCGAACAGCGCGGTGAGCAAGGGACCGACGGCCATGGTCACCAGCACATTGGCCACGGGCATGAGCATGATGGCCACCATGAAGGCGGTGAACATCACGCTCCAGCACAGGCCCGAAATCCACAGCGCCCGGCCGCCGCCGCGCAGCGTGGCCAGCACGGCACGCCCCTGCACGGCCGGCAGGATGACGAGCAGCGCCAAAAGGGTAAAGAAGCTGCGCCAGAAGGTCACCTCGAAGCTGCGCGCATGCTCCAGGTGGCGTGTTACCACGCCAGCGATCGACCACATCAGCGTGACCGCCACCATGAGCCACACCGCCCGGCCATGCGAAAGACCAGGGCTATTGCGCAGCAGCGGGGGCTGGGCCGTTTCAGTTTTCATCGCGTGGCGCTTCACACATGCGCGGCCCAGGCCAGTGGCCACCGTGCAAGGGCCGCCCCGCCGCACCGGTGGCGTCCCCCTGCCCGCAGCGCGCAGCGCTGCGAGAGCGGGGGGAAGGCCCGCAGGGCCTCAGGGGGGTGTCGTTTCATTTCATTCACGGCTGGCGCGCTTGCGCTCATGTTCCTTCAGGAAGCGCTTGCGCAGACGTACGCTCTTGGGCGTGATTTCGACCAGCTCGTCGTCCTCGATGAATTCCACGCCGTATTCCAGCGTCAGCTCGATCGGGGGCGTGATCTTGATCGCGTCTTCCTTGCCGGAGACGCGGAAGTTGGTCAGCTGCTTGGTGCGGGTGGCGTTCACCACCAGGTCGTTGTCGCGGCTGTGGATGCCGACGATCATGCCTTCGTACACCGGGTCGTTGGCGCGCACGAACATGCGGCCGCGGTCGTCCAGCTTGCCCAGGGCGTAGGTGAAGATTTCACCGTCGTCCATGGAGATCAGCACGCCGTTCTTGCGGCCGCCGATGTCGCCCTTGTGCGGCTCGTAGCTGTCGAAGATGTTGCTGATCAGGCCCGAACCGCGCGTCAGGTTCAGGAACTCGTTGGAGAAGCCGATCAGGCCACGCGCCGGGATGCGGTACTCCAGGCGCACGCGGCCACGGCCGTCCGGCTCCATGTTCACCAGCTCGCCCTTGCGCTCGCCCAGCGCCTGCATGACGCCGCCCTGGTGCTGCTCTTCGATGTCGGCGGTGACCATCTCGATGGGCTCGTACTTCACGCCGTCCACGTCCTTGAACAGCACGCGGGGCTTGGAAACGGCCATTTCATAGCCTTCGCGGCGCATGTTCTCCAGCAGGATGGTCAGGTGCAGTTCGCCCCGGCCCATCACTTCGAACACGCCTTCTTCGTCGGTTTCGTTGACGCGCAGCGCCACGTTGTGCTGCAGTTCCTTCTGCAGGCGGTCCCAGATCTGGCGGCTGGTCACGTACTTGCCTTCACGGCCGGCCAGTGGCGAGGTGTTCACGCAGAAGTTCATCGTCAGCGTGGGCTCGTCCACCTTGAGCATGGGCAGCGGCGCGGGCTTGAGCGGGTCGGTCACGGTCACGCCGATGCCGATGTCGGTGATGCCGTTGATCAGCACGATCTCGCCGGGGCCGGCTTCCGTGGCCTGAACGCGGTCCAGGCCCTGGAACGTCAGCACCTGGTTCACACGGCCCTTGATGGACTTGCCGTCCGGGCCTTCCATCACCAGCACGTCCATGTTGGGCTTGATCGTGCCCTGGCTGATACGGCCCACGCCGATGCGGCCCACGAAGGTCGAGAAATCGAGCGCGGAGATCTGCAGCTGCAGAGGCGCTGCTGGGTCGCCCTTTTGCGACGGCACGTGCTCCAGCACGGTGTTGAACAGCGCCGACATGTCGGGGCCCCACTGCGCGCCGGGCTCACCCTCTTCCATCGAGGTCCAGCCGTTGATGCCCGAAGCGTACACCACGGGGAAGTCGAGCTGCTCGTCGGTGGCGCCGAGCTTGTCGAACAGGTCGAAGGCCGCGTTCACCACGTGCTGGGGGCGCGCGCCGGGCTTGTCCACCTTGTTCACCACCAGGATGGGCTTGAGGCCCAGGGCCAGCGCCTTCTTGGTCACGAAGCGCGTCTGCGGCATGGGGCCTTCCTGGGCGTCGATCAGCAGCACCACGCCGTCCACCATGGACAGGGCGCGTTCCACCTCGCCGCCGAAGTCCGCGTGGCCGGGGGTGTCGACGATGTTGATGTGCGTGCCCTTCCAGCTCACGGCGCAGTTCTTCGCCAAGATGGTGATGCCCCGTTCCTTTTCGATGGCGTTGTTGTCCATCACGGTATCGACCACCTTCTCGTGTTCGGCGAAGGTGCCGGACTGGCGCAGCAATTGGTCGACCATGGTCGTTTTGCCATGGTCGACGTGGGCGATGATGGCGATGTTGCGGATTTGTTTGCTCATAGTTTTTCCAATATGCCGCTGGCTTGTGGGCGCGGCGTGCCTTCCAAAATTTGTTGTATTTCCAGCGGGCTCAGGAGCCTGTCGGGCACCAGCTCTCCGCCCACGATATGGCCGACGCCGAGCAGAGCCCGGGGTTGGTCGCCGAACACGGCCACGGCGGGCGCATCGGGCCAGGGGCCCCTGCGGCGCATGCCGGAGAGAAACCGGCCCGCATTCTCGCTGTCGAGCGTGACATGCACATGATCGGCCAGCAGCGCCTGCGGCGGCTCCAGGCAGGCCAGGCGCGCATCCTCGTCCAGGGCTTCAAGCTGCTGCAGGGTGATGCAACGCTCCACGCCAATGCCCCCGGTGCCGGTGCGGCGCAGGAAGGTGAGATGCGCACCGCAGCCCAGGGCCGCGCCGATGTCCTCGCCCAGCGTTCGGATGTAGGTGCCCTTGCTGCAGGTCACTATCATTTTAATAGCTGGTTGCGCTTGGCTGTCGTGCGTCAGGGCCAATTCCAATGCATGAATCACCACGTCGCGCGGCGCGCGCTCGACGGCGATGCCGGCGCGCGCATATTCGTACAGCGCCTTGCCGTCTTTCTTGAGCGCGCTGTGCATGGGCGGTACCTGGCGGATCGGGCCGGTGAACTGCTGTTGCACGGCGGCCAGGCGCTCGGGCGTGAGCTGGGCCGGATCGACGTCACGCCGCTCCAGCACCTCGCCCTCGGCGTCGCCGGTGGTGGTGGTCACGCCCAGCAAAGCCACGGCCTCGTAGGTCTTGGCCGCTTCGAGCTGCAGCTGGCTGAACTTGGTGGCCGCGCCAAAACACAGCGGCAGCACGCCGCTGGCCAGCGGGTCGAGCGTGCCCGTGTGCCCGGCCTTTTCGGCGCGCAGCAACCACTTGGCCTTCTGCAAGGCCTGGTTGCTGGTGATGCCCAGCGGCTTGTCGATCAGCAGCACCCCGTGCACAGGGCGCCGGACGACCCTCGTGCGCGGCGCGTCCATGGTCATTCGTCCGCGTCTTTGGCGCGCGAGGAAACCGCCTTGGCGATCAAGGCGTTCATGTCCGCCGCACGCTCCTGCGTCCGGTCGTACACGAAATGCAACGTGGGCACGGTGTGAATGTGCAAGCGCTTGAACAGGCCGTTGCGCAGGTGCCCCGCCGCATGGTTGAGGGCCTCCTGCGTGGCCTGCGGGTCGCCCACGAGCACGCTGAAGAACACCTTGGCATGCGCGTAGTCGGGCGTGACCTCCACGGCCTGCAGCGTGACCATGCCCACGCGCGGGTCCTTCAACTCGCGCGCGATCAGCTCGGTCAGGTCGCGCTGGATCTGGTCCGCGACCTTGAAGCCGCGGTTGGGCGTGGATGACTTCTTCGCTGCCATGGCTTACAGGGTCCGGGCGATTTCCTTGATCTCGAAGAACTCCAGCTGATCACCTTCCTTGATGTCGTTGTAGTTCTTGAGCTTGATACCGCACTCGAAGCCTTCCTTGACTTCCTTGACGTCGTCCTTGAGGCGGCGCACCGACTCGATGTCGCCCGTGTAGACCACGACGTTGTCGCGCAGCAGGCGGAACTTGCAGCCGCGCGTGACCTGGCCGGAGGTGATGTAGGAACCCGCCACCGTGCCGATCTTGGAGGCCACGAACACCGTGCGGATTTCCGCCGTGCCCAGGGCTTCCTCGCGCTGTTCGGGCGCCAGCATGCCGGACATGGCCGCCTTCAACTCGTCCACCGCGTCGTAGATGATGTTGTAGTAGTGGACGCCCACGTCGTTCGACTCGGCCGTCTTGCGCGCGCCGGTATCGGCACGCACGTTGAAGCCGATCACGATGGCCTTGGAGGCAATCGCCAGGTTGATGTCGGACTCGCTGATGCCGCCCACGCCCGCGTACACCAGCTGCACCCGGATCTCGTCGGTCGAGAGCTTGAGCAGCGATGCCGCCAGGGCTTCCTGCGAGCCTTGCACGTCGGCCTTGATGATGATGGGCAGGTACTTGACCTCGCCCGCCGTCATATCGGCGAACACGTTCTCCAGCTTGGCTGCCTGCTGCTTTGCCAGCTTGGTGTTGCGGAACTTGCCGGCACGGTAGGTGGCGATCTCGCGGGCGCGGCGCTCGTCCTGCAGCACCATGAATTCGTCGCCAGCCTGGGGCACTTCGGTCAAGCCCTGGATCTCCACCGGGAGGGAAGGACCCGCCGCCTTGGTGACCCGGCCGTTCTCGTCCAGCATAGCACGCACGCGGCCATAGGTCTGGCCAGCCAACACCACGTCGCCCACCTTGAGCGTGCCGGACTGCACCAGCACCGTGGCCACGGGGCCGCGGCCCTTGTCGAGCTGGGCTTCGATCACCAGGCCCTTGGCCAGGGAATCGACCGGTGCCTTGAGTTCCAGCACTTCGGCCTGCAGCAGCACCTGCTCCAGCAGGTCGTCGATGCCCATGCCGGTCTTGGACGACACCGGAACGAAGGGCGAATCACCGCCGTATTCCTCGGGCACCACTTCCTCGACCACCAGTTCCTGCTTGACGCGGTCGGGGTTGGCATCGGGCTTGTCGGCCTTGGTGATAGCCACCACGATCGGCACCTTGGCCGCCTTGGCGTGCTTGATGGCTTCCTTGGTCTGCGGCATGACGCCGTCGTCGGCCGCCACCACCAGGATCACGATGTCGGTGGCCTGGGCACCACGGGCACGCATGGCCGTGAAGGCCTCGTGGCCCGGGGTATCCAGGAAGGTCACCATGCCGCGCGGCGTGTCCACGTGGTAGGCACCAATGTGCTGCGTGATGCCACCGGCCTCGCCGGATGCCACCTTGGTGCGGCGGATGTAGTCGAGCAGCGAGGTCTTGCCATGGTCCACGTGGCCCATGACGGTGACGACCGGCGCGCGGGGCAGGACTTCGGCCGTCTGCAGCGCGGCTTCTTCGTCGGTGAAGGCCTCGGGATCGTCCAGCGCGGCCACGACGGCCTTGTGGCCCAGTTCCTCGACCACGATCATGGCCGTATCCTGGTCCAGCGGCTGGTTGATGGTGACCATCTGGCCCATCTTCATCAGCGCCTTGATGACCTCGGACGCCTTGATCGACATCTTGTGCGCCAGCTCGGCCACGGTGATGGTCTCGGGCACATGCACTTCAATGATGCGTGCCTCGGCGGTCGATGCGTGGGCATGGTGATCGCCACCACGATCGCGGTCGTTGCCACGGCGGCCGCCGCCCTTGGGGCCGGCTCGCCAGGCGCTACCACGCGCGGCACCGCTGCCGGTGTCGCCACGGGTCTTCATTTCCTTCTTCTTGGCGGCATCGCCAGCCCAGCTGGAGGACAGCTTGGCGGACTTGACTTCCTTGCCGCTACCACCGGCGGGCGCGGCAGGCGCGGCAGCGCCACGCGGCGCAGCGCCGGGCGTGGTGGCGGGCTTGTGCAGCGTGCCCTTCTTGGGCTCGGCAGCGCGCGCAGCGGGCTTGGGTTCCTCGGGCTTCTTGGCCACCAGCACCTTGGCGGGCGCGGACATCATGGAACGGATGGCGGCAGCCTCCTCCAGGGCCTTGCGGCGGCGCTCCTCCAGGTCGCTGGCGCGCGCGCTTTCCTCGGCGGCGCGGGCTCGGGACTCGGCTTCCGCCTTCTCGCGGGCCTCGGCCTGGGCCGCGGCACGGGCGGCGGCCTCGGCGGCCTGCTCGCGGGTGGCTTCCTGCTTGATGGCGGAGGCCTGGGCCTTCTTTTCGGCCTCCTGGGCCGCGTAGGCGGCCGCACGCTCGGCGGCTTCGCGCTCGCGCTGCTCGCGGGCTTCGCGCTCGCGGCGCTTCTCCGCCAGCTCTTCCTCCTGGCGGCGGATCAGCTCGGCCTGGCGGCGCGCCTCTTCCTCGCGGCGGACCAGCTCGGGATTGTGGTCGGGCTCGGGCGCGGCCTCCTCGGCGGCCTGAACCCCAACCCCGACCACGGCGGCCTCGGCGGCCTCGTCGCGCTTGACGAAGGTGCGCTTCTTGCGCACTTCGACCTGGATGGTGCGGGCCTTGCCCGTGGCATCGGCCTGCTTGATCTCGCTGGTGGACTTGGTGACCAGGGTGATCTTCTTGCGATCCCCATGGGCCACGCCATGGCTGGCCTGCAGGTGCGCCAGCAGTTTCTGCTTGTCCGCTTCGGTCAGCGCATCGCTGGATGCGGACTTAACCACGCCCGCTGACTTGAGCTGGTCGAGCAGGACTTCAGGGGTTTTCTTGAGTTCGCTGGCGAACTCGGCGACGGTGTTACTGGACATATTCGGTACGTGCCTCCCTGACCTTACTCTTGCCCCGCGAACCAGTGTTCGCGCGCCTTCATGATCAAGGCCTTGGCTTCTTCTTCGGACTGTCCGGTCAGTTCGGTCAGTTCATCAATGGCCAGATCGGCCAACTCGTCACGCGTGTGCACGCCGCCTTCGGCGAGCTTGCCAATCAGCTCCGGGGTGATGCCTTCGAGGTCGCGCAGATCCTGCGAAACGCTCTCGACAATGTCTTCGCGGGCGATTTCCATGGTCAGCAGCACGTCCTTGGCGCGGGCGCGCAGTTCGTTCACGGTTTCCTCGTCGAAGCTCTCGATTTCGAGCATTTCCTGCAGCGGCACATAAGCCACTTCTTCGAGACTGGTGAAGCCTTCCTCGATCAGGATGTCGGCGATCTCCTGGTCGACGTCGAGCTTCTCCATGAACAGGCGGCGTGCCGCGTCGGTCTCGTCGGCGTGCTTCTGGGCGCTCTCGGCGGCGTCCATGATGTTGATCTTCCAGCCGGTCAGGTCGGACGCCAGGCGCACGTTCTGGCCGCCCCGGCCGATGGCGATGGCCAGGTTTTCCTCGTCCACCACCACGTCCATGGCGTGCTTTTCCTCGTCCACGACGATGGACTGCACGTTCGCCGGCGCCAGCGCGCCAATGACGAACTGCGCCGGGTCCTCGGACCACAGCACGATGTCCACGCGCTCGCCGGCCAGCTCGTTGGTGACGGCATTGACACGCGTTCCGCGCACGCCCACGCAGGTGCCGATGGGGTCCACGCGGCGGTCGTGCGAGAGCACGGCGATCTTGGCGCGGCTGCCCGGGTCGCGGGCGCAGCTCTTGATCTCCAGCAGGCCCTGTTCGATCTCGGGCACCTCATGGCGGAACAGTTCGACCATGAACTCGGGCGCCGAGCGCGAGAGGATGATGGGCGCGCCGCGCAGCGTCAGGTCCACTTCCATGATCATGGCGCGCACACGGTCGCCGCTGCGCAGGTTCTCCTTGGGGATCATCTCGGAGCGGCGCAGGCGGCCTTCGACGCGGCCGGACTCGACAATGATGTCGCCCTTGTCCATGCGCTTGACGGTGCCGGTGAAGATCTTCTCGCCGCGCGACATGAAGTCGTTGAGCAGCATCTCGCGCTCGGCGTCGCGGATCTTCTGCAGGATGACCTGCTTGGCGGCCATGGCGCCGATGCGGCCGATCGGCACGGATTCGATGGCTTCCTCGATGTATTCACCGACCTCGACGTCGGCCACGCGCTCGCGTGCATCCATCAACAGCTCTTCGGCATCGGGGTTCTGCAAGCCGGCGTCGTCGGGCACCACCAGCCAGCGGCGGAAGGTTTCGTAGTTGCCACTGTCGCGATCCACCGAGACGCGGATATCGACCTCGCCCTCGTACAGCTTCTTCGTCGCCTGGGCCAGGGCCGCCTCGACAGCCCCCAGAACCACATCGCGCTCGACGTTCTTCTCGCGCGAAATGGCTTCAACCAACATCAACAATTCGCGATTCATGCAACGACTCTCCTGTTTCAATCACCCCGGAAGCCCTGGCCTTGCGACCCGCTCCCACAACCACTCACCAGCAGCTCAGCCCGGCATCTGCCCGGACTTCGCTCCCCGCCCCTTGAAATCAACGATGGGCGCCAGGCGCGCGTCACGCAGCTCGTCCAGCGTGAAGCCCAGCACCTGCACGGGCGCCGGTGCGCGCTTCTTGCTCACCTTCTGGCCCGGCTTGACCGGCGGCTCATCGCTCCAGACGATCTGCCAGCCACCGGAATCGGCCCGCGAGAGCAGGCCACGGAATTTCTTGCGCAAGGGGCTCACCTGCCCCGCAGCGGCGGCGCCCATGGGCGCCTTGAGCGCGATATCGATCACCGAGCCCTCGAAGCGGATGAAATCCTGCTCGTGGCGCAACGGCCGGTCGATGCCGGGCGACGACACCTCCAGACGCTTGTAGTCCACCCCGTCGACCTCCAGCGCGAACTGCAACTGGCGCGTGACCTTCTCGCAGTCTTCCACGGTGATGAACTGCTCGGGCAGCACGGGCGCACCTTCGGTGGGTGCCTCCCACGGCAAATCGATGGTGATGCGCAGCAGGCCACCGGGGCAGCGCTCTATCTCGACCAGGTCATAGCCCAGGCCGGTCACGGTTTGCTCGACGATTTGCTGCAGTGCCACGTGTTTCAGTTCAATCCCGGAAAAACGAAAAACCCGATAACCTCCCAGAGGCTTCGAGCTCCAAAAGCAAACGACCAAAAAAAACGGGCGGTTGGTACCCGCCCGTTTGGTCGTGAGATCCACATTGTAGCCTCTAACGCCTTGATTTGCAACGACACATCGCCACGAACGTATTCCGGCCAGCCAGACGACCCCGGCCGGTGAGGTTTGGCACGAAAAATGGCTCCAGCGCTCAACCAGAAAGCGCCCGCAGCTATCAAAACCGAAGTATTCGCCTCACGCCCCGCCGTGGGCCGCGCGCACGCGCTCGAACACGGCCTGGGCCTGCGGCCCCGCGCCGGCGCCGCCCTGCGCCGCCCGCAGGCTCTCCAGCAGACGCGACAGCACGCCGGCCTGCGGCAGCAAGGGCCCCAGGAAACGCGCGGTCCGGCCGTCGGCGATCAGCAGCGTGGGAAAGGTTTCCACGTCCAGGTCGCCGGCCAGGTCGGACTCATCCTCGATGTCTACCCAGACGAAGCGCACCCCGGCATGCTCCTGCGCCAGGGCCTCGAAGACCGCGCGGTAGTCACGGCAGGTGCCGCACCATTCGGCGCACAGGCACACGGCCCACCAGCCGCTTTCGGCGGCGGCGGGGGCTGGATCGGGCAACACGGCCGGACGCACCATCGACAACACTCCTCTCAGCGCCGCTCGCGGGCGCGGTAGGCGTCGATGGTACCCACACCCGGGGCCTGGTTGCCCCAGGCATTGCGCACGAAACTCAGCACCGCCGCCACGTCCTCGTCGCCCAGCACCTGCCGGAAGGGAGGCATGCCGTGCGGGCGTGGGTTGCCAGCGGTCGCGGGCAAGTAGCCGCCCTGCAAGACCACGCGCAACAGGTTCGTGGTATCGGCCAACAACACGGCGCGGTTGCCCGCCAGCGGCGGAAAGCCTCCCGGCTCGCCCTGCCCCTGCTCGCCGTGGCATGCGGCGCAATGCCGCTCATAGACCTTCGCGCCGCGCGCCAGCGTGGAACTGGCCACGCCGCCGGCTGGCGGCGCCGTGGACATGCGCTGCGGCAGCGCGCGCAGATAGGCCGCGATGGCGCGCGCATCGGCCAGGCTCAAATACTGGGTGCCGCGAAACACCACCTCGGCCATGGGGCCGCTCACGGCGGCCCCGGGCGCCACGCCGGTGCGCAACAGCGCCACGGCGTCTTCCAGCGGCCACGGTGCCACGCCAGCCTCGGCCGGATCGTCGAGCGCGGGCGCATACCAGCCCTGGCCGGCCATGCGCCCGCCCGCCAGCGCCTGGCCCTTGCGCTCCGCCCCGAGTGCGTTTCGCGGCGTATGGCAGGCCCCGCAATGCCCCAGGCCGTTGACGAGGTAGGCACCCCGGTTCCATTCGGCGCCGCGCGCCGGTTCGGCCGCGAGCGGGCCGGGCCGGAAGTACAGCGCGCGCCAAACCGCCAGGGCCGCCTGGGTGCCAAAGGGAAAGCGCAGCGCATGCGGCACCGGGGGCCGGGCCACGGCGGGCAGGCTGCGCAGGTAGGCGTGCAAGGCGTCGGCATCCTCGCGCGTGACCCGCGTGTAGCTGGTGTACGGAAAGGCCGGGTTCAGCAGCCGGCCATCGCGCGAGCGCCCATGGTGCAGCGCGCGCCAGAAATCATCGGCCGACCAACGCCCCAGGCCCGTGGCCGGGTCGGGCGTGAGATTGCTGCTGTAGACCGTGCCGAACGGGGTTTCGATACCACGCCCACCCGCGTAGGCCGCGCCGCCCGGCGCCGTGTGACAGCCCGCGCAACCGCCCACACGGGCCAGGTAGGCACCGCGTGCCACCTGCTCCGGCGCGGCGGGCGCGGCGAGCGGCGGCGCATCGCCCTGGGCATCGGGCACGCCCCCGGCCGCCACGGCCTGGACGGCAGCCATGGCCAGGGCAAACAGCCACCCCCCGAAGCGCCGCGCGCCCATTCAGCGCCCCGCCGCCACCGGCAGCCCCTCGACCCCGCCGCAGCGCAAGGGCATGGCACCGGGCAGCCGTGCCGCAGGATGGCCATGGCCGGGCACGGGCTGCGCCGCCAGCCAAGCCGACACGGCGGCCACGTCCTGCGGCGCGAGGCGGCGTGCGATGGCGGCCATGCAGTCGGGTGCCTGGGCGCGGCGCTGACCGGTCGCCCAGGCGCCGAGCTGGCTGTTGAGGTAGTCGCGCGGCAACCCCAGCAGGCCGGGGATGGCGGGCGCCACGCCCGTGAGTGCCGCGCCATGGCACTGCACGCAGGCAGGGATTTCGCGCGCCGTGTCGCCGTGCTGCACCAGGGCCCGGCCGCGCTCCAGCACGGCCTGCGGCGCTTGCGACACAGGCGGCGGCGGGTACGGCAGATCAAGCGCGGCGAAGTGCGCGGCCATCTCGCGCAGATACTCCTCGGTGAGGTGCTCGATGAGATGGGCCATGGGCGGATAGCTGCGGCGGCCTTCACGGAAGTTGAGCAATTGGTTGGCCAGGTACCCTGCCGGCTTGCCCGCGATGCGCGGAAAGTAGCCATCGGGCGTGGCCCGGCCCTCGGGACCATGGCACAGGGTACAGGCGCGCACCCGCTGCGCCATGCCGGCATCCGCCCGTGCGGGCGGCGCGGCCAGCGCCATCGCGCACAGGACAGCCATGCCCAGGGCCCGCAGGCGGCATGGCAGACGGCGCAGGCGATCGGTCATCGGGCCATTGTGGCAAGAACGCGATGCACATGTGCCATGCTCGGGCACTCCAGGGGCCCGGTGCGCACGGCGTTCGCCAGATTCGCGTCGGCAGGAAAACGCGCCAGGCCCTGGAGAAAGCCACCGGCACCGGAGTGCGGCCCGGGCGCCTTTCTGGGACATTACGGCATGGGCCACGCACGGAGGACACGCGCCATGGACAAGATCTACGCCTGCATCGACGGCCTGGCCGCCACGGGTGCCACCATCGACTGGGCCGCCTGGGCCGCCCTGCGGCTGGACGCGCCGCTCGAACTGCTGCACGCCCTGCCACGCCCGCCCGAGCCGCCGCATGTGGGCGACTACGGCGGCGCCCTGGGCCTGGGCGCCCAGGAGGTGCTGCTGCAACAGCTGAGCGCCCTGGACGCGCAGCGCGAAAAAATCGCCCAGGAAGCCGGGCACCAGATGCTGAGCGGCGCCAGCGAGCGCGCCCGCGCCGCAGGGGTGGTGCCCACCGCCACGCATCTGCGCCATGGCGCACTGGAAGACCTGGCGGTGGAACTGGAGCCCGAGGCGCGCTTGTTCGTTCTCGGAACGCATTTCCGCGGCAGCTCGCACCAGAGACTCCACCTCGACCACCACGTCGAGCGCGTGATCCGCACCGTCCAACGCCCGGTGCTGGTGGCCACGGCGGAAAAATTCGTGGCACCCGAGCGCTTCGTCATCGCCTACGACGGCAGCGCCACCGCGCGCGAGGCCGTGCGGAGGGTGGCGACCAGCCCCTTGCTGCACGGCCTGCCGGCCCTGCTGGCCATGGCCGGCGACGACACCCCGGCCGCACGCCAGGCGCTGGACGAAGCGCGGCTGCTGCTGCACGGCGCGGGCTTCGCCGCCGAAACCATGCTGCTGCCCGGTGAACCGGAACAGGTGCTGCCCACCCTGCTGAAGTCGCAGGGCGCCGCCCTGCTGGTGATGGGGGCCTACGGCCATTCACGCATCCGCCATCTGATCGTGGGCAGCACCACCACCACGCTGCTGCGGTTGAGTGAAGTGCCGGTGCTGATCCTGCGCTGATACTGGCGCTGACATGGCAGCCGCCATTGAACTATCAAATTGATAGCTACTGGCGCTTACCAGCAAAGGGCCATGGCCAGAAAAAGCATCTAATCCTCCCGCCAAGCCGATCCTGCCCTCAGGGGCGGGCGCTGGCGGGCAACGCCTCCAGTTCGCCCCGCAAGATGGGCAGGAACTTGTCACCTTCCAGGAAACGGACCATTCGCTCGGTGGCGCCGGAGGACGTGAACCGCTCCAGGGCCTGGCGGTCGCCTTCGCTCAGGCTGGCCACGCTGGCGCTCAATTCCGCCAGGGATGACCCTCGCTGGGAGTGCTCCTGGAGTTTCTTTCCGACGGGTGTCTGGTAAAAATCGGCGAGCAAGGCCAGATCGCCGCTCGACATGCCCGCCTCCATCACCCGGGCTATCAGGGCAGTGAATGCCGATTCGGACAGACCGACCAGTTTTTGCACGGCGGCCATGTCCTTGCTGCTGCTACGCCGAACGGAGGCCGGGTCGGCCAGCAAGTTGCGGAGATTGGCCTGCAGGGTCGGCGCCAGCCCCATGGTTTGAACCAGCAAGGCAGCGGGCGACAGGGCCTGCGCCGGTTGCGATGTCTGGGCCGTGGCCATCCCGCAGGCCACCACAAGCGCCGCGGCCAGAATCTTCTTGGTCAATGACATGGTTTCTTTCGTTCAGGGTCAATAGAAGAGCCGCATCGCCAGCGGTATGCCGACCACGCTGCAAAGGGTGGTGACTGCCAGCCAGGAGGCCCAGAACGCAACCGTCGCCACGCTCTTTCGCCCCCACCAGGAAAGCTGGATGGCCAGCGAGCCCGCCAGACCGACGGCGAACGTCCACAAAAAGCGCAGGCCCCAGGTGTTGATGTCCGATGTCGCCTCGGCATGCGACAGCAGGTACAGCGCCACCATGGCAAACCCGAACGTCCAGGCCGCATGCGCCAGGCAGTGCGCCAGGGCGCGGGCGCTGGACGCCGCCGATTGATCGCCTTCCGCTGCCATTCTGCCTTCCGGACTCCTGTGTGTTGCTGAGGCCATGGGCACGTCATAACGGCCCGTGGAAAAGCAGTGTAGGGAGCTCAGGCAGCGCGAATATTGCGCCGCATCAGGAGGCGCATCGAAAGCCGCGCTGCTGAAATCCCGACGCCCGGGGAGGCGGTTCGAAGTTCTTTCAAGGAACCCCATGCGGGCTGCGACACGGGGGGCTCTTGCTCAGCGCCGCGCCTGCTCCGCACCGGGAAACCAGTGCCGCGTGCGGTTGACCAGCGCCACCAGCGACAGCATCACCGGCACCTCCACCAGCACGCCCACCACAGTGGCCAGCGCCGCGCCCGAGTTCAGGCCGAACAGCGAGATCGCCACCGCCACGGCCAGCTCGAAAAAGTTGGACGTGCCGATCAGGCAGGCCGGCCCGGCCACGTTGTGCGGCAGCCTGAGCCAGCGCGCCGCCACCAGGCTGATCGCGAAGATGCCGTAGCTCTGCACGATCAGCGGCACGGCGATGAGCGCGATGACCGCAGGCTGGGCCACGATGGTGCCCGCCTGGAAGCCGAACAGCAGCACCACGGTGGCGATGAGCCCGACGATGGACCAGGGCTTGAGCCGCGCCACGAAGTCGGCCACGGCATGGTCCGAGCGGCGCTGCAGCGCATGCCGCGTGGCCATGCCCGCCGCCAGCGGCAGCACCACATAGAGCACGGTGGAGAGCACCAGCGTTTCCCAGGGCACGGTCACGTTGGTCACGCCCAGCAGGAAGGCGGCAATGGGAGCAAAGGCCACGACCATGATGAGGTCGTTGATGGACACCTGCACCAGCGTGTAGTTGGCGTCGCCTTTCACGAGCTGGCTCCAGACGAACACCATGGCCGTGCAGGGCGCCACGCCCAGCAGGATCATGCCGGCGATGTATTCGCTGGCCGACTTCGGATCGACCCAGGGCGCGAACAGGTACTGGAAGAACAGCACGCCCAGCGCCGCCATGGTGAAGGGCTTGATGAGCCAGTTGACCACCAGCGTGAGCAGCAGGCCGCGCGGCTTCTGGCCCACGCCCTTCACGGCGTTCCAGTCGATCTGGATCATCATCGGGTAGATCATCACCCAGATGAACACGGCCACCACGAGGTTGACATGCGCCAGCTCCAGCCCGGCGATGGCCTGGAAAGCGCCCGGCGCCAGCAGCCCCAGGCCCACGCCCGCCAGGATGCCCAGGCCCACCCACACGGTCAGGTAACGTTCGAACAGCCCCATGTCATGCCCCCGTGGCCGGCAACGCAGCGCCCGCCAGTTGCAGCAGGCGTGGCACGCCCACGGGTTCTTCGCTGAGCAGCGGCACCACGGCATGGCGCGCGGCGTGGCGCGTGGCCACGGCCTCGATCTCGCGCAGCTCGTTGCGGGCGCGCTGGCGCAGCAGCGGCGATGTGGCGCGGGCCGCCGCCACGCTGTTGTTCACCACCCAGGCCCAGGGCTCGATGCCCGCACGCCGCAGGTCGGCCTGCAGGTTGGCCGCCTCCAGCACCGGCGTGGTCTCGGCCAGGGTGGCGATGAGCACCTTGGTCTGCTTCGGGTCTTGCAGCTGCATCATGGGTGTGGTGAAGTGCACGCCCTTGTCGCCCATCTGGCGCACAATGTCGCGGTGGTAGGCGCCGGTGGCGTCCAGCAGCAGCAGCGTGTGGCCGGTAGGCGCGGTGTCCATGACCACGAACTTGCGGCCGGCCTCGCGGATCACGCGCGAAAAGGCCTGGAACACCGCGATCTCTTCCGTACAAGGCGAGCGCAGGTCTTCTTCGAGCAGCGCGCGGCCCGCCGCGTCGAGCCCTGCGCCCTTGCTGGCCAGCACCTGCTGGCGGTAGCGCTCGGTGACTTCGTGCGGGTCGATGCGGCTCACGACCAGATGCTCCAGCGAGCCCGCCAGGGTTTCCTGGAGGTGCGCCGCCGGATCGGAGGTCGTCAAATGCACCTCGTGGCCCCGATGCGCCAGCTCCACGGCCACCGCGGCAGCCAGCGTGGTCTTGCCCACGCCGCCCTTGCCCATGACCATCACCAGCCCATGGCCGTCCTGGGCGATTTCGTCGACCAGCCGGGACAGGCTGGGCGCCTGCAGCACGGGCCCTTCCTCACTGCCACCGCCAGCGCCGGGCGCCGTCGGGGCCGCATCCAACAACTGGCGCAGGGCAGCGATGCCCACCAGGTTGAAGGGTTTGAGCGGCACCTGGTCCAGTGGCAGCACGCGCAAGCCCTCGGGCAGCGCGGCCAGCGCCGCCTGCTCGCGCCGGCACACGGCGGCGGCCAGCGGATCCTGCTCAGCCTCGGCCAAAGGCAGCACGCCGTTGATGACCAGGCACTGCTGGCGCAGACCGATGGCGGCAAGCTCGGCATGGGTGCGCGCGGCCTCGCGCAGCGTGGCGGGCTGGGCGCGCGCCACCAGCACCAGCCGGGTATGGGCCGGGTCGGCCAACGCGTCCACGGCAGCCTTGTAGCGCTCGCGCTGTTTTTCCAGTCCGGCCAGCGGCCCCAGGCACGAGGCATCGCCCTTGCCCGCTTCCAGGAAGCCGCTCCAGGCACCGGGCAACTGCAGCAGCCGGATGGTATGGCCGGTGGGCGCGGTGTCGAACAGGATGTGCTCGTACTGCGCGTGCAGGGCCGTGTCGGTCAGCAGCGCGGTGAATTCGTCGAACGCGGCGATCTCGGTGGTGCAGGCGCCCGAGAGCTGCTCCTCGATGCCCTGGACCACCGCATCCGGCAGCACGCCGCGCACCGGGCCGACGATGCGGTCGCGGTAGCCCTGGGCGGCGGCCTGCGGGTCGATCTCCAGCGCGGCCAGGCCCGACACTTCCGGCACGGGCGTGATGTGGTTGCCGATGGCGATGCCGAACACCTGGCCCACGTTGGAGGCCGGATCGGTGCTCACCAGCAGCACGCGCCGCCCTTGCGCCGCCAGCTGCAGCGCGGTGGCGCAGGCAAGCGAGGTCTTGCCCACGCCCCCCTTGCCGGTGAAGAAAAGGAAGCGCGGAGCTTGGTCGAGAAAGTGCATGGCAGCGTGGGGTGAAGTGGCGACAGCGGAGACAAGCACGCGGCGGTCAGCCGCAGCAACCGCCCGAACAGCAGCTGCCGGCGCTCTCGGCCTTGGCGGTGGCGGGCACGGCCAGGCCAGCCCAGCGCGCCAGGTCGGCGCGCGAGGGGTAGCGGCCCGCCAGCACGATCTGGCCGTCCACCAGGGTCAGGGGCAGCGCCTCCTGCCCTGCGCGCTCCAGAAAAGCCTTGACCGGCGCGCTCTCCGCGAAGGCCATGGGCTGCTGCGCGAGGTTGAAGCGCTCCAGCGCGGCGCCGTTCTGGCGCGCCCAGTCGGCATCGGCCGAGAAGGTGACGAGGTTCTGATCGACATCGGTGCCGCACACACCGCTGCTGCAGCACAGGGCCGGGTCGAAGATCTGGATGGTGGCCATGGGGAAACTCCTGGTTTTCAGTGGGAAGACGAAGACAGGCCGCGCGCGGCGTCCTGCAATTGGCTCTTTTGCAGCTTTTCGGGCGGCAGGCTCATCAGCAATTCGAGGCGGCGGCCGATTTCGTGCAGCGTGCGGCGAAAGGCCTCGCGCTTGGCGGCCTCGGGCGCATCGCCCGCCGAGGGATCGGCATAGCCCCAGTGCGCCGTGGCGGGGTGTCCCGGCCAAATGGGGCACGCCTCGCCCGCCGCGCTGTCGCACACGGTGATGATCAGGTCCATGCTTGGCGCGCCGGGCGCGGCGAATTCGTCCCAGCCCTTGCTGCGCAGGCCCTCGGTGGAAATGCCTGCAGCTTGCAGGACTTCCAGCGCCAGCGGGTGCGGCTGCTGCCCGGGCCGGGGGCTGCTCCCAGTAGACCACGCCTGGAAACGCCGCACGGGGGCCTGGCGGTCCAGGTGGTTGAGCAATGCCTCGGACAGGATGCTGCGGGCGGAGTTGTGGGTGCAGAGGAACAAGACGTTCAGCATGGCTTCAACAGGTGAGGTGGACGGAGAAATGGGGGACCGGCAAGCGGTTGGCGGCGATCAGGCCCGCGCGCACCCGCAGCGCTTCTGGAATGGTTTCATGGCGTGCGCCATCGACTTCCAGCGTGCGGCACTGCGCATCGCCGCCAGCGCCGCCGCCCAATGATGGCGAGCTTTTCATGGGCAATCCGTACAGGCGGCGGCCGCAGGCAGGCCCAGGCAGGCCTCCGGGTGGCCCGCGCAGCATTCGGCGGTGAGGTAGGCCACCAGGTCGCCCATCAGCGCCATGTTGGCGCGGTAGCGCTGGAAGCGCCCCTCCTGCGTGACCGAAAGCAGGCCGGACTGCGTGAGCGCCTTGAGGTGGAAGGAGAGATTGGTCGCGGGCAGACCGAGCGCCGCCGCGATCTCGCCGGCCACCAACCCCAGGGGCGCATGCCTGACCAGCAGACGGAACACATCCAGACGCACGCTGGAGGCCAGCGATTCGAAGACGGCGATGGCGGTATCTTTCTCCATGCTTTAATTATTCAATAATCGTTGAATAATTGCAATATTGAATGGCACCTGCCCCTTCGCGATTCGACCAACCGGGCACGGAGCCAGCCACCACGCCATGGCGGTTGGGCGCGATACGGATACCTGCTTTATTTGCTATCTAATCAATAGCTGCCAGCGCTTTATTGGCGGGCTAGAAGCGTGTTTTTACTCTTGTTCTTGCAAGGGAACGCGCTGGCGCGAACAAACCCCATGGGGGGAACGTGCCCGCGCAGCGCGCGGATTCATTCCCCCTCGCCGGCTTTCTTGCTTTCGTACTGGGCCACGGATTCACTCCAGGCCCGCGTGGACTGCTCGAAGGCCGTGCGGAAACGCAGCACCTGCCATGCCATCCAGGCCAGCAGCAAGCCGACGAAGGCCAGCAGGCCATAGACAACCCCCGGATGGAAGCGCTCGGATTCGATGAGGTCCACGCGCTGCTGCAGCGCGAGGGCGGCGGCATGGTCGCTGGCGGCCTGCATGCGCACCCGGGCCAGCTCCTCTTGCAGTTTGAGGATGCGCAGGGTCTCGGGCTGCGAGGCCGGTGGGGCACTGGCGGCGTCGGCAGCCATGCTGGCGGCGGCCTCGGCTCCCGATGCGGCCGAGGCTGGCGCCTCGGGCGCCGAGGCCGCGCTCGCGGGCATGGACGATGGCGCCAGAGGGGCCGGCTGCGCGGCGGCCGTGCCCGGACGTGGCGCCTGCGACATCACCACCGCCAACGGCTCCATCACCAGGCGGGGCCGGGGCGCGGGCCGGGGCCGGGGCGGCGGGGCCACGGGACGGGATGCCGTCTCCATCGCGGCCGAGGCGGCCGATGCGACCGCCACGGGTTGCGGCGCGGATGCTGGGCGCGCGCGCGGCTCGGCAGGCGCCACCACCGGCCGGCGCGGCGCGGCGGCGCTGGCCGGCTGCGCCGGCTCGGCAGCCACCGTCACGGATGGACGGGCCGCGGCGGCGGCCACCCGCGCCACGGCCGGCTCACCTCCGCCCGCTCCTGGCGCGGCCACGCGTTCGGGCATGGCGGGCGGCGCGGGCTGCGGCTCCCAGGGAATGGCCACAGGCGCCGTCGAGGGCAGCACGGTGTCGGGCAGATCGGCCAGGAACGTGTAGGTGCGGGTGATCTTGCCCGCGCAACCGACCGACAGGGCCACGGTCAGCACGGGCTCGTCGGCCAGCATCGAGGTCTGCACACGCACGGCCGGCACCTGGCCCGGCGCCTGCGGCAGTGGGACGACGCGCACCTGGCCTCGGCCCACCGGGTTTTCGCCAGACACCAGGTCGGCGGCCAGGCAGGAGGACTCCAGGTCCATGCCCGGGTCCAGCTGGACGTCGAAAACCAGGTCCACCGGGCGGCCCAGCAGCACACGCCCATGCGCGCTTCCCAAGGAAAGCGCGGCCGCATCGCCAGCGGCCAAACCCCAAACCAGGACCAACCATGCGTTACGAGGATTCACGATTTTTTCCCGTGGTTTCAGTTCATTCTGGCACCAAAGGGTGACCAAGCGAAAGAGTTTCTCGACAGCCGATGGCTATCGTAGGAATCCCCCATGTCGATCGCCCGCCACATCGCTGAATGTCGTAAGCTCTTCGGAGTCCGGACGATCGCTGGACTGTGCCGCCTGCTGCCCCGCTCCGACCTGCCAAGCGCGCCCCAGGGATGCGGCATCGACCGTCAGAAGCCGCCGGGCGCACCGTCGTCCCTGCCACTTCATGCCCGTCGACCGCTCCGAAACCCGTTCCCCGGACCTCCAACCATTGCAGGGCCTCAGCGCTGCCGATGCCCAGCGGCGCCTGGCCTCCGACGGCCCCAACCTGCTGCCCGGGAATACACCCAAGTCCACGGTGGCCATCGTGCGGGACGTCGTCACCGAGCCGATGTTCCTGATGCTGCTGGCCGCAGGCGGCATTTACCTGGCCCTGGGCGACCGGGGCGAAGCCCTGTTCCTGCTGGGCTTCGTCTTCGTGGTGATAGGCATCACGCTGGCGCAGGAGCGCAAGACACAGCGCGCGCTCGAGTCCCTGCGCGATCTTTCGGCGCCGCGTGCGCTCGTCATCCGCGACGGCCAGGAACAACGCATCGCCGGGCGCGACGTGGTGTGTGGCGACCTGCTGGTGCTGCACGAGGGCGACCGTATCGCCGCGGATGCCGTGCTGATCGACGGCCAGCTCGAAGTGGATGAATCCCTGCTCACGGGCGAGGCCGTGCCGGTGGCCAAGCTGGCCGCAGCAACCCATGCCGCGACAGACCCTCTTCCGGCACCAGGCGGCGACGGGACCTCGGGTTTGTTCGCCAGCACGGTGGTCACGCGGGGTGTGGGGGTGGCACGCGTGTGCGCCACTGGCGCCCAGACGGCCACGGGGCGCATTGGCGCCGACCTGGCAGCCACCGTCGAACCGCCTTCGGCACTGCAGCAGGGCTCGCGCCGCCTAGTGCGAGCCCTCGGCATCGGCGCGCTCCTGCTGGCGCTGGCCCAGGTGCTGCTGGGCTGGTGGTGGAACGGCAAGCCCCTCCTGGAGAGCCTTCTCGCCGGTATCGCCCTGGCCATGGCCATCCTGCCCGAGGAAATCCCGGTCATCCTCACGGTGTTCCTGGCGCTGGGAGCCTGGCGCATCGCCCATCAGAAGGTGCTGGCACGGCGCGTGTCGGCCGTGGAGGCGCTGGGCGCCATCACCGTGCTCGCGGTGGACAAGACGGGAACGCTCACGGTCAACCGGATGGCCGTGGCCGAGCTGGCCACGCCCGGGCAGCGCTTCTGCCCCGAAGGCGCCCACCATTTGCCGGAGGACTTTCACCTGCTGACCGAATTCGCCATGCTGGCGACGCCGGGCGATCCATTCGATCCGATGGAAAAGGCCATTCAGCATTTTGGTCACCAGTGGCTGCAAGGCACCGAACATGTGCATGACGGCCGCGAGCCGGAGTTCGAATACGCGCTGTCAGGCCAGATCCTGGCCATGACGCGTGTGTTCGCCAGCGACGACCCCAGCGTGCACCTGCTCGCCGCCAAGGGCGCCCCCGAGGCGGTGGCCGATCTGTGCCACCTCGATGCCCTGCGACTGGACGCCATCCGCCGCCAGGTCGATGCCATGGCCGAGCGAGGCCTGCGGGTCCTGGGCGTGGCCAGGGGGCGCTGGCGGGGCGAGCCCTCGGCGCCCGCACAGCCCCCGCCCTGGCCGCAAAGCCAGCACGACTTTGATTTCGAATTCCTGGGCCTGGTGGCGCTGGCCGATCCGCCGCGCCCCGAAGTGCCGGCCGCCCTGGCCGAGTGCCGGCGCGCCGGCGTGCGCGTGATCATGATGACCGGCGACCACCCGGCCACAGCCCGCGCCATCGCCGGGCAGGTGGGCCTGTCCGGTCGCCCCGAGGTGCTCACCGGCCCGGAACTGGAGGCACTGGACGATGCCTCCTTGACCGCGCGCCTGCGCGACGTGGATCTGTGCGCACGCCTCAAACCCGAGCACAAGCTGCGCCTGGTGCAGGCACTGCGCGCCAGCGGCGAGGTGGTGGCCATGACAGGCGACGGCGTGAACGACGCCCCGGCACTCAAGGCCGCCGATGTGGGCATCGCCATGGGTGAGCGCGGCACCGACGTGGCGCGCGAGGCGGCCGCGCTGGTGCTGCTGGACGACAGTTTCGCGCGCATTGTGTCAGCGATCCGCCAGGGCCGGCGCATCGACAGCAATCTCCGCAAGGCCATACGGTTCACCTTTGCGGTTCACATCCCGATCATCGCGCTGGTGCTCGGGCCCACGCTGCTGAAATGGCCCGCCCTGCTGATGCCGGTGCACATCGTGCTGCTGCAGTTGCTGATCGATCCCACCTGCGCCATCGTGCTGGAGTCCGAGCCCGAGCCCGCCGACGCCATGGAACGCCCGCCCCGCCCGGTCTCGGACTCGCCCTTCACCGCCCGGGCCCTGCTGCCACCGGTGCTGCAGGGCCTGGGCATGGCCGGCCTCCTGCTGGCGGGACAGGCCTGGCTCATGGCCGGAGGCGCAAGCGATGCCCAGGCCCGCGCCGTTGTCTTCTGCTCACTGGTGCTCGGGGTGATGCTGCTGATTCTGGCCAACCGCGATCCATCCCGCCCGGCGCTGCGGGGTGCGGCCGCTCCGACCCCCTGGCTGGCACGCATCAGCGCCGCCATGGCGCTGCTATTGGCCGCCGTCCTGGGCATCCCCTCGCTGCGTGAACTGATGGGCCTGGCTTTGCCAGGCACGCAAGGGCTGGCGGCAGGCGTCGGCCTGGTGGTGCTGTGCCTGGCATGGCTAGAGCTGGTACGGCGGGTGGGCCAGCGCCTGTAATACTGCCGTCGTTCGCATTGCAGCTCCCCCAATACCGGGCCTGCATTGCTATTAATTGGCTAGCACGCAGCGCTTATCCAGAAAGCGCTGCGTGCCAATTTCCTATCGAATCACGGTGGCCGTTCAAGGGAAGGTGAAGTTCTGGCTCGCACTGGCACCAGCCGCCAGCGTGGGCAGCACGGCCTGCTTCTCGGCGAAGCCCGTCAGGCTGGCGCGCAGCAGGTACTTGCCCGCCGACGCGGCATCGGCCGTGAACACCAGGGGCGCGGGCGCCGGCACATAGGCCGCCACGAGCGGAGCGGCCACGGGCAGCGTGAAGGCATAGGCACCGGTGGTGGCATCCACGAACTGGCCGCCCACCTCCACCGACACGCCGGCCGTCAGCGGCTGCAGGGCACGCACCAGGGTGTCAACCGGTGCCGTGCCCGACACGGTCGCCGTGGCCGATGCCGGCAAGGTGATCGGCGAGGCGGCCGCGCCAATGGGCGTCACCGTCTCGGCCGCGACTGGCACGCCCGTGACCACGGCCGTGGTGCGGCCCGGGGCCGTCATCACCAGCGTGTAGTTGCCGGGCTCCACCGGCTGCAGCAGGAAGCGGCCCGCCGCGTCGGGCACCGTGGCCTTGACGACCGTGCCGTTGAACTGCAGCGACACCTGCGCGCCCACCAGGGCCGCATCCATCTGGCCCTGCACGCCCGAGATGAAGCGCGGAATGACCGTCACCACCGGCTTGAGCAGGTACTGCCCGGAATTGCCCGCCCGCACCACCGACTTGCAGGCGTCGAAGTCCAGCACGAAGTCGGCCATCTTGTTCTCGGCGATGTCGATGTTGATGTTGGTCTTGACACCCGACTGCTGGCCGCTGGGCGTCTTGAGCGCCACCTCGGCACCGCCCGTGGGCACCACGGCATTGGCCGTCGGCTGGCTATTGCTGTTGTCGGCCAGGACCAGGCGCATCTGGGTGTATTTGCCCGTGGGCAGGGGCGTCTGGCCCAGCTCCATGAGCACGCCGTTGGTCAGGCCCAGCAGGTCCACGCGGCGGGCCGGGTTCAGCACGATTTCCGACCAGCCGCCGTCGTTGTCGCCAGCGCTGCCGCTCTGGTGCACACGCACCTTCTCGATGGTCACGTAGACTGCGTCGTAGCCACAGCTCGGAGCATCGGTCAGCGCCAGGCGCAGGGTGCCACTACCGCTGGCGGTACCATCGCCTCCGCCGCCGCAGGCCGCCAACCCGGCCAGCAGGACCGCGCCCAGGGCAAATTTCGCGTTGCGCAAGAATGTCATTTGCATCCCCTTGAAATGTGAATTTTTCACATGCGAGCTTAAAAAGCATCGCCCGGCGCCGCTGTAGGACAAAGCCTTTGGCAGCGCGGCAGTTGTAACGCAATGCGTGTCTTCAGGCCATGGCGGCAGCGGCCACCACCCCGCCGGACTCCTGCAGCAGGCGCGTGAGCTGCGCATCGGGCACGGGGCGCGACAGCAGATAGCCCTGGAACTCGTCGCAGCCCTGGAAGCGCAGGAAGTCGAACTGCGCCTGGTTCTCCACGCCCTCGGCCACCACCGTCTTGCGCAGGCTCTTGCCCAGCGACACGGCGGCGCGCGCGATCATGGCCACGTCTTCCTCGCACTCGATGCCGGTGACCAGCATGCGGTCGAGCTTGATGGTGTCTAGCGGGAAACGGCGCAGGTAGCTCAGCGACGAATAGCCCGTGCCGAAGTCGTCCATGGCCAGGGTCACCCCCAGGGCCTTGAAGTCGCTCAGCAGCGCCACGGTGCGCTCGCTGTCGCCCAGGAACACCGACTCGGTGATCTCCAGCTCCACCTGCGCGGGCGGCAGTTCGGCCTCGCGCAGCAGGCCCGCCACATGGGCCACGATGCCGTCATTGAGGAACAGCTGCGCTGACAGGTTCACGGCCATACGCAGCGGCACCTCGCGCCCCTGGTTCCACCGCCGCGCCGCCGCGAAGGCATTGCGCAGGACGGTGGTGGTGAGCGGCAGGATGAGCCCGGTTTCCTCGGCGATCGCGATGAAGCGGTCGGGCGCCACGGGGCCGAGTTCGGGGTGGGTCCAGCGCGCCAGCGCCTCCACGCCCACGATGCGGCGGCGGTGGTCCACCTTGGGCTGGTAATGCACCTCCAGCCCGCCCTGCTCCAGCGCGTCGCGCAGGGCGGCCTCCAGGCTCAGGCGCTCGTCGGCCTGGCGGTTGAGCTCGCGCGTGAAGAACTGGAAGTTGTTGCGCCCCCGGTCCTTGGCGGCGTACATGGCCACGTCGGCGTGCTTGAGCAGCTGCTGCGCGTCGTCGCCGTCGCCCGGGTACATGGCCACGCCCAGGCTGGCGCCCACATGGAACTCGCGCCCGCCAAGCACGATGGGCCGGCCGATGTCCTGCAGCACGCGCTCCAACAAGGAGATCACGCTGCCCATCCGGTAGTGGTCGTTGACCAGCAAGACGAACTCGTCGCCGCCCAGGCGGGCCACGGTGTCGGAGCTGCGCAGGCAGCCGGTGAGGCGCGTGGCGATGACCTTGAGCAGCTCATCGCCGGCCGCGTGGCCCAGGCTGTCGTTGATGTACTTGAAGTTGTCCAGGTCGATGAACACCAGCGCCAGGAAGTAGCCCAGGCGCTGCGCCCGCGCGATGCCCTGGGCGATGCGGTCGCCCAGCAGCACGCGGTTGGGCAGGCCGGTGAGCAGGTCGTGGTTGGCCTGGCGTTCGAGCTGGGCCTGGTAGCGGCGCCGCTCGGTGATGTCCTGCACCGTGCCCTCGTAGCACAGGAATTCGCCCTGGGAGCCGCGCACGATGTGGGCGTTCTCCGAGATCCAGATGCGCGTGCCGTCGCGCCGGAAGACCTCCGACTCGAAGTTGAGCACCTGGCCCTGCGCCTTCATGAGGCGGTGGAAGACCTCGCGGCGCCCGGCCTGGACATACAGCCGGTGCTCGATGTCGGACAGATCGGCCATCAGCTCCTGCGGCGTGGCATAGCCGTAGATGCGCGCCAGCGCCGGGTTGGCGGCCAGGTACTGGCCTTCGCGCGTGGTCTGGAAAATGCCCTCGCTGGCGTGCTCGAAGATGTGGCGGTAGCGCAGTTCGGCGTGTTCCAGCGCCTCCAGCGTCGCCTGGCGCTGCGTGACATCCTCGATGAAGCCCTCGATCACCCGCTCGCCGCGCTCGTCGCGCACGGCCACGCCGCGCTCGACCACGCGCCGCGTCTGGCCGCCGCGCGCGGTGATGCGGTACTGCACCGCGAAGCGCTGTCCGGCATCCACGGCCTCCTGCACCGCCGCGCGCACGCGGGCGCGGTCGTCGGGATGGGTGACTTCCTCCCACGAGATGACCGCGTTGCCGCGCAGCTCGTCAGGGGCGTAGCCGGTCAGGGCCAGGCAGCCCTGGCTAACGAACACCATGGTCCAGTGGCAATCGTGGCGGCAGCGGTAGGCCATGCCCTCCAGGTTGTTCACCAGCGTGTCGAGCACGCGCGCGCGGTCCACGGCCCGGGGGGAGGAAAGGCTGCCATGGCGCTGGCGCAGGGTGGAGTACGGCACGGGCGGGAGGAAGTGTCGGAATGCCCCCTCGTTGCAATGTCCATGCCTGGCCGGGCCGCGCGCCTGCGGGCCGGCCTTGCACCGCTCTGGTGCACCGGGCGCTCAGGCCGGGGAGCCCCAGCGCCCCATGCGGTGCGCGAGTTCCACGGCGGAATTCACCTGCAGCTTCTCGAAGATGTTGGCCCGGTGGAACTCGACCGTGCGCGGGGTGATGCCCAGGTGGTCTGCGATGTTCTTGTTGTAGTGCCCCTGCAGGAGCTGGTCGAGCACCTCGCGCTCGCGCATGCTCAGCGCCGCAAGCGCCTGCTGGAACCGCTGGCGCTCGGGGGCTTCGCGCTGCATGGCCAGGGCGGCCTGGCGCGCGGCCTCCACGCGGTCCACCAGCAGGTTGTTCTGGAAGGGTTTTTCCAGGAAATCCCAGGCGCCGTTCTTCACCGCCTTAACGGCCATGTCCACATCGCCGTGGCCGGTGAGGAACAGCACCGGCCACGGCCAACCCAGGCCCTTGAGCCGCTCGAACGTGGCCAGGCCCGACAGCGGCTCCATGCGGATGTCCAGCAGCAGCACGCAGCAGTCCCAGGTGGGGCTGCCCGGGCCGAGGGACGCCAGGAAGGCCTCGCCGCCGGCCCAGCCCTGGGTCGCCAGGCCGCGCGAATCAAGCAGCCAGGCCAGGCCTTCGCGAAAGTCGGTGTCGTCGTCGACGAGGTGGATGGTGGGGGTCATGGGTTGCGCGGCAGCCAGATCGTAAATTGTGCACCGTGCAAATCGGCGCTGCGCTCGACCTCGATGCGGCCATGGTGCGCCTCGACGATGGAGCGGCAGATCGACAGGCCCATGCCCATGCCGCCGCTCTTGCGGCTGAAGAAGGCGTCGAAGATGCCCTGGCGCAGTTCCGGATCGACGCCGGGGCCGCTGTCTTCCACGCGCAGGCCCGCCATGCCCTCGGCCTGCACGAGGCTGACGCGCACCGTGGGCCGCGCCGCCCCGCCCTGGGCGGCCCATTCGCCGGCATTGAGCAGCAGGTTGTGCAGCGCATGTTCGAGCAGCAGGCCGTCGGCCGGTACGGTGCAGGTGCCCTCGGGCCAGCGCCATTCCAGCGCCACGCCCTCGGGCAGCGCCACATGGCCGGCCACGCGCAGGGCGAAAGCGCGCAGCTCCAGCGGCTGGCGCGTCATTTCCTGCCGGCGCGCGAAAGCGTTGACGCGCTGGATCACGCGGCCGGCCTTGTCGGCCAGGCGCTCCATGCGCTCGACCACGGGCGCGACTTCCTCCAGCGTGATGCGCCCTTCGCGCACGCGGTTGAGCAAGCCGTTGGCGAAGCTGCTGAGCGCGCCCAGCGGCTGGTTCAGCTCGTGCGCCAGGGTGGACGCCACCTCGCCAACGGCGATCAGGCGCCCTGAGGCCTCCAGGATCTCCTGCTGGCGCGCCTCGCGGCGCTCCATGCGCTTGCGCTCGGTGATGTCGAGCACCGAGCCCATCCAGCCGATCACGGAGCCGTCGGCCAGCGTCAGGGGCGCGCCGTGCAGCAGGGCGTCGAGCAGGTGGCCGCCGCTGTGGCGCAACTGCACCTCCACGCCCACCTGCTGCTCCGGCGGCAGGGCCATGTGCTGCCGCAGCAGCGCCAGCTCATCGCCCTGCCCGGCCGGCCAGTACGGCAGGGGCGCCGGCGCGCCCAGCAGGTCGCGCGGCGCTAGGCCCAGCATCGCGCAGAACGCCTGGTTGACATAGAGCAGACGGCCGTTGAGGTCCCAGGCCCGCAGGCCCAGCGCGACCGAGCGCTCCATGGCCGTGCGCAAGGCGATCTGGGTCTGCAGCCGCGATTCGGCGCGCTGGCGCCGCCGCGCGTCGCGCCACAGGAAGTACACCGCCACGAGCATGCCGGCCAGGCACGCCAGGGCCACGCCGAAGAACAGGCGCGGTGCCAGCGCGGGCGCGCTGTCCAGGGGTACCACGCGCAGCGTGAGCGCGGCGCCGGGGAGCTGGACCGGCACGGCAAAGGCGTGCGGCGCCGCCGCGCCGACGGGCGCCTCGTCGTCCACGGACACCGCATGGTCCGCCAGGAACCAGGACGGAATGACCTCCTGCAGCGCCCGCTCCAACCGGATGGCGGCCACCTGGTCGCCCAGGAAGCGCCCCTGCTCGAACAACGGCACGGCGAGCCACAGCAGGCGCTCCTGCGCTCCGCCGGCCAGCGGCAGCGGCCCGGCATAAGCGGCCCGCTGCAGGCCCCGGGTGGTCTCCAGCATGGTGGCGAACACCAGGGCGTTGTCCGGGTCCGGCCCGGCGCCGTCCAGGAAGGCCGCCGTGCCGGCCGCCGGCGAGCCCGCTGCCAGCCAGCCGTGGTGCGCCACCACGCCCGCGCCGCGCCACAACTGCCCGGCATGCAGCGGCGCGGAAGCGGCGCCGGGTGGGCGCCGCGCGAGCACGCCCAGATCGGCTTCGAGCCGGCGGAAATGGAAGCGCAGGGTCTGGTCCAGCCACTGGGCGTCGGCGTTGCGCTGGCGGTTCTCCTCGTCCACCTCGACCGTGCGCAGGAACAGCGCGAGCGCCGCGATCGCCACGGCCACCACGGCCAGCAGGCCCGCCAGCCAGACCATGGCGCGGCGGTTCAGCGCCGACGACTGCCCGGTGTCCAGCTCAAGCAAGGCGAAGTCGATGGAAGGCGCGGGCATCATGGGGCAGGCTTTTCAGTAGCATACCGAACATGCGCGGCATCGGACCCTCCCCCTGGAAACGGCTGGCGCGGCGTTGCCGTGCCGTGGGCCTGGGCGCGTGCTGGCTGCTGGCGGGCCTGGCGGGCGCGGCCCCGGCGCCCATGCTGGTGCGTTTTTCGCATGTGGTCGCGCCCGACACCCCCAAGGGCCTGATGGTCGAGCGCTTCCAGGCGCTGGTGGCGCAGCGCTCGGGCGGGCGCATCCGCGTGGCGGTGTACCCCGACTCGCAGCTCTACGGCGACCAGGACGAGATCGAGGCCCTGCAGCTCGGGGCCGTGGAGATGCTGGCGCCCTCGCTGTCCAAGTTCAGTGCCATGGGGGTCGGAGGGTTCGAGGTGTTCGACCTGCCCTTCCTGTTCCAGGACCTGGGCCAGGTGCGCTGCGTGACGCGGGGCGCGATCGGACGGCAGCTGCTGGAAGACCTGTCGCGCCACCGCATGGTGGGGCTGGGCTTTCTCGACAACGGATTCAAGCAGATGAGCGCGGCCAAGCCCCTGCGCGAACCGGGGGATTTCAAGGGCCTGCGCCTGCGCATCCAAGCCTCGCGCGTGGTGGCAGCGCAAATGCGCGCTCTGGGCGCGCACCCGGTGGTGCTGCCCTTTGGCGAGACACAGCGCGCCCTGGCCTCCGGAGTGGTGGACGGCACGGAAAACCCTCTCTCCAACTTCCTGAGCCAGGGGCTGGCGCCAGTGCAGGCCGCCGTGACGCTGACCGACCACGGCTACCTGGGCTACGCCGTGGTGGCGAACCCGCGCTTCTGGGCGCACCTGGCTGCGCCGGACCGCCTGCTGCTGCAGCAGGCGCTGGCCGAGGCGCTGGAGCACGGCAACCGCCAGTCGGCCGACCTCAACGCCCAGGCCCTGGCGGCGCTGCGGCAGATGCCCCAGGTGCGCGTGCATGCGCTGACACCGCCGCAACGCGACGCCCTGCGCCAGGCCATGCAACCGGTGTACGCCGACTTCCAGCGCCGCAACGGCGCCCCGCTGCTGCGGCGCATCCAGGACGAGTGCGCGCCCTGAGAGCCTCTTCCTACAGGCTCCGTGGTACGGCTTTGAAAAGACCATAAGACCTTGAAAACAAAAGGCTTTTGGCGGAATTAGGGTTAACCCGACTGTTGAACGCCACAGTTGGCGAGCGGCGGACGGGTCCGTATTCTTCGCAACCGCCCCGCAACGGGGATGCTGAGTGGCCGGCCCGCCCCCCTGGGCGCCGCGGCCACGGTTTCCACCCCACCCTTTAGAGACCTTCGCCATGTCACAGGCATCCGAGCGCAAGCCGCTGTACAAGTCCCTTTACGTCCAGGTGCTGTTCGCCGTCACCGTGGGCGTGCTGCTGGGCCATTTCCAACCCGACCTGGGCGCCCAGATGAAGCCGCTGGGCGATGGCTTCATCAAGCTGATCAAGATGATCATCGCCCCGATCATCTTCTGTACGGTGGTGGTGGGCATCGCCGGCATGGAAGACATGAAGAAGGTGGGCAAGACCGGCGGCCTGGCGCTGCTGTACTTCGAGATCGTCTCCACCCTGGCGCTCATCATCGGCCTGGTCGTGGTCAACGTGTTGCAACCCGGCGCGGGCATGCACATCGACCCCGCCTCGCTCGATACCAAGAGCATCGCGGCCTACACGGCGCCCGGCAAGATGCAGGGTACGGTGGACTTCCTGCTCAGCGTGATTCCCAGCTCGGTGGTGGACGCCTTCGCCAAGGGCGAGATCCTGCAGGTGCTGCTGTTCTCGGTGCTGTTCGGCTTCGCCCTGCACAAGTTCGGCGGACGCGGCACCATGGTGTTCGACTTCATCGAGAAGTTCTCGCACGTGCTGTTCGACATCGTCGGCATCATCATGAAGGTCGCTCCGATCGGTGCCTTCGGCGCCATGGCCTTCACCATCGGCAAATACGGTGTCAGCTCGCTGTTCTCGCTGGGCAAGCTCATGGGCGCGTTCTACCTGACCTGCCTGGTGTTCGTGTTCATCGTGCTGGGCATCATCAGCCGCCTGCATGGCTTCAGCATCTTCAAGTTCGTGCGCTACATCAAGGAAGAGCTGCTGATCGTGCTGGGCACCTCCTCGTCCGAATCGGTGCTGCCGCGCATGATGGAAAAGCTCGAAGTCCTGGGCGCGCGCAAGTCGGTGGTCGGCCTGGTGATTCCGACCGGCTACTCGTTCAACCTCGACGGCACCTCGATCTACCTCACCATGGCGGCCGTCTTCATCGCCCAGGCCACCGACACCCCCATGACGCTGACCCAGCAGCTCACGCTGCTGGCCGTGCTGCTGCTGACCTCCAAGGGCGCGGCCGGCATCACGGGCAGCGGCTTCATCGTGCTGGCGGCCACGCTGTCGGCGGTGGGCGGCATTCCGGTGGCGGGCCTGGCGCTGATCCTGGGCATCGACCGCTTCATGTCCGAAGCCCGCGCGCTGACCAACCTGGTGGGCAACGGCGTGGCCACGCTGGTGGTGGCCAAGTGGACCGGCGACCTCGACATGCAGCGCCTGCACGATGGCCTGGACCACCCCGCGCCGCAGGAAGCGGACGAGCCCGAAGCCATCCTGGACCTGCACGAGGACCACATGGCCGTCTCCAAATCGGCGGCCTGAGCGTCGCCCTGCCGACCCGCCGGGCTTGCGCCCGGCCGGGTCAGCCTGCGGCGGCCACCAGCCGCTGGGTATAGGGGTGCCGCGGCGCATCGAGCACCTGGGCCACGCTGCCGCCCTCCAGCACCTCGCCGTCCTTCATCACCAGCACCTCGTGCGCCATGGCGCGGATCACATCCACGTCGTGCGTGATGAGCAGGTAGCTCAATCCCTTGTCCTTCTGCAAGCGCTGTAGCAAGCCCAGCACCTGCTGCTGGATGGTGACGTCGAGCGCGCTGGTGGGCTCGTCGAGCACCAGCACGCGCGGTTGCACGATGAGCGCGCGCGCCACCGCCAGGCGCTGGCGCTGGCCACCCGAGAATTCATGCGGATAGCGCGCCAGCAGGCCGGGGAACTGGCTCTCGGTCAGGCCCACCTCGGCCAGCGCGGCCTCCACCCGGGCACGGCGCTGTGCAACATCCAGCGCGGGCTCGTGCACCTTGAGACCCTCGCCCACGATCTCCTCCACGGTGAGGCGCGGCGAGAGCGAGGAGAACGGATCCTGGAACACCACCTGCACCTGGCGGCGCAGCCGCTGGTTGGCCGGTGTGTTGCGCGTGGCGGGCTGCTGCCAGCCCTGCCCGGCCACCGCCAGATCGCCGCCATGCGGCAGCAGGCCCAGGATGGCCTGCGCCAGCGTGGACTTGCCCGAGCCCGATTCGCCCACCACGCCCAGCGTGCGGCCCGGCGGCAACTGCAGCGCGGCGCCCTGCACGGCGACGAACTCCCCCTTTTGGAACCAGCCCCGGAAGCCGGGCAGCGGCGTGGGATAGACCACGCGCAGGTTCTGCGCCCGCACCACGGGGGCCGTGCCTTCGGGCAATGCGTCCTCCACCACATCGCGCCGGGGCTGGCTGGCGATGAGGCGCTGGGTGTAAGGGTGCTGCGGCGCGCGGAAGACTTCATTCACACGCCCCTGCTCCACCAGCACGCCCTGCTCCATCACGGCCACGCGGTCGGCGAAGCGGCGCACCAGGTTCAGGTCGTGCGTGATGAGCAGCACGGCCATGCCGCTGCTGCGTTGCAGTTCGGAGAGCAGGTCGAGGATCTGGCCGCGTAGCGTGACGTCGAGCGCCGTCGTCGGCTCGTCGGCCAGCAGCAGCGCGGGCTCGCTGGCCAGGGCCATGGCGATCATGGCGCGCTGGCGCTGGCCGCCGCTGAGCTGGTGCGGGAAGCTGTTGGCACGCCGTTCGGGCTCGGGGATGCCGGTTTTTGCTAGCAATTCAATAGCTACTTGCGCAGACTGGGCGGGCGTCAGGGCCTTTTTTAGCTCCAAAACCTCGGCAATCTGCTGGCCGATGGTCATGAGCGGGTTGAGCGCTGTCATGGGTTCCTGGAACACCATGGCGATCTCGCCACCGCGCACGCCGCGCATCTCGCGCTCCGATAAAGAGAGCAGGTCACGCCCGCGCAGCAAGGCCTGGCCGCTGATCTGCGCCTCACCCGCCAGGCGCAGCAGGCTGAGCGCCGTGATGGTCTTGCCCGAGCCGGACTCACCCACCAGCGCCAGCTTCTCTCCCGGCGCGATGTCGAAGCCCACGCCGCGCACCACCTCCTTGGCGCCGAAGCGCACGGACAAGTCGCGAACTTGCAACAATGGATTCATGGCTTCGCCGCTCATCGGTCGGCCTTTCGGGGGTCGAGCGCATCGCGCAGCGCGTCGCCCATGAAGGTCAGCAGCAGCAGCGTGACCACCAGCACGCCGAAGGTGGACAGCGAGATCCACCAGGCATCGATGCTGTTCTTGCCCTGCGAAAGCAGCTCGCCCAGGCTCGGCGTGCCCGGCGGCACGCCCAGGCCCAGGAAGTCGAGCGAGGTCAGCGCCAGGATGGCCGCGCTCATGCGGAACGGCAAGAAGGTCACCACGGGCGTGAGGCTGTTGGGCAGGATGTGGCGCCAGATGATCTGCGCGTTGCCCACGCCCAACGCGCGCGCGGCCTTCACGTAGTCAAGCTGGCGGTTGCGCAGAAATTCAGCGCGCACGTAGTCGCTCAGCCCCATCCAGCCGAACAGGCTCAGCAGAATCAGCAGCAGCGAAATGCTGGGCGCGAACACCGCGCTGAAGATGATGAGCAGGTACAGCTCGGGCATGGAGCCCCAGATCTCGATGAAGCGCTGGAAGGCCAGGTCCGTCTTGCCGCCAAAGAAACCCTGGATAGCGCCCGTGAGCACCCCCAGCGCCACGCCCGTCACGGTGAGCGCCAGCGCGAACAGCACGCTCACGCGGAAGCCGTAGATGAGCTGCGCCAGCAGGTCGCGTCCTCTGTCATCGGTGCCCAGCCAGTTGTCCCGCGTGGGTGCAGACGGATTGGGCGCCTTGGCGAAGTAGTTGAGCGTGTTCGGGCCGTAGGGGTTGAGGGTGTAGAGCGCCCAGTTGGCGCCGCTGGTGATGCGTTCGCGGATGAAGGGGTCGAGGTAGTCGGTGGGCGTCTCGAAATCGCCGCCAAAGGTCTTCTCGGGGTAGTCCTTGAGCATGGGGAAGTAGGTCTGCCCTTCGTAGCGCACGATGAGCGGCCTATCGTTGCTGACCAGCTCGGCGCACAGACTGACGAGCACCAGCGCGCAAAAGATCAGCAGGCTCCAGTAGCCCAGGCGGTTGCGTTTGAAACGCAGCCAGGCGCGGCGGGAGGGGGACAGTGATGCGGGCACGGCGGCCGCAGAAGCAGGAGATGCGCTGAAAACCATGGCCTGCTGCTTATCCGGCATCGTGCTGCAAGAGTGCCTTGCTGTACTGCAGGAACTCATCGAGGTGCTTTTCGATGATGGCGACGGTGATGGGCAGTTGCAGGCTCTGGTAGTCGTGCACCGCGATGTTGCGGAAGCCCACCATGCGCTGCAGGCCTTCGGCCAGGCCCGGCTCGATGCGGCCGGCCCGGGCCAGCAGGGCAAAAACATCGCGCGCGCTTTGCGGAACGCCCAGGCGGTCGCGCCGGATCAGGTGCTGCCCCATGTCCAGCGCGGCTTCGCAGGCACGTTGGATGTTCAGAATGGCGGCGTCCTGGCGGCTGAAGTTGGTGGCGAAGCTGGCCGGATCGCTGAAATATTCTTCCCGCGCGCGCAGCACGCAACGTTCGATCGTGGCGGCCTTGTTGATCAGCACGTCATCCACCATACACAGTCCCTCGCTCTCGAATATCGGTCAGCAGGCCCGCACGCGCCGTGTCCAGGTCGGTTTTCTCGCTCAGGATGGCGCTCTCGAACAACGCGGCCTGCACATCCCTGGCCCACCAGCGCTCGCCTTGGGTAATGACCTGGTACTGCATCACCGTGGACGCGGCGCGCAAATCCAGCAGATCGACGGCGCGGCCCGCGATGTCCGCCAGTTCACCGGAGAGCTGCCACAGCAGCGTGACGTCGGCATAGCCGGGCACCAGCACGGCCATGTCCAGGTCGCTGTCCGGTCCTGCCGTGCCCTGCACCTGGCTGCCAAAGCCATACACCGCCAGCAGGCCTGGCAGCCGCGCCTGCAGCATGCGCACCGTTCGCTCGATCACTTCGGAGGTCACATGCATGCGCGTCCTTCAATCAAACTTCACGCGCGGGTCCACCCACACGTAGCACAGGTCGCTGATGAGCTTGGTCACCAGCCCGATCAGCGTGAACAGGTACAGCGTGCCCAGCACCACGGGGTAGTCGCGCCGGATCACGCTCTCGTAGCTCAGCAGGCCCAGGCCGTCGAGCGAAAACAGCGTCTCGATCAGCAGCGAGCCCGCGAAGAACGCGCCAATGAACGCTGCCGGAAAGCCGGTGATGATGGGAATCAGCGCATTGCGGAACACATGCTTCCAGAGCACCTGGCGCTCGGAGAGCCCCTTGGCGCGCGCCGTCAGCACGTACTGCTTGCGGATTTCCTCCAGAAAGGCGTTCTTGGTCAGCATGGCGGTGACGGCAAAGCTCCCCAGCACCATGGCGGTGATGGGCAACGTGATGTGCCACAGGTAGTCCACGATGCGCGCCCCCCAGGACAGCTCGTCCCAGTTCGACGAGGTCAGCCCGCGCAGCGGGAACCACTGCAACTGCCCGCCGAAGATGACCAGCAGCGCCACGCCGAGCACGAAGCCCGGAATCGCATAGCCCACCAGGATGAGCAGCGTGGTCACCAGGTCGAAGCGCGAGCCCGCGCGCACCGCCTTGGCCACGCCCAGCGGCACGGCCACCAGGTAGCTGATGAAGAAGGTCCACAGGCCCAGGCTGATGGAGACGGGGAGTTTCTCTTTCACCAGCGTCCACACGTCCTTGTTCTGGAAGAAGCTCTTGCCCAGGTCGAAGTGCGCGAACTGCCCCAGCATCTGCAGGAAACGCTCGTGCGCGGGCTTGTCGAAGCCGTAGAGCGCCTTGATCTGTTCCAGGCGCTTGGGATCCACGCCCTGCGCGCCCCGGTAGCTCAGGCCACCGCCCTCGGCACCACCACCCACCCCGGCGCCCGCCTTGGCCTCGGCCATGTACTGCTCGACCGGGCCGCCCGGCACGAACTGGATCACGACGAAAGTCAGCAGCAGCACGCCCAGCAAGGTGGGCAGCATGAGCAGGATGCGCTTGAGGATGTAGGCCAGCATCTACGATCAACCCTTGTTCTCGATAGCGGTGGTGGCGGCCGCAGCGCCGGGCCGCCCCAAGCAAGGCCAGCCCCCTCGGGGGGCAGCGACCCGTGCAACGGTGGAGCGTGGGGGCCACATTACCGGGCCCACCAGGTGTCGATGGCCCAGCCCTCGCCGCTCGAATACGGTGGCAGGGCCTCGGGGCGCGCCAGGCGCCAGGCGTTGTAGGCCATGCGGTGGGTACCGGCGGTCCACTGCGGAATGAGGTAGTGGCTGTGGGCGATGACGCGCTCCAGGGCATGGCAGGCGGGCAGGAGTTGCGCCTCGGTCTTGGCCGCGGTCATGGCCGCGATCAGCGCATCGACACCGGGGTTCTTCACGCCCGCGAAATTGCCCGAATCCTCGGTGTCGGCGGCCTTGCTGCCGAACAGGTCGGCATATTCCTGGCCAGGGTTGTGCGTTCCCTGGAAGGCCATGGAGGTGATGTCGAAGTCAAACTTCTGCAGGCGCTGCTGGTAGAGCGCGAAATCCACCGCCCGGAAACGTAGCGTGATGCCCAGCTTTTCCAGGCTGCGCATCCAAGGCGTGACCACGCGCACGCCGCCCTCGTTGCTGTCCATGTATTCGAGCACCATGGCTTCGCCGCGCGCATTGCGCAGCGCACCGCCCTGCACCTCCCAGCCAGCCTCTTTCAGCAATTGCTGCGCGCGGCGCAGATTGGCGCGCAGCGACGAATCGCCGTCGGTGCGCGGCGGCACCGTCATGGGGCCGAAGGCAGCGGCGGGAAGGTGCTGGCGCCAGGGCTCCATCAGGGCCAGCTCCTGCGGCGTGGGCGTGCCGCGTGTTTCGCAGGCGGTGTTGCCGAAGAGGCCGTTGACGCGCTGGTAGGCGCCGTAGAACATCTGGCGGTTCATCCACTCGTAGTCCAGCGCGAGGCCCAGGGCCTCGCGCACACGCACGTCCTGCAGGAACGGCCGGCGCGTGTTGAGCACATAGCTCTGGAAACCCGAGGGCAGCTTGTGCGCGAATTCGCCCTTGACCAGTTCGCCCGTGTCGAACTTGCGGCCATTGACGCGGCGCGCCCAGTCGCCCGCGCTAAAAAAACGCATCAGGTCGAATTCGCCCGCCTTGAGCGCTTCGAGCCGCGCCGTGGCGTCTTTGTAGATCTTGACGGTGATGCGGTCGAAGTTGGCCGTGCCCTTGCGCACGTTCAAGTCCTTGGCCCAATAGTTGGGGTCGCGCACGTAGGTAATGTCCTTGCCGAAGCGGACCGGGCCAATCTTGTAGGGGCCGCTGCCGATGGGAAAGTCCATCACCACCTGGTCGAAGGGCTTGGCCTTGCCGTTCTCCACGCCCCAGTCGCGGCTGAACACCGGCAGGCCGCCCACGGTGAGCGGCAGCTCGCGGTTGGGCTTGTGGAAGCGGTAGCGCACCGTGCGCTCGCCCAGCACATCCACACCGGCCACGTCGATCAGCAGCGTCTTGTACGCAGGCGAGGTGTGCGGGCCCACCAGGGTGTCGTAGCTGTGCTTCACGTCTGCGGCCAGCACGGGTTTGCCGTGGTGGAAGCGCGCCTCGGGCCGCAGGCGGAACGTGGCCGAGAGGCCATCCTGCGCCACCTGCACGTCCTCGGCCAGCAGGCCGTAGCCCGTGGCCGTCTCGTCGAGCGAGCCCACGAGCAACGCGTCGAACATCAGCGAGGACAGATACGCCGGTGCGTTGCCCTTGATGGTGAACGGGTTGTATTTGTCGAAAGTGGAGGTGCGCAGGTTGCTCACCAGCCGCAGCTCGCCGCCCTTGGGCGCCTGCGGGTTCACATACGCAAAATGCGCGAAACCGGCCGGGTAGCGCGGCTCGCCCCACAGCGCATAGGCATGGGCCGCCCAGGCCGGGGCGGCGCACATCGTCAGCAGAAAAGTCAGCCAAAACCGCATGCGACAATTCTGCACTACGCTGGCGGCGCACCAGGGCAGGCTGCGGGTATTTCCCCCCGCCACCGCGCCGCCATTTCCCCGCATTCCCCAGGAGAACAACAATGGGTTTTCTGACCGGCAAGAAGCTGCTCATCACGGGCGTCCTGTCCAACCGCTCCATCGCCTACGGCATCGCCAAGGCCTGCCACGCGCAAGGCGCCGAGCTGGCGTTCAGCTACGTGGGTGAGCGCTTCAAGGACCGCATCACTGAGTTCGCCGCCGATTTCAACTCGACGCTGGTGTTCGACTGTGATGTGGGCGACGACGCCCAGATCGAGGCCATGTTCAAGGGCCTGGGCGAAGCCTGGGGCACCTTTGACGGCTTCGTGCACAGCATCGGCTTCGCGCCGCGCGAGGCGATTGCCGGCAACTTCCTCGACGGCCTGTCGCGCGAGAACTTCCGCATCGCCCACGACATCAGCGCCTACAGCTTCCCGGCGATGGCCAAGGCGGCCCTGCCCTACCTGAACGACAAGTCCTCGCTGCTGACGCTGTCGTACCTGGGCGCGCTGCGCTCCATCCCCAACTACAACACCATGGGCCTGGCCAAGGCCAGCCTGGAGGCCAGTGTGCGCTACCTGGCCGAGGCCGTGGGCCGCACCCAGGACGGCCGCGCCATCCGCGCCAACGGCATCAGCGCCGGCCCCATCAAGACGCTGGCCGCCAGCGGCATCAAGGACTTCGGCAAGCTGCTCTCGCGCGTGGCCGACGCCTCGCCCCTGCGCCGCAACGTGACCATCGAGGACGTGGGCAACGTGGCGGCCTTCCTGCTGTCCGACCTGGCCTCGGGCGTGACCGCCGAGATCACCTACGTGGACGGCGGCTTCAGCCAGACGGCGGGCCTTTCCGCCGACCAGGTCTGACGCACAGGACTTTAGGCAAAAATGGCCTCCAGCGCTTATCCATCAAGCGCTGGCAGCTATATTCTTCATAGCATCATTGACCGCAGGGCCTGCCTGGCCCTGCTGGCGCTGACCGCCCTGCCCGCCCCGGCCCTGGCGGCGGACGCCCCGGCGCTGCTGCTGGCCCAGGTGTACCGCCCCGGTCTGCCGCTGCAGGACTACTGGGTGAGCGAAAAATACGACGGTGTGCGCGGCTACTGGGACGGCCGCACCCTGCGCACGCGCGGCGGCGCCACCGTGGCGGCCCCGGCCTGGTTCACTGCTGGCTGGCCCGAGACACCGATGGACGGCGAGCTGTGGGCCGGGCGCGGGCGCTTCGGCCACGCCCAGTCCACCACCCGGCAGCAACAACCCGACGACGACGCCTGGCGGCCCATGCGCTTCAAGGTGTTCGACCTGCCCGCGCACGAAGGCCCCTTTGACGAGCGCCTACCCGCCCTGCAGGCCCTGGTGGCGCGCCTGGGTCTGCCCTGGGTGCAGGCCGTGCCGCAGCGGCGCGTGGCCACGGAGGCAGCCTTGCAGGCCCTGCTGCGGCGCACGGTGCGTGCGGGCGGCGAGGGGCTCATGCTGCACCGGGGCGCCTCGCTGTACCGCGCAGGGCGCAGCGACGACCTGCTCAAGCTCAAGGAACACGAGGACGCCGAGGCGCGCGTGCTGGCCCACCTGCCCGGCAAGGGCCGGCACGCGGGCCGCATGGGCGCCCTGTGGGTGGAGATGCCCACGGGCCAGCGCTTCCGGCTGGGCGCGGGCTTCAGCGACGCTGACCGCGACCACCCACCGCCCGTGGGCGCCTGGGTCACCTACCGCTTCCGCGGCACGCACGACGGCGGGCTGCCGCGCTTTGCCAGCTACCTGCGGGTGCGTGAAGACATGCCGCCTCTGAGCCGATAGCTACAACTTTCATAGCTACTCGCGCTTTCAGGACGGGCGTTTCAGCCCCTTTTGATACAAAAAAGGCAGGCATCCCGCCGGAATGCCTGTCTTGGCGCGAAAGCCCGCCGTGTGCGTCAGACGTTGCGCCCGTAGGGGCCGTCGTCACCCACCTGAACCATGTTCTCCGCCGTGGTCAGCGGCTTGGGGTTCTTGCGGGTGGATTTGCCCTCGGCCACGCAGTCGGCGTAGTAGCGCACCTGGCCGTTTTCGTCCTCCACCTCGACCAGGCCGTGGATGTCGGTCTCGAAGCCGGGGCACAGCTTGGCGAACTCGCGCGCGAACTTGAGGTAGTCCACGATCTTCTTGTTGAAGACTTCGCCAGGAATCAGCAGCGGAATGCCGGGCGGGTACGGCGTGACCAGGCCCACGGTGATGCGACCTTCGAGGTGGTCGATCTCCACGCGCTCGGTCTGGCGGTGGGCGATGTGCGCGTAGGCGTCGCTGGGCTTCATCGCGGGCGTCAGGTCCGAGAGGTACATCTCGGTCGTCAGGCGGGCGATGTCGTATTTGGCGTACATCTCGTGCACATGCTGGCACAGGTCGCGCAGGCCCATGCGCTCGTAGCGCTTGTGCTGCTGGCAGAACTCGGGAAGGATGCGCCACATGGGCTGGTTCTTCTCGTAGTCGTCCTTGAACTGCTGCAAGGCAGTGAGCAGCGTGTTCCAGCGGCCCTTGGTGATGCCGATGGTGAACATGATGAAGAAGCTGTAGAGGCCCGTCTTCTCGACCACCACGCCGTGCTCGGCCAGGTACTTGGTGACGATGGACGCGGGAATCCCGGTCTTGTCGAACTTGCCGTCCAGGTTCAGGCCGGGCGTGACGATGGTGGACTTGATCGGGTCCAGCATGTTGAAGCCGTCGGCCAGCTGGCCGAAGCCGTGCCACTTGCTGCCGTTCTTGCGGCCCTTGCCATCACTGCGGATGATCCAGTCCTCGGCCCGGCCCAGGCCTTCGTCCACGAGCTTGTCCGGGCCCCAGACCTTGAACCACCAGTCGTTCTTGCCGAAGTCTTCCTCCACCTGGCGCATGGCGCGGCGGAAGTCCAGCGCTTCGAGCAGGCTCTCCTCCACCAGCGCGGTGCCGCCGGGTGGCTCCATCATCGCGGCGGCCACGTCGCAGCTGGCGATGATGCTGTACTGCGGCGAGGTCGAGGTGTGCATCAGATACGCCTCGTTGAACAGGTGGTGGTCCAGCTTGGTGGTCTGCGAGTCCTGCACCAACACGTGGCTGGCCTGGCTGATACCCGCCAGCAGCTTGTGGATGGACTGCGTGGCGTACACCACCGAATGGCGGGGCCGCGCGCGCTTCTTGCCCATGGCATGGTAGGTGCCGTAGAACGGGTGGAAGGCCGCGTGCGGCAACCAGGCTTCGTCGAAGTGCAGGTTGTCCACGTAGCCGTCCAGCAAGCCCTTGATGGTTTCGGTGTTGTAGAGCACGCCGTCGTAGGTGGACTGCGTGATGGTCAGGATGCGCGGCTTGACCTTCTTGGCGTCCACGCCCTTGAGCAGCGGATTGGCCTTGATCTTGGCCTGGATGGCCGCGGGCTCGAATTCGCTCTGCGGGATCGGGCCGATGATGCCGAAATGGTTGCGCGTGGGCTTGAGGAACACCGGGATGGCCCCGGTCATGATGATGGAGTGCAGGATGGACTTGTGGCAGTTGCGGTCCACCACCACGACGTCGCCCGGCGCCACCGCGTGGTGCCACACCATCTTGTTCGAGGTGCTGGTGCCATTGGTGACGAAATAGCAGTGGTCGGCGTTGAAGATGCGCGCGGCATTGCGCTCGCTCTCGCCGATAGCGCCGTTGTGGTCCAGCAGCTGGCCCAGCTCTTCCACGGCGTTGCACACGTCGGCGCGCAGCATGTTCTCGCCATAGAACTGGTGGTACATCTGGCCCACCGGGCTCTTGAGGAAGGCCACGCCGCCCGAGTGGCCGGGGCAGTGCCACGAATACGAGCCATCTTCCGCATAGTCGAGCAGCGCCTTGAAGAATGGCGGCTGCACGCCTTCGAGATAGCTCTTGGCCTCGCGGATGATGTGGCGCGCCACGAATTCGGGCGTGTCCTCGAACATGTGGATGAAGCCGTGCAGCTCGCGCAGGATGTCGTTGGGCAGGTGGCGGCTGGTCTTGGTTTCGCCATGCACGTAGATGGGCACATCGGCGTTCTTGCGGCGCACTTCCTCGATGAAGGTGCGCAGGCTCAGCACGGCGGGGTCTAGGTCCGGGCCGGGCGAGAACTCCTCGTCGTCGATCGACAGGATGAAGGCGCTGGCACGGCTTTGCTGCTGCGCGAACTGGCTCAGGTCGCCATAGCTGGTGACCCCCAGGACCTCGAAGCCCTCGGCCTCGATGGCCTGCGCCAACGCGCGGATGCCCAGCCCCGAGGTGTTCTCGGAACGGTAGTCCTCGTCGATGATGATGATGGGAAAACGAAACTTCATGCGCAGCCTCCGTGCTACCGTGCCCTGCCCGGCCAAAAAACGAAACAGGCGCGAAGTGTAAGGAATAACCTTGACGTACCTTTGATCTGCCAGTTTTTTGACCCAGAATGTGGCGAACTAAATACAAACCCTTGTGGAGGTTGCTATGGAGGAATCCACCATCTGGTGGCTGATGGCGGGCATCGCGGTGGCGGTGGAACTGATGACCGGCACGTTCTACCTGCTGATGCTGGCTCTGGGCCTGGCGGCTGCGGCCATTGCAGCCCACCTGGGACTGTCCATGCCCCTGCAGATCGTCACGGCCGCCCTCGTCGGGGGCGGTGCGGTGGTGGTCTGGCACTACCTGCGCCGCAAGCGCCCTGGCGATCCCTCCGCCCGCGCCGACCGCAGCGTGAACCTGGATGTGGGGGAAACCGTGCAGATCGACGGCTGGAACCCCGATGGCACCACCACCGTGAAATACCGCGGCGCCACCTGGACGGCCATCCATCGCCCCGGCATCACGCCCTCCACCGGCCTGCACCGGGTGTCCGAGCTGGTGGGCAACCGCCTGCTGGTCGACCCCCTCTGAATTCCTGCCCACTTTTCTAGAAAGGCTTCCCATGGAAATCGCCATCGTCCTCTTCGTCATCGCGGTGATCTTCATCGCGCGCTCGGTCAAGGTCGTGCCACAACAGAATGCCTGGGTCAAGGAACGCCTGGGCAAATACGCCGGCACACTCACGCCGGGCTTGAACTTCCTGGTGCCGTTCGTCGACCGCGTGGCCTACAAGCACAGCCTCAAGGAAATCCCGCTCGACGTGCCCAGCCAGATCTGCATCACGCGCGACAACACGCAGTTGCAGGTGGACGGCATCCTGTACTTCCAGGTGACGGACCCGATGCGCGCCAGCTACGGCTCCAGCAACTACATCATGGCCGTGACGCAGCTGGCGCAAACCTCGCTGCGCAGCGTGATCGGCAAGCTCGAACTCGACAAGACCTTCGAGGAGCGCGACATCATCAATGCCCAAGTGGTCCAGGCCATCGATGAAGCGGCGCTCAACTGGGGGGTGAAGGTGCTGCGCTATGAGATCAAGGACCTGACCCCCCCGAAGGAAATCCTGCACGCCATGCAGGCCCAGATCACCGCCGAACGCGAGAAGCGCGCCCTGATCGCCGCGTCCGAAGGCCGCCGCCAGGAACAGATCAACATCGCCACCGGCGAGCGCGAAGCCTTCATCGCCCGCTCCGAGGGCGAAAAACAGGCCGTCATCAACAACGCCATCGGCGAGGCTGAATCCATCCGCGCCGTGGCCCTGGCCACGGCCGAGGCCATCGAGCGCGTGGCCGCCGCCATCCGCCAACCTGGCGGCGAACAGGCAGTGCAACTCAAGGTCGCGGAACGTGCGGTGGACGCCTACGGCAAAGTGGCATCGGATGCCACCACCACGCTCATCGTGCCGAGCAATATGACGGAGGTGTCGGCGCTGATCGGCTCGGCGATGAAAATGGTCCAAACCTCGCAAAAGGCAGGCTGACGACAGCAGGAATGCAGACATTTTTTAGGTCCCAATCCCTGCATCCATCCAAATGCGCCCGATCCTGTGGCTATAATGGAGAGCTTCGGAGAGGTGGATGAGCGGTTTAAGTCGCACGCCTGGAAAGCGTGTGTGGGCTAATCCCCACCGCGGGTTCGAATCCCGCCCTCTCCGCCAAATAAAAGCCCAAGCAGGAGACTGCTTGGGCTTTTTCTTTTTGGCTATCGTCAGCAGCACGATCCACGATGGCGCGCACCGTCAGCAGAAGCCTATTGCGGAAATGTCCGATCGGTGCGATTTCCAGGACACCACAGCGCCCCAAAAGACAAAGAAAAACCGCCACAGCCTGGGGATTCCAGAGTGTGGCGGTGTCTAGTATGGTGGAGCTGGCGGGAAGCTCCACCAATCGATACGCAAGGGGTTGATTTATAACAATATTTTTACAAAAACAAAAGCCACGAACTAAGATTTTAGTACCTTGAATGGTACCTCAACGGGGCCGAGATCTTCAGCGGATCTGAACCAGCGTCCGCAAATGTCCACCCCTCAAAACTGTCGAATCGTCGGCGCCTCCGTTCAGCCTCCAAAAAGTTGGCGCAATTTGCTTCTAACTTTTGGCTGATGTCTGAGACAGACGAAGACCCGAGCGCTGATGTCCTAGATAGTTAACCTACGGCGCAGACTCCATAACCAGGAAGCTGAGTGTCAAGTCTTGAGCTGCGTCCTTCTAGAGTTCAAGCACAAACATGAATGGCTGAACGACAGGCCGATCAGCCAGGCTCAATGGTACTCATAGTCTGTAGACTCAAAGTCATCATATTGTGACCATTGTGTCGGAGGCGAAAAATTGCCTGATTCCGACATATTGCGAGCCTTCGGCCTAGCGCTGAAATACCACAGACAAGCGTCAGGCCTATCCCAAGAGGCCTTGGCGGAGCTTTGTGGTCTGCATAGAACCTATGTCGGTGGCATTGAGCGTGGGGAACGAAATCTTGGATTGCTCAACATCTTTGCAGTCTGCGACGCTTTGACCATTGCACCGGAGGCCATTTTTCGCACTACCAGTCTATTTCTTAACGACGAGGGAGTGCGACCTGATGAACTTTTGCGGAAAAACGATCCCAACGCGAGCTAACGCAAAATACGACCCAGAAGACCTACACCGCTGTCACCTTCACAGTGGTCACGCCGGAAGGTGTCAAGAGTATCCCTATCTCGACCACTTGGCTGGAGTGGCGCCCAAGGTAAAGAATAAAGTTGTCAGAGACGCCACTAAGACTACTGGTGCGGCATGGAAAAGCGATGATGCGGGGCCAAACCGAATCTCTCGCTGGGTCATGATGCTAGACGACGAAGAGTTGCTCGCCCTCGGCATCGATATGTCGAAATTGAAGCCAGGTATCGTTGCTAAGCTTCGGGAAAAGTCCGCCAGTTACGACGACTGCATGGCAAGTGCCAAATACCTTACTTACCTTGTCTATGGTATGGCAAATGCCCCCATTCCAGATCAATACACTCGGCAGTACCTCGAAGCACTTTTCGGGCCTATCAATGCTGGCACGACCTCTTGTCTCATATGCAAGAGCCAGCTGGATTTCGCTGATTTCAGCGAGGCACGGCGCGGTAGGGCAGAAATAGAGACGGCCCACGCTCAGCCTCGGCTCCACACGCCTGGCAATGTTGGATTCGCCCACCGTGACTGCAACATAGCTCAAGGCGACAAAACACTGCCAGAGTTCTATGAGTGGATCGCAGGTATCCTAGAGCGTAGAAGACATAGCGGAGGCTAGAGTTCGATGTCCGGGCCGGCCATTCGCTTCATCTCAGAAAGCAACTTCGACCGGCCTTGGAGCGTTGCCCTGAACTGTGCGATCCGTTCCCTCCATGGACCTTCTCCAATTAGCAGTGGAATTTTGAGTTCCATCAGTCGACTTCCTAGTGTTCCTAGAGTGGACTGAATGAACACTAGTCCTCGCAGCCGAAGCTTCACGGAGGGAAGGTTAAGAGCAAATAGCAAGGAGTATGGATCGAGTTTGCTCTTGTCGTTAACACTAATGATCCGAAGGTGGCTTTGTGCGATGCAGAGGGCCGAGTGCTCATCGAGTATTGCCGTTGTGCCGATGCGGTACCTACCGTCGACGACCATCAGAATATCCCCCGGTTGCAAATTCTGCGCCGATGCATATTGCTCATAAACCTGCTCGCTGACCGACTTCGTCGGATCCGCAGAAACTTCAAAGTTAGAGATATCGGAAGTACGAATGAAGGGGATTTCGCCCGTCCCGTAGGCGTCCGACCCGACTTCGTGCCCTTTCCTGACTGAGATCAACCCCTTCTTGACAAGATCACCCAACGTGACAAGCTTGGCATTACTGCCAAGCCACTCCTCTGGGGCACCCTTATCGCTCTTGTAGTAGTGGTAGCGCGGGACAAGGTACTCTGACTCATTTAGGTCAACGTTGCGCCACAGATCGGAGCCATCGTTAGAGTAAGCGGTCGCAATATGGGGAAAGTCATCTGCGTGAGCCTCGCCAGTGGCCTTGACAGATCTGCCTCGCCTGTCATGCCCACAGTTGATTGCTACCGCTACTTTGGTTTTCTGCTTGGTTGGGCTCCCGGGCAACTCTGACTTCCTAAAAAATAGAACGTTGGTTTTTGTATCTGTTCCAGGTTGGAAGGCGGTACGCGGACAATCAAGCAGGGCATCGATGCTTCCCTGTTGTCGTAACCAAGTCCAGACATATGCAGTTTGCTTATTGCCGAACATCCCCTCTGGAAGAACTATTCCCAGCCTGCCACCCGGCCGCAAAACACGAATACAGAACTCCAGAAATAGTACCTGAGGGTCTTCACTTGCGCAAAGTGCCCCGGTCGCAGTCCACCCACTAGTTTTTGATTGACTCCAAACGTGCCCGAAGCTGTAATTAGACAGGATGCTAGGCTCTTTGATACCAATCTTTGCGCCAAATGGAGGATTGGTCAGTACAACATCAAAGCCATCTGATGGATTTGAACCTGTGGATGCTCGCCATTCCTCAAAATCCAGCGAGTTGAAGTTATGAATCTCCGCTCGCTGACCTGCCAACACGGTTAGAAGCGCGCTAGAGAGTCGCGCTAGGCCTGAGTCCTTGTCGACGCCAATTAAGCCTCCATTAGCTGCCTCCTTACCGTGCTTGTGTGCTTGGTAAAGAAAAGTTTCTGCCAAGAACCCCCCTGTTCCCACACACGGGTCCAGTACCCGCTCCCATGGCTTTGGGTCAAGAATCTGCACCATCCCTTGAACAAGCGACTTCGGAGTGAAAAATTGCCCTTTTTCGCCTCGAAGACGGGGGCCAATGAGCGCCTGAAAGGCCTCTCCGATCAGATGGGCTGGCGCCTTGGCTAGGTCTAGGTCTGCCATTTCGCTAAGCGACCGACGAAGGGAGGCATCGTCCAGCGCGAACCGCTGTCCAGTGCCGAGCAGCTTTGGGAACACCGAAGTCAATAGCGGAAGCAGATTGGTGTTCGCATCGCCACCGTCGGCAACAAAACTCTCGATTACGGCGCGTCGTCCGGTCTGGTCAGCCGAGAGTTTTGTTAGCAGTAACAGCGAGAGGTCTTCGATGATTGCCTCTGCACGACTTGCCTTGCTATTACTGTAGAGATGGTAGTAGATGCGCTTGAATACCTCCGGAAGGTTCTGATTCATGCTGGTAGCAGAGCCGAGCGAAAGACCGAGTTGGGAGGCATCAGAAGGAGACGTGACAGACATTGAACACTTTTAGTAGCATCACACGATGTGTTTGATTCTACTCTCTGATGTTGAGTATCGCCACAACAGCAAACTGTTTTGACCTCACAGCACCAATCCACCGGGCAACCGTTTTGGCCGCTGTCTCCTCACTACAAGGCAATCGAACAGCGACCCCGCTGTGAGCTTCTGCGTTGGGTCGTCCACCAGTAATCGAGCCGCCTCATCCAACTCGTGCACTGTGATGCCCAGCCCCTCGGCTCTTTGAAAGAATTTTGTACTGACTTGTGTGTCAAGGTAAGAGAACTGCGGATACAGAGCGCGAATCCTCTCCCTGATTTGCCCCGCGTTTAGATTGGGGCTACTCCCTCTAAAAGGCGCCACCGCAAGGTGGCGGGGTTCCCCTAGGGGCTCCGTCGGAGCCCCTGCGCTGCAGACATTCGGGAACGCGCTACGCGCGTTCCCGTCCTGTACTGACTCATGTACTGAAAAACTGTCTTGACCTACGGTCTTGATCAGTACTGATTGAATGGGGTCGGGCTGCTCAAAATCCTCGAATTCATGCGGGTTCGCAACGAAATCAGACATAGGGACTGTCGGCAACTTCTCGGGGCTATTGCCGCCGTTTTCTATCGAGGTTGCCGGACTGGGTGCCGACTCGTGGTCGTCCCAACCCCAATCATCTTCATCGTCATCTGTTGCATCTTGAACCGTTGACCTAGGGGCTTTGAACGGTTCTGCGTATGCCTGTGGTGTGTACTCGTCTGGAAGAATCGACTCGTTTTGCGGCGCGCCTTCGGCGTCTGGCACCGTGGGGCGCAGCGCCCGCATTGGAGACATGGGCAGGCGCAAGGTCAGACCCTCTTTGCGGTTCTGCACATCCGCCACCAGTCCAGCTTGTTCTAGCCGCTGGATGATGCGTGCCACCTCTTTGCCGTCAATGATGTTGCTGGCTGTACTACGTCCTTGTGTCGTCGGGATAGCGACACGGTCAGCAATGGACTCATAGGTCAGCTTTTGGCGCCCGAAGGCGCCCACTACACCAGTACGAAAGTTGGCGAGCCATTTAAGCTCGAAATAGACCCGCAGGCTGCGCAGGCATACGCCCTGCAAGGCGGCGGTTTCCGCCTTGTTGAAGCTGATGTACGCCTCGGCTTTGGGTTTTGTGTCGGTGGGGCGTTGCGCCGCCCCGGTCGTTTTTCCTTTCTTTGTTGTCATGGGTTCCTCCTTGTTGTTGACTCAGCCGAATCGCCTGCTTGGCGTGTGGTGTTGGGGTGGGATGTAGTTGGGGTCCAGATTGCCCTGCTCCCTGCGTCGCTCGCGGAATGCCGCCAGTTGCGATGGCTGGACGGGTTTCCCAGTGAGCGTCACTGACTCGACGCGCAGTTGCTCCTTGACCGTATCCAACACTCCCGCTTGCATTGCGTCGGCGGGCTCCACGGTCATGCCCGTTTTGAGGGCTTCGAGCATGGCTGCGCGTACAAAGTCAGGGTGGCCGGTGAAAGTCACGGATTTCCACTTCTTGACCTTCGCCATGCGCACCAACATCTGCGCCGCCTCTTGGTGGCTCATGTGGTGTGCTGTGACAGAAGTGCCGTTGTCACGGATGGCTTTGGGCTTGTCGAAGTACAGAACCGCACCGCCTGTGTGCTGATGGATGTTGTGCAGGCTGACGCCAAACGCCTCCCGCATGGCTTCACTGTATTGCGGAGTCATCAGTTCGCGCCTGCGCTCCCGGCGATAGGCGTCGGCCGCTCGCTTGGAACTGTGCCTGGGCTCCGGCTGCATCATGGTCATAGCGACCACCGGCAGGTCGATAACTGGGATGCCCTGGACTGGGTCGGCGACCATGCTTGGTGCTGGTTCGTAGGCGTCGTCTTGTAGATTTTGGGTTTTGTCGGTTGTGTTCATGTGTGTCTCCTTTTGGTGTTTTCTTTTTGAGCCTGCTCCGGGTTGTTCAACCCTGTGCAGGTGGTATTGACGCTCCACTTCACGCAACAACGTCTCGATACGGCGGTAGTCGTTGGAGTCCGAAATGGCCTGCCCCTGTGCGTTGATGCGGCAGATGACCATATGGACGTGGTCGTGGTCGGTGTCGTTGTGCCGGATGAACTTCATCGGGCACCCTTCGTAGCCCAGCCCGTGGGCGACGAAGTTGCAGATGTCTGACCAATTTTGGTCGGACAAGGTTTTGTCCTGCGGGTGTGCAGACAACGGCAGGTGCAGGATGGCTTTCCCCATCTTGGGGCGCAGCCTGCGTATGGCGCCGATTTCAGCCGCCATGTCGCGGGGAGTGATGCCTGCCAACGTGCCGCCGATGATGCTGGCGCGCTCTCCGTTGAGCAGGTATTCAAGCAGCCCTCGGGCGCCCTTGCCTTTAATTGCCTTGCCAATCACGTGGACTCCCCTTCGGCGATGGCGTCATGCGTCAGCAGTTGCAGCCGCAAAGCACGAACGGCATCGCTGAGTTGTAGGACTGTGGTGGCGTCTACGCCTGTGGCGTTGCCGCTGGCAATGGCATGAGCAAGCTGGTTAAGGTTGGATGCCCACCGTGCAGCCTCTTGCCATGCCTTGATGTTCAAGGCCGGTGGTGGCGCTTGAATGCGTTGACTTAATGCGGCTTTGCGGATGTATGTGGATACCGGTAGATTCAACCGCCTCGCCCTAGTGGTAATCGCTTCGCGCTCGGCTTCGTTCAGATACAGGTCAAAGCGTTCGCGCAAGACCTGCCGGGGTAATAGTGGTTGTGCCATGGATGCCTCCCTTCTTCTTTTTGTATGGCTGGCGTGCCAGCGAGCGTTCTGCACGGGTTTAGAACCCGGTGCAGAACATTGCTCGCTGCACACCCTTCAGACACTTACCTCCTTCAACAGAGGAAAGCAAGGGGGGCCGGAAAAGAAGGGACAAACGGAGGGTGCCGCCCGGGCGGCACCCAAGCTAGCAAGACCGCATTAACGAAGAAGAGAGGGTTGTTCCCACATGCCGTTGATCCAAGCAACCAGCTCACCGTCAATGCCCCATGGGTGAAGAAGTGCCTGCATTACGGGCCATACCCCATGGATGAAATAAAGGTGCTTCAACGGTTCGTCACCGACAAATAGTGCCAGCCTGTACATGGAAAGCAGCACAGCCACATCATCGACGTTCAGTCCTGCAACGGTGTTCGTAGCATTGGGTATGGTGGGTGGCAAATTCACCAAGGGCTTGTAGTAGGCAGCGATGACATTTTTCTGCTTGCCGCGTTGCCAATCAATGAAATCAACGCCATCGAGTGTGATGGGGTAGTACTGAGCAATTACGCGCACGATGTACGCACTCAATGGGGGGCGATGTTTCTCCAGGCCATGCAGTTCTTTGACGTGAAGTCTGATGACGCGCATCGAAGCCTCGATGGTGCCGCCCATCACCTCCCAGAGTGGGTACTGGCCTGGCCCGTGATGATAGATGTCACTTGTGCCTGGGTAGTACCGCTCGACGATTTTTAGTGTCTGATGGGATGGCGACACATTTCCCGACCTGATGCGGTCTATCCGAGGTGGTTGAAAAACCTGGTGCTCTACAAGCAAAGTGGCTGATCTCTTCACCCAACTGGCGTCAAAAGAGTTTTGACTACTTGCATTTGCGGCGTGTAGGACCGCACTTCCCCAAGCCGCTGATTTGAAGCGCTCGACAGCATCACGATTTTTTCGTCCGGCCACTGCTGCTCCCATTGTCCTGTGTACTCCGACAGCACACGGGTGAATTATTTCAAACTCTTCTTTCTACAGGAGGAGTCGCAGGTGATCGAGGAGTTTTGCGCAGCCACGAAATAGAGCCATTTCGTGTCGTATCCGTTAAGTGCTCATCTCCGGAGAATTCATTCCACAGCGAGTTGCTGTGTCAAATGAAAGGACGCTTATGAAAAATACGAAACACAAAGCAGCACACGAAAACGTCTCGGTGTCTTACGCAGAAAACGATCAAGCAGCAGCGCCTAAGGTGGAAATTCACCCTGCTGCGAAACTGCTCCCAGCAATGGATGAGTGTACCTACGTCGCCTTGCTCGCTGATATCCAGCAGCACGGGGTGCGTGTTCCGATCGCCTTGCTGGATGGGCAAATCATTGATGGCCGCGCACGCTATGACGCTTGTGTAGAGCTGGGGATCACGCCACCGTTTTGCAATGTCTCGTCTGGTGCGGGCGGTGGTGAAGCCTCTGTTATTTCTCTGAATCTTTTGCGCAAGCACTGGACTGAGGGGCAGCGTGCCTTGATGGCTGCACGTCTTTCCACTACTTCGCTGGGCTCCAACCAGCAGAGCATCGGCGCTGTGACGCAAGGTGAGGCGGCAAAGCGTTTTGCCATCTCGGTTGATTCCCTTCAGCGCGCGCAGAAGATCATTCAGAAGGGCAATTCCGATTTGATCCAGCATGTTGAGAAGGGCGACGTCACCCTTAAAACTGGTGAGGCTGCAGCCAAGTCCTTGTCGAACGCAACCATCAAGGAGATCTTGAAATCGCCTGCGGGAAGCAACTACGGGAAGAAGATTGCGTTTGCAGTTTCGGCAGCAAAGCAGCGTACTGCCGAGGCGATCGCAAATGTCGGACTCAGCTCTGAGCGGGCAAAGGCTGCGGCCAACACTGTGGAGCTGCCGATTGGTGAGTCTCGTTATGGCGTCATCTATGCAGATCCACCGTGGGACTATCTTGGTAAAGACAAAGCGCCGTACCCGACGATGTCGATTGAAGAAATTTGCGACATGGAGGTGAACAAGCTCGCCGCAGATGATGCAGTCCTTTTTCTCTGGATTCCAAACAGTCAACTGAGGAAAGGGCTTCAGGTCATCGAATCCTGGGGCTTTGAGTACAAGACCAATTTTGTGTGGGACAAGCAGATCCCAGGCGCAGGGGTTTTCCACGATGCGCGCCACGAGCTGATCTTGATGGCCACTCGTGGCAAGGGAAATGGCTTCGTTGTGGCGAATCGCCCAACTTCGCTCATTCGCGAAAAGAAGGACAGTCAAATCCATAGCCGCAAGCCCGAGGAAGGGTACGTTCTGATTGAGTCGATGTACCCAACGCTGAGCAAGATTGAGTTGTTCTGTCGGGGCGTTCCTCGCCCAGGCTGGGAGGGTTGGGGCAATCAATGCCTGAACCGTCCCGAATTGACTGCTGACGCCGTTGGCCTGCCCAAGAAACTCGCCAAGGCAAGCAAGAAGGCCAAAAACGATGCAGTCATTGCCCAAGCCGCCTGAGAAAGACAGTCAATGAACAGGGACACATGACTTGTGCCCTGTTCATTTTTGCTTCACACGAATAGGAGAACACCATGAACCAAACGCAATCTCTCGACCAACATCCCTTCGCAGAATTTATGGCGCTGATGAACCATCAGATCGACTGGGACGATATTGATGATGGCGACATCGGAGACTATTTTTATCAGACTTATCAGCGCGCCGACGACGGCTTCACTTTCCATGTGATCGAGAACACGCTGTGTTCCTCTGAGTGGTACCTCAGCCACGACAAGAACGTCAACAATCGCGATAGCTGGATTCCGATCACTCGTCTCATGGGCTACCTCATCACCAGCATTGATGTGGCGAATTGGATCGAAAACGTGCCTACACCCGAGATCTGTCAGGAATGCAGTGAGTTGTTCGAAGAGTATGAAGAGAATCCAGAGGACCTTGCCCTCGAAATGCTCAACGCGGGACGCGACCCGCAGCAGGTATCCAAAGAATTTGTCATCGCATGGCTCAAGGGCCGGAAAGGCCTGCAGGCAAAAGAACGTACAAGGTCCCTTTGAATCTCATGCCCATGCGAGCGCTTTCCGCATTAGGAGGCTTTACCTGCTCGCATCTGGTTTCGACGAGTTTTTGGTTTCAAAGACACACCTTGAACGGTGTTGTCTTTTGCCGCGTCACGTCTTGCTCTCGCTGCACGGTTGACAAAGAACCTCTTGTAGTAGGAGTCGCAGTCACCCTGTTTGTACACAGGGAGTTCAAGCATGGGCAACGGCAAACGGTTGAGCAGGCTCAGTTTCGCTTCATAGTGAAGCTCATGGGCGTAGGTTCTTTCGAACGTGCCCTCACGCGCATGGCCTGTGAGTGAAACAATATGCATGCGTTCTGCATTCGACTGATTGAACAGTTGATGACAGAACCAGTGTCGAAAACTGTGGAAGACTTTGCGCGGGTCTTTGATTTTGACCTTGTCTCGCAGATAGCGTGAAAAGAACTCCGAGACGGTATCCCCGTAGCCAGAGGCTTTGGTGTAGACCAGACTTGGAAAAACGCGCTGATGGCCCAAGCGACGCAGGTCTTCCAGATAGCACAGAAAACCCATTTCGATCAGCCTAGGATGCATGGGTATTGAGCGCAAAGCGCTTTCATTCTTCACCCTCTGATCCGTCCGCTTGGCGAGGATCATGAATCGCCACGCATCAGGTTTGCCTGGAATGTCATTGACGATGTCGTCAAGATAAAGTTGAGAAATTTCGTTGACTCGAGCCCCAGTCATCAATGCAATCAATGGGGGCCAGAATGTGTGTGGCATCGTGCGGGTCTTGTAGAGCTGGGAAGAAAAAATTTGCTCCAAGTCCTGCAAGTCAAACGGCAACCGTTCCGCCAAAGATTCCGTTGCCCCCCCCTTCGTCATCTTCCTCTTGGGAGTTCTGCCAGAAAACGGATTGTCGTGCCCCATGTAACGACGTCGCTTGCAGAAAGAGAAGAACGCCGAAAGTCGAATCACATGCTTGGTGACCGTGCTTTCGGAGATGTGCGGTAACTGCTCAATTTGGACGTGGTGGGTGGCCTGCAAAAAGCTGATCTTGCGCCAGAGATCACGGTTTTTCTTGTCCTTCTCAGGATTGCGAGGCAACCATTTCACCCGCTCCATGAACTCATCAACGATCCTGGGTGAATAGTCGTCTGGAGGCAGGTCTCCCGCAATGTCCTTCAGTATTTCCAAGGCTCGCAAGCACTCATCCACGTACTTTGTTGTACTGTTGGACCTCTCGAGGTGCTCTTTGAATGCAGCCACGCGATGGGACATCGGCGCAGCATAGTCGGGCGAAAGTCGAAAAACGCTCTTTGAACTACCAACATTGCCCGCTGCGACTGCTACCTCCGCGACTTGTGGAGCAATAACGGGCGCCATCGGTGGCTGGAAAAGGTGAGGCATGTGCTTGCGGGCAAGCACCGCATCACGCTCGTTGTTGATTACAACCTCTTCAACCTGGCCTGTGAGTGGATCGCTGCGACGGATGGTCAGATCGCGGGCTCCACCCGTCTTAATAGTCTGGATGATGTCCGAGACCCTGGGCTCTGACATGAGCAACTCCTTGCGCAGTTGGCGAAACAGGTCGCCCAACGCCACGGCGTACCGTGCAGCGATAAGACGGGCTTGGTCTTTATCCCAGACTGCCAGAGACCTGACAAGGTAGCGTTGCCCAATGACGGATCGCAGGTCGGTCGGGATGAACACCCGACAGTACAGCCCGTCTTTACGGGCCATAAGCCAAGGGGAGGGCATTTTGGTACCTCATTTGGTACCCCTTGGCGCCTGTCGATTCATGTTTTTACCATGAAAATCAACAGGTTACCTTCAAAATGGTGGAGCTGGCGGGAATTGAACCCGCGTCCGCAAGCCTTCATCGGGCAGATCTACATGCTTAGCGGTCTGCTTTGGATCTCACCCGGAACAACGCGCAGCCGCACGCTTCATTCCAGGCCAGCACCCTTGTTTCTCGCTCAATGCCAAGGTACCCGGCACCAAGCCAGCTGATGTGAATTCCCTTGCAGCCTGGAGGCCTTGCGACCCCCTTGCCCAGCCCATCAGCGTGCTGTTGCAAGGCTCACCGGATTAAGCGGCGAGTGCGAAACGTTCGTCGTTTGCAGTTAGTTTTTTGAATGCAGATTTACGAGCGCCACTCAAGCTCGGCATGCACCACGCCGATTCCGAACCCACGTCGAAACCAGGGCAGCCCCTCAGTACCCGATTTTAGGCCAGGTCCAGCAATTGCAAGAGGTCGAGGGGAAAATTAATCTCGGCGTGGGCGCCCCAGCGCCTCACGTCGGCCTTGTTGCCCAGGTATCCGTAGCATGCAGCCACGGTGCCCATGCCTGCGGCCAAGCCCGCGACCACGTCCCTCTCGTCATCTCCCACATACACGCACTGCGCCGGGGCCAGGCCCAGCCGGCTTGCGGCTTCGAGCAGAGGCGCCGGATGCGGCTTGGCATGGGGCGTCGTGTCGCCGCTGACAATGGCGCCCGCGCTAGCGAAAAGGGGCATGGAGCGGGCCAGCGGATCGGTGAAACGCGACGACTTGTTGGTGACAACCCCCCAAGCAAGCCGGTGCTGGACCAGACACCGCACCAGCTCGGCCACCCCTTCGAACACCTGTGTGCGGTGGGTCATGCATGCCTGGTAATTGGCAAAAAACTCCTCGCGGTAGAGGGGGAAGTCCGCATGCTCGGGCGTGATGCCGAAAGCCTCGCCCAACATGCCGCGCGCGCCAGCACCGGCCATCGGGCGGTAGCGGTCCAAAGGCAGGGGCGGCAGGCCGCGATCGGTGCGCATTTTGTCGGCAGCAGCCCCCAGGTCGGGAGCGCTGTCTATCAGCGTGCCATCCAGGTCAAACAGCACGGCACGGATATCGGTGAACATCTTCACCCTTCAGGCAGGGCGACGCGTGGCGAACAGGTAGTTCACGTCCGTGTCTTCATTGAGCCAGTACCGGCGGGTGAGTGGGTTGTATTGCAGGCCCTTGGTCTGCAGCACATCGAGCCCGGCGGTGCGGCAACTGGCGGCCAGCTCGCTGGGGCGGATCAACCGGGCGTATTCGTGTGTTCCACGCGGCAGCATGTTCAGCACGTATTCCGCGCCAACAATGGCCAGCATGAAGGCCTTGGCATTGCGGTTGATGGTGGAAAAGAATACCCAACCACCCGGCTTGACGAGCTGACCGCAGGCCTTGACCACGGAGGCGGGATCAGGGACATGCTCCAGCATCTCCATGCATGTCACCGTATCAAAGCTGCCAGGCTGCTCGGCGGCCAGGGCCTCCACGCTGACCTCGCGATACTGCACACGCGGTGTCTGCGCCTCCAGGGCATGCAGTTGCGCCACGCGCAAGGATTTCCCCGCCAGATCAATGCCGAGCACATCCGCCCCCTTGCGGGCCATGGCGTCAGCCAGGATACCGCCGCCGCAGCCGACGTCCAGCACCCTCTGGCCGTGCAGTGGAGAAAGACCATTGATCCATTCCAGCCTCAAGGGGTTGATTTCGTGCAGGGGCCGGAATTCGCTTTCAGGGTCCCACCAGCGGTGGGCCAGTTCCGAGAATTTGGCCAGCTCGGCCGGATCGACATTGAGGGTGTTGTTCATGACGGTGTATTGTCCAGCAAGCGCCTGGGCGCCCCATAAAAAAAGCCCCGTTACCGGGGCTTTTTTCAGAATCTCGGAAGAGATCAGTTGGCGCGGGTGCCGACCACTTCGATTTCCACGCGACGGTTCTTGGCGCGGCCTTCCTTGGTCTTGTTGTCGGCCACGGGCTGCTTTTCGCCCTTGCCTTCGGTGTACACGCGGTTCTTTTCGATGCCCTTGGACACCAGGTAAGCCTTCACGGCTTCGGAACGGCGCACGGACAGCTTCTGGTTGTAAGCGTCAGAGCCCACGGAGTCGGTGTGACCCACGGCGATGATGACTTCCAGGTTGATGCCCTTGACCTTGGAGACCAGGTCGTCCAGCTTGGCCTTGCCTTCGGGCTTCAGCACAGCCTTGTCGAAGTCGAAGAATGCGTCGGCGGCGTAGGTCACCTTGGAGGCAACGGCGGGAGCAGGAGCTGGCTTGGCAGCAGGTGCAGCAGCAGCGGGTGCGGGAGCAGGCGCGGGAGCAGCAGCGGGTGCGGGAGCAGCCAGGGCACCGTCGCAACCAGCGGCGGCGGTGGCGGGCGTCCAGGAAGCGTCGCGCCAGCACAGTTCGTTGGTGCCGTTCTTCCAGACCAGTTCGCCGGAGCCGTTCTTCCAGTTGTCGATGGTTTGTGCGCCAGCGGCGGTTGCAAGCACAGCCGACGCAACCAGCATTGCCACTTTGTTCAGTTTCTTCATGGTTCTCCTCTTTTCGGGAAAAAGCCGCAGCCGCGCGGCGAAATATACGACGTCGCCGGTGACCACCACCAAAAACGTTGAAATTGATTGTGCCATACGTAAACACATGGTGTGACCCAACGCCTTGACATGACCGTAGGACAAAAGCGCAATCGCCACGATGTGTTGCTCGATAGCCACAAGCGCTTGCCCCTAAAATGGTCGTCCCTTGCCGCCTTCACGCATGCCCCATGACCCAGTTCGCCAAAGAGACCCTGCCCATCAGCCTTGAAGAGGAGATGCGCCGCAGTTACCTGGATTACGCCATGAGCGTGATCGTGGGCCGGGCCCTGCCGGACGCGCGCGATGGTCTCAAGCCCGTGCACCGGCGCGTCCTCTACGCCATGCACGAGCTGAACAACGACTGGAACCGGCCCTACAAGAAGTCGGCCCGTATCGTTGGCGACGTGATCGGTAAGTACCACCCGCACGGCGACTCGGCGGTGTACGACACCATCGTTCGGATGGCCCAGGATTTCTCCTTGCGCCACATGCTGGTGGACGGCCAGGGCAATTTCGGATCGGTGGACGGCGACAACGCCGCCGCCATGCGTTACACGGAAATTCGCTTGGCGAAGATCGCCCACGAAATGCTGGCCGACATCGACAAGGAAACCGTCGATTTCGGACCCAACTATGACGGCAGTGAAAAAGAGCCGCTGGTGCTGCCCAGCAAATTGCCCAATCTGCTGGTCAACGGCTCGGCCGGCATCGCCGTGGGCATGGCGACCAACATTCCGCCGCACAACCTCAACGAGGTGGTGGACGCGTGCCTGCACATGCTGCGCAACCCGGACACCTCCATCGACGAGTTGATGGAGATCATCCCGGCGCCCGACTTCCCCACCGCCGGCATCATCTACGGCATCAACGGCGTGAAGGACGGCTACCGCACCGGCCGCGGCAAGGTGGTGATGCGCGCCAAGTGCCACTTCGAGGACATCGACAAGGGCCAGCGCCAAGCGATCATCGTGGACGAGCTGCCTTACCAGGTCAACAAGAAGACGCTGCAGGAGCGCATGGCCGAGCTGGTGCACGAGAAAAAGCTCGAAGGCATCAGCCACATCCAGGACGAGAGCGACAAATCGGGCATGCGCCTGGTGATCGAACTCAAGCGCGGCGAAGTGCCCGAGGTGGTGCTCAACAACCTGTACAAGCAGACGCAGCTGCAGGACACCTTCGGCATGAACATGGTGGCCCTGGTGGATGGCCAGCCCAAGCTGTGCAACCTCAAGGACCTGATCCAGGTCTTCCTGCAGCACCGCCGCGAAGTGGTGACGCGCCGCACCGTGTTCGAGCTGCGCAAGGCGCGCGAGCGCGGCCATGTGCTCGAAGGCCTGGCCGTGGCACTGGCCAACATCGACGACTTCATCGCCATCATCCGCAACGCGCCCACGCCGCCCGTGGCCAAGGCCGAGCTGATGAACCGCGCCTGGGACAGCAAGCTCGTGCGCGAGATGCTGACCCGCACCCGCGCCGACGGCGGTGTCGTGAATGCCGACGACTACCGTCCCGAGGGCTTGGAGCGCGAATTCGGCATGGGCCAGGACGGCCTGTACCGCCTGTCGGACACGCAGGCCCAGGAAATCCTGCAGATGCGCCTGCAGCGCCTGACCGGCCTGGAGCAGGACAAGATCGTCGCCGAGTACAAGGACGTCATGGCGGTCATCGAGGATCTGCTCGACATCCTGGCCACGCCCGAGCGCGTTTCCACCATCATTGGCGAGGAACTGACAGCCATCAAGCAGGAGTTCGGCCAGCACAAGCTGGGCGCACGCCGCAGCGAAGTGGAATACAGCGCACAGGACCTCTCCACTGAGGACCTGATCACCCCCACCGACATGGTGGTCACGCTCAGCCACACGGGTTACATCAAGAGCCAGCCCCTGTCCGAATACCGCGCCCAGAAGCGCGGCGGGCGCGGCAAGCAAGCCACGGCGACCAAGGAAGACGACTGGATCGACCAGCTTTTCATCGCCAACACGCACGACTACATCCTGTGCTTCTCCAACCGGGGCCGCCTGTACTGGCTCAAGGTCTGGGAAGTGCCGGCAGGCTCGCGCGGCTCGCGCGGCCGCCCCATCGTCAACATGTTCCCGCTGCAGGACGGCGAAAAGATCAACGTGGTGCTGCCGCTGACCGGGGAATTCCGCAGCTTCCCGGCCGACCACTACGTGTTCATGGCGACCAGCATGGGCACCGTGAAGAAGACCGCGCTCGACGAGTTCAGCAACCCGCGCAAGGGCGGCATCATCGCCGTCAACCTCGACGAGGGCGATTACCTCATCGGCGCCGCACTCACCGATGGCCAGCACGATGTGATGTTGTTCTCCGACGGCGGCAAGGCCGTGCGCTTCGACGAGAACGACGTGCGCCCCCTGGGCCGCCAGGCGCGCGGCGTGCGCGGCATGATGCTCGAAGACGGCCAGAGCGTGATCGCCATGCTGGTGGCCGAGGACGAAACCCAGAGCGTGCTGACCGCCACCATCAACGGTTTTGGGAAGCGCACCAGCATCACCGAATACACCCGCCATGGCCGGGGCACCAAGGGCATGATCGCCATCCAGCAAAGCGAGCGCAACGGCAAGGTCGTGGCCGCCACGCTGGTGCATGCCGACGACGAGATCATGCTCATCACCGACAAGGGTGTGCTGGTGCGCACCCGCGTGAGCGAGATCCGTGAACTCGGCCGCGCCACGCAGGGCGTGACGCTGATCGCCCTGGACGAAGGCTCCCAGCTCAGCGGCCTGCAGCGCATCGTGGAAAACGACGCCAACGCCGCCGAGAACGCCGAATCCGAAGACACGCCGCCCTCCACCGACGAATGACCCCCATCCGCCCCACTCCGGGGCGGATGATTGCTATTATTTTTATAGCTTTAGACGCTTGATTCAAAAGCATCAGAGCCATTTTTCACGATCAACCATGCAACGCCCCTACAACTTCTCCGCCGGCCCGGCCGCCATTCCCGCCGAAGTCCTGGAGCAGGCCGCCGCCGAAATGCTGGACTGGCACGGCAGTGGCATGGGCGTGATGGAGATGAGCCACCGCGGCAAGGAGTTCATCTCGATCTACGAGCAGGCCGAGGCCGATCTGCGCGAGCTGCTGGCCGTGCCCTCCAACTTCAAGATCCTGTTCATGCAGGGCGGTGGCCTGGCCGAGAACGCCATCGTGCCGCTGAACCTCTCGCGCGCCGCCACCGTGGACTTCGTCGTCACCGGCAGCTGGAGCCAGAAGTCGCAGAAGGAAGCGCGCAAATACGCCGCCGAGGTCAACGTGATCGCCTCCGGCGAGGCCAGCGGCTTCACCACACTGCCCGACCCGGCCAGCTGGGCACCCAGCCGGGGCGCCAGCTACCTGCACATCTGCAGCAACGAAACCATCAACGGCGTCGAGTTCCACGAGCTGCCCGACCTGAAGGCCCTCGGATGCGATGCCCCGCTGGTGATCGATTTTTCGTCGCACGTGGCCTCCCGCCCGGTGGACTGGTCGCGCGTCGGCCTGGCCTTTGGCGGCGCGCAGAAGAACCTGGGGCCGGCTGGCCTGACCCTGGTCGTGGTGCGCGAGGACCTGCTGGGCCACGCCCTGGCCGCCTGCCCCAGCGCCTTCGACTACAAGACCGTGGCCGACAACCAGTCCATGTACAACACCCCGCCCACCTGGGGCATCTACATGGCGGGCCTGACCTTCCAGTGGCTCAAGCGCCAGCGCGAGGGCGCGGCCAGCGGCATCGCCGCCATGGAGCAGCGCAACATCGCCAAGGCGAAGCTGCTTTACGAGGCCATCGACCAATCCCAACTTTACATCAACAAAGTGGCGCCGAACTGCCGCTCGCGTATGAACATACCCTTCTTCCTGCGCGACGAGACCCGCAACGACGCTTTCCTGGCCGGCGCGAAACAGCGCGGCCTGCTGCAACTCAAGGGCCACAAGTCCGTGGGCGGCATGCGCGCGAGCATCTACAACGCCATGCCGCTGTCCGGCGTGCAGGCGCTGGTGGACTACATGCGAGAATTTGAGCAGCTGCACGCCTGACCCCGCCCCTCAATGAACACACCCCAAGCATCCCCCGAGCTGGCCAGCCTGCGCGTCCAGATCGACAACATCGACCAGCAGCTCCTGACCCTGCTGAACCAGCGCGCGCTGGTGGCCGAGCGCGTCGGCGAAGTCAAGAAGCGTGAAGGCACGCCGTTCTTCCGCCCCGACCGCGTGGCCCAGGTCATCGAGAAGATCACCGGCGCCAACCCTGGCCCGCTCAAGGGCGCGCATGTGGCCGCCATCTGGCGCGAAATCATGTCGGCCTGCCTGGCGCTCGAATCGCCCCAGCGCGTGGCCGTGCTGGGCCCGGCCGGCACCTTCTGCGAGCAGGCCGCCATTGAATACTTCGGCGGCGCGGCCGACATCGTGTACTGCGCCAACTTCGACGAGGTGTTCCACGCCACGGCCTCGGGCAGTGCCCAGTTCGGCGTGGTGGGGGTCGAAAACTCGGTCGAGGGCGTGGTCACGCGCTCGCTCGATCTGTTCCTGCACACGCCCACGCACGTGGTGGGCGAGGTCAGCCTGCTGGTGCGCCACAACCTGCTGCGCACCACCAATACGCTCGAAGGCGTCGAGGCTGTGCTGGCCCATCCGCAGGCCCTGGCGCAATGCCAGGCCTGGCTCTCCAAGCACCTGCCGCACGCCGAGCGCCGTCCGGTCTCCAGCAACGCCGAGGGCGCGCGCCTGGCGGCCACCAACCCGGCCTGGGCCGCCCTGGCCAGCGACCGCGCGGCCACGCAATTCGGCCTGCACATCGTGGCCCATGCCATCCAGGACGAGGCCTACAACCGCACGCGCTTCGCCATCATCTGCCTGCCGCACACGCTGGACACGCCGCCGCCCTCGGGCCACGACTGCACCAGCCTGATCGTCTCGGTGCCCAACCAGCCCGGCGCGGTGCACGACCTGCTGGTGCCGCTCAAGAAGCATGGCGTCTCGATGACGCGCTTCGAGTCGCGTCCGGCGCGCACGGGCCAGTGGGAATACTATTTCTATATCGATATCGACGGCCACCCGAGCCAGCCCCATGTCAATGCCGCGCTGACCGAATTGCGCAGCCTGTGCGCCTACTACAAGGTGCTGGGCACCTACCCGGTGTCGTCATGATGGCCTCCCACCCCGGCTCCGCCCTGTCCATGCAGCCACAGCCCGGCGCTGCCCCCTCGGAATCTCACCATGTTTGAACAACTAGGACTCATTGGCTGCGGCCTGATGGGCGGGTCGTTTGCACTGGCACTCAAGCGCGCGGGGCTGGTGCAGCGCGTGGTCGGCTACAGCAAATCCCCCTCCACCACCGACCGCGCCCGCCAGCTTGGCGTGATCGACGTGGAAGCGCCCTCGGCCCTGCTGGCCGTGGCCGGTGCCGACATCGTGCTGCTGGCCGTGCCCGTTTCCGCCACCGAGGCCACGCTCAAGGCCATCAAGCACCTGATCACGCCGCAGATGCTGGTCATGGACGTGGGCTCCACCAAGGCCGACGTGGTCATGGCCGCCGAACGCGCGCTGCGCGACAAGGTGGGCTCGTTCGTGCCCGCCCACCCCATCACAGGCCGCGAGGTCTCGGGCGTGGAACATGCCGAGGCCGATCTCTACACCGGCCGCCAGGTCATCCTGACGCCCACGGAGCGCACGCTCACGGCCCAGCTGCAGCGCGCCGAGGAGGTCTGGACGGCCCTGGGCTGCCGTGTCACCAGCATGTCGCCCGAATCGCACGACGCGGCCTTCGCCGCCGTCAGCCATCTGCCGCACCTGCTGGCGTTCTCGCTGGTCAACAGCATCACCGGCCAGCCCCACGCCGACACCTTCCTGTCGCTGGCCGGGCCAGGTTTCCGCGACTTCACGCGCATCGCCGCCAGCGACCCCAAGGTCTGGCGCGACATCCTGCTGGCCAACCGCGAAGAACTGCTGGCCCAGTCCAGCCTGTTCCAGCAAACCCTGCAGCGCCTGGAACAGGCCATGCGCGAGGGCAATGCCCAGGCCATCGAGGACATGCTCACCCTGGCCAGCGAAACCCGCGCGCACTGGCGCATGGGTGCGCAGCGCACCTCACGCCACAAATAAATGTTCACCACGGCCTTTCTCGACCTGCCCCCACTGGACTCCGCCGCAGGCGAGGTGCAGCTGCCGGGCTCCAAAAGCATTTCCAACCGCGTGCTGCTGCTGGCCGCGCTGAGCAACGGCACCACCACGGTGCACGACCTGCTGGCTTCGGACGACACCCGCGTCATGCTCGACGCCCTGCGCCAGCTCGGCTGCGGCGTGGAGGAAGACGGCACCGAGGTGCGCATCTCCGGCCTCGGAGGCCGCGCGCCACGGTCCCCCGCGAAACTGTTCCTCGGAAACGCCGGCACGGCCATGCGTCCACTCACCGCCGCGCTGGCCCTGCTGGGTGGTGAATTCGAACTCGGCGGTATCGCGCGCATGCATGAACGCCCCATCGGCGATCTGGTCGATGCCCTGCGCCAGCTCGGCTGCCAGATCGACTACCTGGGCAACGACGGCTACCCCCCCCTGCGCATCGCCCACACGGCAGGCGTGCCAGCACTGCAACTCGCCGCGCCCATCCGCGTGCGTGGCGATGTGTCGAGCCAATTCCTCACCGCCCTGCTCATGGCCCTGCCGCTGGCGGCCACCCAGCAGGACGTGGTGATCGAGGTGGTGGGCGAACTCATCTCCAAGCCCTACATCCACATCACGCTGCAACTGCTCGAACGCTTCGGCATCCGCGTGGCGCATGAGAACTGGCAACGTTTTACCATTCCCGCCGGCTGCCGCTACCAATCGCCGGGCCACATCCATGTCGAGGCGGACGCTTCTTCTGCTAGTTATTTCATAGCACTTGGCGCAATAACATCCTGCCCGGCAGGCCAAAAAGGCATCAAGATCCTGGGTGTGGGCCTGGATTCGATCCAGGGCGACATCCGCTTCGTCGAGGCCGCGCGCGCCATGGGCGCACAGGTCACCGGCGGCCCCAACTGGCTGCAGATCGAACGCGGCGCCTGGCCCCTGAAAGCCATCGACCTGGACTGCAACCACATCCCCGACGCCGCCATGACGCTGGCCGTGATGGCGCTCTATGCCGAAGGCACGACCCGGCTGCGCAACATCGCGAGCTGGCGCGTCAAGGAAACCGACCGCATCGCCGCCATGGCCACCGAGCTGCGCAAGCTCGGCGCCACCGTGGAGGAAGGCGCGGATTGCATCACCGTGACGCCGCCGGCCACCGTGGCCGACTGGAAGGCCGCCAGCATCCACACCTACGACGACCACCGCGTCGCCATGTGCTTCTCGCTTGCCGCTTTCAATCCGGCCGGCCTGCCGGTGCGCATCGAAGACCCCAAGTGCGTCGCCAAGACCTTCCCCGATTACTTCGAGGCCCTGTTCTCGGTCGCCCGGACGGCCCCCGAGCGCATTCCCGTGCTCTGCATCGACGGCCCCACCGCCTCGGGCAAGGGCACCGTGGCCGCGCTGGTGGCCCAGCGCCTGGGCTACGCCTTCCTCGACTCCGGCGCGATGTACCGCATCACCGCCCTGGCCGCCACGCGCGCGGGCCTGGCCATCGACACCGGGCACGAGGCGCAGATTGCCGCGCTGGCACGCCAACTCCCGGTGCGCTTCGAAGGCGGCAAGATCTGGCTGGGCAGCGATGACGTGACCGAGGCCATCCGCACCGAGGAGGCCGGCATGAACGCCTCGCGCGTCTCGGCCCTGCCCGCCGTGCGCGAAGCCCTGGTGGACCTGCAGCACGGTTTTCGCCGCCTGCCGGGCCTCGTGGCCGATGGCCGCGACATGGGCACGGTGATCTTCCCCGGCGCGCCCCTCAAGGTCTACCTCACGGCGAGCGCCGCCTGCCGCGCCGAGAGGCGCCACAAGCAGTTGATTTCAAAGGGATTAACGGCTAGAATCGAAGACCTTCGTGCGGATTTGGAGGCGCGCGACGCACGGGACATGTCCCGCAGCGCCGCCCCCTTGAAGCCCGCGCAGGACGCCCTGCTACTGGACAGCTCCGAAATCACGGTCGAACAGGCCGTGGACCGGGTGCTCGGCTGGTGGCAGGAGCGGCAGCCTTTCACGCCCCGCGCGCAAGGCTGACAACAGGCCCACCCGGCCCCCCGCCGCGCAGCAGCGCACGGCCAGGTGGTTCTATAACTTAACCTGCGGAATCCCCGCAAAACCACCGCAAGCAGCTATAAAAACGGTAGCAATAGTGCTGCCGGAATCCTGTTTGTGGCAAGGAAACACATGTCCGAATCTTTTGCCGCCCTTTTTGAAGAATCCCTGCAGCGTACCGAAATGCGCCCGGGCGAAGTTATCACCGCCGAAGTCGTGCGCGTGGAACACAACTTCGTCGTGGTCAACGCCGGCCTCAAGTCCGAAGCCTACGTGCCGCTGGAAGAATTCAAGAACGACAAGGGCGAAGTCGAAGTCCAAGTGGGTGACTTCGTCTCGGTGGCCATCGGCTCCATCGAAAACGGCTACGGCGACACCATCCTGTCGCGCGACACGGCCAAGCGCCTGGCTTCCTGGATGAGCCTGGAAAAGGCCCTGGAATCCGGCGAATTCGTCACCGGCACCACCTCCGGCAAGGTCAAGGGCGGCCTGACCGTCCTGGTCAACGGCATCCGCGCATTCCTGCCCGGCTCGCTGATCGATACGCGTCCGATCAAGGATCTGACGCCGTACGAAAACAAGACCATGGAATTCAAGGTCATCAAGCTGGACCGCAAGCGCAACAACGTGGTGCTGAGCCGCCGCGCCGTGGTCGAAGCCTCCATGGGCGAAGAGCGCGCCAAGCTGATGGAAACCCTGAAGGAAGGCTCCATCGTCCAAGGCGTGGTCAAGAACATCACCGAGTACGGTGCGTTCGTGGACCTGGGCGGCATCGACGGCCTGCTGCACATCACCGACATGGCATGGCGCCGCGTGCGTCACCCCTCCGAAGTGGTGACGGCTGGCCAGGAAATCACCGCCAAGATCCTCAAGTTCGACACCGAGAAGAACCGTGTGTCCCTGGGTCTGAAGCAGATGGGCGACGACCCCTGGATGGGCGTTTCGCGCCGCTACCCCCAGAGCACCCGCCTGTTCGGCAAGATCACGAACATTGCCGACTACGGCGCGTTCGTCGAACTCGAACCCGGCATCGAAGGCCTGGTGCACGTTTCCGAAATGGACTGGACCAACAAGAACATCGCCCCCAGCAAGCTGGTCTCCCTGGGTGACGAAGTCGAAGTCATGGTTCTGGAAATCGACGAAGACAAGCGCCGCATCAGCCTGGGCATGAAGCAGTGCAAGGCCAACCCCTGGCAAGAGTTCGCGCAGAACACCAAGCGCGGCGACCGCGTCAAGGGCCCGATCAAGTCGATCACCGACTTCGGCGTGTTCGTCGGCCTGGCCGCCGGCATCGACGGCCTGGTGCACCTGTCCGACCTGTCCTGGAACGAAGCCGGCGAAGCCGCCGTGCGCAACTACAAGAAGGGCCAGGAAGTCGAAGCCATCGTGCTGGCCGTGGACGTGGACCGCGAACGCATCTCCCTGGGCATCAAGCAGCTCGACGGCGACCCGTTCACCACCTTCGTGACCGTGAACGACAAGGGCCAGACGGTGACCGGCAAGGTCAAGACCGTGGACGCCCGTGGCGCCGAGATCGACCTGGGCGACGACATCATCGGCTACCTGCGTGCTTCGGAAATCTCCCGCGACCGCGTGGAAGATGCCCGCAACGTGCTCAAGGAAGGCGACGAAGTCACGGCCGTGGTGGTCAACGTGGATCGCAAGACCCGCAACATCCAGCTGTCGATCAAGGCCAAGGACATGGCTGACCAGAACGAAGCCATGCAGTCCCTGAGCCAGCAATCGGCCCGCGAAAGCGCCGGCACGACCAGCCTGGGCGCCCTGCTGCGCGCCAAGCTGGACAATTCCGACAAATAAAGCGCCCAGCGCGTCGGATAGCACTGGCCGGGTGGGCGCACAATGCGCCCACCCGGCCATTTTTCCTGAAGAAAAGACCAGTCATGACCCGATCAGACCTCGTCGAAGAGCTTGCCGCCCGGTTCAGCCAGCTCACCCACCGCGATGCCGAGTACGCCGTCAAGACCCTGCTGGACGCCGTGGGCGAAGCCCTGGTGCGCGGCCACCGCATCGAGGTGCGTGGCTTTGGCAGCTTTTCGGTCAACCACCGCCCCCCGCGCATGGGCCGCAACCCGCGCAGCGGCGAAGCCGTGGCCATTCCGTCCAAGCGCGTGCCGCACTTCAAGCCGGGCAAGGCCCTGCGCGAGGCCGTGGACCAGCGCACCGCCGAGATGAAAGACCAGGGCTGAAGCGCCAGAAGCTATCGAAAATATAGCTGTTAGCGCTTAATGCACAAGGCGAAACGACCAATTTGGCAGTATTTTCCGTGTGTTCACTCGCCGTGCGCGAGCCGGCTCTTAGAATTCCCCCACCACCGGGGAGACACATGAAATACCTCCTGTGGCTGCTCAAGGCAGCCATTTTTTTTACCCTGTTCGCCTTCGCCCTGAACAACCAGCAGGATGCCACCGTGCACTTCTTCTTCGGCACGCAGTGGCGCGCACCGCTGGTGCTGGTGGTGCTCGCCGCCTTCGCCGCAGGGCTGGTGACCGGCGTGCTGGGCATGGTGCCCCGCTGGTGGAAGCACCGCAGCGCGGCACGCCTGGCGCAACAGCAGGCCCTGCAGCCGATGGCCAGCGCCCCCACACCCACCCCGAACACCGAAACCACCCCGCCCCATGGAATTTGATCCCGTCTGGCTGCTGCTGGGCCTGCCCCTGGCCTTCATGCTGGGCTGGGGCGCATCGCGCATCGATCTGCGTCAGCTGCGCGCCGAGAACCGCAGCGTACCCAAGGCCTACTTCAAGGGTCTGAACTTCCTGCTCAACGAGCAGCAGGACAAAGCCATCGACGCCTTCATCGAGGCCGTGCAAAACGATCCCGACACCTCCGAGCTGCATTTCGCCCTGGGCAACCTGTTCCGGCGCCGCGGCGAATACGACCGCGCGGTGCGCGTGCACGAGCACCTGCTCTCGCGCGGCGACCTGGAGCAGAAGGACCGCGAACGCGCCCAGCATGCCCTGGCCCTCGACTTCCTCAAGGCCGGCCTGCTCGACCGCGCGGAAACCGCCCTTGCCCGCCTGGAGGCCACGCCCTTCGAAGGCCAGGCACGGCTGGCGCTGCTCGCCATCTATGAACGCTCGCGCGACTGGCCGCGCGCGGCCGCCATCGCCTGCAAGATGCATGGCGCCAGCCAGGGCGACTTCAGCACCCGGCAGGCGCATTACCTGTGCGAACAAGCGCTCGAACTGGCCAGCAAGGACCCGCTTGGCGCCTGCGCCCTGCTCGAAAAGGCCCGCGACGCGGCCCCCGACGCCCCACGCCCCCGTATCGAGCTGGCCCGCCTGCAACAGCGCCAGGGCCGGCCGGAGGCCGCGGCCGCCACGCTCAAGGCCCTGGCCGGCGAGGCCCCGGCGGCCCTGCCGCTGGCTGCGGCCCTGCTGGTCGAGACATCGCAGGCCAGTGGCCAGACGGCCCAGGCGCTCGATCTGCTGCAACGCCACTATGCCGCCTCCCCCTCGCTCGACGTGCTCGACGCCATCGTGACGCTGACGGCCGCGACACCCGGGCAGGCCGACGGGCAGGGCCGGTTGTGGTACCTGCGCCATCTGGAGAGCGAGCCCTCGCTGGTCGCGGCGGCCAAGTGGATCGCCGGCGAGCGGCTGGAACATGAGCAGTACCATCCCCAGGTGCAGCGGGCGCTCGACCACGCCACCCTGCCGCTCACCCGCTACCGCTGCGCGGCCTGCGGCTTCGAGGCGCGCCAGCATTTCTGGCAATGCCCCGGCTGCCAATCCTGGGACAGCTACCCGGCACGGCGCGTCGAGGAACTCTAACCATGCGTCCGCGCCGCCTCTTGCTCGCCGTTCTTGCCTGCTGGTGCTGCATCGGCGCCGCGAGCGCCGCCGTCGAGGCCAACCAGGCCAGCGAGGCCGAACTCGACGGCGTGCGCGGCATCGGCCCGGGCCTGTCCTCGCGCATCATCGCGGAACGCCAGAAAACGCCCTTTCGCGACTGGGCCGACTTCATCGGCCGTGTGCCCGGCGTGGGCGCCTCGCGCGCCGCCCGGCTGTCGGCCGAAGGCCTCACCGTGGGCGGGCAGGCCTACGGCACGCCCGCCCCGGCCGCCAAGGCCGCTTCTCGCTGAACAGTGGGCATTTCTGGGCGGCGGCATGTCCAATGCCGTCAATGCGCTCAGGTTTTCATAGCATGTCGCCAGGGGCCTGCCCATAGAATGGCCCGCACATGCCCCTGGTTTCACTCATCCTTCTGCCCTTTCTCGGCAGCCTGCTGGCCGCCGTGCTGCCCGCGAACGCCCGCAACACCGAATCGACGCTGGCGGGCCTGATCGCGCTGTTTTGCACGGTGCAGACCGCGCTGTATTTCCCCGAGATCGCCGGTGGGGGCGTGCTGCGCCAGGAAATCCCCTGGCTGCCCGCGCTGGGGATGAACCTCGTCATCCGCATGGATGGCTTCGCGTGGATGTTCTGCATGCTGGTGCTGGGCATCGGCTCGCTGGTGGTGCTGTACGCGCGCTACTACATGTCCCCGGCCGACCCGGTGCCGCGCTTCTTCGCGTTCTTCCTGGCCTTCATGGGCGCCATGGCCGGGGTCGTTCTCTCGGGCAACCTGATCCAGCTCGCCTTCTTCTGGGAGCTGACCAGCCTGTTCTCGTTCCTGCTCATCGGCTACTGGCACCACCGCAAGGACGCGCGCCGTGGCGCGCGCATGGCGCTCACGGTGACGGGCACGGGCGGCCTCGCCCTGCTGGCCGGCCTGCTGGTGCTGGGCCACATCGTGGGCAGCTACGACCTGGACCGCGTGCTCGCTGCTGGCGACCAGGTGCGCGCCCACCCGCTGTACCCCGTGGCCCTGGTGCTGGTGCTGCTGGGCGCGCTCACCAAGAGCGCGCAGTTCCCCTTCCATTTCTGGCTGCCGCACGCCATGGCCGCGCCCACGCCGGTGTCGAGCTACCTGCACTCGGCCACCATGGTGAAGGCCGGCGTGTTCCTGCTGGCGAGGCTGTGGCCCGTGATGGGAGGCACCGAGCCGTGGTTCTGGATCGTGGGCGGCGCGGGCCTGGCCACGCTGCTCGTGGGCGGCTATGCCGCCATGTTCCAGCACGACCTCAAGGGGCTGCTCGCGTACTCCACCCTCTCGCACCTGGGCCTCATCACGCTGCTGCTGGGCCTCAACAGCCCGCTGGCCGCCGTGGCGGCCGTGTTCCACATCATGAACCACGCCACCTTCAAGGCCTCGCTGTTCATGGCGGCGGGCATCGTGGACCATGAAAGCGGTACCCGCGACATCCGGCGCCTCTCCGGCCTGCGGCACATGATGCCGGTCACGGCCACGCTCGCCATGGTGGCCAGCGCCGCCATGGCCGGCGTGCCGCTGCTCAACGGCTTCCTGTCCAAGGAGATGTTCTTCGCCGAGACAGTGTTCCTCGACGCCGCGCCCGCCGTGCGCTGGGCGCTGCCCATCGCCGCCACGGTGGCTGGCATGTTCAGCGTGGCCTACTCGTTGCGCTTCACCGTCGATGTGTTCTGGGGCCCGCCCGCGACCGACCTGCCCCACACGCCGCACGAGCCGCCGCACTGGATGCGCGTGCCCGTCGAGCTGCTCGTGCTGGCCTGCCTGGTCGTGGGCACGCTGCCCGCCTGGTCCGTGGGCCAGTACCTCGACGCCGCCGCGCGCCCGGTGGTGGGCGGCACGCTGCCCGCATTCAGCCTCGCCGTCTGGCACGGCCTGAACACCCCGTTCTTGATGAGCGTGGTCGCGCTCGCGGGAGGCGTGCTGCTGTACCGCCTGCTGCGCGCGCAACGCGAGGCCGGCCGCATCGATGCGCCGCCGCTGATGCACCGCATCGACGGACGCCGCCTGTTCGAAGCGCTGCTGGCCCGGCTCACGGCGGCGGGGCGCGCGGGGCGCCGACGGCTGTCCACGCGGCGCCTGCAATGGCAGATGCTGTGGCTGGTGGGCGCGGCCCTGCTGGCCGGTGCGCTGCCGCTGTGGCTGCACGGCCTGCGCCTGGGGCAGCGGGGCACGCTGCCGCTGTCGCCAGCGTTCGTGGTGCTGTGGGGCCTGGGCACCGTGTGTGCCGTGGCGGCCGCCTGGCAGGCCAAATACCACCGCATGGCGGCGCTGACGCTGCTGGGCGGCGCGGGACTGGCGACCTGCATCACCTTCCTGTGGTTCTCGGCGCCCGACCTGGCGCTGACGCAGATCGCAGTGGAACTCGTGACCACGGTGCTGATCCTGCTGGGCCTGCGCTGGCTGCCCAAGCGCGACGAGCGCCTGCGCCCCTCGGCCCGCGTGCAGCCGCCCGGCACGCGCTGGCGCCGCCTGCGCGACATGCTGCTGTCCGTCCTGGCCGGCGGCGGCATGGCCTGGCTGGCCTTCGCGATGATGAGCCGCGATTTCCCGGAGAGCACCTCCACCTTCTTCCTGGAGCGCGCGCAGACCGAAGGCGGGGGCACCAACGTGGTGAACGTGATGCTGGTGGATTTCCGGGGCTTCGACACCTTCGGCGAGATCGTCGTGCTGGGCATCGTCACCCTCACGGTGTACGCGCTGCTGCGGCGCTTCCGCCCCGCGCGCGAAACCATGGACCTGCCCGAGCAGCAGCGCAACCTGCCCGCCGACCTGCAGACCGATCTGCTGAACCCGCGCAACGCGCAGGACACCGCCGTGGGCTACCTCATGGTGCCCGCCGTGCTGGTGCGCCTGCTGCTGCCGTTCGCGGCCGTGGTGTCGGCCTACATCTTCATGCGCGGCCACAACGAGCCGGGTGGCGGCTTCGTCGCGGGGCTGGTGCTCTCGGTGGCGCTGATCCTGCAGTACATCATCTCGGGCGCGCAGTGGGTCGAGGCCCACCTGCCCCTGCTACCGCGCCGCTGGATCGCCACGGGGCTGCTGTGCGCGCTGGCCACGGGCACGGGCGCCATCGCGCTGGGCTACCCCTTCCTCACCACGCACACGGCCCACCTGCACCTGCCGGTGGTGGGCGACATCCACGTGGCGAGCGCGCTGTTCTTCGACATCGGCGTGTTCACGCTGGTGGTGGGCTCCACGCTGCTGATCCTCACCGCCATCGCCCACCAGTCGATCCGGGGCCACCGCTACCACGCACGCCTGCAGGAGGATGCCGCGGCATCGCCCGCCGGAGACCACGAAGGGGAGATCCGCTGATGGAAATCGTCCTGGCCATCGCCATCGGCGTGCTCACGGGCTCGGGCGTGTGGCTGCTGCTGCGCCCGCGCACGTTCCAGGTCATCATGGGCCTTTCACTGCTGTCCTACGCCGTCAATCTGTTCATCTTCAGCATGGGCCGCCTGGGCCTGCAGATGGGCAAGGTGCCGGTGCTTTCGGCCGGCGTGCCGCAGGACCTGCAGCACTATGCCGACCCCATGCCCCAGGCCCTGGTGCTGACGGCCATCGTGATCGGCTTCGCCATGACGGCGCTGTTCCTCGTGGTGCTGCTCGCCTCGCGCGGCATGTCGGGCACCGACCATGTGGATGGCAGCCATTCGCGCGACACGCAGGAGATGCCATGACCGCGGCCAGCCTGCTCGACGCCCTCGCGCAATCGGCGGCACACCTGATGCCGCACCTCATGCTCGCGCCCATCGCGCTGCCGCTGCTCACGGCGGCGCTGATGCTGCTGCTGCGCGAGGAGCAACAGCGCCTCAAGATCGCGCTGAACCTGCTGTCCACCGCCCTGGGCCTGGCCGTCGCCGTGGCCCTGCTGGCCTGGAGCAGCGACGCCGGCGCGCCCAGCACGCTGGGCGTGTACCTGCCCGGCAACTGGCCCGCGCCATTCGGCATCGTGCTCGCGCTCGACCGGCTCTCGGCGCTCATGCTCGTGCTCACCAGCACCGTGGCCCTGGCCTCGATCGTGTTCGCCACATCGCGCTGGCACCGCGCGGGTGTGCACTACCACCCGCTGTTCCAATTCCAGCTCATGGGCCTGGCGGGCGCTTTCCTCACGGCCGACCTGTTCAACCTGTTCGTGTTCTTCGAGATCATGCTCGCCGCCTCCTACGGGCTGCTGCTGCACGGCTCGGGGCGCGCGCGCGTGCAGGCGGGGCTGCATTACATCGCCATCAACCTGGCCGCCTCCTCGCTGTTTCTCATTGGCGTGTCCATGCTCTACGGCATCACCGGCACGCTCAACATGGCCGACCTCGCGCGCGCCATTCCCCAGGTGGCCGCCGGCGACCGGGGCCTGCTGCACGCGGCGGCGGGCATCCTGGCCACGGCCTTCCTGATCAAGGCCGCCGTATGGCCGCTCAACTTCTGGCTCGTGCCCGCCTACAGCGCCGCCACGGCCCCCGTGGGCGCGCTGTTCGCGCTCATGACCAAGGTGGGCGTCTACACCCTGCTGCGGCTGTGGACGCTGATGTTCGGCAGCGAGGCGGGTGCATCGGCCCTGTTCGGCGGAGCGTGGCTCATCGGCGGCGGCATGCTCACCATGGCGTTCGGCGCCATCGGCATGCTCGGATCGCAGCGCCTCACCCACCTCGCGGGCTTCGCCGCCGTGCTCTCGTCGGGCACGCTGCTCGCGGCCGTGGGCATGGGCCAGGGCGCGCTCACGGCCGCGCTGCTGTACTACCTGCCCAGTTCCACGCTGGCCGTCAGCAGCCTGTTCCTGCTGGCCGACCTGATCGAGCGCTGGCGCAACGACGGCACCAGCACCGACCCGGACGACGAGGACGCCCCCTTCCTCAACCCCGAGCTGCTGCCCACGCAGGGCATGAACCTCGACGACGACGAGGAGGTGCTGATCGGCCGCGTCATCCCCGCCGCCGCCGCCTTCCTGGGCCTTGCGTTCATGGTGTGCACCCTGGTCATCGCCGGGTTGCCGCCCCTGTCGGGCTTCGTGGGCAAGGTGGCCATGCTCACGGCGCTGCTTAACCCGCTGGGACTGGGCGCATCCGACGGCCTGAACCCAGGCCCTGCTGGCTGGGGCCTGCTGGCCCTCATGATCGGCACGGGCCTGCTCGCGCTGATCGCCCTCACGCGAGCGGGCGTGCGCCACTTCTGGGCCGCGCACGACCGGGCCACGCCCCGGCTGCGGGTGCTCGAAGGCCTGCCCATCGCGGCGCTGCTGCTGGCCTGCGTGGCCCTCACCTTCCAGGCCGGTCCCATGCTGGGGTTCACCCAGGCCACGGCCAGGGCGCTGCACGCGCCCGGCGCCTATGTGCACGCCGTGATGTCTGCCACGCCCATTCCGGGGCCTGTGTCGCGGCCCGCGACAGCCGCACCAGGGGAGAAGGCACCATGAAGTGGCTCTTGAACGCGCTGTTGCCCGCGCCGCTGCTGTCGGCGGCGCTGTTCATCCTGTGGCTGCTGCTCAACCGCTCGGCGAGCCCGGGCCAGTTGATCCTCGCGGCCATCCTGGCGCTCGCGATTCCGGTGCTCACGCGGGGCCTGCGGCCGTTGCCCGTGCGCATCCGCCGGCCCGGCATGGTGCTGCGCCTGGGCCTCACGGTGATGGCCGACACGGTCGAATCCAACCTTGCTGTGGTGCGTTTCCTGCTGCTGCCCCGGCTGCGCCGCCACCCGCCGGCCTTCGTGCACATTCCACTGGAACTGCGCGACCCCAACGCGCTGGCCGTGCTGGCCATGATCGTGTGCATCACCCCGGGCACGGCCTGGGCCGAGCTCGCACGCGACCGCTCGGCCCTGATGCTGCATGTGCTGGAGGTGGGTGACCCGCAGGCCATCATCGACCACGTCAAGACGCGCTACGAGCGCCCCCTGATGGAGATATTCGAATGACCTCTCCCGTGCTGTCCTGGGCCCTGCCCCTGGCCATGGCCCTGCTGGCGCTGGCCATGGTGTTCACGCTGGTGCGCCTGCTGCGCGGCCCCACGGCGCAGGACCGGGTGCTTGCGCTCGACTGCATGTACCTCAACGGCATGCTGCTCATGCTCGTGCTGGGAATCCAGCAGGGCAGCAGCCACTACTTCGAGGCCGCGCTGCTGGTGGCGCTGTTCGGCTTCGTGGGCTCCACGGCCATGGCCAAGTTCCTGCTGCGCGGGGAGGTCATCGAATGACGGGCTTCGCGCTGCCGCTGTGGGCCGAGATCGTGGTCGGCACCCTGGTGCTGCTGGGCGCGGGCATCGCGCTGGTGGGCTCGCTCGGGCTGCTGCGCCTGTCCACCTACTTCGAGCGCGTGCACGCGCCGTCGATCATCGCCACCATGGGCTGCTGGTGCATCATGCACGCGAGCATCCTGTACTTCTCGCTGCTGGGCCGCCACCTGGCGCTGCACCCGCTGCTGATCGCGCTGTTCGTTGCCATCACGGTGCCCGTCACCAACATCTTCCTCATGCGCGCGGCCCTGTTCCGCGCCCGCCGCGCCGGCCTGAACGTGCCGCCCAGCCTGAGCCGTACCATTCCGCCCACGCCCGAGAACTCCTGAATTCATAGCTTGCAGCGCGCTCTGCGACTGCCTTTGCGGCCAATTTCATTCAAAATTGCTCGGGTGCGCCAAACCCGCCGCCCCCGGGGGTGTGGATCTCGAACACATCGCCCGGCTGCATGGCCGCCTGGCCGATGTGGCCGAGCTGCTCCACGCCGCCATCGGCGCGCACCACCCGGTTCAGGCCCCATTGCCCGCCCTGGCCGCCCGCCATGCCGAAGGCACCGTGGACCCGACCGTTGGAGAGGATGCTGGCCGTCATCGGTTCCAGGAAGCGCACGCGGCGCATGCCGCCGTCGCCGCCACGCCAGCGCCCCGCGCCGCCCGATCCCTGGCGAATGGCGTAGCTCTCCAGCCGCACCGGGAAGCGGAATTCCAGCACCTCGGGGTCGGTCAGGCGCGAATTGGTCATGTGGGTCTGCACCACGCTCGTGCCCGCGAAGCCGCCCACCAGCGCCCCGGCATCGTCGAACACGCCGCCCGCGCCGCTGCCGCCGGAGATGGTCTCGTAGTACTGGTGGCGCGCGTTGCCGAAGGTGAAGTTGTTCATGGTCGGCTGGCCGCCGGCCATCACGCCGAGCGCACCGAGCAGCGCGTTGGTGATGCAGGTGGAGGTTTCCACGTTGCCCGCCACCACCGAGGCCGGCGGGTTGGGGTTGAGCATGGAGCCCGGCGGGATGATCACCTTGAGCGGCTTGAGGCAGCCGGCGTTGAGCGGGATGTCGTCGTCCACCAGGCAGCGGAACACGTAGAGCACCGCCGCCATGCACACCGCCGTGGGCGCGTTGAAGTTGTTCGCCTGCTGCGCGCTGGTGCCGGTGAAGTCGATCTCGGCGCTGCGGCTGGTGGCGTCGATGCGAACCGCCACCTGGATCTGCGCGCCATTGTCCAGTGGCAGCGTGAAACGGCCGTCCTGCAGGCGGGCTGCCAGGCGCGTGATGGCGCGGCGCACCGACTCCTCGGCGTTGTCCTGCACATGGCCCATGTAGGCCTGCACCACGTCCAGGCCGAACTGCGCCACCATGCGGTGCAGCTCCTGCACGCCCTTCTCGTTCGCGGCGATCTGGGCCTTCAGGTCGGCCAGGTTCTGCTGCGGGTTGCGCGAGGGGTATTCACCGCTGGACAGCAGCGCCAGGATCTCGGCCTCGCGCAGCACGCCGGCGTCCACCAGCTTGAAGTTCTGGATCTGCACGCCCTCCTCCTCGATGCGCGTGGAGAACGGCGGCATGGAGCCCGGCGTGGTGCCACCCACGTCGGCATGGTGGCCCCGGCTGCCCACGTAGAAGGTGGGCCGGTCCGCGCCGTCCACATAGACCGGCGTGATGACGGTGATGTCGGGCAGGTGCGTGCCGCCGTGGTAGGGGTCGTTGAGCACAAACACATCACCCGGCCGCATGGTGCCCGCGTTGTCGCGGATCACGGTCTGGATGCTCTCACCCATGCTGCCCAGGTGCACCGGCATGTGCGGCGCGTTGGCGATGAGGTGGCCCTCGGCGTCGAACAGCGCGCACGAAAAGTCGAGCCGCTCCTTGATGTTCACCGAGTAGGCCGTGTTCTGCAGCTGCAGGCCCATCTGCTCGGCGATGTTCATGAACAGGTTGTTGAACACCTCCAGCAGCACCGGGTCCACCGTGGTGCCCGCCGCATGGCGCACGGCGCGCGGCGCGCGGCGCTGCAGCAGCAGATGGTCCAGTTCCGTGAGCCGCGCCTCCCAGCCGGGCTCGACGATGGTCGTCGCGTTCTTCTCGGCGATGATGGCCGGGCCGGCGATCAGGTCGCCGGGGCGCAGGTCTTCGCGCACCACCAGGGCCGCGTCGTGCCAGGCGGCCATGCCGTCCAGGCCGGCGGTGTACATGCGCACGGTGTCGCGCCGGGGCACCGCGCGTTCCGGGTGCAGGGCGTGGCGCGGCTCGGCCGGCGCATCGCCCGCCACCACGGCCTCGACCGACACGGCCTCCACCACCAGGGCCTTGCCCTGCATGAGGAAGGCATAGCGCTGGCGGTAGGCGGCCTCGAAGCCGGCCACGAGCGCGGCCATGCCCGCCGCCGCATCCTGCAGCAGCGCATCCGGGGCATCGACCACCAGGGCCGCGTCCGAGCCTTCATAGCGCACATGCACGCGCCGGCGCACCGCCACCGTGCCCGCGCCCACCTGCTGGCGCGCCAGATCGGTGCGCGCCGCCTCGGCCAGCGCGTCGAGCGCGGCCTGCACGGTGCCCAGGGCCTCGGGGGCGAGCCGGCATTCCACCGCCTGTTCGCGGATCAGGCTCTGGTCGGCCAGGCCCATGCCGTAGGCCGAGAGCACGCCCGCCAGCGGATGCACCAGCACCTGCGGCATGCCCAGCGCATCGGCCACCAGGCAGGCATGCTGGCCGCCCGCGCCGCCGAAGCACTGCAGGGTGTAGCGCGTCACGTCGTAGCCGCGCGCCACGCTGATCTTCTTGATGGCATTGGCCATCTGCTGCACGGCGATCTGGACGAAGCCATGGGCCACGTCCTCGGCCGTGCGCCCCGTCTGCGCCGCCAACGCGCCGAAGCGCTGCGCCACCACGGCGCCGTCGAGCGGCTCGTCGGCGCCGTGGCCGAACACGCGCGGGAAGTGCGCGGGCTGGATCTTGCCCACCATCACGTTGGCATCGGTCACGGCCAGCGGGCCGCCGCGCCGGTAGCTGGCCGGGCCGGGGTTGGCGCCCGCGCTCTCGGGGCCAACGCGGAAGCGCGCGCCGTCAAAGCCGAGGATGGAGCCGCCGCCCGCCGCCACGGTGTGGATGCTCATCATGGGCGCGCGCATGCGCACGCCGGCCACCTGGGTCTCGAACTCGCGCTCGAACGCGCCGGCGTAGTGGCTCACGTCGGTGCTGGTGCCGCCCATGTCGAAGCCGATCACGCGCGCGTGGCCCGCCAGCTCGGCCGTGCGTGCCATGCCCACGATGCCGCCCGCCGGGCCCGAGAGGATGGCGTCCTTGCCCTGGAACACGCGCGCATCGGTCAGGCCGCCCGAGGACTGCATGAAGAACAGCTTCACGCCCGGCATCTCGGCCGCCACCTGCTCGACATAGCGGCGCAGGATGGGCGAGAGGTAGGCGTCGACCACGGTGGTGTCGCCCCGGCCGACGAACTTCATCATGGGGCTGGTCTGGTGCGAGGTGCTGACCTGCGTGAAACCCGCCTGGCGCGCCAGCCGGGCCGCTGCCTGCTCGTGCTGCGTGTAGCGGTAGCCATGCATGAAGACGATGGCCACGCTGCGCAGGCCGGTGTCGTAGGCACCCCAGAGGCGCTCCTTCAGGTGCTCTTCGTCCAGCGGTTCGATCACGTCGCCGTGCGCACCGATGCGCTCCTGCGCCTCGACCACGCGGCTGTAGAGCAGCTCGGGCAGCACGATGTGGCGGTCGAAGATGCGCGGGCGGTTCTGGTAGGCGATGCGCAGCGCGTCGCGGAAGCCCTGCGTGGTCACCAGCAGCGTGGGCTCGCCCTTGCGCTCCAGCAGCGCGTTGGTGGCCACCGTAGTGCCCATCTTCACGCACTCCACCAGGTCGGGCGTGACCGGCGCGCCCGGCGCCAGCCCCAGCAGGTAGCGGATGCCGGCGACCGCCGCGTCGCGGTACTGCTCGGGGTTGTCGGACAGCAGCTTGTGCGTGACGAGCTGGCCGTCGGGGCGCTTGCCCACCACGTCGGTGAAGGTGCCGCCCCGGTCGATCCAGAACTGCCAGCGGGCGGGCTGTGGGGTGTGCGTGGTGGTCATGGTGTGCTATTGATAAGATAGCTACTAGTGCTTACCAGTAAAGCGCTAGAGCCCGATTTCGTTCAAAGCGACGCGGCCGCGCGCGCCGCCTGGTCGTACATGCCCGAGAGCACGCGCAGCAGGCGCGCCAGCTCGCCGATGTCGCGGTTCAGCGCATCATCGGCTTTGAGCGCGTCGATCAGACAGCTTTCGCGGATCTCGCGGTAGCGCTGCACGTAGGCGCGGCCGGTGTCGGTGGCCGCGTAGGTCACTTCCTTGCCGTTCTTGTGCGAGGCGACCACGCCCAGGCCCTGGAGCTTCTTGAGCGCGTAGTTCACCAGGTGCGTGTCCTCCACGTTCATGATGAAGCAGATGTCGGCCAGGCGCTTGTCGCGCGCGCGGTGCGTGACGTGGTGCAGCACCAGCACGTCCAGCGGCGTGAGGTCCTTCAGGCCCGCCGCCGCCATGCAATGCGCCACCCAGCGGTGGAAGGCATTGCCGGCCACGATGAGGCCGAACTCGAACTCGCTCATCTCGGCGCTCTGCGCCGACACCAGGTGCGCCGACGACACGATGGGCCCGGAGGATTCAGACTTGGATCGCGCCGCAGGTTTCATGGAAGACAACTCCAGGGTGGGTGGGCTGGCACGGAATGTGTATGCCGATTCATTGTAGGCAAGTCAAAAACAAATTGTCGGTAATTTGTCGACATTCAGGATAAACACCTACGCCCTGGCGGCAGGCGTCCCGCTACAGTGATTTCCTGCCCTCGTTCCTTCCAACCCATCTTGCGGAGTCCTTCCATGCAGCGTCGATTCTTCCCCGCCACCGCGCTCGCCCTGGCCCTGGCCTGCGGCCTGTCCATCTCCCCCGCCATGGCCCAGACCAAATGGGATCTGGCCGCCGCCTACCCGGCCACCAACTTCCACAGCGAGAACATGGCCCAGTTGGCGAGCGATGTGGACAAGGCCACCGGCGGCAAGCTCAAGATCACGCTGCACGCCAACGCCGCGCTCTTCAAGGCGCCCGAGATCAAGCGCGCCGTGCAGGGCGGCCAGGCCCAGATGGGTGAGATCCTCCTGGCCAACTTCCAGAACGAATGGCAGTTGTTCGGCACCGACGGCCTGCCCTTCCTGGCCACCAGCTACGACGACTCGAAGAAGCTCTACCAGGCGCAGAAGCCCTTCCTGGAGAAGAAGCTCGCCGAACAGGGCATGGTGCTGCTCTACGCCGTGGCCTGGCCGCCCCAGGGCATCTACACCAAGAAGCCGGTGAACGCCGCGGCCGACCTCAAGGGCATCAAGTGGCGCGCCTACAGCCCGGCCACCTCGCGCATCGCCGAACTGGTGGGCGCGCAGCCGGTCACCGTGCAGGCGGCCGAGTTCTCGCAGGCGCTCGCCACGGGCGTGGTCGAATCGACCATGACCTCGGGCGCCACGGGCGTGGACAGCAAGCTCTACGAGCACCTGAAGTACTACTACGACACCCAGGCCTGGCTGCCCAAGAACGCGGTGATCGTGAACAAGAAGGCCTTCGACGCGCTCGACAAGCCCAGCCAGGACGCCCTGCTCAAGGCCGGTGCCGACGCCGAGGCGCGCGGCTGGGCTGCCAGCCAGAAGGTGAACACCGAGACACTGGAAAAGCTCAAGGCCAATGGCATGCAGGTGCTGCCGCCGTCGGCGCAGCTCAAGGCCGACATGGCCAAGGTGGGTGACGCCATGCTCAAGGAATGGCTGGACAAGGCCGGCCCCGATGGCAAGGCCCTGATCGACGCCTTCCGCAAGTAAGCGATGCGCCGTCTGCTCGACGCCTTGTACGACAGCGCCGCCGCCCTGGCGGCGCTTTTCATGGTGGCCCTCTTGGGCATGGTGCTGCTGTCCATCGCCAGCCGGCAACTGCACTTCCATGTGCCCGGCACGGACGCCTACGCCGGCTACCTGATGGCGGCCACCGGCTTCCTGGCGCTGGCCCACACGCTCAAGCGCGGCGAGCATATCCGCGTGACGCTGCTGCTGGGCATGCTCACGGGGCGCTGGAAGAAAGCCTTCGAGGTGTGGGCGCTGGCCGCGGCCTCGCTGCTGGCCGGGCTGTTCGCCTTCTACAGCTGCAAGCTGGCCTGGCAGTCGCACGAATTCCACGACATCTCCACCGGCAGCGACGCCACGCCGCTGTGGATTCCGCAGATCGCCATGGCGCTGGGCACGGTGGTGCTGGCCATTGCCTTCATCGACGAGCTGGTGCTGGAACTGCGCGGCCGGCGAGCCCAGGCGGCGCATGGCGAAGCCCTGCGCAACGAATGAACCGGAGGGCTACCCGCCATGAGTGACCTTGCCATCACCGGCCTGCTGGTTCTGTCGCTGTTCCTGATCCTGGGCAGCGGCGTGTGGATCGGGCTCACGCTCTCGGGCGTGGCCTGGATCGGCATGCAGCTGTTCTCGGCCCGCCCCGCGGGCGATGCCATGGCCGTGACCATCTGGGGCTCGGCGTCGAGCTGGACCCTGACCGCCCTGCCCCTGTTCATCTGGATGGGCGAGATCCTGTTCCGCACGCGGCTGTCGCAGGACATGTTCAAGGGCCTGGCGCCCTGGGTGCAGGCCTTGCCCGGGCGGCTGCTGCACACCAACGTGGTGGGCTGCACCATCTTCGCGGCGGTGTCGGGGTCGAGCGCCGCCACCTGCGCCACCATCGGCAAGATGACCCTGCCCGAGCTCACGCGCAGGGGCTACCCCGAGCACATGGTGGTGGGCACGCTGGCCGGCGCGAGCACGCTGGGCCTCTTGATTCCACCCTCGATCATCATGATCGTCTATGGCGTGGCGGCCGATGTGTCGATCTCCCAGCTCTTCATCGCGGGCGTGCTGCCCGGCATCCTGCTGGCGTGCCTGTTCTCCGGCTACATCATGCTCTGGGCCCTGCGCCACCCCGGGCAGGTGCCCGCGGCCGACACGCGCATGTCCTTCATGCAAAAGCTGTCGGAATCGAAGAGCCTGATCCCCGTTGTGCTGCTGATCGCGGCCGTGCTGGGTTCCATCTACACCGGCATCGCCACGGCCACCGAGGCCGCCGCCGTGGGCGTGGTGGGATCGCTCATCCTGTCGGCCGCGCAGGGCTCGCTGAACTGGGACAGCTTCCGGGGCGCGCTCATGGGCGCCACGCGGCTGTACTGCATGATCGCGCTGATCCTGGCGGGCGCGGCCTTCCTCACGCTGTCCATGGGCTACATCGGGCTGCCGCGCCACCTGGCCGAATGGATTGCCTCGCTGGGGCTGGGGCAGGCGCAACTCATCCTGGCCCTGGCCGTTTTCTACATCATCCTCGGCTGCTTCCTCGACGGTATCTCCATGGTGGTGCTGACCATGGGCGTGCTCATGCCCACGGTGCAGGCCGCCGGAATCGACCCGGTCTGGTTCGGCATCTTCGTGGTGCTCGTGGTCGAGATGGCGCAGATCACGCCGCCCGTGGGCTTCAACCTGTTCGTGCTGCAGGGCATGACCGGGCGCCAGCTGCCCTGGATCGCCAAGGTGGCCCTGCCGATGTTCCTGCTGATGTGTGCGGCGGTGGCGCTCATCTACCTGTTCCCGGGCATCGTGACCTGGCTGCCGCAGCAGATGGCGGCGCGCTGAGCCGCCGTTGCGGGGACAATCGCGGCATGCTCAATGTCTTGTCCATCTGCATCGGCGCCAGCCTGGGCGCCCTCGCCCGCTGGCGCCTGGGGCTGTGGCTCAGCACGCCCGGCAGCCTGCTGCCCTGGGGCACGCTGGCGGCCAATCTGGTGGGCGGCTACCTCATAGGCGTCTGCGTGGCGCTCTTCCAGACACTGCCGCACGTCGATCCGGTCTGGCGCCTGGCGCTCATCACCGGCTTCCTCGGCGCGCTCACGACCTTCTCCAGCTTTTCCGCCGAGGTCGTCACCATGCTGGCACAGCAGCGCTACCTGCTCGCCACGGCCACGGTGGCGCTGCACCTGTTCGGCTCGCTGCTGATGACGGTGCTGGGCCTGCAATCGGTGGCGCTGGTACTTGCAAACCGTTCCTGAGCGACATCCACCCAGCCTGTCCCACGCCATCATTCGCTACACTATTAATAGCAATAAAGTATTGATGGGAAAGCCAGATAGGCATCAAGGCATACTTAGAATACGCAATTCGCGGCATATGCTCCTGGGCCCGCCGCCTCCTTGATTCACTGGCGCGGCCTGGCTGCCCCTGGAACCCACGATGGAAGCAAACACACAGCTCAATGAACGCCGCCTGGCCGATGCCTGGGAGGAACTGCACAACCACGCCAACAAGGGCAACCCGCTGCTGGCCGACTCCAACCGCATGGCGTTCGCCGACCCGGAGTTCCTGTTCCGGCGCGAAACGCGGGGCATCCGCTTTCAGTTGGAGATGCTCAAACCCGATCTAGGCCAGACGCACCAGGGTATCGAGAACACGATCGTGGTCTACGGCAGCGCACGCTTCGTGGCTCCGGACGAAGCCGCCCGTCAACTGGCCGAGGCCCAGGCCAGCGGCGATGCCCCGCGCATCGCCCTGGCCGAGCGCGCCGTGCGCAACGCGCACTACTACGAGCAGGCACGCCGCTTTGCACGCCTGGTAGCCGAGCACAGCAACCAGCAAGAGCCGGTGAACCGCCTCTACATCTGCACCGGTGGCGGCCCCGGCATCATGGAAGCAGCCAACCGCGGCGCACATGATGCCGGCGCACCCAACGTGGGCCTGAACATCGCCCTGCCGCATGAGCAGGGCGGCAACCGCTTCATCACACCCTCGCTGAGCTACAAGTTCCACTACTTCGCGCTGCGCAAGATGCATTTCATGATGCGCGCCAAGGCACTGGTGGCCTTTCCCGGGGGTTTCGGCACCCTCGACGAGCTGTTCGAGGTGCTAACGTTGGTGCAGACGGGCAAGACCAAGCCGGTGCCTATCGTGCTTTTCGGCTCCAGTTTCTGGAGCCGCCTGATCAACTTCGACCTGCTGATCGAGGAAGGCACGATCTCGGCCGATGATCGCAAGCTGTTTCACATCACCGATGATCCGCAGGAGGCCTGGGACACGATCCGGCAGTTTTACAAACTTTGATTCACGACCTTACCTGATTGGGAACAACGGAACGATGATGATGGGCCCGATCGGAATGATGGGCCGTATCGGCCGAACAGGCACGATGGGAGGGGTTGTCGGTGCCGTCGGGTTGGTAGGCGTCGCCGGATTGCCCGGCTGCCTGCCACCACCGGGATTGGTGGGAACAACGGGGGTTCCTGGCGTGGTGGGATTAGTGGGTTGCCTGCCTCCGCCAGGATCGGTTGGCACAACGGGGTCCGGCTGTTGCGGTACGGGCTCCGCCGGTGGTGTAGTGGGGACCAGTATCACCGCGCCATAGCTCCCATCGGACAAAATCTGCTCGCCGGGCTGCACGGCCTCGCGCGGCAGCGTCTGCGGCAGCAGAGCCCTCGTATGGGTGTACACCGGTAACTGCTGGGCGGAGATCACGCGCACCGCTTCGCGTGGCTTGACTTCCACGCATCCTGCCTCGGTACAGACCTCGATGGTGTTGTGTTCGCCCGAGACCTCCACCTCCCCCTCTGCGTTCATGAACACCTTGAAGGCCGTGCCTCTGATGCCCACCACGGCCGTGGGGGTGATGACGCGGTAGTTCTGTGGATTGCGCTGTCCGATCTTGCCAGTCACCGCCCGCAGCGCCCCCTGAAGGAAGCGCACGGCAAAGCGATCCTCACTCTGCCCTGTCTGCGCGCTGTCACTGTAGGCACCAATGGCCAATTGCGACTGGGGATAAAGCGCCAGGATCCCCCCATCGGTGAAACGGATTTGCGCCTGTCCGGAAGGCCCGCTGCGCAATACATCACCAACTTCGACCTCCGCGCCACGCATGACTTCCCGTGAACTGCTGCCCCGTTCCAGAAGCACATCCCCCGCCACGAACTGCACCTGCCCGGCAGCAGCCCAGGCTGCGGTACACCCGCCCATGCCCAACCCGCTCCCCAACAGCAAGGTGATGAATGCATGGAAGGTGGTTCGGAAAACCGCAATCATGTCGTTTCTCCCTGTGTGGTAGTGGACAGCGCGCGCATCGTGTCAAAACTCTCGGCGGACTGTGAGTGAAACCTGTTTGCGCTGGTAGGGAAAAATTGGCACGGAGGAATCCACCTCGGTCCATTCCACCTGGGGCGTGATGCGCCAACCGGGTGCCGGGATCCACGACAGGCCCAGCACCAGACGCCATTGGGTATCTTTCCGCTGACGGCTGAAGAACGGGTCCACAGCCCCGAAACGCCGCCGTTCTACATCAATGCTGCCAAAGGCAGCCCAACGAGGATCCAGCATCCACTGCCCTCCCAGCCGCACTCCCGCCAGCCGATGCCCCAGATCGGTCGCGGCAGCGAGGCGCGGCGCCTCCTCACCGGCATGCCCTGCCAAGTACACAATGCTGCCATTGCGCAATACCAGCGCGTGACTCAGGCCCGCGACCGTGCGACGCACATCACGTACGCGCTGACCGGGATAGCGCATGTCCAAGGACTGGATGAAGCCTCCCCACTGGCGCAGGCCATCCATGCGGTATACCCACTCCCCCTGCACACCCACGCTGCCACGCACTTGGCTACCATCGCGCGCCTCATGGATGCCGCGCGCAGTGACAATCCATTCATGGCGGTTGGAGCGCAAAGCCAAGCCCAGATGGCCATCGGCTTCACTTGGCTCCAAACGCTCAGCGGCCGCACTGTAATGGCGCCCTGCCAGATGCAACCCTCCGACCATGGACCACTGCGGTGTCAATACATGGCGGCCACGCAGATTCAGTGCAAGCGAAACATGGTTGGATGCCCGCTCCCGCGCTTCTGGGTCCACTGTCCATGCCGGCAAACCCGGCCACTGAGGAGGAACCATGCCGGAATCGAGCCCCGCATTTACATTCGAATCGCGCCCCACACCGAAATCCACGCTGCCATACAACGTGGAACGCCCACCATAGCCAGGTCGGTCGTAGGAGTAGAGGTGCTGGTCGATACTGCGTGCCGCATCCACCGCTACGCTGCGCTGGCGCACGGCCTCAGGCAGCGCCTGCAAACCATGTCCATCCCCCAGAATTTGCAGCAGGCGTGCCTGTGCATCCTGGGCTTGAAGATCATCAGGCCGCAGTTGCAGCACACGTTCCCACGCAAGCAGCGCCCGGGTATAGAGCCCCATGGTTTCTGCAAGTGCAGCAATGGCCTGGTCAAACGCCAGATCGCCCGCCCGCACGGGCTCCTGGGCATCCAGCATTGCAAAGGCCTCTTCGAACGCCCCCTGCCGCTGCAAGGCTTGGGTCCGCTCAAGCAACTCATCTGCAAGCACGCCCCCGGCTCCCGCCAGGCCAGCAGCCCCCAGCACGACTGTGCCCAGCCAATGCCACACGCCCCCCGGTGTCCATTTCGTTTGCCTCATGCGCCCCCCTTTCGCAAGGACAGCGCCAATCTACTCCTATTTACCTGGCGTGCAAGGCCCCCTGGCCGCTCATACAACAGCAAACCTCAGGTGGCTTGCTGATTGTTCACAGCCAAGGAACTGTCAGAGGCATCCTTCGTCTTGTCCACCAACGCCACCGGCAGTGCCTTGGTGGGCTTGACCCCCAGCTCGCGCAGCATTTCAGCCTGACGGATCACGTTGCCCCGGTTCTGGCTCAGCTTGTTGTAGGCCTTGGAATAGGCATCCTGCGCCTGGGAAAGGTTCTTGCCTACGCGCTCCAGGTCCTCCACGAAGCCCACGAGCCGGTCGTACAGCTCGGCGCCACGTTGCGCAATTTCCTGCGCGTTGCGGCTCTGCGCCTCCTGGCGCCAGAGGTGGGCCACGGTGCGCACCACGAACAGCAGCGTGGAGGGGCTCACCAGCAGCACGTTCTTGTTCCAGGCATCGTTGTAGAGCTGGCTGTCGGACGTGACGGCGAGCATGAACGCGGGCTCGATGGGCACGAACATGAGCACGAAGTCGAGCGACTGCAGCCCATGCAGTTGCTGGTAGTTGCGCTCGGCCAGGCCCTTGATGTGCTGGCGCACCGATTCAAGATGGCGGCGCTGCGCCGCCGCGCGCTGCAGGTCGTCATCGGCACTGGCGTATTCCTCGTAGGCCAGCAGTGAGACCTTGGCATCGACCACGAGGTGCCGGTTCTCCGGCAGGTGGATCACCACGTCGGGCTGGGCACGCGTGCCGTCGTCGCGCAGGTGGTTTTCCTGCACGTCGTATTCGGCGCCCCGGCGCAGGCCGGCGAGTTCGAGCACGCGCTCCAGGATCAGCTCGCCCCAGTTGCCCTGCGCCTTGGTCGAGCCCTTGAGCGCCTGCGTCAGGTTGCGCGCCTCCTCGCTCAGCGCCTGGTTCAGCCCCATGAGCTGGTGCACCTGCTGGCTCAGGGCCGACCGCTGCTTGCCTTCGGCATCGTAGAACTGCTCAACCTTGCCCTGGAATTCCTGCAGGCGCATGCGCAGCGGGTCGAGCATCTGGCCCAGGTGCTGTTGGTTCTGCTCGGCGAAGCGCTTGCCTTTTTCTTCCAGGATGTCGTTGGCCAGGCTCTTGAACTGGTGCGTGAGCGCCTCGCGGGCCTCGTTCAGGAGCTGGAGCTTTTCCTGCGCGGCGCGGCGTTCGGCGTCGAGCTGCGTGGCCTGGGCCGCAAGCTGGCTCTGCAGTTCGGACACCTGCTGGCGCGCGGCCTGTGTCAGCGCGGCCTGCTCGTGCCACTGTGCCTCCAGTCCCGGCACGCGGGCGGCGCGTTCGGCGAGCTGGGCGCGTTCGTCACGGGCGGTGTCCAGCGCCTCGCGCCAGCCTTCGGACTGTGACCGGGTCTGCTGCAGTTCGGCCAGCAGCGCTGCACGCTCGGCCTCCAGCCCGCGCACGCGTTCCTGCGCCGTGGCAATCTGGGCATTGGCCGTGGCCTGCACTTCCATCTGTGCCTGGCCTCGCGCTTGTGCCACGGCCTGCTCCTGCTGCTGCAGTGCCTCGCGCCGGGCGCGGGCCGCGCCCCAGAACCCGCCCAGGCCCAAGGCGGCCAGAACCAGCAAGGCAGCGGCCAACATGGCCAGGGTTTCGATGGTCACGGATTTGCTTCCAATTTAATAGCTGATGGCGCTTTATTATCAAGCGTTGGAAGCTATTTTTACTGTAAATCCCCGCCCACGGGGCGCGGCCCGGGCGTGTTCACTGGCGTGAGCGGCCCGCGTCCGTCGAAGAAGGCAATCAGGTTGTCTGCCGCCAGGTTCGCCATGGCCCGGCGCGTACCGACCGTGGCGCTGGCGATGTGCGGTGTGAGCACCACGTTGGGCACCTCCAGCAAGCCTGGATGGACCTGGGGCTCGCCCTCGAACACATCGAGGCCCGCCGCTGCGATGCGCCGCTCCCGCAAGGCCTGGGCCAACGCGGCGTCGTCCACGATACCGCCGCGCGCAATGTTGACCAGGGTGGCCGTGGGCTTCATCAGCGCCAGCTCCGCCGCGCCGATGGTGTGGTGCGAATCGGGCGTATAGGGCAGTACCAGCACCACATGGTCGGCCGTGCGCAGCAGTTCCTCCTTGGAAACGTAGCGCGCCTTGCACTCAGCCTCCAGCGCAGGGGCCAGGCGCGAGCGGTTGTGGTAGACCACGTCCATGCCAAAGCCATGGGCCCCGCGCCGCGCAATGCCCTGCCCGATGCGCCCCATGCCGATGATGCCCAGGCGCGTGCCGTGCACCTCGGCGCCGGCGAACATGTCATAGCTCCACTTATTCCAGCACCCGGCGCGCAGGTAATGCTCGCTCTCGGTGACGCGGCGCGCCGTGGCCATGAGCAGCGCGAAACCAAAGTCGGCCGTGGTCTCGGTCAGCACATCGGGCGTATTGGTGCCCTGCACGCCCGCCGCCGTCATGGCGTCCACATCGAAGTTGTTGTAGCCCACGGCCATATTGGCGACGATGCGCAGGCGCGGGCACGCAGCCAGCAGCGCGGCATCGATGCGCTGGCTGCCCGTGGTGAAGGCGCCGTCCTTGTCGGCCAGGCGCGCAGCCAATTCAGCGGGGGACCAGAGGACATCCTGGGGGTTGGACTCCACCTCGAAGTGGCGCGACAGGCGCTCGACGACCTCGGGGAACACGGCACGGGCGATCAGGATGCGGGGCTTGGACATGGCGGCCTCGGATATCAGCGGAACCAGATGAAGGTCATGACCACGAACAACGGCACCAGGATGCCGCAGGACCACAGCATGTAGCCAAAGAAGCTCGGCATCCTGACGCCGCGGTCCTCGGCGATGGCCTTGACCATGAGGTTGGGCGCGTTGCCGATATAGGAATTGGCGCCCATGAAGACAGCGCCCGCCGAAATGGCGGCCAGCGTGGGCGCGAGCTGGGTCATGAGCACGGCCGGATCACCGCCCGCGGTGTTGAAGAACACCAGGTAGGTGGGCGCATTGTCGAGGAACGAGGACAGCACCCCCGCAGCCCAGAAGTACATGGCCGGATCGGGCGTGCCATCGGGCCGCGTCACGGCGCTGACAATGGCGCCGAATGGGCCGCTCACGCCCGCCTTGAGCATGGCGATCACGGGAATGATGGTCAAGAAAATGCCCGCGAACAGCTTGGCCACCTCCTGCATGGGGCCCCAGCTGAACTGGTTGTTCTCATGCACCACCCGGGGCGTGAGCCAGAGCGAGAGGAAGGTGATGACGATCAGGCCCGCATCGCGCACCAGTCCGGGCAGCCCCACGTCGGTGCCCGCCACATGGAACACCACGGGCGATTTCCAGAAACCGCTGAGCAGCACCAGCCCCACCACGCCCGCGAGCAACAGGAAGTTCACCTTCCCGTCAAAGCCGATGGAACGCGTGTCGGGCGTGGGGTCGCGCATCAGCAGTTCCTCGCGCTGGTGGTAATACCAGGCATCGAGGGCATAGAACAGCGCCAGCAGGGTTCCGACAAGAAACAGGGTTTCGGGAAAGATGTGGCTCAGGGTCCAGAAGAAATCGACCCCCTTGAGAAAGCCCAGGAACAGCGGCGGGTCGCCCAGCGGGGTCAGCGACCCGCCGGCGTTGGACACGATGAAGATGAAAAACACCACCACATGCGCCTTGTGCACGCGGTGGTCGTTGGCCCGGATGAGCGGACGGATCATCAGCATGGAGGCGCCCGTCGTGCCCATGAAGCTCGCCAGCACCGCGCCAATGGCCAGGATGGCCGTGTTCAGCCCCGGGCCGCCATGGAGGTTGCCCCGGATGTAGATGCCCCCGGCCACCGTGAACAACGCGGTCAGCAGGATCACGAAGGGCAGGTATTCGGCCAGCAGCGCATGCACCAGGCTGGCACCGGCGGCCCCCGGTCCGAACACCAGCGCGAAGGGCAGCAGGAACAGCAGCCCCCAGGCCGCGGCCACCTTGCCAAAATGGTGGTGCCAGAAGATCGGCGCCAGCAAGGGCATGAGCGCGATCGACAGCAGGATGCCCGCGAAGGGCACACCCCACCAGATCGCCAAGGCACTGCCATCAAGGTCTGCGGCCATGGCCAGGCCAGGCGCGGCCGCCAGCACAGCCGTGGTCAGCCAACGAAGGGGTTTCATGGGGTTGTCTCCCGGTTTTTCTGGATACGGATGCCGTGCAGGCACGCGCCGCGCGCCTTGCAGCGGCGAAGTGTAGGCGAGTATCCCCTGCGGAAGCTCCCGATCAATACCAGGAGCACCCGGTTGAAAACATCCCGTCAGGAAACAGGCCGGCCCTCTCCGGAGAGCGACCCTGCCTGCAACGCAGGCCCGTCATGGCATGTCAGCCAACGGCCAGCAGCTTCTCCAGCACGGCGCGCAATGTCCCGGGCACGGGCACCGGCCGGCGTGTTTCGCGATCCACATAGACATGGACGAAATGCCCCGCCGCGGCCGTCAGAGGCTCGCCGGCCGCGAACAATCCCACCTCGTAACGCACACTGGACGAGCCGATGCGCGCCACGCGGATACCGGCCTCCACCGTCTGGGGAAACGCCAGGGGGGCGAAATAGTTGCACTGGGTTTCGATCACCAGGCCAATGGTTCCGCCGGCATGGATGTCCAGCGCGCCCTGCTCGATCAGGTGTGCATTCACGGCCGTGTCGAACCAACTGTAGTAGACGACATTGTTGACATGGCCATACACGTCGTTGTCCATCCAGCGCGTGCTGATGGAGCGAAAGGCACGGTAGGCATGGCGCGGCTGGGGCGCCGGGCGCTCGGAGGGGGCGGCGGTGGTCATGGACGGGCATTGTGCCAGCGCCCGCTGCGCAGCCTCAGAGAGCCCAGTCACCTTGGTTAACCTGCTCCACGAACCCCGGTGCCGGCAACAGTTTGTAAAGCAGCTCCTCTAAAATGCTGCATTGCACCAATTTCACTTGCAATCCGGCGAGAACCCCGTAGAATTCAATCCATGCTGCACTGCAACATGACTTCGGGAGCATGGCCAGCGCAGATGTCTCTAGACCCTGAACCCTCAGGCCCTCATCCATAGGAGAAATGACATGTCGCTGACCACCGAACAAATCCTGGCCGCCCACAAAGCCAACATTGAAACCCTCTTCGGCCTGACCAGCAAGGCTTTCGAAGGCGTGGAAAAACTCGTCGAGCTGAACGTGACCGCTTCGCGCGCCGCCCTGACCGAAGCCGCCAACCACACCCAGGCCGTGCTGAGCGTGAAGGACGTGCAGGAACTGATGGCCCTGCAGGCCGGCCTGTTCCAGCCCCTGGCCGAGAAGACCGCTTCCTACAGCCGCCATCTGTTCGACATCGCCTCCGGCACCGGTGGCGAGTTCACCAAGGCCGTCGAAACCAAGACCGCCGAAGCACAAAAGGCCTTCACCAGCCTGGTGGACACCGCAGCCAAGAACGCCCCCGCCGGCTCCGAAACCGCAGTGGCCGTGATGAAGAGCGCCGTATCGGCCGCCAACAACGCTTTTGAATCGGTGCAAAAGGCCGTCAAGCAGGCCACCGACGCCGCCGAGGCCAACTTCAACGCTGTCGCCGCCACCGCTGCCGACGCCGCCAAGACGGCCACCCCGCGCAAGCGCTGAGCCTCGCGGTCTGGAGACATGTCTCTAGACCACACAAGGGATTACCCTTATAATTCCTTCATGCATCTCTGAGGCATCAGAGATCTCCAGTTGTCTCCTTGGATCCTTTCGAAACCCCGTTTCTTGGATCCTTTCAAAGCCCGGTTTCAGCCGGGCTTTTTTTTGCCCGCGCCATCCGGTCACCGCCCGCGCCGAGCATGACCACGGCGGCATGCTGGCATTGCACTCAATTTTATTGCGAATAGTTCGCGTTTGTCTTATCATCGCAGGATACCAATCCCGCGAAAGATGCATCCATGTCGAAGACCGTGAAAGCCTTGCTGTCCTGCTGCGTTCTGGCCAGCTCCGCGACCGCAGCCCTGGCCCAGGAACAGGTGGTGAACCTCTACTCGGCCCGCCACTATTCCACCGATGAGGCGCTCTACAGCAACTTCACCAAGGCCACCGGGATCAAGATCAACCGCGTGGACGCCGACGACGCCGGGATCCTGGCCCGCCTGAAGGCCGAAGGCAGCGCCTCCCCTGCCGATGTGATCCTCCTGGTCGATGCCGCCCGGCTCTACAAGGGCGAGATCGACGGCCTGTTCCAGCCCATCCAGTCCAAGGTGCTGAACGACGCCATTCCGGCCAACCTGCGCAGCACGCCGGCGGCCGATGGCGGCACCGCCTGGTTCGGCCTGTCCACCCGCGCCCGGGTCATCGTGTACAACAAGATCAAGGTCCAGAAGGAAGACGTGGACACCTATGAGGAGCTGGGCGACCCCAAGAACAAGGGCAAGCTCTGCATCCGCTCTGGTTCGCACCCCTATAACCTGAGCCTGTTCGGCGCGGTGACCGAGCACCTGGGAGAGCAAAAGGCCGAGGCCTGGCTCAAGGGTGTGGTTGACAACCTGGCGCGCGCACCCAAAGGCGGCGATACCGACCAGATCAAAGCCGTGGCTTCGGGTGAATGCGACATCGCCGTCACCAACAGCTACTACCTGGCGCGCATGATGCGCTCGACCAAGCCCGAGGACACGGCCGTCGTCAACAAGGTCGGCGTGGTGTTTCCCAACCAGCAGTCCTGGGGCACGCACATGAATATCGCTGGCGGCGCCGTGGCGCGCCATGCGAAGAACCAGGCCAATGCCGTCCGCTTCCTCGAATACCTGGCCAGCGCCGAAGCACAGAATTACTTCGCCAACGGTAACAACGAATGGCCCACGGCCAAGGGCGTGAACGCGGACAACCCCGCGCTCAAGGCCATGACCGGCAATGCACCGTTCAAGAGCGAAACCATTCCTATCAGTGCCGTGGGCGCCAATGTGACCAAGGTCCAGCAGATGCTCGACCGCGTGGGCTTCAAGTAAACCGCCCCACCCCACCCGATGCCCGGCCCATGCCGGGCATTTTTCATGGTGGACCGTATCGGTCATAATTGACGTTTACGTCAACGTCACTCTTTGGAGACAGAACATGGAAATCAAGGGCAAGGTATTCATCGTGACCGGCGGTGCGTCCGGTCTGGGCGAAGGCACGGCGCGCATGCTGGCGGCCCAGGGCGGCAAGGTGGTCATTGCCGACATGCAGGCGGAAAAGGGCGAAGCCGTGGCCAAGGAGATTGGTGGCGCCTTCGTGAAGTGCGATGTCAGCAGCGAAGTCGACGGCCAAGCCGTGGTGGCGCAAGCCGTGTCCATGGGCAAACTCATGGGCCTGGTGAATTGCGCTGGCATCGCCCCCGCCGAAAAAACCGTGGGCAAGAACGGCGCGCACGCGCTGTCGGTTTTCAGCAAGACCATCACCGTCAACCTGATCGGCAGCTTCAACATGATCCGCCTGGCGGCCGAAGCCATGTGCAAGAACGAGCCCGAAGCCACGGGCGAGCGCGGCGTGATGATCTCCACCGCCAGCGTGGCTGCCTATGACGGCCAGATCGGCCAGGCCGCCTACAGCGCCTCCAAGGGCGGCGTGGTGGGCATGACACTGCCCATCGCGCGCGACCTGGCGCGCAACGGCATCCGCAACATGACCATCGCGCCCGGCATCTTCGGCACGCCCATGCTGTTCGGCATGCCCAAGGAGGTTCAGGACGCCCTGGCCGCCGGTGTGCCCTTCCCCAGCCGCCTGGGCACCCCGCAGGATTACGCCAAGCTCGTGCAGCACATCTTCGAGAACGACATGCTCAACGGCGAGGTGATCCGCCTGGACGGCGCCATTCGCCTCGCCCCCCGCTGAGTTCACGGTTTTTGCTATTGTTTTAATAGCTTTAGGCGCTTGCTCATAAAGCGCTAGAGGCCAAAACAATACAAAACACCCTCGCAAGCCCCGGCGCCCACGGCTCCGGGGCTTTTGCTTCATGGCTGGGTCACGACAGGCCTCTCCAGCAACGCTGTGATCTGCTCCGCGGGCACGGGGCGGCTGAAGTGGTAGCCCTGACCCGTTTCGCAGCCGATCCCTACCAGGGCCTGCGCCTGCGCGGGGGTCTCCACGCCCTCGGCGATGGACTCCAGCCCCAGGCTCTGCGCCAGGCCCACGATGGCGCGCACGATGTGCAGGCCGTTGCCGTCCTCACCGCCGATATGGCGCACGAACGACTGGTCGACCTTGAGCTTGTGCACGCGCAGCCGCTGGATATAGCTGAACGAAGAGTAGCCCGTGCCGAAATCGTCGATCGACAGCTGTACACCCAGGTCGCAGAGCTGCTGCACGATGGCGATCACCCGCTCCGGGGCATCCATGGCGATGCTCTCGGTCAACTCCAGCTCCAGCGCACCCGCCGGCACACCGCTTTCCGCCAGCGCACCACGCACCATGTCCACCAGTCCCGGGTGGCGGAACTGCACCATCGAGAGATTGACCGCGACCGTGATGCCGGTGTGGCCGGCGTCGCGCCAACGGCGCATCTGCGCGAGCGCATTGCGCAGCACCCATTGGCCAATGCCCAGTATCTGGCCGCTGCTCTCGGCCACGGGAATGAACTCCCCAGGGCTGACGGCCCCCAGCTCAGGATGGCTCCAGCGCAGCAGCGCTTCGACCCCCACCAGCTTGCCGTCGATCAGCCGGATCTGCGGCTGGTAATGCAATGCGAGCTGGTTCAGCACGATGGCGCTGCGCAGCGCGTTCTCGATGCGCAGCACGCGCGACGACTGGGCCTGCATGTCGGCGGAAAAGAAGCTGTAGTGATCGCGCCCCATGTCCTTGGCGCGGAACATGGCGGCATCCGCACGCTGGGCCAGGGTTTCGAAATCTCCGCCGTCCTCGGGGTACAGCGCGATGCCGACCGACCCCGTGACCACCAGCTCGTGCGGGCCGATCTGGCACACGCGGCGGACCTCGGCCAGCATCTGCTCGGCCACATGCGCTGCCTGCTGGCCATCCGTCAGCGGCAGCACCACGATGAACTCATCGCCCCCCTGGCGGCACACGGTGTCCTCATCGTGCAGGATCGATTGCAGCCGGTGGGCCACTTCCACCAGAAGGTCATCGCCCACCTGGTGACCCAGCGAATCGTTCACATTCTTGAAATGGTCCAGATCGAGGTACATCAGCGCCAACTGCCGACCGCTGCGCTGGGTGAGCGCCAGTGCCTGACTGAAGCGCGAAGCAAACAGGGTGCGATTGGGCAATCCGGTCAGGATGTCGAAATTCACCAACTTTCGGATGCGCTCCTCGTCGCGCTTGCGGTCCGAGATATCTTCCTGGATGGACAGGTAATGGGTGGTCACGCCATGCTCGTCATGCAGTGGCGAGATCAGTGCGGACTCGTGGTATTCGCGACCATCCTTGCGCCGGTTCAGGAATTCGCCCTTCCATGACTGGCCCGCCAGCAGGTTCGACCACAGTTCCTGGTAGGTGGAGCGCGGCGTCTTGCCCGCGCTGAGCAGCCTCGGGTCCCTCCCAGCTACATCCTCCAACCGGTAGCCCGTGATGGCAGTGAAGGCCGGATTCACGTATTCGATGCGCGCCTGCAGATCCGTGATGAAGATCGAATTGGGGGTCTGCTCGACCGCATGCAGCAGCTTGCGCAGCGTCTCTAGCATCTCCACGCGCTGCGTGATATCGCGCGCCAATACGACAAACCGCGCCTCGCAGTCCTCCTGCACCAGCGACTTGCGTGCCACGGACAACTCGAACCAGTGCTTCCCGTCGGGCAAGTCCAGCGCGTATTGGCTGCCCCTGGAGAAACCCACCGCATGCGCCTGCGCGAGCGCCGATTGCGCCACGGCCGCAGCCGGAGCAGGAAGGGTCTCATGGATGCTGTGCCCCAAAATCTGCCCCGGGGGAACCGCCAGGAGTTCCGGCTGCCGCGAATAGACGCGCACATAGCGTCCCTCCTGCGTGACCTCGAACATCAGGTCAGGCACGGCATCCAGCACCGCGCGCAAATCTTTTTCCGAGCGGCTCAGGGCCTGGTACGGCGCTTCGATGGTTCCAACGAAGATGGCGCGGTAGAGGTAAACGTAGGCCACCACCTTGTAGACATGGCCAAGCAGGTTGAAATGGTCGTTGGCCGATACGTAGAGCGTGAAGAAGAATTCACTCAGCCCCATGATCCAGACTGCAGCGAACAATTGCGGCGCGTTGAACGCCGCTGTCTCGCGCATATGGCGCAAGAGCAGCACGACCACGACCCCGAGCACCCCCATGACGCCGTATTCGGCAGCGATCTTGAAGCGTGTCAGCCCACCAGGCTGCTCATACGTGACGGGCAACATCTGTGGAAACCACAGCACCAACACATGCACGACCGCCACCACCAGCAACACGGCCCCCAGGGCGATGAAGCGGCGCGGATCTGGCGCCGTGCCGAGCTGGGCGGAGCCCCAGGGCAAGAGCATCGCCAGCAACAAGCTCAAGGCCCCCAGATAACGCGCAGGCAACCAGAAATTGATGCCCTTCTCCACGGAATTGGGGGTGATGTAGTCCGGCATGCCTGCATAGGACAGCATGTGCGAGAAATCCAGGACCGCCACCCCGAAAAAGCCACAAGCCAGGATCAGAATGTTGCGCTGCGGATTGATGCTGTGCGCCTTCCAGCCAACGGCAAACACCAGGACGGACACGGCGATCGATAGGGTTTCGAAGACCATGTGCAGCGTCAGATAGCCGCTGATACGGCCCAGTGCCGCATCGAAGAAGTAACTCCAGGCCAGCAGCACCCCGAGAGTCAGCACGGCCAAAACCGGCATGGTGCCGCGCAACCCTTGTGCATGCTGAGGGTGGACCCTCCATCGCAAAGCCATCATGTATCCTGTGTTCCGCCCATCAACCACATTGGTTATGCGGGTATTTGAAAAGACATTCTCACACAGACTCATGCACGGGAGAGGGCGCCATCACAACCAGATCGGCACGCTCTTGCAAGCATTCATCGGCGCTGGCAATTGCCGATGAAAATAAAAAAAGCCGCCCATCTGACGATGGACGGCTTTTCAATCTGGCGGAGTGGACGGGACTCGAACCCGCGACCCCCGGCGTGACAGGCCGGTATTCTAACCAACTGAACTACCACTCCTGGCAGGCAGCTTTTGCTTGCATTACTACACAAGCCAAGCGCTACAACTTGGCGACCCTACGGGGATTCGAACCCCGGTACTCACCGTGAAAGGGTGATGTCCTAGGCCTCTAGACGATAGGGTCAAAACCTGGGAACTAACCGTTCTCAAACTTCAGATTGGTGGAGGTAAACGGGATCGAACCGATGACCTCTTGCATGCCATGCAAGCGCTCTCCCAGCTGAGCTATACCCCCACATATCCTTGGCACCTTTGCATGGCTGTAGCCTGCAAGGCATAAACTGGCGGAGTGGACGGGACTCGAACCCGCGACCCCCGGCGTGACAGGCCGGTATTCTAACCAACTGAACTACCACTCCTGGCAGGCAGCTTTTGCTTGCATTACTACACAAGCCAAGCGCTACAACTTGGCGACCCTACGGGGATTCGAACCCCGGTACTCACCGTGAAAGGGTGATGTCCTAGGCCTCTAGACGATAGGGTCAAAACCTGGGAACTAACCGTTCTCAAACTTCAGATTGGTGGAGGTAAACGGGATCGAACCGATGACCTCTTGCATGCCATGCAAGCGCTCTCCCAGCTGAGCTATACCCCCACAATCCAGCGACTTCAATCAATTAACTGTCGTTGCTGTCTGAGCCTCAAATTATAAACCGGTTTTTCAGCGGTTTCGCAAACTTGCCGTAACTTTTTCACGCCCGAGCAGTTCAAGCACCGCATCAACGGATGGCGTGTGCGGGGTGCCCGCGGCGAGCACGCGCACCGGCATGGCCAGCTGCGGCATCTTGAGGCCCTGCGCCGCGAGCACTTCCTTGAAGGCGGCGGCGATCGATGCCTTGTCCCAGGCGCAGGCCTGCAGGGCGTCGGCCAGCGCATCAAGGGCGGGGCCGATCGCGGCGGTGACATGCTTCTCGCGGTCTTCCGGCGCCGGCGTGACAACGCCGCCATAGAACACCATGGCCCAGTCCGCGAGCGCCACCGTGGTGTCGCAGCGGTCCTTGAACAGCGCGCAGATGCGCGGCAGGCGGCCATCGGCCAGGGCCTCGGCGCCCACCCCGCGCTTTTCCAGCAGTGGCGCCACGAGGGCGGCCAGCGTATCGTCGGCCAGCGCCTTGAGGTGCTGGGCATTCACCCAGCGCAGCTTGGCTTCATCGAACTGCGCGGCGCTGCGGCCCAGGTGATCCAGGTTGAACCACTGCAGGAATTGCTCGCGCGAGAAGATCTCATCGTCGCCATGGCTCCAGCCCAGACGCGCCAGGTAATTCACCATGGCATCGGGCAGGTAGCCTTCGTCGCGGTACTGCGTCACGGGCTTCGCGCCGTTGCGCTTGCTCATCTTTTCGCCCTGCTCGTTGAGCACGGTGGGCAGATGGGCATACACGGGCGGCTCCTTGCCCAGCGCGCGGAAGATGTTGATCTGGCGAGGCGTGTTGTTCACATGGTCGTCGCCACGGATCACGTGGGTAATCCGCATGTCGATGTCATCCACCACCACGCAGAAGTTGTAGGTGGGCGTGCCGTCGGGGCGCGCGATCACCAGGTCGTCGAGTTCGTCGTTGCGGATCTCGATGCGGCCCTTGACCTTGTCATCCCACGCCACCACCCCGCCCTGCGGGTTCTTGAAGCGCAGCACGGGCTGCACCCCTTCGGGCACGGCGGGCAGTTGCTTGCCAGGTTCAGGGCGCCAAGTGCCGTCATAGCGCGGCTTTTCCTTGGCAGCCATCTGCTTCTCGCGCAGCGCGTCCAACTCGGCAACGCTCATGTAGCAGGGATAGACGTGGCCGGCGGCCTGCAACTGCGCCAGCACCTCCTTGTAACGGTCCATGCGCTGCATCTGGTAGAACGGCCCCTCATCGTGGTCCAAGCCCAGCCAACGCATGCCTTCGATGATCACGTCCACGGCGGCCTGGGTGGAGCGCTCCACGTCGGTGTCCTCGATGCGCAGGATGAAGTCGCCGCCCGTGGCGCGCGCGAAGGCCCATGGATACAGCGCCGAGCGGATGTTGCCCAGGTGGATGAAGCCCGTGGGCGAAGGCGCGAAACGGGTGCGCACGCGCGCGGTGGTGGTAGCTTGTTGTTCTGCGGTCATGTCAGGGAATCCAGACCCCGTGCGAGGTCGGCTTTCAAGTCGTCGATATGTTCCAGGCCCACGGCGACGCGGACCAAGCCCTGGCCGATGCCGGCTGCCTGGCGCTGCTCTTCGGACAGGCGCCCGTGCGAGGTGCTGGCCGGGTGGGTGATGGTGGTCTTGGTGTCGCCCAGGTTGGCGGTGATGCTGCACACGCGCGTGCTGTCGATGACATGGAACGCCCGCGCGCGGCCCGTGGCAGGGTCGCTGGAGCGCACGTCAAAAGACAGCACGGCGCCACCCAGGCCCGACTGCTGGCGCATCGCCAGCGCATGCTGCGGATGCGATGCCAGGCCGGGGTAGTAGACACGCGCCACCTGTGGATGCGCTTCCAGCCAGGTGGCCAATTGCAGCGCGTTGGCGCTCTGGGCCTGCATGCGGATGGTCAAGGTTTCCATGCCCTTGAGCACCACCCAGGCATTGAACGGCGAGAGGTTCATGCCGGCGCTGCGGATCAGCGGAGCCAGCTTGTCGTCGATGATGGCACGCGGGCCGCACACGGCGCCAGCCATGACCCGGCCCTGGCCGTCGAGGAACTTGGTGCCCGAGTGGATGACCAGGTCCGCGCCCAGGCTGGCGGGGCGCTGCAGCGCGGGCGAGGCGAAACAGTTGTCCACGGCCAACAGCACGCCTGCTGCGTGCGCGATATCGGCCAGCTCGCGGATGTCGCACAGATCGGTCAGCGGGTTGGTGGGCGTCTCGGCGAACAGCAGGCGCGTTTCGGGCCGCAGGGCGGCTTTCCAGGCGGCGGCATCGGTCTGCGGCACGAAGCTGGACTGCACACCGAAGCGCGACAGCTCGCCCCCGATGAGCTTGATCGTGGAACCGAACATCGACTGCGAGCAGACCACATGGTCGCCCGCCTTGAGCAGCCCCAGGCACATCAGCAGGATGGCCGACATGCCGCTGGAGGTGCCGATGGCCGCCTCGGTGCCTTCGAGCGCCGCCAGGCGTTGCTCGAAACTCGTGACCGTGGGGTTGGACGTGCGCGAGTAGGTATAGCCTTCCTCTTCGCCGGCAAAGCGGCGCGCCGCCGTGGCGGCATCGGGCTGGACGAAGCTGCTCGTGAGATAGAGCGCCTCGGAGTTTTCGCCGTAGGCGCTGCGCGGCACGGCCTGGCGCACCGCCAGCGTGTCAGTATGCAGCCCGTCGGGCAATGCGTGGTTCATGGGTCTAGGCCTTCGCGGTGATGGGTCTCGGGCAGGGGCCGCAAGTCTCAGTTGTCCTGGGCATTGGGCAGCGACAGACGGGAGGTGTCCTCATCCCCTTCATCGCCGCCATTGCGACCCTCGTTGATCTGCGCGATCTCGTTGACGGTGATGTCGCCCGTGACATACACGCCATCGAAGCACGATGCGTCGAAGCCCGCGATTCCGGTGTTGAGCGCGCCGATGGCCTTCTTCATGGCATCGACGTCCTGGTAGATCAACGCATCGCAGCCGATGATCTGGCGCACCTCTTCGACAGAGCGGCCATGCGCCACCAGCTCACTGCTCGTGGGCATGTCGATGCCGTAGACGTTGGGGTAGCGCACCGGCGGCGCGGCGCTGGCAAGGTACACCTTGCGCGCGCCAGCATCGCGGGCCATCTGCACGATCTCGCGGCTGGTGGTCCCGCGCACGATGGAGTCGTCCACCAGCAACACGTTGCGGCCCTTGAATTCGCTGCCAATCACATTGAGTTTCTGGCGCACCGACTTCTTGCGCACACCCTGCCCCGGCATGATGAAGGTGCGGCCCACATAGCGGTTCTTCACGAACCCCTCGCGGTAGGGCAGGCCCAGCAATTGCGCCAGCTGCATCGCGCTCGGACGGCTCGACTCGGGGATGGGCACCACCACGTCGATCTCGTTGGGCGGCACGGTGGACACCACGCGCTTGGCCAGGGTCTGGCCCAGATTGAGACGTGCCTGGTAGACCGAGATGCCGTCCATCACCGAATCGGGCCGCGCCAGGTACACGTATTCGAAGATGCACGGGCTGAGCTGGTGCGCTTGCGCGCACTGCTGCGATGAGATATTGCCCTGCAAATCGATGAATACCGCCTCGCCGGGCTGAATGTCCCGCTCGAACACATGGCCCGTGCCCTCCAGGGCCACGGACTCGCTGGCCAGCATCACGGTGCCATCGGCACTGCGGCCGATACACAGCGGACGGATGCCATAGGGGTCGCGGAACGCCAGCACGCCATGGCCGGCGATCAGCGCGATGACGGCATAGGACCCCCGGATGCGCTTGTGCACGGCCTGCACGGCGGCAAACACATCCTGCGGCTGAAGCACCTTGCCCCGCGTCGCCTTGTCCATCTCGTCGGCCAGCACATTGAGCAGGACCTCCGAGTCGCTCTCGGTGTTGATGTGGCGGTGGTCGGTGCTGAACAGATCCGCCTTGAGCGCCTGGGCGTTGGTCAGGTTGCCGTTGTGCACCAGCACGATGCCGAACGGCGCGTTGACGTAGAACGGCTGCGCCTCCTCCTCGCTGAAGGCATTGCCGGCCGTGGGATAGCGCACCTGGCCCAAGCCGCAATTGCCGGGCAGTGCACGCATGTTGCGGGTGCGGAACACGTCCTTCACCATGCCCTTGGCCTTGTGCATGAAGAACTTGCGCCCCTGCTGCGTGGCAATGCCCGCCGCATCCTGGCCCCGGTGCTGCAGCAGCAGCAGCGCGTCATAGATCAGCTGGTTGACAGGGGTCGTACTGATGACGCCGACGATTCCACACATATGTATTCCATCCATTGGCGGGGCCTGCCCCGCATGCAACCACTACGTCCATTCACAAGGGAAGATGACTTCCCAGCTCCGCCGGAAGCACCGGCTTGAGCTCCTTGAGCAGGCCCGACAGCAGCGCCGCGCCCTGCGACTCCTGCCACCAGGCAGCCTGATGCAGCTGGGTCAACCCCGCCACCACCACCAATACCAGCAACACCATCAGCCCGCGCAGCACGCCAAAGGCCGCGCCCAGCGTGCGGTCCACGGGCCGCAACCCCACGGCCTCGACCAGCTTCTTCGCCAGCCAGGCCAGAAAACCGCAGGCAAAGAGGCTGCCCACGAACACCAGAATGAAGCCCGCCGCATACCGCATGGTTTCGGAGGCCTCGCCCATGGGCAGCCACGCCGCCGCATCGGCCGCCAGCCACTGCGCCACCACGAAGGCTGCCACCCAGCCCGCCAGCGACAACACTTCGTAGACCAAGCCACGCCAGGCCCCGATGAGCATCGACACCAGCAGCAGCGCCGCGAATATCCAGTCCAGCACCGCCATCCGCAGGGCTCAAAGCAGCAGGATGGACACGGGCAGGTTCAGCCCCTTGATGCGCGCGGCCGCCTTCTCGGCCTCGGCCTTGCCGTCAAAGGGGCCCACGCGCACGCGGATGCGCTTGCCTTCCTTGGTCTCGACCACTTGCGCATAGGTTTTGATGCCGGCGCGCTCAAGTTTCAGGCGGGCTTCGCGGGCCTTCTCCTGCTCGGCAAAGGCGCCGATCTGCACGATGAACCGGCCCTGCTCGGGCAAGGTGGCCGCAGCCACCGGCGCGGCGGCCGGGGTACGGCCCTCCAGCAGGGCTCGCGCACGGGCGGCTTCATCGCTGCTGGGCGGGGGGCGGTGCTCGGCGGGCGCCGGCTTGCTTTCGGGCTTGGGCTCGGGGCGCGGCTTGACCGCCACGGCCACGGAAGCAGGCGCTTCAGGCGCGGAAGCGGCTTTGCGCGCATCGCGGGCGGCAACCTCAGCAGCGGCAGAAGCCGGTGCCTTGGCAGGAGCGGCCGCGGCCACTGACGCCTCGGGCGCTGGCACGACCAACGGGGCGACCTTGTTGCGGTCGGGTATTTCGATCGGGATATCGACGGGGATCGGGCGCGGCTGCGTATCAAAGAGGATGGGGAAGCCCACCACGCCCAGCAACACCAACAGGGCGGCGCCGATGAGGCGGTGGCGTGCACGCCGGCGCATCACCTCGATGCTCTCCACCCGGGAAGGCCGCGCGGCCTTCCGCGCCTTGCCGCCCTGCTCCTTCTGGCCGGGCCACGGAAACTTGAAAAATGCCATGGAGTTGCAAATACCGTGTCGGGTTAGACGCCCAGATGCTTGGCCTGCAGGCGCGGCACGCCATCGAGCAGCACGCCACCCACTGTGTGGAAGGAGCCAAAGACGATGATTCTATCAGCCGGGTCCGCCGCCAACAGGGCCGCCTGCAGCGCCTCGGCCGGGGTGGCATGGGTGCTGGTGTGCACCTCGCGCCGTCCGCCAGCCACGATCTGCAGCGCGTTCCATTTCTGCTGCAGCCCGGCGGCGCTTTCGGCCCGGGGCGTCGGCAGGTCGGTGAAATACCAGCGGTCCACCACCGGGCCGATCTTGGCCAGCATGGGTCCGAGGTCCTTGTCGGCCATGGCGCCGAACACGGCATGCGTGGTGGGGAAGTAGCCCATGGCATCCAGGTTGGCCGTCAGGGCCGCCACCGAATGCGGGTTGTGCGCCACGTCGAGCACCAGCGTCGGCTGGCCCGGGATGATCTGAAAGCGCCCCGGCAGCTCCACCAGCGACAGGCCGTTGCGCACCGCCTGGGCCGTGACGGGAATGCGCTCGCGCAGCGCCACCAGCGCCGCCAGGGCGCCCGAGGCGTTGACGAGCTGGTTGGCGCCGCGCAGCGCCGGGTAGGCCATGCCCGCGTAGCGCCGGCCCCGGCCGGCCCAGCCCCACTGCTGCTTGTCGCCGGAGAAATTGAAGTCTTGGCCGAAGCGCCAGAGGTCGGCGCCGATCTCGCGCGCATGGTCGATCACGCTCTGCGGCGGCATGGGGTCGCTGACCACCACCGGGCGCCCGGTGCGCATGATGCCGGCCTTCTCGCGCCCGATGCTCTCGCGGTCGGGGCCGAGGTATTCGACATGGTCGATGTCGATGCTGGTGATGACCGCGCAATCGGCGTCGACGATGTTGGTGGCGTCCAGCCGCCCGCCCAGCCCCACCTCCAGGATGGCCACGTCGAGCAGCGCATGGCTCATCAGGCGCAGGATGGCCAGCGTGGTGAACTCGAAATAGGTGAGTGCAATGTCGTTGCCGTTGAGCGTGCGCGCGCTTTCCACGGCCGCGAAATGCTCCAGCAGCGCATCGGCCTGGACGATGTCTCCATCGATGCGGCAGCGCTCCTGGAAATGCACCAGGTGCGGCGATGAATACACCCCCGTGCGGTAGCCCGCCTGCAGCGCGATGGCCTCGATCATGGCGCAGGTCGAGCCCTTGCCGTTGGTGCCGGCCACGGTAATGACGGGGCAGTCGAACCGCAGCCCCATGCGGCGCGCCACCTCGCCCACGCGCTCCAGGCCCATGTCGATGTTGTGCGGGTGCAGGCGTTCGCAGTGCGCGAGCCAGCCTTCCAGGGTGTGAATCTTCGTGTGCATACGGAGCGGGATTGTCGCCCACCATGCGTCTGGCGCATGATGGCACCATGAAAAACCCGGATATCACCGTCTACGGCATCGCCAACTGCGACACCGTCAAGAAAGCCCGCGCCTGGCTCACGGCACAAGGCCTCGCGCACCACTTCCACGACTTCAAGAAGCTCGGTGTTCCCGCAGACCGGCTCGCGCTCTGGATCGACCAGGCGGGCTGGGAAAAGCTGCTCAACCGCCAGGGCACCACCTGGCGCAAGCTCGACCCCGCCACGCAGGCCACCGCACGGGACGCCGCCAGCGCCAGCGCGCTGATGCGGGAGCATTCCAGCACCATCAAGCGCCCCGTGGTGGAGTGGCGCCAGGGCGACCGCCTGCAGGTCAGCGTGGGTTTCGATACCGCCAGCTGGCAGGCGCGCGCGGAAAACGGCGGTTTCGTTGGATAGCGCACACTTTCTTACGCAGCTTTACAGCACCCACGCCCCGAATTCACGCCGCGCCGATAAACTTTTTTCCAGTCTGGCGCGTTACAGGCAGACGACCTGAAAGGGGTTCTTCCATGAAAAGACTGGTTCTGTTTTCCCTCATCGCCGCCTCCGCCGGCCTGGCCGCCGCGCAGGAACGCGGGCGCGTGCTGTCGGCCACGCCCATCGTGCAGCAGGTGGCCATTCCCCGGCAGGTGTGCAGCAACGAGACCGTGTACACCGGCCAGCGCACCACGGGCGGGGGCGCCGTGCTGGGCGCCATCGCGGGCGGCGCGGCGGGCAATGCCGTGGGCAAGGGCAGCGGCCGTGCCGCGGCCACCGCCATTGGCGTGATCGGTGGCGCCGTGCTGGGCAACCACATCGAGGGCCAGGGCCGCCCCGAATACGAAACCGTGCAACGCTGCGGCACCGAAACCACCTACGAAAACCGTACCGTGGGCTACAACGTGGTCTACGAATACGCGGGCCGCCAGTACAGCACGCAGACGCCGACCGACCCGGGCCGCTACATCGCGGTGCAGGTGCAGCCCGCTCCCTACGGCGGCCAGCCCTACTCCAACCAGCCCGACCCGTACTACGGCCAGGGCAGCTACCCGCAGCCTGGCGTGGTGAGTTCGCCCTACGCCGCGCCACCGGCCTACCCACCGGGCACGACCATCATCGAATACGAGAGCGACCACGGCCGCTATCCCTACCCGCCGCCGCGCCAAAACCCCTACTGGCGCTGACAAGCCACCCCAAGAGCCCTTCGCGGGCTCTTTTTTCGTCCGCGCCGGCCCTGCGCACCGTGGCCTAAAATCGACGGTTTCCCCTTGCTCCCAGCCACACCTCCATGACCACCGAAAAAATCGACGGCGTGTCCGTCACCACCCAGGCCAATGTGTACTTTGACGGCAAGTGCGTGAGCCACGGCATCACCTTCCCGGACGGCACCAAGAAATCGGTCGGCGTCGTGCTGCCCGCCACGCTGACGTTCAACACCGGTGCGCCCGAGATCATGGAATGCGTGGCCGGCTCGTGCGAATACAAGCTCGCCGGCAGCGACGCCTGGGTGAAGTCCTTGGCGGGCGACAAGTTCAGCGTGCCCGGCAACTCCAAGTTCGACATCCGCGTGACCGAGGCCTACCACTACATCTGCCACTTCGGCTGAAACTTAGAGCGTTTTTGGCCTCCAGCGCTTATGTGGTAAGCGCGAGCAGCTATCATTTTTGAGAACCATTCCATGGCAACCATCCTGCAAAACCTCCCCATCGGCCAAAAGGTCGGCATCGCCTTCTCGGGCGGCCTGGACACCAGCGCGGCCTTGCGCTGGATGAAGAACAAGGGCGCCCTGCCCTATGCCTACACGGCCAACCTGGGCCAGCCCGACGAGCCGGACTACGACGCCATCCCGCGCAAGGCCATGGAATACGGCGCCGAGAAGGCCCGCCTGATCGACTGCCGCACGCAACTGGCCCACGAAGGCATCGCCGCGCTGCAGGCCGGCGCCTTCCATGTGCGCACCGCTGGCGCCACCTACTTCAACACCACGCCCCTGGGCCGCGCCGTCACCGGCACCATGCTGGTGGCCGCCATGAAGGAAGACGACGTCCACATCTGGGGCGACGGCTCGACCTTCAAGGGCAACGACATCGAGCGCTTCTACCGCTACGGCCTGCTGACCAACCCCTCGCTCAAGATCTACAAGCCCTGGCTCGACCAGCTGTTCATCGACGAACTGGGCGGCCGCGCCGAAATGTCGGCCTTCATGACGAAGGAAGGCTTCGGCTACAAGATGAGCGCCGAAAAGGCCTATTCCACCGACTCCAACATGCTGGGCGCCACGCACGAGGCGAAAGACCTGGAGTTCCTCAACAGCGGCATCCGCATCGTGAACCCCATCATGGGCGTCGCGTTCTGGAAGGACGACGTGGTCGTCAAGGCCGAAGAGGTCTCGGTGCGCTTCGAGGAAGGCCAGCCCGTGGCCCTGAACGGCGTCGAGTTCAACGACCCGGTGGAACTGTTCCTGGAAGCCAACCGCATCGGCGGCCGCCACGGCCTGGGCATGTGCGACCAGATCGAGAACCGCATCATCGAGGCCAAGAGCCGCGGCATCTACGAGGCCCCCGGCCTGGCGCTGCTGCACATCGCCTACGAGCGCCTGGTGAGCGGCATCCACAACGAGGACACCATCGAGCAGTACCGCATGAACGGCCTGAAGCTGGGCCGCCTGCTGTACCAGGGCCGCTGGTTCGACCCCCAGGCCATCATGCTGCGCGAAACCGCCCAGCGCTGGGTGGCGCGCGCCATCACCGGCACCGTCACGCTGGAACTGCGCCGCGGCAACGACTACTCCATCCTGAACACGGAAAGCCCCAACCTGACCTACGCGCCCGAGCGCCTGTCGATGGAAAAGGTGGAAGACGCGCCGTTCTCGCCGCTGGACCGCATCGGCCAGCTCACCATGCGCAACCTGGACATCGTGGACACGCGCGACAAGCTGGGCGTGTACGCCAAGAGCGGCCTGCTGTCGCTGGGCGGCAATGCCGCGCTGGCGCAGCTGGGCGACGATTCGGCCAAGAAATAAGCGCAAAACCGGCCTCCAGCGCTTGATGAACAAGCGCTGCCAGCTATCAAAACAAGAGTAGCCGCCCCGCCGCCAGGCCGGGCGGCTTTCTTTTTTCCGGCTTTTTTTGCGCATCCGTGTCACAAAATCAGCGCTCCAGCCGTCTTGAGGGTATGAACGCCAACACCCGCACCACCATGGCCCCGCACACCGCCACCTTCCAGCAGCACCGGCCGCGCCTCATGGGCGTGGCCTACCGCATGCTCGGCAGCCGCGCCGACGCCGAGGACGTGCTGCAGGACGCCTGGCTGCGCTGGCAATCGACGGATGCCGAGCGCGTGCAGACGGCCGAGGCCTGGCTGGTCGCCACCGTCACCCGCCTGTGCGTGGACAGGCTGCGCGCCGCCCGCACCGAGCGCGAACACTACAGCGGCCCCTGGCTGCCCGAGCCCTGGATCGCCGAGGCCACCGCCCCGCCCGCCGACGCGCGTGCCGAGCTGGCGAGCGACCTGTCCATCGCCCTACTGGTGGTGCTGGAGCGCCTGTCGCCCGACGAGCGCGCGGCCTTCCTGCTGCACGACGTGTTCGACTGCGACTACGCCGAAGTGGCCATGGTGCTGGACCGCAGCGAGGCCGCCTGCCGCCAGCTGGTGCACCGCGCCCGCACCCAGGTGCGCCAGGACAAGGTGCGCTTCACCGCCACGCCCGACGCCGCGCAGGCCCTGCTGCACCGCTTTGTCGATGCCATGCGCGCGCAGAACCACGAGGCCCTGCTAGGCCTGTTCGCGCAGGACGCCACCTGGACGCCCGACGGCGGCGGCAAGGTGCCCGCCGCCACCAAGGTGCTGCGCGGCCCGCGTGCCCTCACCCGTTTCGCCGTCGCCGTGTGGCGCCTGCACCTGCGGCACCTCACGCTGCAGGAGGTGCAGATCAACGGCACGCCGGGCCTGGTGCTGCGCGAGGGCACCGTGCCGCGCGTGGCCCTAGCGCTGCAGACCGACGGCACCCGCATCCACGGCATCTACGCCGTGCTCAACCCCGACAAGCTGCGCGGGCTCTAGCCCCGCTCCACTCCACTACCGCGCAAGGCGCCCCGCCCGGGTGCGGGCCGCGCCTTGAGCCGTCGCTTTCATCCCGCTGTTTTCATCCACCCCACCGAAAGGAAACCACCATGTCGCAACAGCGCATCCATCTGCTCAAGAACCACCCCGCCACCGCCAAGGCCATGATGGCGCTGGAGCACCAGCTCGCCGCCGGCACGCTGACCATCCAGCTCAAGGAGCTGGTGAAGATGCGCGTCTCGCAGCTCAACGGCTGCGCGTTCTGCATCGACATGCACGTGGCCGAGGCGCGCAAACAGGGCGAGAGCGATCGCCGCCTGCACCTGCTGGCCGCCTGGCGCGAGGCCGGCCTGTTCGACGCCCGCGAGCGCGCGGCCCTGGCCTGGGCCGAGGCGCTGACCCGCTTGGCGAACACGCAGGACGTGCCGGACAGCCTCTACAACGAAGTGGCTGCGCAGTTCTCCGAGGCCGAGATCGTCGAGCTGACGCTCACGGTGGTGGCCATCAACGGCTGGAACCGCTTCCAGGTGGGCTTTCGCGCCCAGCCGGCGGGTGCTGCCGCCTGAAAATCAGCAAGAAAATAGGCTCCAGCGCTTATCCATCCTGCGCTGGCAGCTATCAAAAATGAAGCAACTGCGGGGCGAACACCTCAGACAACCACCGGCTCGGGCTCCAGGCGGATGCCGAAGCGCTCGTACACGCTGGTCTGGATGGCCTTGGCCAGCGTCATGACCTCGCCGCCGGTCACGCTGTCCATGCCCTGGCCCCGGTTCACCAGCACCAGCGCCTGTTTCTCGTACACCGCCGCCTTGCCCACGCTCTTGCCCTTCCAGCCACAGGCGTCGATGAGCCAGCCGGCCGCCAGCTTGATGCTGCCGTCGGGCATGGGGTAGTGCACGATCTTCGGGTCGCGCGCGATGATGTCCTGGCACTGCTCGGGCGTCACCGTGGGGTTCTTGAAGAAGCTGCCGGCGTTGCCCAGCACGGCCGGGTCGGGCAGCTTGGCGCGGCGGATCTCGCACACCCAATTGAAGATCTGCCACGCCGTGGGTTGCACGCTGCCCATCTCGGCGGCGCGGCGCTCCAGCTCCAGGTAGCCCAGCTCGGGCTTCCAGGGCTTGGGCAGGCGAAAGCGCACCTGGGTGATGACCGCGCGCCCCGCCAGCCCCATGCCGCGCGGCAGGCACTCGGACGTGCCGGGCTGCGCGGGCGCGTGCTTGAACACCGAGTCGCGGTAGCCGAAGGCGCACTGGGCCGCGTCGAGCGTGAACGCCTGGCCCGTGGCCAGGTCCACGGCGTCGAGCGACTCGAACCGGTCCTGCAGCTCCACGCCATAGGCGCCGATGTTCTGCACCGGCGCCGCGCCCACGGTGCCGGGAATCAGCGCCAGGTTCTCCAGCCCGGGCCAGCCCTGCTCCAAGGTCCAATCCACGGTGTCGTGCCAGGGCTCGCCCGCGCCCACCTCGACGATCCAGGCGTCCGGGGTTTCGCGCACCAGCCGCCGCCCCCGGATCTCCATCTTGAGCACCACCGCGCTCACATCCCCGGTCAGCACCACGTTGCTGCCGCCGCCCAGGACGAAAAACGGCCGACGCCCCAGCACGGGGTCCCCCCGCAGCGACTCCAGATCCTTGACCGAACGCACACGCACCAGGGTTTCGGCGCGCGCGACGATGCCAAAGGTGTTGTAAGGCTGCAGGGAGACATTTTTCTCGACTAACATTGGCCGAATTGTCGCACCGGGCCTCCGTGCGGCCCGCTTTTTGGAGAATGACCCCGCCATGCCGTCTTTTGATACCGTCTGTGAAGCCGACTTCGTCGAAGTGAAGAATGCCGTGGAGAACGCGGCCAAGGAAATCGGCACCCGCTTCGACTTCAAGGGCACCTCCGCCGCCGTCGAGCTCAAGGACAAGGAAATCACCCTGTTCGGCGACGCCGAGTTCCAGCTCACCCAGGTCGAGGACCTGCTGCGCAACAAGCTCACCAAGCGCAACGTGGACGTGCGCTTCCTCGACATCGGCAAGCCCCAGAAGATCGGTGGCGACAAGGTCAAGCAGGTGGTCAAGGTGCGCAACGGCATCGACAGCGAGTTGGGCAAGAAGCTGCAGCGCCTCATCAAGGACAGCAAGCTCAAGGTGCAGGCCGCCATCCAGGACGAAAAAGTGCGCGTCACCGGCGCCAAGCGCGACGATCTGCAGGCCGCCATGGCGCTGATCCGCAAGGAGATCACCGACATGCCGCTGTCGTTCAACAACTTCCGCGACTGAGCTCCCCGCGCCCGGCCTCGCCATGCCGCTGCTCCGCCACCCCCTCCTGCTTGCCAGCCTGCTGGCGCCGGGCCTGGCCTGGGCGCAGGCGGTTTCCCTGGCCGGCATCCTGGGTGGCAAGGCCCTGCTGGTGGTCGATGGCACGCCGCCGCGCGGCGTGGCGGCGGGCGAGACGCACCAGGGCGTGAAGGTGGTTTCGGTCGGCCGCGACGAGGCCGTGATCGAGATCGCGGGCGCGCGCAGCACCGTGCGCCTGGGCGAGGCCCCCGTGAGCGTGGGCTCGCGCGGAGGCGGCCGCAAGATCGTCCTCATGAGCGACAGCCGAGGCCATTTCGTGAACCAGGGCCTGATCAACGGCCGCGTGATGCAATTCATAGTGGACACCGGGGCCACCACCGTGGCCATCGGCCGGCCCGACGCCGAGCGCATGGGGCTCGACTACCGCAAAGGCCGGCCCGTGCAGCTGAACACGGCCAACGGCGTGGCGCAAGGCTGGTATCTCAAGCTCGACTCGGTGCGCGTGGGCGACGTGGAGGTGTTCGGCGTGGACGCCATCATCACCCCCCAGTCCATGCCCTACGTGCTGCTGGGCAACAGCTTCCTGGGCGAATTCCAGATGACCCGCAACAACGACCAGATGGTGCTGGAAAAACGCCGCTGAACGCCATGCCGCCAAACCATCAGGCCCGCACCTCCCACGACGAAGAATACGAAGACCTGCTCGGCCTCTGGGGCGACCTGGAGTCGGGGCTGTCGGTGCTGCTGGCCCGGCCCCTGCATGTGCAGGACTTCGCCGGCAAGGTGCGCCAGTTCGACCAGTGGCTGCAGGACCTGGTGACGCACGACATCGACGCCGCGCTCTACCTGATGTTCCAGCTCGCGGCCACCTCCACCGTGGGCTACAGTGCCTCGCACGCGCTGGTCTGCGGCACGCTGTGCCACATCATGGCGCGCGAGTTCGAACTGCCTTCCAGCGAACGCAATGCCCTGGTGCGCGCGGCGCTCACCATGAATATCGGCATGACGACGCTGCAGGACGAGCTGGCCGGGCAGCGCGAGCCCCCCAATGCGGCGCAGAAGGACGCCATCGCCACCCATCCGATGCGCGGCCTGGACATCCTCGAACAGCTGCACATCACCAACGACCTCTGGCTCGATCTCGTGGGCCAGCACCACGCCCGGGTGCCCGAGCGCACGCCACTGGCCGAACTCAGCCCCGTGGACCGGCTCACCCGCATCCTCGGCACCATCGACCGCTACGCCGCCATGATCAGTCCGCGCAAGTCGCGCGCGGGCCGCAGCACCACCGATTCGGTGCGCGAGCTGGTGGGCAAGGAAGTGGAAGAACGCGACGAGGTGGGCCTGGTGCTGGTGCGCACCGTGGGCCTGTGCCCGCCGGGCACTTTCGTGCGGCTGGACAACGGCGACATCGCCGTGGTGCTGCGCCGCAGCGACAAGGCCAACATGCCCCTGGTGGCCAGCCTGGTCGACCGGCACAACACCCCGCTGAACGCACCCCGGCTGCACCAGACCGTCCACGGCCGCCCGCGCATCCAGTCGGCGCTGGCGCGCAATGCCGTCACCGTCGAGCTGAACCACCGCACCATGGTGCGGCTCGGGCTGTATGCCGCGACCCAGCCTGGCCAGATCGCCGGGCTGCAGGCGACGCAGCCCGCCCCCCTGCTCTGACACCGCTGCACGGCTGGCGCGGCCCAGCCGGAGGAACCGCGCCCGGTGGCTCTCAATGCCCCCAGTAGATCAGCGCATCGCGCCCCTGCACCGACAGCTCCACGGTGGCGCCCACCGGCAACAGCACCTTCGTCGCCACATGGCCGTAGGGCAGGCCGGTGAGCACCGGAATGCCGATCTGGCCGCGCAGCCAGTCCACCACCGATTGCAGCTTGTAGCCCTTGTCGTGCGGCGCCAGCTTGTAGTTGGTGAACTGCCCCAGCAGCAACGCCTTCTGCCGCGCCAGCACGCCGGCATGCAGCAGCTGCGTGAGCATGCGCTCGACGCGGTAGGGGTGCTCGTTCACGTCCTCGACGAACAGGATGCCGCCCTCCACCTGCGGCAGGTAGGGCGTGCCCACGAGCGAGGTCAGCACCGCCAGGTTGCCGCCCCACAGCGTGCAGCCTTCGATCTCGAACTCCGGCAGCGGCGCCTCGGGCGCGTCCGCCGCGCGGCGTTCCTTGGGCATGCGCCAGCCCGCGCCCTCGCCGTGGCCGGTGAGCAGGTCGTCGAAGCAGGCCTCCATGATGTCGTCGGGGCCTTCCGGCACGCCGAAATCCGCGCCCAGCGCCGGGCCGGCCCAGGTGATGGCGCCGGTCTGGGCCAGCACGGCGTTCTGGAAGGCCGTGAAGTCGCTGATGCCGACGAAGCGTGTGCCCTTTTCAATGGCGCGCGCCACGGCGGCATAGTCGATCCCGGGCAGGATGCGCGTGAGCCCGTAGCCGCCGCGCGAGATCAGCGCCACGTCGGCACCGCTGGCGGCCGCGCGGTGGATGGCCGCCAGGCGCGTGGCGTCGTCGCCCGCGAAGCGCGTGTGCTGCGCCAGCGCGTCGGTGTCGATCTCGACCTCGTGGCCCAGCGCCTGCAGGCGCTTGACGCCTCGGCGGAAGGCTGCCTTGTCGCGCACCGCGCTGGACGGCGAATAGATGTAGATGTGCTTGGGGCCGTGGTCGTGGCCGCAGCCGCAGTGTGCGTGGTCGTGCTCGGAAGACAAGGCGTCCGGGCCCTTCGGGGGCCCGCTCCATGATGGCTCAAAGCCGGAAGTATTCCACAGCCTGCCGCGCCACCGCCTCGCCATGCTCCTGCACGAAATGGCCCGCCTGCGGCAGCACCACCAGCGGGGGCGCGCCGCGCACCGCCTGCCGCAGTTGCTCCATCAGCGGCACGCCCAGCACCGGGTCGCGCGCGCCCGCGAACAGCAGGCTGCGACCGCTCCAGGCGTGCCGCCAGAAATCGCGCGCGGCCCGTGACAGCGCGGCGCCCGGCGCATCCGGCTGGTCGGGCACGAGGCGCGGGAAGGCGCGCAGCGCGGCGCGGTGGCCCGCGTCGGGGAACGGCGCGTCGTAGGCCGCGCACTCACCGCCACCCAGGTGCGGATTGCCACGCGCCAGCAGGCGGCCCACGCCATACAGGGGTTTGTCGGCGCACATGGCGCGCCAGTCCAGGAAGCCCTGCGGCAGCGGCGCGTCGCCCGTGGCCAGCAGGGTGTTCATGGCCAGCAGGCCGCAAAAGCGCTCCGGCATGGCCATGGGCAGCGTCAGGCCCAGGATGCCGCCCCAGTCCTGCACCACCAGCACCACGTTGCGCAGGTCCAGCCGCTCCACCAGCTCCAGCAGCACCTGGCGGTGCCACGCGAAGGTGTGGGCGCCCTCCTTCTTGGGCTTGTCGCTCTTGCCGAAGCCGATCAGGTCGGGCGCCACCACGCGGTGCCCCGCCTGCGTGAAGACGGGCAGCATGCGCCGGTAGAGGTAGCTCCAGGCCGGGTTGCCGTGCAGGCACAGCCAGGTGAGCGGCGCATCGCGCGGGCCCTCGTCGAGGTAGTGCAGGCGCAGGCCGGCGAGCGCGGGCAGGTCGCTCAGGTAACGCGGCGCCCAGGGGTAGCCGGGCAGGTCGGCAAAGCGCGCCTCGGGCGTGCGCAGTGCATCATCGCGCAGCGGGTGCGCGGCCCGGGCCTCGGCGCGCTGCTGGTGGCGGCGCGCGCGGAAGAAACCGGCCAGCAGCGCGCCGCATTCCTGCGCCAGCACCCCACCCTGCACCTGCGTCTGGTGGTTCAGCAGCGGCTGGGCGAACAGGTCCACCACCGAGCCGGCGGCGCCGGTCTTGGGATCGGGCGCGCCGTACACCACGCGCGGCAGGCGCGCATGCAAGAGCGCGCCGCTGCACATGGCGCAGGGCTCCAGCGTCACGTAAAGCGTGCAGTCCTCCAGCCGGTAGTTGCCCAGCTTCTGCGCCGCGGCACGCAGGGCCACGATCTCGGCGTGCGCCGTGGGGTCGTGCCCGGCCACGGGCGCGTTGCGGCCCGTGGCGATGACCGCGCCACCGCGCACCAGCACCGCGCCCACGGGGACCTCGCCCGCCTGTGCGGCGGCTTCGGCCTCGGCCAGGGCCAGGCGCATCCAGTGGCTATCGGTTTCCGTTTGCATGCTATTGATTCAGTAGCTGCTTGCGCTTGATGGATATGCGCTGCAGTCCATTTTCATTTGGCATCATCCGGCATGGACCGGGGCTGCTGCAGGGCGCCTTCCAGGGCCTGGCGGTACTGCTCTTGCACCTGCTCGCCCTGTACGCGTGCATTGTTCGGGGCCGAGGCAGGGGCGGCCGGTTGCAACATGGGCAAGGGGCCGCGCTGCGGTGCCAACTGCTTCTTGGCCAGCACGCCCACCACGGCCAACACCAGCAGCAGCGACACGAGTCCCAGGGCGGCGCGCATCTCAGCCCTCCTGCGCGGGCGCCATGCCCAGCGTCTGCATCCACTGCGCGAGACCCTGCGCGCCCGCATCGCCCTCGCGGTAGGCCGCATGCATGGCGGCGTGCGATTCCTTGCGGTGCTGGTTGAGCTTGAGCTTGCACTGCAGATCGGTCACGCGCAGCTCGAAGGCGACGATGCCGGCCAGCATCTTGTGCGCGAACTCCTCCCCCAGCGCGCGCCACTGCGCGGCATAGGGCGGCTCGTGGTCGCCGATCAGTTGCTTGAGCAGCGCGTCCTTGGCTGCCGGCTCCTCGATCAGGCTGGCCTGCACGCGGCAATGCACCGCCAGATAGTTCCAGGTGGGCACGCGCGCCAGGTCGGGGTAGACCGAGGGCGAGAGGTAGGCGTGCGGGCCCAGGAAGACCACGAGCGCCCCGGGCCGCTGCTGCAGGTAGCGCCAATGCGGGTTGCCACGCGCGCAGTGGCCCAGCAGCACCAGGCCATCGCCGCGCTCCTGCAGGTGCAGCGGCAGGTGGGTGATGAAGGGGAAGCCGTCGTCGTCGTTCGACACCAGGCTGGCCAGCGGGTGCGCGCGCATCAAGGCATGGGCATGCGCGGGATCATGGCTCTCGAAATGGGCGGGAAGGTACATGGCGTCGTGCTCCTGAACCTGCCACTGTATCGGCAAAACGGCCGCACGCACGCGTGGTGCGGTGCGGCCGTCGGTAGGCTGCAAGCGGGCGCCCGGGGGCGCCGGGGCATCAGTTCAGCGTCACGCGGGCATTGTCCTTGTAGGTGTAGAGCGTCACGGCGGGCGTGGTCAGCTCCCCCTTGGGGGTGAAGGCGATGTTGGCGGTCACGCCCTTGAACTGGGTCTTGCCGATGAAGGGCGTGTAGACGCGCGGGTCCACCGAGTTGGCGCGCTTCATCGCGTCGGCCAGCACCATGGCGGCGTCATAGGCGTAGGGGCTGTAGATCTGGAACTGGCCGGGGAACTTGGCGTCGTAGCGCTTCTTCCACTCGGGACCGCCCTGCATCTTGTCGACCGAGGCACCGCCCGTGGCGCAGGTCACGTTCACCAGTGCGGGCGACTTGCCAGCCAGCTCGGGCAGCTTCTCGGTGCACAGCGCGTCGCCGCCGAAGAACTTCACGTTGCCCAGGCCGAGCTGCACCATCTGGCGCAGCATGGGGCCGGCCTGTGCGTCCAGGCCGCCGTAGAAGATGGCGTCGGGCTTCTTGTTCTTGATCGAGGTGAGGATGGCCATGAAGTCCGTGGCCTTGTCGTTGGTGAACTCCTCGGCCACCACATTCATGCCCTTTTGCTTTGCCGTGGCCTTGAACACGTTGGCCACGCCCTGGCCGTAGGCCGTGCGGTCGTCGATGACGGCCACGTTCTTGAGCTTGAGCGTGTCGGCGGCGAACACGGCCAGGGCGGCGCCCAGGGCGTTGTCGTTGGCGATCAGGCGGAAGGTGGTTTTGTAGCCCGGCTTGGTCAGATCGGGGTTGGAGGCCGACGCCGTGATGTTCGGCAGGTCGCATTTGGAGTAGACCGAGGCGGCCGGGATCGAGGTGCCCGACTGCAGGTGGCCCACCAGGCCGGCCACCTTCTGGTCGCACAGCTTCTGCGCCACGGCCGTGGCCTGGCGCGGGTCGCCGGCGTCGTCCTCGGCGGCCAGTTCGAACTTGATCTTCTTGCCACCGATCACCAGGCCCTGCGCGTTCAGGTCCTCGACCGCCAGGCGCACACCGTTTTCCGTATCCTTGCCGATATGGGCAATGCCGCCGGAGGTGGGGCCCGCATGGCCGATCTTGACCACCTGGACGTCCTGCGCGGTGGCCACGCCGCAGGCAGCGGCCAGGGCGGCGGCGGCCGTCAGTTGCAGGGAAAAGCGGAAACGGGTCGAACGCACGGACATCAACATCACTCCTGAGTGGAAAGAGGAAAGAGCAGCCATGCTAGCCAATCCCTTCGCCTCCTGGGCCTCTGCGGGGTCTTATACCCGCAGATCAGGTAGGACATTAACAGTTCTTATACAAACCAAATAACAATAAACATATAAATGAGTGAGCATATTGATTACGGGTCCCAGCCATGCCCTTGAGCCCCCCCGCCCCCCGCAAGCCCAGCCATGTGCGCCGGGTCGTCTACCACGGCTATGAACGCGAGGACGGCCTGTGGGACATCGAGGCCGAGTTGCACGACAGCAAGGCCCACGACGCTCCCTCGCTGCGCGCGGGGGGCACGCGCCCGGCGGGCGCGCCCATCCACCACATGTGGCTGCGCGTGACCGTGGGCCGCGACCTGGTGGTCCAGGGCATCGAGGCCGCCATGGACACCACGCCCCTGCCCGATTGCCCGCAGGCGCGCGCCGCGCTGCAACAGATGGTGGGTTGCTCGATGGCACGCGGCTGGCGCCAGGCCATCCAGAAGCACCTGGGCGGCGTGGCCAGTTGCACGCACCTGCGCGAGCTGCTGTTCAACCTGGCCACGGCCGCCTTCCAGACCCTGCCGGCCGCTTTCGCGCCGGCCGGCACGGACGAGCCGCCGCGCCATCTGGGCCAGTGCACGGGCTGGGATTTCCAGGGCAACGGCGTGCGGCTCCATTACCCAAAGTTCTACCGCACCGCCCCCGGCGCCCCGCCTGCGCAAGGCTGAGCGCGGGCTACTTGGAAACCGTCTCGTACTGCACGGTCAGGTTGTTCATCACTTCGAGCAGGTTCTCGCTGCTCGTCGCCACGGCCTGCAGGCCACGGACATCCGGCTCGCGCTCCAGCGAGGCATTGAAGAACACCCACTGCTGCTCGCCCATCGTCAACTCGCTGCGGATGGTCGGTGTGTTGACCGGCGCGCCCGCCAGCGCGGCCATGTTCTTCGTGAATTCCGCCTTGTCCGCCGCCATCTGGTCGCGCATGGCCTTGTCGCCCAGGCCGGCGGCCGACAGGAAGTAGCTCTTGGCCAGGCGCTGCGACAGGTAGCGCTGGCTGCCAGCCGTGTTCACCAGGTTGCCAGTGGAGATCTTGGCCTGCTTCTCCAGCGCCACGGTGGCGGCATTGGCGGCCACGAGCAGCTTGTCGGCCTGCGCCGCGACGGCACCCACCGATTCACGCGTGGGCGGCATGACCAGCTTGGCCTCCAGATCCTCGTAGAGCTTGCGCACTTCCGCCAGCGGACCGGCCATGTCGGCGGCCAGCGGGCTCTTGGCCAGGTCCTCGAAGCCCGTGCGCGCCAGCTTGCGCGCAGCGTCGAGCACTTGCTCCGCGGCCTTGGCCTGCACGCTCAGGTGCAGCTGGCAATAGGCCTTGGCGATGCGCTGCGAAAGAGCCCGGAAGCGCCCCATCCGGTTGATGGCGGTGGCCATGGCCGGCTGCGCCAAGGCCTGCACCGACAGCCCCCAGGAGGCCATCAGGGCGCCAGCGGCCACCCCCTTGATCACAGATCGACGACTGACAGAAGAACTCCTGGGAAACGAATGGACATGCATGGTGGATGGTGGGTGCTTTGTGGTTATCGCTGTGATTCTCAAAGCGCCCTCCGCCCTGCTCTATGACACAAATCAACGATTACCCCAGTGCCGACATTGGTTTTCCGGAGTCTCCCAAGCGACTGCGCACGCTGCGGCCTGGCGGTAAGTGCGCCATGCTGAAAAAGAGGAAAGCCCGCATTGCGCAGGCAGGGCCCGGCCGGGCCCGGGAGAATCAGCCCAGCACTTCCTTGAGCGCCGCGTCGTACAGGCCCGTGAGCCGGTCCATCACCTCCAGCATGCGCTCGCTGGTGGTGGCCACGGTTTCCAGGCCCCGGTCGTCGGGCTTGCGCTGCAGCGCTCCATCAAAGAACAGCCACTGCGAATCGCCCAGCGCCAGCTCGTTGCGGATGGCCGGCGTGGACACGGGCGCCGCCGTGAGCGTGGCCATGGCCTGCCGGAACTCGGCGGCATCGGCCTTCATCTGCTCCTGCGTGCCCTTGCTTTCAAGCTTGGCGGCCACGAGGAAATAGTTCTTGGCCAGGCGCTGCGACAACGCACGCTGGCGGCCCGCCATGTTCACCAGCTTGGCCGAACCCAGCTTGGCATATTTTTCAAAGGCCTCCGTGGTGGCCTGCGAGGCTGCCATCATCTTGTCGGACTGCGCGGCCACGGCCGCGACGGAATCGCGCGTGGGCGGCAACACCAGCAGGGACTCCAGCGTATCGGCCTGTTTCTGGATATCGGCCACCATGCGCGCGAGGTCGGTCGGCCATTGCACCTTGGCCAAGTCCTCGAAGCCCGAGCGCACCAGTTGCCGCGCCGTCGTCAGCACCGTGCGCGCCTGGTCCGGCAGCACGTTCAGGTGGATCTGGCAATACACCTTGGCGATGCGCTGCGACAGCGCCCGGAAACGAGCAACGCGGTTGATGGCCGTGGAGAGCGCCAATTGCGCCTGGGCCGTGGACAGCGTGGGCGCCAACAATGCCACGGCCAGGGTTTGGATCACCGCGCGGCGGCTGACAGGGCATGCAGGGCGACTGGCTAGGGTTTTCATGGATTGGCAAAAGCGGAAGATTGAATGTTCATTTTCACCAACACGCATGCCATGGGCCATGAGACAAATCAAGAAACCACACGCCAGGGGAAGGTTTTTTCAGCCTACCACAAGCCACTGACACCGGAGCTCGCACGCTGTAAGCCTCGCGACTACAGCCAAGGACCGCTAGGCGCCACACCTGGCGCTCCGGCATTTGACACGCCTCAAGGGGCACGCGTCCAGCCCCCGCCCCGACCATGCAAGTGGGGCAGAATCCCGACATGTCCGAACGTGTCATCCCCCTGGTGGACCACCGTGCCGTGGGGCCCGGCCTCGTGCTGCCCAACCATCCCGTGGCCCCCACGGGCCAATTGACCGACACCTTGGGCCGCCCGCTGCGCGACCTGCGCATCAGCGTCACCGACCGCTGCAACTTCCGCTGCCGCTACTGCATGCCCAAGGAGGTGTTCGACAAGGAGCATGCTTTCCTGCCGCACGGCGCGCTGCTGAGTTTCGAGGAGATCACCCGGCTGTCGCGGCTGTTCCTGGCGCACGGTGTGCGCAAGATCCGCCTCACCGGCGGCGAGCCCCTGCTGCGCCGCCACGTCGAGAACCTGATCGCCCAGCTCGCCGAGTTGCGCACCGTGGACGGCACCACGCCCGACCTGACCCTGACCACCAACGGCTCGCTGCTGGCGCGCAAGGCGCGCGCCCTCAAGGATGCCGGCCTGCAGCGCGTGACCGTGAGCCTGGACGGCCTGGACGACGCGGTGTTCCGCCGCATGAACGATGTGGACTTCCCGGTGGCCGACGTGCTCGCGGGAATCGAGGCCGCGCATGCGGCGGGCCTCGCGCACATCAAGGTCAACATGGTCGTCAAGCGCGGCACCAACGACCACGAGATCCTGCCCATGGCACGGCATTTTCGCGGCACGGGCACCACGCTGCGCTTCATCGAATACATGGACGTGGGCGCCACCAACGGCTGGCGCATGGACGAGGTGCTGCCCTCGGCCGAACTCATCGAACGCCTGCGCGCCGAGCTGCCCCTGGTGCCGCTCGACCCCACCGCCCCCGGCGAGACGGCCGAGCGCTGGGGCTACGCCGACGCCTCGGGCCGGCACGACCCGGCGCTGGGCGAGGTCGGCGTGATCAGCAGCGTGACACAGGCCTTCTGCGGCGACTGCAACCGCGCCCGCCTGTCCACCGAAGGCCGGCTGTTCCTGTGTCTGTTCGCCACGCAAGGGCACGACCTGCGCGGCCTGCTGCGTGGCGGCGCCAGCGACGGCGACATCACCTCGGCCCTGGCGCACATCTGGCAGGGCCGCGGCGACCGCTACTCCGAGCTGCGCGCCAGCCTGCCCGCCGAGGCCGGCCAAGGCACGCGGCGCGTGGAGATGAGCTATATCGGCGGCTGAACCCGGCCCGCGCGCGATGATCGCTCCGCACCACATCACCGGCCTGGTGCTCGCCGGCGGCCAGGGCACCCGCATGGGCGGTATCGACAAGGGCCTGCAATTGCTCGATGGCACGCCACTGGCGCTGCATGCCTTGCGCCGGCTGGCGCCCCAGGTGGGCACAGTGCTGGTCAACGCCAACCGCAACCACTCCGCCTACGAAGTCTTCGGCGCACCGGTCTGCCCCGACACCGTGGCGGGTTTCGCCGGCCCGCTGGCAGGCTTCCTGACCGGGCTGGCGCGATGCCGCACGCCCTGGCTGCTCACCGTGCCCTGCGACACGCCCCGCTTTCCCGCAGACCTGGCCGCGCGCCTGGCGGCGGCCGCCGATGCGCAGGGCGCGGAGATCGCCATGGCCATGGCCCCCGACAGCGAAGCGCCGGATGCCAGCTTGCGCCCCCAGCCTGTGTTCTGCCTGCTGCGCGCGGACCTGCGGGACAGCCTGGAGCGCTTCATCGCGGAGGGCGGCCGCAAGGCCGGCGCCTGGACGGCCCGGCACCACTGTGTCCGCGTGCCGTTCGACCAGCCGGGGGACGATGCGCGCGCGTTTTTCAACGCCAACACACTCGACGAACTGCGCCTGCTCAACGCATCCGCCTGAGGCGAATTTCAGCAAAAAAGCCTTCCAGCGCTCATGCACCAAGCGCCAAATGCTCCCAAATAAATAGCGAATTACCCGCCTACCGCAAAGGCCACCGTTCGCCGGCATGATGGGCCACCGATCCGCAAGATGCCGCCCATGCCCTACACCTCCCAGCACCTCGCCCAGCCGCCCACGCGCGTGGAGGTTGACCGCCTGCCCGGCGCCACGCTGCTCGAATTCGGCACGCCCTGGTGCGGCCACTGCCAGCGCACCCAGCCGCTCATCGCCCAGGCGTTGGAGCAGCGGGCCGAGGTGGCCCACCTCAAGGTGGAAGATGGCCCGGGCCGCCCGCTGGGCCGCAGCTATGGCGTCAAGCTCTGGCCCACGCTGGTGTTCCTGCGCGACGGCCAGGAGATGGCCCGGCTGGTGCGCCCCCAGGACCCGCAGGCCCTGCAGGACGCCCTGGCGCGCCTGGCCCCCGCGTCCTGAGCACGAAGTCAGCCCCACAGCAAACGCACGGCCCAGTACACGCCCAGGCCCATCTGCACCGCGAAGGCGGAGAAACGCAGGGTGACGGCCAGACTCGACAGCGAGGCCAGGTGGATCAGCGACTGCAGCACGCGCGCGGCGAGGAACACATGGGCCAGCGGGTCCGTGACAGCGGCCTGCCCGGCCAGCACGGCCACCAGCAGCAGGCCGCCGAAAAGAGGCAGGCCCTCCAGGCAGTTGGCATGGGCGCGCGCCAGGCGCTGCATGAAGGGCGAGAGATTGCCATTGTCCGGCTGGAAGCCGTTGGCCGGCACGGCACGGGTGAGCACGAGCCAGGAGCGGACGGCCTCCATCCACACCAGCAACAGCAAGGTCCAGGCAATGAATCCCGTGAGGGCCATGAGGGTGGGTGACATGTCGTGCTCCCGGGGGAAGTGTCTGGAATGAAGCCCGCCCACGCGGGTGGCAGGCGGCCGGCCTGCGGGTAGCGTAGAACGCCGCGTGCCGTGCGCTCCCCGTAAAAACCCGCACACAGTTTGATCTAGCTCCAGGGCCATGCCGATGCCCGCAGGGCGCCCAGGTCTAAAATGACCACTTTCATAAAAAGGGTTTTCACCATGGTTAAGCGCATTCCTGTGGTCCTGGCGATGGCATTGGCGGCCTTGCTGGCATGGCAGCCAGCGGCGGCCCAGTCGGCCCGCGCGCGCGCGACCGCCAAGGTGGACCTGGATGCCCGCTTCAAGGAAGTGCAGACCAACCCCAAGCTGGCCGACGACCTCTACAAGGTGGGCCGCAAGGTGGCGGCCGTGTGCGCCAACTGCCACGGCGACGGCGGCAACAGCACCAAGCCCTCCATCCCCAACCTCGCGGGCCAGAACCCGGCCTACCTGCTGGAGCAGTTGCGCCAGTTCGCCGATGGCCGGCGCCGCAACGAATTCATGGAAGGCATGATCCGCGCCATGGACGCCGACGAGAAGATCGGCATGGTGCTGTTCTACGCGGCCCAGGAAGTCATCCACAAACCCGCCACCAATGCCGGGATCGCCGCCAAGGGGCAGGACATCTTCAACAAGAACTGCTTCCGCTGCCATGGCAACGTGGGCCGGGGCAACGAGCAGATCGCCCGCATCGCCGGACAGCAGCACGACTACCTGCGTCTAACCCTCAAGCGCTACCGCGATGGCGCCGACGTGCGCGCCAACTCCATCATGACCCCCAACACCAAGCACATGACGGACGCCGACATCGAGGCCGTGGTGGCCTACGTGTCCTCCATGCCTTGATGCCCCCTGAGGGGCCGCGCCACGCCCCCCTTCATCTCGCACGCAATGCGGGAAGGGGAGCGCCACCAGCGCGGCGGCGGCCCTAGCGCGGTGGGTGCCGGCCTGGGCCGTGTTGACTGCATGCGCCGAGGCCATGCGCAACATGGATCGCTGACACGAAGCGGGACACTTCCCTGCGCTCCGTCAGAGGCTCGCTGGCGGCGGTCGGAGACAATCGCCGCATGGATTCTCAGCATCTTCCCCTTCTGCGGCGCGCCGGCCTGGTGCTGCTCATCGCCGGCCTGGCCGATCTCGCCGCCCTGGCCTATTGCCTGTCCAACGGCATCGACTACGTTTCGGGCTTCAACCTGTTCGCGGTCGCCTGCGGCATCCTGCTGCTGCGCGGCAGCCTGATGGCGGCCTCCGTGGTGCGCTGGGTGGCGTGCTTCGCGCTGGCGGCCAGCGTGGCGCTGCTGCTGGGCCTGCCGATGATGCAACCCTTCAGCCTCACCTTCACGCAATTGCGCCTGAACCAGGGCCCTTCCGTGGGCGCGGCGGCCCTCACGGCCGCCGTGGTGGCGCTCCTGGCGTGGCTGGTGTGGCAGCTCGGGCGCGCGCCCATCGGTGCCGCGCGCGCCCATGCCGGCCTGCCGCACCGCGCACTGCACCTTCCCACGCTCGCGGGGGTGGGAATGGTCGTGGCCCTGGGCATCTTCCTGGTCACCATGCGGGTGGGCGCCACCGCCAACAACGCCAAGATCATGGCCGAGCAGCAGGTGGGGCCGGGCTACCGCTTCCACATCAGCTCGCTCAGCAGCAGCCGGGGCGACAAGGGAACCTCCGTGGTCGGCGTGGTCATCGCCTGGAAGGAAAACGACATCCAGCGCATCCCCGTGCGCTGGCTGGAACCTTAACCCGCGCGTGCCACGATGCGGCAGGCCTTGCCGCTGCGCCCGCGCGGCACGGGCCGGCCCAGTTCGGCACGCACGCGGATGGGGGCCAGCCCCTGGGCGATGGCAAAGGCCTGCAGAGCCGCGCGGCCGCGCGCCAGGGCGGCGCGCGCCTCCTCGCCCTGCTGCGGCAGGCGCAGCACCAGGGTGCGCTCGTCCACCTGGCGCAGGTGGAAATCAAAAACGCCCGCATCGCTTTCGAGCACGGTGGACAGCGCCAGCGGCAGCAGCGTGACAGTGCCGCCCTGGCAGCCCGCCATGACCAGCGCATCGTCCTGGCGGCCGCTCACCTCGATCACCGGCAGGGGCGAGCCACAGGTGCAGCGCTCGGCATGCACCGTGACATGGTCGCACAGCTCGTAGCGGATGAGCGGCTGCAGCGTGTTGGCCAGGTTGGTCAGCAGCACCGCATGGGGTGACACGCCCGGGGGCACGGGGCGATGTTGCTCGTCCACGGGCTCCAGGATCACCCAGTCGGCGTTGAGGTGCATGTGGCCGTGCGCGCATTCCCAGCCCATGGCCAGGAACTCCGACGCCCCGTAGCTGTTGCGCAGCACGCCGCCCAGGCTGTCCTCGATGTGCGCGCGCACGGCCGGCCCCAGGGTCTCGCCGCCGGTCCATATCTCGCGCGGCGTGATGCGCAGGCGCCCCGCGCGGGCCTCGTCGGCCAGCAGCGAGGCCGCCGTGGGATAGCTGATGAGCACGGTGGGCGCGAAATCGTTCAGGTCCCGCACCAGCTCCTGCACGGGCCGCTGGATGGAGAAACCGCGCGTGGTGGTGGCGATCCAGGGGTTGATGGTGCGCAGGCGCTGCAGCGAAACCTGGCTGGCGAAATGCCCGCCCGTGGCGCCCACGAAGGCATGGCGCTCGGCCAGGTGCAGCGGGTCCATCCAGTGGGCCAGTGGGCGCGGCGCGCTGCGGCGCAGGGCTTCGAGCGCGTCGTACACGGCCATGGCCTGCCCGTCCTGCACGAAGATGCCCGGCGCACCGGTGGTGCCGGAACTCTCCCACACCACGAAGCGGCCCAGCCAGGGCTCGGCGATGCGCTCGGGGTCGGCCGTGAAGGCGCGCAACTCGTCGATGCGCAGGCGCGGGTCGGTCACCCAATCGTCGAAGCGCTCCATGAGCTGGCCGCGCGTGACCACCGGCAACCGGTCCAGCGGCGTGCCGGCGGTGGTGCCCGCGGGCACCAGTTCCTGGTACAGGCGCGAACCGCGCAGCGCCGCGTCCAGCAGTTGCTGCAGGCGCACCTGCTGGCGCTGCGCGATGCCCAGCGCCCCGCCCCGCTGGGCGGCCACCACGTCGAGCGACACGGTGGACAGGCGCAACAGATCAAACACGGCGCTCATGGTGCTGGCGCTCCTCGCGGTACGTCGGTAGGGACGGACATCATAGAAGCAGGCCCTTACCACAGGAGCCAAACACGAGGGAGTCACTCGGTTACTGCGCGCGGCGGTTCTCTGCTATTTCAAGCGTTTTCGAGGCCAAAGCCAATACTGCAAAGCGCGAGAAGCTATATTTCTAATAGCAAAAAAACAAACCCACCGAGGCTTCAATGGCGCGCCGCGCCATCCACTCCGGCATGCGCCGGCTGGTCGTGTGCCGTATCGGTGCGCGCGCCGGGCACGGACGGGCGCGCGAACAGCGAGTACATGGTGGGCACGACGAAGATGGTCAGCAGCGTGCCCAGTGACATGCCGCCTACGATCACCCAGCCGATCTGGGTGCGCGTCTCGGCGCCCGCGCCCTGCGCCAGCGCCAGCGGCACGGCGCCGAGCACCATGGCGCCCGTGGTCATGAGGATAGGGCGCAGGCGCTGCGCCGAGGCCTTGACCAGCGCGTCCACCATCTCCAGGCCCTGCTCGCGCAGCTGGTTGGTGAACTCGACGATCAGGATGCCGTGCTTGGTGATCAGGCCCACCAGCGTGATCAGGCCGATCTGCGAATACACGTTGAGCGAACCGCCGCTCCATTTGAGCGCCAGCAGCGCGCCGATCATCGACAGCGGTACCGACAGCATGATGACCAGCGGGTCGATGAAGCTCTCGAACTGCGCCGCCAGCACCAGGAAGATGAACACCAGCGCCAGCAGGAAAACCACGCCCAGCGCGCCCTGCGAGCTGCGGAACTCGCGCGAGGTGCCGTTGAGCTCGGTGGTGTAGCCCGGCTGGAGCACCTTGGCCGCCGTGGCGTCCATGAAGCGCAGCGCCTCGCCCAGCGAATAGTCGGGCGAGAGGTTGGCCGTGATGGTGGCCGAGCGGCGCTGGCCGAAGTGGTTCAGCTCGCGCGGGCTCACGCTCTCGCGCACCGTGACCAGGCTGGAGAGCGGGATGAGCGCATCGCCCCGGCCGCGCACATGGATGCCGTCGATGTCCTCGGGCGTGGTGCGCCCGCTGGGCTGGGTTTGCACGATCACGTCGTACTGCTCGGCGTCGCGCTTGTAGCGCGTCACGGCGCGCCCGCCGAGCATGGTCTCGATGGCCTTGGCCACCACCTCCACGCTCACGCCCAGGTCCGCGGCGCGTTCGCGGTTGACGTCGATGCGCAACTCGGGCTTGTTCAGGCGCAGGTCGACGTCGGGCGAGACGATACCGGGGTTCCTGGCGATCTCGGCCAGGAAGCGCTCGACCGCGGCGTTGAGGTTCTCGTAACTGTCGGAGGTCTGGATCACATAGTTGAGCGGCCGCGAACGGAAGCCCTGCCCCAGCGAGGGCGGCGTGATCGGGAAGGCGCTCACGCCGGGCAGGCTGGCCAGCCGGGGCTGCAGCTCGCGCGCCAGTTGCAATGTGCTGCGCTGGCGGTCCTCCCAGTCCACCGTGCGGTACACCACGCTGCCCTGCGACACCATGGGATTGCCGATGTTGGCAAAGATGCGGTCGAACTCGGGGTAGTCGCGGCCGATCTTCTCCAGCTCCAGCGCGTAGCGGTTGGTGTATTCGAGCGTGGCGCCATCGGGCGCGGTGATGCTGGCCAAGATGGTGCCGCGGTCCTCCAGCGGTGACAGCTCCTGCTTCATGGTCGGATAGACCATCCACAGCCCCAGGGCGCTGAGCAGCATGACGCCGACGACGATCCAGCGCGCCTGCAGCAGCGCGCTGCCCTGCCAGCGCGCCGTGACCACCCAGCGCAGCAGCCGGCCGTAGGCGTCCGACAGCGCGGTGAGCCAGCGCTCCATGGAGCGGTCGAACCAGTTGGGCTGGGGGTTGTGCCTGAGCAGCAGCGAGCACATCATGGGCGAGAGCGTGAGCGCCACGAAGCCCGACACCAGCACGGCACCGGCCAGCGCCAGCGCGAATTCGACGAACAGCCGCCCGGTGCGTCCCGGCGTGAAGGCCAGCGGCGCATACACGGCCACCAGGGTCATCGTCATGGCCACGATGGCGAAGCCGATCTCCCGGGCGCCCTTGATGGCGGCGGAGAACGGATCGAGCCCCTCCTCGATGTGGCGGTAGATGTTCTCCAGCATCACGATGGCGTCGTCCACCACCAGGCCGATGGCCAGCACCAGCGCCAGCAGGGTCAGCGTGTTGATCGAGAAACCCGCCAGCTGCATCAGCGCGAAGCTGCCGATCAGGCTCACGGGAATGGTGACGATGGGGATGACGGACGCGCGCAGCGTGCGCAGGAACACGAAGATCACCAGCGCCACGAGCACCACGGCCTCGGCGATGGTGGCGTAGACGCTCTTGACCGAGCGGTCGATGAAGCGCGAGTTGTCGTTGGCGATGTCCACGCGCACATCGGCCGGGAGGTCCGCGCGCAGCGTGGGCAGCATCGCGCGCACGCCCTCGGACAGCTCCAGCGGGTTGGCCGTGGCCTGGCGGATCACGCCCACCGAGATGGCATCGCGCCCATTGAGGCGCACGCGGCTGCGGTCGCTGGCGGCGCTTTCCTCCACGCGCGCCACGTCGGACAGGCGCACCGGGAAGCCGTTGACGGTGCGCACCACGATCTCGCCAAACTGCGCGGGCTGCCCCAGGTTGGTCTGCGAGGTCACGCTGAACTCGCGCTGCTGCGATTCGATGCGCCCGGCCGGCAGCTCCAGGTTGTTGCGCCGGATGGCGTCCTCGATGTCCTGCGTGGTGAGCCGGTAGCCCGCCATGCGCTGCGGATCGAGCCACACGCGCATGGCGTAGCGGCGCTCGCCGTAGATGGGCACGTCGGCCACGCCCGTCACGGTCTGCAGGCGCGGGCGCACGATGCGGTTGAGCAGGTCGTTGATCTCGACCGGCGTCTTGGTCTCGCTGCTGAAGGCCAGCCACATGACCGGGAAGGCGTCGGCCTCGACCTTGGCGATCACGGGCTCGTCCACCGCGTCGGGCAGGCGGTTGCGCACGCGCGCGGTGCGGTCACGCACCTCGGCGGCGGCGTTGTCGGCGTCCTTTTCCAGGCGGAAGCGCACGCTGATCTGGCTGCGCTCGGCCCGGCTGATGGAGGTGATGACGTCCACCGCGTCGATGCCGGCGATCGAGTCTTCGAGCGGCTTGGTCACCTGCGACTCGATCACCTCGGCCGAGGCGCCCGCGTAGTTCACGCTCACGGTGACCACGGGCTCGTCGATCTTGGGGTATTCGCGCACCGACAGGCGCGTGAAGCTCACGGCGCCCACCAACAGCACCAGCAGCGACAGCACGGTGGCGAACACCGGGCGGCGGATGGAGATCTCAGCGAGCTGCATGGCCGGCCCTCAACCCGGCTGGCCCGGCGCGCGCGCCGCCGATGCCGCGCCAGCGGCGGGCTGCTGGCCCGTCACGCGCACCGGCACGCCATCGCGCGCCACGCGCTGCTGCCCGGCCGTGACCACCGTGTCGCCGGCCTTCAAGCCCTCGATCACCTCGACCACGCCCTCGCGGCGCAGGCCCAGGCGCACCGGCACGCGCCGCGCCGTGACGCCATTGCCGGCCTCGGCCGGCACCACCTGCAGCACATAGGGGCTGTTGCCCTGGGGCACGATGGCCTCCTCGGGCACCACCAGCGCATCGGCGCGCTCCCCAAAGCGCACCGCCACGCGCGCGAACATGCCGGGGCGCAGCCGCAGCTGCGGGTTGTCGATGCTGGCGCGCACCGAGACCGAGCGGCCATTGGCGTCGATCAGCGGGTCCACGGCCAGCACCACGGCACCGTAGGCTTCGCCGGGCAGGGCATCAAGCTCCACGCGCGCCGCCTGGCCGACGCGGATCTTGCCCTGGTAGCGTTCGGGCAAGCGGAAATCCACGTAGACGCTGTCGAGGTCCTCGATGTGGACGATGTCGGCGCCGTCCTTGAGGTAGTCGCCCTCGTTGACGTTGCGGATACCGGCGATGCCGTCGAACGGCGCCATGATGCGCAGCCGCTGCGTCGTGGCCTCGGCCAGCGCCAGCTTGGCCTGTGCCACCTGCAGGTTGGCCGCGCTCTCGTCGAGCGAGCGCTGGCTCACGAAGCCCTGGGCCACCAGTTCCTGGTTGCGCTGGTGGTTGGCGCGCGCGATCGACAGCTCGGCCTGCGCCTGCAGCACCTGGGCGCGCGGAAGCTGGTCGTCGAACTGCACCAGCAACTGCCCCTTGCGCACGCGCGCGCCATCGCGGAAGTTGAGCTGCGTGACGCGCCCGCTCACCTCGGGGCGCAGCATCACGGTGCGGCGCGAGCGCAGGCTGCCCACGGCCTGGGCCTCGTCATGAAGGGCCATGGCGCGCACGTTCGCCACCTCCACCGCAACGGCTTGCTGCGGGCCCTTGGCCGAGGCATCGGCAGGCGCGGAGGGGCCGGAGACGGGGGCGCTGGCGGGCTTTTGCAGCCACCAGGCAGCGGTGCCGGCGCCAGCCAGGCCGAGCGCGACGACGAGGAAATGGATTGCTCTGGAAGCCATGGGGACGAATACCGGGTTACTTCAAGCCATCCGCGAATGTAGCAGCGCCATCGTGCCGGCACGGCCGCCCCGGGGCTTTGCACCCGTGCCCGCAATGCCCTTTACGCAGGCTTTACACGCAGGGACGCGCGGGGGTGCCTCAGCGGCGCCCGAGCGCCTGCTCCACACCCCGGTTGGCTAGGGCATCGGCGCGCTCGTTGCCGGGGTCGCCCGAATGGCCCCGCACCCAGCGCCAATCGATCTGGTGGCCGCCCTGCCCCACCAGCGCATCTAGGCGCTGCCACAGCTCCACGTTCTTCACGGGCTGCTTGGACGCCGTGCGCCAGCCGCGCGCCTTCCAGCCATGGATCCATTCGGTGATGCCCTTGCGCACATATTCACTGTCAAGGTACAGCGTGACGGCGCAAGGCCGCTTGAGCGCCGAGAGCGCCTCGATCACCGCCATCAGTTCCATGCGGTTGTTGGTGGTGCCCAGCTCGCCGCCAAACAGCTCCTTCTCGGTGGGGCCCGAGCGCAGCAGCACGCCCCAGCCGCCCGGCCCGGGGTTGCCCTTGCACGCCCCGTCGGTGTAGATCTGTACCTGGTTCACTCCATGTTCCTGTCGGTCAAAGTCATTTCGGTGGCGCTGCGGGCCACGGGCATGGTGGCAGCGGCGCGTTGTCTTCGGGTGCGCCACGCGGGCTCCAGCAAGCGCATGCCATGCACGCGCTTGACGGCCACGATGAAATACCCGGCACCCAGTATCGGCCAGCACCGCTCGCCCACGCGCTCCATCCAGGCAAAGCTCTCCATCCAGTGCTCGGTGCGCACCGCCGGGCGATAACAGCCGAAATGCGCCGCTTCCACCTCGAAATTGAGCAAGCGCAGCCAGTCGCGCAGACGCCAGTAGCCGATGAACTCGCCCACGTCGGGCAGGTACAGGCGCCCGCGCCCGCCGCTCAGCCGCTGGTACAGGCGCACGCGGCGCTGGCGCAGGCCCCACAGGCTGGCCGGATTGAGGCCGGTGATGACCACGCGCCCCTCGGGCACCAGCACGCGCACCACCTCGCGCAGCGCCACGTGCGGGTCGTGGCTGAGTTCGAGCGCATGCGGCAGCAGCACCAGGTCGAGACTATTCTCCGGGAACGGCAGGGCCACGGCATGCGCCAGCAAGTCCGGCGCCGGGCCGGCACCGGGTTCGGGCGCGGGCACCTCGTCCAGCGCCAGCCAGCGGTGCGGCATGCGGTTGGCGCGCAGGCCGTCCAGCAAGGGCATGCCGATCTGCAGGCTGTGGTAGCCGAAGATGTCCGCCACCGCCTCGTCGAAACGCGCCTGCTCCCAGGCCAACAGGTAGCGCCCGGGCGGAGAATCGAACCAATGGTGCAAACCTATAATTTCGGAGCTCATGAACCTGCTTGCGTTGCCCGCCTTCACCGACAACTACCTCTGGATGTTGCACGACGCCCGGCAGGCCGTGGTGGTCGACCCCGGCCAGGCGGAGCCCGTGCTGCAGGCCCTCGCCGAGCGCGGGCTGCAATTGCAGGCCATTCTAGTCACGCACCACCACGCGGACCATGTCGGCGGCGTGAATGCCCTGCGCCTGGCCACGGGTGCCAGGGTCTACGGACCGGCGCGCGAGCGCATCCCCGAACCGTTCACCCCCCTGTCCCAGGGCCAGGGCGTGTCCGTGCTGGGGCTGGATTTCCAGGTGCTGGACGTACCCGGCCACACGGCCGGCCACATCGCCTATTACTGCGCCGACCTGGACGGCGCGCCCCTGCTGTTCTGCGGCGACACGCTGTTCTCCGGCGGCTGCGGGCGCCTGTTCGAGGGCACGCCGGCGCAGATGCAGGCCTCGCTCGACCAGCTTGCCGCCCTGCCGGACGACACCCGGGTGTGCTGCACCCATGAATACACACTTTCCAACCTGAAATTCGCGCGCGCCGTGGAACCCGGCAACGCCGAACTGCTCCACTACAGCTCCCGCTGCGAAGCGCTGCGCGCGCAGGGACAGCCCACGCTGCCCTCGCGCATGGCGCTCGAACGGGCGATCAACCCCTTCCTGCGCACCCGCGTGCCCGCCGTGGCCGCCGCCGCAGCGGGCTTTGCCCCCTCGACCGATACCCGCGACGCAGTGGCCGTTCTGGCCGCGCTGCGCGAATGGAAAAACGGATTCCAATGAAGCTTCTCCACATTGCCTGCCTGGCGGGCCTGCTCTGGCTCACGGGCTGCGCCACCCAGGTCGGCGCCCCCAGCACGGCCGGCACCGACAGCCCCACATCCACGGCACCCGCGCCCACCCCCGAGGCCTCGCACACGCCGTCCATTCCCTCCGGGCCGCTGCTGCCGATCGCCCCCGCGCGGGCCTCGCGCCTGGAAGTGATGCCGCTGTTCACCCCCTCCGACCTGTGGGACCGCATCCGGCGCGGCTTCGCCATGCCCGACCTGCAGCACGAACTGGTGCAGGACCGCGAGCAGTGGTACGCCAACCGGCCCGACTACATGCAGCGCATGACCGAACGCTCGCGCAAGTACCTGTTCCACATCGTCGAGGAGCTGGAGCGCCGCGGCATGCCCACCGAACTGGCGCTGCTGCCCTACATCGAGAGCGCGTTCAACCCGCAGGCCGTGTCCACGGCCAAGGCCGCCGGCATGTGGCAGTTCATGCCGGCCACGGGCAACTACTTCGACCTCAAGCAGAACGCCTTCCGCGACGACCGCCGCGACGTGCTGGCATCCACGCGCGCCGCGCTCGACTACCTGCAAAAGCTCCACGGCATGTTCGGCGACTGGCACCTGGCGCTGGCCGCCTACAACTGGGGCGAAGGCAGCGTGAGCCGTGCCATCGCGCGCAACCAGAAGGCCGGACGGGGCACGGGCTACACCGACCTGACCATGCCCGCCGAGACCCGCATGTACGTGCCCAAGCTGCAGGCGGTGAAGAACATCGTGGCCGACCCGCAGGCCTTCCGCACCGAGTTGCCGCTGATCGAGAACCACCCCTACTTCCAGACCGTGGACATCACGCGCGACATCGACGTCGCGCTGGCCGCCCGGCTGGCGGATGTGCAACTGGAGGACTTCCGGGCGCTCAACCCCTCGCTGCACAAGCCCGTGATCCTGGCGGCGGGCACGCCCCAGATCCTGCTGCCCTGGGACAACGCCAAGGTGTTCGAGCGCAACTTCGCGGCCTACAACGAGGGCCAGTATGCGAGCTGGACCGTCTGGACCCTGCCTTCCACCATGAGCACGGCCGAGGTGGCCCGCCGCGTGGGCATGGATGAAGCCGAGCTGCGCAACATCAACCGCATTCCGCCGCGCATGCTGGTCAAGGCCGGCTCGGCCCTCATCGTGCCGCGCTCCAACACAGCGCACGCCGACGTGACGGAAAAGGTGGCCGACAACGGCCAGATCGCCCTGGCGCCGGAGATCGTGACGCGGCGCACCGTCGTGCGCGCCAGCAAGGGCGACACCGTCGCCAGTCTGGCCCGGCGCCACCGGGTAAGCCCGGCCAACGTGGCCGACTGGAATGACGTCAAGGCCAGCGCGGCCTTCAAGGCCGGGCAGCAGGTCGTGCTGTACCTCCCGGTGCGCGCGGTGGTCTCCAAGGCCACGGGCCGCTCACCGGGCAAAGGCACGCCCGGCAAGCGTGGCGGCAAGCCCTCGAAGGCCAAGCGGCGCTGAGGCGCGCGCCGTCAGAGGCGCAACTGGTGGATGCCCAGCAGTCCCAGGATGCCGATGACGATGAGGTACAGCGCCACGATGGTGCTGAGCAGGCGCGGGAAGACGAGAATCAGAATGCCCGCGACCAGGGAGACCAGGGGTGCGAGGCTGAGATGAAGCGTCATGGGTGCGTGCGATGGGTGTTGGTTGAAGCGCCCAGCCTACCAGCTATCCGGGGCGTTTCCGGCATCCGAAGCGCCACGGACAGCGGGACCCGGCGACCACGCAGGGTCGATGAGAATGGAGCCCCCAGGCCAGAGCCGCCGCGCTGAGCAAGCGCCCCTTCCATGCATCGTGCAGCGGTGCCGGAAAAAAGGGGGGAGCGGCGTGGCCGTTCAGGGGGTTGTCACCGCTTCACGCGCTGAATTTCTGCTTGGCCTTGCGCGCGAATTCCTGGGTGTAGGTGCGCGCCAGATCGAGGCGCCGCGCCGCGATGCCGGGGTCGAGCGAGGCCAGGGCGCGCAAGGCTGTTTCCGGGCCGCCGTCGGGCATCAGGCCGTCGGGTGAGATGGCCTCGCGCACACGGGCCAGGGCCGCCAGGTACAGCCCCCGGTCACCCATCAGGTCCTCGGCCGGCACGGCCCGCACGATGTCGGCGGGTGCCGCCGTCTGCAGCCACTTGAGCGCGTGCACCACGCCGTTGACCAGGGCCTGAACGTCGCCGGGCTGGCGCTGCAGGAACTGCGGCGCGACCACGAGGCAGCCGCCGGGCATCTGGCCACCGAACAGCGCCTGGGCCCCGGCCAGGTTGCGCGCGTCGCTGATGACGCGCACCTCGCCCTTCTGCTCCAGCCGCGCCATCACCGGGTCGGCATGGCTCAGTGCATGCACCTGGCCCGAACGCAGGGCCGACAGCGCGCGCGCGCCGTCACCCACGGCCACGAAGGCCACCTCGTCGGCACGCAGGCCGGCCTGCGCCAGCGCCATGCGGGCCAGGGCGTGCGAAAGCGAGCCGAATTCGCAGATGCCGATCTTGCGGCGCCGCAGATCATCCATCGAGCGGTAGTGCGGCAGCGCGCGCGCCGACACGCCCAGCGCCAGCTGCGGTGCACGCCCCTGCAGCACCACCGAGCGCACCGCCGGGCGGCCCTCCAGCGGACGCAGCGTGGCCTCGTAGCCCACGGCGCCCATGTCGGCCAGTCCGTCCTGCACGGCCTGCAGCGCCAGCGCGTCGCTGGCGAACTCCAGCCAGGTGATGTACAGCCCTTCAAGGCGGAAGAAACCCAGTTCTGCGGCCAAGGTCAGCGGCAGGTGCCGGAACGCATAGGCCGACCGGCCGCCCACCGCCACCGTGACACGCGCGATGGCGCGCGCAGGCAGCACGGGCAGCAGCCCGGCCATGGCGGAGAGCGCGCCCAGGGCGCGGCGGCGGGAAATCAGAGGGGACACGGTGGAGGATGAGGCGTTGTGCGCCGCAGCAATTCTGCCGCAGGCACCCTCGAAACGCATCAGGGATGGCCCGAGCGGGTTTCTACTTACCAGACGCCCCCACAACAGGGGCCTCGCCCATCGGAAGGTCAGCGGTAGCCGATGAAGAAAATGCCGATGTTGACCAGGAACGCCGCGCCCCACACCAGGCTGCGCGCCATGGGCATGTCGGAGACGTACATCATGATGTAGAACAGCCGCAGCATCACGTAGAGCAGCGCCAGCAGGTCCAGCGCCGTCTGCCCCGCGCCGAGCTGGTGCGCGATGACCACCGCGCCGATGAAGAATGGCAGCGCCTCGAAGCTGTTGGCCTGCGCCGCGTTGGCGCGCGCGGCGGCGCCTGACTGACGCGCCAGCCAGGCGCGCGGGTCGTGGTTGTCGTAGCCGCCCTCGGACCGCCGCTTGCCCACGCCGCCGCGCTTGGCGATGACGGCGCACAGCAGGGGCAGCAGCGCCGCGACGAAAACACACCAGTAGGCAACGGTGAAATGGGCCATGTGAGGGGCATTCATGGTTTCAATGAAATAGGCTTTCAGCGCCCTATCTTAAAGCGCCTCAAGCTATTGAATGAATAGCAATATCAGCGCCGGTCCGCGAGCGCATGGGCGATGGTGCCCAGGTCCACGTATTCCAGTTCGCTGCCCACGGGCACGCCGCGCGCGAGGCGCGTGACCTGCAGGCCGCGCGCCTTGAGCGCCTCGCCGATCACATGGGCCGTGGTCTCTCCCTCGGCCGTGAAGTTGGTGGCCAGGATGACCTCCTGCACCGTGCCATCGGTGGCGCGCTGCAGGAGCTTGTGCACACCGATGTCACGCGGCCCCACGCCGTCGAGCGGCGAGAGCCGCCCCATGAGCACGAAGTACAGCCCGCTGAAGGCACCCGTGCGCTCCAGCGCCGCCTGGTCGGCCGGCGTCTCCACCACGCACAGCCGCGTGGCGTCGCGCGCGGGGTCCAGGCAGGTGTCGCACACCTCCGCCTCGGTGAAGGTGTGGCAGCGTGCGCAGTGGTGCACCTGGTCCGCCGCCTGCGCCAGCGCCTGCGACAGCACCTGCGCGCCGGCGCGGTCGTGCTGCAGCAGATGGAACGCCATGCGCGCCGCCGACTTCACCCCCACCCCCGGCAGCCGCCGCAGGGCCTGGATCAGCGCGTCAAGGGAATTGGTGGTGGACATCGGAACTGGATTTCAGCCTGCAAGCCCTGCTCTCAGGGACGGTCAGAAGGGAAACTTCATGCCACCCGGGAGGCCCGGCATGCCGGCGGTGATCTTGCCCATCTTCTCCGCCGAGGTCTCCTCGGCCTTGCGCACGGCGGCGTTGAAGGCGGCGGCCACCAGGTCTTCAAGCATGTCCTTGTCGTCGGCCAGCAGGCTGGGGTCGATGGTGACGCGCTTGACGTCATGCTTGCAGGTCATGACGACCTTCACCAGGCCAGCGCCGGATTCGCCCTCGACCTCGACGTTCGCGAGTTCATCCTGGGCTTTCTTGAGGTTGTCCTGCATGGCCTGGGCCTGCTTCATGAGGCCGGCGAGTTGTCCTTTGTTGAACATGGGAGATACCTTTCGTTGGAAGAGTCAGAGGGGTTTGATGCTGCCGGGCACGACGCGGGCGTCGAACTCGCGCACCATGGTCTGCACGAACGGGTCGTTCATGACGATGTCCTGCGCCCGCTGCTGGCGGGCATTCTCGATGGCGGCGTTGCGGCGCGCCGGGCTGTCGATGACCACGCCCAGCTCCACGCTGATCTGCTGCGCGAGGCCGGCGGCCGCCAGCGCGCCGCGCAGGCGCTCGCGCGTGCTGGCCTGGTTAAGCGATTCGCGCTCCACGCGCAGCAGCCAGTGCTCGCCGTCGCGCGCCACCAGCTGCGACTGCAGCGCCAGCTCGCGCACCAGGGCGGTGATGGCCTCGCTGGCGATAAGCTGGCGCACGGCGGCATGCCACACCTCGCCCTCTTCGGTGGGCGTGAAACGCGCCGCCGCCGCGCGGCCGGCATCGGGGGCCTGCGGCTGCAGGCGCGCGCCGGGCTCGGGCGACTGGCGCACGGGGATGGCCACCACCGCCGGGGGCGGCTCGGCACGGGGGGGCATGGGAACGGCGGCGGCCAGGCCTTCGGACGTGCGAACGGGCAGCGCCTGCGTGGGGCGCGCCAGGGGCGTGGCGTCGTGCGAAACCGTCTCGATTGCTATCGATTCAGTAGCTTCTGGCGCAATATCGGCGGGCGCTGGAGCCGTTTTTTCTTCAAATGCACCAAACCCGGCAGGCGCCACGGCCGGTGCTGCGGCAGGCACCGCTGGCAGTGCCGCCGCGGGCGTTTCAGGCCGCGTCAGTGTTTTTTTTTCCGCCGTGCCGCTGTCGGGCTTGAAGGCCAGCAGGCGCAGCAGCACCATGGTGAGCGCCGCGTATTCATCGGGTGCCAGGCCCAGCTCGCCGCGCCCGTGCAAACACAGGCTGTAGAGCAGCTGGGTTTCGTCTGGCGGCATCCGCGATGCCAGGCGCGCGGTTTCGGTCGCGTCGGGGTCGCTGGCGTCGCCACCCATGCCGGGCACGGCCTGCAGCACGGCCATGCGCTGCAGCACGGCCGACATGTCCTCCAGCGTGGAGGCGGCGGAGAGGCCGTTGAGGCGCAGCACGTCCACGGTCTCGACCACGGTGCGGCCGTCGTTGTTCGCCAGCGCGTCGATGAGGCGGAACACATAGGTGCGGTCCACGCTGCCGAGCATCTGGCGCACGGCGGCCTCCTCGATGCGGCCGCTGCCGAAAGCGATGGCCTGGTCGGTGAGCGACAGCGCGTCGCGCATGGAGCCGCGCGCGGCGCGCGCCAGCAGGCGCAGCGCCGGGGGTTCGGCGGCCACGTTCTCGGTGGCCAGCACCTGGGCGAGGTGTTCCAGCACCGTTTCGGGCGCCATGGGCCGCAGGTTGAACTGCAGGCAGCGCGAGAGCACGGTGACCGGCACCTTCTGCGGATCGGTCGTGGCGAGCACGAACTTGAGGTATTCGGGGGGTTCTTCCAGCGTCTTGAGCATGGCGTTGAACGCCGTGTTCGTGAGCATGTGCACTTCGTCGATCATGAAGACCTTGAAGCGCCCCTGCACCGGCTTGTAGACCGCCTGCTCCAGCAGGCCCTGCACCTCGTCCACGCCCCGGTTGGAGGCGGCGTCGAGCTCGGTGTAGTCGGGGAAACGCCCGCTGTCGATGTCCTGACAGGCCGGGCACACGCCGCAGGGCGTGGCGGTGATGCCGCCCTGCCCGTCGGCCCCCTGGCAGTTGAGCGACTTGGCCAGAATGCGCGAGACCGTGGTCTTGCCCACGCCGCGCGTGCCCGTGAACAGGTAGGCATGGTGCAGCCGCTGCTGCGTCAGCGCATTGGTGAGGGCCTGCACCACATGCTCCTGCCCCACCATTTCGGTGAAGTTGCGGGGGCGGTATTTGCGGGCCAGCACGAGATAGGACATGGGGAGCGATTCTATGTGGATGTCGATAGGCCCACGGTCCGCATAAGCGGGGCTTCAGAAAGGGCCGCCACCATGGGGCCCAACCGTTCTGGAGGATTCCATGCCCACACCCGCCACCACCCCTGCCGCGCGCTACGCCGGCGCATCCATCGCCCTGCACTGGCTCATGGCCGTGCTGCTCGCTGCCACGGTGGCCACGATCGAGATGAAGGGGCTCTACCCCAAGGGCAGCGCCCTGCGCGATCTGCTCAAGACCGCGCACTTCATGCTCGGCCTGTCGGTCTTTGCCCTGGTCTGGGTGCGCCTGCTGGCGCGCTCCCTGTCGTCCACGCCGCCCATCCTGCCCGCGCCGCCCGCCTGGCAGGCGCGGCTGGGCCACCTGGTGCACGGCGCGCTCTATGTGCTGATGATCGGCCTGCCCCTGCTCGGCTGGCTGGCGCTCAGCGCCAAGGGCAAACCCGTGCCCCTGCTCTGGGGCCTGGAATTGCCGCAATTGATCACCGAAAGCAAGGAAACCTCGCACCGGCTCAAGGACATGCACGAAGCCCTGGCCACGGCAGGCTACGCGCTCGTCGGCCTGCATGCGGCGGCGGCCCTGGTGCACCACCACCTGGTGCGCGACAACACACTGCGCCGCATGCTGCCCGGTAGCCGCTGAGGCGCCCTATCGCACGACGCCACGCCACGGCGCGGGATCGCATCGCTTACAATACGAATTGACGGGCCTCCCCGCATGGTGAAGCGGCCAACCGGGTCAGGTGGGGAACCAAGCAGCCCTAACTGTGGAGCCAGTGCCGGGGGTAAGGCTCGTCAACTTCTTCTTTCGCGCGGCCTTCGGCGGCGCCCCCCACGACGAACGCGCTCCCCGCACCATGCGTTCCTCCCCCACTCCCATCGCCCACCCGCCCCGCTGGCTCGCGGCACTGTGGCTTTCCTGGCTGTGCCAGGCCGCCCTGGCCGGCGCCTTCGTCGATGCCGGGCGTCCCACGCCTGCGGCATGGCAGGCCACCGAAGTGCTGGCCGATGCCGAAGCCGAAGGCCTGCGGCCCCAGGATTACGACGCCATGCCGCTGGCACGGGCCGTGGCCGCCGCGGCCCAGGGGCCGGCCCTGGACGGCGCCCAGTCCGCGCGGCTCGATGCCGCGCTGACCACCGCCCTGCACCGCTACCTGGCCGACCTGCACACAGGCCGCGTCGATCCGCGCCAGATCCAGGCGGACTTCACGGCCAGCCCGCCCCAACCCTTCGACCCCGATGCCGCCCTCCAGGCCGCGCTGGCCGCTCCGCGCCTGGCCGACGCACTGCGCGCGGCCGCGCCGCGCGTGCCGCTCTATGCCAGCCTGCGCACGGCGCTGGCCCAGTACCGCGCGCTGGCCGACCACCCAGCCTGGGCGGCGCCCCTGCCCCCGCTGCCCAACAACCGCAAACTCGAACCCGGTCAGGCCTGGGCCGGCCTGCCACAGCTCACCCAGCGGCTCGTGGCGCTGAGTGACCTGCCCGAAGGCACCCAGCCCGCGCCGGTCTACGACGAGGTGCTGCAAGGCGGCGTCAAGGCCTTCCAGCAGCGCCACGCGCTGGCGGCCGATGGCGTGGTAGGCAAGGGCACGCTGGCGCAGCTGGAAGTGGCGCCGGCCCAGCGCGCGCGGCAGATCACGCTGGCCATGGAGCACCTTCGCTGGACGCCGCTGCAGCAGGCCCCACGCATGGTCGCGGTCAACCTGCCCGAGTTCGTGCTGCGCGCCTACGAGGTGCGCGATGGGTCGCCCGCCGTGTCGCTGTCGATGAAGGTGATCGTCGGCAAGTCCCTGAAAACCCACACGCCGCTGTTCGACGAACCCATGCGTTTCATCGAATTCAGCCCCTATTGGAATGTGCCGCCGTCGATCGCGCGCGAGGAAACCGTGCCCCGCCTGCGCCGCGACAGCGCCTATTTCACGCAGCAGGGCTTTGAATTCGTCGATGGCAGCGGCCAGGCCGCCGCCACCCTCTCCGACGAACACCTGAACGCCGTGCTGAGCGGCCAGATGCGCCTGCGCCAGCGGCCCGGCCCGCGCAATGCGCTGGGCGACATCAAGTTCGTGTTCCCGAACCACGACAACATCTACCTGCACCACACGCCCAGCCCCCAGCTCTTCGCGCGCGAGCGGCGCGATTTCAGCCATGGCTGCATCCGCGTGGAGGACCCCGTGGCGCTGGCCCGCTTCGTGTTGCAGGACGACCCTGCCTGGACGCCCGAACGCATCCGCGAGGCCATGGGCCGGGGCCAGTCGCACACCGTGCGCCTGCCACGGCCCGTGCCCGTGGTGCTGGCCTACAGCACCACCGTCGTCAAGGACGGACGGCCGCACTTCTTTGCCGACCTCTATGGTCTCGACCTGCGGCTTGAGCAGGCCCTGCGCCGCAACGCCTTGGCCCGGCAAGCCCCGCGCCAGGCACAATGACCCCAACCCATGTCCGCCACGCCCCCACCCTACCGCCGCCGCTTCCTGAGCCAATGCACCCAGTGGCTCGTGGCCGGCTCCGTCCTGAAGCAGGCCACGCCCTCGCTGGCGGCCGTGGCCGGCGCGCGCAGCCTGGCGCTGGAGCACACCCACACCCGTGAGCAGATCGCGCTGGTGTATGCCCTGGGCGATGACTTCCTCACGCCAGCGCTGGGCAGCCTCAACCACTTCCTGCGCGACCACTACAGCGGCGAGGTGGGCCAGATGGACCCGCAACTGTTCCACCTGCTGCACCAGGTACGGCAGGAGCTGGGCGCGCGCCAGCCCTTCCAGGTGATTTCCGGCTACCGCAGCCCCGCCACCAACGCCATGCTGCGCGGCGCGCGCGAGGGCGGCGTGGCCCGGCACAGCCTGCACATGGACGGCAAGGCGCTCGATGTGCGCCTGCCTGGCGTGCCCCTGGCCGACCTGCGCGATGCCGCGCGGTCGCTGCGCCGGGGCGGGGTGGGTTTCTATCCGCGCGAGCAGTTCGTGCACATCGACACGGGCCGCGTGCGCCACTGGTAGGCGCGGGCGCGGTTCAGTGGCGCTTGTGCTTCTTGTGCGGCGCGGGGTGCGCCGCGTCGGCGGGCGCGCTTTGATTCTTGCCCTTGCTGCCCAGGCGCGATTCCTTGCCCTGGATGAGGCGGGTGATGTTCTCCTTGTGGCGCCAGATCAGCAGCGCAGACATCACCACGATGGCCGCGACGATGGCACGCTCGGAATACCAGAGCGGCCCGGCGGCCAGCACATAAATGACCGGAGCCGACACCGCCGCCGACAGCGAAGCCAGCGACGAGTAGCGCGACACCGCCGCCACCAGCAGCCAGACCAGCGCCACCACCAGCCCCAGCCAGCCGCTGATGCCCACGAGCACGCCCAGCGCGGTGGCCACGCCTTTGCCGCCCACGAAACGGAAGAACACCGGCCACAGGTGGCCCAGGAAGGCCGCCAGCCCCGCCAGCGCCACGGTGCCCTCGCCCAGGCCGTAGGGCTCGCCGAACCAGCGCACCAACACCACGGGCACCCAGCCCTTGACGGCATCGAGCAGCAGCGTGACCACGGCCGCCGCCTTGCTGCCCGAGCGCAGCACGTTGGTGGCGCCCGGGTTCTTGCTGCCGTAGGTGCGCGGGTCGTTCAGGCCCATGGCGCTGGAGACGATGACGGCGAACGACAACGAGCCCAGCAGGTAGGACGCCAGCACGGCGAGGACGGAATAGACGACGGGCACGAAACACTCTCCTGAATACTGCGGTGCGCCGCGCGGACGCGGCACGGGGATGGCGCCGCTGGTGGCGCGGCGCCCATTCTGCCAGCCCGGCTATTCCTGCAGCAGCGCGCACTGCACGGGCTGGGCGCCCAGCAGGCGCACGCAGGCCCGCGGGTCGATCTGCACCAGGTAGCCCCGGCGCCCGCCGTTGATGGCGATGCGCGGCAAGGCCAGGATGCTTTCCTCGATATAGACCGGCATGTCGCGCCGCGTGCCGAACGGCGAGGTGCCGCCCACCAGGTAGCCGCTGTGGCGATGGGCCACCTCGGGCGTGCAGGGCTCGACCGACTTGGCGCCGATCTGGCGCGCCAGGTTCTTGGTCGAGACCTTGCGGTCGCCGTGCATGAGCACGATGAGCGGCTTGGCGTCCTGGTCCTGCATCACCAGGGTCTTGACCACCTGGTGCTCGTCCAGCCCGAGCTGGCGCGCGGATTCTGCCGTGCCGCCGTGCTCCACGTACTCGTAGGGGTGGCCGGTGAACTCCACCTGGTGCGCCTTGAGCATCTGCGTGGCGGGGGTTTCGCTCACATGCGCGGTCTTGCCTTCTTTCTTGGCCATTTTTACTATTATTTTGATAGCTTATAGCGCTTTACCAGCAAGCGCTATGGGCGGATTTTGCCTCAAAACTGTCACAAGGCCGGGTCGCCCAGCTCCCAGCGGATGGCGTCGATCCGTGCCAGCAGCTCGGGCGCAAGCGGCGTGCCCCAGGCGTCCAGGTCTTCGTCGAGCTGCGCCAGCGAGGTCACGCCGATGATGGTGCTGGCCACCTGCCACTTGGTGTAGCAAAAAGCCAGCGCCATCTGCGTGGGCGTGAGGCCGTGCTCGCGCGCGAGCTGGTTGTAGCGGCGCGCGGCGGCCAACGCCTCGGGCCGGCCCCAGCGCTGCTTGCGCACCGATTCGTAGCGCGCCATGCGCGCGCCCTGCGGCGCATCCGCGCCGGTGGTGCCGCTCTGGTCGAACTTGCCCGTCAGCAGGCCAAAGGCCAGCGGCGAATAGGCCAGCAGCGACACGCCGAGGCGGTGGCAGGTTTCATCGAGCGCGTTCTCGTAGGTGCGGTTGAGCAGGCAGTACGGGTTCTGCACCGAGGCCACGCGCGGCAGGCCGTGCTGCTCGGCCAGGCGCACGAATTCGTGCACGCCGTAGGGCGTCTCGTTCGACAGGCCGATGGCGCGCACCTTGCCCGCCTTGACCAAGCCCGCCAGCGCGTCGAGCTGCTCGTGGATGGGCGTCTGCGACACCTCCTTGGCCGGGTCGTAGTAGCGCGTACCGAAGGCGGGCACGTGACGCTCGGGCCAGTGGATCTGGTAGAGGTCGATCACGTCGGTCTGCAAGCGGCGCAGGCTGCCCTCGCACGAGGCCACGATGTCGGCCGCCGTCATGCCCTTGCCCTCGCGGATCCAGGGCATGCCGCGCGACGGACCGGCCACCTTGGTGGCCAACACCACCTTCTGCCGCCGGCCGGGGTTCCGCGCAAACCAATGGCCGAGGATGGTTTCGGTGGCGCCATAGGTCTCGGCGCGCGCGGGCACGGCGTACATCTCGGCCGTGTCGAGGAAGTTCACGCCGCGCTCCAGCGCGCGGTCGAGGATGGCGAAGGCGTCCGGCTCGGCCACCTGTTCGCCGAAGGTCATGGTGCCCAGGCAGATGGGGGAAACCTGCAGATCGCTCTGGCCGAGGGGGATGGTGTTCATGCGTTCTCCGTGAAAAGGGCGCGGACCAGTTTACGGGGCCTGGGCGCGCCGCGCTGTCTCCCGCGCTTTGACCAGGGCCGGCAGCGGACATGTCCCGCGATTGACACAAGCCAAGCGGTCGCTTGGTAATATTGCCCCATGTACCAAGCCCGCCAGACCTCGCGCAGCGAATTCGTTGCCATCCGCCAGTTGAACTACCACGTGCGCCTGTGGGGCCCGGAGACCTCCGCCCTGCCGCCGCTGGTGCTGGTGCATGGCTGGATGGACGTGGGCGCGTCGTACCAGTTCGTCGTCGATGCCTTCGGCGAAGACTTCCTGCGCGGGCGCCGCATCATCGCGCCCGACTGGCGGGGCTTTGGCCTCACGGCGCCGCCCGTGCCCACGGACCACTACTTCTTCCCCGACTACCTGGCCGACCTCGACCAGTTGCTCGACCACTACGCGCCCGGCATGCCGGTGGACCTGGTGGGCCACAGCATGGGCGGCAACGTGGTCATGTTCTATGCCGGCGCACGGCCCGAGCGCGTCCGCCGCCTCGTCAACCTCGAAGGTTTCGGCATGCCCGCCAGCAAGCCGGCCAAGGCCCCCGGGCGCTATGCCCAGTGGATGGACGAACTCAAGGCCCTGCAACGCGGCGAGATGGCCCTCAAGACCTACGACAGCGTGGACGGCGTGGCCCGGCGGCTGATGAAGACCAACCCGCGCCTCTCGCAGGACAAGGCCGGCTGGCTGGCCCAGCACTGGGCCCGCCCCAACGCGCAGGGCCAGTGGGAGATCCTGGGGGATGCCGCGCACAAGATCGTCAATGCGCAGCTGTTCCGCGTGGACGAGGTGCTGGCGCTCTACGCCGCCATCACCGCGCCCACGCTGGCCGTGGAGGCCAGCGACGACAGCCTCGGGCTGTGGTGGAAGGGCCGCTACACGCTCGACGAATACCACGCCCGTCTGCGCAGCGTGCCCGACTGCCGCACGGCGCAGGTGGCGGACGCGGGCCACATGCTGCACCACGACCAGCCGCAGGCCGTGGCCGCGCTGATCGAGGCGTTTCTCGGTCCATGAAGAAAACAGGCTGCAAGGCCCGTTCATCCTGCGCCATGCGCTATCTTTTCTGAATCCATTGCCCCGCCCTGCCTGGCCCGCGCCATCCAAAATGCGGCGCGGCGCGGCGCATGAGAAAATCGCGGGTTATTTGTCAGAACAATTCAGGATTGCACACCATGGAAGCAGAACGCATCAACCAGATCGGCAACACCCTCCAGGACTTGGCCACGCGCACGGCCGAGTTACGGAGGTATCTTTGACTTCGATGCCAAATTCGAACGCCTGCGCACGGTAAACGCCTCGCTGGAAGACCCTTCGGTCTGGAACGATCCGAAGAAGGCCCAGGAACTGGGCAAGGAACAGAAGTCGCTCAACGCCGTCGTGCTCACGCTCGACAAGCTCACGCATGAGCTGGCCGACAACGCCGAGCTGTACGAGATGAGCAAGGAGGAAGGCGACGAGGCCGGCCTCCAGACCATCGAGGCCGAGACCGGCAAGCTGCGCCCCATGGTGGAAGAGCTGGAATTCCGCCGCATGTTCAGCAACGAGGCCGACCCGCTCAATTGCTTTGTGGACATCCAGGCCGGCGCCGGTGGCACCGAGGCCTGCGACTGGGCCAGCATGCTGCTGCGCCAGTACCTCAAGTACGCCGAGCGCAAGGGCTTCAAGGCGACGGTGGAAGAAGAAACACCGGGCGACGTGGCCGGCATCAAGAGCGCCACGATCCACATCGAAGGCGAGTACGCCTATGGCCTGCTGCGCACCGAAACCGGCGTGCACCGCCTGGTGCGCAAGTCGCCCTTCGACAGCTCGGGCGGCCGCCACACCAGCTTTGCTTCGCTGTTCGTCTACCCCGAGATCGACGACTCGATCGAGATCAACATCAACCCGTCCGACGTGCGCACCGACACCTACCGCGCTTCCGGCGCGGGCGGCCAGCACATCAACAAGACCGACTCGGCCGTGCGCCTGACGCACATGCCCACCGGTATCGTGGTGCAGTGCCAGGACGGCCGCAGCCAGCACAGCAACCGCGACGTGGCCTGGCAGCGCCTGCGCTCCAAGCTCTACGACTTCGAGATGCGCAAGCGCATGGAAGAGCAGCAGAAACTGGAAGACACCAAGACCGACGTGGGCTGGGGCCACCAGATCCGCAGCTACGTGCTGGACAACAGCCGCATCAAGGACCTGCGCACCAACGTCGAAATCTCCGCCACGCAGAAAGTGCTGGACGGCGACCTCGACGCGTTCATCGAAGCCTCGCTCAAGCAAGGCGTATAAGGAAAACCCATGCCCTCAATGCGTGACGCGCAGGCTCCGGCCACCGCCATCCACCGCGCCGACTACCAGGCCCCGGCCTGGTGGATCGACACCGTGGACCTGGCCTTCGACCTGGACCCCGCCAAGACCCGCGTGCTCAACAAGATGCGCGTGCGCCGCAACCCCGCGGTGCCCGCGCAGCCGCTGCGCCTGCACGGCGAGGAGCTGAACCTCTCGCGCGTGCTGGTCAACGGCGCGGGCACCTCGTTCAAGATGGACGGCGATCAGCTCGTGCTGGAGAACCTGCCCGAAGGCACGGAAGCCTTCGACCTGGAGATCTTCACCACCTGCGCGCCCGCCAAGAACACGCAGCTCATGGGCCTGTACGTGAGCCAGGGCACCTTCTTCACGCAGTGCGAGGCCGAGGGCTTCCGGCGCATCACCTACTTCCTCGACCGGCCCGATGTCATGGCCAGCTACACCGTGCTGCTGCGCGCCGACAAGGCTCAGTATCCGGTGCTGCTGTCCAACGGCAACCTGGTCGAACAGGGCGAGCTCGAAGGCGGCCGCCACTTCGCCAAATGGGTCGACCCGCACAAGAAGCCGAGCTACCTGTTCGCCCTGGTAGCGGGCAAGCTGGTGGCGCGCCAGCAGCGCATCGTCTCGCGTTCGGGCAAGGAGCACTTGCTGGAGGTGCATGTGCGCCCCGGCGACCTGGGCAAGACCGAGCACGCCATGAACTCGCTCATGGCCAGCGTGGCCTGGGACGAGGCACGCTTCGGCCTGCCGCTGGATCTGGAGCGCTTCATGATCGTCGCCACCAGCGACTTCAACATGGGCGCCATGGAGAACAAGGGCCTGAACATCTTCAACACGAAGTACGTTCTGGCCAGCGAATCCACCGCCACCGATGTGGACTTCGCCAACATCGAGAGCGTGGTCGGCCACGAGTACTTCCACAACTGGACGGGCAACCGCGTCACCTGCCGCGACTGGTTCCAGCTCAGCCTGAAGGAGGGCCTGACCGTCTTCCGTGATCAGGAATTCAGCATGGACCTGGCGGGCAGCCCCTCGGCGCGCGCCGTCAAGCGCATCGAGGACGTGCGCGTGCTGCGCACCGCCCAGTTCCCCGAGGACGCCGGCCCCATGGCCCACCCGGTGCGGCCCGACAGCTACATCGAGATCAACAACTTCTACACCGTCACCATCTACGAAAAGGGTGCCGAGGTCGTGCGCATGATGCACACCCTGGTGAGCCGTGACGGTTTCGCCCGGGGCATGAAGCTCTATTTCGAGCGCCACGACGGCCAGGCCGTGACCTGCGACGACTTCGCCCAGGCCATCGCGGATGCCAACCCGGGCTCCGAACTGGCCCAGCGGCTGGACCCGTTCAAGCGCTGGTACAGCCAGGCCGGCACGCCGCATGTGCGCGCCACGGGCCAGTACGACGCCGCCGAGCGCCGCTATACCCTCACCCTGGCGCAAAGCTGCGCGCCCACTCCGGGGCAGCCCACCAAGGCGCCCTTCGTCATCCCCGTGGAGCTGGGCCTGCTCGCGCAGGACGGCCGCGCCCTGCCCCTGCAGCTCGACGGCGAGACCGCCCCTGGCGCCGCCACGCGCACCGTGGTGCTGGCCGAGACCAGCCTGCAGCTCACGTTCGTGAATGTGGACAGCGCCCCCGTGCCCTCGCTGCTGCGCGGTTTCAGCGCGCCCGTGGTGCTGGACTGCGATTACAGCGACGACGACCTGCGGACCCTGCTGGCGCACGACAGCGACGCCTTCAACCGCTGGGAGGCCGGCCAGCGCCTGGCCCTGCGCATCGCTATCAATACCATAGCTGACAGCGCAATCCAGGCGGGCGTAAACGGCCAAATAAGCCAAAACATTCTGCCCGCCAGCTTCATCGAAGCCATGCGCGGCGTGCTGCGCCACCCCGAACTCGATCCCGCCTTCAAGGAACTGGCGCTCGCGCTGCCGTCCGAGACCTACATCGCCGAACAGCTCGCCGTGGTGGACCCGCAGCGCGTGCACGCCGTGCGCGAGGCCATGCGCCTGCAGCTCGCCCTGGCCCTGCAGACCGACTGGCAATGGGCCTACGAGCAGCACCAGCACACGGGTGCCTACCGCCCTGACGCCGCCTCGGCCGGGCGCCGGGCGCTGGCGGGCATGGCGCTGTCGATGCTGTGCCTGGCGGCACAGCAAACCGGCGATACCGTCTGGCCGGGCAAGACGCTGCAGCGCTTCAAGGATGCGGGCAACATGACCGACCGCTTCAACGCGCTCAGCGCCCTCGTGGGCAGCGGCCATGCCCTGGCTGCGCCCGCGCTGGCGCGCTTCCACCAGCTCTTCAAGGATGAGCCGCTGGTCATCGACAAGTGGTTCGCGCTGCAGGCGGGCAGCCCCGACCGGGGCGGCAACGTGCTGCCCATCGTGCGCCAGCTCATGCAGCACCCGGACTTCAGCCTGAAGAACCCGAACCGCGCGCGCAGCGTCATCTTCAGCTACTGCAGCGCCAACCCCGGCGCCTTCCACCGCCAGGACGCGGCCGGCTACGTGTTCTGGAGCGAGCGCGTCATCGAGCTCGACGCCATCAACCCGCAGGTGGCCGCGCGCCTGGCGCGCGCCATGGACCGCTGGAAGAAACTCGCCGAACCCTGGCGCACCGCCGCCCGCGAGGCCATCGCCCGCGTGGCCGCCCGCGAGGGCCTGAGCAACGATGTGCGCGAGGTCGTCACCCGCGCACTGGCCGACGAATAAGGAGAACAAGCATGGCAAAACGAATCAGCCTGACCCGCTACCTGGTGGAACAGCAGCGCGTGGCGGGCCATATCCCGTCCGAGCTGCGCCTGCTGCTCGAAGTGGTGGCACGCGCCTGCAAGAGCATCAGCCAGGCCGTCAACAAGGGTGCCCTGGGCGGCGTGCTCGGCAGCGCCGAGAGCGAGAACGTGCAGGGCGAGATGCAGAAGAAGCTCGACATCATCGCCAACGAGGTGCTGATCGAGGCCAACGAATGGGGCGGCCACCTGGCCGCCATGGCCAGCGAGGAAATGGACGGCATCTACGTCGTGCCCAACCGCTACCCCAAGGGTGAATACCTGCTGCTGTTCGATCCCCTGGACGGCTCGTCCAACATCGACGTGAACGTGAGCATCGGCACCATCTTCAGCGTGCTCAAGAAGCCCGAGGGTGACCGTGGCGTCGAGGAGACCGACTTTCTCCAGCCCGGCAGCCACCAGGTGGCCGCGGGCTACTGCGTCTACGGCCCGCAAACCACGCTGGTGCTCACCGTGGGCGACGGCGTGGCCATGTTCACGCTCGACCGCGAGCAGGGCTCGTTCGTGCTGACGCAGGAAAACGTGCGCATTCCCGAGGACACCAAGGAATTCGCCATCAACATGAGCAACATGCGCCACTGGGACGAGCCCGTGAAGCGCTACATCGACGAATGCCTGCAGGGCAAGGAAGGCCCGCGCGGCAAGGACTTCAACATGCGCTGGATCGCCAGCATGGTGGCCGACGTGCACCGCATCATGTCGCGCGGCGGCATCTTCATGTACCCCTGGGACAAGCGCGAGCCCAACAAGCCCGGCAAGCTGCGCCTGCTGTACGAAGCCAACCCCATGGGCTGGCTCATCGAACAAGCCGGCGGCGCCGCCACCAATGGCCGCCAGCGCATCCTCGACATCCAGCCAGGACTCCTGCACGAGCGTGTGAGCGTGATCCTGGGCTCAAAAAATGAGGTTGAGCGCGTGACAAGCTACCATTCCACGCTATAATTTAAATCTTACGTAGCCGGTGTAGCTCAGTCGGTAGAGCAGCTCATTCGTAATGAGAAGGTCGGGTGTTCGATTCATCTCTCCGGCACCAAATGGAAAGCCCTGACTCGCAAGAGTCAGGGCTTTTTTCTTTGGCTCCGAATGTTTTAGCGTGCCATGGCGCAGCCAATCCAGCAATTCACGCCTTGGCCTCCAGCAAATCCTGCCACTGGGTCGTGTACCCGGGCGACCGGCGCTCCTGCCGCATCGCCCAGGCCCTCCCATCGCCTGCCAGGCCAGCACCAGCCAACTGAAGGGTGTCGCGCCCATGGCGGCGGTTGACACCGTCGATGACTTGCATCAACCGGGAGCGGCGCTCCGATGGGGGCGCCACCTCCAAGGCCAGCTCATGCTGCACTCCATCCGCTTGCGCCAGATCGAACAGCACCACGCCCGCACGGGCATAGCGAAACCCCGGCCGATAGATGGCCCGCAACCCGTCGTGCACGGCGCGCGCCATGGCTGCACTGTCGTCCGTGCGCTGCCGCAGGGGAACCACCACGGAGCCGGAATACTGCCCCTCCTGACGGCGGAAAGGGCTGGTACGGATGAAGACCATCAAACGACCCGCCCGGCTCCCCTGGCGCCTGAGCTTTTCAGCGGCGCGGCTGGTGAAATCCGTCACCGCTTCCTGAAGATCACTTAACTCCGTGACCGGCCCGCCAAAACTGCGGGTACAGGCAATTTCACGCCGCGCCTGCGCTTCGTGCTCCAGGCCAGCACAGGCGATGCCCCGCAGTTCCTGGACCGTGTGCTCCAATGCCACGGACCAGCGGCGGCGCGCCAGGGCCGGATCGAGCCGGCACAGGTCCAGCGCGCTATGGATACCCGCCGCATGCAACTGGGGCGCCAGGCGCCAGCCCACACCCCAAACATCGTTCACGGCGGTAGCGGCCAACAGGCTTTCCCGCGCCTGCGGCGCAACCGCGCCCAGATGGCAAATCTGGGCATGCGAGCCGGGATAGCTGCCGGGCTTGCGCTCGGCGGCCTTGGCGATATGGTTGGCCAGCTTGGCCAGCGTTCTGGTGGGACCAATACCGATGCATGTCGGCAGACCGACCCATTGCAGAAGACGATGACGCATCCTGCGGCTGCGGTCTTCCAGATCACCCCGGATGCCGGAGAGATCCACGAAGCACTCATCGATGGAATAGACCTCCTGGTGGTGACCCAGGCCGGCGGCCAGGGCCATCATGCGGTCGGACATGTCGCCGTAGAGGGCGAAATTGGCACTCAGCGCCAGCAGCCCCGCTTCCTGCTCCAGATGCCTGATCTGGTACCAGGGGGCCCCCATGCGGATACCCAGGGCCTTGGCCTCGTTGGACCGCGCGATGGCACAGCCATCGTTGTTGCTCAGCACCACCACGGGCCGGCCGCGCAGGCGGGGGTTGAAGACACGCTCGCAGCTCACATAGAAGTTGTTGCCATCGATCAGCGCATACATGGCTCAGCAAGGAAACAACGTGAGCGCGGCCGTGACCACACCCCAGACTTCAAGGGCCTGGCCCTCGCCGGGATGGATGTCGGGGTAGGCTGGATGCGCGGCCACCAGATGCGCCCGTCCACCGCGCAAAGACAATCTCTTGCAGGTGAATTCGCTGTCCACGATGGCCACCACGATGCTGCCGTGCCGGGGCTCCAGTGCCCGGTCCACCGAGATGATGTCGTTGTCGTGGATGCCCGCCCCCGTCATCGAGTCCCCCCGGACCCGCATGAAGAAGGTCGATTGCGGGTGTGCGCCCAGCAAGTCCATCAGATCGCAACGCCGCACCATGTGGTCTTCCGCCGCGGACGGAAACCCCGCTGGCACCCGTGCATCCAGCATCTGGAGCGTCGCGCCCGCCAGGCTGGAAGGCACCGGAGCGGAAAGATCGGGCAGGATAGGTCGCATAAAATACTGTGATTTTTTACAGTATATCGAAGATGCCATCACGGTGAAAGATCCCTTCGAACCTGTTACCGATCTTTTCATGGGGTGCGCAAGGCAACAAACCGCCACGATCCAGACGTCCGCCGGAGCCCGTGCTGGCGGCCTGGGCAAGGTGGGCAACGACGAGCGTGGCGGTTTGCTGCCATGCCGAGCCTGCGGCAGACAAAAAAAAAGCCCCGGCCAGAGAAGGACGGGGCTGGCTGCCTGCAAGCACGGGCCTCGCGGCCCTGCTTGGCGGACAGTGTGCTTACTTGGCGGCGGAAGCGTCGGCAGCGGGAGCTGCAGCAGCAGCGGAAGCGGCATCGGTAGCGGCGGCGGCAGCTTCAGAAGCAGGAGCTGCGGGGGCTGCGGGCTCAGCGGCAGGAGCGGGAGCTGCTGCGGGAGCGGGGGCGGGAGCAGGTGCCGGCTCTTCCTTCTTGCCACAGGCGGCCAGGGCAGCAGCAGCGATGAGGGAAGCGATGACGAGAGACTTGTTCATTTCAGGTTTTCCTTGAGGACGGTCAAAAAAACAAAAAATGCCACAACGTCCAGCCTCTTGCAGCCCGGCTCCGCTCTGGCAGAGAGTGCTCCGGTGGAGCACGTTTTCAACTCAGCCAAGGATTATATTGGTTATTCGTCAATACTGAATAACACCAAGCGCGGAGTCAAACCATGCGATGTTGCGCACAACTGACACCAAGCTGACCGCAGTCTGTCGCTTGTCTGACTTTCCCCTCAAAGCCCCAGCGTGGTCGAGGGGAATCCGGGAGTACTCTTGCTGCGCAACCACTCATTGAGGGTTTCGCGCAACAGTACACGGCGCTCGGGTTCACCGCCCGTCACGCCGGTGCAGCGCTCTGGGTCCAGCCGCTGCAGCACCCAGCCCGGCGACCAGAGGACACTGGGAATGTCGAGCGGATCAGCTGCCGGGCTGACGCGGCAGGTCAGGATATGGTCCCAGGTGCCGCGCCAGCGCACCAGGCGCGCGTGGCGCCGGATGACCTCGTTGTAGGAGCCGGCCAGCATGGTGAGGCGCCGGCCACTGTGCGCCCACGCCTGCAGCGACTCCACCACGGCCCGCTCGCCCAGGGGCCAATCGTGAAAATCGGCATCGCTGAGCACGATCTCCCGCCAGCCTTCGCGAGCAGCCGTGGCCAGGGCATCGCGCACCAACTGCTGGAAGGCCTCGCGACCACTGAAACGGCCTTCGGGCAAAGGCGCCATGGCACCTTCGGACGGATCGGAATCGGGGCGCATGGTGGACATCGGTCCCTCCCTGGATCAAGACGGAGAACAGGCTCCGGACATGTGCCTTTCGGCGAACTGCGACAATTCTCCTATGGAAATCACCGAACAATGCGTGGTCGCGCTGACCTGGACGCTCAAGGACACCCTGGGCGAAGAACTTGATGTACTCGACGAACCGGTCGAGTTCCTGGTGGGCGGCGGCGATCTGCTGGCGCGCATCGAAGAAGCGCTGCAAGGCCATGGCGTGGGCGCCACCCTGTCCCTGCACCTGGAACCCGAAGACGCCTTTGGCGACTACCAAGAGCACCTGCTGTTCCTGGAGCCGCGCAACTTGTTCCCCGAGGAGCTGGAGGAAGGCATGACCTTCGAGGGCAGCGCCCTGCCCACCGGCTGCAACCCCGAGGCCCCGCGCGACGCTTTCTACACCGTCACCGAAATCTACCCCGAGCATGTGGTGCTCGATGGCAACCATCCACTGGCCGGTATCGCCCTGCGCCTGCACCTGAAGGTGTGCGGCGTGCGCGAGGCCACCGTGGACGAGGTCGGCCGTGGCACGGCCGGCACGGGCTTCTTCCGGGTCCAACCCCAGGCACCAGGCGGTTCGTCGCTGCACTGAGAACGCATCTTTACGATCTCCCAGAGGCCGCACAGCGGCCTTTGCGGGATGGAATGCAAGATCGTAAACACCTTCTGAGCACCACCATCCCAGTCAATAGCGCGAGATCTGGCCGTTGTAGAGACGCACGCGGTCACCCACGCGCAGATCCCCCACCGAGCCGACGTCATAGGCCCGGTGGCCGCCCCTGTCGAGCCGAATGGAGATGCGGTAGAGCGTGCCATGGCCACCGCTGTTGCGCTCTTCGATGGCATTGCCGGCCACGGCGCCTCCCACCACGCCCACGGCCGTGGCGGCAGCCCGGCCGCTGCCCTTGCCGACCTGGTTGCCCAGCACACCGCCCACCACGGCACCCAGCACGGCGCCCGCGCCCGTGGTCTGGCCACGCGGGGATGTCTGCAGGAGTTCGATATGGGTCACCTGCCCGTACTCGGTGCCCACAGGGGCCTGCGCCGGGTAGGCGGCGCCCTGAGGATAGCCGGACGAATAGGCGGGATAGGCGGGCGGGGGCGGGCGATGGGGCGCGCAGGCCGTCGACACGACAGCCAGGACAACACCGCCAACGAGCATGGCGGTCCGGGAAAGGTTCGATGTACGCACGGGGTCTTCCTCACGTCAATGGATGTTCGTGGGATTGCAGCACGCCGGATGGGTTCCGGGCTGCCGGGCAAGGGCCGCACCCCGGGCCGGACAGCGGCGCGCGCGCTCGTAGGCAAACGCCTACGCGGGGATCAGGCCTTGCCCGTGGAACCGTAACCCCCTTCGCCACGCTCGCTGGCGGCGGCAAATTCGCTGACCACGTTGAACCGCGCCTGCACCACCGGCACGATGACCAGTTGCGCCAACCGCTCCATGGGCTGGAGCGTGAAGGCCTGGGGACTGCGGTTCCAGGCGCTGACCATGAGCTGACCCTGGTAGTCGCTGTCGATCAGCCCCACCAGGTTGCCCAGCACGATGCCATGCTTGTGGCCCAGGCCCGAACGCGGCAGGATGAGCGCGGCGTAGCCGGGGTCGCACAGGTGAATGGCGATGCCCGTGGGCACCAGTTGCCATGCGTTGGGTTCGAGGGTGAGCGGCGCATCCAGGCAGGCCCGCAAGTCGAGCCCGGCGCTGCCGGGCGTGGCGTAGGCGGGCAACTGGTCCGCCATGCGCGGGTCGAGAATCTTGACGTCGATGTTCACTTCTTGTTTCCTGTGTCGCGCTGCTGCGCGAGTTGACGCAGCCGCTCCTGCAACTGCGCGATATTCATCGGAACCCGGGTACCGCCGGGGGCTTCCATGCCGGACACCACCGCGACCACCCGGCCCAGCCCCCACCACAGGAACCCCATGAACAGCAGTCCCGGCAACGAACCCTTGCCCAGCACAAGGAAGGCCGCTCCGTGCGCCAGCGTGAGCACCAACAGCACCGCGCGCGCGATCTGCAGCACACCCGCCAAGGGCGCAAGCACCTGCGCCAGATCCGGTGGCTGGCCCGTCTCGCCGCCCATCGCCGGACGACGCGCCACCGCCTTGCGCTCCTGGGGTTGCGGCTGCTGGCGCACCGACGGCCGGGAAGCGGCCGAGCCCGCGGACAGCCGCTCCACATAGCGCACGAAATCGCCGTCGGGCGGCGTATCCCATTCGGGCCGGATCGGACTGGGCATGGCGGTACTCCTGGGTGGGAGGGCGAAGGTCAGGCGTGACGTCCTGGCAGCCGCGTGGCGATCTCCGCCACGAGCTGGCGTGCCAGCGTGCGCTTGGAAGCGCGCGGCAGCTCACGGTGGCCGGTGGCATCCACCAGCAGCAGGGCATTGTCGTCCTGGCCGAACGTGGCCGGGCCGATGTTGCCCACCAGCAGCGGCACGCCCTTGCGTTCGCGCTTGGCGCTGGCGTGCGCCAGCAGGTCGTGGCTCTCGGCCGCGAAACCCACGCAGAACAGGCTGCCGGCACGGGCGCGCGGCGACTGCGCCACGGTGGCCAGGATGTCCGGGTTCTCCACGAAGCCCAGCACGGGCGTCTGGCCCGAGCCGTCCTTCTTGATCTTCTGGTCGGCCTGCGTGGCCGGGCGCCAATCTGCCACCGCTGCGGTTGCTATGAAAACAGTAGCTTGCTGCGCCCGTGGTTCGGCCGCCGCGAGCATTTCCTGTGCAGAGCGCACGTTGATGCGCTGCACGCCACGCGGCGTGGGCAGGTGGACGGGGCCGGCCACCAGCGTGACCTCGGCGCCTGCCTCACGGGCCGCGCGCGCGATGGCGAAGCCCATCTTGCCGCTGGAATGGTTGGTGATGCCGCGCACCGGGTCGATGGATTCGAACGTGGGCCCCGCCGTGACCAGCACCTTCTGCCCCGCCAGCAGCTTGGGCGTGAAGAAGGCGATCACCTCCTCCAGCAATTCCGCCGGTTCGAGCATGCGGCCATCGCCGGTCTCGCCGCAGGCCTGGTCGCCGTTGCCCACGGCCAGCACCGTGGCGCCATCCTGCGCCACCTGGGCCAGGTTGCGCTGCGTGGCCGGGTGCGCCCACATCTCGCGGTTCATGGCCGGGGCCAGCAGCAGCGGCACGCGCTCCTGCGGGCGCGCCAGGCACAACAGGCTCAGCAGTTCGTCGGCCCGGCCCTGGGCCAGGCGGGCGACGAAATCGGCGCTGCACGGCGCGATGAGGATGGCATCGGCCTCGCGCGAGAGGTTGATGTGCGGCATGTTGTTGGCCTCGCGCGCATCCCACTGCGAGCCGTACACCGGCCGGTTCGACAACGCCTGCATGGTCACGGGCGTGATGAACTGGGCGGCCGCCTCGGTCATCACCACCTGCACGGTGGCGCCCTCCTTGATGAGCGCGCGGCACAGTTCCGCCGATTTGTAGCAGGCCACGCCTCCGCTGAGGCCCAGGACGATGTGTTTGCCGGCAAGCTCTTTCATGGGCCGCAATTTAGCAGACGGGACACCCCCGCGCGGCGGGCCGGCGATGCCGGGATGGGGGACGCCCTCTATAATTGCAATTTCCCACCACCTTAAAAAGACATGACCAAATTTGTCTTCGTCACCGGCGGTGTGGTGTCTTCCCTGGGCAAGGGAATCGCCTCAGCCTCCCTTGCCGCGATCCTCGAATCGCGCGGCCTCAAAGTCACCCTCATCAAGCTCGACCCGTACATCAACGTGGACCCGGGCACCATGTCCCCGTTCCAGCACGGCGAAGTGTTCGTGACGGACGACGGCGCCGAAACCGATCTCGACCTGGGCCACTACGAGCGTTTCATCGAAACGCGCATGAAGAAGGCCAACAACTTCACCACCGGCCGCATCTACCAGTCCGTGCTGGAAAAAGAGCGCCGGGGCGACTACCTGGGCAAGACGGTGCAGGTGATCCCGCACGTCACCAACGAGATCCAGGAGTTCATCAAGCGCGGCGCCGGTGTCGGCACCGATGATGCCGTGGACGTGGCCATCGTCGAAATCGGCGGCACGGTCGGCGACATTGAATCGCTCCCCTTCCTCGAAGCCGTGCGCCAGCTCAGCCTCAAGCTGGGCCCGAACAACGCCGCCTTCGTGCACCTGACCTACGTGCCTTTCATCGCCGCGGCCGGCGAGCTCAAGACCAAGCCCACGCAGCACACGGTGCAGAAGCTGCGCGAGATCGGCATCCAGCCCGACGCGCTGCTGTGCCGCGCCGACCGCGCCATCCCCGATGACGAGCGCGGCAAGATCTCGCTGTTCACCAACGTGCCCGAATGGGGCGTGATCAGCATGTGGGACGTGGACACCATCTACAAGGTGCCGCGCATGCTGCACGAGCAGGGCCTGGACGGCCTGATCTGCGACAAGCTGCGCCTGAACACCCCGCCCACCAGCCTCAAGCGCTGGGACGCGCTGGTGCACGAGACCGAGCACCCGCAGGGCGAAGTCACCATCGCCATGGTGGGCAAGTACGTCGATCTGTCCGACAGCTACAAGTCGGTCAACGAGGCGCTGCGCCACGCCGGCATGCAGAACCATGTGCGCGTGAAGATCGACCATGTCGATTCCGAAACCATGGAAGGCCCGGACGCCGCCGAAAAGCTGGCCCGTTACGACGCCATCCTGGTGCCCGGCGGCTTTGGCCAGCGCGGCGTGGAAGGCAAGATCAACACCGCCCGCTACGCCCGCGAGCACAAGGTGCCCTACCTCGGCATCTGCCTGGGCATGCAGGTGGCCACCATCGAATACGCCCGCCACGTGGCGGGCCTGGCCGGCGCCAACAGCACCGAGTTCGACCCGGACTGCCAGCACCCCGTCATCGCCCTGATCACCGAGTGGAAAGATGCCGACGGCAGCATCCAGAAGCGCGACGCCAGCTCCGACCTGGGCGGCACCATGCGCCTGGGCGCGCAAAGCTCCGACGTGGCCCCCGGCACGCTGGCCCACGGCATCTACGGCGACGTGGTGACCGAGCGCCACCGCCACCGCTACGAGGCCAACGTCAACTACCTCGACCAGTTGCGCAAGGCCGGCCTGGTGATCTCGGCGCTGACGCAGCGCGAACACCTGACCGAGATCGTCGAGCTGCCCGCGAACGTGCACCCCTGGTACATCGGCGTGCAGTTCCATCCCGAGTTCAAGTCCACGCCCTGGGACGGCCACCCGCTGTTCAACGCCTTCATCAAGGCGGCCGTCGCGCACCAGAAGGCCGCCAAGGCATAAGGAGACCCGCCATGAAACTCTGCGGATTCGACGTCGGCCTTGACCAGCGCTTCTTCCTGATCGCTGGGACCTGCTCCATCGAAGGCCTGCAGATGTCTCTGGACGTCGCCGGCCAGCTCAAGGAAACCTGCACGGCGCTGGGCGTGCCCCTGATCTACAAGGGCTCGTTCGACAAGGCCAACCGGTCTTCGGGCACCAGCCAGCGCGGCGTGGGGCTGGACGCAGGGCTGAAGATCCTCGATGAAGTGCGCCGCCAGCTGCAGCTGCCCATCCTGACCGATGTGCACGAAGCCGCCCAGGTGGCCGAGGTGGCCAGCGTGGTGGACGTGCTGCAGACTCCGGCCTTCCTGTGCCGCCAGACCGACTTCATCCGCGCCGTGGCGCAGTCCGGCAAGCCGGTGAACATCAAGAAGGGCCAGTTCCTCGCGCCCTGGGACATGAAGAACGTCATCGACAAGGCCCGCGCCGCCGCGCGCGAAGTGGGCCTGTCCGAGGACCGCTTCCTGGCCTGCGAGCGCGGCGTGAGTTTTGGCTACAACAACCTCGTGGCCGACATGACCAGCCTGGCCGAGATGCGCAACTCCGGCGCGCCCGTGGTGTTCGATGTGACCCACTCGGTGCAGAAGCCCGGCGGCCTGGGTGCCGTGAGCGGCGGCGCGCGCGACATGGTGCCGGTGCTGGCCCGTGCCGGCGTGGCCGTCGGCGTGGCGGGCCTGTTCATGGAAACGCACCCCAAGCCCGCCGAGGCCTGGTCGGACGGGCCCAACGCCGTGCCACTCAAGCACATGCGGGCCTTGCTCGAAACCCTGGTGGCGCTCGACGACGTCACCAAGAAGAACGGTTTTCTCGAAAACAACTTTGGAGCCTGAGAACATGCCCAGTGGCTACGTCATCGCCAACGTGCGCGTCACCAACCCCGCGCAGTACGAGGAATACAAGAAGTGGTCCACCGCGGCCTTCCAGGCCCACAACGCCGAGATCTGCGTGCGCGGCGGGCAGGTGGAGGTGATGGAGGGTGACTGGACGCCCGAGCGCCTGGTGATCGCCAAGTTTCCCAGCTTCGAGGCCGCCAAGGCCTTCTACCATTCGCCCGAGTACGGCAAGGCCCGCGCGGCGCGCGAAGGCGCGGCCATCATGCGCCTGGTCTGCGTCGAAGGCCTTTGATACTCCCAATTTGATAGCTGCCAGCGCTTACCAGATCAGCGCTAGAGGCCGATTTTATTTGAAACTCCCGCAAAAAGGAAACCCATGAGTGCCATCGTTGACATCGTAGGCCGCGAAGTGCTGGACAGCCGCGGCAACCCCACCGTCGAATGCGACGTGCTGCTGGAATCGGGCGTGATGGGCCGCGCCGCCGTGCCCTCGGGCGCCTCCACCGGCTCGCGCGAAGCCATCGAGCTGCGCGACGGCGACAAATCCCGCTACCTGGGCAAGGGCGTGCTCAAGGCCGTGGAGCACATCAACACCGAAATCAGCGAGGCCGTGCTCGGCCTGGACGCCTCCGAACAGGCCTTCCTCGACAAGACCCTGATCGACCTCGACGGTACCGACAACAAGAGCCGCCTGGGTGCCAACGCCATGCTGGCCGTTTCCATGGCCGTGGCCCGCGCCGCCGCCGAAGAGTCCGGCCTGCCCCTGTACCGCTACCTGGGCGGCATGGGCGGCATGCAACTGCCCGTGCCGATGATGAACGTCATCAACGGCGGCGCGCACGCCAACAACAGCCTGGACCTGCAAGAGTTCATGATCATCCCCGTGGGCGCCCCCTCCTTCCGCGAGGCCGTGCGCTGGGGCGCCGAGGTGTTTCACGCCCTGAAGAAGATCATCCACGACAAGGGCATGAGCACCGCCGTGGGCGATGAAGGCGGTTTCGCGCCTTCCGTGGAAAACCACGAAGCCGCCATCCAGCTGATCCTGCAGGCCATTGACGCCGCTGGCTACACCGCGGGCGAGCAGATCGCCCTGGGCCTGGACTGCGCCGCCAGCGAGTTCTACAAGGACGGCATGTACGTGCTCGAAGGCGAAGGCGGCCTGCGCCTGACGGCCCAGCAGTGGACCGACATGCTCGCCACCTGGTGCGACAAGTACCCCATCATCTCCATCGAGGACGGCATGCACGAGGGCGACTGGGAAGGCTGGAAGATCCTGACCGAGCGCCTGGGCAAGAACGTGCAGCTGGTGGGCGATGACCTGTTCGTCACCAACACCAAGATCCTGCAGGAAGGCATCGAGAAGAACATCGCCAACTCGATCCTCATCAAGATCAACCAGATCGGCACGCTGACCGAGACCTTCTCCGCCATCGAGATGGCCAAGCGCGCCGGCTACACCGCCGTGATCTCGCACCGCTCGGGCGAGACCGAGGACAGCACCATCGCCGACATCGCCGTGGGCACCAACGCCGGCCAGATCAAGACCGGATCGCTCTCGCGCTCGGACCGCATCGCCAAGTACAACCAGCTGCTGCGCATCGAGGAAGACCTGGGCGACATCGCCTACTACCCCGGCCGCCGCGCGTTCTACAACCTGCGCTGAACACGCCGTGCGCCGCACCATGCCCCGCCCCGCCCCACGGCTCGCCGCGGGGGGCTGCCGCCCTGCGGCGGCGTGGCTGCGGGCACGGTCCTAGACCATGGGACTGCGCCTCATCCCCGTCGTGCTGCTGGCCTTGCTGGTGGCCCTGCATGTCCAGCTCTGGTCCGGCCGGGGCAGCGTGCCGCGCGTCAAGGCCATGCAGAGCCAGCTCGACGCGCAGAAGGCCGCCAATGCCCAGGCCAGCCAGGCCAATGAGCGCCTGGCCTCCGAGGTGCACGACCTGAAGGAAGGCCTGGACATGGTCGAGGAGAAGGCCCGCAGCGAGCTGGGCATGGTCAAGCCGGGCGAGATCTACGTGCAGTTCACCCAGAAATAGGGGGCATCCCCCTGAGCGGCAACGCCGCTTCCCCCTTCTCTCGGCTTCGCCGGGAAGGGGGACGCCACCAGCGCGGCGGGGCGGCCCTTGCGCGGTGGCTGCTGGCCTGGGCCGCGCGCTGTGTCAGTGCAGCGTGGGAGAGGCCGGGGAGTCCGGCGTTTGCACCACGGGCGCAGCAGTGAACAGGCCTGCGGCATCCACCGCGTCGAAGCGGTACTGCTGGCCGCAGTATTCACAGCCCACCTCGATATGGCCCTGCTCGGCCAGGATGCTCTCGGCCTCGGCCGTGCCCAGGCTCTGCAGCATGCGGCCCACGCGCTCGCGGCTGCAGGTGCAGGCGAAGCGCGGGCCGTCCGCGCCCTGCCGGGGCTCGAAGCGCAGGAGCTTTTCTTCCCAGAACAGGCGGCGCAGGATGGTATCGGCGTCCAGCGTGAGCAGCTCCTCGCGCGTCAGGCTGGAGGCCAGGTGGGCGATGCGGTTGTAATCCTCGTTGCGGCCGATCTGGTCTTCGTTCTCGCTGTGGGTCAGCGCGCCGGCCAGGTTGCCCTCGCCCTTGATGGGCATGCGCTGGATCAGCAGACCGGCGGCCACCTTGTCGTCGGCCGCCAGCACCAGCACGGTGTCGAGCTGCTCGGACTGCAGCATGTAGTGCTGCAGCACGTCGGACAGGCGTTCAAGCTTTTCATGCCGGTCGCCATGCAGCGGCACCACGCCCTGGTAGGGCTGCTGGCCGGGCAGGCGGTCCTGCGGGTCGAGCGTGATGGCGCAGCGCCCGCCGCCGCCCACGTTGAGCATCTGGCTCAGGCGCGCGCCGTCCGGTACCTCGCCGTTGACCGTGGCCGTGGCGCGCAGCGCCAGGTCGGACTGCACCTCGGCCACCGCCAGCTTGACGGGGCCATCGCCGAACACCTGCAGCACCAGCGCGCCGTTGAACTTGATGTTGGACTGCATGAGCACGGCGGCCGCCGCCATCTCGCCCAGCATCTCGCGCACGGGTGCCGGGTAGGCGCCCGTGGCGGTGTTGCCGGCACGGCGCGCCAGGATGTCGGTCCAGGCGTCGGTCAGGCGCACCAGCATGCCGCGCACGGGCAGGCCATCGAAAAGAAACTTGTGGAGTTCAGACACGCGGGGAATCTCGGAAAAGGGTTCAGCCGATCTTGCGCAGGCCGCTCTGGAAACGGCGCGCGTTCTCGATGTAGTGCAGCGCGCTCATGCGCAGACCATCCATCTGTTCGGGGGTGAGTTGGCGCACCACCTTGGCGGGGCTGCCGATGATCATGGAGCCGTCGGGGAACTCCTTGCCCTCGGTGACCAGCGCGCCGGCACCCACCAGGCAGTTCTTGCCAATCTTCGCGCCGTTGAGGATGACGGCGCCGATGCCGATCAGCGACTCGTCGCCGATGGTGCAGCCGTGCAGCATCACCTGGTGGCCCACGGTCACGCGCTCGCCCACCACCAGGGGCTTGCCGAAGTCGGCGTGCAGCACGCTTGCGTCCTGGATGTTGGAGCCCGCGCCGATGGTGATGCTCTCGGTGTCGCCGCGCACCACGGTGCCGAACCAGACGCTGGCGTCCTCACCCAGCGTCACCTTGCCCATCACCTGCGCGCTGTCGGCCACCCAGCTCGAAGCCGCCACCTGCGGCGCCACGCCGTCGAGTTCGTAAATCGCCATGCACCCACTCCCGCAAAAAAAAAGAAGCTGCCTTCGGTTACAAAGCGACGACTCGCTCCGGATGGCAGCACCTAGAATTGTAAGGATGGAGCTTCGCCACCGCGCACTGCAGGTCTTGTGCCTCTCGGACCCTGAGCAAAAAGTGGCTCAAACCCTTGAGCTGCAAGCGCAAGCAGCTCATTTTTCAATAGCAGACCAGGCTCCGTCCACGGACGGATTGACCCTGCCCGGCCACCCCGAGCGCCCCGAACTGCGCAGCCACACCGAGATGGCCCGGCGCTCGCCCGCCACCCCCGAAGGCCGGGCCGTGCTGCTGCATGCCATCGCGCACATCGAGTTCAACGCCATCAACCTCGCGCTCGACGCCGTCTGGCGCTTCGACGGCATGCCGCGCCCGTACTACCTCGACTGGCTGCGCGTGGCGGCCGAGGAGGCGCGCCATTTCCAAATGCTGCGCGACCATCTGCGCGGCCAGGGCCGTGACTACGGCGACTACCCTGCCCACCAGGGCCTGTGGACCATGTGCGAGAAGACGCGGCACGACGCCACCGCGCGCATGGCGCTGGTGCCGCGCACCATGGAGGCGCGCGGCCTGGACGCCACGCCCCTCATCCAGCGCAAGCTGCGCCAGGTGGGCACGCCCGATGCGCTGGCCGCCGCCCGCATCCTGGACGTGATCCTGGAGGAAGAAGTGGGCCATGTGGCCATTGGCAACCACTGGTACCGCTGGCTGTGCGAGCGCCAGGGCCTGGAGCCAGAATCGCACTACGCCACCCTGGTCCGCCGCCACGAAGCGCCGCGCCTCAAGCCCCCCTTCAACGAAGCGGCCCGGCGCCAGGCGGGTTTCAGCGAGACCGAACTGCGATGGCTGCAGCACGGCTGAACCGTCCAATTCTTCCTACAATCACGGCCCGACCCCTTGCCACACACCCATCCAGCGAAGATTCACAACATGTCGAGCACCACCGCACCCGGAACCACCAACGCACCGGACGCCAGCCTGACATCCGTGGCCCTGATCGCGCGCCAGGCCATCGTGAATGCGCAGCATGTCGTGATCGGCTATGAACTGTTCAATCGCTCGCGCACCGGCCCCATGCACACGGCCGCCACCGATGTGGCGCTGGTCTTCACCGCCCTCTCGCACGCCGGCACGGACGAACTGGTGGGCAAGAAGCTCATCTTCGTCAACTGCACGCACGAAAGCCTGACCGGCGGCCACCTCGAACTCATCGACCCCGACAAGGTGGTGCTGGAGATCCCGCCGCTGGGCCATGCCGCCGCCGAGGAAGTGGCGGCGCGCCTGCCCATCCTCACGGGCCTGCGCGAACGGGGCTTTCACCTGGCCTTCACCCACACGGTGCTGCAGTCCACCTACGCCTCCTGGCTGCCGCTGGCCGACTACATCAAGCTGGACCTCTCGGTGCTCGCGCCCGACCAGCTGGCCGTGCTGATCAGCTACGCCAACCGCCATTCGCAGGCCGAGCTGATCGCCGAGAAGGTGGAGACCGCGCAGCAGTACGACGCCGCCTCCAGCCAGGGCATACAGATGTTCCAGGGCTACTGGTTCGCGCGCCCCTCGCTAGTGCACGCCAAGCTGGTGGCCCCCGGGCAGGCCAGCATCCTCGAACTCATCAACCTGGTGCGCAAGCAGGCCAGCACCGACGAGATCGAGGAGGTGCTCAAGAAGGACGCGGGCCTGGCCTTCAACCTGATGCGCCTCATCAACTCCTCGGGCTTCGGCCTGACGCGCGAGATCACTTCCTTCCGCCAGGCCGTGATGCTGATGGGCCTCAAGAAGCTGTTCCGCTGGGCCGCGCTGCTGCTCACCGCCTCGCGCACCAGCGGCACGCCCTCCTCCGTGGGCCAGACGGCCGTCGTGCGCGGGCGGCTCATGGAGCTGCTGGCGCTCGAAACCCTGTCGCAGGAAGAAGCCGACGAGGCCTTCGTGGTGGGCATCTTCTCCATGCTTGACACCATGCTGAGCATGCCCATGGCGTCGGCGCTGAACCTGCTGAGCGTGCCCGACAGCGTGAGCGCCGCGCTGCTGCGCCGCGAAGGCTTCCTGGGCGACCTGCTCACGCTGGTCGAGGCCTGCGAATCCAGCGACGACGCGGCCTTCAACCACGCCGCGGGCACCCTGCACCTGAGCAGCCAGCAGATCAACGGGGCGCACCTGCAGGCCCTCGCCTGGGCGGATCACGTCATCGACTGAGCGCCGAAACCCAAGGGGGAACGCAGGCGCGCCGATTCACCCTAGAATCAGGCGAAAGACACCACGCACTCCCCCATGTCCAGTATTCCCGAGCCAGACACCGCGCCTTCTCCAGAAACCGTCACGGACGAGGGTTCCGCTGCGCTGATCGCGCGCCAGGCCATCGTGGACGAGCACCGCGCGGTATTCGGCTATGAGCTGTACGACCGCTCCACGGGCGACAACCACACCGCCGCCAGCGACGCAGCCCTGCTGTTCAACGCCCTCTCCCATGGCGACGCCGATCTCCTGGCGGGCAAGAAGCTGGTCTTCATCAACTGCACGCACGAGAGCCTGGCCTCGGGCCACCTGGAGCTGATCCACCCCGATAAGGTGGTGCTCAAGGTGCCCACGCTGCCCGAAGGCGCCAGCATCGAGGACATCGAGCACACCGTGGACCTGTTCGCGTCGCTCACCAAGCGGGGATTCCGCCTGGCCTTCAACCAGAACGTGCTGCGCCGCGCCTACGCCGCCTGGCTGCCCCACGCCTCTTACATCAAGCTCGACATGACGGCCTTCCGGCCCGAGATGGCGGCGCCGCTGGTGAAGTTCGCCACGCTCAACAGCAAGGCCCAGCTGGTGGCCGAAAAGGTGGAATCCGCCGAGCAATACCAGCTCATGGCGGACCTGGGCGTCAAGCTCTTCCAGGGCTACTGGTTCGCCAAGCCGGCCATCGTGCAGGCCAAGACCATCCGGCCCTCGCAGGCCATCATCATCCAGCTCATCAACCTGGTGCGCAAACAGGCCAGCTCGGCCGAGATCGAGGAACTCCTCAAGAAGGACCCCACGCTCTCGTTCAACCTGCTGCGCTTCATCAATTCCTCGGGCTTCGGCCTGTCGTGCGAGATCACATCCTTCCGGCACGCTGTGATGATCCTGGGCCTGAAGAAGCTCTTTCGCTGGGCCTCGCTGCTGCTGACCACCTCGCGCGGCGGCAGCGCGCCCGCCGTGGGCACCACCGCCGTGGTGCGCGGCCGCCTCATGGAACTGCTGGCCACCGAGATGCTCTCGCCCGAGGAATGCGACAACGCCTTCGTCGTCGGCGTGTTCTCGCTGCTCGACGCCATGCTGGGCATCCCGATCGACAAGGCCCTGGAGTCCGTGGCCCTGCCCGAGCCCGTGGTCGAGGCCCTGCTGCACGACACCGGCGTCTTCGCGCCCTTCCTCGCGCTCGCCAAGGCCTGCGAAAGCGGTGACGACGCGGCCTTCGCGCACAACATCGAGCTGCTGCACCTCTCGGGCCACCAGGTCAACATGGCCCACCTGCAGGCCCTGGCCTGGGCCGACAGCCTGGGCGCGGAATAAGCCTCAGCCGCGCGGGTGGTGCCGCGCGTGCAGCTGCCGCAGGCGCTCGCGCGCCACATGGGTGTAGATGGTGGTGGTGGAAATGTCGGCATGCCCCAGCAGCAACTGCACCACGCGCAGGTCGGCGCCGTGGTTGAGCAGGTGCGTGGCGAACGCGTGGCGCAGGGTGTGCGGTGACAGCGGCGCGGTGATGCCCGCCGCCCGCGCGTGCTTTTTCACGACGACCCAGAACATCACGCGCGTCATGCCCGCGCCGCGCGCCGTCACGAACAGGTCGTCGGTCTGCTGCCCGGCCAGGATGGCGCCGCGCGCGTCGCGCAGGTAGCGCTCCAGCCACTGGCGCGCCACCTCGCCAAAGGGCACCAGACGCTCCTTGCCACCCTTGCCCATCACGCGCAAAACGCCCTCGTTCAGCCCCAGGTTCCAGGTCTTGAGCGTCACCAGCTCGGTCACGCGCAGGCCGCTGGCGTACATCAGTTCCAGCATGGCCCGGTCGCGCAGGCCCAGGGGCGTGTCCACCTCGGGCGCGACGAGCAGCGCCTCCACCTGCGCCTGCGTGAGCGTCTTGGGCACGCGCAGCGGCTGGCGCGCCGCCTGCAGGCGCACCGTGGGGTCCTGCTGGATGCGCCGCTCGCGCAGCGCCCAGTGGAAGTAGCGCCGCAGCACCGTCAGGCGCCGGTTGGCCGTGGTGGCGCGGGTCGCCGCGTGGCGCTCGGCGAAATAGCCCTGGAGGTGGTGTTCGGCCGTGCCGTCCAGGGCCTGCGCGGGCTGCTGCCGGGCCAGCCACTGCGCGTACAGCGTGAGGTCGCGCCGGTAGGCCGCCAGGGTGTTGCGCGAGAGACCGTCCTCCAGCCACAGGGCATCCACGAAGGCATCGATGGCGGACTGGCTGTTCTGGAGATCGGCGGACATGCGGGAACCATAGCGCAAAAAAAAGGCCCTGCCAGCGCGCGCTGGCAGGGCCTCTGGGAGGATGCCGGTCAGTTGAGGTTGAGCTTCTGCTGCTCGACCACCTTCTTGTAGACCTCGAACTCGGCCTTGATCTGCGCGCCGAACTGCTCGGGCGTGTTGGCCACGATGAGCGAGCCCGTGTCCTCGATGCGCTTCTTCACGGCCGGGTCTTCCAGGGCTTTGCGCACGGCCGCGTTGACCTTGTCCACCACCTCCTTGGGCAGGCCCTTGGGGCCGACGATGCCGTAGTAGGCCATGCGGTTGACGGGCTCCAGCCCCAGCTCCTTGAAGGTGGGCACGTTGGGCAGGCCCGCCACGCGCTGGGGCGCGGCCACCACGATGGGCACGAGGCGGTTTTCCTTGATGAAGGGCAGCGCCGAGGGCAGGTTGTCGAAGATGATGGGCACCTGGCCGGCCACCGTGTCATTGAGCGCGGGGCCCGCGCCACGGTAGGGGATGTGCGTCATGAAGGTGCCGCTGAGGTTTTTGTACAGCTCGGTCTGCAGGTGGCCGATGCCGCCCGTGCCCGACGAGGCATAGGAATGCTTGCCGGGGTTGCGTTTCACCTCGGCCACGAAAGCCGCATAGTCCTTGGCCGGGAAGCTCGGGTGCACCGCGATGATGTTGGGCGTGGCCGCGATGTTGACGATGGGCGTGAAGTCGGTCAGCGGGTTGTACGGCGTCTTGGGGTTGATGGCCGGGTTGGCCGCCGTGGTGGACACCGTGGCCATGCCGAGCGCATAGCCGTCGGCCATCGCCTTGGCCGTCTCGTTGGCGCCGATGATGCCACCGCCACCCGCCTTGTTCTCCACCACCACGGGCTGGCCCAGCGCCTTGCCCAGCGGGTCGGAAATCACCCGCGCGATGATGTCGGTCGTGCCGCCCGGCGCGAACGGCACCACCAGCTTCACGGGCTTGTTCGGGTAGCCCTGGGCGAGGGCGGTGCCTGCGGCGGCAGCCAGGGCCAGGCCCAACCAGCTTCTACGATGCATACATGTCTCCTTGTTATGGATGGAACAGGGCACATCCTATACGCAGAGGGCCTGCCCCGCAGGCTTGCCCCAGGGTGCCCATGGGTCATGGGTGCTCGCACCCGAGCCCCCGGCCCGGGCAATCCCGGCGTGACAGCGCGGCGGTGCGTGCCACGGTATCCTGCGCACCGTGAACTACGCGCAACTGCTCTTCCCGGATTTTTCGCTCATCCTCTGCGGCTACCTCATCTGCCGCTACACCGCCCTCAACCGCACGGTCTGGCAGCCCGTGGAAAGCCTGGTGTACTACCTGCTCTTTCCGGTGCTGCTGTTCCAATCCATCGTCAAGAGCCCGATCGACCTGAACGCAGCCTCGGGGCTGATGGCGGCCGGCCTGCTCTCGGGCCTGTGCGGCATCGGCCTGGCCTACGCACTGCCCCACCTGCCCTGGCTGGGCAAGCACCTCGATCCGCGCGACCACGCCGCGAGCGCGCAGGTGGCCTTCCGCTTCAACTCCTTCATCGGCCTGGCGCTGGCCGAGCGCGTGGCCGGCAGCCAGGGCCTGCTGATGATCGCCGTGCTCATCGGCGTGTGCGTGCCGCTGTTCAACGTGGCCGCCGTCTGGCCCATGGCGCGCCAGGGCAAGCACAGCTTCGCGCGCGAGCTGCTGCGCAACCCGCTGATCCTGGCCACGGCCACGGGCCTGGTGGCCAATCTGCTGGGCTTTCGCATTCCGGGATGGATGGAGCCCACCGTCCACCGCATCGGCGCCGCCTCGCTGGCGCTGGGCCTGATGGCCGCGGGCGCGGGCATGCAGTTCGGGCTGCTCCAGCGCAGCAAGCTGCTGTCGCTGTCGGTGCTGTCCATCCGCCATTTGGTGCAGCCGCTCATCGCCCTGGGTGTGGCCTGGCTGCTGCGCCTGGACCCGGTGCAGACCACGGTGCTGCTGGCCTTCTCGGCCCTGCCCACGGCCTCCACCTGCTACGTGCTGGCCGCGCGCATGGGCTACAACGGGCCGTATGTGGCGGGTCTGGTCACGCTCTCGACGCTGCTGGGGCTGGCGAGCCTGCCCTTCGCGCTCGGGGTGCTGCGGTGAAGGGCACGGCCTCTCCCGCGCCGGACATGCCGCGCCGGCGCTGGCTGGCCGCCTGCCTGCTCGTGGCGTCGCTCGCCGCCTGCGGACGCAAGGCGCCGCGCGCCCAGGCCGTGCCACGCGAGGCCACGGTGCTGGCGCTGGGCGATTCACTCACCTCGGGCGTGGGCGCATCGGCCGACACGGCCTACCCCGCCGAATTGCAGCGCCTGACCGGCTGGACGGTGGTGAACGGCGGTGTGTCTGGCAACACCTCAGCACAGGCGCTGGAGCGGCTGCCCGATCTGCTGCGGCGGCACCAGCCGCAGCTCGTCATCGTCAGCATCGGCGGCAATGATTTTCTGCGCCGCCAGGGCACCAGCGCCACGCGCGACCGGGTGCGCCAGATCTGCGAGCAGGTCCGCGCCAGCGGTGCCCAGGTACTGCTGGTGGCCGTGCCCGAGCTGTCCTTGCTGGCGGCGGCGGGCCGGCTGAGCGACCACGCGCTGTACAAGGACATCGCGGACGAACTCCGCATCCCGCTGCACCGCGAGGGCTGGTCGACCGTGCTGGCCGACGCCCGCCTGCGGTCCGACCCCATCCATGCCAACGCGGCGGGGTACGCGCAGTTTGCGCGGGGGCTGGTGGACACGCTGCGCGACACCGGCCTTCTGGCGCACTAGATTTGCTATTTTTTTAATAGCTTGCGGCGCTTTCCAGCAAAGCGCTGCAGGCCGATTTCATTCGAAACCCCGCTGGGCCAGCGCCCATTCCACATGCTCGCGCACCAGGGCGCTCTCGTGCTGCGCGCGCGACTGCAGCGCCGCGCGCACGCCAGCGTCGCCCGTGGCGCGCAGCGCGTTGCCCAGCGCCACGGCGATGTTGCGCAGCCAGCGCTCGTGGCCGATGCGGCGGATCGGCCCGCCCTCGGTCAGGCGCAGGAAGGTGGGCTCGTCCCAGGCGAACAGGTGCACCAGCTGCTGGCCCGTGAGTCCGGCACGCGCGTCGAAGTCGGGCAACTGGCTGGGCTGGGCGTATTTGTTCCAGGGGCAGACGAGCTGGCAGTCGTCGCAGCCGTAGATGCGGTTGGCCAGCAAGGGCCGCAGCTCCAGCGGGATGGGGCCGGAGTGCTCGATGGTCAGGTAGGAGATGCAGCGCCGTGCATCGAGCCGGTAGGGCGCGATGATGGCCTTGGTGGGGCACACGTCCATGCAGGCCTGGCAGGTGCCGCAGTGCGCGGTGACGGGCGCGCTCGGCTCCAGGGGCATGTCCACGTAGATCTCGCCCAGGAAGAACATCGAGCCGCCCTCGCGGTTGAGCACCAGCGTGTGCTTGCCGCGCCAGCCCTGGCCGCTGCGCCGGGCCAGCTCGGCCTCCAGCACCGGTGCCGAGTCGGTGAACACGCGGTGCCCGAGCGGCCCCACGGCCTCGGCGATGCGGTCGCAGAGCTTCTGCAGCCGCGCGCGCAGCACCTTGTGGTAGTCGCGCCCGCGGGCATAGACCGAGACGATGGCCTCATCGGGGCGCTGCAACCGGTCGAATTCGACGGCCTGCCAGCCCGGCGGCACATCGACGGGCGTATCGCGCGGCAGGTAGTCCATGCGCGCGGTGATCACGCTCACCGTGCCGGGCACCAGCTCGGCCGGGCGCGCGCGCTTGAGGCCGTGCGCCTCCATGTAATGCATCTCGCCATGGAACCCCTGGGCCAGCCATTGCATCAATCCTTCCTCCGCGGAAGACAGATCCACACCGGCCACGCCGATTTGGGAGAATCCCAGCTCGCGCGCCCACTGCTGAATTTGAGGAACCCATTGACTGCTGCTGACCACCATCGCCCGATTGTAGAAAGCGCCCCCCAATCCGCCGTCGCACAAGCCACCTGGCGCAGTGAGGACGATACGGCTGCATTCGCCCGGCAACTGGCCGCGCAGCCGCTGCTGGCCAACGCCTTCATCACCCTGCACGGCGACCTGGGCGCGGGCAAGACCACGCTGGTGCGCCACCTGCTGCGCGCGCTGGGCGTGCAGGGCCGCATCAAGAGCCCGACCTACGCCGTGGTCGAGCCGCACGAGGCGCCCGACCTGCATATCTGGCACTTCGACTTCTACCGCTTCAACGACCCGCGCGAGTGGGAAGACGCGGGTTTTCGCGACGTGTTTGCCAGCCAGGGGCTGAAACTGGCAGAATGGCCGGAAAAGGCCGCAGCGCTGATCCCTGCTGCGGATGTTGCTATCCACATTGAAGCACTGGACGAGGATGCGCGGCAGGTCACCCTGCGCGCCCACACCCCCCTCGGCCTCCGCCTGCTGCAAGGATTGAGCGCATGACACTTCCGCCCCGCCACCGCACCGCGCCCGCTGCCTCCGGCCAGCCCTCGCGCCGTGCGCTGCTGCAGGCGGGCGGCCTGGTGCTGCTGCTGGGCACGCAGCAGATCGCGCGCGGTGCCTCCATCGTCGCGGTGCGCGTGTGGCCCGCGGCCGAATACTCGCGCGTCACCATCGAATCCGACCAGCCCCTGCGCGCCAAGAAGCTCTTCGTCGCCGCGCCGCCGCGCCTGGCGGTGGACATCGAGGGCATCGACCTCAACCCCGCGCTGCGCGAGCTGGTGGCCAAGGTGCGGCCGGACGACCCCAACATCGCCGGCATCCGCGTGGGCCAGTATGCGCCCGGCGTGGTGCGCCTGGTGGTGGACCTCAAGCACCCCGCCCTGCCCCAGGTGTTCGCGCTCGAACCCGTGGCTGCCTACGGCCACCGGCTGGTGTTCGACCTCTACCCCGAGAACGCCATCGACCCGCTCGAATCGCTGATCGCCGAGCGCCTGCGCGAGAAAACGCCGGAACCCGCCACCGCCGCCACCGCCGCCAGCGGCGCGGCCGGCGCCAGCCAGGCCGCCGTGGCGGCGCAGCCCGCCGCCTCCGACCCCGGCCACGACCCGCTGGGCGAGCTGATCGCCCGCGCCGACACCCCGCGCAAGGCCGCCAGCCCGGCCACGCCCGCACCGGCCAGCGCGGCGCGCCAGACCGACCGCATCATCATCATCGCCCTCGACCCCGGCCACGGCGGCGAGGACCCCGGCGCCGTCGGCCCCGGCGGCACGCGCGAGAAGGACGTGGTGCTCAAGGTCGCCCATCTGCTGCGCGAACGCATCAACGCCACCAGCGTGGGTGGCAACCCCATGCGCGCCTACCTCACGCGCGACGGTGACTACTTCGTGCCCCTGGCCACGCGCGTGCAGAAAGCCCGCCGGGTGCAGGCCGACCTGTTCGTAAGCATCCACGCCGATGCCTTCACCAACCCCGACGCGCGCGGCGCCAGCGTGTTCGCGCTGAGCCAGGGCGGCGCATCCAGCTCGGCCGCGCGCTGGCTGGCCAACAAGGAAAACCAGGCCGACCTGGTGGGCGGCCTGAACGTGCGCGCCAAGGACCGCCATGTGCAGAGCGCCCTGCTCGACATGAGCACCACGGCACAGATCAACGACAGCCTCAAGCTCGGCAGCGTGCTGCTGGGCGAGATCGGCAACGTGGGCAAGCTGCACAAGCCGCGCGTGGAACAGGCCGGCTTCGCCGTGCTCAAGGCCCCCGACATCCCCAGCGTGCTGGTGGAAACCGCCTTCATCAGCAACCCCCAGGAAGAAGCCAAGCTGCGCACCAGCGCCTACCAGGAAGAGCTGGCCGACGCGCTGATGCGCGGCATCACGCGCTACTTCGCCAAGAACCCGCCGCTGGCACGCAGCCGCACGGTGTAGCCAGGGCAACGCCCCCTGTTCACTGCCGCGAGACAGCGGTACATTGACAGGCATATCACTTCCTGTTTGCTGCACCACGCTGCCCATGAAACTGGCGCAATCCAGGCCAGCGGCCACCGTGCAAGGGCCGTCCCGCCGCACCGGCGGCGTCCCCCTTCCGCATCGCGCAGCGATGCCTGAGAAGGGGGAATGGCGCGCAGCGCCACAGGGGGTTGTTTCATCTCAGGAAGGAGACAAGCCATGGCACAGCCCCACGCTCAGTCCGGCCAGATCGTCAGCGTGCGCCCCCTGGGCGCCCAGCTCGCGCAGGCCAGCAGCACCGCCATCCTGAAGGCGGGCCAGCTTGAAGTCATGCGCATCGTGCTGCACACGGGCAAATCCATGCCCGAGCACATGACGCGCGGCGAAGCCACCGTGCAGTGCCTCGAAGGCGAGGTGCAGTTCCAGGGCCACACCGGCATCCAGCGCATGGAGCCCGGCGACTTCGTGCACCTGGAGCCGCGCGCGCTGCGCGCGCTCACGGCGGTGCGCGATGCCTCGCTGCTGGTGACCTTGTGTTTGCAGCCGGGGTAACTGCGTCGCCATCGACAAAAATCGGCGTCGGCGCTTATGCATCAAGCGCCAGTAGCTATCATTTAAGTAGCGATCAGGCCAGCTTGGTCTTGCGCCCCGCGCGCCAGGCGCCAAAGATGGCGATCAGCCCCGGCACGAGGATCAGCCCCCAGATGATCTTGTCCAGGTGTTCGCGCACCCAGGCCAGGTTGCCGAAGAAGTAGCCCGCCGTGCAGATGCCCAGCACCCACAGCAGCGCGCCGCCCACATTGAAGGCGGTGAACTTGCCCCGGTCCATCGCGGCCACGCCCGCCACGAAGGGCGCGAAGGTGCGGATGAACGGCATGAAGCGCGCCAGCACGATGGTGATGCCGCCGTAGCGCTCGTAGAAGTCGTGCGCCTGGTCGAAGGCGCGGCGGTTGAACCAGCGCGAGCTTTCCCACTGGAACACCTTGGGCCCGAAGTAGCGGCCGATCGAGTAATTGCACTGGTCCCCCAGGATGGCGGCCACCAGCAGCACCGTGACTGCGGGGGCGAATTCCATCAGCCCGGCGCCGCACAGCGCGCCCACGATGAACAGCAGCGAATCCCCCGGCAGGAAGGGCATGACGACCACGCCCGTCTCCACGAACACGATGATGAACAGCAGCGCATACACCCACACGCCATAGGCGGCCACGAAGGCTTCGAGGTGCTTGTCCACGTGCAGGATAAAGTCGATCAGGAAGGCAATGATTTCCATGGGGTGCGGTCGATGAGCAGCGCGCATTATCCCCACCTAGAATCCGGCGGGTGACCGAAACCACTGCAAACCCTCCAGCGCGCCGACCCATCCGCGACCTGCCCGACGAACTCATCAGCCAGATCGCCGCCGGCGAAGTGGTCGAGCGCCCCGCCTCGGTGGTGCGCGAACTGGTGGACAACGCGCTCGATTCCGGCGCCAGCCAGATCACCGTGCGCCTGCTGGCCGGCGGCGTGCGCCTGATCGCCGTGGAGGACGACGGCTGCGGCATCCCGCAGGAGGAACTGCCCGTCGCCCTGCGCCGCCACGCCACGAGCAAGATCACCAACCTGCACGACCTGGAGACCGTGGCCACCATGGGCTTCCGGGGCGAGGCGCTGGCGGCCATCGCCTCGGTGTCGGAAACCGCCCTGCTCTCGCGCCCGGCCACCCAGGCCAGTGCCTTCCTGCTCGACGCGCGCAGCGGCGAGCTGCGCCCCGTGGCGCGCAGCGGTGGCACCACGGTGGAGGTGAAGGAGCTGTTCTTCAGCACCCCAGCGCGGCGCAAGTTCCTCAAAACCGACGCCACCGAGCTGGCCCACTGCGTGGAGGCCGTGCGCCGCCACGCGCTGGCGCGGCCCGACGTGGGCTTCGCCATCTGGCACGAGGGCAAGCTGGTGGAGCAGTGGCGCGCCACCTTCCAGCCCGGCCAGGGGGATGTGCAGGACGCCCTGGCGCGCCGCCTGGCGGACGTGCTGGGCGAGGAGTTCGTGGCCCAGTCCGTGCCCGTGCGCCATGCCGAGGGGCGCATCACCGTCACCGGCCGCGCCGGCCTGCCCGACGCCGCGCGCTCGCGGCCCGACCAGCAGTACTGCTACGTCAACGGCCGCTTCGTGCGCGACAAGGTGGTCACCCACGCCGCCCGCAGCGCCTACGAGGACGTGCTGCACGGCCAGCGCCAGCCGGTGTATGCGCTCTACATCGAGATCGACCCGGCGCGCGTGGACGTGAACGTGCACCCCACCAAGATCGAGGTGCGCTTCCGCGACAGCCGCGAGGTGCACCAGGCCGTGCGCCATGCCGTGGAAAACGCCCTGGCCGTGCCGCGCGCCACCACGCTGGCGGCGGCCGCCGAGGCCCCGGCAGCACCTTTCACCACGCCGATTTTTGAGCAAAAAACGCCTGCAACGCCCATCTGGCAAGCGCAGGCAGCTATGAAATTTGATGAGCGCCCGGGCCACCGCGTGTCCGACCTGGGCGCGCTCTGGGGCACGCCCCGCCCCGCCAGCGCCAGCCCGGCCCCGCTGGAATCCGCGCCACTCGCCGCAACCTCCCCGGCCGCTGCCACCGCGTGGACCCCGGCGGAACCTGCAGCGCCCGCACCCGCCACCGCCGAAGCCCCCGAGGCCGGCCAGCCCTGGCCCCTGGGCCGCGCGCTGGCGCAGTTGCACGGCGTCTACATCCTGGCCGAGAACGCCCAGGGCCTGGTGCTGGTGGACATGCACGCCGCGCACGAGCGCATCGTCTACGAGCGCCTGAAAACCCAGGCCGACACCGGCCAGCGCATCGCCAGCCAGCCGTTGCTGATCCCGGCCACCTTCGCCGCCACGCCCGAAGAGGTGGCCACGGCCGAGGCCCATGCCGAGACGCTGCTGCACCTGGGCCTGGAGGTCTCGCCCTTCTCGCCGCGCACCCTGGCCGTGCGCGCCGTGCCCACCCAGCTCGCCCACGGCAACGCCGTGGAGCTGGCGCGCAGCGTGCTGGCCGACCTGGCCGCGCACGACGCCAGCACCGTGGTGCAACGTGCCAAAAACGAAATCCTCGCCACCATGGCCTGCCACGGCGCCGTGCGCGCCAACCGCAAGCTCACGCTGGACGAGATGAACGCCCTGCTGCGCCAGATGGAGGTGACCGAGCGCTCGGACCAGTGCAACCACGGCCGGCCGACCTGGCGGCAGCTCACGATGAAGGAGCTGGACGCTCTGTTCCTGCGCGGGCGATAAGGCCCGTCTCCCTCGCCGTCCTCCATGAAAAAGGCCCGCAGCTGCGGGCCTTTGTACGTGTGCTGACCTGCGCCCGCTCAGTTGTCGCGCGCGGCCTTGGCGTGGTCGGGAAAGTCGCTGAACACGCCGTCCACCCCCAGGTTGTAGAACAGCTTGTATTCGGCCTTCGGGTCGCCACGGAAGTCCGAGGCCAGGCGGCGCGGCTCGCTGCGGAAGGTGTAGGCGTGCACGAACAGGCCGGCGGCATGGGCGTTCCTGACCACGTCGGTGGCGGGCAGCATCACGCGGTCGCGCTCGTCGATCTTGCCGTCGCCGTTCAGGTCGTCAGGCTTGCCGTCGTTGTTGGCGTCCACCTGTTTCGACGGGATCAAGTAGGGCTTCCAGGGGCCGATGCCGTCGGCATAGGTCTTGACCTCCTTCAGGCCCGCGGGCGTGAGCAGGCTGGCGAAAGTGCGCGCATCGCCGGCCACGGCGAAGTCGTAAGGCTTGTCGTAGGGCGCCACGAGCGAGATGCTGCCGTCGGGCTTGACGTCGTCGGCATCCACCAGCTGCACCAGGCGCACCTGGGTCTTGCTGCGCAGGTACTTGAGGTTGGAGACCTCGAACGACTGCACGATCACGGGCGCGGCCTTGCTGGTGTAGCCGTATTGGGCCAGCACGGCCAGCAGGCGGTCTTCGAGCTGGAGCCCCAGGTTCACGTGGTAGGTGGGGTGCTTGGTTTCGGGGTACACGCCAATGCTGCGACCCAGGCGCGCGCCCTCGGCCTTGGCCAGGTCCAGCACTTCTTCGAGCGTGGGGATGGCGTACTTGCCGTTGTGGACCTGGTCGCGCTCGGCCAGGGGCTGGATGGCGCGCAGGGTCTTCAGCTCCGCCAGCGTGAAATCCGAGGCGAACCAGCCTTCCTCCTGCACGCCGTCGACCGTTTTCTTGGTCTTGCGCGCAGCGAATTCGGGGCGCTGGACCACGTCGGTGGTGGCGGTGATGTTGGGCTCGTGGCGCGCGATCAGCACGCCGTCCTGAGTGGCCACGAGGTCGGGCTCGATGAAGTCGGCGCCCAGTTCGATGGCCTTCTTGTAGCCCTCCAGCGTGTGGTCGGGCAGGTAGCCGCTGGCGCCCCGGTGGCCGATCACCAGGGGCTTGTCACCCAGCAACGTGGGTGTGCCGTCGCCACCGCCACAGGCCGTCAGCGCGAGCGCGGGTATCAGGGCCAGCAGGCTGGTTCGGGGGTGCGGTGCGCGCATGGTTTCTCCTCCTCGTGTCATTGGAAGCGAACCACTGTGCCCCGCGCGCGTGACAACGGAATGACCGGCAGAAACGCACCAATCTAGAGATATGACGCACTTATTTTGGGCGCTAATGCACCATTCTTCACCGTGATGCATAGTTTTGGTGCATGGCGCCATGTGTGTTTGGCATAATCCTGTGCTGCGGTGCCGCATCGCCCCGCGTTTTTTCCATTCCCCCCCAAAGGCCCCTGAATATGAAGTACGAGTCCGTAGGCAGCTTCCTGGAGCAGGTAGCGCAGCGCAACCCCGGCCAGCCTGAATTTCTCCAGGCAGTCACCGAAGTGATGGAGAGCCTGTGGCCCTTCATCGAAACGCATCCGCGCTACGCAGAACACGGCCTGCTGGAGCGCCTGGTGGAACCCGAGCGCATCGTCATGTTCCGCGTGTCGTGGGTGGACGACCATGGCACGGTGCAGGTCAACCGGGGCTACCGCATCCAGCACAGCATGGCCATCGGCCCCTACAAGGGCGGCCTGCGCTTTCACCCCTCGGTCAACCTGTCGGTGCTCAAGTTCCTGGCGTTCGAGCAGACCTTCAAGAACGCGCTGACCACGCTGCCCATGGGCGGCGGCAAGGGCGGCTCGGACTTCGACCCCAAGGGCAAGAGCCCGGCGGAAGTCATGCGCTTCTGCCAGGCCTTCGCCACCGAACTGTTCCGCCATGTGGGCGCCGACACCGACGTGCCCGCGGGTGACATCGGCGTGGGTGGCCGCGAGGTGGGCTACATCGCCGGCATGGTGAAGAAGCTCAGCAACCGCGCCGACTGCGTGTTCACGGGCAAGGGCCTGTCGTTCGGCGGCTCGCTGATCCGCCCCGAGGCCACGGGCTACGGCACGGTGTACTTCGCGCAGGAAATGCTCAAGACGCGCGGCCGCAGCTTCGACGGCCTGCGGGTGTCCGTCTCGGGCTCGGGCAACGTGGCCCAGTACGCCGTGGAGAAGGCCCTGCAGCTGGGCGCCAAGGTGGTCACGGTGTCGGATTCGAGCGGCACCATCATCGACGAGGACGGCTTCACGCACGAGAAGCTGGCCATCCTCATGGACGTGAAGAACCACCACTACGGCCGCGTGAGCGACTACGCGGCCCGCACCGGCGCGCGCTTCGAGCCCGGCGTGCGCCCCTGGCACGTCAAGGTGGACGTGGCCCTGCCCTGCGCCACGCAGAACGAGCTGGACGAGAACGACGCCCGCACCCTCATCGAGAACGGCGTGCTGTGCGTGGCCGAAGGCGCCAACATGCCCTCCACCATCGAGGCTGCCAAGGCCTTCGAGGCGGCCGGCGTGCTCTACGCGCCGGGCAAGGCCAGCAACGCCGGCGGCGTGGCCACCTCGGGCCTGGAAATGAGCCAGAACGCCATGCGCCTGTCGTGGACGCGCGACGAGGTCGACGCGCGCCTGCTGCAGATCATGCAAGGCATCCACGCCGCCTGCCTGAAGTACGGCAAGCGCGCCGATGGCAGCGTGAGCTACATCGACGGCGCCAACGTGGCCGGCTTCGTCAAGGTGGCCGACGCCATGCTGGCACAGGGCGTGGTCTGAGCCTCCTGCACGCACCAGCGCAAAGGGGCTTCGGCCCCTTTTTCTTTGCCTGGCCAAGCCTATCCGGGTTCCGTGCGCGGGAGATTCCGCTACCATGAACTGCCAGCCCCGGTACAGCCAGTGAGGTGCCCCATGGAAGTCTTCAGTTTCCTGAGCGTGATGGTCGAGAAAGGCGCGTCCGACCTGTTCTTCAGCGTTGGCGCACCGGTCAACGTCAAGATCGAAGGCATCACCCACCCCCTCAAGATGCCGCCGCTGGAGCCCGGGCAGGTCAAGCAGCTCGCCTACTCGGTCATGAACGAGAAGCAGATCGGCGAGTTCGAGGCCCGGCAGGAGATGAACCTGTCGGTCTCGGCCCACGGGCTGGGGCGTTTCCGCGTGAACGTGTTCATGCAGCGCGGCGAGACCGGCATGGTGATCCGCTACATCAAGAACAAGATCCCGCCGCTGGCCGAACTGGGCCTGCCACCGGTGCTGGAGCGCCTGGTGATGCTCAAGCGCGGCCTGGTGCTGGTGACCGGCGCCACCGGCTCGGGCAAGTCGACCACGCTGGCGTCGATGATCAACTACCGCAACGAGAACACCACCGGCCACATCCTCACCATCGAGGACCCGCTGGAGTTCCTGCACATGCACAAGCACTCGGTGGTGGACCAGCGCGAGGTCGGCATCGACACGCAGTCCTACGAGGAAGCGCTGAAGAACGCGCTGCGCGAGGCGCCCGACGTCATCATGATCGGCGAGATCCGCGACCGCAACACCATGAAGCACGCCATCGCCTATGCCGAGACGGGGCACCTGTGCCTGTCCACCCTGCACGCCAACAACGCCAACCAGGCGATGGAGCGCATCATCAACTTCTTCCCCGAGGACGCGCACCACCAGTTGCTGCAGGACCTGAGCCTGAACCTCGCGGGCGTGGTGTCGCAGCGCCTGATCCCGGGGCTGCACCAGAAGCAGGTGCCGGCCGTGGAGGTGCTGCTGACCTCGCCCTTCATCGCCGACCTGATCGCCAAGGGCGAGTTCTCGGGCATCAAGGAGGCCATGGGCCACAGCACCGAGGCGGGCATGCGCACCTTCGACCAGGCGCTCTTCAAGCTCTACAAGGACGGACAGATCTCGCTGGAGGAAGCCCTGCACAACGCCGACTCGCGCACCGACCTGGCGCTGCGCATCCGCCTGTCGGCGGGCGTCGACGCATCGGACACCGGCGAGCTGTCGATCGACACCTCCTCGCCGGTCAAGCCCGCGTCGCGGCTGGCCTGAGCGCCGCGCACCGTCCATGGAACGCTGGCCCCTGCCCCCTTTCTTCAAGGACGGACGCGCCGCGCCAGACCCGTCACGGGTCGATGCCATCGTCTTCACCGCCGATGGAAAAACCCTCGAAGGCTGGCTCGACGGTTTCGAGCCGGAGCGCCAGACGGCCCTGTTCGTGCCGCGCGACGAGCCGGGCGTCGTGCCGCTGCATTTCGCGGACATCAAGAGCATCCAACTCCTGCCGCCGATTCCCCTGGTGCCGGACACAGAGCTGTCCGCGCAGTACCAGGCCGCCGGTGGCCAGGCCGTCCATCCGGGCACGCGCCCCTTTGTCGTGCGCTTTGTCGATGGCGAGCAACTGCACGGCCAGACCCGGGGCTTCGTCAAGACCGGCCAGGGCCTCTTCATCTACCTGGAGACCGAGGCCGCGCTATCAGTGCGCATCTTCATCCCCGGCGGCGCATTGGAGTCCCACCAGGTAGGCGGGCTGCTGGGGCAGCAGCTCGTGCAGGCCCGGCTGGTGAGCCCGGCCACGGTCGACCAGGCGCTGCGGGAGCAGAAGCGCCGGCGCGGGGAAGGCGCCCAGGAAGCCTGGGGCAGCACGCCCATCAGCGCTCCGCAGGAACTGGCGGACCGGCTCGGCGGGATCGGCAGCTTCTCGCCCGTGCGCCTGGGCGACATCCTCATCAACCAGGGGCTGGTGTCGCGCGAGCAGATGTTCACGGCCCTGGGGCGCATGCAGGGCCCGCAACGCCACCGCCTGGGCCACATCCTGGTGGAGATGGGCGCGCTGACCCACGAACAGCTCACGCAGGCCGTGGCCGAGCAGCTCAGCATTCCGCTGGTGGCGCTGGGCGGCTTCACCATCCCGCACGACGTGCTCGCCCTGGTGCCCAAGGAGTTCGCCGTCGAGCACCAGGTCCTGCCGCTGGTGCTGACCGACAAGGTGCTGGTGGTGGCCGTGGAGAGCCCCATCGACACCGACTACCTCGACGAATTGCGGTTCTCGGCCCAGAAGCAGATCACGCCGGTGATCGCCCCGGCCGAGGAGCTGGCGGCGCGCATCACGCACGAATACTCGCAGGCGGCCTTCGATGCCGTGGACCTCTCGATCGAAGAAGAGCTGCGCCAGCTCACCAAGCGCCTGGGCCAGGACGAGACCGCGCCGGGGCATGCCGACCTGCACCACCAGGTGTCCGACAACGACTCCCTGGTGGTCCGGCTGGTCAACAAGATGATCATGGACGCACAGAAGATGGGGGCCTCGGACATCCACATCGAGTCCTACCCCGAGCAGCAGCCCTCCCTGATCCGCCTGCGCGTGGACGGCGACCTGCGCGAATACCTGCGCATTCCCTACGTGCTGCGCGCGCCCCTGCTCTCGCGGCTCAAGATCATGGCCAGCCTGGACATCTCGGAGCGCCGCATGCCGCAGGACGGCAAGATCGACTTCTCGCGCTTCGCCCCGACCCGGCTGGAGCTGCGCGTGGCCGTGCTGCCCACCACCAACGGGCTCGAAGACATCGTGATGCGCCTGCTGGCATCGTCCAAGCCGATCCCGCTGGACAAGCTGGGCATGAACGCCGACCTGGCCGAGCACCTGCAGGGCATGGTGCGCCGCAGCTACGGGCTCATCCTGGTGTGCGGGCCCACGGGCTCGGGCAAGACGACCACGCTGCACTCGCTGCTGGCCGAGGTGAACACCCCGGAAAACAAGATCTGGACCGCCGAAGACCCCATCGAGATCACCCACCAGGGGCTGCGCCAGATCCAGATGGTGCCGCGCATCGGCCTGACCTTCGCCGCCGCCATGCGCGCCTTCCTGCGCGCCGACCCGGACATCATCATGGTGGGCGAGATGCGCGACAGCGAAACCGCCCACATCGCCATCGAGGCCTCGCTCACGGGCCACCTCGTCATGTCCACACTGCACACCAACAGCGCGCCCGAGAGCGTGGTGCGCATGCTCGACATGGGGCTGGACCCCTTCAACTTCGCCGACGCCCTGATCGGCGTGCTCAGCCAGCGCCTGGCCCGGCGCCTGTGCCCCGGCTGCAAGAAGCCCCATGCCCCCGACGGCGACGAGCTGGAGCAGATGGCCCGGGAATACTGCGCCGGCACGGCGCTCGACCCCGCGCAGGTCCTGGCCAGCTGGCGCGCGCGCTTCGGCGCGAAGGACACCGGCGCCATCGTGCTCTACCAGGCCAGCGGCTGCGAACAGTGCAACCACGGCGGCTACAAGGGCCGCGTCGGCATCTACGAGCTGATGGCGGCCACGCCCGCCATCAAGAAGCTGGTGCAGACGCGCGCGCCGGTGGACCAGCTCTTCGAGCGCGCCGCCGCCGAGGGCATGCTGCGCCTGCAGCAGTACGGCATGCTCAAGGTGCTCGAAGGCGTGACCGACCTGCGCAGCGTGCGCGGCGCCTGCGCATAGCACGGCCCCGGCGCCAGAAGCGCCGCCATCTGGTACCCTCCCGCGCATGTCTGATTCTTCCGTTGCCACGGCACCTTCCGCCGTTGCGGACACGCATGCCGGGCTCACCATCATCCTGCTCGCGCTGCTGCTCTCCATCCAGCCCGTCACCACCGACCTGTACCTCCCGGCCCTGCCCGCGCTCACACGCGACCTGGGCGCCAGCGTGGCCGCCGGCCAGCTCACGCTCAGCGCGCTCTTGCTCGCCTTCGGCTGCTCGCAGCTTGCGTGGGGGCCGCTGTCCGACCGCTTCGGCCGCCGCCCGGTGCTGCTGGCGGGCCTCGCCATCTACACCCTGGCGTCGGTGGGCAGCGCGCTCGCGCCGTCCATGGCGCTGCTGATCGCCTGGCGCACCGCGCAGGGCGCCGCCATGGGCGCGGTGGTGATGTGCGCGCGCGCCATCGTGCGCGACCTCTACAGCCCGCTGGCCGGGGCGCGCGCCATGTCCAAGGCGCTCACCGGCCTGGGCCTGGTGGCCTGCCTGTGCGCGCCGCTGGGCGGCCTGCTGACGGTGTGGCTGGGCTGGCGCGCGGCGCTGCTGGCGCTCACGGCCTACGCGGTGGCCACGCTGGCCCTGGTGGCGCTGCGCATGCCCGAAACGCTGGCCCGTCCCAACCCGTTGGCGCTGCGGCCCGGCATGCTGCTGCGCACTTGGGGCAGCGTGCTGCGCCACCCCACGTTCTGGGCGTTCTCGCTGCTGACCACGGCGGCCTACGGCGGGCTTTTCACCTTTCTGGCCGCATCGTCGTTCGTGTTCATCGAGGTGCTGGGGCTCTCACGCACGCAGTACGGCTGGGTGCTGCTGTCCACCGCGCTGGCCTACTTTGTCGGCACCTTCGTCTGCCGCGCCCTGCTGGCGCGCCACGGCCTGCGCCGCACCGTGGCGCTGGCCGGGGCATTGAGCCTCGCCGGCTGCACGCTCATGGCCCTGGTGGCCTGGATGGGCTGGCACCAGCCCTGGGCGCTGCTGGCGCCGTTCTACCTGTTCATGCTGGGGCACGGCATCCACCAGCCCTGCGGGCAGACCGGCGCCGTGGGGCCGTTCCCGCAGGCGGCGGGCGTGGCCTCGGCGCTCAATGGTTTCATGATGATGCTGGCCGCCTTCGCTATTGGCGGCTGGGTGGGCGCGCACCTCGACGGCACCGTGTGGCCGCTGGTGCTGGGCGTGTGGTTCTGGTCCGCGCTGCTCGCCGCCATTGCCTGGACCCTGGTACAAAAATTCGGAGAACCGCGTGAGCGCCCCTGAAGCCCCGCACTACATCGCCCTGGCCGGCCCCACGGCCTCGGGCAAGACCGCCGGCGCCCTGGCGCTGGCCGCCGTGATCGGCCGGCGCATGCCGGTGGAGATCGTCAGCGTCGATTCGGCCCTGGTCTACCGGGGCATGGACATCGGCACGGCCAAGCCCACGCCGCAGGAGCGCGCCTTCGTGCCGCACCACCTGATCGACATCCGCGACCCGCTGCAGGCCTACAGCGCCGCCGAGTTCGTGCAGGACGCGCAGCGCCTCATCGCCGAGATCCGCGCGCGCGGCGCGCTGCCGCTGCTGGTGGGCGGCACCATGCTGTACTTCAAGGCGCTGTTCGACGGCATCGACGACATGCCCGCCGCCGACTCGGCCGTGCGCGAACGGCTCGAAACCCAGGCGGCCGAAATCGGCTGGCCCGCGATGCACGCCGAGCTGGCCCTGGTGGACCCGCCCACCGCCGCGCGCCTTGCGCCCGGCGACAGCCAGCGCATCCAGCGCGCGCTGGAGGTGTGGCATGTGTCAGGCCGCCCGCTGTCGAGCTTCCACACTATCAAAACAGGAGCTGACGGCGCACAACCGGCGGACGCTGGAGCCCTTTTTTCCTTGGAACCCCACAACCGTGCCTGGCTGCACGAACGCATCGCGCAGCGCTTCGACGCCATGCTCGCGGCCGGCTTCGTGGACGAGGTGCGGGGCCTGCGCGAGCGCGGCGACCTGCACCCCGACCTGCCCTCCATGCGCTGCGTGGGCTACCGCCAGGCCTGGGAGGAATTCGACTTCCAGGCCCGGCGCCCCGCCGGCACGCCGCTGAACCTGGCCATGCTGCGCGAACGCGGCATCGCCGCCACGCGGCAACTGGCCAAGCGCCAGATCACCTGGCTGCGCGGCATGCCCCGGCGCCACACCATCGCCTGCGACCAGCCCAACGCCGTGGCCGACCTGGTGCAGGCCGTGCTGCAACGGCTGGACGGCGCCGCGCCATGACCACGCTGGTGGTCGATGGCCTGGCCAAGCGCTATGGCGACGCGACCGTCTTCGAGAACGTGCACCTCACCGTGGCGCCGGGCGAGTTCGTCGCCATCGTGGGCGACTCGGGCGTGGGCAAGTCCACCCTGCTCAACTGCCTGGCCGGGCTGGACCGCTGGGAGGCCGGGCGCATCGTGCACGGCGGCACCGACCTCGGCCCGCTCGACGACACCCAGCGCGCCCTGTGGCGGCGCGCCCATGTGGGCTTCGTGTTCCAGGCCTTCCACGTGCTGCCGCACCTCGACGTGGCGCAGAACGTGGCGCTGCCGCTGATGCTGCTGGGCCAGGACGACCCGGCGCTCGTGCAAGGCATGCTGGCCGCCGTGGGGCTGCAGGAGCTGGGAGCGCGGCTGCCCCAGCAGCTCAGCGGCGGACAATTGCAGCGCGTGGCCATCGCCCGCGCGCTGGTGCACCGCCCCGCCCTGCTGCTGGCCGACGAGCCCACGGGCAACCTCGACCCCGGTACGGCGGCGCGCGTGCTGGACGTGCTGGTGGCGCAAACGCGCCAGCACGGCGCATCATTGGTGCTGGTGACGCACTCCGACACTGCGGCGGCGCGGGCCGACCGGGTGCTGCACCTCACGGCCGGGGGCATCGCGGGCTGAAAGGCCCCGCCGCCGCGCACGCCGCGTGCGGCATCACTCGATGTTCAGGCGCTGCGCCGCGTTGTTCAGCTTCTTGGGCAGCGTCAGCGTGAGGATGCCGTTGTCGTACTTGGCCCTGGCCTGGGCGGCGTCGATGTCGGCGGGCAACTGGAAGCTGCGCGCGACGGAGCCGAAGTAGCGCTCGGACCGCAGCACCTTCTCGCCCTCGGTCTTCTGGTCCATCTGGCGCACCTCGGCGCGCAGGCTCACCACGTTGCCCTCGATGGCGACATGGATGTCCTCCTTGGGCACGCCCGGCACCTCGGCCTGCACGGTGTAGCCCCCCTCGGTTTCCTTCACGTCCACCTTGATCTGCGACGGCGTGGGCAGGTTGTCGCCATGCAGCGGCCGAACGTAGAAACCGGGGGCGATGTCCTTGAAGAAATCGTCGAACAGACTGCCACGCGATACCAGAGAGTTCATGGTCAAGCTCCTGTGAAATGGGTGTTGAAACCGGGTCGAAAACCCTGCTTCCCATGTGGTGTGCGACCCGGAAAACTTCAAGCCCCCTGCCGACGCCCAACCCCGCGAACGCCGCACAATGCGGCCATGCTTGCACTGCTGCGCACCTTCTCCTGGCAGGACCTGCGCCACCACCCGTGGCGCAGCATGGCGGCGGTGGTGGCCGTGATGCTGGGCGTGGCGCTGGCCTTCGCGGTGCAGCTCATCAACAGCTCGGCGCTCGACGAATTCGCGCAGGCGGTGCGCGCCGTCAACGGCCAGCCCGACCTGGAGGCGCGCGCCATGCAGGGCGCGCTGCCCGAGGCCCTGTACGGCCACCTGGCCGCGCACCCGCAGGTGGCGCGCGCCAGCCCGGTGCTGGAGCTTACGGCGCTGGCCAGCGCCCCCGGCGCCACCCGCGTGCCGCTGCGCGTGCTGGGTGCCGATGCGCTGCTGCTGCCCGCCGTGGCGCCCGCCCTGATGCCGCGCCCCTGGGACGGCGCCGACCGCTTCGTGCTGTTCGCCCCGGCCACCGTGTTCCTCAACGCCGCCGCGCTGCAGGCGCTGGGCCTGCCGGCCGACGGCGCGGGCGGAGACACCGCGCTGGTACTGCAGGCGGGCGCACAGGCGCTGCGCGTGCAGGCAGCAGGCACCGTGGCCGCTGGCGGCGCGCCGCTGGCCGTGATGGACCTGGGCGCCGCACAGGATCTGTTCGGGCGCGGCGGACAGCTCAGCCGCATCGACCTGCAGCTGCGCCCCGGCACCGACCGCCAGGCCTTTGCCCAGGCGCTGCGCAGCGCGCCGTACTGGCCCGCCCACGCGCTGCTGGCCGAGCCCGGGGACGCAGCCGAGCGCATCAGCAACCTCTCGCGCGCCTACCGCGTCAACCTCACCGTGCTGGCGCTGGTGGCGCTGTTCACCGGGGCCTTCCTGGTGTTCTCGGTGCTGGCGCTGGGCGTGGCGCGGCGCGCGCCGCAATTCGCGCTGCTGGCCGTGCTGGGCGCCACGCCGCGCCAGCGGCTGGGCCTGGTGCTGGCCGAGGCGGGCCTGCTGGGGCTGGCGGGCAGCGCGGCCGGCATCGCGCTGGGCACGCTGCTGGCCGCCGCCGCGCTGCGCCTGCTCGGCGGCGACCTGGGCGGCGGCTACTTTGCCGGCGTGCAGCCCTCCCTGCGCTGGAGCGGCGCGGCCGCGCTGCTCTACGGCGCGCTGGGCCTGGCGGCGGCGCTGGCCGGCGGCTGGTGGCCCGCGCGCAGCGCGCAGGCCCTGCCCCCGGCGCAAACGCTCAAGGGCCTGGGCACGCTGGGCGGTTCGGCCGGGCGCGACTGGGTCGGTATGGTTTTGATAGCTGCTGGCGCTTTATTGGCGGGCGCTCCACCCGTTTTTGGCATGCCATTGGCGGCCTATGTGGCGGTGGGCCTGCTGCTGGTCGGCGGCATGGCGCTGCTGCCCTGGGGCGTGGCCGTGCTGCTGCGGCTGCTGCGCCCGCTGGCGCTGCGGCGGGTGCTGCCACTGCTGGCGCTGGAGCGCGCGCGCCGCATGCGCGGCAGCGCGGCCATTGCCATCGGCGGCGTGGTCGCCAGCCTGAGCCTGGCCGTGGCGCTGACGGTGATGGTGGCGAGCTTTCGCGGCTCGGTGCAGCAGTGGCTGGACGCCGTGCTGCCCGCGCCGCTGTACCTGCGCTCGGCCCTGCAGGCCGCCGGCGGCGAGGCCGCGCTGCTGCCCGCCGGCCTGGCCGACACCGTGGCCCGCCTGCCCGGCGTGGAACGCGTGGAGCCGCTGCGCGCCAGCCCGGTGCAGCTCGACCCGGCACGCCCCGCGCTCACCGTGGTGGCCCGCCCGCTGGGCAGCGACCCCGCCCGGCGTCTGCCGCTGGTGGATGCCGCCCTGCCCGTGCCCGCCGGGCGCACGGCCATCTACCTCAGCGAGGCGGCGGTGGACCTCTACGGCCTGCGGCCGGGCATGGACTGGCCGGCACTCTCAAGGTCTTTTGTGCCTCCAGGGCAAGCGGGGCAAGCGCTACCAGCTCCATTTTTCATAGCAGGCGTGTGGCGCGACTATGCGCGCCAGACCGGCGCCGTGGCGCTGGACCTGGCCGCCTACCAGCACCTCACGGGCGACGCGCGCCCCAGCGACCTGGCCGTATGGCCGCGCGCGGGCGCGGACCTTGCCGCCCTGCGGCAGGCCACCGAGGCGCTGGCGGCGGGCGGCACGCCCCCGCTGGAATGGGTGTCGGCCGACGCCATCCGCGCGCGCTCGCTGCACATCTTCGACCGCAGCTTCGCCGTCACCTACTGGCTGCAAGCGGTGGCCATCGGCATCGGCCTCTTCGGCGTGGCGGCGAGCTTCGGCGCGCAGGTGCTGGCACGGCGCAAGGAATTCGGCCTGCTCGCCCACCTGGGCCTCACGCGCCGCCAGATCCTGGCCGTTGTGGCTGGCGAAGGCGCCGCCTGGACAGGCGTGGGCGCCGCCGCCGGCCTGCTGCTGGGCCTGGCCGTGTCGGTGGTGCTGGTGCATGTGGTGAACCCGCAGAGCTTCCACTGGACCATGGATTTGCGGGTGCCGGTGGTGCGGCTGCTGGCACTGTGCGCCGCCGTGGTGCTGGCGGGCACGGTGACGGCCTGGGTGGCCGGGCGGGCGGCTGCGGGGCGGGATGCGGTGTTGGCGGTGAAGGAGGATTGGTAGGGGAGCGGCATGCAGGCGTACAAGGTAGCCGCCACTGTGGCCGCTACTTGTTCTGCACGTCGCAGTTTGTCAGCCTGGGATAACAGCAATTGACCCGAAGGGGGCATAGGTCATGTCGAACTGCTGTCGTTGAAGGATCCGCTCGGGCCCCACTTCAGTCTGACTTTCTCGACTTCTTGGCTGCGGGCTTCGCTGCCTTCTCTGCATCCTGTTCTGCTTTCGCCTTGTCGGCCGCTTGCTGCTTCGCAAACTGGCGCACGCCCTCAGCGATGTCCTTCGGGATGTACACGTACTTGACCACTTCATCAATGATCTCGGGATGCAGGAAGAACGGCGAGTTGCCCGATTCCGATTCCGGTCGCATCTTCACGCCCTTGCGTCGCGACGGGCCGAAAAACAAGTTATTCCAGATTAGTGCTTCACGCGCTGGGTGATCTTTCTTTTTGATGATCTTTTCCAGGACGCCTCCCATGACGCACGTCCCCTTTTCGTGCTTCGCCTTTGCCCGATGAACTCGATCAAGCTCATGGGCCAGCAAGTTCACCGTCTTGCCGTTCATGTCGACGATGTCGTAGTCCAGCGACTGGCAATACCTTCTGAGCTCCCAAACTGCGCGGTCTAGTCGAACAATGTCGAACGGCTCGATTTCATATGAGACCTCGTAATACCGATACTTCGCTCCATAGTCTTCAAGCCCTTTGATGAATTGGACAGTATTGGCACTGAGTTCGATTTCGAACTTGCCGCTCCGCTTCATCCTCTCGATGCCAGGAAGTACCGTGTGCCCCAGGTCTTTGGCATTCATTCGATTGAGTACAAGAACACCTTTGACGTACTTTTCCAGACAGTGCAGGGCAGACCAAAGGAACGGCTGAATCAGCCGTGCTCGATAAGCCATTCTTGCAGTGATGTAGTCTTTGTCTGCGGTCTCACGGAAGCTTCTGATGGCGAAGTCATTTACCAGGATGTGCATCGGGTACGGCATGCTTATTCTCAGAAGTTGTAGGCTTTGAACGCATCTGTGATTCACCCCGCACTCAAGCGGCATGCATGCTACCTATTCGAAGGTGATGTCGTAGCTCTAGATGGTGCGATGGCTCTACCTTGACGGCTTCTCGCCAGGGTACAACATCGCATAGCGGCTATCGCCAGCGCGTCTACTTCTAGCCGTCAGAAGCCGCCAACAACTGCGTGGTTCTGGCCGACAATTCCCCCATGACATCCCCCTCCCCCTGGCTCCACGAAGCCATCGCCCGCATCGAGGCCGATTACCAGCGCAGCGCCGACACCCACCTGATTCCCCTGCGCCTGCCCGCCTTTGAGCACAGCGGCATCGACCTGTACCTCAAGGACGAATCCACCCACCCCACGGGCAGCCTTAAGCACCGGCTGGCGCGCTCGCTGTTTCTCTACGCACTGTGCAATGGCTGGGTGCGCGAGGGCTCGACCATCGTCGAGGCGTCGAGCGGCTCCACGGCGGTGAGCGAAGCCTACTTTGCGCGCCTGCTGGGCCTGCCCTTCGTGGCGGTGATGCCGCGCAGCACCTCGCCCGAGAAGGTGGCGCAGATCGAATTCCACGGCGGGCGCTGCCATTTCGTGGACAGCGCGGGCGCGGTGTACGACGCGGCGCGCGCCATCGCGGCGGAGACCGGCGGCCATTACATGGACCAGTTCACCTACGCCGAGCGCGCCACCGACTGGCGCGGCAACAACAACATCGCCGAGAGCATGTTCACGCAGATGCAGCGTGAGCGGCACCCGGTGCCGCGCTGGATTGTGGTGGGGGCAGGCACGGGCGGCACCAGCGCCACCATCGGCCGCTACGTGCGCTACCAGCGCCATGCCACGCAGGTGTGCGTGGCCGACCCGGCGGGCTCGGTGTTCAGCGCCTACCACCGCACGGGCGACGCCACGCTCACGGCGCCGGGTTCGCGCATCGAGGGCATTGGCCGCCCGCGCGTGGAGCCGAGCTTCATCCGCACGCTGGTGGACCGCATGGTCGAGGTGCCCGACGTGGAGTCGGTGGCCGCCATGCGTGCGCTGTCGCAACTGCTGGGGCGGCGCGTGGGGCCGTCCACCGGCACCAATTTCGTCGCCATGCTGGCGCTGGCGCAGGAGATGCGCGCACGGGGCGAGCGGGGCTCCATCCTGTCGCTGCTGTGCGACGCGGGCGAGCGCTACCTGCCCACCTACTGCGATGCCGGCTGGGTGGAGCGCAGTTTTGGCGACTGCGCGGCGGCGCAGCAGAAGATCGACGCCTTGCTGGCCTGACCCCCACGCCCGCCATGCCCCCCGCCCTGCCCTCCACGCCGCCCGGCCTGCGCCGCCGGGCGCTGGCCCTGGGGCTGGGCGCGTGGGGCCTGTGGCCCGCCCTGGCACCGGGCCTGCCAGCGCGGCGCCTGCAGTTTCCGCGCGACCACGGCAGCCACCCGGAGATGCGCACGGAATGGTGGTACATCACCGGCCACGCCGAGGCGGGCGGCAGGCCCTGGGGCTTTCAGGTGACGTTCTTCCGCTCGCGCGTGGACATTGCGCAGGGCCTGCAATCGGCCTTCGCGGCTAAGCAACTGCTGTTCGCGCACGCGGCCGTTACGGATGTGCAGGGGCGGCGCTTGCTGCACGACCAGCGCATCGCGCGCGCGGGCTTTGGCGTGGCCCAGGCCAGCGAGCAGGACACCCGCATCCGGCTGCACGACTGGACGCTGGAGCGCAGCGATGCCGCACCCGGCGCCGTCAGCCGCTACAGCGCACGGGTCGAAGGCGCATCCTTCGGGCTGGATCTGCGGTTCGACACCACGCAGCCCGTGCTGCCGCAGGGCCAGGAGGGGCTCTCGCGCAAGGGACCGGAGGCCGCGCAGGCCAGCTACTACTACAGCCAGCCGCAACTGGCCGTGAGCGGCAGCCTCGCCGTGGAGGGGCAGCGCATGCAGATTGCCACCGGCACGGGCCGCGCCTGGCTGGATCATGAGTGGAGCGAGGCGCTGATGCACCCCGAGGCCGTGGGCTGGGATTGGATCGGCATGAACCTGGCGGACGGCAGCGCCCTCACCGCCTTCCGCCTGCGCCGCGCCGACGGTTCGGCGCTGTGGGCCGGGGGCTCGTGGCGCGCACCGGGCGGGCCCGTGCAGGTGTTCGCGGCACAGGAGGTGGCGTTCACGCCCGGGCACGTATGGGCCAGCCCGAGCAGCGGCGCGCGCTACCCGGTGCAGTGGCGGGTGCAGACGCCCGCCGGCTTGTTCGAGGTGCGCGCGCTGCTCGACGGCCAGGAGCTGGACAGCAGCGGTTCGACCGGCGCGATCTACTGGGAAGGCCTGTCAGAGCTGCTCGATGCCGCCGGCCAGCCCGTGGGCCGGGGCTATCTGGAGATGACCGGATACGCAAAGCCGCTGCGCCTGTGAAGGCTGCAGCGGCTGGCGGGTGAGCGCGGGGAAGCCGGTTTCAGTGCCCGGCACCGCCGCCCCGGCGGCGCGTGACCCAGGCGATGATCTCGCCCATGATGCCGCGCCGGAAGGCGAGCACGCAGATGACGAAAATGAGGCCGGTGACCATGGTGACCGATTCGCCCAGGGTCTTGAACCACTCCACGGTGGTGAGCGCGGCCAGCAGGTTGCCGAACTCGCCGATCTTGTTCTCCAGCAGCACCACCACGGCGGCGCCCACCAGCGGGCCCGACAGCGTGCCCAGGCCGCCCACCAGCGTCATCAGCACCACGTGGCCCGAAGCGGTCCAGTGCACGTCGGACAGCGTGGCGAAGCCCAGCACCAGCGTCTTGAGCGAACCGGCCAGGCCCGCCAGGCCCGCCGACAGCACGAAGGCCAGCAGCTTGAAGCGGTTGGTGTCGTAGCCCAGCGAGGTGGCGCGTGATTCGTTCTCCTTGATGGCCTTGAGCACCTGGCCGTAGGGCGAATGGATGGTGCGCATGATGAGCAGGAAGGCCGCCACCACGATGACCAGGGTGACGTAGTACATCACCAGGTCGCTTTGCAGGTCGACCACGCCGAACAGCTTGCCGCGCGGCACGCCTTGCAGGCCGTCCTCGCCGCCGGTGAACGGCGCCTGCAGGCAGACGAAGAACAGCATCTGCGCCAGGGCCAGCGTGATCATGGTGGAGTAGATGCCCTGGCGGCGGATGGCGAAGAAGCCCACGACCAGGCCCAGGAAGGCCCCGGCCAGCGTGCCCAGCACCAGGCCCACCTCGGGGGTGAAGCCCCAGATCTTGATGGAGTGGCCCGCCACGTAGGCGGCGCCGCCCAGGAACGCGGCATGGCCGAAGGACAGCATGCCGGTGTAGCCCAGCAGCAGGTTGAAGGCCGAGGCGAACAGCGCGAAGCACATGAGCTTCATCACGAACACGGGGTAGGCACCCAGCAGGGGTGCCGCCAGCAGGCCGAGGAACAGCAGGCCGTAGCCGATGGCGGTGAGGTTCTTGGAGTTCATGCGGGCAGCCCCTTACTTTTCCTTGCCGAACAGGCCGGCGGGGCGGATGAGGAGAACGATGACCATGATGACGAACACCACGGTGGACGATGCTTCGGGATAGAAGACCTTGGTGAACCCTTCGATCACGCCCAGGCCCAGGCCGGTGAGGATGGAGCCCATGATGGAGCCCATGCCGCCGATGACCACCACGGCGAACACCACGATGATGAGGTTCTGGCCCATGAGCGGCGTGACCTGGTAGACGGGCGCCGCCAGCACCCCGGCGAAGGCCGCCAGCGCGGCGCCGAAGGCGTAGGTCAGCGTGATCATGACCGGCACGTTGATGCCGAAGGCCTCGACCAGGCGCGGGTTCTCGGTGCCGGCGCGCAGGTAGGCGCCGAGCTTGGTTTTCTCGATCACGTACCAGGTGCCCACGCACACCACCAGCGATGCCACCACCACCCAGGCACGGTAGTTGGGCATGATCATGAAGCCGAGGTTGGTGGCGCCTTCGAGCACCTCGGGCGTGTCGTAGCCCAGGCCCGACACGCCGTAGACGGAGCGGAACACCCCTTCGATCAGCAGCGTCAGGCCGAGCGTGAGCAGCAGGCCGTAGAGGTGGTCGAGCTTGTAGATCCAGCGCAGCAGCAGCCGCTCGACCACGACCCCGAACACCCCCACCACCAGCGGCGCCACCGCCAGCATCACCCAGTAGTTGACGCCGAAGTAGTTCATGGCCATCCAGGTCATCAGGGCGCCCATCATGAACAGCGCGCCGTGCGCGAAGTTGATGACGTTGAGCAGGCCGAAGATAACGGCCAACCCGAGGCTGAGGATTGCGTAGAACGATCCGTTGACCAGCCCCAGGAGGAGCTGGCTCAACAGGCCGGGCAATGAGACACCGAAGATTTCCATGGGAGGCGGCTGGTGGGAGAGAGGTTCAGGATCGAGGGCGGGAACGAGCCCGGCAGTGGGCCCGTTCGCGCCTTCTCAGGGGTTTACTTCCAGAGCGCGCACTTGCTCTCGGCCTTGGTGGTGAACACCTGGTCGCCGGGCAGCTTCTTGATGAGCTTGTAGTAATCCCAGGGCTTGGTGGACTCCGAGGGCTTCTTCACTTCCATCAGGTACATGTCGTGCACGTAGCGGCCATCGGGGCGCAGCTGGCCGGAACCGAAGAAGTCGTTCATCTTCATGTTGCGCCAGGCGGCCATGACCTTGTCGGCATCGGTGCTCTTGGCGGCTTCGACGGCCTTGAGGTAGTTCATGGTGGCCGAGTAGTCGGCGGCCTGGATTTCGGAGGGCATGCGCTTGGCCTTCTCGAAGAAGCGGGCCGAGAACTTGCGCGTTTCCTCGTTCAGGTCCCAGTACCAGCTGGTGGTGAACTGCAGGCCCTCGGTGTTGCGCAGGCCCAGGCTGTGCACGTCGGAGATGAAGATCAGCAGGCCGGCGAGCTTCATGCTCTTGCCGATGCCGAATTCCTTGGCGGCCTTGATGGAGTTGATGGTGTCGCCGCCCGCGTTGGCCAGGCCCAGGATCTGGGCCTTGGAGTTCTGGGCCTGCAGCAGGAAGGAGGAGAAGTCGGACGCATTGAGCGGGTGGCGCACGGCGCCCACCACGGTGCCGCCCTTGGCCTTGACGACGGCGCTGGTGTCGGCTTCGAGCGCATGGCCGAAGGCGTAGTCGGAGGTCAGGAAGTACCAGGTCTTGCCGCCGCCGTCGATGATGGCCGAGCCCGTGCCCTTGGCCAGTGCCACGGTGTCGTAGGCGTAGTGCACGGTGTAGGGCGTGCACTGCTCGTTGGTCAGCGCGGAGCTGGCGGCGCCGTTGTTGATGTAGACGCGCTTCTTCTCGGCCGCGACCTTGGCCGAGGCCAGCGCCGTGCCGGAGTTGGTGCCGCCGAACAGCATGGTCAGGCCCTGGGTGTCGATCCACTCGCGCGCCTTCGAGGCGGCGATGTCGGCCTTGTTCTGGTGGTCGGCCGTGATCAGCTCGATGGGCATGCCCAGCACCTTGCCACCGAAGTCGTCAATGGCCATCTGGATGGCCATGGCGCCGTTCTTGCCTTCCAGGTCGGCGTACAGGCTGGACATGTCGGTGATGAAGCCGATCTTGACCTTGTCCTGCGCGGCGGCCGGCGTGGCCAGGCCCGCGGCGCCAAGCATCAGGGCCAGGGCGGTGAGTTTGATCTTCATGGATTGTCTCCTGTGGTTTTGGTGGAAGAAAACGGAAAGCCTCGCGGGCGGCGCTTCAGACGCCCAGCAGTTCATTGAGCACTGGCATCTTTTCGTCGAGTTCGGCGGCGCCGAACTTCTCGACGATGCGGCCGTGCTCCATGACGTAGAAACGGTCGGCCAGCGGCGCGGCGAAGCGGAAGTTCTGCTCGACCATGACGATGGTGTAGCCCTTCTGGCGCAGCATGGTGATCATGCGCGCGAGCGCCTGCACGATCACTGGCGCCAGGCCTTCGGAGATTTCGTCGAGCAGCAGCAGGTTGGCGCCGGTGCGCAGGATGCGCGCGACGGCCAGCATCTGCTGTTCGCCGCCCGACAGGCGCGTGCCCTGGCTGTTCTTGCGCTCGGCCAGGTTGGGGAACATGGCGTAGATCTCGTCGAGCGACATGCCCTGCGAGCCGGTCTTGAGCGTGGGCGGCAGCAGCAGGTTCTCTTCGCACGAGAGGCTGGAGAAGATGCCGCGCTCTTCCGGGCAGTAGCCCACGCCCAGGTGCGCGATGCGGTGCGTGGCCATGTGGACGGTCTCCACGCCGTTGATCTTGACCGAACCCTTGCGCGCGCCGGTCAGGCCCATGATGGCGCGCATGGTGGTGGTGCGGCCCGCGCCGTTGCGGCCCAGCAATGTGACCACCTCGCCGGGCTGCACGACCATGTCCACGCCGTGCAACACGTGCGACTCGCCGTACCAGGCTTCGAGGTTCTTGATTTCGAGTGCGGGGGTGGCGGCCATCAGTGCGCTCCCTGCAGTTGGCCGTCGGTCGTGCCCATGTAGGCTTCCATCACCTGCGGATTGTTCGAGACTTCTTCGTAGGGTCCCTCGGCCAGCACGGCGCCGCGCTGCAGCACGGTGATGCGGTCGGCGATGGTGGAGACCACCTTCATGTTGTGTTCCACCATGAGGATGGTGCGGCCGGCCGAGACCTTCTTGATGAGCTGGGTGACGCGGTCCACGTCCTCATGGCCCATGCCCTGGGTGGGCTCGTCGAGCAGCATGAGTTCGGGCTCCATCGACAGCGTGGTGGCGATCTCCAGCGCGCGCTTGCGGCCGTAGGGCAGGTTCACCGTGACCTCGTCGGCCAGCTCCTGCAGGCCCACCTCGGCCAGCAATTGCATGGCACGGTCGTCGAGCTGGTTCAACGTGCGCTCGCTGCGCCAGAAGTGGAACGAGGTGCCAAGCTTGCGCTGCAGGCCCAGGCGCACGTTCTCCAGCAGGGTCAGGTGCGGGAACACCGCCGAGATCTGGAACGAGCGGATCACGCCGCGCCGCGCGATCTGCGCGGGCTGCTCAGACGTGATGTCATGGCCGTTGAACAGGATCCGGCCCGAGGTGGGCACTAGGAACTTGGTCAGCAGGTTGAAGCAGGTGGTCTTGCCTGCGCCATTGGGGCCGATCAGCGCATGGATGGAGCCTCGGCGCACGGCCAGGTTCACGTCGCTGACGGCGGTGAAGCCCTTGAACTCTTTGGTCAGGCTGTGGGTTTCAAGAATGACGTCGCTCATTGCGCCCTGGCCGCTCCGGTTGATGGCCGGCCGTCTCAGGAAAAGCGAGATGGCCAGCGAGGTATGTTGCAATGCATGCTAAGTTGACGTAGAGCAAACCGTCACTAGGGGTATCGCCTATGTATAAACGCCTACGCCTGTCCCTGCCGTGACATCCGCCTCTGGGCTCGGGCTTGGACTCTTGGGCGCACAGGCCAGAACGCGCCCGCCGCGTCAGGGAATTGACAGCCAAGCCCCCGCGCCATCCCACTTCAGCGACCTGGAGTCAACCATCCCCATGCCGCGTGCTGGTGAATGCATGCGGGCCCTACACTGCGGCCATGGTTCTTCCACTCCCCCCCGCGCCGGCACGTGGCGCGCCGCGCTCGCTGACCGGGCTGCTTCCTTTCCTGCGCCCCTACCGCGCACGCATGGCCCTGGCGTTGCTGTTCCTGGTGCTGGCGGCCGCGGCCACGCTGGCGTTCCCGCTGGCGCTGCGTACGCTGATCGACGGCAGCCTGGGCGCCTCGGACCGGGGCGCGCAGACGCTGGCGCTGCGCGGTAATTTCCTCGCCCTGTTCGGTGTCGCGGTCATGCTCGGTGTTTTCTCATCGGCGCGTTTCTATCTGGTGAGCTGGCTGGGCGAGCGTGTCACCGCCGACCTGCGCAACGCCGTCTATGCCCATGTACTGCGGCAGAGTCCGCAGTTCTTCGAATCCACGCAAACCGGCGAGGTGCTCTCGCGCCTGACCACCGACACCACGCTGGTGCAAACGGTGGTGGGCTCTTCGCTGTCGATGGGCCTGCGCAATGCCGTGGTGGGCACGGGAGCCATCATCATGCTGGTGTGGACCAACCCGCGCGTGATGGCCATCGTGCTGCTGATGCTGTTCGTCGTGGTGCTGCCGGCCCTGTGGATCGGACGGCGCGTGCGGCGCCTCTCGCGCGCCAGCCAGGACCGCGTGGCCGATTCGAGCGCGATTGCCGCCGAAGTGCTCAACGCCATCCCGGTGGTGCAAAGCTACACCGCCGAGGAGCGCGAGGCGCGGCGCTTCAACCAGGCCACGCAGAACGCCTTCGACACCGCCGTGCGCCGCACGCGGGCACGCTCGGCGCTCGTGGCCTTCATCATCATCGCCAATGCCGCTCTGCTGCTGTGGGGCTTGTACCAGGGCACGCAGGCCGTGCTGGCCGGCACGATGAGCGCCGGACACCTCGGGCAGACGGTGGTCTACGTGATGCTGCTGGCTGGGGCGGCCGCCGTGCTGGGCGAGGTCTACGGCGATCTGCTGCGCGCCGCAGGCGCAACTGAGCGATTGATGGAGCTGCTGGCCAGCCAATCTCCTGTCGCCGCCCCGTCCCGGCCCATGGCGCTGCCCGACACCGGGCGCGGGCTGGCCGTGCGGCTCGAGGCCGTCGATTTCCATTACCCCTCGCGCCCCGGCCAGGCCGCGCTGCAGGGTTTCACGCTGGAACTGCGGCCCGGGGAAACCGTGGCCCTGGTGGGCGCCAGCGGTGCGGGCAAGACCACGGTGTTCCAGCTGCTGCAGCGCTTTTATGACATCGACGCCGGACCGCCCGGACAGCCACGTGCCGGCCGCATCTGTCTCGAAGGCGTGGACATCCGCGACCTGGCGCTGGAGGACCTGCGCCAGCGCATCGGCACCGTGCCCCAGGACCCCGTGATTTTCTCCGCCAGCGCGCTGGAGAACATCCGCTACGGCCGCCCTGGCGCCACCGATGCCGAGGTGTTCGCCGCCGCGCGCGACGCCTTCGCGCATGACTTCCTGCAGGCCCTGCCCGAGGGCTACGCCACCTTCCTGGGGGAACGCGGCGTGCGCCTCTCGGGCGGTCAGCGCCAGCGCATCGCCATCGCGCGCGCCATTCTCAAGAATCCGCCGCTGCTGCTGCTCGACGAGGCCACCAGCGCACTGGACGCCGAGAGCGAGCGCATGGTCCAGGCCGCACTCGACGCCGCCATGCAAAGCCACGCGGGACTGCGCACCACGCTGGTCATCGCCCACCGGCTGGCCACGGTGCAGAACGCCGACCGCATCGTGGTGATGGAGCACGGACGCATCGTGGAACAAGGCCGCCATGCCGAACTGCTGACGCGCGACGGTGTGTATGCGCGCCTGGCGGCGCTGCAGTTCACGGTCTGACGCATGGGCCGTCGCACGCCGGGCCTTTTTTGAAAAAATTAGCCTCCAGCCCTTGCCAGAAAAGCGCGGGCAGCTATCAAAAAAATAGCAAACAAATCCGGCAGGCCCGGCGCTGGTGGTTCAGCGCGCCTGGACGGCGGGGGCCACGGAGCCCGCGGCGTCAGTGCAAGGTTTCCGTGGAGGCCGGCGGCAGTGCCAGCACGGGAATGCCCTCGTCGAGCAATTGCTCGGCCTCGGCCGCGCTGGCCTGGCCCTTGATGGAGCGCTCCGGGGTCTCGCCCCGGTGCATGCGCCGGGCTTCGTCGGCGAAGCGCTGGCCCACGTCTTCGGCCTGGGCCAGCGCCTTGCGCGCCAATTGGCGCAGGGTGGCCTGCAAATGGGCGATATCCGGAACAGGCGGCTGCTGCGCGTCCGGGACATCCGGCACGGTGGCGGCGGGAGCGGCCTCCTGCGCATCGCGCGCGCCAAGGTTGATGCGCGGCGCGCTGAGCATCTTGCGCACCGCGCTGCTGCCACACACCGGGCACTGCAGCAAGCCGCGTTGCAATTGATCCTGGTAGTCCTGTTCGCGGGCGAACCAGCCTTCAAAGGCGTGATCGTACTGGCAGCGCAGGTCAAGGACCTTCATGGCAGATGGATGATGGCGGTGCGCCTGCGTCTCACCTGCGACGGCGTACCAGATACCGATAGACAAAGCCCGGGAACGCCAGGGTGATGAACAGGGCCCCGGTGATGGCGTAGAACTCCCAGCCTTGTGGCGCGATCTGGCCAGCACGCTTTTCAAGCAGCAGGGCCAGCCCCCCCACCAGCAAGTACAGCACGACCAGCTCCAGCAGGCGGATCAGCAGCTTCTTCCTGGGTGCCAGCGCAGGGCCGACCGCCAGCACGCGCTGGTTCGCGAAAGGCAGGTTGGCCGCCAGGCAGGCGGCCAGGATCACGAGCCAGATGGAGCCGGATTGCGACACGGGATTGCCTGGGAGCCCAGTCTCAGGAGGCCAGCGAACGCATGATCGCGTCGGCGCACAGCGCCATCAGGCCGCCGGGCAGCAGGCCCAGCACCAGCAGCAGCGCGCCATTGAGCGTGAGCACCACGCGCACGTCCAGCGGAGCGGACACGGTGGTGGCCGTCAGCGGTGCGTCGAAGTACATCACCTTCACCACGCGCAGGTAGTAGAAGGCGCCGATCAGCGACATGAGCACGGCGAAAACGGCCATGGCGATATAGGGCGTCTGGCCCGAGGACAGGAGAGCCTGCAGCACCGAAAGCTTGGCGTAGAAACCCACCAGAGGCGGAATGCCGGCCATGGAGAACAGGCAGACAGCCAGCACGCCAGCGTACAGCGGGCTGCGCTGGTTCAGGCCGGCCATGTCGGAAATTTCCTCGCTCTCGAAACCCTCGCGCGCCAGCAGCAGGATCACGCCGAAGGCGGCCAGCGTGGTCAGCACGTAGGTCACGACGTAGAACATGGAGGCGCTGTAGGCGGCCTCGACGGTGGAGGCGTCCACATGGCCGTTGACCACGCCGGACATCAGGCCGAGCAGCACGAAGCCCATCTGCGAAATGGTGGAGTACGCCAGCATGCGCTTGAGGTTGGTCTGCGCGATGGCCGCGAGGTTACCCACCAGCAGCGAGCCGATGGCCAGGACCGCCAGCATCTGCTGCCAGTCGATCGCCAGGGGCAGCAGGCCGTCCACCAGCAGGCGCATGACCATGGCGAAGGCAGCCAGCTTGGGCGCGCCGCCGATCATCAGCGTGACCGCCGTGGGGGCGCCATGGTAGACGTCGGGCACCCACATGTGGAAGGGCACGGCGCCGAGCTTGAAGGCCAGGCCGGCCACGACGAACACCAGGCCGAACACCAGCACCTGGTGACGGATCTGGCCGGAGTTGACGGCCTTGAAGACTTCGCCGATGTCCAGCGAGCCCGTGGCACCGTAGAGCATGGACAGGCCGTAGAGCAGGAAACCGCTGGCCATGGCGCCCAGCACGAAGTACTTCATGGCGGCTTCGGTGGCGGTGGTGTGGTCGCGGCGCAGGGCCACCAGGGCATAGCTCGACAGCGTGAGCAGTTCTAGGCCCAGATAGATCACCAGGAAGTTGTTGCCGCCGATCATGATGAACATGCCCAGCAAGGCCAGCATGCCCAGCGTGAACAGCTCGCCGCCACGCAGCATACCGCGGTCGCCGGCATAGGGGCGGCCGTAGACCAGCGTCACCATCATCGCCACGGTGGCGAAGCACTTGAGCCAATTGCCCATGGCGTCGCTGACCACCATGTTGCCGAAGCCATAGAAGGTGTTGCCGCTGCTGGCATACAGCGCCTGCAGCACGGCCACCACGGCCAGTGAAAGCATGGTGAGCACATAGGTGCCCGTGCGGCGCGGGCTGGAGACGCCCAGGTCCACCAGCGCGATCACGCAGGCCATGACCAGAAGAACGATCTCCGGGTAAATCGCAAGCCAACTGATGTTGTCAATCATCTCGGTCTCTCAGTTCAGTCTGGTCAGTTCAGCTTGGACAGCGCCACATGCTTGAGCAGCTCGGCCACGGAGGTGTCCATCACGTCCGTGAAGGGGCGTGGGTACAGGCCCAGGTACAGCACGGCGATCGCCAGCAGGGCCATGACGAAGAATTCGCGGCTGCCGATGTCCAGCAGCTCCTTCACGTGCGCGTTGCCGGGCGCGCCAAGGTAGACGCGCTTGAACATCCAGAGGCTGTAGGCGGCACCGAAGATCAGCGCGGTGGCGGCCATCATGCCGATCCAGAAATTGGCCTTCACGGCGCCCAGGATCACCATCCATTCGCCCACGAAACCGGCGGTTCCGGGAAGGCCGCAGTTGGCCATGGTGAACAGCAGTGCGAATGCCGTGAAATTGGGCATGGTGTTGACGACACCACCATAAGCCGCGATTTCACGCGAGTGCACGCGGTCGTAGAGCACGCCGATGGAAAGGAACATCGCGGCGGACACGAAGCCGTGGGCGATCATCTGCACGATGCCGCCGGAGACGCCGAGATCGTTGAAGATGAAGAAACCCAGGGTCACGAAGCCCATGTGCGCCACGGACGAATAGGCCACGAGCTTCTTCATGTCCTTCTGCACCATGGCCACCAGGCCCACGTAGATCACGGCGATGAGCGACAGCGCGATCATCAGCCACGCCCATTCGCGCGAGGCATCGGGGGCGATGGGCAGCGAGAAGCGCAGGAAACCATAGGCGCCGAGCTTCAGCATGATGGCGGCCAGCACGGCGGAACCGCCGGTGGGGGCTTCAACGTGCACATCGGGCAGCCAGGTGTGCACCGGCCACATCGGCACCTTCACGGCGAAGGCCGCGAAGAAGGCGAAGAACAACAGCGTCTGCACGCCGGCGCCCAGCGGCAGCTTGTGCCAGGTGGCGATGTCGAAGCTGCCACCCGACTTGTTGTACAGGTAGATCAGCGCGATCAGCATCAACAGCGAACCGAGCAGCGTGTAGAGGAAGAACTTGAAGGCCGCGTAGATCTTGTTGGGGCCGCCCCAGATGCCGATGATGAGGTACATCGGAATCAGCGTGGCCTCGAAGAACACGTAGAACAGCATGCCGTCGACCGCGGCGAACACACCGATCATCAGGCCCGACAGGATGAGGAACGCCCCCATGTACTGGTTGACGCGCTCGGTGATCGATTCCCACGATGCGATCACGACGATGACCGTGATGAACGCGGTGAGCGGCACGAACCAGAACGAGATGCCATCCACGCCGAGGTGGTAGAAGACATTGAAGCTCTCGATCCAGGAACTCTTCTCCACGAACTGCAAGGCAGCCGTGCCGAGCTGGAAGCCGCTATAGAGCGGCAGCGTGACGGCAAATCCCACCAGGGCGCCCACCAGGGCCAGCCAGCGCACCGCGCCGGCATGTTTGTCGCTGCCGAAGGCCAGCAACAGGACGCCGAACGCGATGGGCGTCCAGATAGCAAGACTCAACAAACCCATTTTTGTTCTTCTCCTACTACTTGTTGAGCACGACGAAATACGTCATGAGCACGAAGATGCCCAGGATCATCACCAGCGCGTAGTGGAAGACGAAGCCCGTCTGCACCCGGCGCACCACACCCGCGACCCAGCCCACGATCTTCCAGGAACCGTTGACCAGTGCGCCATCGATCACGGCCTGGTCGCCACCCTTCCACAGGCCGACGCCCAAGGCACGGGCGCCGCGCGCCAGGATGTTCTCGTTGATCCAGTCGAGGTAGTACTTGTTCTCCAGCAAGGTATGGACCGGCTGGAACGTGCGCTTGATCGCCGCGGGCAGCGCGGGATTCACCATGTACATGTAGTACGACAGGGCCACGCCAGCGACCGCGAGCCAGAACGGCGCCGTCTGCAGGCCATGCAGGGCCATGCCCACGGAACCATGGAACATGGAGGCCAGTTGCGCCATGGCCGGGTGGCGCGCGGCATCGACGTAGATCACGCCCTTGAAGAAGTCGCCAAACAGCATGGGCTGGATGGTCATGAAACCGATGACCACCGAAGGCACGGCCAGCAGCACCAGCGGCACCGTGACGACCCAGGGCGACTCGTGCGGTTCGTGGTGGTCGTCATGGCCGTGACCATGGTCGTCATGGTGGTGCGCATCCGGGTTCTGGTCGTAGCGCTCCTTGCCATGGAAGACCAGGAAATACATGCGGAACGAATAGAAGGCCGTGACGAACACACCGGCCAGCACGGCGAAGTGCGCGAAGCCGGCCGCCGGCAGGTGGCTGAAGTGCACGGCCTCGATGATGCTGTCCTTGGAGTAAAAGCCCGAGAACAGCGGCGTGCCGATCAACGCCAGGGAGCCCAGCAGCGAGGTGATCCAGGTGATGGGCATGTACTTGCGCACGCCGCCCATCCAGCGGATGTCCTGGTTGTGGTGCATGCCCATGATGACCGAACCGGCGCCGAGGAACAGCAGGGCCTTGAAGAAGGCGTGGGTCATCAGGTGGAAGACGGCCACGGAATAGGCCGAAGCGCCGAGCGCCACGGTCATGTAACCCAGCTGCGACAACGTGGAATAGGCCACCACACGCTTGATGTCGTTCTGGATGATGCCCAGGAAACCCATGAACAGGGCCGTGATGGAGCCGATGATGAGGATGAAGTTCAGCGCTGCGTCGGACAACTCGAACAGCGGCGACATGCGCGCCACCATGAAGATGCCGGCCGTCACCATGGTGGCGGCGTGGATCAGCGCGGAGATGGGCGTGGGGCCTTCCATCGAGTCGGGCAGCCAGACGTGCAGCGGGAACTGGGCCGACTTGCCCATGGCGCCGATGAACAGGCAGACGCAGATCACGGTGATGAGCATCATGTCCTGGCCCATCACGTACCAGGGGAAGCCGATGGTGCCCAGCTCGCCCGCCTTGGCGAACACTTCGCCGTAGTTCAGCGTGCCGGTGTAGGCCACGATCAGGCCGATGCCGAGAATGAAGCCGAAGTCACCGACGCGGTTGACCAGGAACGCCTTCATGTTGGCGAAAATGGCCGTGGGCTTGTTGAACCAGAAACCGATCAGCAGGTAGGACACCAGACCCACGGCTTCCCATCCGAAGAAGAGCTGCAGCAGGTTATTGCTCATGACCAGTATGAGCATGGAGAAGGTGAACAGCGAGATGTACGCGAAGAAGCGGTTGTAGCCGTCGTCCTCCTCCATGTAGCCGATGGTGTAGATGTGCACCATCAGCGACACGAAGGTCACCACGCACATCATCATGGCGGTCAGGCTGTCGATCAGGAAGCCCACTTCCATTTTCAGGCCGCCCACGACCATCCAGGTGTAGATGGTTTCGTTGAAACGCGCACCGTCGAGCGCGACGCTCTTGAGCGTCATGGCCGACAGGACGAAGGCCACGAAAACGCCCAGGATGGTGAGGGTATGGCTCAGGCGGCGGCCGATCCAGTTGCCACCGAAGGTCGTGCCAAAGATACCGGCCAGCACGGCACCCGCCAGCGGCGCCAGCGGAACGGCCAGAAGCGTTGAAGCAGAGAGGGTTTGACTCATTGTTGCGAACCTTGCATGTCCGGAGACTCAACCCTGGAGGGTGTCGAGGGATTCCGCGTCGATGTTGGACTTGTTGCGGAACAGCAGCACCAGGATGGCCAGACCGATGGCCGATTCGGCCGCGGCCACCGTCAGGATGAAGAACACGAACACCTGCCCGTGCATGTCACCCAGGTAATGCGAGAAAGCAACGAAATTCATGTTGACGGCCAGCAGCATCAGTTCGATGGCCATCAGCAGGACGATGAGGTTCTTGCGGTTCAGGAAGATCCCGACGACGGCCAGGGCAAACAACATTGCCCCGAGCGTCAGGAAGTGGCCCAGCGTTGGCGTCATGCTTTTTTCTCCTCGACTGCTGGCTCGTCTGCGCTGGCCTCGGGCGCTTGTTGTGTCGCGGCCATTTTCACGATGTGCATCCGGTCGGCGGCGCGCACGCGGACCTGGATGGCCGGATTGATGGCCTTGGTGTCCTTGCGGCTGCGCAGGGTCAGGGCGATGGCGGCGATCATCGCCACCAGCAGGATCACGGCCGCGATCTCCACGGGATAGAGATAGCGCGTATACATGAGCAGGCCCAGTGCCTTGGTATTGGAGAGCGCGACCGCCTGCCCGGCGGCATTCACCGCGGCGGCCACGGCCTTGGGCTCCTCGACACCACGGAAGCCACCCATGAGCACGACGGCCATCTCAAAGGCGATCAAGGCGCCAATGGTGGCGGCCAACGGGAAGTGGCGCCAGAAGCCCTGGCGCATGCCCTCGACATCAATGTCGAGCATCATCACCACGAACAGGAACAGCACCATCACGGCCCCGAGGTACACGAGCACCAGCGCGATCGCCAGGAACTCCGCCTTGAGCAGGAACCACAAACCTGAGGCCTGCGAGAACGCAAGGATCAGGTGCAGCACGGCATGCACCGGGTTGCGCGCTGAGATCACCCGGAAGGCTGCGTACAGCAGCACGACCGAGAACAGATAGAAAAAACCAGTCTTGGCGTCCATGAATCGGTTCTTTGTAGAGGTCTGGCTTGAGGATGCGCGGCGCTTCAGCGGTACTTGGCGTCCGCTGCCTTGGCGGCGGCGATTTCGCCTTCGTAGCGGTCACCCACGGCCAGCAGCATGTCCTTGGTGAAATACAGGTCGCCGCGCTTTTCACCGTGGTATTCGAAGATCTGCGTCTCGACGATGGAGTCCACCGGGCAGCTCTCCTCGCAGAAACCGCAGAAGATGCACTTGGTCAGGTCGATGTCGTAGCGCGTGGTGCGGCGCGAGCCATCGTCGCGCACGTCGGACTCGATGGTGATCGCCATGGCCGGGCACACGGCCTCGCACAGCTTGCAGGCGATACAGCGCTCCTCGCCGTTGTCATAACGGCGCAGGGCATGCAGACCGCGGAAACGCGGCGACAGGGGAGTCTTCTCCTCCGGGAATTGCACCGTGACCTTGCGGCGCAGGGCATAGCGTCCCGTCAGGGCCATGCCCTTGACGAGCTCGACCAGCAGGAAACTCTTGAAAAAGTCCCGAAGGGAGAAAGATGCAGCAGCAACGGCAGCCATTCGTATGTCCCCGCTTTATTTCCAGATATTCCACGGCGAGAGCAACCAGCCCCCGACAATGAGCAGCCACACCAGGGTGACGGGAATGAAGATCTTCCAGCCCAGGCGCATGATCTGGTCATAGCGGAACCGGGGGAAGGTGGCCCGGATCCAGATGAACATGGAGATCATCACGAAGGTCTTGATGCCCAGCCAGATCCAGCCCGGAATGAAATCCAGCGCAGCGACGGGGGCCTGCCAGCCGCCAAAGAACATCAGCACCGCCAGGATGGACACCAGCCACATGCTGGCGTATTCGGCCAGGAAGAAGATGGCGAAACCCATGCCCGAGTACTCGACCATGTGGCCGGCCACGATTTCCGCTTCACCTTCGACCACGTCGAAGGGGTGGCGGTTGGTCTCGGCCACGGCCGAAATCATGTAGACCACGCAGATGGGCAGCAGCGGCAGCCAGTTCCAGGACAGGAACGGCAGACCCATGTTGGCGCCTGTGCCACGCGTCTGGCTCAGCACGATTTCTGTCAGGTTCATGCTGCCCGTGACCATGATGACCACCAGGAAGCAGAAGCCCATGGCGATTTCATAGCTCACCATCTGCGCAGAGGCGCGCAACGCGCCGAGGAACGCATACTTGGAGTTCGAGGCCCAGCCCGCGATGATCACGCCATAAACCTCGATGGAGGTGATGGCCATGACCAGCAGCAGACCGGCGTTGACGTTCGTCAGCGCCAGCTCGGGGCCGAAGGGGATCGCCACCCAGGCGGCCAGCGCCGGCATGATCGCCATCACCGGACCGAGGACGAACAGACCCTTGGCCGCAGCCGAGGGCTGGATGATTTCCTTGGTCAGCAGCTTGAGCGCGTCGGCGATCGGCTGCAGCAGGCCCAGCGGGCCCACGCGGTTGGGGCCGTGGCGCACCTGCATGAAGCCCAGGAGCTTGCGCTCCCACAGCGTGATGTAGGCCACCGCGCCCATCAGCGGCAGCAGCACGACCACGATCTTGATGAGGTTCCAGATCACGGGCCAGGCGGCGCCCGTCCACCAGCCCTGCGCAAGCAGGTTCAGGCCGAAGTTGTAGATCGCGTCGATCATGCCGCAGCTCCTTCACGTGCCAGACGGGCATCGGCGGTCAGTTGCAGGGATGTGGCGCGGCGCACCAGGCCATCGAGCTGGTAGATCGAAGCCACCACCGGATCGGCTGCGCCGGAAGGCGCGGCCTGCAGGGCGGCCTGCGTGGTGTTGTCGAGCAATTCTCCGGGCACGGACTGCGCTTGGCCAGCCAGGGTTCCCGTGGCCTTGGCCAGGACATCCTGCGAGGTCTCGAAATCGAAACCGGGCAGATCGAGCAGGTTGGCGAGCACGCGCAGCACCTTCCAGGCGGGGCGGGTTTCGCCCAGCGGACGCACGACGGCGTGGAAGCTCTGCAGGCGCCCTTCGGCGTTGACGAAGCTGCCCGAGGTCTCGGTGAACGGCGCGATGGGCAGCAGCACATCGCTGAACTCCATGTTGGTCTTGAACGGGCTCAGCGTCACGACCATCTCGGCCTGCGCCAGGGCCTCGACAACCTTGGCGCCGGCGGCGCTGTCGAACACCGGTTCGTTGTTCAGCAGGATCACGCCCTTGAGGCCGCCCGCCAGCATCTGTGCGGCATTCAGCCCGCCCTGGCCTGGAACAGCCTTCACCCACTGCGCGCCCACGGTGTTGGCGGCTTCGGTGAGGTAGCCCACGCTGGCGCCGGTCTGCGCGGCAATCCAGTTCGCCAGTGCCAGCAGGCTGGACGCCTGCGCATGGTGCGCGGCGGCATTGCCGAGCAGCACGGCCTTGTGTTCACCCGAAAGCAGCGCGGCGGCGATGGCGCGCGCCGTTTCATTGCCTGCCTGGCCGGAAGCCACGGGGGCGGCAACGCCCTTCTCCTGGGCGATGGCCGCTGCCACGTCGGCCAGGGCCTGCGTCCATGCGCCGGGCGCGGCCACCAGCGTGTGCGCCACGGGCATGGCCCAGTCGCGCACAACCGCATCGATGGCCGTGACCGTGCAGCCCTTGCGCGCCGCCTGGCGGATGCGCTGGGCGAACAGCGGATGGTCCTTGCGCAGATTGGAGCCCACGACGAGCGCGGACTGCAGCGTGGACAGCGAAGCGATGGAACGGCCCAGCCAGCGCACGCCAGCCGAAGCTTCGAACTCGGCATTGCGCAGACGGTAGTCGATGCTGCCGCTGCCCAGACCGCGTACCAACTCGCCGGCCAGGTATAACTCTTCGAGCGTGCTGTGCGGACTCACCAGTGCGCCGATGCTGCTGGCGCCCTTTTCCTTCTTGAGGCACTGCAAGCCGTTGACCACGTACTCAAGGGCGGTCTGCCAGTCCACTTCGATCCACTGGCCACCCTGCTTGAGCATGGGGCGCTGCAAACGCTCTTCACTGCCCAGCGCCTCATAGGAGAAACGGTCGCGGTCGGCGATCCAGCATTCGTTGATGTCCTCGTTCTCGAACGGCAGGACGCGCATGACCTTGTGGTTCTTGACCTGCACGATGAGGTTGGAACCCGTGGAGTCGTGCGGGCTGACGGACTTGCGGCGCGACAGCTCCCAGGTGCGGGCGCTGTAGCGGAACGGCTTGCTGGTGAGTGCGCCGACCGGGCAGATATCGATCATGTTGCCCGACAGCTCGGAATCGACAGTGTCGCCCGTGACCGTGGTGATCTCGGCATGCTCGCCGCGGTGGATCATGCCCAGCTCCATGACGCCAGCCACTTCCTGGCCGAAGCGCACACAGCGGGTGCAGTGGATGCAGCGGGACATTTCCTGCATGGAGATCAGCGGACCGACATCCTTGTGCGGCACGACGCGCTTCTCTTCCTCGTAGCGCGACGACGACGCGCCATAACCGACCGCCAAATCCTGCAGCTGGCATTCGCCACCCTGATCGCAGATCGGGCAATCGAGTGGGTGGTTGATGAGCAGGAACTCCATGACCGACTTCTGGGCCTGGATGGCCTTGTCGCTCTTGGTGCGCACCACCATGCCCTGCGTCACGGGCGTGGCGCAGGCAGGCATGGGCTTGGGAGCCTTTTCGACTTCCACCAGGCACATGCGGCAGCTGGCGGCAATGGAAAGCTTCTTGTGGTAGCAGAAATGCGGAATGTAGGTGCCGGCCTTCTCGGCGGCATGCATCACCATGCTGCCGGCGGCAACTTCCACTTTCTGGCCGTCAAGTTCAATTTCAACCATATGCTTTTCTCGCGATCAGGCGGAAGTTGCGGCCTGGGGGTTCGGTTTGCGGATCATCGCGTCGAATTCGTGCCGGTAGTGCTTGAGCATGGCGCGCACCGGCATGGCAGCCGCGTCGCCCAGGGCGCAGATCGTGCGACCCATGATGTTGCTGGCCACGTTGTCGAGCAGGTCCATGTCGGCCGGACGGCCGTCGCCGCGCTGGATGCGGTCGACCAGGCGCCAGAGCCAGCCCGTGCCTTCGCGGCAAGGCGTGCACTGCCCGCAGGATTCGTGCATGTAGAAATACGAAAGGCGCTTTAGCGATTCGACCATGCAGCGGCTGTCGTCCATGACGATCACTGCGCCAGAACCCAGCATGGAGCCGGCCTTGGCGATCGAGTCGTAGTCCATGGTGCATTCCATGATCACCGATGCTGGCAGCACCGGCGAGGACGAACCACCGGGAATCACGGCCTTGAGTTGCCGGCCCGTGCGCACGCCACCCGCCAATTCAAGCAGTTTCGAGAACGGCGTGCCCAGCGGGATTTCGTAGTTGCCGGGGCGCTCGACGTCACCGCTGACCGAGAAGATCTTGGTGCCGCCATTGTTCGGCTTGCCGCAGGCCAGGTAGGCCGCGCCGCCATTGCGGATGATCCACGGCACCGCGGCAAAGGTCTCGGTGTTATTGATGGTGGTGGGCTTGCCGTACAGACCGAAGCTGGCCGGGAACGGCGGCTTGAAGCGCGGTTGGCCCTTCTTGCCTTCCAGCGATTCGAGCAGCGCGGTTTCCTCACCGCAGATGTAGGCACCGAAGCCGTGGTGGGCGTGCAGCTGGAAGCTGAACGTGCTGCCCATGATGCTGTCGCCCAGGTAGCCTGCGGCGCGTGCCTCTTCCAGCGCGGCCTCGAAACGCTCGTACACCTGAAAAATTTCGCCGTGGATGTAGTTGTAGCCCAGCGAGATACCCATCGCATACGCGGCAATGATCATGCCTTCGATGACGATGTGCGGGTTGTACATCAGGATGTCGCGGTCCTTGCAGGTGCCCGGCTCGCCTTCATCCGAGTTACACACCAGGTGCTTCTGGCCCGGGAACTGGCGCGGCATGAAGCTCCACTTCAGACCCGTGGGAAAGCCCGCACCACCACGGCCGCGCAGCCCGGACTCCTTCACCGTGGCGATGACCTGGTCTTGCGTCAACCCTTCGCCGCCATCCTTGCCCAGGATTTGACGGAGCGCTTGGTAGCCGCCACGTGCTTCGTAGTCCTTGAGGCTCCAGTTGCTGCCGTTCAGATCTGCGTAGATTTGCGGGTTGATATGGCGGTCATGGAAACAGGTTTGAACACCCGTGGCCTGGAATTGCGCCAAAACTTGTGCGGCAGTGGTCATTGCTGGCCCTCCGCGGCGCGCAAGCCGTCAACCAACTGGTCAAGCTTGTCGTTGTCCATGAAGCTGCACATGTGGCGGTCACTCACCAGCATGGCCGGTGCGTCGGCGCAAGCGCCGAGGCACTCGCACTGCTGCAGGGTGAACATGCCGTCCGCCGTGGTTTCGCCCATGTGGATGCCCAGCTTCTTTTCCAGGTGGTGCAGCGCCTCGTTGCCACCGCGCAATTGGCACGGAAGGTTGGTGCAAACAGCCAGCTTGTACTTGCCCACCGGGTGCTGGTTGTACATGTTGTAGAAGGTCGTCACTTCATGGACGGCGATCTGCGGCATGCCGAGGTATTCGGCGATGCCCGCTTCGCTGGCCTCGCTCACATAACCCTGTTCCTGCTGCACGATGGCGAGGCAGGCCATGACGGCGGACTGTTTCTGTTCGGCCGGGTACTTGGCCACTTCGCGCGCAAAGCGCGCCTTGGTCGCTTCAGAAATCATCGGTCAATCTCTCCGAACACGATATCCATGGTGCCGATGATGGCGACCACGTCGGCCAGCATGTGGCCCCGGGCCATTTCGTCCAGCGTGGCCAAGTGGGCGAACCCCGGGGCACGGATCTTCAGGCGGTAGGGCTTGTTGGCGCCGTCGCTCACGAGGTAGATGCCGAACTCGCCCTTGGGATGCTCCACCGCTGCGTAGGCTTCGCCCTCGGGTACATGGAAGCCCTCGGTGAACAGCTTGAAGTGGTGGATCAGCTCTTCCATGTTGGTCTTCATGGACTGGCGATCCGGGGGAGCCACCTTGTGGTTGTCGGTGATGACGGGACCCGGATTAGCGCGCAGCCAATCGACGCACTGTTTGATGATGCGGTTGGATTCGCGCATCTCCTGCACGCGCACGAGATAGCGGTCGTAGCAGTCGCCCGTCTTGCCGACAGGGATGTCGAAATCCATGCGGTCGTAGACGTCGTAGGGCTGGGTCTTGCGCAGGTCCCAGGCGATACCGGAGCCACGCAGCATCGGGCCGGTCATGCCGAGGTTCAGGGCGCGCTCGGGCGTCACCACGCCGATGCCCACGGTACGCTGCTTCCAGATGCGATTGTCGGTCAGCAGGGTCTCGTACTCGTCCACAAGGCCGGGGAAGCGCTTCGTGAAGTCGTCAATGAAATCGAGCAGCGAGCCCTTGCGGTTCTCGTTGCGTTGCTCCAGCGACTTGGCGTTGCGCACCTTGCTCGCCTTGTACTGCGGCATGGAATCGGGCAGATCGCGGTACACGCCGCCGGGACGGAAGTAGGCCGCATGCATGCGCGCGCCGGACACGGCTTCGTACATGTCAAAGAGGTCTTCGCGCTCGCGGAAGGTGTAGATCAGGATGGTCGAGCTGCCGCAGTCGTTGCCGTGCGAACCCAGCCACATCAGGTGGTTCAGCAGGCGCGTGATTTCGGAGAACATCACGCGGATGTACTGCGCGCGCACCGGCACATCAATGCCCAGGAGCTTCTCAATGGCCAGGCAGTAGGCGTGCTCGTTGCACATCATGGACACGTAGTCGAGACGGTCCATGTAAGGCAGCGACTGGATGAAGGTCTTGTGCTCGGCCAGCTTCTCGGTGGCGCGATGCAGCAGACCGATGTGCGGATCAGCGCGCTGCACGACCTCGCCATCGAGCTCCAGCACGAGACGCAGCACGCCGTGGGCTGCGGGGTGCTGCGGCCCGAAGTTCAGGGAATAGTTCTTGATTTCAGCCATGGTTCACCGCAAAAGGCGCCGCGCCTCAGTGCAGGCCTCCGTAGTTGTCTTCGCGGATGATGCGCGGCGTGTTCTCGCGCGGCTCGATGCTGACGGGCTCATAGACCACACGGCGCTGCTGCGCGTCGTAGCGCATCTCGACATGGCCCGACAGCGGGAAATCCTTGCGGAACGGATGGCCGATGAAGCCGTAGTCGGTCAGGATGCGGCGCAGGTCGTTGTGGCCGTCGAAGACGATGCCATACAGGTCGAAGGCCTCGCGTTCGAACCAGGCCGCCGAGTTCCAGAGATCGGCGACCGAAGCCACCATCGGGAAATCATCTTCCGGGCAGAACACCTTGACGCGCACGCGCTGGTTCAGGCTGACGGACAGCAGATGTGAAACCACGCCGTAGCGCGGCCCCTCGGGCACGCGATCGCCGTAGGCGGAATAGTCCATACCGCAAAGATCGATGAGCTGCTCGAAGCGGCAAGCCGGCGCGTCGCGCAGGGTCCGCATGGCCTCGATGTAACTCGCAGCATGCACGACCACGGTCACTTCACCCAGGGCCACACGCACTTCGCGCGCCTTGTCGCCCAGCGCCTGCGCGATAACGTCCTTGAGTTTTTCGGGGTGGATGGCAACAGATGTCATGGAAACCCCTTCAGGCACGCGCGATGGTGTTGGTGCGGCGGATCTTCTGCTGCAGCTGGATGATGCCGTAGATCAGCGCCTCGGCCGTGGGCGGGCAGCCCGGCACATACACATCCACGGGCACGATGCGATCGCAACCGCGCACGACGGAATAGCTGTAGTGGTAATAACCACCGCCGTTGGCGCACGAGCCCATGGAGAGCACCCAGCGCGGCTCGCTCATCTGGTCGTAGACCTTGCGCAGCGCGGGCGCCATTTTGTTGCACAGGGTGCCGGCCACGATCATCAGATCGGACTGGCGCGGGCTGGCGCGGAACACTTCGGCGCCGAAGCGGCCGATGTCGTAGCGCGCAGCGGCCGCATGCATCATCTCGACGGCACAGCAGGCCAAGCCAAAGGTCATGGGCCACAGCGAACCCGTCTTGGCCCAGTTCACCACGGAGTCATAGCTCGTGGTGATGAAGCCTTCCTTCATCACGCCTTCAATCATTGCGTCAATCCTCGTTCAAGCCGCTCATTCCCAATCCAGGGCGCCCTTTTTCCATTCGTAGGCAAAACCCACGACCAGAACGGCCAGGAAAATCACCACGGCCACGAAGCCGGTCATCCCCACGTCCTGGAGCGCCACGGCCCAAGGAAACAGGAAGGCGATTTCAAGATCGAAAAGAATGAACAGAATGGCAACGAGGTAGTAGCGCACATCGAATTTCATGCGCGCGTCTTCGAAGGCTTCGAAGCCACACTCGTAGGGGGAATTTTTTGCCGCGTCGGGGCGATTGGGGCCCAGGATGTAACCTAGCGCCAGGGGTACGATACCCACCCCGATACCGACCAAGATGAACAAGAGGACGGGGAGATATTGATCGAGGTTCATCTTGTGGATGCGCTCACCGCTGGTGCCTCGCCCGTCATGACCGCAGTACGGAACATGCGGACAGGCTTGTTTGTGTTTGGTGCCGTCGGCGAGACTCGAACTCGCACAGCTTTCGCCACTACCCCCTCAAGATAGCGTGTCTACCAATTTCACCACGACGGCTTGTCTTGTCTGGGTGGCATGAGGAACCGGATGGCTTTGGCTTCCCAGACAGACCATGATTCTACTCCGGAAAAACCCTGTTACGGACTCCGGATGCAGATTTAATATGCTTTTATTTTGCAGGAATTTGACCCGCACCAGATGCCCCCTGAGCGGGCGCTGGTATGGCTGCCGCAGCGGGCGCAGCGGTACCCGGGATCGCAGCGGCGGAACCCGTTTCGGGTGCGGGCGCGGGTGCCACTGCCGCCGGCCCCTCCAGCACGCTGCCCGAACTGGCCGGACGGACATTGCCGAAGTAGGCCAGCGCCAGCGTGCAGACGAAAAACACCGCCGCCAGAATGGCCGTGGTGCGCGAGAGGAAGTTGGCGCTGCCGCTGGCGCCGAACAGGCTGCCGGAGCTTCCGCTACCGAAGGCCGCGCCCATGTCGGCGCCCTTGCCGTGCTGGACCAGGATCAGGCCAATCATTCCCAGAGCGGCCAGGATCTGCACCGTCAAAATCACGTTCGCAAGCATGCTCATTCTTCCAATACTCCTAAATTTATAGCTGACAGCGCCCGTTTTTACTGGGCTACTGCGATGATTTGTTGAAAGTCAGCGACCTTGAGCGAGGCTCCACCCACCAGGCCGCCATCGATATCCGGCTGCGCCAGCAGCTGCGCGGCATTGGCCGCGTTCATGCTGCCGCCGTAGAGCAGGCGGATGCTCGATGCGCGCGGGCTTGCGGCTGCCAGTTGCGCGCGCAGCACGGCATGCACCTGCTGCGCCTGCTCGGGCGAGGCTGTCTTGCCGGTGCCGATCGCCCAGACCGGCTCATAAGCCACGACCACTTCACTGATGCAGTGGCCGTTGAGATGGATCACCGCGGCCAGCTGGCGCCGCACCACGGCCTCGGTCTGGCCCGCCTCGCGCTCGGCCAGCGTTTCACCCACGCAGACGATGGGCGTGATGCCCGCCGCCAGCGCGCGCTGGGTCTTCACGGCCACATGCACATCGGTTTCGCCATGGTACTGGCGGCGCTCGGAATGCCCCACCAGCACATAGCGCACGCCGAATTCACGCAGCATGGCCGCCGAGACCTCGCCCGTGTAGGCGCCCGATTCGTGCTGCGACACATCCTGCGCGCCGACGGCCAGCGGCGAGCCCGCCGCCAGGGCCTGCACCTGTGCCAGGTAGGGCGCGGGCACGGCCACGGCCACGTCGCAGGCCGGCTGCGCGCCCAGGCCCGCCACCAGCGCGCGCACCAGCGCCTCGTTGGCAGCCAGGCTGCCGTTCATCTTCCAGTTGCCTGCAATGAGTTTCTTGTTCATGGTTACCACGTCAAAACAATCTTGCCCGTATGCCGGTTCGATTCCATCAGCGCATGGGCCTGCGCGGCATCGGCGGCGGCGAAAGTGCTGTGAATCACCGGGCGCACCGCGCCCGACGCCAACAGCGGCCAGACATGCTCGCGCAAGGCCTGCGCGATGGCGCCCTTGAACGCCACCGAGCGCGGCCGCAACGTGGAGCCCGTGATCGTCAGGCGCCGACGCAGCACCAGCCCGGCGTTGAATTCGCTCTGCAAACCGCCCTGCACCGCGATGATGACCAGGCGCCCATCCTCGGCGAGACACTCGACCTCGCGCGCCACGTAGCTGCCCGCCACCATGTCCAGCACCACGTCGACACCCTTGCCATCCGTGAGGCGGCGCGCCTCGGCGGCGAAGTCCTGTGTGTTGTAGTTGATGGCATGGTGCGCGCCCAGGGCCAGGCAGGCGGCGCATTTTTCATCGCTACCTGCCGTGACGATGACCGTGGCGCCAAAGGCACGGCCCAACTGGATGGCGGTGACGCCGATGCCGCTGCTGCCCCCCTGCACCAGCAAGGTTTCGCCAGGTTGCAGGCGCCCGCGGTCGAAAACGTTGCTCCAGACGGTAAAGAAGGTCTCGGGCAGCGAGGCGGCCTCGATGTCGCTCAGGCCCTGCGGCACCGGCAGGCACTGCTCTACCGGTGCCACGCACCATTCGGCATAGCCTCCGCCCGCCATCAGCGCACAGACACGGTCACCCACGCGCAGGCCGGCCGATGCCATGGCCTCCGCGTCGCCGCCCTGCACTACCCCGGCGACCTCCAGGCCCGGCAGGTCGGAAGCCCCTGGAGGCGGTGCGTAGTGGCCCTTGCGCTGCACCACGTCCGGGCGGTTGATGCCGCTGGCACTGACGCGGATCAGCACCTCGCCGGCACCGGCGACGGGTTGCGGCCGCTCGCCCAGGCGCAGCACCTCGGGGGCGCCGAACGCGGTGATTTCTACTGCACGCATGATTGGGATGAGAATCAAGGAATTTGCATGATTTCGGCTTCTAGCGCCTACTAGATAAGCGCCAGAAGCTATTAAATCAATAGCAAATCACCCGTTGAGCTGGCCTTGCTGGTCCAGCGGCAGGGCTTGCTGCTGTTGCTGTTCGCTCACTGCAGGTTCGCGGTGCTCGCGGGGTTCGCGCGGTTCACGGCGTTCGGCGGGTGCCGGCCGATCGCTGCCGCCATGGGGAGCACGTTCGAGCAGCGCCTTCATGGACAGCTTGACGCGGCCCTTTTCGTCGGTTTCCAGCACCTTGACCTTGACGATCTGGCCTTCGCTCAGGTAGTCGGTGACCTTCTCCACGCGCTCGTGAGCGATCTGGCTGATGTGCAGCAGACCATCCTTGCCAGGCAGCAGGTTGATGAGGGCACCAAAGTCCAGGATCTTGGTGACCGGGCCTTCGTAGACCTTGCCGATTTCCACTTCGGCCGTGATCTGCTCGATGCGGCGCTTGGCTTCATCGGCCTTGGCGGCTTCGGTGGCGGCGATGGTGATGGTGCCGTCTTCCTCGATGTTGATCTGGCAGCCGGTCTCTTCGGTCAGCGCACGGATCACGGCGCCGCCCTTGCCGATCACGTCACGGATCTTCTCGGGGTTGATCTTCATGGTGTAGAGCTTGGGCGCGAAGTTGCTCACTTCGGCCTTGGCTTCGCCCATGGCTTCCTGCATCTTGCCCAGGATGTGCATGCGCGCTTCCTTGGCCTGGGCCAGGGCGACCTGCATGATTTCCTTGGTGATGCCCTGGATCTTGATGTCCATCTGCAGGGCGGTGATGCCGTTGGTCGTGCCGGCCACCTTGAAGTCCATGTCGCCCAGGTGATCCTCATCGCCCAGAATGTCGGTCAGCACGGCGAAGCGGTTGGCATCCTTGATCAGACCCATGGCGATACCGGCCACGTGGGCCTTCATGGGCACGCCGGCGTCCATCAGCGACAGGCAGCCGCCGCAGACGGAGGCCATCGACGAGGAGCCGTTGGATTCGGTGATTTCCGACACCACGCGCATGGTGTAGGGAAACTCTTCCTTGGTCGGCAGCACGGCGACCAGGGCACGCTTGGCCAGACGGCCATGGCCCACCTCGCGGCGCTTGGTGCTGCCCATGCGGCCCACTTCGCCGGTGGCGAAGGGAGGCATGTTGTAGTGCAGCATGAAGCGGTCCTCGAACTCGCCGGCCAGCGCGTCGATGCGCTGCGCGTCGCGCTCGGTGCCCAGCGTGGCCACCACCAGCGCCTGGGTCTCGCCGCGCGTGAACAGGGCGGAGCCATGGGTGCGGGGCAGCACGCTGTTGCGGATCTCGATGGGGCGCACGGTGCGCGTGTCGCGGCCGTCGATGCGGGGCTCGCCGGCCAGGATCTGGCCGCGCACGATACGCGCTTCGATCTCGAACAGCAGGCCTTCGACCTTGACGCTGTCGAACTCCACGCCTTCGGCCTTCAGGCCTTCCATCACGGCGGCATAGGCCTCGCGGCAGGCCTGGGTACGGCTTTGCTTGTTGCGGATCTGGTAGGCGGCGCGCAGCTTGTCTTCAGCCAGGGCATTCACCTTGGCGATGAGGGGCTCATCCTTGGCGGGCGCTTCCCACTGCCACACGGGCTTGCCTGCGTCACGCACGAGTTCGTGGATGGCGTTGATCGCCACCTTGCCTTGCTCGTGGCCGAACACCACGGCGCCCAGCATGATGTCTTCGGACAGTTGTTGCGCCTCGGACTCCACCATCAGCACGGCGGCCTCGGTGCCGGCGACAACCAGGTCCATCTGGCTGTTCTTGCGAGCGGTCTGGCCCGGGTTCAGCACGTATTCGCCGTTGATGTAACCCACGCGCGCGGCACCGATGGGGCCGTTGAACGGGATGCCCGAGACAGCCAGGGCCGCCGAGGTGGCAATCATGGCGGCGATGTCGGCGTCCACTTCGGGGTTCAGCGACACGGTGTGGATGACCACGTGCACTTCATTGAAGAAGCCCTCGGGGAACAGCGGGCGGATCGGACGGTCGATCAGGCGGCTGGTCAGGGTTTCGAGTTCGCTGGGCTTGGCTTCGCGCTTGAAGAAGCTGCCGGGGATCTTGCCGGCGGCGTAGGTCTTCTCGATGTAGTCCACCGTGAGGGGGAAGAAGTCCTGGCCGGGCTTGGCCGACTTGGATGCCACCACGGTGGCCAGCACCACGGTATCGTCGATGTTCACCAGCACGGCGCCCGTGGCCTGGCGGGCGATTTCGCCCGTTTCCATGACGACGGTCTTGTCGCCCCACTGGAAGCTCTTGGTGACTTTGTTGAAAATGCTCATGTTTGCTCCTGATTTAATAGCTGGTAGCGCCTACCAGCAAGCGCCAGCGGTCAATTCAGAACACGATGCCATTCCAGTGAAACCGCACGCGGAGTTCAGTGGAATGACACAGCTTCGCTCTGTCTTGCACACCGGCAAAGTAAAAAACGCCTGAGCTAGCGCGCTAACCCAGGCGTTTTTGCATGTGACGACAATTACTTGCGCAGACCCAGCTTGGCGATCAGTGCGGTGTAACGGTCGGCGTCCTTGGCCTTGAGGTAGTCCAGCAGCTTGCGGCGACGGCTCACCATGCGCAGCAGGCCACGGCGACCATGGTGGTCCTTGGCGTGCGTCTTGAAGTGGGGCATCAGTTCATTGATGCGTGCGGTGAGCAGCGCCACTTGCACTTCCGGGCTGCCGGTATCGTTGGCGGCACGGGCGTTGGCCTTGACGACTTCGGCCTTGATAGAGGATGCGATCATTGAATTTCCTTGAATGCGGCGAGCAGCCTCTCTTTTGAAGGGCCGCAGGCACTGGTTTTACTTGCGCCAGAAGCTGGAAGGGCCACTGGCGTGCGTCTTGCACCATGCAAAACCTGCCGATTATAGCTTGAGCCAGCTTTCCAGTCTGCGCACCCCTTCCACCAGGCGCTGCGGGTCCCGCGAGGCAAAGCACCAGCGCAGCCAGCCCTGCGCCTCGCTCCCGAAGGCGTCGCCGGGCGCGAGGCCCAGGCCTGCCTCCGTCACGAGCCGCTTGGCGGTCGCGAGCGAATCGCCCTGCCCTGCCAGCCGAAAGAAGGCATACATGCCGCCGCGCGCCGGCGCCACCTCGACGCCCGGCAGCGCCTGCAACAGCGGCACCAGAGTGTCCCGGCACAAGCGCAGATGTGCCACCACGCGCGGAGTGATCTCGTCCACATGCCGCAGGGCCGCCTGTCCCGCACGCTGCGTGAACACGCTGATGCAGGAAGTGTTGAACTCGATCAATTTGCCAACATGGTGCGCCATGCCGGGCGGCAGCACCATCCAGCCCAGGCGCCAGCCGGTCATGAGGAAACTCTTGGAGAAGCTGTGCACTACTACCAGCCGGTCTTGAGGATTGGCCACATCCAGGAAACTCGGGGCGCAGCCATTGGCGGACGGCTCGTAGTACAGGCGCTCGTAGACCTCGTCGGCCAGGATCCAGGTGCCCGTCGCACGACAATGGGCCAGGATCTGCCGCTGCTCGTCCCGGGTCAACGTCCAGCCCGTCGGATTGTTCGGCGCATTGAGCACCAGCAAGCGCGTGGCCGGAGTAATGGCCGCCAGCAAGGCCTCCATATCCAGGGCCCATGCGCCGTCGGCGCAGGGCCGCAGCGCAACACAGCGCAGGCGTGCGCCCAGGATGAGCGGCTGGGCCGTGAGATTGGGCCAGACCGGCGTGACGGCCACGACCTCGTCGCCTGCATCCACCAGCGCCTGAACCGCCAGCATCAGCGCATTGACGCCGCCCGACGTGATGGCGATGCGCTCCGCGTCCACCGGGCCGTGCAGCCTCGTCATATAGTCCGCCACAGCTTCGCGCAACGCGGGCAGGCCCAGGTTGTGGGCATAGAAAGTCTCGCCGCGCTCGATGGACGCGATGGCCGCCCGCCGAACCACCTCGGGGGTATTCTCATCGCTTTCACCAAACCAGAAGGCCAGCACATCGCTGCGCCCCAGGCCCACATTGGCCACTTCGCGGATTCGGGATTCTTCGAGGTCGAGGATGGTTTGGCGCATGGCAGGATGTAGAAGCAAAGCCTAGAAAGCCGGTGCATCCTAAGACATCCCTCCCGACCTCGCTCCCCCCAAGCCCCCATGACGCCCAAACCACTCCCATCACCACACCGCCCCGCACTGCGCTCCCCGCTTCGTCCGCATGTCCTGCTGGCGGCCATGCTCGCCCTGAGCCTGTCCGTCAGCCCGGGCGAAGCACTGGCCAAGCGCCCAAAGAACGATCCAGCCATGGCCGGCGAAAGCGCCAAAAAGAAAGGCGTCAGCAAAATCACCTACCAGCGCAGCACGTCGGAGGAATCCTCCGCCGAGCGGGATCGCCGCCTCTACAGGGAATGCAAGGGCATGCACAACGCAGGCGCTTGCAGGGGATACACGCGCAAATAGCAGCCGCTCGTCCTCGCGCCAGAGCCATTCGTCATGGGAGCCATCCCACGGCAAGGCCATGACTCCTAGCATGGCTCCATGCATGCATTGACCCCCTATCGCATTCTCGGCAAGCCGCCAGGAACGCGCCGCATCCTGGCACTGCGAGGCTTCACCGCCATTGAATTGATGGTCGTGGTGGCCATCGTGGCCATCCTGGCCGCCTTGGCATTGCCCAGCTTCACGCCCTTGATCGAACGCTGGCGGGTGCGCGATGCAGCGGAAAACCTTCAATCCACAATCTATTTCGCCCGCTCCGAGGCAATTAAGCAGGGCGGGGGGATCTCCATTGATGCCACCGGCGGCTGGAACGCCGGATGGAAAGTCAATCTTATTCAAAACGGCGCGACTACAGAATTGAAAGTCAATGCGGCCTCGGCCAAAGTCGCGATCACCCATAGCAACGGTAAAACCCAACTCTTTATAGATCGTTGGGGGATGCTGTCCGAAACCAGTGGCGGCGCATCGACAACCATGAATCTTTTGTTCCATCCTGTGGGCAAGTCTGGCACGGACAGCAGCGCCATTCGGCTCTGCATCGCAGGGAGTGGACGCATCGTCCAGATGAAACAAGGCGCTGCCTGCCCGTCCTGAATTTCTGCAGACATTCTTTTATGCACAGCCACACAACGCCCTCAATCCCCACACGACACCATATCAGTGGGTTTACAGCCATTGAGCTGATGGTGGCCGTGAGCATCATGGCCATCCTGATCGCTCTGGCAGGCCCATCCTTCATCGTACTAATGGAGACCTGGCGCGTACGTAACGCCACAGAGTCCCTTCGATCCAGTCTGATACTCGCACGGTCCGAGGCCATCAAGCGCGGCGGGAGAATCGCCATACAAAAAATACCCAACAACACCAATGGCTGTACTAGCGCCACTGGCAATCGAGACTGGGATTGCGGCTGGATCATCTGCCAGGACACAAACAACAACGGCACCTGCAATGCCAGTGAACCTGTGCTGCAGCGTGTCGATGCCCCCACAAAAGTGCAGATCACCCGCACTGGTGGCGGCGCCAGCATTAAGCTCAACCGTTGGGGGCTAGTTGATGGTACCTGGCTGGGTTTCAGCCTGGTGCCCCTGGACAAATCCTCCTCCCACCCTGGCGCGCGCGGTGCCTGCATGAGTTCGGGTGGGCGCATTCGCATCATTCCCCCAGAGGCCATCCCATGCACTGGTTAACACCAATCAACACCACGCCAGCTCAGCATCAGCACGGCATCAGTCTGATCGAATCTCTCGTCGCCATTGTTGTCGTGGCTTTGGGTATTCTGGGTGTTCTGGGTGTGCAAATGAGGACACTCACGGACACATCGACCACTCTTCGCCGTGCCCAGGCCATCCGGCTGATTGAAGACCTTGGTGAACGCATGCGAACCAACCCCAGCGCACTGGCAAACCTGAGCACCTACGTTTCCAATTTCGCAGCCTCTCCAAGCGCAAGCAGTTGCGCAAGCGGCTGCAGTCACGCGCAGCTGGCTGCTTATGACCTCGCCACCTGGAAAAAGACGGTTCAAGAGAATTTGCCCATGGGCAAAGCCAGCATTTTTGTCCCGCCTGCTGAAAGCAGCCTGGTAGCCGGCCAAAGGCGGCAGCTCGGTGTGATGATCGCCTGGCGCGAAAACGAACGAGAAAGTAGCACCGGCACCGGCGGCTACAAAGACGATATTGACGCCACCAAGGTGCGTGCTACGGACGGAACACTGAGCGCCGGCGGTGGAACCGATCAAACCACCGACGCCTGCCCTGCCGACCACACCTGCCACCTGCAATACATTCCCGTGCCCACGCGCTGCGCGCCCTATGTGCCCGGCGCCAACACGCCTTTGTACTACTGCCCTGGGCCTTGAAATGCCATCAAAAACCATAGCACCTCACGATTATTCGGCCAGCCGTTCAGGCCAAAAAACCTTCAACGGTTTACTGGTGCGATCAAATACCCAGCGTGGTGTCACACTGATTGAGTTGCTGGTGGGCATTGCCATTGGCCTACTCACCGTTGCCGTCGCCACGGGTGCGCTCATGGTCTCGCGCGGCGTTTCTGGCACAGTGAGCGATGTCAGTAGCATTCAGCAGCAAGCTGCCTATGCCATGCGTGTCATCGGTCTGCAACTACGCCAGGCGGGTTCACTACGCCTGAACCTCAATCCCGGTACGGCATCCGTTGCCGAACCGTACATGGCATCGGTGGCATTTGAAGCCATCACTCCACCCGCATCGAGTCCCTTGGAAGGGTTCAACCCAACCACCGACACCCTCAGTGGCACGGCCACCCCCGTGACACTTACCACGGGTTACCGGCGCTACACAGAACCCGTGTTCACCAATGCTACTGAGCAAGCACTTTCACGCAACTGCCTGGGCGGGCCTGCGGATACAAGCAGCGATGCCCGCTTGGAAAGCATCTTCCAACTCACAGGCAGCGAACTGCAATGCAATGGTAACGGCGCTGGAGCCCAAGCTATCGTACAGAACGTAGCCAACTTCCAGGTGAACTATCTGGTGCAAGACAGTACGAGCACGCCTGGGGACAGCAAGGTCAAATCTGTCGATGCCAGTGGCGTGACCAATTGGGGTCAGGTGCAGGCTGTGGAAGTGTGCTTGGTGCTCTATGGTGCCGAGCGCATTGATCTGCCCAGTTCCGCTCCAGCCAACGATCCCAGCACCAGCTACCGAGACTGCAACGGAACGCTCATCGATATGAGGACCTTGGCAGCCCCCCGCAAACAGCGCATGCACATGGCGTTCCGCAGCACCTTCCAACTGCGCAGCCAGGGGCTGATTGGCACGGTGCTTTAACCCTTTGCAAGACGAGCCATCATGCAACACATTTCCCAGCACCTTCCAAACCGACGCCAGCGAGGCGTGGCGCTGTTTGTCGTCATCGTTTTCGTCATGCTGTCCATGCTGCTGGCACTCTGGGCATCGCGTACATCGTTGTTCAACGAAATGGTGACGGGTAACGATGCCGACTATCAACGCGCCTTCGAGGCTGCCCAGGCACTACTCCAGGATGCAGAACTGGATATCCGTGCCGAAAACCCCGACAGCACGCCTTGTCTCGCATCAACATGCCGGGACAAAATCAGCAGCGCAAAAAAGATCCCTCTCGACGCCCAAGAAGTAACCCCCCTGCTGGCCGATCTAGATCAAGAGCCCACCAAATGCCACAGCGGCCTTTGCGTCAAGCGCACGGGGCGGCAGGATTTCTGGAACTACACCAGCGCCACCAGCCCCGCACCCACCAACCTTCAGCCTGGTGAATTCAAGCTGGAGGACATGACCAAAACAAACATTGGTGCACGCTATGGCGAATACACCGGAGCCGCCCTGGGCGACACCAGCAACCCCGCAAACCCCATCCTAGCCGACCGTAGCGCAGACAATCGTGGGGGCTGGTACTGGATCGAAGTACTGCGCTATGACGAAAGCATCAAGAACTCCGGCCTAATCGTAGGCGGCTCCGGCCCCAGCAACCTACTGAGCCTCAGCCTCACGCCCAACGTGGTGTACCGCATCACCGCCCTGGCCTATGGCCGCAAGCCGGGCACCATGGCTGTGCTGCAGCAAACCTACGCCCGGCAAGTGCGCGCCGATTAGTTCCGTGAGAACCATCGTACTTCGCGCATTCCAGGCCAGCTTCCACGCTCATTCATCACAAAACCACCCATCCAAGGAGCAAGCCATGCCCCGCACCGCTGCCCCCCGCTTCCGCAAAACCCTGCTTGCCATGGCTGCTGTAGCAGCGCTGGCGCCACACGGCGCCTGGGCACTCGATCTGGCCGAATCGCCACCCGGTACTGTGGAACCCTATGTACGGCCAAACGTCATCATTTCAGTCGATGATTCCGGCAGTATGGATTTCCGCCTGGATGCTGAGCACGAATCTGGGGCCACCAATAACAAAATACCTAACGCCGACGGCACCTGGCCAGTGACCACCCGCCGAATCAATGTGCTTAAGTACGCACTAATCGGCAACAGCGGAGTGGGCGGTGTAATCCGTGACACGACCTTGCTGCCTGATAAAAAAATTCGCCTGTCCTGGCAAGCCATGCACAACAATGGCAGCGCCTCGGGCGCCAGCAATGTTGACAGCACAACCATGAAGACCAATTCGATGCGCGTGCTGGATACCACGCATCGCAATAACTTCATCAGTTTCATCAATGGCTTGGTTGCCAACAATGGCACGCCATCCCATGAGATGTTCAGTCAGGCCGACTCCTACATGCGCCGCCCGCTAGGCACCAACAGTGCGTGGGCGACTGAGCCAGGAGTCACCGGCTCTCCCTACCTTGCTTGCCGCCGTTCATACCATATCATGATGACTGACGGTCGCTGGAACGGAACGGCAATTGCCGTCCCGGACACCAGCAAGCGCGACAACGCCACCAATCTATCATTGCCGGATGGCATGGTGTATGGCGGCGCCACGACCACTGACCGTGCAAAGAACGCGCTTTACCGTGACAACCGCACCGGAACCACGCTGGCAGACTGGGCGTTCTACAGCTGGGCGGTCCCCGCGCAAACCAGCGGCATGACCGGCACCATGCAGCCTGCGGCTGACTACCGCAAGGCCCCGGCCACCGAGAATTTTGGCAAGGACACAGCGAACAAGGATGCGATCCTCGACCGCTACTGGAACCCGCGTTACAACCCGGCCACCTGGCCGCACATGGTCACGTACACGATCGGTTTCAGCAACATGGCCGTGACCTGGCCCGGAGCATCGGCTATCGTTTCACCCACGAGCCAGGTCCCATTTGGCTATGACGGCAGTTTTCTCGACTTCGTGACAGGCACCCAGACCTGGCCATTGATGGACTCGGAGAACAAGCGCTCACTGGACCTGTGGCACGCTGCCCTCAACGGGCGCGGCCGCTTCTACGCCGTGACCACAGGCGAAGATCTCGAAAAGGCCTTCCGCGAAATCTTCGGCCAAATCAATACTGCCACCGACCCCGATCTGAGCGCCAGTGCAACCAGCGGCTCCAACGTTTCGCGCAGCGAAGTCGGCAAATACACCGCCGCCTACGAACCCAGCAAGGCCTGGAAAGGCTTTGTCACCGCCGAAAGGGTGCAGTCCAACGGCTCATCCATACCAGACCCAGGATGGAGCGGCCAGAACACGGCCGACAAGCTCGATGCAATCAGCGTCAGCAGCCGCCTGGTGCTAAGTTGGAGCGACACATGGGACAGCACCAAGTACAAGGGAGGCGTGCCTTTCAAATGGGCATCGGACGAAAGCAATCTCAGTACGGCGCAAAAGCTCTGGTTGCAAAAGAACGTGGGTGGTACCGACGAAGGTGTCACGAAAGGAGAGCAGCGGCTGGATTACATACGCGGAGAACGGAGCCTGGAAGGATCTGAATCCAGTGGTTACACGGCCTCGAAACCCTTCCGCGAACGCCAAAGCCGCCAGGGTGACATCATTAACTCTGACGTGTGGTACACCGGAGCGCCCGCAGCCGACTTGCTACTCAAGGGATATACATCCTTTGTCCGCGGCAACAAGTCACGCCCAGGCATGCTTTACGTGGGTGGCAATGATGGCATGTTGCACGGTTTTGCCGCAGCGGACGGCGCAGAGAAGATCGCTTACGTCCCCCGAGGCGTGATTCCTACCTTAAACCTGCTGACAGACCCACAGTACAACAACAAGCATAAATACTATGTCGACGGATCGCCCATGACCGGAGACGTTGACTTGGGCGTGGGCACGCAAGATCCCGACGATCCAAGCTACGACCCCAGCTACACCCCCAGTTGGCGCACCGTGCTGGTGGGAGCATTGGGCCTTGGCGGCAAGGGCTACTTTGTGCTAGATGTGACCAACCCTACGGCAACCACCCTACCGGGAGGGGCCCCGGGTTTTGCCGAAGCCAACGCGACACAACTCGTCAAACTTGACCGCACTCGGGGTGCTACCGAGCCTGCACCCAACTGCGGCGCCATGACCGGTGCTGAAAAAACCATGTGCCTTCAGGTCGTGGATGAAGACAAGGACATTGGCTTCATCACTATGCGTCCTGTCAAGAACGTCAACGACAGCATGCGCAGCACGCAGATTACGCGTCTGAACAACAACCGCTGGGCCGTGGTGATGGGCAACGGCTACAACAGCACCAATCAGCGCCCAGTATTGCTTGTGCAGTACCTGGATGGCGCCAAAGAATTGCTGCGCCTTCCCGTGACCAACGAAGCAGCCGGGACAGGCAATGCCAATGACAACGGCTTGGCGGCCCCACGGTTGGTCGATATCAACGGCGATGGCCGGCCTGACGTGGTCTATGCAGGCGACAACCTCGGCAATCTGTGGAAGTTTGACCTGACCAGTCCCACCCCTGCCAACTGGAAAGTCGCTTTCGGTGGCACCCCACTGTTCACAGTCCGTGGTCCTGCCGCCCTCAATGGCGCCACGCGTCCCAAAATTCAACCCATTACGGCCGCCCCGACCGTGCGTGCCAATGATCGGTTCAAGATTGTGGGCAGCGGCGCCAGTGCCAAAAAAGTGCGTGTGGGGGGCATGATGGTTGCCTTCGGTACGGGTCGCAACGTGGCCAAAACCGATCCAGAGAGCGTGGATGTGCAAACCCTGTATTCGGTGCTAGACAACACGCGTTACCGCGAAATCAGCACCAGCCTGGGCAAGCGCCTGGAGGTACATCCCGGCGGCGGATCCTGCCCAGGGGGAGATGATTGCGTGCCCGCGCCTGCAGCCCTTGGTACAGACGTCGGCGCAGCCAAGTTGGCAAAGCGTGAATTCGTGGAAGACGGTGACTATGGTTACATCAAAGAGATTGATGATCTGAGTGAGTCTACCTGGGCCAATTTCAACGGCTGGTACCTCGACCTACCCGCTATTGGCGAGCGCCTACTCAAGCCTATGGAGTTTTACGATGCCAGCAACCTGCTGACCGTGTGGTCTCAGGTGCCCGCCAAAGGCTCCGACGTAGACCCGAACGTGGAGAGTTGTGACTCCACCTCGGTCGACGCCGAACGCCAATACCGCACCTTCACGAATATCATGGACGGCAAGGCACCTTCAGTCGCCATTGTTGATAAAAACAAGGACGGCAAATTCAACATGGCCGGTGACGGCGTCAATCTCGGAACAGCCTCAAGCCCCAAGTATGTAAGCTTCTCACGGGCCAAGGTTGCCAAGGGCCCCCATAGCATCATTAAGAAAAACAAATACACAAACATCGATATCAGTGCAAGTGGTGCTGGTGGTAGCGGTGGTACCCCCCCAGAGGATCTCGGTGCCATGCCAGAGAATTCCTTGCGCCCCAGCTGGCGCCAGATCCAATGACAACAGGTTCTACGTATGATGCAAAAAATCAACAGACTCATCACCGTGCGACAACAAGGTCTCACCCTCATTGAACTCATGATCGTTGTGGCCGTCGTTGGCATTCTTACGGCCATTGCCATACCTAATTACAGCGAATACGTCAGGCGTGGCGCCCGCGCCGAAGCCCGGGCCGGGTTGCTGCAAGCACAGCAATGGCTGGAACGAGCGGCCACGGCCACGGGCTCTTACCCGCTGACCGCAGCCTTTCCCACTGCGATGAAAAAGGTTCCATCGGATCGATACGATGTCACCTTGGCATCGGCAGATGGTCGCACCTACACACTGACCGCAACCCGCAAAGGTGCTCAGGCCTCAGATAAATGTGGCAACTACACGCTAAATCAGGCAGGCGTTCGCGGTGCATCTCCGTTGTCTGGAGGGCTTACTCTGGAGGATTGCTGGAACAAATAGCCACTGCGCTACCATCCCTGGCGCAATGACCCTCACCGCGCCCTCCCCCATCTACCAAGCGCTTGGGCTCGCCGCCCAGGCGCTTTTTGTTTCCAATCCCAACCCCCGCGTGGGCTGCGTGATCACCGCACCAGACGGCGAGGTGCTCGGCGAAGGCTTCACCCAGCAGGCGGGCGGTCCTCATGCCGAGGTGATGGCGCTGCGCGCTGCGCAGGCCGCTGGGCACGATGTGCGGGGAGCCACGGCCTACGTCACGCTGGAGCCGTGCGCGCACCAGGGGCGCACGGGGCCGTGCTGCGACGCGCTGATCGCAGCGGGGATCGGCAAGGTCGTGGCGTCGGTCGAGGACCCGAACCCGCTGGTGGCGGGCCAGGGCTTTGCGCGGCTGCGTGCCGCCGGCGTTGCCGTGGAGGTGGGCCCGGGGGCACAGGAGTCGCGCGAACTCAATATCGGCTTCTTCAGCCGCATGGTGCGCGGCACGCCCTGGGTGCGGCTCAAGGTGGCGGCCTCTCTGGATGGCACCATGGCCCTGCACAACGGCGCCAGCCAATGGATCACCTCGCCCGCCTCGCGCGCCGACGGCCATGCCTGGCGCGCGCGCGCCTGCGCGGTGCTGACCGGGATCGGCACGGTGCTGGCGGACAACCCCCTGCTCAACGTGCGTGAGGTGGCCACGCCCCGCCAGCCGCATCTCGTGATCGTGGACAGCCGCCTGCAGACCCCGCCGGGCGCTTCTCTTTTCATAGCTGGTCGCGCTTGCTACATCTACTTCGCAGCCCCGATCGATGCCGAAATCGAAGCCCGGCGCCAGGCCCTGGAGGAACGGGGCGCCACGGTGGTGCACCTGCCCGGCGCCGATGGCCGGGTGGACCTGGCGGCCCTGCTGCGCGACCTGGCCCCGCGCGGCGTGAACGAACTGCACGTGGAAGCGGGCCACCGGCTCAACGGCGCGTTGCTGCGCGAAGGGCTGGTGGATGAACTGCTGCTTTACCAGGCCCCCCGGCTGCTCGGCCCGGGCTACGGCATGCTTCGCATCGAGCCGCTGGAGACGCTCTCCCAGGGGCTGGCGCTCGATTTCCACGGGGTAGAACGCGTGGGCCCCGACCTGCGCGTGCTCGCCCGGGTGCAGGGCCGCGACCGTTTCTGAAGCGGCCCCAAACCCTGCCACAATCCACGCCATGTTTACTGGAATCATCACCGGCATGGGGCAGATCGCCGCCGTGCAGAACCTCGGCGACACCGCCGCGCACGGCAAGCGCCTCGTCATCGTTCCGCCCCCAGGCTACCTCGACGATGTGGGTCTGGGCGACAGCATCGCGCTCAATGGCGCCTGCATGACGGTCACCAGCATGGACCCGGCCGCGCCGCAGTTCACCATCGACATCTCGGCCGAGTCGCTGGACAAGACCACCGGGCTGGGCGCACCCGGCCCTATCAACCTGGAAAAGGCCCTGCGCGCCAACGACCGCCTGGGCGGCCACCTGGTGTCGGGCCATGTGGACGGCATCGGCGAGGTCACGCATTTCGCCCAGGTGGGCGAGAGCTGGGAGCTGCGCGTGCTGGCGCCACGCGATCTGGCGCGCTACCTGGCCTACAAGGGCTCGATCACCATCAACGGCGTGAGCCTGACGGTGAACCGCATTGCCGACCTTGCCAGCGGCTGCGAGGCCAGCATCAACCTGATCCCGCACACCGTGCAGAACACGGCGCTGGGCCATCTGCGCGCGGGCTCGAAGGTGAACCTCGAAGTGGATCTGATCGCGCGCTACGTGGCGCGCATGATGGACGTGCCGGCGCCGGCACAGTAAGCCCTCAAGCGCAGCGCAGGCGGTGGCCCTGGCCCGCCGCGCTGGCTTGCATGCGGCCCACGATGGTGGCCTGATCGAAGCCATCCCCACGGAAGGCCTGCAGCACGGCATCAACCGCCTCGGGCGCGCAGCTCACCAGCAAGCCACCACTGGTCTGCGGGTCGGTCAGCAAGGTCCGCTGCCAGTCCGGCGCGGCGATTGGCCAATCCACCTCTTCCCCATACGCTGTCCAGTTCCGGTTGGACGCCCCCGTGGCCACGCCTTCCCGGGCCCAGCGCACGGCGCTTGCGATAAGTGGCAGGCTCGCCAAGTCGACCTGAGCCGACAGGCCCGAGCCCCGGCAGATCTCCAGCAGATGCCCCGCCAGGCCAAAGCCTGTCACATCCGTCATGGCATGCACACCGTCGATCTGCGCCAGCGCCGCGCCCACGCGGTTGAGCTGCGTGGTGTGGCGCAGCATCTCGGCATAGCCGGCCGCATCGAGCTGGCCTTTCTTGAGCGCGGCGGACAGCACCCCCACGCCCAGCGGCTTGCCCAGCACCAGCACATCGCCCGCCTGGGCATCGGCATTGCGGCGTACGCGCTGCGGGTGCACCAGCCCCAGGCCGACCAGGCCGTAGATGGGTTCGAGCACGTCGATGCTGTGCCCGCCCGCGATGGGAATGCCGGCCTCGCGGCACACGGCGGCGCCGCCTTCGAGCACCCGGCCAATAACCTCGGGCGGCAGCTTGGCGATCGGCATGCCCACGATGGCCAGCGCCAGGATCGGCGTGCCGCCCATGGCGTAGATGTCGGACAGCGCATTGGTCGCGGCGATGCGGCCGAAGTCGTAAGGGTCGTCGACGATGGGTGTGAAGAAATCGGTGGTCGCCACCAGCGCCTGCTGGTCGTTCAGGCGGTAGACGGCGGCGTCGTCGCTGGTCTCGGTGCCCACCAGCAGCTCGGGCGGCACCAGGCCCTGCGGCGCGCGTGCCAGAATCTCGCGCAGCAAACCCGGCGCGATCTTGCAGCCGCAGCCGCCGCCGTGGGCGAACTGGGTGAGCTGGATGGATTTTTCGATCACGGAGGAGGTGTCGGTCATGGTGGCGGCCATTGTGCCAGCCGTGCCGCCGCCCGCCCTCTCCACTGGAGTACTCCCATGAGCCACCGCGGCCCCGTGCGCGTGCACGATCGGCACACCTTCGACACCCTGATCGACGCGCGCTCGCCCGCCGAATATGCGCTGGACCACCTGCCCGGCGCCATCAACTGCCCCGTGCTCGACGACGAGGAGCGCCGCATCGTCGGCACGCTCTACAAACAGCAAGGCGCCTTCGAGGCGCGGCGCGTGGGCGGCGCCATGGTCGCGGCCAACCTGGCGCGGCATCTGCGGGAACAATTCGCCGACCGGCCTGCGTCCTGGAAGCCGCTGGTGTACTGCTGGCGTGGCGGCATGCGCAGCGGTTCCATGGTGACCTGGCTGCGCCTGGTGGGCTGGGATGCGCAGCAGTTGGCGGGCGGCTACAAGGCCTGGCGCGGGCATGTGATCGAACGCATCGCCACCCTGGGCCCGCAGTTGCCGCTGCGCGTGCTGTGCGGCCCCACCGGCAGCGCCAAGACGCGCGTGCTGCAGGCCCTGGCCGCGCGCGGGGCACAGGTGCTGGACCTGGAGGCGTGCGCGCGCCACCGGGGCTCGGTGCTCGGCGCCTGGCCCGGCGTGGAGCAGCCTTCGCAAACCGCGTTCGAGACTTTGCTGGCGCAGGCGCTGGAGCCGCTGGACCTGCGGCGTCCGGTGTTCGTGGAGGCCGAAAGCAGCCGCATCGGCCGACTGGCCGTGCCGCAGCCGCTGGTGCAGCGCCTGCGCGCCAGCCCCTGCATAGAAATCCAGGCCAGCCCCGCCGAGCGGCTGGCCTTCCTGCTGCGCGACTATGCCAACCTGGGCGATGACCGCGCCGCCCTCGCCCGCCAGCTCGGCACGCTGCGCGAACTGCACGGCGGGCAGACGATCGCACGCTGGCAGGGCTGGGCCGCCGAGGGCGCGCTGGAGCCGCTGTTCGCAGAGCTCATGGCCCTGCACTACGACCCGCTGTACGCACGCTCGCAAAGCACGCACCTGCACCAGTGGGCGCAGCGCCAGGGGGTGCAGGCCAGCGCGCTGACAGACGCCGGCATCGAGGCGCTGGCCGACCAGGTGCTGGCCCTGGCCGCCGAAATTTGAGCCAAAAAGGCCTCTAGCGCTTACGCATAAAGCGCCAACAGCTATCGTTTAAATAGCATACGGCAGCACCCCGGCAGGTGCTGCCGCCCGCTCACTGGCGCACGAAGTCGATGACGATGGCGCCGGGTTCGCGCTGCTGGTATTCGATGCGCACGGCCTCGCCGTAGCGCATCTGCATCTGCTGCAGCAACGGCAGCGGGTCGTGGTCGTTGACGAAGCGCATGGTCTCGCCCGGGTGCAGCGAATCGAGCGCGCCGAAGATGGCCGCATGGCGGAAGCGCTTGGCGACGCCGCGGGCGTCGAAGGGGTAAATGGCGTCGGGCGAGGTGTGGACGTGGGCGTTCATGGTGGGAGGTTGCGTCGAAACAAAAGATTCACATGAAATGAATCTTCAGTGTACGCCACCCCACCCCCAGCCAACGCATTGCCCCTGCTGGCGCCAGGGCGGCAGGGGCTACACCATGTGGGCCGGCACCACCCAGGCGTCGAACTGCTCGGCGGTCACATGGCCGCTGGCGATGGCCGCCGCCCGCAGGCTCAGGCCCTGCTGGTGCGCGCTCTTGGCGATCTGCGCGGCCTTGTCGTAGCCGATGTGCGGGTTGAGCGCGGTCACCAGCATGAGCGAACGCTCCAGCAACTCGGCGATGCGCGCGCGATTGGGCACGATACCCACGGCGCAGTGTTCGTTGAAGCTGCGCATGCCGTCGGCCAGCAGGCGCACGCTCTGCAGGAAGTTGTGCACCACCAGGGGCCGGAACACGTTCAGTTCGAAGTTGCCGCTGGCCCCGCCGATGTTGATGGCCACGTCGTTGCCCAGCACCTGGCAGCACAGCATGGTCAGCGCCTCGCACTGCGTGGGGTTGACCTTGCCGGGCATGATGGACGAACCCGGCTCGTTCTCGGGAATGCTGATCTCGCCCAGGCCGCTGCGCGGCCCGCTGGCCAGCCAGCGCACATCGTTGGCGATCTTCATCAGGCCGGCGGCCAGCGTCTTGAGCGCACCATGGCCATGCACCAGGGCGTCGCAGCTGGCCAGGGCCTCGAACTTGTTCGGCGCGGTGACGAACGGCAGGCCGGTCAGGTCGGCCAGTTCCTGCGCCACGGCCTGCGCGTAGCCCGGCGGGGCGTTGAGCCCCGTGCCCACGGCCGTGCCCCCCAAGGCCAGTTCGCACAGGTGCGGCAGCGCGGCGCGCACATGCTGCTCGGCGTGCTGCAGCTGCGCCACCCAGCCCGAGACCTCCTGCCCCAGCGTGAGTGGCGTGGCGTCCTGCAGGTGCGTGCGGCCGATCTTCACCACGTCCGCGAACTCCTCGGCCTTGCCCGCCAACGTAGCACGCAGCGCATGCAGCGCGGGCAGCAGCCGGTGCAGAAGCACATCCACGGCCGCCACGTGCATGGCGGTGGGAAACACGTCGTTGCTCGACTGGCTCAGGTTCACCTCGTCGTTCGGGTGCACCAGGCGCGCGGCCCCGCGCTCGCCGCCCAGCAGCTCGCTGGCGCGGTTGGCCAGCACCTCGTTCATGTTCATGTTGGTCTGCGTGCCCGATCCGGTCTGCCAGACCACGAGCGGGAACTCCTCGGCCAGCCCCCCTGCGATCACCTCGTCGGCCGCGGCCACGATGGCCGTGGTCTTGGCTGCCTCCAGCAAGCCCAGGCGGTGGTTCACATAGGCGCTGGCGCGCTTGACCTGTGCCAGCGCGCGCAGCAGCTCGGGCGCCATGCGCTCGCCCGAGATGGCGAAATGCAGCAGTGAACGTTGTGTCTGCGCCCCCCACAACCGCTGGGCGGGCACGTCGATGGGGCCGAAACTGTCGCGCTCGGTGCGCACGGCGGTGGGTGATGCGTTCAAGGCGGCCATACCAACTCCTTGCGGTGGAACAAGCGCAGGATACCCCCGAAACCCCTGCCGACAGATCCGCGCAAGCCCAGGAGGGATAATTGCAGGCTTCGCGAAACCCGTTCCCCTCCCCCACGCCATGACGACCATCCGCCAAGAAGACCTGATCGAGTCCATCGCCGCCGCGCTGCAGTACATCAGCTACTACCACCCGGCCGACTACATTGAGCACCTGGCCCGCGCCTATGAGCGCGAGCAAAGCCCCGCCGCCAAGGACGCCATGGCGCAGATCCTGACCAACAGCAAGATGAGCGCCTACGGCCACCGCCCCATCTGCCAGGACACGGGCATCGTCAACGTCTTCCTCAAGGTGGGCATGAACGTGCGCTGGGAAGGCTTCACCGGCAGCCTGGAGGACGCAGTCAATGAAGGCGTTCGCCGTGGCTACAACCACCCCGACAACATGCTGCGCGCCTCCGTGGTGGCCGACCCCCTGTTCGCGCGCAAGAACACCAAGGACAACACGCCCGCCGTCATCTTCTCCGAGATCGTGGCCGGCGACAAACTGGACATCACCGTCGCGGCCAAGGGCGGCGGCTCGGAGAACAAGTCCAAGATGGTCATGATGAACCCCAGCGACAACCTGGTGGACTGGGTGCTCAAGACCGTGCCCACCATGGGCGCCGGCTGGTGCCCGCCGGGCATGCTGGGCATCGGCATCGGTGGCACCGCCGAGAAGGCCGTGCTGCTGGCCAAGGAAAGCCTGATGGACGACCTCGACATGTACGAGCTGCAGGCCAAGGCCGCTAAGGGCGAGAAGCTCACCCAGGTGGAAGAGCTGCGCCTGGAGCTGTTCGAGAAGGTCAACGCCTTGGGCATCGGCGCGCAGGGCCTGGGGGGCCTCACCACCGTGCTCGACATCAAGATCAAGATGTACCCCACGCACGCGGCCAGCAAGCCCGTGGCCATGATCCCCAACTGTGCCGCCACGCGCCACGCGCATTTTGTGATGGACGGCTCCGGCCCGGTCTACATGGACCCGCCGAGCCTGGACCTCTGGCCCAAGGTGGACTGGGCGCCCGACACCGAGACCAGCAAGCGCGTCGACCTCAACACGCTCACCAAGGAAGAGGTCGCCAGCTGGAAGCCGGGCCAGACCCTGCTGCTCAACGGCAAGATGCTCACCGGCCGCGACGCCGCGCACAAGCGCATCCAGGACATGCTGGCCAAGGGCGAGAAACTGCCCGTGGACTTCACCAACCGCGTGATCTACTACGTCGGCCCCGTCGATCCAGTGCGCGATGAAGTCGTCGGCCCCGCCGGCCCGACCACCGCCACGCGCATGGACAGCTTCACCAACATGATGCTGAGCGAAACCGGTCTGATCGCCATGGTGGGCAAGGCCGAGCGCGGACCCGGGGCCATCGAGGCCATCAAGAACCACAAGAGCGCCTACCTCATGGCCGTGGGCGGCGCGGCCTACCTCGTGTCCAAGGCCATCAAGGCCGCCCGCGTCGTCGGCTTCGAGGACCTGGGCATGGAAGCCATTTACGAATTCGACGTGGTGGACATGCCCGTCACCGTGGCCGTGGACGCCGGCGGCACCAGCGCCCACATCACCGGCCCGGCCGAATGGAGCAAGCGTATCGCCACCGGCGAGTTCAAGGGCATCGGCGTCGCCGCCGCCTGAGCACGGCCCCAGCGCCTGCCCGCCACCCGCGCGGCAGGCGCGGCCCGCATGCCCCTTCCATGACAGCAGCGCAGCAGCCCATCGGCGTCTTCGACAGCGGTGTCGGGGGCCTGAGCGTGCTGCAGGCGCTGCGCGCCGAGCTGCCGCACGAGCGCTTCGTCTACCTCGCCGACAGCGGCAACGCCCCCTACGGCGAGCGCGGCGATGCCTTCGTGCAGGCCCGCACCCACGCCATCACCGACTACTTGCTCCGCGAGCACCACATCAAGGCGCTGGTGGTGGCCTGCAACACAGCCACCGCCGCCGCCATCCATGAGGTGCGCGCGCGCCACCCGCAGCTGCCGCTGGTGGGCGTGGAACCGGCCCTCAAGCCCGCCGTGGCCGCCAGCCGGACCGGGCGCATCGGCGTCATCGGCACGCGCGGCACGCTGACCAGCGCCAAGTTCGCACGGCTGCTGGCCACGCTCGACGGCCAGGCGCAATTCGTCGTCCAACCTTGCGATGGCCTCGCCCACGCCATCGAGCGCAGCACCGCGCAGGCCCTGCCCACGGCACCGGACGCTACTGAAACAAGAGCGCTTTGCGCCCGTTACACGGGCCTCATGGGCCCGTTTGGCATCCAAAACGGACAGATCGACACCCTGGTGCTGGGCTGCACGCACTACGTGTTCGTGCAGGACGAACTGCGCGGCTTGCTCGGCCCCGAGGTCCGGCTGATTGACACCGGCGAACCCGTGGCGCGCCAGACCCGGCGCCTGCTGCAGGCCGCCAGCGCGCTGGCGCCCGAAACCGGTCCGCCAACCACGGCCATCACCCTACTGACCACGGGCGCGCTAGCCCCGCTGCAGAACGCCGCCACGCGCTGGCTGCAGTTGCCGGCGCAGTGCTGCGCCACCATCGATCTGCCCGTCGGACCTGCCTGAACCCATGGCTGCAACGCCCGTCCAGCAAGCGTCGAACGCTCCCAAAAATATAGCTATTAGCGCTTGCCTGACGCGGCTTCCAGGCCTTCAAGCTGGCTCGGCGCTCCAAAGCCGCTCTCCACCCAGCTCCACATGGGTGAGGTACAGCCGCACATCCAGCTCGTACTGGTGGTAGTGCGGCTCCATGTGCTCGCAGAGCTGGTAGAAGGCCTTGTCGTGCTGCTTCTCGCGCAAGTGCGCCAGTTCGTGCACCACGATCATGCGCAGGAACTCGTCGGGCACCTGCTTGAACATCGCCGCGACGCGGATCTCGTGCTTGGCGGTCAACCGGCTGCCCTGCACGCGAGAGATGGCTGTGTGCAGGCCGAGCGCGTGGCGCACCACATGGATCTTGCTGTCGAACACCACCTTGTTCACCGCGTCCGCGTTGCGCAGGTGGCGGTTCTTGATGTCCTGGGTGTAGTGGTAGAGCGCCTTGTCGGTGCGCACGCCATGGACGCGCGGGTATTTGCGCAGCAGCAGCGGCGCGAGCGCGCGGCGGTCGTCGCGCAGCAGGCCGAGCACCTGCTCCTGCAGGGAGGCCGGATAGGCGCCCAGGTAGGTCAGTTCTGAAGGCATGGCTGTGGATGCCCGGCGCGCCGCCGGGCCTTGGGCGCAGGCTTAGTGCAAGTGGCGCGGACGGCGACCGCCACCGCCACCATGGCCGCCGCCGGAACCGCCCGGGCCGCGCGGCGGTTTGCCGATTTCCAGCGAATTCACCAGCGCGTCGAAGCGCTGGCCAAACAGCTTGTCGATCTCGGCCACCACGCCACCGAGTTCGGAGCCGTCGAAATGGCGCTCCATCATGTTCACCACGTCCTGCACCAGCAGATCGCGCTGCACCTGCATGATGGCGGCCGGCGTCGGGCCCACGAACAGCATGACGAAATCGTCGCGCGATTCCGTGTCCTCGTCGGCCTCGTCCTCGTCAAACTCCGCATCGTAGAACGTGACCTCGATGGCGGCGCCCTGCTCGGCCAGATCGTTCAGGCTCATGCACATCTCATCGAGCGACTGGCGGAAATCCTCGTCGCCCCGCACCGTCCAGCACATCTGCAGCATGCGGCCCTTGGCGTCGAACTGGATGCCAGGCTCCTCTTCGTAGGCGCTGGCGGCGCCATCGGCCAGCGAACGGGCGCCAGCGTACTTCCAGAGGGGCTTGAGTGCTTCCTGCAACTGGTCATATCCGGCGTCGGCCCGCAACGGCACCTGGCCATGGACATGGATTTCAAAGGGAGCGTTGTAGTTTGACATGATTGAATCGTAATGGTGGTGCCCCGAGCCGGGGTCGAACCGGCACGCCCCTTTGCAGGAAGCGGCGGATTTTAAGTCCGCAGTGTCTACCAATTTCACCATCGGGGCTGCGGCCGCGCGGTGGCTGCTTGTTGATGGCAGCGTACCCCTGGCCACGCGCATGCGCAAGGCTTGCACATGCCGCGATTCCCCCTTGAACCGCAGAAATGGAAAAGGGAAGCCGAAGCTTCCCTTTCAAAACTGGAGCGGGAAAAGAGTCTCGAACTCTCGACCTCAACCTTGGCAAGGTTGCGCTCTACCAACTGAGCTATTCCCGCATTTAACCTGTTCACACCGCTGCTATTGCAGCAATGCTGGCTGGCAAGCCTTGCATTATAGTGCATTTTCAGCACTTTTTCCAGCATCCCCGGCTTTTGGCCAGCCGGCATGTTCTGGAGGCGCGGTCCGGAGTCGAACCGGACTAACCGGATTTGCAATCCGGGGCATAACCGCTTTGCTACCGCGCCAGAAAACCCCACCACTTCGACAAAAAAGGGAAGCGATTGCTTCCCTTTTCATGGAAATTGGAGCGGGAAAAGAGTCTCGAACTCTCGACCTCAACCTTGGCAAGGTTGCGCTCTACCAACTGAGCTATTCCCGCATTTACCACAGCCAATCATTCTACAACGTTTGTCTGCGATGACTGCATTGTAGCGCAATTTTCCGGCCGCGGCAGAAAAACCACTCAATGTTTCACGGATTCCGGCGCCACCACGGTGGCTGTCTTCTCCACAGCTGCCGCAGCCACGGCCGCCGCCACCTCTTCGTCGGTCAGCGGCACGGGCTTGTGCTCCAGGGCGATGTCGAGCACCTTGTCGATCCATTTGACCGGCACGATCTCCAGGCCGCTCTTGACGTTGTCGGGGATCTCTTGCAGATCCTTGACGTTCTCCTCGGGAATCAGCACCGTGCGGATGCCACCGCGCAGCGCCGCCAGAAGCTTCTCCTTGAGCCCCCCGATGGCCGTGACCTCGCCACGCAGCGTGATCTCGCCGGTCATGGCGACATCGCCACGCACCGGGATACCGGTGAGCGCCGACACGAAGGCCGTGACCATCGCCGCGCCCGCGCTCGGACCGTCCTTGGGGGTGGCGCCATCGGGCACGTGGATGTGCACATCCTTTTTCTCGAACACCTCGTCCTTGATGCCGAGCATGCGAGCGCGGCTGCGCACCACGGTGCGCGCGGCCTCGACGGACTCCTTCATCACATCACCCAGCGAACCGGTGCGCGTGATGACACCCTTGCCCGGCATGGTGACGGCCTCGATGGTCAGCAGATCGCCGCCCACCTCGGTCCAGGCCAGGCCCACGACCTGCCCCACCTGGTTTTGCTGCTCGGCGCGGCCATAGGTGTACTTGCGCACGCCCAGGTAATCGGGCAGGTTGTCGGCCGTGACGACCACCTGCGGTTCGAGCTTCTTGAGCAACAGAGCCTTGACCACCTTGCGGCAGATCTTGGAAAGCTCGCGCTCCAGCGAGCGCACGCCGGCCTCGCGCGTGTAATAGCGCACCATGTCGCGCACGGCGGCCTCGGTGATCTGCAGTTCCTCTTCCTTCACGCCATTGTTCTTGAGCTGCTTGGGCAGCAGGTACTTCATGGCGATGTTGGTTTTCTCGTCCTCGGTGTAGCCCGACAGGCGGATGACCTCCATGCGGTCGAGCAGCGCCGACGGGATGTTCATCGAGTTCGAGGTGGCCACGAACATCACATCGGACAGGTCGAAGTCGACCTCGACGTAGTGGTCGCCGAAGGTATGGTTCTGCTCGGGGTCCAGCACCTCCAACAGCGCGCTCGACGGGTCGCCCCGGAAATCGGTGCCCAGCTTGTCGATCTCGTCGAGCAGGAACAGCGGATTGCGCGTGCCGATCTTGCCCAGGCTCTGCAGCACCTTGCCCGGCATGGCGCCGATGTAGGTGCGGCGGTGGCCGCGGATCTCGGCCTCGTCGCGCATGCCACCCAGCGCCATGCGCACATACTTGCGCCCCGTGGCCTTGGCGATGGACTGGCCCAGCGAGGTCTTGCCCACGCCCGGCGGACCCACCAGACACAGGATGGGCGCCTTCACCTTGTCCACGCGCTGCTGCACGGCGAGGTATTCGAGGATGCGGTCCTTGACCTTGTCCAGGCCGTAGTGGTCTTCGTTGAGCACCACCTCGGCGTTGCCCAGGTCGTGCTTGATCTTGGTCTTCTTGCTCCAGGGCAACGACACCAGCACGTCGATGTAGTTGCGCACCACCGTGGCTTCGGCCGACATGGGCGACATGAGCTTGAGCTTCTTGAGCTCGGCCTCGGCCTTCTTGCGTGCCTCGGCGGGCATCTTGGCGGCCTTGATCTTCTTCTCGATCTCTTCGAGGTCTGCGCCCTCCTCGCCCTCGCCGAGCTCCTTCTGGATGGCCTTGACCTGTTCGTTGAGATAGAAGTCGCGCTGGTTCTTCTCCATCTGGCGCTTCACGCGGCCGCGGATCTTCTTGTCGACGTTGAGGATGTCCACCTCGCGGTCGAGTTGCTCGAACAGGTTCTCCAGGCGCTCCTTCACGTCGGACAGGTCGAGCACGGCCTGCTTGTTTTCGAGTTTGAGCGGCAGGTGCGCGGCGATGGTGTCGGCCAGGCGGCCCGGGTCGTCGATGCTGGAGATTGAGGTCAGGATCTCGGGCGGAATCTTCTTGTTCAGCTTGACGTACTGGTCGAACTGCTGCATCACGGCACGGCGCAGCGCCTCGATCTCGCTCGGGCGGTGCTCGTCGGCACCCGCCTCGACCGGCGTCACGGTCGCCGAAAAATGCGTCTCAGCGTCCTCGATGGGCCCCACCAGCGCGCGCTGCTGGCCCTCGACCAGCACCTTCACGGTGCCGTCGGGCAGCTTGAGCATCTGCAGGATGGTGGAAATGCAGCCCACGTCGAACATGTCGTCGACGGAGGGTTCGTCCTTGGCCGCGGCCTTCTGGGCCACCAGCATGATGCGGCGGTCGGCCTCCATGGCCAGTTCCAGCGCCTTGATGCTCTTGGGACGGCCCACGAACAGCGGAATCACCATGTGGGGGAAAACGACCACATCGCGCAAGGGCAGCAGCGGCAGCGTGACGGGCGTGGGAGGCAAGGGGGTATGTCCGGACATGGGAATCCTCGTGAAACTACTGGGCATATGGTCCGCAGGCCGTGATTTTCAACCCGGAGCTTCAGCCCGGGCGCCCCGCGCCGTGCGATCGCACGGACGCAGGGGGTCGAACGGCAGCGGCCACCATAGCGCCGGTGACAGGTTTTCAGGCCTTTTTCGCTGCTTCGCGGTACACCAGCAAAGGCGGCTTGCTCTCGTCGATGGTGGATTCATCCACCACCACCTTCTCCACGTTGATTGCGTTGGGCAGGTCGAACATGGTGCCGATCAGGGCCTGCTCCAGGATGGAGCGCAGGCCCCGGGCGCCCGTCTTGCGCGCCAGCGCCTTGCGGGCAATGGCTTTCAGCGCGGCCGGACGGATCTCCAACTCGGCGCCTTCCATGGCCAGAAGCTTGCTGTACTGCTTGACCAACGCGTTCTTGGGCTCGGTCAGGATCTGCACCAGCGCGTCCTCGTTCAGCTCGGCCAGCGCCGTGACCACGGGCATGCGACCCACCAGTTCGGGGATGAGGCCGAACTTGATCAAATCCTCGGGTTCGATTTCCTGGAACACCTCGGTCAGCGAACGCTGCTTCTTGCTCTTGACGGCGGCGCCAAAACCGATGCCCGAGGCCTCGGTGCGGTTCTCGATGACCTTCTCCAGCCCGGCGAACGCACCGCCGCAGATGAACAGGATGTTGGTCGTGTCGATCTGCAGGAAGTCCTGGTTCGGGTGCTTGCGCCCGCCCTGCGGCGGCACGCTGGCCATGGTGCCCTCGATGAGCTTGAGCAGCGCCTGCTGCACGCCCTCGCCCGACACGTCGCGCGTGATGCTGGGGTTGTCGGACTTGCGCGAGATTTTGTCGATCTCGTCGATGTAGACGATGCCGCGCTGGGCGCGCTCAACCTCGTAGTTGCAGCTCTGCAGCAGCTTCTGGACGATGTTCTCCACGTCTTCGCCCACGTACCCGGCCTCGGTCAGCGTGGTGGCATCGGCCATGACAAAGGGTACGTCGAGCATGCGCGCCAGCGTTTGCGCCAGCAGGGTCTTGCCCGAACCCGTGGGGCCAATGAGCAGGATGTTGCTCTTGGACAGCTCCACCTCGTCCTTGTGCGCCTTGTCCTTGTGGCGCAGGCGCTTGTAGTGGTTGTACACCGCCACCGCCAGGGTGCGCTTGGCGATCTCCTGGCCGATGACGTAGTTGTCCAGGTTGGCCTTGATCTCGGCCGGCGTGGGCAGGTCGCTGCGCGCCTCGCGGCCGGCCTCACCCGAGGGAAGTTCATCCCGGATGACTTCGTTGCACAGGTCGATGCACTCGTCGCAGATAAAGACCGACGGACCGGCGATCAGCTTCTTCACCTCGTGCTGGCTCTTGCCGCAAAACGAGCAGTAAAGGGTTTTTTCGCTGGAAGAGCCTTTTTTCTCGGCCATGGGGGGCTGTGCCTTGTTGGAAAGTTGACGGGATGATACCCAAACGAAAGTCGCGCGAAAGGGCGTTCATCCAGTGGAAAAACACCCCGTTTCCAGGCGCCGCGCCCTCAGGGGCGCTTGGCGATCACCTGGTCGATGATGCCGTAGTCCTTGGCCTCGTCGGCGGTCATGAAGTAATCGCGCTCGGTATCGGCCTTCACCTTCTCGATGGGCTGGCCCGTGCGCTCAGCCAGGATGCGGTTCATCTGGTCCTTCGTGCGCAGGATATCGCGGGCATGAATTTCGATGTCCGTGGCCTGGCCACGCGCGCCGCCCAGCACCTGGTGGATCATGATCTTGGAGTTGGGCAGCGAGAAACGCTTGCCCTTGGCGCCGGCAGCCAGCAGGAAGGCGCCCATGCTGGCGGCGAAACCGCAGCACAGCGTGGAGACATCGGGCTTGATGAACTGCATGGTGTCGTAGATCGCCATGCCGGCCGTAACGCTGCCGCCGGGAGAATTGATGTAGAACGAGATGTCCTTGTCCGGGTTCTCGCTTTCCAGGAACAGCAACTGCGCCACCACCAGGTTGGCCGTCTGGTCGTTGACCTCGCCCACCAGGAAGATCACGCGCTCCTTGAGCAGGCGTGAATAGATGTCGTAGGACCGCTCGCCGCGGCCCGACTGCTCGATGACCATGGGGATCATGCCCAGGGCCTGTGTTTCCAGTGCGCTCATGTGAGTTTCTCCATTCAGGCGGGTACTGTACCCAGAAATGAATTGGGGCTTGTGAACACAGTCACAAGCCCCCAAGGGTGCCATGCGCATGCGCGGGCCGCTCCGTGGAGCCTCCCGCGCGGGCGGAAGATCAGCCCTGGCCGCCCATCAGCTCATCGAAGGACACGGCCTTCTCGGTCACCTTGGCCTTGGACAGCACGAATTCGGCCACATTGCTCTCGATCACCACGGCCTCGACTTCGCCCAGGCGCTGGCGGTCGCTGAAGTACCAGCGGACCACGTCCTCGGGCTTCTCGTAGCTGGCAGCCAGCTCGTCGATATGGGCCTTGAGCTGCTCGGGCTTGGCCTGCAGGTTGTTGGCGCGCACCAGCTCGGCCACCACCAGGCCCAGGCGCACGCGGCGCTCGGCTTGGGGGCGGAAGATGTCGTCGGGGATCTCGGCCTTGTCGGCATCCTTGACGCCGCGCTGCTTCAGGTCGGCGCGCGCGCCTTCCTTCAGGCGCTCGATCTCGGCCTGGACGCTGGCATTGGGCAGGTCGAGTTCGGCGTGGGCCAGCAGGGCTTCCATCACGGCGGCCTTGTTGCGGGCCAGCAGGCGGAACTTGACTTCGCGCTCCAGGTTCTTCTTGATGTCAGCGCGCAGGCCGGCCACGGTGGCGTCAGCGATGCCCAGCGACTTGGCCAGGGCGTCGTTCACTTCGGGCAGGTTGGCGGCCTCGATCTTCTTCAGGGTGACCATGAAGTCGGCGGTCTTGCCGGCCACGTCCTTGCCATGGTAGTCCTCGGGGAAAGCCAGCGGGAAGGTCTTGCTCTCGCCCACCTTCATACCGCGCACGGCGTCCTCGAACTCCTTGAGCATCTGGCCTTCGCCGACCAGGAACTGGAAGTCCTCGGCCTTGCCACCGGCGAAGGTCTCGCCGTCGAGCTTGCCCTCGAAGTCCACGGTCACGCGGTCGCCGTCCTGGGCGGCGGCGTCCATGGCGCGCTGGGCGAAGGTGCGGCGCTGCTTGCGCAGGATGTCCAGGGTCTTGTCGATGGCGCCGTCATTCACCTCGGCGGACAGCTTCTCGACTTCGGCGCTGGCCAGGTCACCGATCTTGACTTCGGGGAACACTTCGAACACGGCGTCGAAGGTCACTTCGCCCTCGGGGGCGCCTTCCTTCTCGGTGATGCGGGGCTGGCCGGCCACGCGCAGGTTGGCTTCGTTGGCGGCCACGGCAAAGGCCTCGCCCACCTTGTCGTTCAGCACTTCGTACTGCACGGAATAGCCATAGCGCTGCGACACCACGTTCATGGGCACCTTGCCGGGACGGAAGCCGTCCATCTTGACGGTGCGGGCCAGGCGCTTGAGGCGCGTTTCCACCTCGCTCTGGATGGCGGACAGGGGCAGGCTCAGCGTGATCTTGCGTTCGAGCTTTTCAAGGGTTTCAACGGTAACAGCCATGGCTACTCCTAAATTTCTGGTTAAACGCGCCAACTGCGAGGCAGCGGCACCGTGTCCGGACAAGTTTCAAAGGGGTGGTGCGCGGGGGGGGACTCGAACCCCCACACCATTGCTGGCGTCAGGACCTAAACCTGGTGCGTCTACCAATTTCGCCACCCGCGCGGTCTTCAAACAGACAGGCGGCAAGTACAACCTGCCGCCTGCATGAAACTGGTTAACTCTTGATTTTAACCTGATGCGCAGGCATCAGTCGCCAGCGCTCACCTCGGGCTCGGGCCGGCGCACGCGGAACCAGGCCGCGTACATGGCCGGCAGGGCCAGCAGCGTGAGCACGGTGGCCACGATCAGCCCCCCCATGATGGCCACGGCCATGGGGCCCCAGAACACGCTGCGCGACAGCGGAATCATGGCCAGCACGGCGGCGGCCGCCGTCAGCACGATGGGGCGCGCCCGGCGCACCGCCGACTCGACGATGGCATCCCACGCCGGCACGCCGCGCGCGCGGTCCTGCTCGATCTGGTCGATCAGGATCACCGAGTTGCGCTGGATCATGCCCATGAGCGCGATCACGCCCAACAGCGCCACGAAGCCGAACGGCCGCCCCAGCAGGATCAGCGCACCGGCCACGCCGGCGATGCCCAGCGGCCCGGTCAGGAACACCAGCATGGCGCGGCTGAAGCTGTGCAGTTGCAGCATGAGCAGCGTGAAGGTGATGAACAGCATGATGGGCACGCCCGCCGCGATGGACGACGAACCCTTGGAGCTTTCCGCCACCGCGCCCGCCACGGTGATGCGGTAGGCGTTCTGCCCCGCGTCGTGCCAGGCGGCCTCGATCTTGCGCAGCTCGGGCAGAAGCTGCTGCGTAACCGTGGCGCCCTGCAGGCCCTCGACCACGTCGCCCTGCACCGTGATGGCGTACTCGCGCCCCTCGCGCCACATCACGCCGGGCTCCCAGGTGAACTGGGGCTTGGCGATCTGCGTCAGCGGGATCGAGCGCCCCGTGGCCGTGGGCAGGTAGGCGTTGGCGATGTCGGTGATGGCGCGGCGCTCGTCCTCGGGCTGGCGCAGCACGATGTCGATGAGCTTGTCGCCCTCGCGGAACTGCCCCACCTGCGTGCCCGACTGCATGACCTTGGACGCCTGCGCGATGGACTGGCTGGTCACGCCCAGCGCGCGCGCCTTGTCCTGGTCCACCTCCAGGCGCAGCACCTTGACGGACTCGTTCCAGTTGTCGTTCACGCCGCGCATGTTGGGCGAGGCGCGCAGCACCGCCTTCACCTCGTCGGCATGCGCGCGCAGCACCGCCGGATCGGGCCCCACCACGCGGAACTGCACCGGGTAGGGCACCGGCGGCCCGTTGGGCAGCAGCTTGACGCGGCCGCGCACCTCGGGGAATTCCTGCGCCAGCAGGGCCGGCAGCGCGCGCATCAGCGCCTCGCGCTTCTTCAGGTCCTGGGCCAGCACGATGAACTGCGACACGTTGCTCTGTGGGAACACCTGGTCCAGCGGCAGGTAGAAGCGCGGCACGCCCGAGCCCACCCAGCCGCTCACCGTGGCCACGCCGGGTTGCTCCATCAGGCGCTGCTCCACGCGCAGCGTGACTTCCTCGTTGCCCGCGTATGAAGTGCCCTCGGGGAACCACAGATCCACCAGGATCTCGGGACGGTTGGAATCCGGGAAGAACTGCTGCTGCACCACGCCCATGCCGGCGATGCCCAGGGCAAAGGTCAGCAGCGTGGCGCCGATGGTCGCCCAGCGGTGCTCCACGCACCAGTGCACCAGGCGGCGGAAGGCGGTGTAGAACGGGCTGTCGAACACCTCGTGCGGGTCATCGGTCACGCCGGCCGCCGCCACATGGGGCGGGCGCTTGAGCAGCAGCGTGCCCAGGTAGGGCACGAAATACACCGAGGCCAGCCAGCTCAGCACCAGCGCGATCACCGTCACGGCGAAGATGGCGAAGGTGTATTCGCCCACGGCCGACTTGGCGATGCCGATGGGCAGGAAGCCCGCCGCCGTGATGAGCGTGCCGGTCAGCATGGGCATGGCCGTCAGCTCGTAGGCGAAGGTAGCGGCGCGCATCTTGTCGTAGCCCTCTTCGAGCTTGAGCACCATCATCTCGACGGCGATGATGGCGTCGTCCACCAGCAGGCCCAGCGCGATGATGAGCGAGCCCAGCGACACCTTGTGCAACCCGATGCCCCAGTACCACATGGCCAGGAAGGTGACCGCCAGCACCAGCGGAATGGTGATGGCCACCACCAGCCCGGGGCGCGGGTCGATGTACCAGCGGCGCCACCAGCGCTGCTCGCCCGCGCGCTTGTGCAGCCCTAAGCTGATGAAGCTCACCGCCAGCACGATGGCCACGGCCTCGATCAGCACGCGCACGAACTCATTCACCGAGCTGGCGACCGACTTGGGCTGGTCCTGCACGTTCACCAGCTTCACGCCGGCGGGCAGGGTCTTGCCGATCGACTCGGTGGCCGCGTGCAGCGCCTTGCCCAGGCGGATGATGTCGCCGCCCTTGGTCATGGACACGCCCAGCGCGATCACCTCCTGCCCCTCGTGGCGCACCTTCACGGCCGTGGGCTCCACGTAGCCGCGCCGGATCTCGGCGATGTCGCCCAGGCGCAGCATGTTGCCCGAGGCGCCCCGGATGGGCATGGCGCGCAGCTCGTCGATGGCCTGGAACTGCCCCGCCACGCGCACCTGCACCTGGTCCTGCGGCGTCTGCACCACGCCCGCGCTCTCCACCGCGTTCTGCTGGCCCAGCTGCGCCAGCACCTGGTTCATGTCCAGGCCCAGCTGCGCCAGGCGCTTCTGCGAGATCTCGATGTAGAGCTTCTCGTCCTGCACGCCGAACAGCTCCACCTTGGCCACGTCGGGCACGCGCAGCAGCTGCTGGCGCACATCGTCGGCGAACTGCTTGACCTCCGCGTAGCTGAAGCCCTCGGACTCCAGTGCGTAGATCACGCCGTACACATCGCCGAAGTCGTCGTTGAAGAACGGCCCCTGCACACCCTGCGGCAGGGTGTAGCGCATGTCGCCCACCTTCTTGCGCACGGTGTACCAGATGTTGGCCACCTCGGCGGCGCGCGTGCTGTCCTTGATCTCCAGGATGATCTGCGACTCGCCGGGCTTGGAATAGCTGCGGATCTTGTCGGCGTTGGGCACCTCCTGCAGGGTGCGCTCGATCTTGTCGGTCACCTGCTCGGCCACCTGCTGCGCCGTGGCGCCGGGCCAGTAGGTGCGCACCACCATGGCGCGGAAGGTGAACGGCGGGTCCTCGTCCTGGCCGAGCTGGAAGTAGGCGGCGAAGCCCAGCACCATCAGCACCACCATCAGGTAGCGCGTGAGCGGCGCATGCTCGATGGCCCAGCGGGAGAGGTTGAAGCTCTCTTTCGACTGCACTGGCGTCATGGCGTGCTCACTGGGCGTTGGAAGCGGTGGGAACGGCGGCCGCGGCCGCGCCGTTCGCTACTGTTTTAGTAGCTGATGGCGTTTTTCCCACCTGGGCTGGAGCCGATTTTTGCTGATAGACCGCCACCTTCTGCCCCGGCGTGAGCACATGCACGCCCGTGCTCACCACCTGCATGCCCGGCGCCAGCCCGCCCACGATCACGGCCTCGTTGCCGTCGGCCGTGGCGACCTGCACCGGCTGCGAGCGCACGGTGCCCTTGTCGGCCTCGTACACCCACACGGCCGTGGCCTGGCCCTCCTGGCGCAGCGCCGTGGTCGGCAGCTTGAGGGCCGCCACGCCCGCGTGGCCCAGCGCCTCGGGCGCGACATAGGCGGTGGAGCCCAGCGGCGGCGCGCTGGCAGCGTCGATGCCCACCTTCACCGTGAAGGTGCGCGTCACCGGGTCGGCGCTGGCCGCCACCTCGCGCACGCGGCCCTGCAGCGGCTCGCCGCCAGCCCAGGAACGCACGGCCACGGCCTGGCCTTCCTTGAGGCGCGCCACCTTGTCCTCGGGCACGGCAAACACCACGTCACGCGGGCCGTCCAGGGCGATGCGCACCACCGGCGCGCCGGAAGCCACCACCTGGCCGGGCTCGGCGTCGATGCCGGTCACCACGCCCGCCCCATCGGCCACCAGCCGGGTGTAGCCGGCCTGGTTGCCCTGCGCCGAGGCCTGGGCGCGCGCCTGCTCCAGCGTGGCCCGCGCGGCCTTGAGCGAGGCCTCGCGGCGCTCCAGCTCGGCGCCGCTGATGAAGTTCTGCTCTTTCAGCGCGGCAAAGCGCTTGAATTCCGCCGCCGCCAGGTCGTGCTGCGTCTGCGCGGCCGACACCTGGGCGCGCGCCGCCGCCGCAGCGAGTTGGTAGTCCTGCGGGTCGAGCTGTGCCAGCAACTGGCCCGCCTGCACCCGCTCGCCCAGCGCGGCCGGGCGCTGCACGATCTTGCCGCCCACGCGGAAGCCCAGACGCGACTCGACGCGCGCTCGCACCTCGCCCGCGTATTCCTGCGCGGCCAGCAAAGGCTCGGCGCCCACCGTCAGCAACTTGACCGCGCGCACCGGCTCGGGCGGGGGCGCGGGCGGCGTGCAGGCGGCCAACAGGCCGGCGCCGGCCAGCAGCGCCACGGTGCGCAGCGCGGCTGCGGAAGCGAAAAAAAGCCCCTGCCGGGGCCGCGATGCGAACAGTGTGCGCATGGGATACATCCAAGTTACTGACTGACTGGTTAGTAATCTATGTGAACACTTGTCCCTTGTCAAGCGACAATGCGGGCCGTGAACACGCCCGCCCCCCTGCCCCCGCCCGTCACCCACTACGAGAATTTTCCGGTGGCGTCGCTGCTGTGCCCGCCCCGGCTGCGCGCGCCCATCGCCGCCATCTACGCCTTCGCGCGCACCGCCGACGACATCGCCGACGAAGGCCCCGCCAGCCCGGCCGAGCGCCTGCAGGACCTTGCCGCCTACCGCGCCGACCTGCACGCCATCGCCGCCGGCAAAGCGCCGTCACCGCGCTGGGCCGGCGTGTTCGCGCCGCTGGCCGGCATGCTGCATGGCCACGGCCTGCCCGTGCCGCTGCTCAACGACCTGCTCAGCGCCTTTGTCCAGGACATCGAGAAAACCCGCGACGCCGCCGGCTACACCAGCCGCGCCGAACTGCTGGACTACTGCCGCCGCTCGGCCAACCCCGTGGGCCGGCTGCTGCTGCACCTGTATGGCGTGGCGGGTGAACAGGCCCTGCGCGAGAGCGACGCGATCTGCAGCGCGCTGCAACTCATCAACTTCTGGCAGGACCTGAGCGTGGACATCCCGCGCGGGCGCTTCTACCTGCCCGACGACGCCTGCGCCACCCACGGTGTGACACGCGCCATGCTGCAGGCGCTGCAGCCCACGCCCCGGACCACCGCGCTCATCACCGAACACGCCCGCTGGGCGCGCGCCCTGATGCTGGAGGGCGCGCCGCTGGTGCACCGTCTGCCGGGGCGCATCGGCTGGGAGCTGCGGCTGGTGGTGCAAGGGGGTCTGCGCATCCTCGACAAGGTGGATGCGCTCCAGGGGTACAGCCTGTGCCGGCGGCCGCGCATCCGCGCATGGGATGTGCCGGTGATGCTGGGGCGGGCGTTGGTGATGTGAGGATCTTTCGGGTTTTGGGATGATTTTTGGCTCTGGCGCATACTGGGATTGCGTGAGCAGCTATATTTTTTGAAGGTGTGCTTTGGGTGGGGGCGGAGGCCGGGGTGTGCGCCCGGCGGCGCAGTAACTTTCTCTTGTCTCGCCAAGAGAAAGTCACCAAAGAGAAAGCGACCCTGCTGTCTGCGTCCCTTCGCTTCGCTACGGGCAACCTGCGGTGCTCGTTCGCGGGGTGCGCCCTGGAACTCGCTACGCGCTACGCGCTGCACTCGAACAACCACGGCGAGTCAGTTCACGAAACGGATGTGTCCTGCGGCACACCCGCCACCCCGCGCCCTGCGCTCCTCGGCGCATACAGAAGGGGAAGGGAAAGTCCAAACAGCCGCACGAGCCATCGCTTTCTCGGCCTGGCCTGCGGAGCGCGAGGCGCTTGCGCCCGCGAATGCAGAGCCGAGCGCAGCGATGGCCCGTGTGTCTTCAACCCCCTTGCTGGCTGCGCCTGCGGCGGGGTGCTTGCGGGGTGGCATGCGCGTCGGAGCGCGCATGGTTCGTCCACTGGCTCGCCGCGTTTGTTCGAACGGAGCTGCGCAGCAGCGCAGTGAGTTATGCGGCGCACCCCGCAAGCGCCCCGCCGCAGGTTTGCCCCTTCGCAACGCGAAGGGGTCGCAGACTGAGGGTCGCCTTTCTTTTGGGTCCTTTTCTTTGGCGAAGCAAAGAAAAGGACCTCGCCCGCCGGGGCGAGACCCGGCCTCCGCCCTCAGCAAAGCCCCGGACTACCCGGCAGCACCAACAGAAAGATTCATCCCCCACAAGCACAACTGAAGCAACACCCACAAAATTCAATCAAATCAGGCTCCAACCATTACCCATCAAGCGCAACACGCTCCTCTTTCAATAGCAAACACAGCGCACGTTCCACACCATCGCCCCGCCCCCTCAGGGATAGCGAGCTTGCCCTCCCCCACGCACACCCCTACCGTCAACACCACCGCTCCACGGCACCCCCAACGGGGTGCCTTTTTTGTTGCCATGATTTCGCGCCCGGACCCCGCGCACCCTTTTCCACCATGACCGTCAGCGTTTTCGACCTCTTCAAGATCGGCATCGGCCCGTCCAGCTCCCACACCGTGGGGCCCATGATCGCCGCGCGCCATTTCGCCCGCCAGGTGCAGCAGGCACACGGGCTGGCGGCCGTGCAGGGCGTGCGCGTGGAGCTGTTCGGCTCGCTCGCGGCCACGGGCATCGGCCACGGCACCGACCGCGCCGTGCTGCTGGGCCTGGCCGGGCACGAGCCCGACCGCATCGACCCCGACCAGATCGCCCCCGCCATCGAGGCCATACGCAGCCGCCAGCAATTGGCGCTGCTGGGTGAACACCCCGTGCGCTTCGTGGAAAAAGAACACCTGCTGTACCGCCGCAAGAGCCTGCCGCGCCACCCCAACGGCATGCGCTTCGCGGCGCTCGACGCGCAAGGCGGTGAATTGACCAGCGCCGAGTACTTCTCGGTGGGCGGCGGCTTCGTGGTGGATGCCGCCGGCGAGCGCGTGTTCAGCGGCGCGGCCGCCACCAGCACCGACGCGCCGCCGCCCTACCCGTTCACCAGCGGCGCCGAGCTGCTGGCCCAGTGCCGGGCCAGCGGCCTGGGCATCGCCCAGCTCATGCGCGCCAACGAGCAGCAGTGGCGCAGCCCCGAGGAAGTGCAGGCGCAATTGCTGGCCATCTGGCAGACCATGGCCGGCGCCGTGCGGCGCGGCTGCGGGGGCGAAGGCACCCTGCCCGGCCCGCTGCATATCCGGCGCCGCGCGGCCGAGCTGCAGCGCAGCCTCAGCAGCAACCCCGAGGCCGCGCTGCGCGACCCGCTCTCCATGCTCGACTGGGTGAACCTCTACGCCATGGCGGTGAACGAGGAAAACGCCGCTGGCGGCCGCGTGGTGACGGCGCCCACCAACGGCGCGGCCGGCGTGATTCCGGCGGTGCTGCACTACTACGTGAAGTTCGTGCCCGGCGCCAGCGAGGCGGGCATCCTCGACTTCCTGCTCACGGCGGGCGCCATCGGCGCCATCTACAAGCTCAACGCCTCGCTCTCGGGCGCCGAGGTGGGCTGCCAGGGCGAAGTGGGCGTGGCCTGCTCCATGGCGGCGGGCGCGCTGGCCGCCGTGCTGGGCGGCACGCCCGCGCAGGTGGAGAACGCCGCCGAGATCGGCATGGAGCACAACCTGGGCATGACCTGCGACCCCGTGGGCGGCCAGGTGCAGATTCCGTGCATCGAGCGCAACGCCATGGGTGCCATCAAGGCCATCAACGCCGCGCGCCTGGCGCTGCGCGGCGACGGCACGCACGTGGTGTCGCTCGACCAGGTGATCAAAACCATGGTGCAGACCGGCAAGGACATGATGTCCAAATACAAGGAAACCTCGCGCGGCGGCCTGGCGGTGAACGTGGTGGAGTGCTGAGGCAAAACACCCCCCTGAGTCGCCTTTGGCGCCTTCCCCCCGCTCTCGCTGCGCTACGCGCTGCGGGCGACGCCACCGGTGCGGCGGGGCGGCCCTTGCACGGTGGCCGCTGGCCTAGGCCGCGCCAGTTTCATGCGTCGCAGGAGCGGCGTTCGTGGAATGGATGACTGAACTCCAAAAAAAACGGACGCCAAGGGCACAAAGTCCCCGGCGCCCGCTGCTCACTGCGGGCCTGTGCGGCTTACCAGCGGTCTGAGCGCATGCGCAGCTCCCAGCTGCCGCGCCGCAACTCGTACACGCCCACGGCGGCGTAGCGCTGTTCGCCCTTGTCGTCCCAGGTCATGGTGCCCGTCACGGGGGCGTAGCCGTTGATGGCGTGCATGGCGGCGGTCACGTCCTTGGGCTTGACCGAGCGCGCCTTCTGCATGGCCGCCGAGAGCACATACATGCTGTCGTAGCTGTAGTGGCCGCCGTAGGCCGGGGGCTTCTTGAAGGCCTCCAGGTATTTTTCCAGGAACTGGCGCCCGGCCACGAACTCCTTGGCCTCCAGCACGGGCGAGGTGGCGTAGATGCCCTCGATCATGCCGCTGACCTTGATCATGTCGGTGGTCTTGACCGTGTCGCCGCCCAGCAGGCGCACGCGCGTGTAGTTGATCTTGCGCAGCGCCTCGATCAGCGCGATGACCTGGAAATCGTTCAGCGTGGACACCATCACCTCGACACCCGCCTCCTTGAGCTTGGCCGCCAGGGCGTCGAAGGCCACGGTCTTGTCGTCGAACGACTCGCGCAGCACCACCTCCCGCTTCTCGGCCTTGAGCTGCGCCGCCGCGCCCTCAGTCAGGCCCTTGCCGTAAGGCGTGCCATCGTCCAGCGCGGCATAGCGCGAGGAGCCGAACTGCGAGGCCGCGAACGAACCGATGGCGCGCGCCTGCAGGCTGTCGTTGGCCACCATGCGGAAGGTGGTGGACAGACCGAGCTGCGTGAACTTGGGGTTGGTGGAAATGGCGATCTGCGGGATCTCCTGTGCACCATAAATGGGCGCGGTCTCGATGCTCACGCCCGAATTGAGGTGCCCGATCACCGCCACCACGCCCGCATCCACGAGCTGCTGCGCCACGGCCTTGCCGGTGGCTGCGTCGGCCTTGTCGTCCACGGCCATCACTTCCAGCGTGACGCGCTTGCCGTCGATCGAATAATTGGCCTTGTTCAGCTCGGCCATCGCCAGGTTCACGCCATTGAGCAAATCCTGCCCCAGGGCGCTGAGCGGCCCGCTCAGCGGCTGCGCCACCCCGATCTTGATGGTGTCGGGAATCTTGCTGCAACCCGTCAGCAGCCCGCCCGCCGCCAGGGGAGCGAGCGCAAGCCCGGCGGAAAACTGGCGCCGGTTCAAAGGTTTCGTCATGCTGGGAACTCCGTCCGTGTAAAGAATGTGACAGCGGGTATATAAGACCCCGCCCCAAACCCCTACCGGGTAAGCCCTGCCCATTAGCAACTTTCAGGTATCGCAAGGCACTGCGATGGTGCACTAATACACCGCCACGGCGCGACCATGATGGCATGAATATTGCTTCACAACATGCCATGAATGAGGCTTTGCGCATCGTGGTGGTGGCCCCCGACCTCGCCATCACCGACCCCGACGACGAACACGCCGTGCAGCAGGCCGCGCGCTCGCGCATGCTGCGCATCGGCCTGCTGGAGGCCAACTTCAACCTCGTGGCCACGCTGCCGGCCGACGTTTTCCTGGCCGACCGGCTGGCGCAGCTGCAGCCCGACCTGATCATCGTGGACACCGAAAGCGAGGCGCGCGACGCGCTGGAGCATGTGGTGCTGGCCACGCGCGACGCGCGCCGCCCCATCGTCATGTTCACCAACGACGACGACACCACCCATGTGAAGGACGCCGTGGCCGCCGGCGTGTGCGCCTACATCGTGGCGGGGCTGGCGCCCCAGCGCATCCGGCCCATCCTCGACGTGGCCATGGCCCGCTTCGCGCACGAACAGGCCCTGCGCGCCGAACTGGCCGACGCCCGGACCGAGCTGCAGGACCGCAAGACCATCGACCGCGCCAAGGGCCTGCTCATGCAGCGCCAAGGCCTGAGCGAACAAGCCGCCTACGAGAAGCTGCGCAAGACCGCCATGGACAAGGGCTTGAAGCTGGGCGAGGTGGCGCGGCGCATGCTGGACATGGCGGACCTGCTGGGATAGCGCAGCTCAGCCCCGCTGCGGCCCCGGCGTGCGCGCCACGTTCATCACCCAGCACACCATCGCGAAATACCCTGCCAGCGTGAGCAGCTCGACCAGCCCGGCCTCGCCCCACTGCGCCTGCGCCTGGGCATAGGTGGCCTCGCCGATTCGGTGCGCGGCCAGCAGCTCGCGCGCCACCCGTGCCGCCAGCGCCAGCGCCGGGTCCAGATCCGGTGGCAGCGCGGAGCGCGTGGCCAGGGCCTCCAGCGCGGCCACGGGCACCCCGGCGCGCACGGCCAGGGGGTGGTGCATCTCCCACTCGAAGACGTTCTCCGTCTCCCGCGCGACGACGCAGATCGTCCACTCGCGCAGCGCGGCGTCCAGCGTGCCCTCGTAGCGCAGTGTCTCACCCAGCTTCGCCGCCGCGCGCAGCAGCGGCGGGCGGTGCAGCAACGGGCGGAAAGGCCCGTACACCCCGCCACGCGGGCCGTTGATCAATTCATCGGCGGCGGCCTGCTGGTCCGCATCCAGCACGGGCGGCGGCGCCAGGCGTTCGGCCTGCCCCGCCTCGGGGAAGGCCAATGCGCGGGCCGATGAGAAATCCAAAGGCATGGAAGGGTTCACGGCGCGCTCCATCACGGTTGCCCTCCAATGGCAGCCGCCTGCCGCGCCAGGCATTGCGCAGCCTCGTCCGCCATGCGCTCGACGATCACGGCGGCCGGCTCGATGGCGTGGATGACGCCCGCCGCCTCGCCAAACCAGACCCCCGTGTACTCCGCGTCGCCGGCGGCGAAGGCCTGGCGGTAGCGCGGCCCCTCCACCGCCACGGCGCGCTCCAGGTCGGCCTCGTGGCCATGCCAGCGGTCGGTGAAGGCGTTGCGCCGGATGCGCGCCGTGAAGCCCCGGGGCCAGGCGATCTGGCGCGCGATGTCGGCCACGGTGGTGCGCAGCGTGCCGTCGCCATCGGTCTCCAGGATGGCCTGGTGGTGGCCCGGCTGCACCAGCGCCTCGGTGGAGGCCCACAACCGCGTGCCCAGCAGCACGCCATCGGCGCCCAGCGCCAGCGAAGCAGCCAGCCCCCGCCCATCGCCAATGCCGCCGGCGGCCAGCAGCAGCGTGCCCGGCGCGTGCGTGGCCAGGTAGTCGGCCGCCTCGGGCACGAAGCTCAGCGTGCCGCGCGCGGCGCCGTGCCCGCCGGCCTCGGCCCCCTGCGCCACCACGATGTCGGCCTGCACCTCCACCGCGTCCATCACATGGCCCAAGTCCTGGCACTGGCAAATCACGCGGGCCCCGGCGGCGCGGATCTCGTCCACGAACGGCCGTGGGTCGCCGAACGACAGCATCACCGCCGCCGGGCGGTGCCGGAGCACATCGGTCAGCAGCGACGGCGACTTGCGCAGCGACCAGGTGATGAAGCCTACGCCCACGCGCGCCCCGGCGGCGGCCTCGAACTGCGCCTCCAGCCAGGCCGGGTCGCCATAGCCGCCACCGATCAACCCCAGGCCGCCAGCGCGGCTCACGGCCGCCGCGAGGGCACCGCCCCCCGCGAAGGCCATGGGTGCGGACACCACCGGGTGTCGCAAATCCAGCATCCGGGTCAGCCGGGTCGTGAGCGTTGCCATGGGTTTTCTCCTGTTGTTCCGTGCATTGGACCGGCATTCATGGTTCTTTTCAAATGAATTTTTCTGAACTACATTTCTTTAAATGAGAAGTATCGACCTCGATTCGCTGGAGATCTTCCGCGCCGTGGTGCGCGAGGGCGGCATCGTGCGCGCCGCCGCGCGCCTGCACCGCGTGCAGAGCAACATCACCACGCGCATCAAGCAGCTGGAGCAGCGGCTGGGCGTGCCCCTCTTCCAGCGGCAGGGGCGGGCGCTAGCGCTCACCGCGCCGGGCCAGGCCCTGCTGGTGCATGCCGAACAACTGCTGCGCATGGCCGACGAGGCCGAGGCCGCCGTGCGCGCCATGCCGGTGCGCGGCCCGTTGCGCCTGGGGTCGATGGAGAGCACGGCGGGCAGCCGCCTGCCCCAGCTGCTGGCCCGCTTCCACCAGCGCCAGCCCGACATCGGCATCGAGCTACAAACCGGCACCACCGCCCTGCTGCTGCGCAAGCTGGCCGACCATGCGCTGGACGCCGCCTTCGTGGGCGAGCCCTTCGCCATGGGCGAGCTGCAGTCGCGCATCGTTTTCGAGGAAGAACTGGTGCTCGTCACCGCCAAGCAGCACGCGCCCGTGCGGCGCGCCACCGACCTCGACGCCAGCACCATCCTGGCCTTCGCGCAGGGCTGCTCGTACCGCAAGCGCCTGGAGGAATGGTTCGCGCTCGACGGCACCCGGCCCGAGCGCGTGATGGAGCTGGCCAGCTACCAGGCCATCATCGCCTGCGCGGCCGCTGGCACCGGCTGCGGCATCGTGCCCGCCTCGCTGCTGGGCGCCCTGCACGCCGCGAAAGACATCCGCCAGCACCCGCTGCCCGAGCCGCTGCGCCAGAACCGCACGCACCTCGTCTGGAGCGGCGACCCCAGCCCGGCGCTGCGGCAATTCCTCGACGCGATCTGACGGCGACGAGGCCTGGCCGTTGGCGGGCGCCCTTCACGCGCCGCCGGGCCCAGTGCCCTCCATGGCCCGCTGCACCCAATCGGCCATCGCGGCGGAGGCCTCGCGCTGCTCCGCCCGCAAGCCCGCCACCGTGCCCCGCCGGTCCTCCAGGGCCTCGTCCTGGCTGGCCTTGCACTTGGCCTCCAGCCGGTCGATGGGGATCTCGATGCCCACGATGGCCCGCAACTGCTTGTCGATGTAGTCCGCCGGGGCATCGCCCACCTGCCAGGGCCGTGGGCGCCCGGCCTCGTGGGCCTGGGTCAGGCGGTTGAGCAGGCCCAGCAGCCAGGCCGGGTCGTCCACCACCCGCGCCGTGCCATGCGCGTTCACGGCCAGGTAGTTCCAGGTGGGCACCACCTTGCCGTGCTCCGCCTTGCCCGGGTACCAGCCCGGCGTGATGTAGGCCTGCGGCCCGCGAAACATCACCACCGACGGCACGCCCGCGCCCAATGCGCGCCACACAGGATTGGCGCGCGACACATGGCACATCAGCGTGCCGTGCTCGCCCCGGCTGCGGTCCAGCACGAAGGGCACATGGTTGGCGATGAGCCCGCCCTCCGCCTGGCACACCCAGGCCCCCAGCGCATGCGCCTCGATCAGCGCAAAGACCTCTTCGCGGTCCGTCCACTGGTGTTGTTTTCTAACGTACATGAACACCCCTCACATTGCCAAAAATGCATGCCGCACCAACAGCCCGGCCAGCACAAACATCGTGGCCCCAATCAGCGCGTCGAGCACCTGCCACGCCCGGGGCCGCGCGAACCACGGCGCCAGCCAGCGCGCCCCGAAACCCAGCAGGCCAAACCACAGCAGGCTGGCACAACTCGCCCCCGCCACGAACCAGCCGCGCAGCGCCTGCGGCTGCTGAGCACCAATGCTGCCCATGAGCAGCACGGTATCCAGATAGACATGCGGGTTGAGCAGCGTGAACGCCGCCGCCTGCGCCAGGGCCGCGCCCCGGCCCAGCCCCGCGCCACTGGCCACTGCCTGCAACGCCCCCGCATGCCGCGCCCGGCGCAGCGCGCGCCAGCCGTACACGGCCAGGAACGCGGCCCCGGCCAGCGCCAGCGCGCGCGCCATGCCGGGCCGCTCGCCCAGCGCCTGCGCCATGCCCAGCACGCCCGCCGTGATGAACACCGCATCCGCCAGCGCGCAGAACAGCACCACGCTGCCCACATGCTCGCGGCGCAGGCCCTGGCGCAGCACGAAGGCGTTCTGCGCCCCAATGGCCACGATGAGCCCCAAACACAAAACCAGGCCCTGTATGAACACAGGGGGAGCGAGGGCAGCGGTATCAAGCCAGTTCATGCCGCGCAGCTTGCCAGCCGCAATCAATAAAGACAAACTGTCTTTGCTTCATCCGCATTAACAAAACTAAATACATGCTGGACTATTCCGCGCTCTCTGCCTTGGCTGCTGTCATCCGCGAAGGGAGTTTCGAGCGCGCCGCGCGCACGCTCAATGTGACGCCCTCGGCCATCTCGCAGCGTATCCGCCTGCTGGAAGAGCGCGTGGGCTGCGCCCTGGTGGTGCGCGGCCAGCCCTGCCGCGCCACCGACACGGGCCGGCGCCTCTGCCAGCACACCGACCGCGTGCGCCTGTTGGAGCAGGAACTGCAAGGCGCCCTGCCCGCGCTGGCCCCGGAAGGCATCGCCCGCGTGCCGCTGCCCGTGGCGGTGAACGCCGACAGCCTGGCCACCTGGTTCGCCCCCGCCGTCGCCACCTTCGCGGCCCAGGCGCCCGTGCTGATGGAAGTGGCCGTGGACGACGAAACCCACACCGCCGAATGGCTGCGCAGCGGTGCCGTGCTCGCCGCCGTCACCGCCACCGCCCGCCCCGCCACCGGCTGCAACAGCCAGCCCCTGGGCGCCATGCGCTACCGCGCCGCCGCCAGCCCCGCCTTCATGGCGCGCCATTTTGGGGAGGGCGTGACCGCCGGCACCCTGGCCCGCGCGCCCAGCCTGGTGTTCAGCCCCAAGGACGAACTCCAGGCCCGCTGGGCCCGGCGCCTGTGCCACCGGCATGTGGAACTGCCCCGGCACACGCTACCTTCGCCCCAAGCCTTTGCCACCGCCGCGCTGGCGGGCATGGGCTGGGGCATGCAGCTGGAGGTGCTGGTGGCGCAGCATTTGAAGGACGGCACGCTGGTCGAACTGGTGCCGGATACGCCGCTGGATGTGCCGCTGTATTGGCAGCAGGCGCGGGCGGCTTCGGGGGTGCTGGAGGGGTTAAGCCGGGTGGTAGCGGAGGCGGCGCGCGGGGTGCTACGGACGGTTTAAAAACCACCAAAAGGGAATGCCGAAATCAGGCTGGTTGCTGTCTTCGGTCCGAGTCCTGTGATCGGTGGTCAGGTGTCGCATAACGGACGTTCAACACCACGAAGGGGCTTTGGGCTTGCCCCGTTCAGCCTGAGCCCTGCAGGTTCAACCCAGCCCATCACCTCAAGCTCACACCGAGTTGGTGTCACGAATTCCAAGCGCAGGGCGGAATGCCGGATTCATCACGTACACGGCATCACTTTTAGCACGAGCTGCACGAACCTGTAGAACCTTCAAATCGTAGTTCACGTTGAAGATGTAGTGAATGTGCTCTGCAGAATCCTGAATACCAAGAATTCCATAATACAAAAGAAAATCAATCACGCGCTGCACATCACTAGATTCAATGCCAGCGCTTGCAATCAATTCCGTTAGAACGGCTTCTGTTAACTGAGGCGGTGCATCTATGAAGTGATAGAGCAAGTCGCGAGAATCAGGAAATACATCTGTCAATTCATGATCGAGCTCGACTAGTAGATCCTGGGAGTAGGCACGAATTCCTTTTTCAAGATCGCTCTCTTGAATTTTCTGATGAGCAAGATTCGCCGCAAAACCTTTTGCATGAGCAAACATTTTGATCACATTTCGCGGACGCATTAGCGAGCGCTCAATAATGTAGGCTGAAGTTTCCTCACCTTTGTAGTGTGAAATACAAAGTTGAGGCCAGATCTGATCAAACCCCACATTCACTGAACTAGCAGGCAGCCCGGACATCAAACGCAGTCGCAGCAACTCACGCAACATATCCGGGTCAGTCCAATCCAAAGCCACCCTCATCTCTTTGCCGTAGTCAGCGCTCTGACGCATCAGATGCTCATACACATCGTTACGAATGAAGGCGATGCAATGGACAATATGACCATCCTTGCGCATGTCGCGCTCAACCTTTCGCCCTGCATCAATAAGGCAGCGTAAGACCATCGCGTCGACAGCATCAACGCCTTGAGTGCTCCAACCTTTATCTAGGTTGTCAAACAGAACCCAAACGCTTTGCTTATGCTCAAGATATGCGGATACTTGCCGCCGCAGATGCCGCACGTCATGAGAGTAAACAAGCTGCGTGACCTGATCTGTCGACAGCTTCGTCCCATCAGTGTCCCCGAATCTTTGTGCATAATCCTGGGCAATACGCTGCGAAAGAGCCAAAAGTCTCTCTGAAAAGTCGCCCTCAACGGAGTAGCCTTCAGTTTTATAAGTCTGCTCAAGCTCTAGATACAAATCGCGAATTTCATGATCGAATTTGTGTGCACTGTGATCCTTCTCGAGGAGCTTGTAAGTAATCTCTAGCAGGATTAAATATTCCCAGAAAGCAGTCACCAAGTGATGGCTGGCGCCCTGCGTCAGATGGGCAAGAATATCCTCTTTCAACTTGAGCAGCTGGTAGCCCTCAGGCTTTAGGTCAAGAACGACGTTTCGTTTGTCAGAGCGAGTCTTATCGCGGACTTGAATAAATAAAGCTGTCTTGCCAGCACCTTTTCGACCCACTACGAGGTTTACCTCTCCTCGCACTGCCTTACTATATTGATCGGTGCGTAAGAAGTAGCTACCCAAGGTCGTCATCTCATTTTCGGCCGTTGGATCTCCGATCTGCAACGACTGGAGTGGCGTTAGATCTTTGAGCGGTGTCGGATCTGCCTGCTGCAGATGCTCCGTAATTTCGAGGGAAAAGGCCGCTATGTGATCGATTATGTCTTCAGATCGGCCGAAGCGCTTGACTACATCACGAACATCCAAAGGTATATCTGCAGAGCCATGCGCCAGAATAAGGGTCGGCTTACCCATCCCATGGGCCAGACCAGCAACAAACAGTGTCCGAGTGTCGTGAATGAAGTTTGTTTCCTGACTCCCATCCAAGAAGTAGAGCAATATGCCAGCTGAACTTGCAACTTGCCTTATTGCATCTGCAGCGGATAGACGAGCATCTTCAGCTGGATTGAAGCTTCTGTACTTGTATCTTGCCTTCTTAAGGCGTGATGTCATCACTGTGGTGACGCCCCCTTTTGTAGGCGGCTCTACGACATATACCGGCGCAAGCCTGTCAAGCGCCGTCGAAAACGCCAGTGGCTTTGGGTCGACATATGCAGTAAGTGATCCAGCAAGCCCGTCCGAGTCGTCATATATATCGTAGCCAAGGGTGTCGAATATTCCAACTTCCCTAGCGACTCGTTTGTCACCTTCGGTATGCGAGTGCCTTATGAGGAAACAACGGCGGGATCTCCCAATCGCGAAACCAATTTCATATACCACATTTGGATTCAGGTAGGTAATGTCCGCGACAACAAATTTCGATGACTCTATCCCTTCCAAGATTGGAGAGATGAGTGGGTTTCCCGCAACGTCGTTAAACTCCCAGGGTGTGTAGCGCAGGCGCTTGCCTGACATACGATTTGCTTTGGCTACGCCTTCAGCAATGATTCCGGCCAACGACGAATCTCTAGACGGATACGCAACGAATGCTTTGTCAACTCCCCCTATAGTAGCTTCCATCGTCATCCTTAAAGTTCTCATGAATTTGGGAGATATTAAGCGACTACGTGGTGCGTAGCCATGGTCAGTTCTAAGGAGCGGTAGTTGACACCTATGACAACACTGTGGCAAACCCGCTCTGTCTAATCCGACGTCCGACCAGCAGCTACTGCAAAGCGATCCCTTGATCAGTGCGGCCACGCTGCTTCTCAGTGCGAGGCCGGTGCCCAGCCGATCAACGCACTACCTCACTCCCGCGCTCCCATGGTGCGCCGCACAACCCCGGTGCGCCTTTGCACGCATCGCTTCAAGCCCAATCGGCCCCCAACGCCCTGAAATAGAGCGCCTCCAGCTCCCCCTTTCATAGCACCCCTAGCTCCGCAAAGCTGGCACAAGCCTTGCATTGATGGTTTCACCCCCCTCGGGGGTCACCACGGCGGCGCCACCCAACGGCGGGGGGTTGCCACCAGAAACCGGACAAAGGCGTCCCCACCCTGCGCATGCGCTGCCCCTAGCGGCACGTGCGCAGCGTGAGGACGCCTTTTTTACTTTCACGATGCAAGGGGAGCCCCATGACCGATCTTCTGAAAACCAGCCTCAACCGCCGTACCGTGCTGCAGGCCGCCACCGTGGGCGCGGTGGGCGTGAGCCCCGCGCTGCGGGCGCTCGTGCATGCCCAGGGCTCGGACGCGCCCGAGAAGAAGGAGGTGAAGATCGGCTTCATTCCGCTGACCGACTGCGCCAGCGTGGTGATGGCCTCGGTGCTGGGCTTCGACAAGAAGTACGGCGTGACCATCGTCCCCACCAAGGAGGCGAGCTGGGCCGGCGTGCGCGACAAGCTGGTGAACGGCGAGCTGGACTTCGCCCACGTGCTCTACGGCCTGGTGTACGGCGTGCACCTGGGCACGGCAGGCCCCAAGAAGGACATGGCGGTGCTGATGAGCATCAACAACAACGGCCAGGCGATCACGCTATCGAAGGCGCTGGCCGACAAGGGCGCGGTGGACGGCCCCTCGCTCGCGGCGCTGATGGCCAAGGAGAAGCGCGAATACACCTTCGCGGGCACCTTCCCCACGGGCACGCACGCGATGTGGATGCACTACTGGCTGGCGGCGGCGGGCATCAACCCGCTGTCGGGCGCCAAGCTGATCACCGTGCCGCCGCCACAGATGGTGGCCAACATGCGCGTGGGCAACATGGACGGCTTCTGCGTGGGCGAGCCCTGGAACCACCGCGCCATCATGGACGGCATCGGCGTCACGGCCAACACCACGCAGGACATCTGGAAGGACCACCCCGAGAAGGTGCTGGGCACCACGGCCGAGTTCGTGAAGAAGTACCCCAACACCACGCGCGCCGTGATGATGGCGGTGCTGGAAGCCAGCCAGTGGATCGACGCGAGCCTGTCGAACAAGATGAAGATGGCCGAGACGATTGCCGGCAAGGCCTATGTGAACACCAGCGTGGACGCGATCAACCAGCGCATCCTGGGCCGCTACCAGAACGGCATGGGCAAGACCTGGGACGACGCCAACCACATGAAGTTCTTCAACGATGGCGTGGTGAACTTCCCCTACCTGTCGGACGGCATGTGGTTCCTCACGCAGCACAAGCGCTGGGGCCTGCTCAAGAGCCACCCCGACTACCTGGCCGTGGCCAAGCAGGTGAACCAGGTGGAGCTGTACAAGTCGGTGGCCAGCGCCATGAAGATCAGCGTGCCCAAGGATGTGATGCGCACGAGCAAGCTGATCGACGGCGTGGTGTGGGACGGCAAGGACCCCGCCAAGTACGCCGATGGTTTCAAGATCAAAGCCTGAGCAACCGGAGGTCACCATGGTCAGTGCCGTTTTTCATGCACCGCTGGACCCCACGCCAGCCGACGCGCCAGACGCTCACAAAAGCATAGCTGGTAGCGCCCTATCCACGGTCTCAACGGCCAAAAACACTGCAAAAGCACCCGAGGTTCCCGCCCCGCGCGATAGTGGCGCGCTGTCGCGCGCCTTCTGGCAGAACGTGCTGCCGCCCGTGCTGGGCCTGGGGCTGCTGGTGGGGCTGTGGGCGCTGGTGTCGGCCAGCACGGGCCGCAGCATTCCCAGCCCCTACGAGACCTGGCTGCAGGCGGTGGAGGTGTTCAGCAACCCCTTCTACCGCAACGGCCCCAACGACCAGGGCGTGGGCTGGAACGTGCTGGCCTCGCTGCAGCGCGTGGCCATCGGCTTCGGGCTGGCGGCGCTGGTGGGCATTCCGGCGGGGTTTGCCATCGGACGTTTCGCCTTCCTTTCGCGCATGTTCAACCCGCTCATCAGCCTGCTGCGCCCGGTGTCGCCGCTGGCCTGGCTGCCCATCGGGCTGCTGGTGTTCAAGGGTGCCAACCCGGCGGCGATCTGGACCATCTTCATCTGCTCGATCTGGCCCATGGTCATCAACACCGCCGTGGGCGTGCAGCGCGTGCCGCAGGACTACCTGAACGTGGCCCGCGTGCTGAACCTGAGCGAGTGGAAGGTGCTCACCAAGATCCTGTTCCCCTCGGTGCTGCCCTACATGCTGACCGGCGTGCGCCTGGCCGTGGGCACGGCGTGGCTGGTGATCGTGGCGGCCGAGATGCTGACGGGCGGCGTGGGCATCGGCTTCTGGGTGTGGGACGAGTGGAACAACCTCAACGTCAAGAACATCATCATCGCCATCTTCGTGATTGGCATCGTCGGGCTGCTGCTCGAAGCGGCCCTGGTCAAGCTGGCCACGGCCTTCACGTTCGAAGAGGTGAGGACTTGACCCACCCCTGAGCCGCGCCTGCGGCGCGTCACCCCCTCCAGGGGGCGCCACCAGTGGCCCGGCAAAGCCGGTTCCACGGTGGCCTCGGAAAAACCAGGAGAACCTCATGCATACATCCCTCACCACCAAGTTCATCGAAGTCCAGGGCGTCGAGCAGACTTTCAAGACGGCCAAGGGCCTGTTCCCGGCGCTCAAGGGCATCAACCTCACCATCGCCAAGGGCGAGTTCGTGGCGCTCATCGGGCACTCGGGCTGCGGCAAGTCCACGCTCTTGAACCTGATCGCCGGGCTGACCACGCCCACCAATGGTGCGCTGCTGTGCGCCAACAAGGAGATCAAGGGCCCGGGGCCCGAGCGCTCGGTGGTGTTCCAGAACCACTCGCTGCTGCCCTGGCTCACCTGCTTCGACAACGTGTACCTGGCCGTGGAGCGCGTGTTCGGCGCCCGCGAGAGCAAGGCGCAACTGAAGGCCCGCACCGACGCCGCGCTGGCCCTGGTGGGCCTGACGCACGCGGGCCAGAAGCGCCCCGGCGAGATCTCGGGCGGCATGAAGCAGCGCGTGGGCATCGCCCGGGCGCTGTCGATGGAACCCCAGGTGCTGCTGATGGACGAGCCCTTCGGCGCGCTCGACGCGCTCACCCGCGCCAAGCTGCAGGACGAGCTGCTGGAGATCGTGGCGCGCACGCAAAGCACCGTGGTGATGGTGACGCACGACGTGGACGAGGCCGTGCTGCTGTCCGACAAGATCGTGATGATGACCAACGGCCCGGCCGCCACCATCGGCGAAGTGCTGCATGTGGATTTGCCCCGCCCACGCTCGCGCGTGGAACTGGCCGAGGACGCGCGCTACGTGAACTACCGCAAGGCGGTGATCGACTTCCTGTACACCCGACAGGGCCACGTCGAGAAAGCGGCCTGACCCGGTGCCCGCATCAAAGGCCTTGGCTGCACGCAGCCAGGGCCTTTTGCATTTCAGGCGCCACACCGCCCCCACTGCCCATGAAACCGTCACGGCCCAGGCCAGGGCCGCCGCGCAAGGGCCGCCCCGCCGCGCTGAGCAAAGTCCCCCTTCCCGAATTGCGCAGCAATTCGAGAGAAGGGGGAAGCGGCGCAGCCGCTCAGGGGGTTGTTCCCTGCCTCATCTGCCACCACCAGTGATGTAGTGCTCCAGCTGCTCGATGATGAATTTCTGCTCGGAGATGATGTCCTTCACCAGGTCGCCGATGGAGATCATGCCCACGAGCTTGCCGTTGTCGAGCACCGGCAGGTGGCGCAGGCGCCTTCCGGTCATGAGCTGCATGCATTCCTCGCTGCTTTGCGGGGGATGGACGCACAGCACGGAGGACGTCATCACGTCGCGCACCAGCGTCTCCATCGAGGTGCGCCCCATGAGCGCGATCTTGCGGGCGTAGTCGCGCTCGGTGATGATGCCCACGATGGCATCGCCCTCCTTCACGAGCAGCGCCCCGATACTCTTGTCGGCCATGAGGCGCAAGGCCTCGTAGACCGTCGCCGTCGGCGCGATGGAATGCACCGTGCTGTCGGCCTTGGATTTGAGGATTTCTGCGACTGTGGTCATGGAACACCTCCCTGTGATTACGCAACTGCGGTAAGCCATTTCAGCCCATCCGGGGCTGCCGCGCAACTGGGCGTAGTCCGAATGCACACGGCGAAGGCGGGCTTGGGTGCGCGCGCGCCGAAATCAAGTCTCTGATTGTTCCTAATACTGGAACAGTCAATTCGCGACTGAGTAGTTTTTAAATGACTCCGGGGTGCGTACAGTTCAACCCATCGATGAGACGAACACACCAAGGCGACTCACCGAAACCGCCCCGCAGGACTCGATGGCTCCTGCGGCCAGCGGCCCCTCAGAGTACGTTTCGAAAGGACACCATCATGAAGACCGCACGCATTCTCTCCATCGCCGCCGTTGCCGCTTTCGCCTCGATCGGCGCCCAGGCCGCCGAACTCAATGGCGACCTGTACGGCACCGACTTCGAATCGCGCGTCCAATCCGTCCTCAGCCGCACCGATGTGCGCGCCGAAGGCCAGAAGGCTCTGCCCGAGTTCGCCAAGGGCCCGATCGCCGACCGCGCCGCGCTGGCCAAGAGCACCCAGGCTCGCCCCACCGTCCGCGCAGAAGCCGTGACCGCTGCCCGCGCCCACCTGATCGCCACCGGCGAACGCAGCTAAGCCCTGCCGGGCGACGCCCTCGCGGCGCTCTCCCCTCCAGCCCGCGCCGTGCGAACGGCGCGGGCTTTTTTCATGGTGCGCGACCATGGCGCGGGTTCATGCCGCAACGCACCAGCCGCTGGCACGGCGCCCCCCCACCATGGTGCATGCCCTGGCACTGGCGCACCAAGGCATTCCATGGCGCACGGAGATCACCCGCGCCATGCCCTGGCACGGTGATTGCATTACCCCTTGCGCGGCCACTGCAGGCCGCACGCGGGGCGGTGCAACGGCGCACGGCCCCCACCAGACGAAGGCGTCTGCATGCAGCTCCCGCTGCGTGCTGGCGCCTTTTTTGTTTTTGGCGAACTGCCTTGGGGGGCACGATGAAAAAATCCAGGCTGGTGATGGTGGGCAACGGCATGGCCGGTGTGCGCACACTCGAAGAATTGCTCAAGATCGCGCCCGATCTGTACGACATCACGGTCTTCGGTGCCGAGCCGCACCCGAACTACAACCGCATCCTGCTCTCGCCCGTGCTCGCGGGCGAACAGACGGTGGACGAGATCATCCTCAACGACTGGTCCTGGTACCAGGACAACGGCATCCGGCTGCACACGGGCTTCACGGTGACCGACGTGGACCGCGTGCACCGCGTGGTCCATGCCACGAACGCGGCGGGCGAGCAGATCAGCGCCGAATACGACCGGCTCATCATGGCCACGGGTTCCAACCCGTTCATCCTGCCCTTGCCGGGCAAGGACCTCGACGGCGTGCTGGCCTACCGCGACATCGCCGACACCCAGGCCATGATCGACGCCGCCGCCACGTACAAGAGCGCCGTGGTCATCGGCGGCGGCCTGCTGGGCCTGGAGGCCGCCAATGGCCTGATGAAGCGCGGCATGCAGGTCACCGTGGTGCACGCGGCCGAGTGGCTGATGGAGCGCCAGCTCGACAGCGTGGCCGGCAAGATGCTGCAGAAGTCGCTGCAGGAGCGCGGCATGCAGTTCCTGATGCAGGGGCAGACCGCCGCGTTGCTCGGTAACGACAGCGGCCGCGTGCGCGCCGTGCAGTTCAAGGACGGCACCGAGGTGCCCGCCGACCTGGTGGTGATGGCCGTGGGCATCCGCCCCAACACCGCGCTGGCCGAGAAGATGCGCCTGCACGTGAACCGGGGCATCGTCGTCAGCGACACGCTGCAGACCACCACCGACGCGCGCATCTACGCCGTGGGCGAGTGCGCCGCGCACCGGGGCATTGCCTACGGCCTGGTGGCGCCGCTGTTCGAGCAGGGCAAGGTGCTGGCCAACCATCTGGCGGAGTTCGGCATCGGCCGCTACCAGGGTTCGCTCACCTCCACCAAGCTCAAGGTGACGGGCATCGATTTGTTCAGCGCGGGTGACTTCCAGGGCGGCGACGGCACCGAGGAGATCGTGATGAGCGACCCGAGCGGCGGTGTCTACAAGAAGCTGGTGCTCAAGGATGACAAGCTGGTGGGCGCCTGCCTGTACGGCGACACGGTGGACGGCAGCTGGTATTTCAAGCTGCTGCGCGACGCGCGCCCCGTGGCCGACATCCGCGACAAGCTGATGTTCGGCGAGTCGAACATGGGCGACGCCGGCCACCAGGGCCAGAACAAGGCCGCCGCCATGGCGGACAGCGACGAGGTGTGCGGCTGCAATGGCGTGACCAAGGGCCAGATCTGCAAGGCCATCAAGGAGAAGGGCCTGTTCACGCTCGACGAGGTGCGCAAGCACACCAAGGCCAGTGCCAGCTGCGGCTCGTGCACCGGCCTGGTGGAGCAGATCCTCATGGCCACCGCCGGTGGCGACTATTCCGCCACGCCCAAGACCAAGCCCCTGTGCGGCTGCACCGAGCACGGCCACCAGGCGGTGCGCGATGCGATCCGCGCCAACAAGCTGCTGACCACTGGCGCGGTGTTCCGTTTCATGGACTGGAAGACGCCCAACGGCTGTCCCACCTGCCGCCCGGCCGTCAACTACTACCTGCTCAGCACCTGGCCCAAGGAGGCGCAGGACGACCCGCAGAGCCGCGCCATCAACGAGCGCAGCCACGCCAACATCCAGAAGGACGGCACGTATTCCGTGGTGCCGCGCATGTGGGGCGGCGAGACCTCGGCCGACGAGCTGCGCCGCATCGCCGACGTGGTGGACAAGTACCAGATCCCCACCGTGAAGGTGACGGGCGGCCAGCGCATCGACCTGCTGGGCGTGAAGAAGGAAGACCTGCAGGCCGTGTGGCGCGACATCGGCATGCCCAGCGGCCACGCCTACGCCAAGGCGCTGCGCACGGTGAAGACCTGCGTGGGCAGCGAGTGGTGCCGCATGGGCACGCAGGACAGCACCAAGATGGGCAAGGACCTGGAGCGTGCCATGTGGCGCATGAACGCTCCGCACAAGGTGAAGTTCGCCGTCAGCGGCTGCCCGCGCAACTGCGCAGAGAGCGGCATCAAGGACGTCGGCATCATCGGCGTGGACAGCGGCTGGGAGATGTACGTCGCCGGCAACGGCGGCATCAAGACCGAGGTGGCGCAGTTCTTCACCAAGCTCAAGACCGCCGAGGAGGTGCTGGAGTACACGGGCGCCTTCATGCAGCTCTACCGCGAGGAAGGCTGGTACCTGGAGCGCACCGTGCACTACGTGGCGCGCGTGGGCCTGGACCATGTGAAGAAGAAGATCCTCGACGACCACGAGGGCCGCAAGGCGCTGTGGGCACGCCTGCAGTGGGCGCTCGAAGGCGAGCCCGACCCGTGGTTCGAGTTCGACAAGGCGCGCGTGGACCAGCGCCAGTTCATCCCGATCCAGGTCGAGGGAGCGCCGGCATGAAACGCCGTGGCCTGATCGTGCTCGCCGCCGCCTCCGGCCTGGGCGTGGGCGCGCGGGCCCAGGTGAGCGACCTCAACGACGCCATCAACAAAGCCGGCCGCCAGCGCATGCTCTCGCAGCGCATGGCCAAGGCCTGGCTGGCCCTGGTGCACCGCGCGGAGAGCAGCGCGGCCCAGCCCATCCTGGACCGCTCGATGGCCCTGTTCGACCGCCAGCTCGTCGAGCTCAAGGCCTACGCCCCCAGCGCCGACATCCGCAAGACCTACGGCGAACTCGAAAGCGCCTGGAGCGAATACAAGGGCCTGCTCGTGGGCACCCGCCCCAACCGCGACAGCGCCGCCCGGCTGCTGCGCACCGACGCGCGCGTGCTGGCCCTGGCCCACCAGGGCACGGTGCAGTACGAGGCCGCGTCGGGCAAGCCGGTGGGCAAGCTGGTCAACGTGGCGGGCCGCCAGCGCATGCTTTCGCAGCGCATGGCCAAGTTCTTCTACGCCGCCACGCTGAAGGTGGACACCGCGCAGGCCAGCGCCGAGATCGCCCGCGCGCGCGAGGAGTTCCTGGCCGCCATGGACCTGCTGCGCAACGCCCCGGAGGCCACCCACGGCATCCGCCTGCAGCTGGAGCTGGCCGACCACCAATGGCTGTTCTTCGACATGGCCCTCAAGGAGGTCCACGCCGCCAGCCCCAAGGCGCTGTCCGACATGTTCATCACGAGCGAGAACCTGCTCGCCGTCATGGACCGCATCACCGGCCTCTATGCCGAACTGAAAACCTGAAACGACGAGGAGCACCCACATGAATACATGGAAACCGATCTGCCGCGTGGACGACATCCCCGTGCTGGGCGCGCGCCGCGTGCAGCGCGCCCAGGGCCTGGAGGTGGCCGTGTTCCGCACCGAGGCCAATGAGTTCTTCGCCCTGCTCGACCGCTGCCCGCACAAGGGCGGCCCGCTGTCGCAAGGCATCGTGTTCGGCAACAACGTGGCTTGCCCGCTGCACAACTGGACCATCGGCCTGGCCGACGGCCAGGCCCAGGCGCCCGACGAGGGCTGCACGCCGAAATTCCGGGTGAAGGTGGAAGACGGCCAGGTCTTCCTCGACGCCGACGAGCTGGCGAGCCACGCCACCACCGAGACACGCCCGCTGGCGGGCCCCTGCCAGCGCGCCGCCGCCACGGCCTGACCCGCCCCCGGGGCCGGCGCGCGCCGGCCCCACGCTGACCGATCCCAGAAGAAAGAAAACCATGGCCTATCTCGTTCCTTCCGAATTCGTCACCAAGATGGTGGACGCCGGCGAATCCAAGATCTACATGTCCACGCGCGACGCGCTGATCCGCGCCTACATGGCGGGCGCCATCCTGTCGTTGGCGGCTGTGTTCGCCGTGACCGCCTCGGTCATGACCGGATCGGCGCTGGTGGGCGCCATCCTGTTTCCGGTGGGTTTTTGCATGCTCTACCTGCTGGGCTTCGACCTGTTGACGGGCGTGTTCGTGCTCACGCCGCTGGCCTGGCTGGACAAGCGCCCGGGCGTCACCGTCAAGGCCATCCTGAAGAACTGGGGCGTGGTGTTCACGGGCAATTTCCTGGGCGCGCTCACGGTGGCGTTCATGATGGCCTTCATCTTCACCTACGGCTTCTCGGTGCCGCCCAACGAGGTGGGCCAGAAGATCGGCCACATCGGCGAGGCGCGCACGCTGGGCTACGCCCAATATGGCCTGATGGGCTGGCTCACCATCTTCATCCGCGGCATGCTGTGCAACTGGATGGTGTCCACGGGCGTGGTCGGCGCCATGATCTCCACCACCGTCAGCGGCAAGGTGATCGCGATGTGGATGCCCATCATGCTGTTCTTCGCCATGACCTTCGAGCACTCGGTGGTGAACATGTTCCTGTTCCCCTCGGGCCTGATGATGGGCGGCAATTTCTCCATCCTGGACTACTTCCTCTGGAACGAGATCCCCGTGGTGCTGGGCAACCTGGTGGGCGGGCTGGCCTTCACGGGCCTCACGCTCTACGCCACCCACATCAAGACCGCTCCCAAGCGCACGCTGGTCTGATTTTCTGGACGAGCGGACCATGGAAGGCGCACTGCGGGTCCGCATCGGGCAGCACACCGATCCCGGCCCGAAAGAGGTCAACCAGGACTTCCATGGCGCCCGCGTCCCCGAGGGGCCGGCGCTGGCCGCCAAGGGCGTGGCGGTGGCGCTGGCCGACGGCATCAGCAGCAGCGATGTGAGCCACATCGCCAGCGCGGCGGCGGTGCGCGCCCTGATGGACGATTACTACTGCACCTCCGACGCCTGGAGCGTGCAGCGCTCGGTGCAGTGCGTGCTGGCGGCCACCAACTCGTGGCTGCACGCGCAGACGCAGCGCGGCCCGCACCGTTTCGACCACGACCGGGGCCATGTGTGCACGCTCAGCGCGTTGGTCGTCAAGTCGTCCACGGCGCACCTGTTCCATGTGGGCGACGCGCGCATCCACCGCGTGCAGGGCAAGGCGCTGGAGCAGCTCACCGAAGACCACCGCCTGCACCTGCCCGGCGGCCAAAGCCACCTGGCGCGCGCGCTGGGCCTGCAGCCCCAGCTCGACATCGACTACCAGGCCCTGCCCGTCGAGCCCGGCGACACCTTCGTGCTCACGACCGACGGCGTGCACGAGCACGCCAGCGCGGCCTTCATGGCGCAGGCCATCGCGGCCCATGGCGACGACCTGGACCAGGCGGCGCGCGCCATCGTCGCCGAGGCGCTGCGCCGTGGCAGCCGCGACAACCTGACGGCGCAGATCCTGCGCATCGACGCGCTGCCCGCCCAGGACAGCGGCGAGCTGCAGCGCCAGCGCGCCGCACTGCGCCTGCCCCCTTTGCTGGAGCCGCGCGACCGGCTCGACGGCTACGAGATCGTGCGCGAGCTGCACGCCAGCCACCGCAGCCACATCTATCTGGCCATCGACCCCGACAGCGGCGCCAAGGTGGTGCTCAAGATGCCCTCCATCGACCTGCGCGGCGACCCGGCCTACCTCGACCGCTTCCTGCTCGAAGAGTGGATCGCGCGGCGCGTGCGCAGCCCCCATGTGCTGCGGCCCAGCACCCATCCTCGACCGCGCCAGCACCTCTACGTGGCGATGGAGTACGTGCCGGGCCAGACGCTGGCGCAGTGGATGATCGACCACCCCCGGCCCGCCCTGCCCGTGGTGCGCGACATCGTCGCGCAGATCGCGCGCGGCTTGCAGGCCTTCCACCGCATGGAGATGCTGCACCAGGACCTGCGGCCCGAGAACATCCTGATCGACGACGCCACGGGCACGGTGAAGATCATCGATTTCGGCGCGGTGCGCGTGGCGGGCCTGGCCGAGAACGCGCCGCCGGGCGCGGCCGGCGACATCCTGGGCACGGTGCAGTACACCGCGCCCGAATGCTTCCTGGGCGAGGCCGCCACGCCGCGCTCGGACCTGTTCTCGCTCGGCGTCATCACCTACCAGATGCTCACCGGCCGCCTGCCCTACGGCACGCAGGTGGCGGGCCTGCGCACGCGCGCCGCGCTGGTGCGGCTGCGCTACGCCAGCGCGCTGGACGCGCAGCGCCCCATCCCCACCTGGATCGACGCCGTGCTGGAGCGCGCCGTGCACCCCGATCCGCTCAAGCGCCAGGAGGCGCTGTCCGAATTCGTGCACGACCTGCGCCAGCCCGGCCCCGCCTACCTTGCCCGTACCCGCGCGCCGCTGTCCCAGCGCAATCCCTTGATGTTCTGGCGCGGCATCGCGCTGGTGCTCGCCATCACCGTCGTGGCGCTGCTCGGCGTGATCCACGCCCAGCGCTGAAGCCTCCACACAGGCACAAGGCTTGCATACCGCACCGCATGCCCCCCGCAACCGGAAACCACGCCATGCTCCACCCGACACCTTTTCCGCACGACGTTCCCGTCCGGGAAACCCGCTCCACCTGCCCCTATTGCGGCGTGGGTTGCGGCGTGGTCATCGAAACCGTGGGCGACGCGATCACCGGCGTGCGCGGCGATCCGGACCACCCCGCCAACTTCGGGCGCCTGTGCACCAAGGGCGCCAACCTGCACCACACGGCCAGCCATGCCGTGACCCTGCAGACGCGCCTGTTGCAGCCCCTGCAGCGCGCCGCGCGCAACGCGGCGCCACGGCCCATCGGCTGGGACGCCGCGCTGGACCTGGCCACCGAGCGCTTCGCCGACACCATCGCCGCGCACGGGCCGGACGCCGTGGGCTTCTACATCTCGGGCCAGCTGCTCACCGAGGACTACTACGCCTTCAACAAGCTCGCCAAGGGCCTGATCGGCACCAACAACATCGACACCAACTCGCGCCTGTGCATGAGCAGCGCCGTGGCCGGCTACAAGCAGACGCTGGGTGCCGACGCGCCGCCCGCCTGCTACGACGACTTGGCGCACGCGCAGTGCCTGTTCATCATCGGCAGCAACACAGCCTGGGCGCACCCGGTGCTGTTCCGCCGCATCGAGGACGCCAAGCGCGCCAACCCGCAACTGAAGATCATCGTGGCCGACCCGCGCCGCACCGACACCGCCGAGATCGCCGACCTGTACCTGCCCCTGCAGCCCGGCACCGACGTGCGCCTGCTTGGCGGCATGCTGCACCTGATGCAGCGCGAGGGCTGGCTCGATGCGGCCTACATCGCCGCGCACACCAGCGGCTTCGAGGCGCTGCAGCCGCACATCGCCGAATGCACGCCCGAGCGCGTGGCGCTCGAATGCGGCATCGCCGTGGACGACCTGCGCACCGCCACGCGCTGGTTCGCCGGGCTCGACGGCGGCGCGGGCCGCCCGCGCGCGCCCACGCTGAGCCTGTACTGCCAGGGCCTGAACCAGAGCAGCAGCGGCACGGCCAAGAATGCCGCGCTGGTGCACCTGCACCTGGCCACGGGCCAGATCGGCAAGCCCGGCGCGGGGCCGCTCTCCCTTACCGGCCAGTCCAACGCCATGGGCGGGCGCGAGGTCGGCGGCATGGCCAACCTGCTGTCGGCCCACCGCGACCTGGCCAACCCCGCGCACCGCGCCGAGGTGGCCGCGCTGTGGGGATTGAGCGACGTGCCCGCTCGGCCCGGCCGCACGGCCGTGGAGATGTTCCAGGCCGCCGCCGACGGCGAGATCAAGGCGCTGTGGATCGCCTGCACCAATCCGGCGCAGAGCCTGCCCGACCAGGCCACCGTGCGCCGCGCCCTGCAGCGCGCCGAGTTCGTGGTGGTGCAGGAGGCCTTCGCCACCACTGCCACCTGTGAGTACGCCGACCTGCTGCTGCCCGCCAGCACCTGGGGCGAGAAGACCGGCACCGTGACCAACAGCGAGCGCCGCATCTCGCGCGTGCGCAGCGCCGTGCCCGCGCCCGGCGAGGCGCGGCACGACTGGCAGATCGCGGTGCAGTTCGCGCACCGGCTCGAAGCACGGCTGCGCCCGGGCCGGCCCACGCTGTTCTCCTACCCCACCGCGCAGGCCGACGCGGGCGCAGAGGCCCTCTGGAACGAGCACCGCGAAAGCACGCGCGGGCGCGACCTGGACATCACCGGCCTGAGCTACGCGCTGATCGACCAGCAGGGGCCGCAGCAGTGGCCCTGGCCGGAGGCGGCCAGCACTGGCAAGGCACGGCTCTACGAGGACGGCCAGTTCCCCACCCCCGATGGCCGCGCGCGCTTCGTGCCCCTGGAGTGCAAGGGCGTGGCCGAGCCGCGCAGCACGCGCCGCCCCTTCAGCCTGACCACGGGCCGCCTGCGCGACCAGTGGCACGGCATGAGCCGCACCGGCACGCTGGGCCATCTCTTCGGCCACGCGCCCGAGCCCGCACTGCAGATGCACGCGCAGGACATGGCCAGGCAAGGCCTGCGGGATGGCGATCTGGCCTACGTGACCAGCGCGCGCGGCACCATCGTGGTGCCCGTGCAGGCCAGCGCGGAAATGGCGCCCGAGCAGGTGTTCCTGGCCATGCACTGGGGCGGCGAATACCTGGGCGGGCACTCGTCCACGGGCCAGCGGCTGGCGGGGGTGAACGCGCTCACCACGCCCGCGTACTGCCCCACCTCGAAGCAGCCCGAACTCAAGCACGCGGCCGTGAAGGTGCTCAAGGCCGAACTGCCCTGGCGCCTCGTGGCGCGCGCCTGGCTGCCCGCCGGCCAGGCCCTGGCCGCGCGCCAGGCCCTGGCCGCGCTGATGGACGCGTTTCCGTTCGCGCTGTGCGTGCCCTTTGCCGACCCCGCGCCGCCCGGCGCGGCGGCCGCGCCACGTGCCGGCGTGCTGCTGCGCGCGGGCGCCCACGACGCGCCCCCCGAGGCGCTGCTCGAACGCATCGAGGCCTTGCTGGGCCTGGACAGCCAGGACGCCCTGCGCTACCAGGACCGCCGCCATGGCCAACGCCGCAGCGTGCGGCTGGAGCGCGGCACAGGCCCGGCCACGCTGGCCGGCATGCTGCTGGCCGGCGACACCCAGGCAGACGCCTGGATCGCCGCCCTGCTGCTGCAGGGTCTGCCCGCCGAAGCCTATGGCCGCCAGCTGCTGGCCCCCGGCGCGCAGGCCCCAGCGGCCCTGCGCGGCGCCAGCCCGGCGCAGGGCCGGCAGGTGTGCGGCTGCTTCGGCGTGAGCGAGGCCGCCATCGCCGCCGCGCTGGAAGACTGCGAGGGCAGCGACAGCGAGCGCCTGGCCGCCTTGCAGGGCCGGTTACGCTGCGGCACCAACTGCGGCTCATGCCTGCCCGAGCTCAAGCGCATGGTGCGCACCCTGCCGGCGGGCGCGTGAAACGGCTGCGACCGTGCACTGAACCCGACCTGCGCGCTCGCCCTCTGCGCGGGCCTGCCCGGCCCGGCCGCCTTGCTGCATGACAATGCCCTTTCCGCAGCAACCAATCTCCAGACCCATGGGCATCAGCCAATACCTCAAAGTGATCGGACGCGGCAAAGTAGGCGCGCGCGATCTGCCGCGCGACCAGGCCGCCGACCTGATGGGCCAGGTGCTCGACGGCGTGGCGGGCGACCTCGAAGTGGGCGCCTTCTGCATCGCCATGCGCGTCAAGGGCGAAACGCCCGAAGAAATGGCGGGCTTCCTCGACGCGGTGCACGAGCGCCTGGAGATGCTGCCCGCCAGCGGCCACCCGCTGGTGGTGCTGCCCAGCTACAACGGCGCCCGCAAGCTCCCCGTGCTCACCCCTCTGCTGGCCCTGCTGCTGGCGCGCGAGGGCGTGCCCGTGCTGGTGCACGGCACGGCCACGGAAGACCGCCGCGTCTCCAGCCAGGACGTGCTGGCCGCGCTCGGCATCGAGGCGCTGCAGGAACTCGACGAGATCGACAACGGCCAGGTGGCCTTCGCCCCCACGGCGCTGCTACTGCCCGGCCTGGAGCGCCTGCTGGAAGTGCGCCGCGCGCTCGGCCTGCGCAACAGCGCGCACAGCCTCGTCAAGCTCATGGACCCACTCTCGCCCGTGGCGGGCGACAGCCTCATCGTGGGCAGCTACACGCACCCGGAATACGCCGAATCCATGGCCGCCACCATCGCCCTCACCGGGGCCGACGCCCTGCTGCTGCGCGGCACCGAGGGCGAACCCGTGGCCGACCCGCGCCGCACGCCGCAGATGGACGGCTTCCTCTCCGGACGCCCGCTGCGCCTGCAGGAGGCCCAGGGCGGCTCGCTGGCCGTGCTGCCCACGCTGCCCAAGACCACCGATGTGGCCAGCACCGCGCAATACACCCGCGCCGTGCTCGACGGCGAACTGCCCGTGCCCGAGCCCATCGCGCGGCAGGTGGAACACATCTTGCATTTGGTGAGGAAAATCGCTTCCTGACCCTGCCATGACCACCACCCCGCGCCCCACCGAATGCAACGGCCTGCAAGGCACCTGCACCCTGGTGGGGGCAGGGCCCGGCGACCCAGAACTGCTCACGCTGCGGGCCGTGCGGGCCATCGAGGCGGCCACGGTGCTGCTGGTGGACGACCTGGTGAGCGAGGCCATCGTGGCACTGGCCCCGCGCCGCGCGCGCGTGGTGCGCGTGGGCAAGCGCGGCGGCTGCCAAAGCACGCCGCAGGCCTTCATCGAGAAACTCATGCTCATGGCCGTGCAGGAGGGCGAGACCGTGGTGCGCCTCAAGGGCGGCGACCCATTCATCTTCGGGCGCGGCGGCGAAGAGGCCGAACACCTGCGCGCCGCCGGTATCGCGGTGGAGGTGGTCAACGGCATCACGGCCGGCCTGGCGGGCCCCACGGCGCTGGGCATTCCGCTCACGCACCGCGACCACGCGCACGGCGTGCTGCTCGTCACCGGTCACACCAAGCCGGGCGACCCCGGCCCCGACTGGCGGCAACTGGCCGCCACCGCCCATGCCGCCCGGCTCACGCTGGTGATCTACATGGGCATGGCCGGCGCGGCACAGATCCAGCGCGAACTGCTCACAGGCCTGCACGCCAGCACGCCGGTGGCCATCATCCAGCATGCCAGCGGGTCCGGGCAGCGCCACGCCATCACCACGCTGGACCAACTGGCCGACACCATCCAGTGCGAGGGGTTGGGCAGCCCGTCGGTCATCGTGGTGGGCGACGTGGTGCAAGGCGCGTCCGCCATGGCGGACAACGTGCCCGCCGCCCTGCGCCACGCCGGCTGAAGGACACACCAGGACCCTGCCATTGGTCCGGGTATTGCTACACACACGGTGTGAATGCAACCCGAGCAAGGAAATCCATGGCTGCCCACCCCGTTCCCGCCCACTCCGGCATTCCAGGCGCGTCCGCCCACCCCACGAGGGCGCCCGCGGCCGTGCTTCCAGCGGCCACCACGCACAAGACCGGTGCCGGCCAGGCCGAGGAAATGTCCATCGTCAACATCGCGGCACGCCAGCGCATGCTCTCGCAGCGCATGGTGCTGCAGACCGTGCTGGCCGCGCGCGGCAGCGCCCTGCACCTGCAGGCGGCGCGCGCCTCGCTGGCCCTGTTCAGCGCCAGCCAGACCCGTCTGCTGGACACGCCGCGCCACCTTGATGAAGCAGGCGCCAGCCTTATCCGCCGCACCTACGAGGCACCCGGCGGCGTGGGCGCCACCATCGACGCCTTCGCGCGGCAGGTGGGCACGGCGCTGGACCTGGCCGAACGCCAGAGCCCGCGCACCGAAGAGGCCCTGGCCCGGCTGGTGGACGGCACCGACGCGGTGCTCGACGCCCTCAACCGCGCCACCACGGCCTTCGACCAGCTGGCACGCACGCAGTCCGACGCGATGATGAAGGAGCTGGCGGGCATCGTCGCCTCGATCCAGACCGTGGCCCGAGAAGCCAAGGTGGTGAGCTTCAACGCCCAGGTGATGGCCGCCCGCGCCGGCACCCACGGCCGCGAGTTCGCCGTGGTGGCCAATGTGCTCTCGGGCATCACGAACGAGATCGACGGGCTGTCGTTGCAGGCCGTGGCGCTGGCGGGGCGGCACCGTTGAGTAGGAACCTACAGGAGCGGCGTACCGTTCGGTGACCCCTAGTCGGGCAACACCAGTTTCAGCACGCTGTTTTCGCTTCCCACATACAGGCTGCGACGGTCGGGCCCCGGGGCCAAAAACTTCACGAGATTCAACCCTGCAGGCAGCGGTCCGAGGACCACACCACCGGGCGTTGGCTCGTCCTGGCCCGCCATCAGCTCCAGCCCCTTGGCCTGCGTCCATCGGTGCACGCCACAGGCACTGGAGAGAAACACCTCTCCAGGCCGATCGGGCAGTACGCAGATCTGCTTGAAAGGTTCGTCATAAACCCGCGACATGGTGTTCGTCGAGGGTAGCGCAAACGCCTGTCTTCCAGTGGCGTCGATTCGCAGCAGTTCGGGATGAAAACGCACGAAGTTACCAGTATCGTCCAACACTACGCGGTTGCACAGCACCCATGAAACCTGCGCGCTGCCGCCCTCGAAAGCCATATCGGCAATGTCCATATACCAAGGCCGCTGCGATAGCGGGGGATAGGTCTGGGGCGTGTATACGGCCTGCGGATCTCCCGCGACAATCCGCACCTGCCCAGCAGCATCGATGGTTCCAACGATGGAATTCCCGTTGAACGGGCCGAAACCAATGAATGGCAACGGCCAGTAGCGTTTGGCAAACCACAGCAAGCCTGTCGTATCGGTGCGCAGCACGTTCACACCCAAATTTCCCAGCCCAGAGGAAGCGAAGTAGTTGGAACTTATCCATGGTTGCCAGGACGATTTGCCATCCTGCGTCGCTCGAACCAAAGCGTTGCCTGCTGGCTCGAACGCGACCAGATTCCCATAGGCGATGGCCAAGCGGCTCCCGCGCGGCTCTAACGCCCAGGTACTCACCTGGCCCGATGCACTGATCGACCTGAGGGCGGAGGAAGTCGTGGGTCGCGGATTGGCTCGCTGATACTCCAATACGATCAACCCCCCGGCGCCATCCGCCAAAGCCTCGCACCCACGCACGAAGCTGAACCGTGCCTGGTTCTGGTCATTTGCCTCGCCCCGGTTTGCAGACAGTCCCAGCCACCGGTAAACAACCGTGGTGGGAAGTTCGAGACTGCACTGCACGATTTCCAATCCATCCTCGGCCTCGACGGATTCCCCGCCCGCTCCGCAGGCCACGAACAAGGTGGTCGCGTTCACCTTCGACCGGTCCACCGCAGCCGCAAAAAACGGCCCCGGTAGCTTCCACCCCACGGCCAGCCAACGCCCCGACAAATCAACCTGAGCAAGGCTGCGGTTTCCCCCGTCCACGGACACCGCCCAGTACACATCCTGGGTCCCGTGGACCTTCATCAGCGGCATGACCTGCTCAAAGGGCCACTGATTGGAAAGGGGCTGCCACGTGTAGGCATCGCCGTCCCGCACCAGGTCCGCCCATTCCGTCAAGGCTGCGGGGTACAGCGCTCTGGTGTAACGCCGCACGCCACCCGTGGGAGATTCCATCAGTCGGCTTCCATTGGGAATCTGCAGCAGTGTTTTCACAGCCCCATCAAGCCCCAAGGTACGCAACACCACCCGGCTCGTGCTAGGGTCGATATCAACGAAATACACCAGCCCATCCTTGGCCAGCAGTGGTTCCATGAACTGCGAGATGTAAGCGCTTGTCCCGACCCCGTCACGCAGCGCCGTGCTGGACGCACCTCCCGCCAGAGGAATGGGCGTGTCCCCCTGCAAATAGGCGACTTGCAAGCCATTTTCCGCAGGAGCAAGAGACGTCACAAGGTAGCGATCCAAGGCGTCAAATAACCCGCCAATGAATCCTTGCCCAGGAATTGCGGAAAACGATGAGACCCCCTGCTTGCTTCTACGCCCCAGGCGATAGTCGTGTTGATACCTGCCGACAAACTGCAGGTCACCCAGGCTGTTGAATGCCAACCCGTACAGAGCCATGGGCAGCCGCGTGATTACGCCTTGTTGCAAGGCGAACCCGGCGCCACCCAAAGCGCCAGCCACCATCTCCAGAGCCCCAGCTTTGGCAGGCGGCTCCACTATGGGCGCCTCATCTCCGCCTCCACAACCGGCAACACCTGTCGCAGCCATCACCAAGCCCCACTGACCAAACTGACGGCGCGTGATCGATGACACGCCGCTATCGAAAGCAGACTTCATTTCGAGGTTCTCCTTGAGCGAGCGTGCATTATTGGTGCGCCGCACACATGAAAGAGAGCATGGGAGCCAAGCGTTACCAAGAGAAACATGCTCAGCAACCTAAGGTATCCCTGCGGTCACCCCTCATCGGGCGCCGCGCCTGTGTGCACGCCCTGCACGCCTACAGCCATCATTGAGCACGCCGGCACACACGGCCGCGAGTTCGCCGCGGTGGCCAACGTGCTCTTGGGCATCACGAACAAGATCGACGGCCTGTCGCTGCAGGCGGTGGCGCTGGCGGGGCGGCACCGCTGGGCGGGAAAACAAGGGACGGGCTGGCCTTGCCCGCAGAAATCGAGTGCAGGCGACAGGTTTGCGCACCGTTTCCGCAGCGCACGGTGCGCACTGTCAGAGCTTGGCGAGTTCGTCTTCCAGCACCTTTAGTTGCCTGCGCAACTCCTCGGTGCGCACATTGCATGCCGCTTTGCTGCTGGCATCGGACGCGGCCCGGTCCTGCGCGAACATGGAGCCAGACGGCAGGGTGCTGCGCCGCAGTGGCCCTGCGTTGGTGATCACCTCCTCGGGTTGCGCCACGCATTCCTGCTGGTTGCGCTCGATGGCAGCGCGCGCCTGGGGAATGGCCTGTGTCTGCAGGTGGTGCTTGCGCTGCCAGGACGGCCCGAACGCGCCCTCCTTCGCAGTGGAACGCGGGGGCTGGATGGGGGTGGCGCCTTCGATGGCCGGACGCACCTCGATCTGCTCGCCCTGGCCCGTACAGGGCGCGTCCTGGAAGGACACCTTGCCTGCGGCGTCCGTACATTTGTTGATAGCCCAGGCAGGGCCCAGAAAGCCCAACATCAGCGCGCAGCCGGCGTAGCGGAGAAGGGTCATGGGGCAGCTCCTCACGGATGGAAGGCACATGCTACCGCGTCACAAACCCGGGCCGCCCTCTACCATCCGGCGCGCCGATGACCATCTCTTTTTTGACACAGATCACCATCGGCGCCGCACAAGCATTTCGTGGGGCAGAACCCGCAGTTCTTTTGCTCGGCGCTCTCGCGCTACACGCCGGCCGACTTCATCGCGCAGGAGCAAAAATGACCTGATCTGAGCCAACCGGCCCGAATGCATGCGGCACCAAGGCACCGACTAAGACTTCGGCGGCAGCCTGTACCACTCACCGACTGTGAGCGCGACCACTGAGAGGGCGCTGCCAACCCGCAGGCTTCATCGTCCACGCTGGCATGAAATGCGGGCGCTCTTGGCCCGGCCAATGCAATCAACCGCCAGGCCTAATCCAGCAACACCAGCCGCAGCACGCTGTTCTCGCTGCCCACGTACAGACTGCGATGGTCAGGCCCCGGCGCCAGGAACTTCACCAGGTTCAATCCGCCCGGCAACGGGCCAGTGAAGACGCCTCCGGGCGTGGGCTCGTTCTGGCCCGCCAGCAACTCCAGCCCCTTGGCCTGCGTCCATCGGTGCACGCCGCAGGCGCTGGAGAGAAACACCTCGCCGGGCCGCCCAGGCAGAACGCAGATCTGCTTGAAGGGCTCCTTATAGAACTCCGGCAGCTTTGGGTCTACCTCGAAAGACAGCGCAAATCGCTGGATGCCCTGGGCATCGATGCGCACCAGTTCCGGGTGGAAGCGCACAAAGTAGGTGGCGCCATCCAACTCCACGCGGTTGCACAGCACCCACGATACCTGGGCGGCACCGCCCTCGAAAGCCATGTCCGCAATGTCCATGTACCACGGGCGCTGTGCCAGAGAGGGATAGGTCTGCGGCGTGTAAACGGCCTGCGGATCCCCCGCAACAATCTGTACTTGCCCATTGGCGTCGATCGTGCCCACGAGCGAGTTTCCCTTGGCCCTGCCGAAAAACTCATCGCCAGTGCCGGGCTGCGGCGAATATCGCTTGGCAAACCACAGCCGCCCCGTCGTATCGGTGCGCAGAAACACATCTTCACCCCGGTTGCGAGCGACATGGCTGGAACTTGTCCATGCCTGCCAGGCAGACTTGCCATCCATGGGCGTTCGAACCAAGGTATTTTGGGTTCCGCCCTCATGGCCGACCAGATGCCCATAGGCGATGGCCAACCGGGACCCGCGCGGCGCGGCGGCCCATGTGCTCACTCGGCCCAGGGCACTGACCGATCGGAGGGCAGGCACAGGTGCAGCAGACGACGAACTGCCGCGCTGGTACTCCAGCGCCACCAAACCACCGGCCCCATCGGGCAATGCCTCAGCGCCTTGCATGAAGTCGAAACGCGCCTGCAGGCCCTGGCCGTCTGCCTCGCCCCTGTGGGCCCGCAGGCCCAACCACCGTTGCACCACGGCACCTGTGGACTCCAGCCTGCACTCCACAACCTCCGATCCATCCTGCCACAACCCACTGCAAGCCACGAACAGGGAGGCCGAGTTTGCATGCGACGGCCCCTGGGAGACGACCGCCACCGCGGTGCCCCGCACCATCCACCCTGTGGCCAGCGAGCGCCCCGACAAATCGATTTGCGCAATGCTGAATTCCGGCCCTCCTTCCGCTCCGGCATGCGCCCAATACACGTCCGTGGATCCTTGGACCTTTTGCAGCGGCGTCCACTGGTCAAACGCCCACTGGTTGGGCAGAACCTGCCATTGGTAGGCATTGCCCTCCCACACCAGATCCGCCCACTCCTTCTCCTCTGACGCATACGGTGAATGGGTGTAACGCCGCACACCGCCGGAGGGAGACTCCAGCAGCTGGCTCCCATGGGGTATCGGCAACAGTGTCTTTACCGTTCCGTCCGTCGCCAGGGTGCGCAACACCGGTTGAAAGCCCCTCTGGGGATCTTCATCAATGAAGTACACGAGCCCGTTCTTGGCCAGCAGCAGAGATTGGGGGGAAAAGAGACGTGCGCCCATTCCCACACCATCGATCAACCCCGTACCGGAAGCGCCTCCCGCCAGGCGCACGAGTGTTTCGCCCTGCAAGCAATCAATTCTTCCCCCGCCCCCCGTCACGAGGTAGCGGTCCAAGGCATCAAACAACAGTCCATGGAGAGCCGAGGGGATCGGAGAAAACGACGACACCCCCTGCCTGCTTCTGCGCCCCACGCGACAGTCATAGGTCCCGCTCACAAACTGAAAGTCGCCCTGGGTGTTGAACGCAGGTCCGCTCAGTTCCCCGGGCAGTCGCACTATGGAGCCTTGCTGCAGAGCGAACCCACCGCCACCCAGAGCACCAGCCACTAGCTCCAGTGCGCCGGCTTTGGCTGGCGGCTCCACTGCGGGCGCCTCGCTCCCACCGCCACAACCGGTAATACCGGAGGCTGCGGCCACCAGGCCCCACTGACCAAAGCGGCGGCGCGTGATGGCCTGTGCGTTGATATCGAATGCAGACGTCATTTCCAGGTTCTCCTTGAGCCAAGCGCGTCATTATTGGTGCGCTGCACTCATAGAACACCGCTGCCACCCGGACGTTACCAACAGAAACACTGTTTTGCGGAGCGCGGCAGCGGCTCTTGTTGGCACAACCCTTGCTGTCTGTAGAGGCGGCACAATCAGCGCCTTTGCCTCAACGCTTCCAACCGCCGTGCCGACGCTTCCATTTTTTGATACCGTGATCATCGGCGCCGGCGCCGCCGGCCTTTTTTGCGCCGGCCAGGCAGGCCAGCGCGGCCTGAAGGTGCTGCTCGTCGACCATGCCGAGGCCGTGGCCGAGAAGATCCGCATCTCGGGCGGCGGGCGCTGCAACTTCACCAACCGCGACCTCGACCCGCAGGCGCCGCACAAGCACTTCGTGGGGCAGAACCCGCAGTTCTGCCGCTCGGCGCTCTCGCGCTACACGCCCGCCGACTTCATCGCGCTGGTACAAAAGTACGGCATTCCCTTCCACGAGAAGCACAAGGGCCAGATGTTCTGCGACCGCTCGGCCGAGGACCTCATCGCCATGCTGCTGGCCGAATGCGCGGCCGGTGGCGTGACCCACTGGCAGCCCTGCGGCGTCAAGAAAATAGTGTTTTCGGCCTCTGAGGCCGATGTAGAGAGCGCCGGCAGCTATCAAATCGATACCGCTCGCGGGCCCGTGCAGGCGCGCAGCCTGGTGGTGGCCACGGGAGGGCTGTCCATCCCCAAGATCGGCGCCACCGATTTTGGCTACCGGATCGCGCAGCAGTTCGGCGTCCCGCTCGTCGAGCGCCGCCCGGGCCTGGTGCCGCTCACCTTCGACGGCGAAGCCTGGGCGCCGTGGGCACAGCTTGCCGGCCTGGCCCTGCCCGTGCAGATCAGCACGGGCAGCAAGAAGGCACGCATGGCCTTCGACGAAGACCTGCTGTTCACCCACCGGGGCCTGTCGGGCCCGGCGGTGCTGCAGATCTCCAGCTACTGGCAGGAGGGCACGCCGCTGTCCATCGACCTCGCTCCCGGCACGGACCTCACCGCCGCGCTGGCGCAGGCCAAGGCCCGCTCGCGCAAGCTCATCGCCAACGAACTGGCCCAACTCGTGCCCAGCCGCCTGGCCGATGCCTGGGCCGGGCGCGATGCCGACTGGCAGCGCCCCATCAACGAAGCCTCCGACAAGGCCCTGGCACGGCTGGCCGGGCACATGGCCCGCTGGGAACTGGTGCCCACCGGCACCGAGGGGTACAAAAAGGCCGAAGTCACGCTCGGCGGCATCGACACGCGCGCCCTCTCGCAGCAGACCATGGAATGCAAGGCCCAGCCGGGGCTGTACTTCATTGGCGAGGTGGTGGACGTGACCGGCTGGCTGGGCGGCTACAACTTCCAGTGGGCCTGGGCCAGCGCATTCGCCTGTGCACAGGCGCTGCCGGCTTGATGTTTGCCAGACAAGGGCTATAATCTTCGGCTTTGCTGGCATTGCCCCGTCGGCCAAATACTAGTTACAGACGGGGAACCCGCCGCGCAAGGTCTTGAGGCCCGATCTCCCCAAGACCCTCTGCGGGCACATTTTGGAAAACATTAGCTAATGACCACCATCCGTGTAAAAGAGAACGAACCCTTTGACGTTGCCCTGCGCCGCTTCAAGCGCACCATCGAAAAGCTGGGCCTGCTGACCGACCTGCGCGCCCGCGAGTTCTACGAAAAGCCCACCGCCGAGCGCAAGCGCAAGAAGGCAGCCGCCGTCAAGCGCCACTACAAGCGCGTGCGCAGCATGCAGCTGCCAAAGAAGCTGTACTAAGCACAGCCTGGCGTTCTCATTGACGCCCACAAACCCGCGCTAGGGACGCCAAGCGCGGGTTTCGTCTTTTTTGCCTCCATTTTTCCATTCGCAAGGACCTGCCATGAGCCTCAAGGACCAGATCACCGAAGACATGAAGACCGCCATGCGCGCCAAGGACAGCGAGCGCCTGGGCACCATCCGCCTGCTGCAGGCCGCGATGAAGCAGAAGGAAGTGGACGAGCGCGTCACGCTCGACGACGTGGCCGTGGTCGCCATCGTGGACAAGCTCATCAAGCAGCGCAAGGACAGCATCACCGCGTTCGAGGGCGCGGGCCGCCAGGACCTGGCCGACAAGGAAAAGGCCGAGATGGCCGTGCTGCAGGCCTACCTGCCCGCGCGCATGTCGGAAGCCGAGGTGACCGCCGCCGTCCAAGCCATCGTGGCCGAGGTCGGTGCCAAGGGCCCGGGCGACATGGGCAAGGTGATGGGCGTGGTCAAGACGCGCCTGGCCGGCAAGGCCGACATGGGCCAGGTCTCCAGCGCCGTGAAGGCCGCGCTGGCGGGCTGACAAGCCTCCGGCGGGCCGCACGCACGGGCATGGCGGCCCACCCTCCGATCTGCGTATCATGCGGGACGCATCCCGCGCCCATGACATGACCACGCACGCGCCGCCCACCGATCTTTGCCAGTTGTTCTACATCAGCCGCTCGCTCTCCACCCCTCTGGACGTGGAGGCGATCCTGGTCAGCTCACGCCGCCAGAACCTGCGGCGCGGCGTCACTGGCATCCTGCTGTTTTCCGGCGGGCACTTCGCCCAGCTGCTGGAAGGCTCGGCGCAAGCGCTGCGCGAGACCATGGCGGCCATTGATGCCGACCCGCGCCACGAAGCGGTCACGCGGCTGATGGAAGGGCCCCTCGCACAGCGCCGCTTCGCCAACTGGAGCATGGCCTTTTTCGAGGCCCCGGGCGCGGACGATCTCATCCAGCAACTCCTGGCCGGCCCGCCGGTCTCTCCCGAGCGCGCGCAGCGCGTGGTGGAACGGATGCTGGCCCCCTGCCTGCACCTGGGCGCCAGCGACTGAACAGGCCTTACGCCAGCACCAGCGGCGCCCGGAACTCGTAGCCCACCTTGGAGACGCTGTGCACCGGCACCAGCGCCTGCCCCGCCTGCTCGATGCGCTTGCGCAGCCGGTACAGCGTCACGTGCAAGGCGTTGTCCATGGACTCCTTGCCGTCACCCCATAGGCTTTCAATCAAGGCTCGGCGTGCCACCCGGCCGCCTTCGGCGAGCGCGAAGCAGCGCATGACCGCGAGATCGCTCTGCCCCAGGGCGATGCGCGTGCCATCCGGGGCCTGCAGCACGGCATCCGCCTCCAGCAGGCGCCATGGCGCCTGGGACACCGACTGCACAGTCGTACCCGAGCGCCGCGCGACGGCCTGGATGGCCGCGCGCAAGTGGTCGCCAGGCACCCCTTGGCGCAACACCATGTCGGCCCCGGCATCCAGGGCGGCCACAAAACCCTCGTCCCGCGGGTTGCTGATCGCCAGGACGCCCACGCTGCTGCGCCGGCGGATCAGACGGATCAGGTCCAGACCCGGCACGCCCTGCTGCTCCAGGCACACCACATAGCAAGGGAAGTCGAACGCCTGGGGCGACAACAGGAAATCATCACTGTCATCAAACCACGCGATATTCGTGCCCTGCCCCCCGGGCCGCTCAGGCGCGCGGCCAATCCATGCCAGCGCGGCAGGCTGATTGCGGAGGGATGGTTCCAGGAAGGAGTTCACCGGTGAGGCCCAGGGGCGATGACGGACAAGAAAAGGGTGCCACGGGTCCGTTCCGCCCAACCGGCCGGCGCAGCCCATGGGACGGGATTCTATCCACATTTTGCCCACGAAAGTAATATCTTATTAATTGCTGTAAGATATTACCAAAGCAGCACTCATCCCCTCCGCTCTCCAAGGCCCAAGATGCGAAACAACCAGCCCGTCACCCAACGCGAGTACCAGTTCCCGGACGCGGAAACCCTGCTCTCCACCACCGACCCCAGCAGCCGCATCACCTATGCCAACGCGGCCTTCATCCGCACCAGCGGATTCGAGCTGGATGAGTTGATGGGCCAGCCGCACAACCAGGTGCGCCATCCCGACATGCCGCCAGAGGCCTTCGCCGACATGTGGCACAGCCTCAAGGAAGGCCAGTCCTGGACGGCCCTGGTCAAGAACCGCCGCAAGAATGGCGACCACTACTGGGTGCGCGCCAATGCCACCCCCATGCGGCGCAACGGCCAGCTCGTGGGCTACCTCTCGGTGCGCACCAAGCCGTCGCGCGCCGAGGTCCAGGACGCCGAGGCGCTCTACCAGCGCTTCCGCGAGGGGCGGGCCAGCGGCCTGGCCTTCCATCGGGGACTGATCGTGCGTACCGGCCTGATGCGCTGGACCAGCGCCCTGCAATTGCTGCCCACCGCCTGGCGCGTGCGCCTGCCGTTGCTGGCCGTGGGCGTGGTGCTTGGCACGGCGCTGGCGCTCTCGGGCCTGGGTGGCATGGCACTGGCGGGCGTGGGCACGCTCCTGGCCGCCAGCCTGCTGTTGTGCGGGCTGTTCATCGAGGCGCAGGTCACCACCCCGTTGAAGAACATCCTGGGCACGGCCCAGATGGTGGCCAGCGGCGAGGCGTGCGCCAGCCTGGGCCTGGACCGCTGCGATGAAATCGGCCTCATCGCCCGGGCCATCCACCAATCCGGGCTGAACCTGCAATCCCTGGTGGCCGACGTGCACGAGCAGGTCTCCGGCGTGCAACTGGCGAGCCGCGAGATCGCCACCGCCAACAACGACCTGTCCAGCCGCACGGAGCAGACCGCGTCCAGCCTGGAGCAAACCGCCGCCGCGATGGAGCAGCAGACCGCCACCGTGCGGCAGAACTCGGACTCCGCGCAGCAGGCCAGCCAGCTCGCCCAAAGCGCCACCCAGGTGGCGGCCAAGGGCGGGGAAGAAGTTTCGAACGTGGTGGCCACCATGGCCCTCATTTCGGATTCGAGCCGCCGCATCGCCGACATCATCGGCGTGATCGACGGCATCGCCTTCCAGACCAACATCCTGGCCTTGAACGCCGCCGTGGAAGCGGCGCGCGCGGGCGAGCAGGGCCGGGGCTTCGCCGTGGTGGCCTCCGAGGTGCGCAGCCTGGCCGGGCGCAGCGCCGAGGCCGCCAAGGAGATCAAGGAGCTGATCGCCGCTTCGGTGGACAAGGTCGAGGACGGCTCGCGCCTCGTGGCCAGCGCCGGGCAGACCATGACGGAGGTGGTCGGCCAGGTCCGCCGCGTCAACGACCTGATCGCCGAGATCACCGCCGCCACCAAGGAGCAGAGCATCGGCATCGCGCAGGTCGGCCAGGCCGTGTCCCAGCTCGACGAGATGACGCAGCAGAACGCCGCCATGGTCGAGCAAAGCAGCGCCGCCGCCAGCAGCATGAGCGAACAGGCACGCCGCCTGCTCGACGCCATCAAGGTGTTCTCCACCTGACCGCCCGCAACCGATCGGCAGTAGGCCGGAGTGCGGGCCGTCAGCGCATGCCCTGCCCGGCCCAGTGCGCGCGGAAGTGCTCCTGCAGAAACTCCACGCACACGCGCACCTTGGCCGAGCGCTCCAGCCGCGTGGGGTACACGGCCCAGATGTTGGCCTCCTGGCGCCAGTCGGGCAGCACCTGCACCAGTTGCCCGGCCCGCAGCAGCGGCGCCACGTCCCACAGCGAGCGCAGCACGATGCCCCGGCCGTCCACGGCCCACTGCACCACCATCTCGCCATGGTTGGCCGAGAGCGGGCCGCGCACCTTGACCGTTTCCTCCTGCGCGCCGCTGCGCAGGCGCCACACGCCGAACGGGTGGTCGCGCTCCTTGATGACCAGACAGTCGTGCCCCGGCAGCTCGGCCAGCGTGCGCGGGGCGCCGCGCCGCGCCAGATAGGCCGGGGCCGCGCACAGCACGCGGTGGTTGTCGGCCAGGCGCCGCGCGATCAGGTGCGGGGCGATCTCGTCACCCACGCGCACATCGAGATCGAAACCCTCGCCCGCCACATCCACCAGCCGGTCGAACACCTCCAGCCGCACCTGCAGGCCGGGGTGGCGTTCCACCAATTGCGACAGCATGGGCGCCACCACCTGGCGGCCAAAACCCAGGCTGGTGCTCACGCGCAGCAGGCCGCGCGGCTCGCGCCGGGTGACCGCCACCTCCTGCAAGAGCTGGTCCATGTCGTCAAGGATGCGCAGCGCCCAATGGAACACGCGCTCGCCCTCTTCCGTCACCGCCACACGGCGCGTGGTGCGGTGCAAGAGCTTCACGGCCAGATCCTCTTCGAGCAGCCGGATGCGCTTGCTCACGAACGCGGGCGAGGCGCCCAGCTCGCGCGCGGCCTCGGCGAAGCTGGCCTTGCGCACCACCACGGCGAACACGCGCAGGTCGTCGGGCGAAGGGGTTTTATGCACGATCCGTGAACAATGAGACAACAGTTGGCCGATTGTATTTGCCGGTGTTCTACCCAAGAATGCCCGTAACGCCATTCATCGCAAGGAAACCCATGTCCCGCACCCACCACATCGCCGTCATCGCCGGCGACGGCATCGGCAAGGAAGTCATGCCCGAAGGCCTGCGCGCCGTGCAGGCCGCCGCCCGGCGCTTCGGCCTGCCGCTGGAGTTCCACACCTTCGACTGGGCGCACTGCGACTACTACCTGCAGCACGGCCAGATGATGCCGGACGACTGGAAGGCGCAATTGCAGGGCATGGACGCCATCTTCTTCGGCGCCGTGGGCTGGCCCGCCACCGTGCCCGACCACATCTCGCTGTGGGGCTCGCTGCTCAAGTTCCGCCGCGAATTCGACCAGTACATCAACCTGCGCCCCGTGCGCCTGTTCGAGGGCGTGCCCTGCCCGCTGGCCGGCCGCAAGCCGGGCGACATCGACTACTATGTGGTGCGCGAGAACACCGAGGGCGAGTACACGTCGCTCGGCGGCATCATGTACGAGGGCACGGACCGCGAGATCGTCATCCAGGAATCCGTCTATTCGCGCCACGGCGCCGAGCGCCTGCTCAAATTCGCCTTCGATCTGGCGCAAAGCCGCCCCAAAAAGCATGTGACGCTGGCCACCAAGAGCAACGGCATCGCCATCAGCATGCCCTGGTGGGACCGCCGCGCCGACGACGTGGCGCAGGCCTACCCCGAGGTCACGCTGGACAAGCAGCACATCGACATCCTCACCGCGCGCTTCGTGCTGCAGCCCGGCCGCTTCGACGTGGTGGCCGCCACCAACCTGTTTGGCGACATCCTCTCCGACCTGGGCCCCGCCACCACGGGCACCATCGGCCTGGCGCCCTCGGCCAACCTCAACCCCGAGCGCCGCTTCCCCAGCCTGTTCGAGCCCGTGCACGGCTCGGCGCCCGACATCCATGGCAAGAACATCGCCAACCCCATCGCGATGGTCTGGTCCGGCGCGCTGATGCTGGACTTCCTGACCCACGGCCAGGGCGCGGGCCGCGCGGCGCACGACGCCATCGTGGCGGCCATCGAGGAAGTCCTCAAGACCGGCCCGCGCACGCCCGACCTGGGCAGCACGGCGAACACCACGCAGGTGGGCGAGGCCATCGCGGCATTGATCGCCCAGGGCTGAGCCTTCTGATTTACTCCTGATTTAATAGCTTACAGCGCTCACCCATAAAGCGCTGGAAGCCATTTTTATTCAGATTCTGTTTCCACGGCGTGGCCGCCGGACGGCAGCACGGCGGCGAGCACCGGCACCTCAGCCGCCACCGTGCGATTGCGCCCCGCGCGCTTGGCCTGGTACAGCGCCAGGTCGGCATGCCTGAGCAGATCATCCAGCGCCACGGCACAGCCCGCGGGCGGGCAGGCCAGACCGATACTGGCCGTGACCGGAGCCCCCAGCACCGCGACCGGGGTGCCGGCCAGCCTTTGGCGCAGCTTATCGGCCAGGTGCAAGGCATGGTCCGCCGGGGTATCGGGCAGCAGCAGCACGAATTCCTCGCCCCCGAAACGTGCCAGCAGGTCGGTGCCGCGCACGGCCTGCGCCATCAGCCCGGACACATGGCGCAGCACCTCGTCGCCGGCCGGGTGGCCGAAGTGGTCGTTCACGGCCTTGAAGTGATCCAAGTCCACCATCAACAGCGCCAGCGAGCCCCCCAGCCGCCGGGCGCGCGCCAGCTCCTGCTCGGCCTGGCGCACGAATTCGCGCCGGTTGAGCAGGCCGGTGAGCGGATCGCGCGTGGCCAGCTTCTCCAGCTCGGCGCGCTGCAATTCCAGCTTCCGGTTGGACTCGGCCAGCGCCCGCTGCAGCAGCTCGGCCTGCGCGAAATGCCGCCACAGCAGCACGCTCACCAACAGCGCCAGCACGCAGGCCGACGCGGCATTCATGCGGTTGGTGGCCAGCAAGGCCCGGTCGTCCGTGGTCAGCCCCAGCGCCCAGGCCAGCGCGCACCAACCCGCGACCAGAATCACCAGCGCCGAGCGCGGCCGCAACAGAAACACGATGGCAACGCCCACCACCGCATTGACGAAGGGGCTGATGCTGCGGCTGATGGCCTGGTCCATCACCGTCAACGCCACCGCCCAGGCCACCACCAGCACCGACACGCATTCGGGCAAAAAGCGCAGCGCCCCGCCATCCACCCGCCGTGCCCGGCACCACCGGGCCAAAACGCCCGCCCCACACATCAGCAAAGCCATCACCCCATGGCCCCAGGCGATCTGCTGCGCCCAGGCACTGCGCACCGGGTCATCGAAGCGCAGCAGGCCGAACACCAGCACATGCAGCACATTCAAGGCCACCAGCGCCCACGCGGCCACGCCAAGCACCTGCAGGTTGCGGCGGAAGGCGGAGTCTTGTACCTGGGTGTCTTCACGGGACCAGCGGCTCAGGGTTTGGGGGAGGGGCATGGGGGGGATCTTAAGGAGCCAGGGTATGTGGCATGCGACTGAATAACGCGTCCATCCATCCGCTCTACTGCACGTCACCGCGCAAGGGCAAAACCGACCCTGCACACCCAGCCCCTCCGGCAGAGACAATCGGGCACAAGCCCACAGGAGCCCCCATGCCCGCCCACAACCCCTTCAAGACCGCCCTCTCCGCCCGCCAGCCCCAGATCGGCCTGTGGCTCTCCATGGCCGAGCCCTACCTGGCCGAGGTGGCCGCCACGGCGCGCTACGACTGGCTGCTGATCGACGGAGAGCACGCGCCCAACGACCTGCGCAGCATGCTCGCGGCGCTGCAGGCCATCCAGGGCTACCCCGATTCGCATGCCGTGGTGCGCGTGCCGCAGGGCGACACGGCGCTCATCAAGCAGGTGCTGGACATTGGCGCCAAGTCGCTGCTCGTGCCCATGGTGGACACGGCCGAGCAGGCGCGCGCCATCGCGGCGGCCACGCAGTACCCGCCGCGCGGCGTGCGCGGGGTGGGCAGCGCCGTGGCGCGCTCGTCGCTGTGGACGGCGCGCGCCGACTACATGGAGGTGGCCGACGATGAAATCTGCCTGCTGGTGCAGGCCGAGACGGTGACCGCCATGCGCAACCTGCCCGCGATCTGCGCGGTGGAGGGCGTGCACGGCGTCTTCATCGGCCCGGCGGACCTGTCGGCCTCCATGGGCCACCGCAGCAACCCCGGCCACCCCGAGGTGCAGGCCGCCATCGAAGGCGCCATCGCCACCATCGTCGCCAGCGGCAAGGCGGCGGGCATTCTCACGTCCGACCCGGCGCTGGCGCGGCGCTACCTGGAGCTGGGCTGCACCTTCGTGGCCGTGGGGGTGGACGTGCTGCTGTTCGCCCATGCGGCGCGGCAGCTGCGCGCGCGGTTCGGCGCGGATATGCCATCGCCGCGCGGCCCGGGCACGGCGTACTGAGATAACCCTTCGCGCAACATCACCATTGCCCTGCCCGGGGACAAACCGCGCGCGCACCGCTCCAATGCGGCGCTGAGCGCCTTCGCACGCAGCGGCCCGGGCCGTGCGCGGAGGTTTCCTTGTTCTTTGCAGGAGCCCCGCCATGCCCACCCGCCTCACCGCCCAGGATTTCGATCAGGACCTGCTGATTCTTTTCGACGCCTACGTGCATGGCGATCTTGACCGCCGGGGCTTCCTGCGCGAGGCCCAGCGCTTCGCCAAGGCCGGCATGACGGCGGCCGGGCTGCTGGCCGCGCTGAGCCCCAACTTCGCCGCAGGCCAGCAGGTGCGGCCCGACGACGCGAAGCTCAAGACCGAGAAAGTGGCCATCCCCTCCCCGGCCGGCCATGGCACCGTCAACGCCTACCTGGCGCGCCCCGCCTCGGCGGGCGCGGCCAAGCTGCCCCTGGTGCTGGTGATCCACGAGAACCGGGGGCTGAACCCGCACATCGAGGACATCACGCGCCGCCTGGCGCTCGACGGCTTCATGGCCCTGGCGCCCGACGCGCTCACGCCGCTGGGCGGCTACCCCGGCGACGAGGACAAGGCCCGCGCCGAGTTCGCCAAGCTCGACCAGGCCAAGACGCGCGAGGACTTCCTGGCCTCGGCCGCCTGGCTGCGCGCGCGCGCCGACGGCAACGGCAAGCTGGGCGTGGTGGGCTTCTGCTACGGCGGCGGCATCGCGCACTGGCTGGCCACGCGCCTGCCCGACCTGCAGGCCGCCGTGCCCTTTTATGGCAACAGCCCCGCGCCCGAGGAGGCCGCCAAGGTCAAGGCGCCGCTGCTGGTGCACCTGGCCGGCGTGGACGAACGCATCAACGCCGCCTGGCCCGCCTACGAGGCCGCGCTGAAGGCGGCCGGCGTGCCGTTCGCCGTGCACCACTATGCGGGCACGCAGCACGGTTTCAACAACGACACCACGCCGCGCTACGACGCTGCGGCCGCGCAGCAGGCCTGGGGGCGCACGCTGGAGTTCTTCAGGAAGCACCTCGCGTGAGCCTTTTCACGGAAGGTCGATAGCTATCAAAAAAATAGCTGCAGGCGCTTTCTGGTAAAGCGCTGCAGCCATATTTACCTATGAACCCGCTGCCTGCGGGCGGCGCATCAGCTCCCCGCCACCTTCATGCGGTTGATGAGCACCGAACCCACGGTCTTGGCGCCGTAGGCATAGGCGTCGGCGCCGACGGCCTCGATGCCCTTGAACATGGTCTTGAGGTTGCCGGCGATGGTGATCTCGTGCACCGGGAAGGCGATCTGGCCGTTCTCCACCCAGAAGCCGCTGGCGCCGCGCGAGTAGTCGCCGGTCACGTAGTTCACGCCCTGGCCCATGAGTTCGATGACGAACAGGCCCGTGCCCAGCTTTTGCAGCATGGCGTCGAGGTCGTCGCCCTTCTTGGTGCGGCGCGAGGCCAGCACCAGGTTGTGCGAGCCGCCGGCGTTGCCGGTGGTCTTCATGCCGAGCTTGCGCGCCGAGTAGCTGCTGAGGAAGTAGCCCTGCACGCGGCCAGCGTCCACCACCTTGCGCGCCTGCACGCGCACGCCTTCCTCGTCGAAGGGCGAGCTGCCCTTGCCGCGCGGGATGAAGGGGTCTTCAAGAATGTCGATGTGCTTGGGGAGGATCTGCTTGCCCAGCGAGTCGAGCAGGAAGGTGCTCTTGCGGTACAGCGCGCCGCCGCTCGTGGCCTGCACGTAGGCGCCCAGCAGGCCGGCGGCCAGGGACGATTCGAACAGCACCGGGCATTCGGTGGTGGGGATCTTGCGGCTGCCCAGGCGGCTCAGGGCGCGCTGGGCGGCATAGCGCCCCACGGCGGCGGGCGAGGCCAGTTCGGCCGCGTGGCGCTGCGAGCTGTACCAGGCGTCGCGCTGCATCTCGCCGTTGCGGCCGGGCAGCGAGGCGATGGGCGCCACCGACAGGCTGTGGCGCGAGGTGGCATAGCCGCCGCGGAAACCCCGCGTGTGCGCGGTGAAGAAATGGCTTTGCTGGGCCGACACCGCCGCGCCCTCGCTGTTGGTGATGCGCTTGCCGGTGGCGAAAGCAGCGGCCTCGCATTCGAGCGCCATGCGCGCGGCCTCTTCGCTGGTGATCGCCCAGGGATGGAACAGGTCGAGGTCGCGGTGGCTGTCCGGCGGAGCGATGTCGTCGGCGTCGGGCAGGCCGGCCACGGGGTCTTCGGCGGTGAAGCGGGCGATGTCGTAGGCGGCCTGCACGGTGCGCTCGATGGCGGCGCCGGAGAAGTCCGAGGTGCTGGCATTGCCGCGCCGGTGGCCGATGTAGACCGTCACGCCCAGCGATTTGTCGCGGTTGCGCTCCACGGTCTCCAGCTCGCCCTTGCGCACGCCCACGGACAGGCCGCAGCCCTCGGAGGCTTCGGCGCCGGCGTCGGTGGCGCCCAGCTTTTTGGCGTGCGCCAGCGCCTGGTCCACGAGTTGTTCGAAAAACGGGCGTGAATAGCTGAAGCCCGCGTCGGCGGAGGAATGCGTATGGTTCATGGCGACGGCTATGATACTTGCCGCAGTGGCCCCCGCCCGGCGCGCCGCAGCCGCCACGCAGGCCACCCCTCTCTCCCCCGGATTCCACCATGTCACGCAAACCCAAAAAAGGCTATTTCGTGAAGGGCCAATTCGTTGCCGAAGGCAGCGAACTGGACCTGCAGCTCAAGGCCGAACTCAAAGGCACCCAGGACGCCAGCCGCACCGAGCTCAAGCGCGAAAGCGACGAGCTGCAGGACCTGGGCAAGGACCTTCTGACGCTGCGCAGCGACCTGTTCAACCGCCTGGGCCTGCCCGACAAGCTCGCCGACGCCCTGGCGGAGGCCAAGCGCATCACCAACTTCGAGGGCAAGCGCCGCCAGATGCAGTTCGTGGGCAAGCTCATGCGCAAGCTCGAACCCGAGGTGGTGCAGGCCGTGCGCGACGCGCTGGACGAACAGCGCAGCGGCTCGGCCAAGGAGAAGCTGGCCCTGCACCAGGCCGAGCAGTGGCGCGACCGGCTGATCGCCGAGGACGGCGCCCAGGCCGAATGGATTGCCCAATACCCCGGCACCGACATCCAGCAGCTGCGCGCCCTGATCCGCCAGGCACGCAAGGACGCGCCCGGCGCGCACGCGGCCGCCATCGCCGAATCGCAAGGCCAGGCGCCGCGCAAGGGCCGCGCCTACCGCGAGCTGTTCGCGCTGGTGCGCGCGCAGATCTCCGGCCCCGCCGACGCGGAAAACGATGCGGACCTGGAGGCGGAGGATGGCAATGAGTGAAGCCACCGCGCACGATCCGGTGAAGATCGGCATCGTCTCGATCAGCGACCGCGCCAGCAGCGGCGTTTACGAGGACAAGGGCCTGCCCGCGCTGAAGGACTGGCTCACCAGTGCACTGAAGAACCCCATCACCTTCGAGCCGCGCCTGATTCCCGACGAGCAGGACACCATCAGCGCCACGCTGATCGCCCTGGTCGACGCAGGCTGCAGCCTGGTGCTGACGACTGGCGGCACCGGCCCGGCCCCGCGCGACGTGACGCCCGAGGCCACGCTGGCCGTGGCGCACAAGGAGATGCCGGGCTTTGGCGAGCAGATGCGCAGGATCAGCCAGCATTTCGTGCCCACGGCCATCCTCTCGCGCCAGGTGGCCGTGGTACGCGGGCAGAGCCTCATCATCAACCTGCCCGGCCAACCCAAGGCCATCGCCGAGACGCTGGAAGGTCTCAAGGACGACGACGGCCAGCAGCTCGTACCCGGCATCTTCGCCGCCGTGCCCTATTGCATCGACCTCATCGGCGGCCCCTACCTGGAAACGCACGACGCGGTATGCAAGGCCTTTCGGCCCAAGAGCGCGATCCGGCAGCCCAAGGCCTGAAGGCCCGAAACGCCCACCCGATGGGCGCCTTAAGCTACTGATTCAGTAGCAGAATCACTTGCCCACGAGGTCGTTGAGCTTGCCGGCCTCAAACTGTTCCTTGAGCGCGGCGTCATCGGGCACGCAATCGCCCTTCTTGACGCACTCCGACAGCTTCTCGATAGCCTGCCAGAGCAGCGCGATCTGGTGCTCCTGCGACGAAGCGTTGTTGATCAGGCCGCGCATGGCCTGCGACAGCGGATCGTCTTCCTGGGTGATGCCATAGGCCGAGAATTTGGGCGCATGCGGCTCGGTCACGTCGGCGCTCTGCCCTTCCTTGGACGGAATGATGCGCGCCGGAATGCCCACCGCGGTGGCACCCGCCGGCACGGGCTTGATGACCACGGCGTTGCTGCCGATCTTGGCCCCATCGCCCACCTCGAAGCCGCCCAGCACCTTGGCGCCGGCGCTCACCACCACGTCCTTGCCCAGCGTGGGGTGGCGCTTGGTGCCCTTGTAGAGCGAGGTGCCGCCGAGCGTGACGCCCTGGTAGATGGTGCAGCCATCGCCAATCTCGGCGGTCTCGCCCACCACCACGCCCATGGCATGGTCGAAGAACACGCGCTCGCCGACCTTGGCGCCGGGGTGGATCTCGATGCCTGTGAGCCAACGCCCGCAATGCGAGATGAAGCGGCCCAGCCACTTGAAGCCGTGCGTCCAGCACCAGTGCGCGGGCCGGTGCAGCCAGATGGCGTGCAGGCCGGGGTAGCAGGTGATGACCTCCCAGGTGCTGCGGGCCGCAGGGTCGCGGTCGAGGATGCACTGGATATCGGAGCGCAGGCGGGCAAACATGGGATGGGTCTCGCGGAAGGGAACAGCAGTCTAGCGCTTTGGCTGCGCGGTCTCGATCATGGCCTTGGCGACACCGCGCAGGATATGGATTTCCTCGCCCCCCAGTTGCGCGCGGTTGAAGAGCTGGTTCAGCCGCGGCATGAGCTTCTTGGGCGCTGCCGGGTCGAGGAAGCCGATGGCGGTGAGCGCCTGCTCCCAGTGCGCCAGCATGCCGGCCACCTGGGCAGCGTCGGCCAACGCGCGTTCGGGCGTGGCGGCCTGCACGCCAAAGCCGCCCAGCGCCTGGCGCCACTCGTAGGCGATGACCTGGATGGCCGCGCCGAGGTTGAGCGAGCCAAAACCCGGATTGGTGGGAATGGACAGCGCCACATGGCAACGGTACACATCCTCATTGGCCATGCCGAAACGCTCGGAGCCGAACAGGAAGCCGACGCCCGCTTCGCCCGACGGACCGTTTTCTGAAGCGATTTCGGCCTCCAGGTCTTTGGAATCAAGCGCTGAACGCTCCTTTTTCAATAGCATTTCGAAATGCTCGCGCGGCGCGCGCGTGGGCGGTCCGAAGTCGCGCGGCGTCATGGCCGTGGCGCACAGGTGGCTGATGCCGTCAAGCGCCTCGTCGAGCGTGTCCACGATGCGCGCGTTGTTCAGAACATCCAGCGCTCCGCTGGCGCGCTGGATGGTTTCCTCGCGCCGCAGCACGTTGGCCCAGCGCGGCTTCACGAGCACCAGGTCGTCGAAACCCATGGTCTTCATGGCGCGGGCGCAGGCGCCCACGTTGCCGGCATGGCTGGTCTGGATGAGGATGAAACGGGTCTTCATGGGCACGGGCGGCAGGGCGAAAAATGCGTGGAGCGGGCGGGGCGGGTAAAATCCGGGGCTTATTGTCGCTGCCCGCATCGCCCGGCCGCGATTTTCCTGTTCCTGGCCCGCGTGCCACGCCACAAGCCGTGTCGCGCTCACCTGCACAATTTATGTCGTCCAACCTGCACCCCATGCTCAACGTGGCCATCAAGGCCGCCCGCGCCGCCGGCGCCATCATCAACCGCGCGGCGCTCGACGTGGAATCGGTGCGCATCTCGCAAAAGCAGATCAACGACTTCGTCACCGAGGTCGACCACGCGAGCGAGAAGATCATCATCGAGACGCTGCTCACGGCCTACCCCGGCCATGGCATCCTCGCCGAGGAATCGGGCAGCCAGCACGGCGCCAAGGATTCCGAGTTCGTCTGGATCATCGACCCGCTGGACGGCACCACCAACTTCATCCACGGTTTTCCGGTCTATTGCGTGAGCATCGCGCTGGCGGTGCGCGGCAAGATCGAGCAAGCGGTCATTTACGACCCCTCGCGCAACGACCTGTTCACGGCCACCAAGGGCCGGGGCGCGTTCCTGAACGAGCGCCGCATCCGCGTGAGCAAGCGCACCCAGCTCAAGCAGTGCCTGATCTCCACGGGCTTCCCGTTCCGCCCGGGCGACAACTTCAAGAACTACCTGGCCATGATGGGCGACGTGATGCAGCGCACCGCCGGCCTGCGCCGCCCCGGAGCCGCCGCGCTGGACCTGGCCTACGTGGCCGCGGGCTACACCGACGGCTTCTTCGAGACCGGCCTGTCGATCTGGGACGTGGCGGCCGGCTCGCTGCTGGTGACCGAGGCCGGCGGCCTGATCGGCAATTTCACGGGCGAGGCCGACTTCCTGGAGCAGAAGGAATGCCTGGCCGGCACGCCGCGCATCTACGGCCAGCTGGTGCAGATCCTGGGCAAATACAGCAAGTTCGCTGGCGCGGGCGACAAGGCCGCGCTGCGCCAGGCGGCCGAGGAACCTGCCGGTGACGCCGCCAGCGACGCCGACGGCACGGATGCCGCCCCGGACGCGTCCGAAGACGCTCCGTTCTAAACCGCTTGCCGGGCCGTGCCCGGCGGCTTAGGGCCTGTTCACACTATTTTTGTCAGTGCGAACGGGGTGGAAACCGCGCCAATCTAGGCGCGTGACGACGCCAAGGCCGGGGCCTTGGCTAGGAGGGCAACGACGGGTGGCGCGGTTTCCACCCCGTTCCCTCCGGGTTGCGACCAAAAAGGGCCATTCGCGGCGTTGCCAAGCCTCGCTGGGACCGCACCCCAGCTTCGTTTGGCGCCTTGCGCCTGGCCCTTTTTGATCGCAACGCATCTGGCAAAAATAGTGTGAACAGGCCCTAGTCGGGGTACTTCAACGCGATGTCGCGGAAGTCGTCGGCGATGTCGATGAAGGCGTCGACGACATCGGGGTCGAACTGCGTGCCCCGCCCCTTCACGATGGCACCGCACGCCTGCTCGTGCGTGCCGGCGGCCTTGTAGACACGCTGGCTGATGACGGCGTCGTACACATCGGCCACGGCCATGAGCCGCGCTGGCACCGGGATCGCTTCGCCCGCCAGCCCGTCGGGGTAGCCGGCACCGTCCCAGCGTTCGTGGTGGCTGCAGGCCATCTCCTTGGCCACGTTCAGGAAACGCACGCGCATGCCCAGGCGGCGTTCCGCCCCCTCGATGGCCTTGCGCCCGAGCAGCGTGTGCCGCTTCATGGTTGCGAACTCGTTGTCGGTCAGTTTGGCCGGCTTGAGCAGGATGGCGTCAGGTACGCCGATCTTGCCGATGTCGTGCAGCGGCGCCGACTTGTAGAGCAGGTCGATCATGTGATGGTTGAGCACCGCCTCGAAGCGCGGGTGCGTGCGCAGCCGCTCGGCCAGCGCCTTCACGTAAAGCTGGGTGCGCCGGATGTGGTTGCCGGTTTCGTCGTCGCGCGTCTCGGCCAACGAAGCCATGGCCATGATGGTCACGTCCTGGATGGCCTGCACCTCCAGCGTGCGCAGCGCCACCTCGCGCTCCAGATAGGCGCTCTTGTCGCGCAGGAAATCGGCCGTGGCCTTGAGCGCCAGGTGCGTGTGCACGCGCGCCTGCACGATGGGCGGGCTCACGGGCTTGGTGATGTAGTCCACGGCGCCCAATTCGAAGCCCTTGCGCTCGTCCTCGGTGTCGGCGCGCGCGGTGAGGAAGATGACCGGGATGTCACGCGTGGCCGCGCTGGCCTTGAGTTGGCGGCAGACCTCATGGCCGTCCATGCCGGGCATCATGATGTCGAGCAGCACGAGGTCGGGCACCGGGTCGGCCTGCGCAGCCTTGAGCGCGCGCTCGCCGCTGTTGGCGACCTTCACGCGGTAGCGCTCGCCCAGCAGTTCGGACATCAGCACCAGGTTGTCGGCGGTGTCGTCCACGATCAGAACGGTGGGCATCTGCCGGTCGCGCCATTCGGCGGGGGTTTCGGGCACATTTTCACGTTGCATGGTGGCTCCCAGTACGGCGTTGCCCGGGTGGGTGTGCGGGCGTCTGCGGGAATTGCGCCAGCCACCCGGTCAGGGCGGCCAGCGCGGGCTCGAAATCGAAACGGTCGATGTGGCCCTGCACGCCGCCCAGGGCCGGGCCGAGGGCCTGGCGCAGCAGCGGGGCATGGTCCACGACGAAACCGCGCGCGGCCGGGTCGTCGCGCCGCAACAGCCCGTGCAACTGCTCCACCACGCGGCGCGCATCGGCCTGCGTGGAGGCCATGGGGCCGTCGCCCGCCACCGGCGCGGCCAGGCTGGCCGGCCGGTCCCGCCAGGATTGCAAGGCCTGCACCAGCGCGCCCAGCCGCTGGCGCAGCCCGTCCAGCAGGGGGCTGGCGCTGCCCTGCCGGTCGGGCGCCTCGCGCAGCGCGTCTTCAAGCTGGCCGGCGCACTCCTGCAACGCCACGGCGCCCACCGTGCCGGCCAGGCCGCGCAGCGTGTGCGCCTCGCGCGTGGCCAGGTCCACATCACCGGCCGCCAGGGCCTCGGCGATGCGCTCGGCCGCGCCGCCCTGCCCCTCCAGGAAACGCCGCAGCATGTCGGCATACAGGGCGCGGCGGCCCATGGCGTTGCGCAGGCCCAGCGCCAGATCCAGCCCCGGCACGGCCGGGAGCAGCGTGCCAGCCACCTCCTGCCTCCGGGACACGGGCTCGGACAGGGCCTGGGACGGTGCGATCCAGCGCTGCAGCGCGGCCCACAGCCGCTCGGGCGCGATGGGCTTGGCCAGGTGGTCGTTCATGCCGGCCTCCAGGCAGCGCTGACGGTCGGCCTCGCGGGCGTTGGCCGTCATGGCGACGATGGGCAGGGCCGCCAGCCGGGGGTTGGCGCGCAGCAGGCGCGTGGCCTGCAGGCCGTCCATCACGGGCATCTGCATGTCCATGAGCACCAGGCTGTAGTCGCGGCGCCCCGCCAGGTCCACGCCCTCCTGGCCGTTGGCGGCCACGTCCACCTCCACGCCAGCCTCCTGCAGCAGTTCACGGGCCACTTGCTGGTTGAGTTCGTTGTCTTCCACCAGCAGCACGCGCGCGCCCCGCAGCGACGGGCCCGCCGGCATTTCCCCGGCATGGCCGGCAGCATCCGGCGCCTGGGCCTGGCCCAGCACCTGCATGAGGGTGTCGAACATCACCGAGGCGCTCACCGGCTTGATGAGTACCTCCTCGATGCCCTGGCGCTGCGCTGAACGCAGCACATCCTCGCGCCCGAAGGCCGTGACCATGACGCGGCGCGGCAGCTGCGGCAGGTTCAGTTCGCCGATGCGCCGGCCCAGCTCCAGCCCGTCCATGCCGGGCATCTGCCAGTCGAGCACCACCAGGTCGAAGGGCTGCGTCCGGGCGGCCTGCCGCAGGGCATCGAGCGCCTCGGGGCCGGAGTGCGCCTGCACGACCACGAAGCTCATGGACTGCAGCATCTCCGCCAGCACGGCGGCGGCGTGGGCGTTGTCGTCCACCACCAGCACGCGCAGGCCGCGCAGGTCGGGCGCGGGCAGCAGTTCGCGGGCCGGGGCGCCGCGCAGCAGGGGCACGGTGAACCAGAAGGTCGATCCCTGGCCGGCCTGGCTCTGCACGCCCACCTGGCCGCCCATGAGTTCGGCCAGGCTCTTGCAGATGGCCAGGCCCAGGCCGGTGCCGCCATAGCGGCGCGTGGTGGAGGTGTCGGCTTGCTGGAAGCTCTGGAACAGCCGCGCCATCTGCTCAGCGCTCAGGCCGATGCCGGTGTCGCGCACCTCGAAGCGCAACAGCACGCGCTCGCCCTGCGACTCCTGCACGCGCACGACGATGCCGATGTCGCCTCGCTCGGTGAACTTGATGGCGTTGTTGGCGTAGTTGATGAGGATCTGGCCGATGCGCAGCGCGTCGCCCACGAGGTTGGGCGGCACGTCGGGGGCGACGTCGCAGATGAGTTCGAGCCCCTGCGCGCTGGCCTTGTGGCTCACCACGTCGATCACGCCGGCGAGCACCTGGTCGAGCATGAAAGACCGCGCCTCGATGTGCAGCTTGCCGGCCTCGACACGGGAGAAGTCGAGGATGTCGTTGATCACGCCCATCAGGTGCTCGCCGGCCTGCTGGATCTTGCTCACGTAATCGTGCTGGCGCGGGTTCAGTCCCGACTTGAGCGCCAGGTGCGACATGCCGATGATGGCGTTCATCGGCGTGCGGATCTCATGGCTCATGTTGGCCAGGAAGTTGGACTTGAGCGCCGTGGCCTCCTCGGCCATTTCCTTGGCGCGGCGCAGTTCCTGTTCGGCCTGCTCGCGATCGCTGATGTCGACGAAGGTGCCGATCACGCCGCCGGGCGTGCCGTCGGGCCGCTTGAAGCCGCGCAGCCAGTACAGCGTGTGGCGCTCCCGTCCGTCGGCATACGGCATGCCCACCTCGCGGTGCACGGCCTCGCTGCTGTGCAGGGCCTCGTCGGCGTCGGCCTGGAACTGGCGGCGCTTTTCCTCGGGCATGTGCACCAGGTCCAGCACCGTGCGGCCCAGCAGGCGCTCGCGCGGCTGGTCGAACACCTGCTCGAAGGCCGTGTTCATGCCCAGGTAGCGGCCTTCTTCGTCCTTGTAGAAGATGGGGATCGGGATGGTGTCGATCAGCACCTGCTGGAACTGCAACTGCGCGGCCACGCGCTCTTCCAGCCGCTTGTGCGCGTCGATGTTCACATTGACGCCCACCAGGCGCTCGGCCCGGCCGTCGGCCGCGCGGAAGATGCGCGCCGAGCATTCGAACCACTGCACGGCGCCGTCGGAGCGCACCACGCGCCAGAGGTCGTGGAAATGCTCGGTGTCGCCGGCCAGCGCGGCATCCATGCGCTGCAGCGCGCGCTCGCGATCCTCGGGCAGCAGGCGCTGCGTCCAGGCGGCGCGCCAGTCATCGAAGACGCGCTCACTGATGCCGGGCACGCCGGCCAGCTTCTGGCTCCAGACACTGCGCCCCGTGCGCAAGTCGATGTCGAACACGCCGATCTTGCCCGCCTCCTGTGCCAGCTCCAGGCGCTCCCGCGTCTCGCGCATGGCCACCTCGGCGCGGCGCGCCTCGGTCACGTCCTCGATGATCCAGATGGCGGCGGCAGCGCAGCCATCGATACGCACGCCACGGCCCGACATGCGCGCCTCGAAGGCGCTGCCGTCGAGGCGGTAGACCGTCCAGCTCTCGCGCACCGGCTGGCCCTGCGTGAGCAGCGGGCCCACCCGCGCGGAAAACGCCGCGTAGGATTCCATGCCGCCAAAAAGCTGGCTCACATGCTGGTTCTGCAGTTGCGCGGACGCACCGCCCACCAGCGCGGCGAAGGCGGGATTGAACTTGCGCATCAGCCCGTCGCAGGTCAGCAGCACGGGGGGGGCGTTGTCGAACAGCGCGTTCTGCTCTTCCAGCAAATCCTTGAGCCGCTGCTCGCTGCACTGCAGTTCTTCCTGCTCCCGCATGCGCCGCGTCACGTCCTGGTGCAGGCCCACCATGCCGATGCACACACCGCGCGCATCCAGCACCGGCGAGAGCGTGGCTTCCTCGTGGTATTCGGTGCCGTCCTTGCGGCGGTTGATGAAGTGCCCCTTCCAGGGCCGCCCCGCCACCACGGCCGCGCGCATGTCGCTGAAGGTCTGCAGCGGCGTCCTGCCGCTGGCCAGCATGGACGGCTTGCGCCCGCGGACCTCCGCCAGGCTGTAGCCGGTGTTGCGCTCGAACTCCGGGTTGACCCATTCGATGGCGCCCCGGGCATCGGTCACCACCACGGCCAGCGGGCTGTTTTCCAGCGCCGCGCCGAGCACGCTCAGGCGCTGCTGGGTGGCCGCCATGCGCACGCGGTTGCGCAGCATCTCCAGCAGCAGCGCGCCCAGCAGGGCCAGCAAGGCGAAGGCCACCGCTCCGTGGCGCAAGCGGTCGCCAGGCGGCATGACCTGGGAGATGTCATCGACCACCACCAGCGACCAGGGCCCGCCCGGGTCGCCCCACTCGATGCCACGGCGCTCGACGGCATGCTGAGCGCCATCGATCAGCACCTCGCCGGCCATGGGGTCGAACGGCAGCGCCGAGGCCACGCCGTTGTCGAAATGCCGGCCGAACTGGCGCAGCGCGGCGATGGCGTCGATGCGGCTTTGCGTCAGAGGCGGCGCCATGGCGTACAGCCACTCCGGCCGCGTCGCGGCCAGGGCCACGCCCTGCGGCGAGAGCAGCAGCGTGGGCATGCCGGTGCGTGCGAGCAAGGCATCGATGGGCGCGAACGGCATCTTGAACAGCACCACGCCCAGCACGCTCGCCTGCGGCGTGCTGCCCGCATACAGCGGCGCCGCCACATACAGGCCGCGCTCGTGCGAGACTGAGCCCACGGCGGCATAGGCATTCACCCGTCCCTGCATGGCCTGCTGGAAATAGGGCCGGTAGGCCACGTTCGCCCCGGTGGAGTGGCCGCCCACCGTGTCGTGCGCCACGATGGTCCCGTCGGCCGCGATCACATAGGCGCCGTCGAGCCGGAAGCGCGTTCGGGCCGTGGCGAGCACCTCCAGCACCGTGGGTGCATCGGGCGGCAGCAGCCCCTGGGCCACTTCACGGAGCATGGGCTCCGTCAGCCCGAGCAGCGCCACGGCGCCCACGGCGGCCCCGCGCATGGTCTGATCGGCCAGTGCCTTGGCCGTGCGATCCAGCACCTCCTGCCGCTGCGCCCGGCGTTCATCCAGGCGCTGGTCGTGCAGCATGCCCACCACCAGCACGGCGCCCAGCACGGCCGCTGCCAGCGCCACCAGCGCACTCCCCAGCCAGGGCGCGCGCCGCTCCACGGGCCGCTCCATCAGCATGCCCATCGCTCGCTTCGCCGTGTTTCGAGGATGCCGTGACGCTCACACCACGCCATGGACCAGCGCCTCCACGTCCTGCACCTCGCCCGGCCGCCCGAACAGGTACCCCTGGAACTGCTCGCAGCCATGCAGCCGCAGGAACCCCAGCTGCCCCGCCGTCTCCACCCCCTCGGCCACCACGTCCAGGTCCAGGCTCTGCGCCAGCGCCAGGATGGTGCGCACGATGGCCGCGTCGTTCGGGTCGCTCAGCACGTCCCGCACGAAGCCCCGGTCGATCTTCACCTGGTCCAGCGGCAGGCGCTTCAAGTACCCCAGGCTGGAGTACCCGGTGCCGAAGTCGTCCAGCGCGAAACCCACGCCTTCGCGCTTGAGCTGCACCATGCGCGCGATGGTGTCTTCGATGTCGCCCAGCAGCAAGCTTTCCGTCAGTTCGAGTTTCAGGCGCCGGGGGTTGGCTCCTGTCTCGCGCAGGGTCTGCAGCACTTCGGCGACGAAGCCGCTTTGGCGGAATTGCCGCGCGCTGACGTTTACCGCCATGCTCAGGTGCGCGGTTTCTTTCTTGCCGGACCAGCGCACGAGCTGTTCGCAGGCGGTGCGCAG
>NZ_QXGR01000034.1 GCF_003604195.1 Simplicispira lacusdiani
ATTTTGATGTAATTGTTGGGATTCCATTGTGATTAAGGCTATAATATTAGGTATGTAGATATACTAGAAGTTCTCCTCGAGGATTTAGGAATCCATAAAAGGGAATCTGCAATTCTACACAATTCTATAAATATTATTATCATCGTTTTATATGTTAATATTCATTGATCCTATTACATTATCAATCCTTGCGTTTCAGCTTCCACTAATTTAGATGACTATTTCTCATCATTTGCGTCATCTTCTAACACCGTATATGATAATATACTAGTAACGTAAATACTAGTTAGTAGATGATAGTTGATTTTTATTCCAACATACCACCCATAATGTAATAGATCTAATGAATCCATTTGTTAGTTAATAGTTTAAATGTTTTTATCGGAAGAGGTTTTGTCATCACATCAGCAATGTTCTTCTTGGTCTCGATGTAGTATACGTATAAATTATTACCTGATACTTCATCTCTAAGTCTCATTGCCTTTGTGCCAAAAAATCTGTTTCTAAATTTCTCTTCATTTGTAGACTTAATTATACTGATCGTTGATCTACTATCAGTAAGTAAGCCTTTAATAATTGGTTTCTTGTTAAGTTCTTGCACAAGGTGACTGAGGTTATTCAATAGCGGTATAGCTTCACTGACTGCGTGTATTTCTGCTTCTGTAGTTGAAGTGCATGTTAACGAAGCCTTTGTCGACTTTCCTCCAATCACTTTTCCGTTGAGTAGGAAAATGTTACCAATTTGTGACTTGTAATATGGTTGGTTACCATATGAAGCATCGCTTATTGCGACTAGTTTATTATCTGGCTTGGTAGGTTTGTTTTTGTGCCATATTAATTGTTTATCTCTAGTGTCCCACATGAATTGTATTAACTCATATGTCATGTCTAAAACTTGCCTAGAGGGGAATAGTATATGTTGAGCAAGTGTGTTGATGTAGTATAGTAAGTCAAATCTAAATTTATATCCAACATATGAAGCTAGACCAATCAACTTTTGCATTTCATGTACTTTCTCTTTGTATTCATCTTCATCTATTTCTAGTTCATCCTGGTCTATATAATGACCTGGTTGACCTGGAGCTCTAAGTTTCTTTCCTTTTGGGTTCAAAGGTACGTTTAGTTT
>NZ_QXGR01000035.1 GCF_003604195.1 Simplicispira lacusdiani
GGCGGTCTCAAATCTGAAGTGCAACACCTGAACCTCAGGTAACTTGCACAGATGACTTCACGATACACGCACTTGCAGCCAGAAGATCGACAGACCCTGGCATCACTTGTCCAGCAGGGTCTGAGCCAACGATCCATCGCCCGCCTGCTCGGGCGCAGTCCCAGCACCGTCTGCCGTGAGCTGGCGCGCAATGGCCGCGCTGCCCAGGGCTATGCCTTCAAGCCCGCCCAGGCCGCCTGTGAAGCCCGTCGCCTTGCCGCTCGGCCTCTGCCCAAGCTGCACCCGCACAGCGCGCTGTGGCGTGTGGTCTGTGATCTTTTGCTGTGGCGTTGGTCGCCCCAGCAGATTGCCCGCACACTGCGGGGCATGCATCCCGATGACCCCAGCCAGCGTGCGTCCCATGAGTCGATCTACAACGCCATCTATGCCTATCCCCGTGGGGAACTGAAGAAGCAGTTGATCGCGCTGCTGCGCTGGGGCCGCAGTGGACGCCGTCCTCGCTCGGCAGGGCAAGATCGGCGTGGGCAGATTCCCGAGATGGTCAGCATCCATGTGCGCCCGCCCGAGGTCCATGATCGGCTGATGCCGGGTCATTGGGAGGGCGACTTGATCAAGGGCGCCAACAACCAGTCTGCCGTGGGCGTGCTGGTCGAGCGCAGCACGCGCCTGGTACTGCTGTGCCGTATGCCCGATGCCACGGCCGAGTCAGCATTGGCTGCCTTCGCGGCCAAGCTCAACCAGGTGGCGCAGCCCCTGCGCCAGACGCTCACCTACGACCAGGGCAAGGAGATGGCGCGCCATCGGGAGTTGGCCCAGGCCACGGGCATGCGGGTGTACTTCTGTGATCCGCACAGCCCCTGGCAGCGGGGCAGTTGCGAGAACACCAATGGGTTGCTGCGCCAGTTCCTGCCCAAGGGAACAGACCTGGGTATCCATGACCAGGATGCGCTCGACTCGATTGCCGATCTGATGAACAACCGGCCTCGCCAGACGCTGGGCTGGAAGTCTCCGTACCAAGCATTCCAGCAGTTCATGCAGGCCATTGCGCAGCGCCAGGGCGCTACCATTC
>NZ_QXGR01000036.1 GCF_003604195.1 Simplicispira lacusdiani
CCGAACCTCTCCTCGTATTCCTCGTAGGCCGCGTAGATCTCCTCCGCGCTCTTGTCCGGGTGGTAGTTCAGGATGAAAAGCAGGTTGGCGTACAGCTTGTCCTGCATCGGGTCCAGGGCCACGGCGGTCCGGAAATGGGCTTCCGATGCATGCAGCGCCCCCTGCTGCTGCTCGACGATGGCCAGTGCCGAATAGCCCCAGGAACTGCCCGGCGCGATCGCAATCATGCGCTGCGCGCAGTCCCGGGCATCGGTCAGCCGGCCCAAGCGCTTGAGCACATCCGCCAAGGCATTCCAGGGTCCCAGATGGTTGCCCGCGCCTTCGGCCGCCCGGCGCAGCAGGTCTGCGGCTTCTTCAAGCCGGCCCAGTTCAGAGAGCTGCAGGCCGAGCACGTAATCAGCCTCCACCCCCGTGCGCAATTGCGCGGCACGGCGGAAGCAGGTTTCCGATTCCGCCATGCGCCCTTGCCTCTGCAGGATATTGCCCAGGTTGTCGTACCCCTCGACCTTTTGGGGCAGGGCCACGATGGCGCGGCGCCACAGGGTTTCAGCATCGGCCAGCCGCCCCAGGGTCTGCAGCAGCGCACCCGCACCCAGGTAGGCTGCCATCAGATCGGGTTGCAGATCCAGGGCGCGCTGCAGCCATTGCAGCGCCTCGGCTGCGGCGCCCCGTTCTTTCAGGTGAAGCCCCAATTGGCAGGCCGCGTCCGCATCCTGCGGCCGGAGTTCGGCCGCACGCCGCAGGTACGCCTGCGCCTCGATCGGACTGCCGCGCTGGTCCAGCAACTGGCCCAGCGGAAGGAGCGCCTCGGTCAGGAGAGGATCCAGCGCCAGGGCGCGCCGGAAGCAGGCCTCAGCCTCCGCATCGCGGCCCTGGTCACGCAGGCGCATTCCCAGGTGGCACTGCGCCTCGGCGCTGTCCGGAAGATCCGTGGACGCCATGGCCGCCAAGGGGTCCCGGGCGCCGGATTGCTCCCAGGCATCGAACATCATGGCATAGGCCTGCTCGACCTTCCTCGCAAACCCCTGCCCATCGAGCAGCTCGCTCGCCCGCAGCTGCCCGCG
>NZ_QXGR01000037.1 GCF_003604195.1 Simplicispira lacusdiani
TCTTTTTCATTCTTTAGTTTCAACAATCCAATTCCCTGTTGGTTTTTCTACTTTTTCTTTTTTTAAAAAACCTTTATTAACAACCTCTGTTTTCTTTTCTCTCTCAGCTTTAATCTTAATTTCTCCTGGCAATCGTTCGCTCATTTCCAGTAATTCATTTTTCTTTTCAAAAAGCTGGTTTTCCAAAGAAAGAATTTCCTTTTCTAAATCCTTTTTTTCTTTGTATTCATTCACATCTTTATAATTATTTGAACCAACTAATTTCCGTTCGATACCACGCTCTTTTAACATTTCTTCTAATATCTTCACTTCTTTTTCTCGCCAATCATCAAAAGGACGAGTTTTATCTAATTTTGGATCTTGTTGCGTAATTGCTCGGTCAAATGATACTTGCTTTTCAAGTCCACGTTTATACCCGCTTGCTACTGGAACAAAATTCAAATGCATGTGTGGGCTCGCTTCATCATTATGAATGACTGCGTTATAAATTTTTAAATTTGGATTTCGTTTTTCAAATCCCAATAACCATTCTTCTAAAATTTCGTTAGCCTTTTCAAAATCTTGTTTACTAGAAAAATCATCTTTATCGCCAACTTGAATAATCATTTCTTGCTGAAGTGATGTTTTTTTACTGGACTGAATGTGTTTATAATAGTCATCAATTTTTCGGTCGTTACGTTTTTGTTTGGCGTTATAGTTCTCCAACACTTCTCCAAATTCTTCTCGATATAATTTCTTTAAATCTTTCTGAACAAGATATTTATTTTCGTCAGACCTTGAATAATCTATGTGCGAATTTTGCTCTTTTTCCTTCTCGCTCATTGTCCTGTTATTGTGTCTAATGTTGGTTTTGTTCGTTGCCTTCTTGAGAGAAACTGACATACTCATAACGAATCAACTCCTTGGTTCCACTATACCAAAAGCTTTGTTACCTTGGCAAAGTAACCTTTTCTGTATTGTGACATTCCGCTACGCTCCATGTACACAATGAAAAGGCTCTGCGAGGCTGTTTTGGCTATCGCCAAGCCATGCTTTGC
>NZ_QXGR01000006.1 GCF_003604195.1 Simplicispira lacusdiani
CCCTGCTCGGCGGTCATGATGCGGCCCAGGTCGTCCTGGTTGGCCATGAGCAGGTCATACCACTTGCGCAGCAGGATGGAACGCTCCTTGGCGGTCTTGGAGCGCCAGGCAGGCCAGGCGGCGTTGGCGGCGGCGATGGCGGCTTGGGCGTCCTGGGGGCCCAGGTTGGCGACCTCGGCCAGAAGCTGGCCGGTGGCCGGGTCGTGCACGGCGAAGCGGCTGGCGCCTGCGATCCATTGGCCGTCGATCAGCGCGTCGGTCTTGAGCAGGCTGGGGTCCTTGAGCTGGGCGAGGGGGCTGTGGGCGGTGGGGGACATGAAGGCTCCGACGGTGCGAATAAAAAGGAATGCGGAAACTTACCGCAAATGGCGAGGACCGAAGTAAACACAGGTGACGTTGACCCTGCGTGCCATCGGTGCTTCTACAGGAATTCGATCTCGATGAAGGCCACTTCCTGGCCCGTGGGGTTGATGACGTTGTGCGCCGTGCCCACGGGCCGGGTGTACGACTGGCCGGGCGAGAGCGGAACGCGGCGCTCGCCCTCGGGCGTCTCCAGCAGTAGCTCGCCGCCGGTGGTGGGCACCACCACGTAGTCGTGGCCGTGCGTGTGCCAGCCGGTCTCGGCGCTGGGCGGGAAGCGCCATTCGGTCACCACGGTGCGGGCGTTGCGGATCTGCTCGGTGGCGATGGCGGCGGGGCGCGGCAGGGTGGTGGTCATTGTTTGCTATTAAAAATGTAGCTATTGGCGCTTTGTGGACGAGTGCTGGAGGCCATTTTTGCTTGAAATCCGGCGGGGCTCACTTGCGCCGCCCGCGCAGCCACTCCAGCGTCATCATCAGCGCGGTGGTGAACAGCGTGAGCAGCGTGGCCACGGCGGCGATCACGGGCGAGATGTTCTCGCGGATGCCGGTGAACATCTGGCGCGGCAGCGTGACCTGCTCGGGGCCGGCGAGGAACAGCGTGACCACCACTTCGTCGAACGAGGCCGCGAAGGCGAACAGCGCGCCCGAGATCACGCCCGGCGCGATGACGGGCAGGGTGATCTTGAAGAAAGTGCGCACGGGCCCGGCGCCCAGGCTCAGGCTGGCCTTGACCAGGTTCTGGTTGAAGCCCTGCAGTGTGGCCAGCACCGTGGTCACCACGAAGGGCGCGCCCAGCGCCGCGTGCACCAGCACCAGGCCCAGGTAGGTTTCCGACAGGCCGACGCGGGCGAAGAACAGGTAGGTGCTGACGGCCACCACGACGATGGGCACCACCATGGGCGAGATCAGCAGGCCGCTGATGAGCCCCTTGCCGACAAAGCGCGTGCGCGCCAGCCCCATGGCTGCGAGCGTGCCCAGGGCCGTGGCCAGCAGCGTGGCCAGCGGCGCGACGATGAAGCTGTTGCGCGCGGCGCGCGCCCATTCGGCCGAGGCGAACAGTTCCTCGTACCACTGCAGCGACCAGCCCGGCAGCGGGTACGACAGGAAGGAACCGCTGCTGAACGACAGCGGCACGATGACGATGATGGGCAGCAGCAGGAACAGCAGCACGCCGGCGCAGAAGGCGCGCAGGGCCAGCCAGCCCAGCTTGTCGGCCAGGCGGTAGTGCGCGGGGAAGTAGGCAGTTTTCATGGTGGATAGTCCGCGCGGCGTTCAGCCCAGATTGAGTTCGGCCTTGCCGAACTTGCGGTAGATGGCATACAGCACCAGGGTGGTCACCAGCAGCACCGAGCCGAGCGCGGCCGCCATGCCCCAGTTGACCTCGACGTTGGTGTACTGCGCCACGTAGTAGCTCAGCATCTGGTCCGTGGGGCCGCCCAGCAGCGCCGGGGTGACGTAGTAGCCGATAGCGGTGATGAACACCAGCAGGCCGCCCGCGGCCACGCCGGGGTAGGTTTGCGGCACGTAGACGCGGAAGAACGCGGCCAGCGGCGTGCTGCCCAGCGAGATGGCGGCGCGCAGGTAGTTGGGCGGGATGGACTTCATCACGCTGTACAGCGGCAGCACCAGGAAGGGCAGCAGGATGTGCACCATGGCGATGACGACGCCGAGCCGGTTGAACAGCAGCGGCACGGGTGTGTCGGTGAGGCCGATGGAGATCAGGAAGCGGTTGACCAGGCCGTTGCTTTGCAGCAGCACGATCCAGGCGGCGATGCGCACCAGCACCGAGGTCCAGAACGGCACCAGCACCAGGATCATCATCAGGTTGGCGCGGCGCTCGGGGAGCGTGCTGAGCCAGTAGGAGAGCGGGTAGCCGATGAGGATGGCCAGCAGCGTCACCGTGGCGCTCATCTCGAAGGTGCGCACCAGGATGTCGCGGAACGCGGCCGCCTCGGACGGCACGGCCACCACGTCGCCCTGCGCCGTGCGCTGCAGGTCCACGGCGGCCAGCAGGTAGTCGGGCGTCCAGCGCGAGGCGTTCTTGGCGATGGCCAGCCAGTACGGAAGTTCGGCCCAGCGCGGATCGAGCGCCAGCATGCGCTCGCGCACTTCGGCGTCGGTGAGGCCGGTGCCCAGCGGCAGGGCCCGGTAGGTGCCCATGATGAGCGAGCGCGCGCCGCTGATCTCGCTGTTGAGGCGGCGCGCCAGGGCGCCGGCCTGCGCGGTCTCCTGCAGGGCCGAGAGATCCCGCGCCAGCGCGGCGTAGGCCGCGTCGGGCGGGGCGCTCTGGCGGTCCCAGCGCTTGAGCGCGGTGCCGGTGTGCACCAGCGTGTCGGCCACCTCGGGGTTCTCCACGGCGCGGATCAGCAGCCCCGCGAGCGGCACCATGAACACCACCAGCAGGAAGGCCAGCAAGGGCAGGGTCAGCGCCATGGAGCGCAGGCGGCGCCTGCGTTCGGCGGTGCGCAACTGGCGCCCCAGATCGGGGGGCGTTTCCTGGTCCTGGGGGACGGCCATGGTGGCGGTGCTCATGCGGATGCCTTCATGCGAGGTGCTTGCCCGTGCTTACTGTGCGGCCCAGGCGGCGAAGCGCTTCTCCAGGGCCTCGCCCTGGTCGGCCCAGAAGGCCACGTCGAAGCGCAGCGCATCCTTGCTGTTGGCGGGCGAGGTGGGCAGCAGGGCCTGGGTCTTGGGGTCGATCTTGGCCATGGCCTTGTTGTTGGTCGGGCCGTAGGAGATGTGGCGCGCGTACTCGGCCTGGGCGTCGGCGCTGCTGGCCAGGGCGATGAATTTCATCGCTGCCTCCTTGTTGGCCACGCCCTTGGGCATGACCCAGAAGTCCAGGTCGTAGATGCCGCCGGTCCAGGTGATCTTGAGGTTCTGGCCCTCGCGCTGCGCTGCGTCGATGCGGCCGCTGAAGGCGGTGGTCATGGCCACGTCGCCCGCCACCAGGAACTGCGGGGGCAGCGCGCCGGCTTCCCACCACTGGATATGGGGCTTGAGTTCGGCCAGCTTCTTGAAGGCGCGGTCGGCGCCGTCCTTCGAGGCCAGCACCTTGTACACGTCGGCGGCCTTCACGCCGTCGGCCATGAGCGCGAATTCGAGGTTGTATCGCGCGCCCTTGCGCAGGCCGCGCTTGCCGGGGAATTTCTTCACGTCCCAGAAATCGGCCCAGCCGGTGGGGGCGGTCTTGAGCTTGTCGCCGTTGTAGGCCAGCACGGTGGACCAGACGAAGGCACCCACGCCGCATTCATGCACGGCGGCGGGCAGGAAGTCGGACTTCGCTCCGAGCTTGCTCCAGTCCATGCGCTCGAACAGACCCTCGTCGCAGCCGCGGCTGATGTCCGGACCTTCGACCTCGACCACGTCCCAGGTCACCTTCTTGGCCTCGACCATGGCCTTCACGCGGGCCTGCTCGCCGTTGTATTCCACCTGGGTGATCTTGCCGCCGGTGGCCTTCTCGTAGGCCTCGAAGTAGGCCTTCTTCTGGGCCGCGCCGTTGGCGCCGCCGAAGTTCACGACGGTGATGGTCTGCTGTGCCAGCGCGGGCAGCGCCAGGGCGGCGGCGGTGGCCAGCAGCAGGGGTTGGAAAAGCTTCTTGTGGTTCATGGTTGTCTCCTCGGGGTTGGGTGTGGAAAAAAGGGGCAGGGAGTTAGCGGTACACACGCATGTGCTGCGCCGGCGCGTGCAGGTGGACGGTGCGGCCGGGCGTGGGCACGGCGGCGTGGTTGAGCGAGAGCTTGACCATCACCTCGGACTCGCTGGCCATCTTGCAGCGCAGGCGCAGGTGGTCGCCAAAATAGATCACGTCCATCACGGTGCCGCTCAGGGTGTTGTCGCTGGCGCCATCGGCCAGCTGGATGCGCTCGGGCCGCACGCTGCACTGCACCGCGTCGCCGACGGCGGCACGGTTGACGTTGAGGCCGCGCAGGCGCACGCCGTCCTTCAGAACCACTTCGCACTCGTCGCCGTCGGTGGCATGCACCTTGGCTTCGAGCACCGCGTTGTCGCCCACGAAGTTGGCGACGAAGCGGTTGGTCGGGGTTTCGTACAGGCGGTCCACGCGGTCGATCTGCTGGATGCGGCCGTCGTTGAACACCGCCACGCGGTCGGACATGGTCAGCGCCTCGGCCTGGTCGTGCGTCACGTAGACGAAGGTCACGCCCAGGCGGCGGTGCAGGGCCTTGAGCTCGATCTGCATGTGCTCGCGCAACTGCTTGTCGAGCGCGCCCAGCGGCTCGTCCATCAGCACGAGCTGGGGGTCGAACACCAGCGCGCGCGCCAGGGCCACGCGCTGCTGCTGGCCGCCCGACATCTGCGCCGGGTAGCGCATGCCCATGGTGTCCATTTGCACCATCTCCAGCGCGCGTGCCACCTTGGCCTCGCGCTCGGCCTGGGGCAGCTTGCGCACCCGCAGCGGATAGGCGATGTTCTCGGCCACCGTCATGTGCGGGAACAGGGCGTAGTTCTGGAACACCATGCCGAAGTTACGCTTGTGGGGCGGCGTGCGGGTGATGGGCACGCCGTCGAGGCTGATTTCGCCCGCCGTGGGAGACTCGAAGCCGGCCAGCATCATCAGCGTGGTGGTCTTGCCCGAGCCCGAGGGCCCCAGCAGCGACAGGAACTCGCCGCGCTGGATGTCCAGGTTCAGGTCGCGCACCACCAGGCTGGTGCCGTCGTAGGTCTTTTGCACCCCTCGGAACGTTACGAGTGCGTCGCTTGCGGTCATGGCAGGTGTCAGGTTGTGGATGCGTTGGCGTGAACTGTAGGGCGTTCATGCGCGGGCCGACATATACAGAAGCCCGCCGTGCGGTGCGCACTGTGCAGTACAGCAAGCCTCTACATAGAAACCCTTGGTGCCGCAACAGGGCACCGCAGGCCTCTGGTAGACCACGGTTGCTATATTTTGTATAGCTAAAGGCGCTTTCTGCTAAAAGCTTTTCCGGTGTTCTTGACCTTCCTCAATCAAACCTGCCTCGTGGCCGCACGCCGATGCCAGGGGAGAGGGCCGGCACCGGCATGCGGGTATCCCTGGGGGTCAGCGCTTGAGCAGCACGGGCAGCGGCACCGGGTTGGAGATCGTCCACTCGTCCACGATGCCGGGCTTGCCCGCCTTGACTTCCGAAATCAGCAGGCGCGCCTGGTTCTGGTGGTGGATGTCCTTGCTGAAGGTGCGGGGGCCGAACAGCGTGGGTTCGTTGCGCATCTTTTCCAGCTCGGCGGTGACCTTGTCGGCCTCCAGGCTCTGGGCGCGTTGCACGGCCTTGGCCCAGACGTCGATCAGCACGTAGCCCGGATAGGCATAGGTGTTGGACGGGCGGGCGCCGTAGCGCGTGGCGAAGGTCTTGTTGAAGGCTTCGACCTGGGGGTTCGGGTCGTCGCCATGGACCGAGCCCTGCACGGGAACGGCGAAGTTCGACAGTCCCGGCACCGAGTCGAGCCAGTAGCTGCCATCCACGGCGGCGCCGTTGAGGATCAGTGACTGGATGCCCGCAGCGCGCAGTTGGCGCACGGCGCTGGCGGCTCCCGGAATGTAGGAGCACAGCATGATCGCGTCGGGCTCCTTGGGCAGCGCCTTGATGCGCGAGATCTGCGCGGCGATCGATGCGTCGCCGTTCTTGAAGTTGTCGCGCCCGACGATGGTCACGCCCTTGAGCTGGGGCGCCATCCAGTCGAAGCCGGTGCAGATGCCCTTGTTGTATTCGATGGTGGTGTCCAGCAGCACGTAGGCCTGGCGCATGTTGCGCTTGTTGTAGGCCCATTCGGCCATGGTGGCGCCCTGCACGGCCGCCAGCACCGAGGAGCTGAAGGCGTTCTTGCCCACGCCCTGCACGCCGGCCTTGATGTCCTCGGCGCAGAGGAAGAAGGACACCTTGCCCTTCTTCTGCGCCTCCAGGGCGGCGGGTGCGCCAAAGTCATAGTCGCAGCTCACCACGAGCAGCTCGGCGCCCTGGTCCAGGGCTTCGAGACCCGCCTTGGCGCTCTGCGCGCGGTCGGACTTGGTGTCCGTTTCGATGACCTTGATCTTGCGCCCGAGCAGGCCGCCCGCCGCGTTGATTTCGTCGATGCGGATCAGCGCGGCGCGGCGCGCTGGCGTGTCGTAGGCCTCCACCCAGCCGGACTTGGCATTGGCGAAGCCGATGACGATGTCTTTGCCGGCCTGTGCATAGGCCAGGCCGCTGGCCAGCAGGCCGGCGCACAGGGCCGGCAAGGCGCGGCGCAGGGGGGATGAAATGGGGGGGCTTGTCATGGAGGGTCTCCTGGTGGTTGTCGTTGAAAAAAGGGGGGGCGGGATGCTCATCGGGCCTGCATCTCCAGCGGCGCGGAGGAGGCGGGCGTTGTCGGGCGGGCCAGGCGCGGCCATTGCCAGTCGCGCCCTTTCATCAGGCCGGTGGGGCGCCGGATGAGGGCCAGCACCATGGCCAGGCCGGTGACGATCTCTTGGCTGCCGCCGGGCAGCTGGACGGCCATGCCGCCGAGCGAAACGCCGGTTTCCAGGCGGATCAGCAGTTCCATCAGCACCGACAGCGCCAGCACGCCGGTGACGGCACCGCTCAGGCTCGCGCTGCCGCCGATCACCAGCATGGTCAGGCAGGTGAAGGTGCGGCCGAGGTAGTAGGCATCGGGGTTGACCACGCCGAGGAACTGCGCGTCCAGCGCGCCGCCCAGGCCGCAGACGAAGGCGCTGAGCACGAAGGCCACCAGCAGCTGGCGCCAGGCATTGATGCCGCAGCTGCGCGCGGCCACGGGTTCCTCGCGCACCGCGCGCAGGGCCAGGCCGAAGCGCGAGATGCCATGCCAGTGCGCCAGCGTGATCGCCAGCGCGGCAAAGGAGAAGGCCTGCCACACACCCACTGGCGTGGGAATGCCCACGATGGAGCTGGAGCCGGCGGTAACGCTGTCCCAGTTGGAATACACCACGTTGAAGATGGCCAGCAGCGAGAACGTGGCGATGGAGGCCGCGATGCCGTTCAGCCGCAGGATCACCGCGCCCGCCAGCAGCGCCACGCTGGCGGCCAGCACGCCGGCCAGCAGCGAGGCGGGCACCCAGGGCAGGGCGGCCTGCTGCAGGAAGTCGGGCAGGCCCGTCAGCACGTACTGCTTGATGGAGGGCTCCATGGTGGTCCAGGCCACGCCATAGGCGCCGATGCCGACGAAGGCCATGTGGCCGAAGCTGATGAGCCCCGAGTGGCCGATGAAGATGAACATGCCCACCACCATCACGACGCGCACCAGTACTTCGGTGACGGTGCGCTGCAGGCCGCTCGACCCGGCCAGGGACAGGGCGGCCAGCACCGCCAGGGCCAGGCACAGCAGAGCGGGGGTTTCGAGGCGATGGCGCTGCAGGAAGTTGTTCATAGCGTTCGGAGGGGATTGGGGGGCAGACATCAGACGCGCTGGCGCGAGGCGCCAGTGATGAAGAGGCCGTTGGGGCGCCACAGCAGCAGGGCGATGACGCCGAGGTAGACGAAGGCGTCGCGGAAGGCGCGGGCGTCGAGCGGTAGCCAGGCCTGGAGGGCCGTGCTGACGAAGCCGATGAGGAAGCCACCGAGCACGGCGCCCATCAGGCTGCCCAGGCCGCCGATGACGGTGGAGACGAAGGCCACGAGCATCATGGGCGCGCCCATGCGGATGTCCACCAGCCCGGTCTGGTTCACCATGAACAGGCCGATGAGCGCGGCCAGCGCACCGCTCATGCCGAAGGCCACCAGGATGACGCGGTTGGCCTTCACGCCCAGCATGCGCGCCATGTCGAAATCCTCGGCGGCGGCGCGCATCTCCAGGCCGGCACGGGTGTGCCGCAGCATCCACGCCAGGCCCAGCAGCAGCGCCATGGTGATGCCGATCATCAGCAGCTGCAGCGCCGGCACGCGCGCGCCCCACAGGTCCACCGGCAGGTTGAGCTGCGGCCACAGGTTCACGGCCTTGGCGCGGCTGCTGTGCAGGGCCAGCAAGGTGTTCTGGATGACGAAGCCCAGTGCGAACGCGGCCATCATGGTGGCCGCGGGCGTGGCATGGCGCAGGTGGCGGAAGACGGCCAGTTCGGCCAGCACCGCCAGGGCCGCGCCCACGCCCAGCACGGTGAGAACGATCAGTGGCGTGGCCCAGGCGCCCACCCACAGGGGGGCCACGGCCTCGGTGGTGGGCGCGATCAGCACGAAGATGGCGAAGGTCATTACGTCGCCATGGGCGAAGTTGACCAGGCGCATGACGCCGAAGATCAGCGCGATGCCCAGGGCGCCCAGCGCGTAGAGGCTGCCCAGACTCAGGGCGTCAAACAGGTATTGGAGTGCGGCGGTCATGGTGTGGTGCGGCGTGGGGTGGGGAGCTTTAGGCGTGTATGGCCGCTGGCGTGGCGTCGTAGCCGAAATAGGCCTGCTGCATCTGCTGCGCCGTGATCTGGCGCGGGTCGCCTTCGAGGACGATGCCGCCCTCGTGCAGCATGACCATGCGGCCGCCGGTCAGGAGGGCGCGGCTGGCGCTCTGCTCGACGATCAGCAGCGTCAGGTCGCGCTCGGCGCGCAGGCGCAGCAGGGCCTCGTACACCTGGTCGGTCACGCGCGGCGCCAGGCCGAGCGAGGGTTCATCGATGGCCAGCAGGCGCGGCGCGGCCATCAGGGCGCGGGCGATCACCAGCATCTGCTGCTGTCCGCCCGAGAGCAGTCCGGCCTGCCCGTGGGCGCGTTCGCGCAGCAGGGGGAACACGTCGAGCAGGTATTCCAGGTCGGCGGCCACGGCCAGGGCGTTGCGGCGCAGGCCGGTGCCGATGCGCAGGTTTTCCAGCACGGTCATCGAGCCGAAGACCTGCCGGCCCTCGGGCACCAGCGAGAAGCCGCTCGCGGCCACGGTCTCCGGCGCGCGGCCGGTCGTCAGCTGGCCGTCGAAGACGATGCGGCCCTGGCGTGGCTTGACCAGGCCGGCGATGGCCTTCATCAGCGTGGACTTGCCCGCGCCATTCGGTCCGGTGACCATGACGGTCTCGCCGGCGTGGATGGTGAGGTCGAGACCGCGCAGCGCGGCGATGCCGCCATAGCGCACATGCAGGTCCTGGATGCTCAGCAGGGGCGTGGTCATGCGCAGGCCTCCTCGGTGGTGGGCGCGGGCAGCGCGGCGTCGTCGCCATCGGCCGTGCCCATGTAGGCGTGGCGCACGCGCTCGCTGCCTCGGATGGCGTCCGGGTCGCCCTGGGCGATCACCTCGCCCGCGTCCATCACCACGATGTGGCTGCAGATGCTCAGCACCAGGCGCACGTTGTGCTCGATCAGCAGCACGCCGCAGCCGATGTGCTCGACGAGCTGGGCGATCGTGGCGCGCAGGTCGCTGGCCTCGTGGTCGTTCATGCCGGCCGCCGGTTCGTCCAGCAGCAGGAATGCTGGGCCACCGACCACGGCGCGGGCAATGCCCACGCGGCGTTCGTCGGTGTAGGGCAGGGCGCTGGCGGGCATGGTGGCCAAATGCCCCAGACCCAGCCATCGCAGGATGCGCCGCGCCTCGGCGCCGGCGTCGCGGCGCGACATGCCCAGGCCGACACCGGCGGCCTCCAGGTTGTCCTGTACCGACAGGTTGCGAAAGAGGCGCCCCCCCTGGAAGGTGCGGGCCACGCCCAGGCGCCGGAACATGTCCGCACCCAGTCCATGCAAGGGGCGATCGTCCAGCAGCACCTGGCCGGCGCCCGGCGGGTTGAAGCCGCTGAGCACGTTGACCATCGTGGTCTTGCCGGCGCCGTTGGGACCGATCAGGCCCAGTACCTTGCCGCGTTCGAGCGACAGGCTCACGGCCTTGAGCGCGCGCACGCCCGAGAACGTGAGGCTGACCGTATCGGCGCGCAATTGATGGGGAAGGGCGGACATGGCGGCGGTGCGTGGCATCAGAGCGCGTTCCGGGTGACGACGTAGGTGCCGCTCTCGTCGAGGCGGGCCGTCCAGCCGGGAGAGATCACCACGGTGGTGGTGGGCTCCTCGATCACGGCGGGGCCGGTGACGATGTCCCCCGCGCCAAGCTGTTCACCGTCGTACACCGGGGTCAGGGTGGCGCAGCCTTCGGCGCTGAAGATCATCTGCCGGCGCGTGCGGATGGCTTGCAGGGCCTGGCCACCGGGCTGCATGCGCGGCGGCGGCATCAGCGCGCCCTTGCCGTACACGGTGGACTCGATGTTCACCACCTCGACCAGGCTGTCGGGCTCGTCGTAAGTGAACAGCTGCTTGTGCAGGTTGTGGAACAACTGCTTGATGTGCTGCAGGTTGGCGGCGTTCACCGGGGTGTTTCCGATATCCACCGTGCATTCGTGCACCTGGCCGACGTAGCGCATGTCGATGCTGCGCTTGAAGGCGATGCGGTTGAGCGGGATACCCTCGGCCTGCATGGCGGTGATGCCGTCGTGCTCCAGCGAGCGGAAGCGGTTTTCCAGGTCCGCCAGCAGGGCGCGGTCGTCCAGCCTCATGGGGGTGGCCGCCATGTAGTTGTATTTGATGTCCGACAGCAGCTGGCCGAAGGCGCACAGGCCCGAGGCCAGCTTGGGCACCAGCACGGTGCGGCAGCCGATCTCCTCGGCCAGGGCCGTCAGGTGCAGGCCGGTGGCACCGCCCGCGCCGATCAGGGCAAAGTCGCGCGGGTCGTAGCCGCGCTCGATGGACACGCGGCGGATGCCGTTGACCATGTTGTTGTTGACGATGCTGAAAATGCCGTAGGCGGCTTTTTCCACGCTGATGTAGAGCGGCTCGGCCAGGTGGTGCGAGATGGCCTGGCGTGACGCCAGGGCATCGATGGGCAGGCGGCCGCCCAGCAGGGATTCCGGGTTCAGGTAACCCAATGCCACATTGGCATCCGTCACCGTGGGCAGCGTGCCGCCGCGCTGGTAGCAGGCCGGACCGGGCATGGCTCCAGCCGACTGCGGGCCGACGTTGAGCACGCCCATCTGGTCGATCCAGGCGATGGAGCCGCCGCCCGCGCCCAGCGTCTCGACCTGGATCATCGGGGTGCCGATGCGGTAGCGCAGGAAATCGATGTCCTTGTCGATGTTGGTCTTGTCATCGTGCGTGAGCGTGATGTCGAACGAGGTGCCGCCCATGTCCACCGTGATGAAGTTCCGGATGCCCAGTGGGCGCGTGATGTAGCGCCCGGCCATCGGGGCCGATGCCGGGCCAGAGTTGATCGCGTTGACGGCGCGCGAGACCATCACATCGCGCGCGGCCATGCCGCCGTTGGATTGGAAGTAGCGCACGGGCACCTTGGTGCCTTGCTCGCGGTAGAACGCGTCGATGCGCTCCACATAGTCCTTGAGCACCGGCCCGAGGTAGGCGTTGACCACGGCGGTGGAGGTGCGCGTGTATTCGCGCATCTGCGGGAACACCTCGATGCCGACGGACACGTACACATCGGGCAGCAGTTCGCGCACGATCTGCGCGGCGCGGCGCTCATGGGCATCGTTGGACACCGACCACAGGAAGGAGATGGCCACGGCCTGCACGCCTTCCCGGCGGAACAGCTCGCAGGCCGCGCGCACGTCTTCCTCGTGCAGCGGGGTGCGGACACGGCCGTCGGCCAGCACGCGCTCGCGCACCGGCACGCGCAGGTGGCGCTCCACCAGTTGCCGCGCCGGCGGGTACTCGGCGTCGTAGCGGTAGCCTTCCTCCTTGTGGCCGAGGCGGATTTCCAGCGAGTCCTCGTGGCCTGCCGTGCAGATCAGGCCGGTCTTGACCCCTTTGTGCTGGATCAGCGCGTTGAGGGCCACGGTGGTGCCGTTCACGCACAGCTCGGTGTGCGACAGGATGTCGTGCATCGGCCGGCCGAGTTTCTCGGCGATCTGCCCGAAGCCTTCGGCGATTGCGCGGGTGCCGTCCTCGGGGGTCGAGGTGGCCTTGAAGAGGTGGGTATTGCCCTGGTCATCGGCCAGGACGAAGTCGGTGAAGGTGCCGCCAGCGTCCACGCCCAGTCGGTAGGTAGTCATGTGTGTCTCTCAGTTGTTCGTGTCGGTTCAGGGGCGGGCTCAGGCCTTGGCGAGGCGCGCGCCGCAGGCGGTGCCGGTCCAGGTGGCGGTGTCCACGGCGACGCCGTATTCGCGGGCCGCAGCCTCCAGCGAGACATAGCCGTTGCGCACGTCGTGCACCACGCGGGATATTTCGCGCTCCAGAGGGTTGCCCCAGCCTCCGCCGCCCGGATTGGTGGTGGCGACGCGCTCGCCCGGCTGCACGGTCAGGATGGCGTTGCTGCGCATCACCTCGGTGATGTCCTCGCCCTGCTTGCGCTCGACGCGTCCGAGCTTGAGCTCGGGGCAGGCGCTTTGCGCGCCGTTGGCACCCAGTGCCGGGTACAGACGCCCTTCACCGAAGCTGATGGCGGTCATTTCATGGTCCAGCGGCTCCACCTCCCATACCGTGGCGCAGCCGCCTCGGTGGTAGCCCGCGCCGCCGCTGTCGGGCACCAGTCCGTAGCGGTGGATCTGGATGGGATAGGAGTACTCCATGATCTCGATGTCGCCCGAGCTCAGCGCGCCGAAGCAGCACTGTGGGCCGACCGAGTTCCAACCGTCGAGGTGTGCCGTGGCACCCGCGCCGCCGATCAGCGATGCCAGGATCATGGTCACGTAGGGCTCACCGGTGCGCTGGTCGTGGCCGGCGATGTTGATGCCGCTGGCATGGCACCAGGAGCCCACGGCGCGTTCGGGTGCGGCCTGCTCCAGCGCCAGGCGCACGGCGTCGGTCAGCGTCTCCATGGGCGTGGTGGTGCAGTTGACGTGCGGCGCCGGTTCGGCCGCGTTGCACAGCGTGCCCTTGGGGCCCATGTCCACCGTCACGCAGCGGTACAAGCCTTCGTTGTACGGTGGCGGCACCTTGGCGAACATCATCAGGCCCAGGTAGACCCCGGAGTACGAATTGCCTTCGTAGGAGTTGATGAAGTAGGGCACCTGGGGCGGGCTGTCGATGCGCACATGGCAGCTGTCGCCCGCGATCGTCACCGTGGCCTTGATGGTCAGCTCGCCCAGGCCGTGGCCCGCGTCCTCCAGCACCGCGCTGGCTTCGTAGGTGCCGTCGCGGGTGTTGGCGAACAGGTTGCGCATGGAGCGCTCGGCCATGTCCATCAGTTCGTCGATGCAGGCCTGGACTTCCTCCACGCCGTACTTGTCGAGCAGCGCGAGCAGGTTGCGCTCGCCGATCTGCACGGCGCCGTACTGGGCGCGCAGGTCGCCTTCCCAGTCGCGGCGCGAGCGCACGTTGGAGAGGATGAAGTTGATGACGTCTTCGCGCGGCTGGCCCTTGTCCCACAGCTTCACGGGCGGGATGCGCAGGCCCTCGGCGTAGATTTCCTTGGCGTCGGGGTTGTAGCCCGCCGGCACGGGGCCGCCGATGTCGGTCACATGGCCCTTGCACACGCTCCAGAACACCAGCTTGCCCTGGTGGAACACGGGCTTGTACATGCAGCAGTCCAGGATGTGGCTGCCCATCATCACGGGGTCGTTGTGGTAGATCACATCGCCTTCGTGGATGTCGTCGCCGAAGTACTTTGCCACCGCCTTCATCGCGGGCATCAGGCCGCCGAGGTGGATCGGGATGTCCTGGCCCTGCAGGATCATTTCGGCGCGGTGGTTGAACAGTGCGTTGCTGTAGTCGTGCGCCACGTTGAAGACGCTGGAGCGCGCCGTCTTCTCCAGGGTCAGGGTCATTTCGCGCTGCGTCGTCTCCAGTGCCCCGCGCACCACGGCCAGCGTGATCGGGTCGACTTTTCTCGGGTTCTTCATCGGTTCTCTCCTGTGCGCGCCGCGAGCCAACGGCGTGCGATCCATGGGTCGTTTCGAGGGGCTGAAACGAAGCTCGGTACAGGAGAAATTCTGGGTTTGGAGCCCTTTTCTGGCTTGTGTCTGCGTGCACCACGGCTTGTGGTGGCGTGCACTGCCCGTCGGGACTTACCCTATCCCGCCGGGCCCCGCAGGGCGGCCCTGCCGTTCAGACGATCTTCAGGTGGCGTGCCCAGAATTCCTGCCATGCCAGTCCGGCATGCCAACCAGGAGATCGCCATGAACACCCGTTACTTTCAAATCGCCGCAGCCGCCTTGTCGTTGCTCGCCACCTCCGCATACGCCGACTCCCGCTGCACGAGCGCGCCATCGGCCACCGCGGTGACCCAGGAGACCGTGCTGCGCCAGCTGGCCGACGCGGGCCACACGATCGAGCGCTTCGAGGTGACCAAGGGGCAGTGCTACAAGATGCGCGGCTGGGACAAGGCGGGCAATCGCGTCAAGATGGTGTTCGACCCGGCCGATGGCCGGATCGTGAAGTCGGAGCTGCATTCCCGCGCTTCATGAGGCCCGCGCGAGTGGCTCGGTCACGTTCCCGGCAAGGCACTGCCACGGCAGTGCCTTGCCGTTTTGGGGTGTCGGTGTCAGCCTTGGTGGGGCGCCGGAGCAGGGCGCCGCTTCAGTACGTCGCTGGGCGTTTCACCGTAGCGCCGCTTGAAGGCATGGCTGAACTGGGTTTGATCGTTGAAGCCGCAGGCATAGGCGATTTGCGCGACGGAACTGCCCGTGGGGGCCAGGGACAGTTGCTCGTAGGCCGATTGCAGGCGCAGGTCACGGATCCATTGCGATACGGTCTGTCCCGTGTCCTTGAAGAGGTCGTGCAGGTAGCGCAACGAGATGCCGTTCTCGGTGGCGATGGCTTCGGGATCGAGGTGCGGATCGGCCAGTTGCTGCCGGGTGTAGGCCTCGATGCGGGCCAGATGGGCCGTGCGCACGATGGACAGCGAGGACTGCAGGACCGAGGGCGCTTCCTTGAGCGCGATACCGAGCAGTTCGATCAATTGCATGCCCATGAGCGCCAGGGCGCCCTGGCTTTGCTGGGGGGTGCAGTGCCGGGTGATCAGCTGCAGGTAGTCGCTGAAGAGCTTGCCCATGCCCGTGGTGGTGTCGAAATGCTGGGCGCAGAAGCGGTTGGTGTTGCCCACGCGCGCCTTGAGCGCGGTATCCGGCAGCTTGAGCACCCACATGTCGTTGTGGGCGGCGTGGCTGAATTCGTAGGGCTCGTCGCTGTGTTCCAGGATGAACTGACCGGGCGCGCAACGGGTCTGGCGCCCGAGCTGGGAGAACTCCACCTCGCTGCGCAGGGGGACGGTGACCAGGATCTGCGGCGCGCCGGCCCGGCAATGCTGGTTCAGCCGCTGGTATTGCAGCGCGCTGCAATCGAGCCGCGACAAGGACACCAGCCCCAGATCCCAGGATTCCAGGGTGCCGCTGAACTGGTGGTGGTCGCGGAAATTGAGCTGAAGATGGAAGTAGGCGTTGGCAATGACATCGCGCCAGAAACCGAATTCATGGTTTTTCGGGACATCGGCCGTGGAAAAGCGCTGGTACATGGCGCATGCCTCAGGAGTGACGGACAGCCTGTCTGCCGGGCATCTGCTTCGATGTGCGGGTGGAGTCTTGCCGTGGGGTAGGGCCGACTCTAAAGGTGGAAAATCTTCGGGTCATTGGGTTTTCTACCTATCCGCTGGCGCCTTCCCTGCCGGGGCGCTGGAACGGCCACAGCCCGGTGCGGCGCGGGCCGCATCGGGCTGGGCGTGGCCTGCAAGGCAGGCCTGGCGAGGAGGGATGGTTTAGCGTGCGCCGCCGACGGCCTCCAGGGAGGCGCCGATGATGGCCAGGCCTTCGTCCAGCAGCGCGTCGCTGGCCGTCAGCGGCACCAGGATGCGGATCACGTTGCCGTAGGTGCCGCAGGTCAGCAGGATCAGACCGCGCTTGGCGGCTTCGGCCGACAGGGCCTTGGCCAGGGCAGCGTCGGGTTGGTGTGGGTTGCCGTCCTGGCACAGTTCCATAGCCACCATGGCGCCCAGGCCGCGTACTTGCGCCACGCAGCGGTGCTTTTGCGCCAGGGCCTGCAGGCCACCCACCAGGCGCAGGCCCACGTCTTCGGAGCGTTGCAGCAGGTTTTCCTTCTCGAACACATCCAGCACGGCCAGCGCCGCAGCGCAGGCCAGCGGGCTGCCAGCATAGGTGCCGCCCAGGCCGCCGGGGGCGGCGGCGTCCATCACATCGGCACGGCCGACCACGGCGGAAATCGGGAAACCGCCCGCCATGGACTTGGCCATGGTGATGAGATCCGGGGCCACGCCGCTGTGCTCGATGGCGAACCACTTGCCGGTGCGGCCGGCGCCGGTCTGCACCTCGTCGGCGATCAGCAGGATGCCGTGCTGGTCGCAGATGGCGCGCAGGTGCTGCAGCAGCGCGGGCGGCGCGATGTTGAAGCCGCCTTCACCCTGCACCGGCTCGATGATGATGGCCGCCACGCGGCTGGGCTCGATGTCGTTCTTGAAGATGCTTTCCAGCGAGTCGATGGCGTCCTGCACGCTCACGCCATGCAGTTCGGTGGGGAAGCGTGCATGGAAGATCTCGGCCGGGAAGGGGCCGAAGCCTGCCTTGTAGGGCACGACCTTGCCGGTCATGCCCATGGTCATCATGGTGCGGCCGTGGTAGCCGCCGGTGAAGGCAATGATGCCGGAGCGGCCGGTGTGGGCGCGCGCGATCTTCACGGCGTTTTCCACGGCCTCGGCGCCGGTGGTGAGGAACAAAGTCTTCTTGGCGAAGTTGCCCGGGGCCTTGGCGTTCAGGCGCTCGGCCAGCTCCACGTAGGGCTCGTAGGCCAGAACCTGGAAGCAGGTGTGGGTGTAGCGGTCGAGCTGGTCCTTGACGGCCTGGATGACGGCGGGGTGGCGGTGGCCGGTGTTCAGCACCGCGATGCCCCCGGCGAAGTCGATGTAGCGACGGCCCTCGACGTCCCAGATCTCGGCGTTGTCGCCGCGCTCGATGAAAATCTGGTGGGAATGACCGACGCCGCGCGGAATGGCGGCCTCGCGGCGGGCAAAAAGGGCGGCGTTGTTCAGATGGGGGTCGCGTTGCATGGGGGTCCTTCGGGTGCGATGACAAGAGATTTCTGATCCTGGCGCCACTGTAGGAGTCCCCCCGCGCGGCTAACATATACAGATACCTTGCAAGCAGGAATGCACTGTGCTGTCCGGGCCACCTGTACAGACAAACCCTTGGTTGCAGGTGCAATGTCTGGTACCCCATGTTCTCTTTGAATCCCCAAGCATCGACGCCGCTGGTCCTCCAGGTTGTGGAGGGCTTCCGGCAGCTCGTCGAAGATGGCACGCTGCGTGCCGGAACCAAGCTGCCGTCGATACGGCAGTTCGCCCATGCCCATGGCGTGAGCGTTTACACGGTGGTCGATGCCTATGACCGCCTGGTGGCGCAGGGCTACTTCGTGTCGCGCCCGCATTCGGGTTTTTTCGTGCGCCGGCGGGCCGATACCGCGCAGGCCGCGCCCGGACCGGCGGGCCAGTACAGCTTCGACTCCATGTGGTACATGCAGCGCATCTTCGAGAACCGTGCGCTGCGGCTCAAGCCCGGCTGCGGCTGGCTGCCCGGCGACTGGCTGTTTTCCGAGGGCGTGCGGCGCGGCCTGCGCGCGCTGGCCGCCGAAGAGGTGGACCTGGGCGGCTACGGCGAGCCCAAGGGCTACCTGCCGCTGCGCCAGCTGGTGCGCGACCTGCTGGCCGAGCATGAGGTCGTGGCCACGGCCGAGCAGGTGCTGCTGACCCAGGGGTCGAGCCAGGCGATGGACCTCGTCGCGCGCCAGCTCGTGCGCGCGGGCGACGCCGTGCTGGTGGACGAGCCGGGCTATGCCAACCTGCTGTCGTCGCTGCGCTTCCTGGGCGCGCGCCTCGTGGGCGCGCCACGCACCCCGTCGGGCTATGACCTGGATGTGCTCGAAGCGCGCATCCAGGAGCACCGCCCCAAGGTCTTCTTCACGCAGCCCCGGCTGCAAAGCCCCACCGGCTCCACGGCCCAGGTGGCGCACCTGTACCGCCTGCTGCAACTGGCCGAAAAATACGATTTCGTGGTGGTGGAAAACGATATCTACGCCGACCTGGACCCCGAGCCGCGCCCCACCTTGGCCAGCCTGGACCAGCTGCGCCGCGTGGTCTACATCAGCAGCTTCTCCAAGACCATCTCGCCCAACATCCGCGTGGGCTACCTGGCCGCGCACGCCGACCTGCTCGAAGAGCTGGCGCGGCTCAAGATGATCTCGGGCCTGACCTCGTCCGAGTTCACCGAGCGCCTGGTCTACGGCGCCTTGCTCGATGGCCGCTGGCGCAAGCACACCAAGGCCCTGCGCGACCGCCTGGCGGTGGCGCAGCAGCGCGTGGCCGCGAGCCTGCTGGATCTGGGCTTCGAGCTGTTCGTCGAGCCCAAGGCAGGCATGCTGCAGTGGGCGCGCCACCCGGCGATCGAGAATTCCAGCGAACTGGCCTACAAGGCGGCCGAGCAGGACATCCTGCTCGGACCCGGCCATCTGTTCATGCTCGATCTGCAGCCCAGCCCCTGGCTGCGTTTCAACGTGGCGCACTGCCAGGACGAAACCGTGTTCGCATTCCTGCGCAGCCAGACGACGGGCTGAAAAACCCTAAAATCACCGGTTCGCCTGTTTTTTCAGCGCCGCCGCTCTCCCTTCCGAGAAGAAAACCATGACCCCCAGCTTCACCGTTGCCGACATCCGCAAGACCTTCCTGGACTTTTTCGCCTCCAAGGGCCACACCGTCGTGGCGTCCAGCCCCCTGGTGCCGGGCAACGACCCGACGCTGATGTTCACCAACTCCGGCATGGTGCAGTTCAAGGACGTGTTCCTCGGTACCGACAAGCGCCCCTACGTGCGCGCGGCTTCGGTGCAGGCCTGCCTGCGCGCCGGCGGCAAGCACAACGACTTGGAGAACGTGGGCTACACCGCGCGCCACCACACCTTCTTCGAGATGCTGGGCAACTGGAGCTTCGGCGACTACTTCAAGCGCGAATCGCTCAAGTGGGCCTGGGAGCTGCTGACCGAGGTCTACAAGCTGCCGGCCGACCGCCTGCTGGCGACGGTGTACGAAGAGGACGACGAGGCCTACGACATCTGGACCAAGGAAATCGGCCTGCCGCCCGAGCGCGTGATCCGTATCGGCGACAACAAGGGCGGGCGCTACAAGTCCGACAACTTCTGGATGATGGCCGACACCGGCCCCTGCGGCCCGTGCTCGGAAATCTTCTACGACCATGGCGACCACATCCCTGGCGGCCCCCCGGGCAGCCCCGAGGAAGACGGCGACCGCTTCATCGAGATCTGGAACAACGTGTTCATGCAGTTCAATATGGCGGAAGACGGCTCGGTGACGCCGCTGCCCGCGCCTTGCGTGGACACCGGCATGGGCCTGGAACGCCTCGCCGCCATCCTGCAGCACGTGCACAGCAACTACGAGATCGACCTGTTCGACCAGCTCATCAAGGCCGCGGCCCGCGAAACCGGCGTGACCGATCTGGACAACAAGAGCCTGCGCGTGATCGCCGACCACATCCGCGCCACCGCCTTCCTGGTGAGCGACGGCGTGATTCCCAGCAATGAAGGGCGCGGCTACGTGCAGCGCCGCATCGTGCGCCGCGCTATCCGCCATGGGTACAAACTGGGTCAGAAGACGCCGTTCTTCCACAAGCTCGTGGCCGACCTGGCGCGCCTGATGGGCGATGCCTATCCCGCGATCCGTGCGCAGGAGCAGCGCATCACCGAGGTGCTCAAGGTCGAGGAAGAACGCTTCTTCGAGACCCTGGCCAACGGCATGGAAATTCTTGAAACTACAGTCTATGGACTTGAGTGGAATGGAACATCCAAGCCAAAAGTTGGGCGAGTTCTTGGGGAGGTCGCGTTTAAGTTGCACGACACCTATGGATTTCCACTTGACCTTACGGCAGATGTCTGTCGCGAATGGGATGTCGAAGTGGACAAAGACGGTTTCGTCGCAGCCATGGAAAAGCAGAAGGCCCAGGCCCGCGCTGCCGGCAAGTTCAAGATGGACAAGGCGCTGGACTACACCGGCGCTGGCAACGAGTTCGTGGGCTACGAAAAGCTGGAATCTGCTGCAAAAATCGTAGCTATCTACGTTGATGGCACCAGCGTCGCAGCGCTGAAAGAGGGGCAGAACGGCGTGGTCGTGCTCGACACGACGCCGTTCTACGCCGAGAGCGGCGGCCAGGTGGGCGACGAGGGCGTTCTCACCAGCGGCTCGGCCCGCTTCGCCGTGGGCGACACGCTCAAGATCAAGGCCGACGTGTACGGCCACCACGGCACGCTGGAAGCCGGCACGCTCAACGTGGGCGACCATGTGACCGCGGCGGTGAACACCGCCGTGCGCGCCGCCACCGTGCGCAACCACTCGGCCACCCACCTCATGCACAAGGCGCTGCGCGAGGTGCTGGGCAGCCATGTGCAGCAGAAGGGCAGCCTGGTCAATGCCGAGCGCACGCGCTTCGACTTCGCGCACAACGCGCCCGTGACCGACGCCGAGATCCGTGAGATCGAACGCCGCGTCAACGATGAAATCCTCGCCAACGCCGCCGCCCAGGCGCGCGTGATGGACATCGAGTCGGCCCAGAAGACCGGCGCCATGATGCTGTTCGGCGAGAAGTACGGCGAGACCGTGCGCGTGCTCGACATCGGCTCCAGCCGTGAACTGTGCGGTGGCACGCACGTGCAGCGCACGGGCGACATCGGCCTGTTCAAGGTGGTGGCCGAGGGTGGCGTGGCCGCCGGCGTGCGCCGCATCGAGGCGGTGACGGGCGCGAACGCGCTGGCCTACCTGCAGCAGCTCGAAGACACGGTGAACCAGGCCGCTGGCGCGCTCAAGGCGCCCACGGCCGAACTGACGGCGCGCATCGGCGGTGCGCTCGAACAGATCAAGGCGCTGGAGAAGGAAGTGGCCGCGCTCAAGGGCAAGCTCGCTTCCAGCCAGGGCGACGAACTGGTCGGCCAGGCCGTGGACGTGAAGGGCCTCAAGGTGCTGGCCGCCCGCCTGGAAGGCGCCGACGCCAAGACGCTGCGCGACACCATGGACAAGCTCAAGGACAAGCTCAAGACCGCCGCCATCGTGCTGGCCGCCGTGGACGGCGACAAGGTGCAGCTCGCCGCTGGTGTGACGCAGGACGCCATTGGCAAGGTGAAGGCGGGCGATCTGGTCAACTTCGTCGCCAGCCAAGTTGGCGGCAAGGGCGGCGGCAAGCCCGACATGGCCATGGCCGGCGGCACCGATGCCTCCAAACTGGCCGGCGCACTGGCCTCGGTCGCGGATTGGGTGGCGCAGAAGGTGTGATGCCTGCGGACAACAGCCGGGTGACTTAGGGCGGGCTTTTCCCCTACATTGGGTGCATGGACTCCATGCGCCAGCAACCCGGGCCGGTGCCCGCCAGCCGCCGTGCCGCGCCCGTGGACGCGGAAGATGTGCATTGGTGGCACCGGATCACGATCCCTTCCGGACTGCTGATCAGCTCGCTGGTGGTGGCCGCCATGCTGTTGCTGTCTGGCCTGCTTGCCTACCAGGCCAGCACCACGGCCCGCGAGGCCATCCTGGCCGCTTCCGAGGACAGCGCGCAGCGCATCAGCCTCATCATCAGCGAGCGGGTGCGCCGCATCGTCGACCCGGCCGATGCCATCATCCGGCAACTGGCCTTCGATCCCATCACCTCGGCGACGACCTTGCCCTCGCGCATGCGCCGGCTGCCGGTGCTGGCGCGCGTTCTGGAGCAGAACGCGCTGTTGTCCGCGGTCTTCATCGGCTATCCGGATGGGCAGTTCCTGCTGGTGCGGCCGTTGCGCGACCCGGCGTTGCGCCAGCGCCTGGGTGCACCCGACACGGCGGCCTTTCTGGTGCAATCCATGTCCAGGGAGCGGGGCGCGGCGGATCTGGTGGGGCGCTGGGGGTTCTACAGCGCTCAGTTGCGGCCTGTCGCGTCCGTGGTGCGCCCGGACTACCGCTATGACCCGCGCACCCGCCCCTGGTACCAGGAGGCGCTGGAGCAGAACGGCCAGATCCTGACCGCTCCCTACCTGTTCTTCACGACACGCGAGGTGGGCGTGACCCTGAGCCAGCCCAGCGAGGATGGGCGCGCCATCCTCGGGCTGGACGTTGCGCTGCCCGATCTGGGGCGCGAGATCGAATCCCTGCGCCTCATCCCCGACACCGAGATCGTGGTGGTGGACCGGGACCAGCGGGTGCTGGCCTATCCGGACATGTCCCGGGTGCTGGAGTCCGGCGATGGACCGAGCCTGAATCTGCGCACGCTCGACAGCCTGGGCATTCCCAGCCTGTCGGAAGTGCACCGGCTGGACATCCAGCCCGGGGAGTCGCGGCGCTTCACGGTCCACGGCAGGGAGTGGCTGGGGCAGGTGCAGCCGCTGCAATCGCTGCGCTGGCGGGACCTGAATATCCTGATGGCTGTTCCCACGAGTGAATTGCTGTCGGGCATCGACGAGAGCCTGCGGCGCCATGCCTGGGTGGCCGCCAGCAGCATTCTCTTCATGGTGTTCCTGGGGGCGCTCGCTGGACGGCGCGTGGGGCGCAGCCTCTCCATCCTCGCGGCACAAGCCGAGGCCCTGGCGCGCTTCGACTTCCGCCGGTTCGAACGTCCCCGGTCCTATGTGCGCGAGATGCGCGATCTGGGGCGGGTGATGGACAGCATGTCCGAGACCATCGCCAAGTTCCTGGACATCACGCACCACATCAGCGCCGAGTCGCGGCTCGACCTGATGCTGTCGAGCGTGCTGTACGAACTGGTGCGCACCACCCACTGCAGCAGCGGTGCGGTGTACCTGGTGGCGGGCGATGGCAAGGGACTGGAGCGCATCGCGCGCTATTGCGAGGACCCGGAGGAGCATGTGCACTATCCCGATCGCCTGCCCATGGCGCATTTCATCAACCATGCCGATGCGCTGGATGGCGACCAGGATGGCAGGGGCGGTGATGGCGGGCGCCGGCATCCGCTGCGTGTGCAGTTGCGCACCCGCGATGGCCAGCCCCTGGGGGTGCTCTCGCTGCGCTATGTGTCCGACTACCGCATGGACGATGCCAACTTCCGCGTCTTCGTGGAAAAGCTCTCCGGCACCCTGTCGGTGGCCATCGAAACGCGCAACCTCATCGAAGGGCAGAAGCGGCTGTTCGACGCCATGATCCGTTTGCTGGCCGATGCCATCGACGCGAAGAGCCCGTACACCGGCGGCCATTGCGAGCGCGTGCCGCAGCTGGCGGAGATGCTGATGCAGCGCCTGTGCGAGGCGCGCGAAGGCGCGTTCGCCGCGGTGCGCATGACCGAGGCCGAGCGCGAGGAATTCCGTTTGGGTGCCTGGCTGCACGACTGCGGCAAGGTCACCAGCCCCGAGCATGTGATCGACAAGGCCACCAAGCTCGAAACCCTCTACAACCGCATCCACGAGGTGCGCATGCGCTTCGAGGTGTTGTGGCGCGATGCCGAGATCAGCTACTGGCAGCAGCGCGAGGCCGGGATCGATGCCGATGGCCTGGGTGCGCACCTGCGGGCGCAGCAGGCCCGGCTGCAGGAAGAATTCGCCTTCGTCGCACGCTGCAATGTGGGCGGCGAGGCCATGGCGGACGCGGATATCGTGCGCCTGGCGGCCATCGGTGCCCAACCCTGGCAGCGCCATTTCGACCACCGGCTCGGCCTTTCGTCGGCCGAACTCGACCGGCTCGGCGCCTCCGGCACCGGTCCGCTGCCCGCCACCGAGCGCCTGCTGGCCGACCGGCCCGACCATATCGTTCCCTGGGGCGAGCGCCGGCCTCCGGTGGAGCGGGACAACCCCGCCAACCGCTGGGGTTTCGACATGGTGCTGCCCGCGCAGGCGGCCCACCTGGGCGAGCTGCACAACCTCTCCGTGCGGCGCGGAACGCTCACCGAGGAGGACCGTTTCAAGATCAATGAGCACATCGTCCAGACCATCATCATGCTCAGCAGCCTGCCGTTTCCGCCGCACCTGGCCCGCGTGCCGGACATCGCGGGAACCCACCACGAGAAGATGGACGGCACGGGGTACCCGCGCGGCCTGACCGGGGAGCAGCTCACGCTGGCCGACCGCGTGATGGCGCTGGCCGACATCTTCGAGGCCCTCACGGCAGCGGACCGGCCCTACAAGCCGGCCAAGACGCTGTCGGAGTCACTGGCCATCATGGCCACCATGGCGCGCCAGCAGCACATCGATGCCGAGGTATTCCGGTTCTTCCTGCGCAGCGGCGTGTGGCGCGAGTATGCCGAGCGTTTCCTTTCGCCGCTGCAGCGCGACACGGTGGATGTGGATGCGCTGGAGGGGGCGTTGGGCTGAGCTTTTGCACAGGCTCCAAGAACGTAAAAACGTTCTTAGAACAGCTCGACGTCGTCGTTGCTGACCTTGGCCTGCAGGTGCCCCTCGGCCACGAGGTCGTCGTAGAAGCGCACCTGGTTGCGGCCGTTTTCCTTGGCGAAATAGAGCGCCTGGTCGGCCTGGCCCAGGATTTCGACCGGCGAGCCGTTGGCCGTGGACACGAAGCCCACGCTGACCGTGACCTGGCCGACCTGCGGGAAGTAGTAGTCCTCGACGTTCTTGCGGAAGCGGTTGAAGACCTTGTGCGCCGTGGACAGGCTGGTCGAGCGCAGCAGCACCACGAATTCCTCGCCGCCGAAGCGGAAGATCCGGTCGTGGCTGCGGAAGGATGAGCGCAGGATATTGGCCACGAGGATCAGCACCTCGTCGCCATACAGGTGGCCGAAGCGGTCGTTGACCTGCTTGAAGTGGTCGATGTCCACGACCGCCAGCCACTGGTGGGCGGCATCGTCGATGGTTTCGCTGTCGCTCGGGATGGGCTGCCGCTCGCTCGCCTCCGGGGAGGTGAAGCGCGAGAACTGTTCGTCGAAGGTCTTGCGGTTGAACAGCCCGGTGAGGGCATCGCGTTCACTGTAGTCCAGGAGGCTTTGGTAGTTTTTGTAGACGTGGAAGACGCTGGTGATGATGTCGATCTTCTGCGACGAGAAGGGGCGCGACTGGATGACTTCCAGGCAGGTCGTCACCTTGTCCTGCATCCAGACCGGCAGCCACATGCAGTGGCGGCCCTTGCCCAGCATGGCGATGGCATGGGCGGCGCGCGATTCGATGCACTCGTGCAGGGCCGGGATCTGCGCGATGGCCTGGGCCTGCGGGTCGGTGGCCGCCTCGGATTCGGCCGACATCCACTGGCCGTTGTCCATCCAGGTGCGCGGGCGCATGAAAAGCTCGCCGTCCCGGGTGAAAACCTCCAGGGAACGCACCTGCACGATGCTGCTGAGCGATTGCAGCGTGGAGAGCACCGACACCTCCAACCGCAAGTGGTCGCGGTGGCCGGTCATTTCTACCAGGTTCTGCAGGATGGGCTTCATGCGCTCAGGGCTTCCGTGGATTACGTGCGTCGCTGGAACACCAAATCCCACACGCCATGCCCGAGCCGCAGCCCCCGGTTCTCGAATTTGGTGAGCGGGCGGTAATCGGGCTGGGGGGCATAGCCCTCGGCGGTGTTGGTCAGCAGCGGTTCTGCGGCGAGGACCTGCAGCATCTGCTCGGCATAGGGTTGCCAGTCGGTGGCGCAGTGGATGTAGCCACCAGGCTTGAGCCGCGCGGCCAGCTTGGCCACCAGCGGCGGCTGGATCAGGCGGCGCTTGTTGTGCTTCTTCTTGTGCCAGGGGTCGGGGAAGAAGATGTGCACGCCGTCGAGGCTGCCGGGTGGCAGCATGTGGTCGATGACTTCGACCGCGTCATGCTGCAGGATGCGGATATTGGTCTGGCCCTGCTCGCCGATGCGCTTGAGCAGCGCGCCGACGCCGGGTTCGTGGACCTCGCAGCAGAGAAAGTTGTCCTGCGGCCGCACGCGGGCGATGTGGGCCGTGGCCTCGCCCATGCCGAAGCCGATTTCGAGCACCAGGGGAGCGCTGCGGCCAAAGGCGACCGGGGCATCCAGCGGCGCGGGAGCATAGGGCAGGATGAAGCGGGGGCCCAGGTCCTCGAAAGCCTTGGCCTGGCCCGTGGTGGTGCGGCCAGCGCGGCGCACGAAACTCTTGATGGTCTTGGGGTGGGCGATGCCCGCAGGGGCCTGGCCTGTCAAGGGCGTGGCGGAATCCGGCTGCGAGGGGGAAGTGGGGCCCGTCGGGGCCGCGAAGGAAGGCTGTTCTGTCACGATGATTGATTGTAGAGATGCATCCATGCCTTGACCCATTGGAAAAGGGCCTCATTCAGCGTGGTGTTGCGGGGATGCACCAATTTGGGTAGTCCCAGCAGGGCCGCCGCGGCTTCCAGGGCCAGCACCGGGTCGCCCAGGTCCAGCGGCGCCGCGCCATGCTGCTTGGAGAGCTTCTCGCCATCGGCGCCAAGCACCAGGGGGGTGTGCAGGTAGCGCGGCGTGGGCAGGCCCAGGGCCTGCTGCAGCAGGATCTGGCGCGGCGTATTGTCGGCCAAGTCCTCTCCGCGAACGATGTGGGTGATGCCTTGGGCGCCATCGTCCACCACCACGGCGAGCTGGTAGGCCCAGAGACCATCGGCGCGGCGCAGCACGAAGTCGCCCACGCTGCGCACCACGTCTTGCTGCTGCGCGCCAAGCCGGCGGTCCTGCCAGTGCAGGGTGCTGGATGCTATAAAAAAAGGAGCTATTGGCGCTTTGTGGATAGGCTCTGGAGGCCGTTTTTGCATAAAGTCCGTGGTGGCAAAGCGCCAGGCGCGGGCCGGACGGCCCCGCAGCCCGGCGCGGCAGGTACCGGGGTAGGGCAGTTCGGTGTGGCGTTGGCGCGCGTGCCCGGCGGCGGCGTGGGCTTGCTCGATGTCCTTGCGCGAGCAGGCGCAGGGGTAGGCCAGGCGGCGTTCCACGAGGCTGTCGAGCGCCTGCTGGTAGCGTGGTCCGTGCCGCGACTGCCATGCCGGTGGCTCGTCGGGCTGCAGGCCGCAGGCGGCGAGCTGGGCCAGGATGCGTTCACCCGCCCCAGCCTCGCAGCGCGGCGTGTCCACGTCCTCGATGCGTACCAGCCAGCGTCCGCCGCGTCCGCCGTTCCAGGCGCGGGCATCCAGCCAGCTTGCCAGGGCCGCCACGAGGGAGCCCGCATGCAGCGGGCCGGTGGGGGAGGGCGCGAACCGGCCGACGTAGCCGCCTGCCGTCATGCCACGGCGAGCGCGAGTTCCAGGCCGGAAATAAAGGCGTCTTCCAGGCGGTGGCCCAGGCACCAGTCGCCGCAGGCGCCGATGCCGGACTTGGCGTTCCACAGATGGCTGCGGCCCAGGGCCTTGGTGGTCTGGGCGTAGCGCCAGCGGCGCACATCGGCGTGGGCCGGCACGGCGCGGATGCCCGTGACTTCGGAGAAAGCCTTGATGAGCTTGGCTTGCACGCGCTCGGCATCGTCCTCCAGGTGCTCGGCCGACCAGGCCGGGCTGGCCTGCACGGTCCAGCGTTCGATGATGCTGCGCCCGGGCTTGGACGATTCGCGCGCCAGCCAGGCGATGCGGTGGTGCGTGCTGCGCGCCGCGTTCCATTGCGGCCCCAGCGTGGTGAGGCCGGGGCGCACGGCCTGCGGGAAGGCGAGCATCAGGGTCCAGCACGGTGCCGTCTCCACGCCGGCCATGGCCTGCGCCAAGTCCGCGCCCACGCCACTGCTGCCGAGCAGGGCCTGGGCGGGGGCGGCGGGCTGGGCCAGCAGCACGGCATCGAAGCCGGCGAAGACCTGCTGGGAGCCGTCGGCCGACTGGGTTTGCAGTTGCCAGCGGTTCGGGTCCAGGCGGTCGGGCTCGATGCGCAGCACATGGGTGCCCGTGCGCAGCTGGCCCGCCTGCAGCAGGGGCAGTGCCCAGGCATCCACCAGGCTGCCCATGCCGGGGCGGGCGACCCAGTGCGGATCGTTGGGAGCGGGGCTGGCGGCGACCACGCGGCCAGCGGCGTCGAGCACGCGCACGGTGTTGGCGCTCCAGGGGCGGCACAGGCCTGGAACGGTGGCCAGGGCCTGGGTGAAGCGCTCGTCGCGCACGGTGAAATACTGTGCTCCGGCATCGAAGCCGCCAAACGGTGTCTGGAGCGTGGTCGTCCGGCCGCCGGCATGGCTGGCCTTCTCGAAAACTGTGACCTGGTGCCCGGCCTGCACGAGCGTGCGGGCGCAGGCCACGCCGGCCATGCCGGCGCCGATCACGGCGATGCTGCGGGGACGGGAAGGTTTGCGAGAAGGCATGTGCGGTCTTTCGGTCAGGAGCCAGTGAAGGGATATGCGTGCGCGACCCATCCACTCTACACGCCCGGCGCGTGCTTGCGCGTCAAAAGTGGTGGTGGTTTTCCAGCAAGGCGCGGCGTGTCGTGGGGCTTTGCAGTTGGGTCAGCCACCATTGCAGCGCGCGGCCGGGCGCGGTGAAACCGGGGCCGCCCCAGGCGTAGTGCATGCGGATGCTGCGTTCGGGCCGGGCCACCTTGCGTTCCACCAGGTGGCCGGCCTCCAGGTAGGGGCGCACCATGGGCTCGGGCAGGAAGCCGCCGCCCATGCCGCGCAACTGCACCTGGACCTTGGCCTGCATGGTGTCCACGGTCAGCACGTCCTGTCCGCCCAGCAGGCCCATGGTCAGGCCGCCGCGCTGCGCCGAGTCGGCCACGGCCACGGCGCGGTGTTCCCGCAAGGTGGCATCGGTGATGGGCTCGGGGGCGCTGGCCAGCGGATGGTGTGGCGCCACCACGTAGATGAACAGCAGATCGCCCAGGGGCGCCTGCTGTAGTCCGGCGACATTGGAGCCCGCCACCGAGACGCCGATCGCCAGGTCGGCGCGGCCCGAGGTCAGCGCCTCCAGGGTGCCGCTCATGATGCCGTCGCTCAGCTTCAGGCGCGTGGGAGGGGCCAGCGCATAGAAGGCCTCCACCAGTTCGAGCAGGGTGTGCGGCGAGACCACGCCGTCCACCGAGATCGTGAGCTGCGGCTCCCAGCCCGTGGCGACACGGCGCACGCGGTTGGCCACGGCATCCACATCGCGCAGCAGCCGCGCGCCCTCGCGCAGCAACTCGGCCCCGGCCTCGGTGGGGCGTGCCTGGCGCGCGCTGCGGTCGAACAGCAGCACGTCGAGCGCATCCTCGATCTGGCGCACGCGGTAGGTCAGGGCGCTGGGCACCAGGCCCAGTTGCCGCGCGGCCGCGGCGAAGCTGCCGGCCTCGGCGATGACCTGCAGCATGGTGAGGTTCTCGGGCGTCAGGGCATCGCGCGTGTCTTGCATGGCGGCTGGCTGGGAGTTCAGATATTTTGAATTGTTCCATCAATCCCGCAGGCCCACGCGGCGTCACGCCGGTTCTACAGTGGAATCCAGAAAGGAGCACTCACATGCTGACAGTGCGCAAATCACAGGACCGGGGCTACGCCGACCATGGCTGGCTGCAGTCGTTCCATAGCTTTTCGTTCGCCGGTTACCACGATCCGCGCCACATGGGTTTTGGCAACCTGCGCGTGATCAACGAGGACCGCATTGCCCCGGGGATGGGCTTCGGCACGCACGGCCACCGCGACATGGAGATCATCAGCTATGTGCTGTCAGGCGAGCTGGCCCACAAGGACAGCATGGGCAACGTGACGGCCATTCCGCCTGGCGAGGTGCAGCGCATGAGCGCGGGCACGGGCGTGATGCACAGCGAGTTCAACCATGCCGAGGGCCAGACCACGCATTTCCTGCAGATCTGGATCCTGCCCCGCGCGCAGGGCGTGGAGCCGGGCTACGAGCAGAAGGCCTTTCCCCTGGAGGAAAAGCGCGGCACATTGCGCCTCGTGGTATCTGGCGATGGCGCCCAAGGCTCGGTGAGCATCAACGCCGATGCGGCCCTGCATGCCGGGCTGTTCGATGCCGGTGAATCGGCCGCGATGGCGCTGGACCCCGCGCGCAAGTACTACGTGCACCTGGTCCGTGGCCGTCTGCATGCGAATGGCCAACCCCTGGCGGCCGGCGATGCGGCGCTGCTGACAGGGGAGCAGCGCCTGGTGCTTGACCAGGGCGAGGATGCGGAAGTGCTGGTGTTCGACCTGGAACCCTGAGGCAGCTCGCGGCGCGCCGCGCCGCGGTGCTTCAAGCCTTGCGGATCAGCAGGGCTTCCTCGATCTTGTTGGCCAGTTGGGAAATGGCCAGCGCCGCAGGGCAGCCCGGCACCTGCAGCAGCAGCAGCTGGCGGCGCATCACCGCGTCGCGCACGGTCAGATCGGCTGGGATGTCGCCCATGTGGATCAGGCGCAGCGGGCGGCCGGAGTCGGTGGCCACGAAGCGCTCCAGCACCTGCTGGAGCTGGCTGGTGATGGCCCGGCCGTCTCCCGGGCGCGCGGCCTGGTTGACGACCATGCGCACATGCTGGCGCTTTTGCTGCATGGCCAGCACCTTGATGGCGGCGTAGGCGTCGGTCAGCGAGGTGGGTTCGGGCGTGGCCACGATGAGCACCTCGGAGGCCAGCGAAACCGAGAACAGCACCACGTCGGAAATGCCGGCGCCGGTGTCGAGCAGGATCACGTCGAAGCGTGGGGCCAGGGTCTGGATGACGTTCAGGAACTGGTTGCGCACCTCGGGCGTGAGGCGCGAATACTCGACCATGCCCGATCCCGCCAGCACGACCGAGAAGCCGCCCGGCGCGGGGATCACGGCATCGTCCAGGCTGGCCTTGCCGGTGAAGACGTCGTGCAGCGTGATCTTGGGGTGCAGGTTGAGCACCACGTCCAGATTGGCCAGGCCCAGGTCGGCATCGAGGACCAGCACGCGCTGGCCGCGCCGTGTGAGCGCCGCGGCGAGGTTGGCGGAAACGAAAGTCTTGCCGACACCACCCTTTCCGCTGGTCACGGCGATGATGCGCGCGCCCGGGGCGCCCGGAGCGGAGGTGGTGGACGAAGGGAGGGTGGAGGGGGACGGCGCGTCGCTCATCTCTTTGCTTTCAGTGGGCGCTGTCGTTGAGGTTCATGGCGGTCAGGTCGCCCCAGCCCGAAGGTGTGTAGAGAGGGCCAAAAAGCATGCCCTTCTCTTCGGCGGTGACGGTGCTGTCGGGCTGCTGCTCGATGCACACGCGGTTGCGGCCATCGAGCTTGGCCTGGTAGAGCTGGTGGTCGGCGCGGTCGGTCCACAGCGGCGTGGTCGAGCGTATCCACTGCAGGGCATAGGCCCCGCCGATGCTGATGGTGATGTCGAGCACGGTGGTGCTGTCGATGCGCACGGGCGTGGCCGCGATGGTGCGGCGGATGCGCTCGGCCACGGCCTTGCCGAAGGCAGCCTGGCAGGCTGGCAGCACCACGGCGAATTCCTCGCCGCCGTAGCGCGCCAAGGTGTCCATGGGGCGGACGCATTCGCTCAGCGTGCGTGCCACGGCCTGCAGCACGCGGTCGCCGGCGGGGTGGCCATAGGTGTCATTGACCTGCTTGAAGCGGTCGATGTCGAGCATCAGCAGCAGCGCGGCCTCGCCCGAGCGGGTCACGCGGTCGATCTCGCGCTCCAGCACGGCCTGGAAGTGGCGGCGATTGGCCAGCCCGGTCAAGGGGTCCTTGAGCGAGAGATCGCACAGCCCGTCGATCAGCCTTTGCAGGTACTGGGTGGGTGTAGGCGTGGGCGTGGGAGGGGCTGGATGTGCGACAGCGTCATGGCCGACCAGCGATATGGCCGTGTCCAGGCGGAGGTCGCGCAGATCGACGATTGGGGAAGACGCGGTGTGGGGCACGGATGATTACGGTTCAGTCTGCGAAGTGTAACCTTCACGCGGTCTCTACCGGCATGGTTGTACCAATTTGTTGCAGGGCCTGGAGCGTCTCCGCATCGGTGCGGTAGGTGCGCAATTGCGGTCCGGCGGCGAGCATGCCCGCGCGCTCCAATGCCTGTTCCACGGGCAGCTTGAGCCCGCTGATATGCAGCGTGCAGCCGTGGCGCTGCACCAGGGCGCGCAGGCGCGCGAAGGTTTCCACGCCGGTGACATCCACGCGGTTGATGGGCTGGGCGAACAGGCAGACATGGGCCAGGCCGGGCAAGTCCGCCATGCGTTCGGACAGGGTGCGCTCCAGGGCGCTGGCCGAGGCGAAGTCCAGCTCGGCGTCCATGCGCAGGGCCAGCAGGTGGGGCGCCAGCGGGGGCAGGTGCCACAGGTGGCGGTCGCGCAGGCTGCCGTCGGGGTGCAGGCCAACCTCGATGATGCGCGGGTGCAGCCGCTGGTAGAGGAAGTGGCTCAGGTTCACCACCAGCCCCGCCAGCACGCCCCAATAGAGGTTGGGCGCCGCCGCCAGCGTGATGGCGAAGGTGAGCAGGCCGATCACGGCCTCGACGCGCGAGATGCGCCAGAGTTGCGGCAGCAGGGCGGGCTTGATGAGGCCGGTGATGGCCGTCACCACCACGGCCGCGAGCACCGCCTGGGGCACGTGGTACAGCGCCGGAGTGAGCCACAGCAGCGCCACCAGCACCAGGGCGCAGGCGAAGATCGTGGCCCAGCCGGTGCGCGCGCCGGCATAGAGGTTGATCGCCGAGCGCGAGAAGGAGGAACTGGTGGTGAAGCTGCCGCACAGCCCGGCGCTGATCTTGGCCAGGCCCTGCGCGATCAGGTCCTGGTTTTCGTTCCAGCGCGTGCCGCCATCCTGGTGCTCCACCTTGGCGCTCGATGCCGTTTCCAGGAAACTCACCAGCGTGACCACCAGCACCGGCATGATGAGCGCGCCGAGCGTGCTCCAGGGCAAGGCGCCGGGCCAGTAGGGCTGGGGCAGGCCGGCGGGCAGCGCGCCCACCACGGCGCCGCCGCCTGCGGCATAGCCCAGGGCCTGGCTGGCCAGGGCTGCGGCACCCATCACGACGATGACGGCCGGGAAGCCTGGCCAAAAGCGCTTGGCCAGCGCCAGCGCGGCGATGCTGCCCACCCCCATGCCGGCGCCCAGGAGGTCGAAGTGCCGCAGTGCCGGGCTGGCGAGCAGTTCGCCCAGCGGCACGCGCAGGCCGGCGAGGGCGGGCAGTTGCGAGGCCAGGATCAGCAGCGCCGCGGCCTGGGTGAAGCCACTGAGCACCGGCGAGGTGACGAGGTTGAGCAGCCAGCCGAAGCGCACCAGGCCCAGCAGCAGCTGCAGCACGCCCGTCAGCAGGGCCATCCAGGCGGCCAGCGCCACCCATTGCGCGCTGCCGGGCTCGGCCAGGCCGGTGAGCGAGGCGCCGATGAGCAGGCTGGTCAGCGCCGTCGGGCCCACGCTCAACCGCGATGACGAACCCCAGAGCACGGCTACCAGCGCGGGGATGAGCGATGCATAAATGCCCGTCACCAGCGGCATGCCGGCCAGAGCGGCATAGGCCACCCCCTGGGGAACGAGCATGAGCCCCACGGTCATGCCGGCCCAGAGCTCGCCCCGCAACAAGGTCGCGTCTGGGCGGGGCCAGGCCAGGAAAGGAAACCAGCGGACGAGGGAAGCGGAAAACATGGCCGCCATTGTCGCGCGGCCGCCGGCCCGCCACTGTCGCGAGCAGGCGGGGACGCATGCGGGAATCGCCGCGCGGTGCCTTAGGATCGCGGCATGAAAGACACAGAACAAACCCTGGATCTGACCACCCGCATCGTCCACCACGACTATCAGCCGCCGTCCGGCTTCGTGGCCCCGCAGCCGGGCGTGTTCAAGGCGTCGACCGTCATCTTTCCGAACGTCGCCGCCATGCGCACCCGCGAATGGAAGGACAAGAGCGGCTACACCTATGGCCTGCATGGCACGCCCACCACCTTCATCCTTGAAGAGCGCCTTTGTGCGCTGGAAGGCGGTCTGCAGTGCGTGCTGGTGCCCAGTGGCCTGGCGGCCATCGGCAACGTGTCGCTGGCGCTGCTCAAAGCCGGCGACGAGGTGCTGGTGCCCGACAACGCCTACGGCCCGAACAAGGGCATGAGCGTGGCCACGCTGGCGCATTTCGGTATCCGCGCCGTGCTTTATGACGCGCTTGATCCGACCGATCTGGCCGGGCGCATCACGCCCGCCACGCGCCTGGTCTGGCTGGAGGCGCCCGGCTCGGTGACACTGGAGTTCCCCGACCTTCCGGCCTTGGTGCGCATTTGCCGAGAACGCGGCGTGACCACGGCGCTGGACAACACCTGGGGCGCGGGCCTGGCGTTCGCGCCCTTCGACCTGACCGGCGATGGCAGCCTCGGTGTCGACATCTCCGTCCACGCCCTGACCAAATACCCCAGCGGCGGTGGCGACGTGCTCATGGGCAGCGTCATCACGCGCGACCCGGCGCTGCACATGCAGATCAAGCTGTTGCACATGCACCTGGGCCTGGGCGTGGGAGCCAACGATGCCGAGGCCGTGCTGCGCGCGTTGCCCAGCATCGGCCTGCGCTACCGTGCCCACGACCAGGCCGCTCGCGGCCTGGCGCTGTGGATGCAGCAGCAGGCGTCCGTGGTGCAGGTGCTGCACCCGGCGCTGCCGGGGTCGCCCGGCCATGTGCACTGGAGCACGCTGTGCGGCGCCGCCAACGAAGGGCAGGGCGCCGCAGCGGGGCTGTTCAGCGTGGTGATCGATCCGCGCCACACCCAGGCGCAAGTGGATGCCTTCTGCGATGGCCTGCGCTTCTTCAAGATCGGCTATAGCTGGGGCGGGCCGATGAGTCTGGTGATGCCCTACGACTTGCACGGCATGCGCCGGCTGCCGACGCCGCACCTGCACCCGGGCACCCTGGTGCGGTTTTCCATCGGTCTCGAAGCCGTGCAGGACCTGCGGATGGACCTGGAGCAGTCCCTGCGCCAGGCCTTCGCGCCGCGGTAAGCCGGTCCGGCGCCGGCAGCGCCTATGCCCTACTGATGAAGTGGGATATTTTTTGAGCTAAATCAATGATTTGGTGCGCGTCCTACAGTGGGTCTATCACTCCTGTCGCGCCATGAACACCACCACCGCACCGGATACCACCGCCAAACCCATCGCCCTGCGCGCCCTGCAATGGTCCGACCCCTGGCGCTGGCTGCGCCAGGGCCTGCGGGATGTCCAGGCCGCGCCGGGCATCGCCCTGTTCTATGGCGCCTGGTTCTGGGGCATGGCCCTGGTGCTGGGCTGGGTGTTCCGCTCGCGGCCGGAATACGTGATGTCGATGGCCAGCGGCTGCCTGCTGGTCGGGCCGTTCCTGGCCATGGGCCTGTACGACACCAGCCGCCGGCGAGAGGCGGGCCTGGCGCCCGACTTGGGCCAGTCCATCACCTGTTGGGACCGGCACCTGGGCAGCATGGGCATGCTCGTGCTCGTGCTCGTGGTGCTGGAGCTGCTCTGGGGACGCGCCTCGCTGGTCGTCTTCGCCGTGTTCTTCAACACGGGCATGCCCTCCACCACGGGCGTGGTGCAGGCCATCTTCAACCCCGAGAACTGGAGTTTCGTCCTGGTCTACATGATGGTGGGCGGCATTTTTGCCGCGCTGGTGTTCTCCACCACGGTCGTGTCCATTCCGATGATCCTCGACCGGGACACCGATGCGCTGACCGCCGGCATCACCAGCATGCGCGTGGTGCTGGAAAACACCGGCGTGATGCTGCTTTGGGGCGTGCTGATCACCCTGCTGGTGGCCGCATCGCTGTGGGCCTGGGGCGCGGGGCTGCTGTTGGTGGGCCCGCTGCTGGGGCATGCGAGCTGGCACGCCTACCGCGCGGCCGTGAAAGCGCCGGACCCGGCCTGAACCCCATGGGCGCCAAGGCAGCATGCTGTTACAGTGGGTGTCAACCACTTTAGAAAGCACGCACCTTGGCCACACCCAACTACGGATACGAAAAACGCCAGCGCGAGCTCGCCAAGAAGCAGAAAAAGGAAGACAAGCTGCGCGCGAAGGCTGCCAACGCGCGCCAGGCCGCTGCCGCAGCCGAAGCCGGCGAAGGCCCGGCCAATTCCGCGCCCACGGATACCCCGGCCGCCGAAGGCCCGGCGGCCTGATTCAGCGGCGGCCTCAGCGCAACAGCGGCCGCAGCGCCGGCCAGACGTTGTCGAGCATGCGCGGGTGTGCCTGGGCGCTGGGGTGGATGCGGTCAGGCTGGAACATCGTGGCCGCGTCGGCACCGTTGGCCACTCCCTCCAGGAAAAACGGCACGAGCGCTGTCTTGTGCTCGCGCGCCACCACCTCGAAGGTGCCGGCGAAGCGCCGGGCGTAGTCGGTGCCGTAGTTGGGTGGCACCTGCATGCCCACCAGCAGAACGCGCGCGCCGGCTTGCTGCGCTGCCTTGACCATGGTGCCGAGGTTGTCCTCGGTGTTCTTGAGCGGCAGCCCGCGCAGCGCATCGTTGCCGCCCAGTTCGATGACCACCACCGTTGGCTTGTGCTGCGCCAGCAGACCGGGCAGCCGGGCGCGTCCGCCCGCCGTGGTGTCGCCGCTCACGCTGGCATTGATGATGGTGGCGGGCCGCTTTTCGGCGGCCAGGCGTTTTTCCAGCAGCGCCACCCAGCCCGTGCCCCGGGGCAGGCCATATTCGGCGCTCAGCGAGTCGCCCAGCACCAGGATGGCCGAGCCTGAGGCCAGGGCCGGCAGACTGCAAAACCCCGCGAGCGCGCCGGCCGCCGCGCTCAGGATAAAGTGACGCCGTAGCCGATCTCGTATCACAGAACAAAACCTTTCATGTCCGAAGCCTCTACCTCGCCCGTGCAGCCCATTATTGCCGTGGAGCATGTCTTCAAGTCGGTCTCCGATTCCACCGGAACACTCGACATTCTGCGCGACATCGATTTCCAGCTGGCGCCGAGGGAAACCGTGGCCATCGTTGGTGCCTCGGGCTCGGGCAAGAGCACGCTGCTGTCCATCATCGCCGGGCTCGACACTCCCACGCGCGGCACGGTGCGCCTGGGTGGGCAGGATTTGTTCGCCCTGACCGAGGACGACCGCGCCGCGCTGCGCGCGCAGAAAGTGGGCTTCGTGTTCCAGAGCTTCCAGCTCATGGGCAACCTCACGGCGCTGGAGAACGTCATGCTGCCGCTGGAACTGGCCAACCAGCGCGATGCGCGCAAGCGCGCCGCCGAGATGCTGGCGCACGTGGGCCTGGGCCAGCGCCTGGGCCACTACCCCAAGGTGCTGTCGGGGGGCGAGCAGCAGCGCGTGGCGCTGGCGCGGGCCTTCGTGGTGCAGCCCGCCGTGCTGCTGGCCGACGAGCCTACCGGCAGCCTTGATTTCGCCACGGGCGAGACCATCATGCAGCTCATGTTCGACCTCAACCGCGAGCAGGGCACCACGCTCGTGCTGGTCACGCACGACCGGGGCATCGCCGAGCGCTGCGAGCGGCGCATCACCATCGAGGCCGGGCGCGTTTCCGGCGCGTGACGTCGTTTTGAGCGTTTTTTGCCTCCAGCGCTTTGTGGTAAAGCGCTGGCAGCTATTGAATTGATAGCGGTTGGACGGAGCGGATAATTGCCCCATGTCCAGCCCCAAAGTCCTGTTCGGCTTCCATGCCGTGGGCGTGCGCCTCAAGACGGCGCCGCAATCCATCATTGAAATCTATTACGAGGCCACGCGCCGCGACGCGCGCATGCGCCAGTTCCTGGACCGCGCCAAGGAGGCCGGCGCCCGCCTGATCGAGGCCGACAGCCTGCGCATCGCCAAGCTTGCCGGCAGCCACGGCCACCAGGGCGTGGCCGCGCGCGTGGAGCCGGTGGCGCAGGTGACCTCGCTCGACGAACTGCTGGAACAGCTCGAAGCCGACGGCGTCGAGCAGCCCCTGCTGCTGGTGCTCGACGGCGTGACCGACCCGCACAACCTCGGCGCCTGCCTGCGCGTGGCCGATGGCGCCGGCGCCCATGCCGTGATCGCCCCGAAAGACCATGCCTCGGGCATCAACGCCACCGTGGCCAAGGTGGCCAGCGGCGCCGCCGAGACCATGCCGTACTTCATGGTGACCAACCTGGCGCGCACGCTCAATGAGCTGAAGGAGCGCAACATCTGGATCATCGGCACCAGCGGCGACGCGCCCCGCAGCATCTACCAGGCCGACCTCAAGGGCCCCGTGGCGCTGGTGCTCGGCGCCGAGGGCGACGGCATGCGCCAGCTCACGCGCAAGACTTGCGATGAGCTAGTGGGCATTCCCATGAAGGGCGCGGTCGAGAGCCTGAACGTTTCCGTGGCCAGCGGCATCTGCCTCTACGAGGCCCTGCGCCAGCGCGGCTGAGACCCGGCCATGGAGGACGGCGCCCCGTTGGAGACCGTGCGCGGCTGGCTGTGCGCGGCGCACCGCATCGCCGTGCTCACCGGCGCCGGCATCAGCGCCGAATCGGGCGTGCCCACCTTCCGTGACGCGCAGACCGGCTACTGGGCACAATTCCGCGCCGAGGACATGGCCACAGAGGAAGGCTTCCGCGCCCATCCCGGGCGTGTCTGGGGCTGGTACCAGCACCGCCGCCAGATGCTGGCGGGCGTGCAGCCCAACGCCGGCCACCGGGCGCTGGCCGAATTCGCGCGGCGGCATCCCGGGCGCCTGACCCTCATCACCCAGAACGTCGACGGCCTGCACCAGCGTGCCGGCAGCACCGATGTGCTGTGCCTGCACGGCGACCTGATGGAAGACCGTTTTCTCGATGTTCCGCGCGCGTGCTGCCACCCCGATACGGTGGAGGCGGGCAGCCCGCCGCACTGCCCGCGCTGCGGCAACATGCTGCGGCCCGGCGTCGTCTGGTTCGGCGAGAACCTGCCGCTGCGCACGCTGGAGGCTGCGCAGCAGGCGGCCCGCGCCTGTGACCTGATGCTGGTGGTGGGCACCGCCGGCGCCGTGTACCCGGCGGCGGGCCTGGCGCGCATCGCGCGCGACGCCGGGGCGCGCGTGGCCATCGTCAATCCGCAGCCCACCGAACTCGACGCCGTGGCGCACATGGTGCTGCGCGGCACGGCGGCGCAGGTCCTGCCCGTGCTGCTGGCCCCGGCCGGTAGCGGGGGTGACAACGGCCCTGTACCCGCCACGCCATAATCACGGGGTCTTCAGGGCGGGGTGGAATTCCCCACCGGCGGTAGGCGGCGCGCATGGCCATCCTTGCGCACCGCGAGCCCGCGAGCGCCCTGGCCGCTTCGGTGGCCAGGGGTCAGCAGACCCGGTGCGAGGCGGCCCCTGCCGCTTCCAGTCCGGGGCCGACGGTCACAGTCCGGATGAAAGAAGATGTGCCGAACGGGCGCCGCGCGCGCCCGCTCGGCCATGCGCTGCGCGCTTGTTTCCGCCGTGGGCGGGAGCGTGCGCGCGGGTGCTTCTTGCATGCAAGCCTTGGGGCGTTTCTTTCAATCTTTTGAGGAGCGTTTCATGCCTTTTTCCGATTCCTTGGATTCCCCCGTTGCCTGTCCTGGCGCCACGCAGGAGGCCGTCGTGCTCGCGCCGCTGCCCGAGGTGGTCGCCGCCATCGCGACGGGCCGCCCGGTGCTGGTGCTCGACGATGCCGACCGCGAGAACGAGGCCGACCTGGTCTGCGCCGCCGCCAATATGAGCGAGGCCACCATGGCGCTGATGATCCGCGAGGGCAGCGGCATCGTCTGCCTGTGCCTCACGCCCGGGCATGCCCGGGCGCTGGGCCTGCGGCCCATGGTGGAGGTGAACCGCTCGGCGTTCTCGACCGCTTTCACGCAGTCCATCGAGGCTGCGCATGGCGTGAGCACCGGCGTTTCGGCCGCCGACCGGCTGCAGACCGTGCGCTGCGCCCTGCGCATTCCGGCGCCGGGCGCGGCGCCCGAGGTGGTGAGCCCGGGCCATGTGTTTCCGCTGGTGGCGCGTCCGGGCGGTGTGCTGGAACGCAGCGGCCATACCGAGTCCGCCGTGGACCTGGCCGTGCTCGCCGGCCTGCCGCCCGCGGGCGTGCTGTGCGAGCTGATGAACCCCGATGGCAGCATGGCGCGCGGCACCCAGGTGGCGCGCTTCGCGCAAGCGCACGGCCTGCTGTGCACCACGGTGCGGGCCTTGGCGGACTACCGGCGCACGCAGGCCTGAGCCGGGCGCCCGGGCCGTGCGCGGCCCGGGCAAGGCGGGGTCAAGGCAACTGCGACAGGTAATCCGCCACGGCCTTGGCTTCCATCTCGGTCAGGCGCGAGGCCACCAGGTGCATGGCCTCGTTGTCGTTGGTGCGGGTGCGCAGGTTGAAATCCTTGAGCTGCGACAGCAGGTAGCGCGCGTTCTGCCCGGCCAGGCGTGGCAGGCTGGCGGTGCCGCTCGCGTTCTCGCCATGGCAGCTGGCGCAGGCGGGCACGCCCGACCAGCTGTTGCCCTTGGTGTAGATGTAGCGGCCCACCGGAATGATGTCGGCGTCGGCGACGCGGTGCGTGCGCGCCTTCTTGGCGGCGAAGAAGTCGGCCAGGCCCGCGATGGCCTCTTCGGACAGATCGGCCACCTGCGGGGCCATGGTTTCGCTGACACGCTTCTTGGACTTGAAGTCCTGCATCTGCTTGACCAGGTATTCGCGGTTCTGCCCCGCCAGCGACGGGAAGATCGGCGAGGTGGCATGCCCTTCGGCACCATGGCAGGTGGCGCAGCGGCTGTTGACCAGGGCCTCGGCGGTGGGCTCGGCGGCCCAGGCGGCGGGTGCGATGAAGGCGCAGGCGAGCGCGAGAGTGTGCAGTTTCATGGGATGTGCGGCGCTAGCGGAAGGATCGAGACGGCGTCCATTGTTCTACCAATCGCCAGGCTTTGCAGCAGAGGGATATGTCTTGATCCGCGTCATGTGTTTTCCGTGCCGTGGGGCTGGAAGATGGCTGGTGGATGGGGGAAAACGCTGAAGCTGTCACGAAGCTGACAGTGTGAACCTGGCATTTGCCGATAGCCTGCGCCACCTTTCGTTTTTGAGGCGTAACCCCACCATGAGCCGTCGTCAATTCCTCTTGCGCGCCACGCAGGCGCTTGCCGCCACCGGTCTGCCCGCCTGGGCCCACAGCGCCCGCGCGGCGGAGATCGAGGTGCCCGCCCGGCAGATCGCGCTGGGCTGCTCCATCGCGCTCACGGGGCCGCTGGGTGCGGCCGGTGTCGAGCAGCTGGCCGGCATGAAGGCGGCGTTCGCCGAGGTGAACCGCCATGGCGGCATCCATGGCCGCGAGATCCACATGGAGGTGAAGGACGATGGCTACGTGCCCGCCAACACCCTGAAGAACGTGACCGAGATGGTGGAGTCGCAGTCGATCTTCGCGCTGATCTCGCCCCTGGGCACGGCCAATACCGCGGCCATCCTGCCGCTCATCGAGGGCAAGGGCATTCCAACGGTCGGTCCCATCACGGGCGCGCCCTCGGTGCGCAGCGCCGACCAGCGCAACATCTTCTTCGTGCGCCCCAGCTATGCCGACGAAGCCCGCCGCCTGGTGCAGCAGATGGTGGCCATGGGCCTGCGGCGCATCGCCATCGTCTACCTCGACAACCCGTTCGGCAAGGAGGTGCTGGGTTACATGTCCACGGCACTGGACGAGGCCAAGGTCGAGCGCGCCGGTGCCTTCGCGCTGGCCGTCGATGGCAAGAATGGCGAACAGGTCGCCGAGAAGGTGTTCGCCGACGGCCCCGGCGCCGTGCTGCTGGCCACCACGGGCGTGGCCAACACGGCGTTCGTGCTGCCGTTCCGCGCGCGGGCCAAGGGCGTGCCGCTGGCCGGGCTGTCGGTCACCATCTTCCCGTCCGAGCTGCCCAAGCTGGGCGAGGGCACGCGCGGCATGGCGGCGGTGCAGGTGTTCCCCGATGCCACGTCGAGCAAATCGATGATGGTGCGCAAGTTCCAGTCCACGATGAAGGCCACCGGGGGCAATCCGGATTTCTTCACCAGTGGCAGCAGCCTGGAGGGTTGGATCAACGCGCAGGTGATGATCGAAGGCCTGCGCAACGCTGGCAAGGACCTGAGCCGCGAGCGGCTTCGCGCGGGCCTGGCCGGCATCCGCGCGCTTTCGTTCGGCGATTTCAGCGTCGGCTTCGGCAACAAGACACCCTATGTGGGTTCCAATTCGATCTACCTCGCGGTCTACGCCGAGAACGGCCGGCGCCTGAGCTGACGCGCCGCCCGCCCTGCGCCCGGGCTTGCGCTAGCTCAAACAGGCGCGGCAAAGGCCGCCCGGATGGCGGTTTGCCACGTTGACGGCGCCTCGGACCGCTGCTGATACTGGCCGCGAACCGCTGGCGGGACGGGACGCACGGCCCGTTTGCCGCGGCACGCCACAGGAGGGGCCATGGAACCATCCCAGGGTACGCAAGCCGCGTTGCGGCAGGAGCTGGACCGCCTGGAGCAGGCGAACCGGACGCTGCAGGTGCAACTGGCCGAGGCCTCCGGCGCGCTGCAGGAGGCGCGCGCCACGCTGGCGCGCAGCGCGGCCTACAACAAACGGGTGTACCAGGACGCGCCGGTGCCCATCGTCATCATCGACCCGGCCATCGGCATCGTGGACTGCAACATGGCGGCGGTGCGCATCTACGGCTTTTCCTCGCGCGACGAGGTGCTGGGCAAGATGCCGCTCGACTTTTCGGCCCCCACCCAGTACGACGGTACCGACACCCAGACGGCGGGCGAGGAGATCACCCGCACGATCTTCGAGCACGGCATCGCCAACTTCCTTTGGCGCGCGCGCCGCGCCAATGGCGAGATCTTCGACGCCGAGGTCAACCTCATGGCCTTCGACTGCGGCGGCCGCATCCTGCTGCGGTTCACCGTGGACGATGTCTCAGAAAAGCGCCGCGCCCGCCGGGAGATCGACCGCCAGCAGGCCGAGATCCGCAAATTGCTGGAAGAGCAGCAGGTGATTTTCGAGAACGCGCCCAACGGCATCTGCTACACGGCCGATGGCGTCATCCTGCGCGCCAACCGGCGGCTGTGCGAGCACATGGGCGTCAGGCTCGAAGACCTCATTGGAAAGCCGGTGGCGCAGTGCATGTTCCGCACGGCCACGAGCTACGAGGCGTTCTCGGCCATCGCCGCCCCCTTGCTGGCGCAGGGCAAGGAGGTGCGCACCGAGTGGGAGTTCATGCGCGACGACGGCTCGCTGTTCGTGGCCATGGTGTCGGGCCAGGGCATCCGCATCCCGGGCTTCGAGCGCTCTGCCGTATGGATCTACGAGGACATCACCGAGCGCAAGCGCCTGGAAAAAGACCGCCAGGAGAACGAGGAGCGCCTGCGCCGCATCCTGGAGAACAGCCCGGTGGGCGTGATCATCGGCACCGAGGACGGGCGCCTGGTCTTCGCCAACCGCCAGCACGCCGAGATGCTGGGCGTGCGCCCCGAGGACCTGGCCTCGCACCACGCCAGCCGCACCTGGCGCAACCCCGCCGACCGTGAGCGTTTCATGGCCCAGTTGCGTCGCGACGGCTCGGTCAAGGGCTACCAGGCCGACTTCGTGCGCACCGACGGCACGCCGCTCACGGTGCTGCTGTCGTCCATCCTGCTGGACTTCTCGGACGGGCGCTACCTGGTCTCGTGGATCAACGACATCACGGAGCGCCAGATCGTCGAGCAGCGGATCGCGCGCAGCGAGGAGCGCCTGAACCTCGCGCTGCGCGGCGCCAACCTGGGCATGTACGACTGCGCCATCGATGACCAGCGGCGGATCGTGGATGTCGCCGTCAACGACATCTGGGCCGAGATGCTGGGCTACGAAAAGAGCGCCTTGCTGTCACGCTACCCCGACCACATGGCCTGCTGGGCCGACCTGATCCATCCGGACGACCTCGCACGGGTGCGCGAGCGCCTGCGCCGCTTTCTCCACAACGAGGCACCGGACTACACGGAAACCTTCCGCATGCGCACCGCCGATGGCGACTGGCGCTGGATTCTCGACATCGGCCACGCGGCCCTGCGCGGGGCCGACGGCTGCCCGCGCCGCTTGGTGGGCATCAACCAGGACATCACCGAGCAGAAGGCCGCCGAGGCCAGCCTGCGCGCCAGCGAGGCGCACAACCGCAACCTGCTGGCCGAGCAGCGGATGATCTTCGACAACGCGCCCAACGGCATCATCCACACCGCCGACGGCGTGATCCTGCGCGTCAACCAGCGCATGGGGGAATGCCTGGGGTACCAGCCCGAAGAGCTGATCGGACAGCCAGGAAGCATCATCTACCACTCGCCGGAAAAATACGCCGAGTTCGGCGCCATGGTGGGCCCTCTGCTGGGGGCGGGCAAGGATGTGAACGTGGAATGGGAGTTCGCGCGCAAGGACGGCGGCACCTTCGTGGCCCAGGTGTCCGGGCGTGCCATCCACGCGGCCGACCACCGCCATGTGACCATCTGGGTGTTCGAGGACATCGCCGAGCGCAAGGCCACCGAGCGGGCCATGGAGGAGGCGCGCCGCGTGGCCGAGGAGGCGGCCCGGGCCAAGAGCGAATTCCTGGCCAACATGAGCCACGAGATCCGGACCCCGATGAACGCCATCATCGGCATGTCCCACCTGGCGCTGCAGACCGCCCTGGACGCCAAGCAGCGCAACTATGTGGAGAAGGCGCACCGTTCGGCGGTCGGCCTGCTGGGCATCATCAACGACATTCTCGACTTCTCCAAGGTCGAGGCCGGCAAGATGGTGCTGGAGCAGACGGGATTCCGCCTGGACGAGGTGATGGACCACCTGGCCAACCTCATCGGCATCAAGACGGAGGACAAGGGGCTGGAGCTGCTGTTCAACGTGGCACCGGACATTCCGGGCGAGCTCGTGGGCGACCCGCTGCGCCTGGGGCAGATCCTGGTGAACCTGGGCAACAACGCCGTCAAGTTCACCGAACGGGGCGAGGTGGTCATCGGCATCGAGAAGGTGGACGAGGAGGGCGGTGGCGTGGAACTGCACTTCCGGGTGCGCGACACCGGCATCGGCATGTCGCCCGAACAGTGCGCCAAGCTGTTCCAGCCCTTCAGCCAGGCCGACAGCTCCACCACGCGGCGCTACGGAGGCACCGGTCTGGGGCTGGCGATCTCGCGCGCGCTGGTCGAGCAAATGGGCGGGCGCATCTGGGTCGAGAGCCAGCCGGGCCAGGGCTCGGAATTCCATTTCACGGCGCGCTTCGGCCTGCAACCCGCGTTGCAGGCACCGCGCCGGCCGGGGCGCGAGGCGCTGGAGGCCATGCACGTCCTGGTGGTGGACGACAACGAGTCCGCGCGCGAGATCACCGCCGGCATCGCGCGCAGCCTGGGCCTTCACGTGCAAACGGCGGCCGACGGCCGCGAGGCGCTGGAGGCCGTCGACGGTGCGCAGCAGCACGGCCGGCCCTTCGACCTGGTGCTCATCGACTGGAAGATGCCAATGATGGACGGCATCGAAACGCTGCGCCACATGCACGAGCGCCAGCTGGTCCATGTGCCCGCCACCATCATGGTGACGGCCTACGGCCGCGAAGAAGCGCTGGGCGCCGCCGAACGCCAGGGGGTGGCGCTCAAATCGGTACTCACCAAGCCGGTCATGGCCAGCCAGCTGCTCGATGCCATCGGCTGCGTCATCGAGCGCAAGGGCCTCACGGAAAACCGCGCCGCCTTGCTGGCGCAGGACAGCCTGGAGGCCATGCGCCAGCTGGCCGGCGCGCGCGTGCTGCTGGTTGAAGACAACGAGCTGAACCAGGAACTGGCGCTGGAACTGCTGCGCCATGCCGGGGTGGAGGCGGTGCTGGCCACCAACGGCCAGGAGGCGCTGGACCGGCTCGCGCAGGACGCGCGCTTCGACTGCGTGCTCATGGATTGCCAGATGCCGGTGATGGACGGCTACGAGGCCACGCAGCACATCCGCGCCAACCCGGCGCTGCGCGCGCTGCCCGTGATCGCGATGACCGCCAACGCCATGGCCGGCGACCGCGAGCGCGCGCTGGCCATGCGCATGGACGACTACATCGCCAAGCCGCTGGACGTGGGCACCATGTTCGGCACCATCGCGCGCTGGGTGGCCAAGGCGCGGCCGGTGCCAGCCGCTGGCGCGCCGGCGCACCGGCCGCAGCCGGCGGTGCCCGGGCCGGGTGCCGGTCTGCCGCCACTGCCCGGTATCGACACCCAGGCGGGCCTGGCGACCAGCATGCACGACGAGCGCCTGTACCGTTCGCTGCTCGCCAAGTTCCACGCCAGCCAGGCGCGGTTTCTGGAGAGTTTTCGCGGTTCGCAGTCGGGAGCCGATGCCTCGGCCCCCGAGCGCCTGGCCCACACGCTCAAGTCGGTGGCGGGCAGCGTGGGCGCGCGCGGCGTGCAGGCGGCCGCAGCCGGGCTGGAGCGAGCCTGCCGGGCGGGCGACCCACCGGAGCGCCTCGAACCCCTGGCGGCGCTGGTGCAGGCCGAGCTGGGGCCGGTGCTGCGCGGCTTGGAGGCGCTTCTTCCCACGCCGGGTGGCCCGCAAGCAGACACCGGGCCAGCGCCGGACAGGGCGCGCGTGGAGGCGTTCGATGGCCAGCTCCAGGCGCTGCTGGCGGAGGGGGACGCGGGATCGCTCGACCTGATCGGCACCGAGGCCGCGCTGCTGGCCGCCGCCTATCCTGGCCGCCACGAGGCCATCGGGGCGGCCATCCAGGGCTTTGACTTCGAAACCGCGCTGGGGCTGATCCGCGAGGCGGGCTCCGCTGTGGGCGTCAGCGGCTGACGGGCGGCCGCGCCGGTCAGCGGCTGCGCGTCACGTAGCGGTTGCGCCCGGCGCTCTTGGCTTCGTACAGTGCGGCGTCGGCCAGGTCGATCAATACCTGCGCGCTCTCGTCGGCCCGGGGCACGGCGGTGGCCACGCCCAGGCTGATGGTGATGTAGCTGTGCGTGGACGAGTGTGCGTGCTCCAGGCACTGGGCCACGATGCCCGCGCGCATCTGCTCGGCCAGGCGCTCGGCACCGCCGCTGTCGGTGGCCGGCAGCACGCAGGCGAACTCCTCGCCACCGCAGCGCGCCACCAGGTCGGTGGTGCGCGTCACGCACGATGCCAGCGCCCGGGCCACATGGATCAGGCAGTGGTCGCCACGGGGGTGGCCGTAGTGGTCGTTGAAGGCCTTGAAGTGGTCGATGTCGATGGCGATCAGCGAGAGGGGGGTTTGCTCGCGCGCGGCGCGGCGCCACTCTGCCGCCAGGTAGTCGTCGAAGCGGCGCCGGTTGCTGATGCCGGTGAGGTGGTCCTGCGTGGTCAGGCGCTCCAGCAAGTCGCGGCTGCGCTTGAGGTCGATGTGGTTGCGCACCCGTGCCTGCACGATGGACGGGCGGATGGGCTTGACGATGTAATCGATGGCGCCGAGTGAGAGCCCCCGGGCCTCGTCCTCTTCCTCGTCGCGCGAGGAGATGAACAGCACCGGAATGCGCGCCGTCGCCGGGTTGTGCTTGAGCCGCGTGCAGACCTCGTAGCCATCCATGCCGGGCATCATCACATCGAGCAGGATGAGGTCGGGCGGTTCGGCCGCCGTGGCCAGCGCCAGGGCCCGTTCGCCATTGATGGCCACCTTGACCTTGTAGTGCTCCTTGAGCACGGCCGAGATCACCTGCAGGTTCTCGGGGGAGTCGTCCACCACCAGAATGCTTGCCTGTGGTTCCATCGCCTGCCTCCATGGCATACCCGTTTGGGCCGAGCCTTCACCGTATGCTTTTCCGGGGGAAATGCCTACGTGGTTTGCCCCGGCGGGGCACGGGAAAACAGCGGTGGGCTGCGCTGGATCAATGCGCATCCATGACGGGCGAACAAGGTGCGGAAGCAGGTTGACGCAATCGCCGCATGGGTCACACCCAGCCCAGCACCCCCAGCAGCGCGCCCGCGCCCAGCATCCACAGCAGATGCAGCCGGGTGCGCCACACCAGCAGCGCGGCGGCGGCCGTCAGCAGCCACAGCGGCCAGTCGGTGGCGGGCTGGCCCTGGGCCCGTCCCAGCACCCAGGTGGCCGCCATCAGCAGGCCGATGACCAGCGGCGCCATGCCCTGCTTGAAGGCGCGCACCGCGCGGCGCTCGCGGTTGCGGTGCGCCCAGCGCGTGGCCAGCCAGGTCAGCGTGGCGCTGGGCAGCATGATGCCCAGCATGCACAGTGCCGCGCCCAGCAGCCCGTAGGCCCAGCCCATGGCGCCGGGGCCGCCGGCGTTCAGGCCCACATGCCAGCCCAGCAGGGCGATGAACAGCACGTTGGGTCCCGGCGCGGCCTGGGCGATGGCGATGCTGGCGTTGAACTGCATGTCGGTCAGCCAGGCATTGCGGTCCACCAGGAAGCGGTGCATGTCGGGCGCCGTGGCGATGGCGCCACCCACCGCCAGCAGCGAAATGGAAAGGTAGTAGAGGAACAGGTGCAGCCAGTCCAGCGGCTGCAGGGTGATGGCGTGCGTCATGGCGCGAGCTTTCGCCAGGTCAGCACGCAGGCCGCGCCGCCCACCACGAGCAGCAGCCCGTACAGCGGCACGCGCAGCCACACGATGGCGGCGAACGCCACCGCCGCGATCACCGCGCACGGCACCGGACCCAGCGGGTGCGTGCGCAGCGCGGCGGCCAGCTTCAGGCCCATGCCGCCGATCAGCCCGGCCGCCACCGCGCCCATGCCGCGCAGCGCCCCGGCCATGGCCGGGTGCGTGGCCCACTGCGCATAGACCAGCGCCACCGCCAGCGCGATCGCCAGCGGGAACGACAGCATGCCCGCCAGCGCCGCGAAGGCGCCGCGCAGGCCGAAATGCCGGTCGCCGATCATGATGGAGAGGTTGACCACGTTGGGCCCCGGCATCACCTGGGCCACGGCCCAGTCCTCCAGGAACTCCTCGTTCGTCATCCAGCGCTTCTTCTCCACCAGCTCGCGCTGCACCACGGCCACCACGCCGCCAAAGCCCTGCAGGGCCAGCCAGGTGAAGGACCAGAACAGATCGGCCGGGTTGCGAGGCCGGGGGCGGGTATCGGGCGGCAGAGGATCGGGGACCATGGGTTTGAATGAAAAATGGCCTTGGCGCCCATGGGTAAAGCGCTATAAGCTATATAAATAATAGCATTTCAGTTGAATGCTATGTGTCCCAATGGTACGCTTGCGCGCACCCGCCAGCCGCGCTGGCGCCCCTTTCCATGCTTGCAGGACTTCCCCCATGAAACTCATCCGTTACGGCCAGCCCGGTGCCGAGCGCCCGGGCCTCGTCGACGCCCAGGGCGTGCTGCGCGACCTCTCCATGCTGCTGGCCGACATCGGTCCCGCGCAGCTGGCCCCCCGCACCCTGGCGGCGCTGGCCGCCATCGATGCCGCGCGCCTGCCCGCCGTCGAAGGCCAGCCGCGCCTGGGTTGCCCGGTGGGCGGCGTGGGCAAGATCGTCTGCGTGGGCCTGAACTACCGCGACCACGCGCTCGAAGCCGGCATGCAGCCGCCCGCCGAACCTGTGCTGTTCATGAAGGCCGTCACGGCCATCGCCGGCCCCAACGATGCGCTGCGCATCCCGCCCGGTGCGCTCAAGACCGACTGGGAGGTGGAGCTGGGCATCGTCATCGGCACGCGCGCCCAGCGCATCGCCGAGGCCGACGCGCTGGGCCATGTGGCGGGCTACGTGCTGGCCAACGACGTGTCCGAGCGTGCCTGGCAGATTGAGCGCGGCGGCCAGTGGGACAAGGGCAAGAGCCACGACGGCTTCGCCCCCATCGGCCCATGGCTGCTCACGGCCGACGAGGTGACCGACCCACACGCCATCGACCTGTGGCTGGAGGTGAACGGCCGGCGCGTGCAGGACGGCAGCACGCGCAACTTCATTTTCGGCGTGCCCACGGTGCTGGCCTACATCAGCCAGTTCATGACGCTGGAGCCCGGCGACATCGTGCTCACCGGCACGCCCGCTGGCGTGGGCCTGGGCCAGAAGCCCGCGCCCTGGTTCCTCAAGCCCGGCGACGTGCTGCGCCTGGGCGCCACGGGGCTGGGCGAGCAGTCGCAGATGTGTGTGGGCGGCTGATCAGCCCAGCTTCCCGCGCAGCGGGTGGTCGGTGTCGCGCCAGCCGGCCTTCTCGATCAGCCCGACCTTGAAGATCTTGAGATCCGCCTGGTTTTCGTGCTTGACCCGGAAGATCTTGAAGCTGGCCCGGTTCCCGTACTGCACGAAGAACCAGTTCGCATCGCCCGTGGCCTGGGTTTCATAGGCGGCCTCGTGCCAGCACAGATCGGCCTGGCTCTCGTGGTGCACCTCGCAGACGGTCGCGTCGGCCAGATTCGCGTACCTGACTTCCAGGATTCTTGCCATGGGCGCCCCCTTCCAGGGATGAAACAAATGTCAGCGCTGATGCAGTGGGCCGGGTGCGCTGCCATGGAGACAGGGTAGCGAAAAAATGCCGACGCTGCGATGGGGATGTACCCACATCTCAAACCGATGCCGTCAGCCCCGCCAGGCCGTGCCTCCCTCCACCTGCACGGCCTGGGCGCGGCCCAGGGCTTCGAGGGTTTGCAAGAGCGTGGGCAGGCCCTTCTTCCACGGGCCGCGGCCCTTGAAGCGTCGCTCGATGGCGCTCCAGGACAGCGGCGTGGGGCTGGCGGCCAGGGCGGCGGCCACGGCGCGCACCTGCTCGGGCAGGGTGGGGGGCCAGGGGTACTGCGCGGGTTTGGTTTGCTCTTGTTTTGATAGCTGTTTTTCACTATCGAAATCAGCCTCTTGCGCTTGTTTTCCCTGCGGTAGCAGCTCCTGTTTTTGTAGTGAATTTTGCGGATTTTTAAACTCGGAGCGCAGCCAGCGCACGCGGCCCTGGGTTTCTTCGGCTGCGTTGTGTGTTGAGTCGAGGCTCAAGGCGTGAGGGTCGGCATGGCGAGCCTCGAAGAGGTTATTGCGCTCGCAATACTGGCGCGCCACTGCTTTTGATCAAGAGGCCAGCATCTTTTGCTTTCTGGGCCAGGGGCCGGGCGATAGACTGGGTTACGGTCTGTTTCAGAAAGGGGTTTTCATGCTGCGATCACTGTCTTTGATGGCACTGGCTCTGTGGGCGGGGGCGGTGTCCGCCACGCCCCGCATTACCTCGTACAACGCGGAGTGCCATGCGTGCGGCGAGAAGCGGGTGCAAATGGGCAGCCACAGTTTTTGTGCCCTGTCGTATGTGCACAGCGGGGGCTTCAACAGCTATTGCGCTGTGGGCGGCTCTCCAAAATCCTGGTTTCTGATCGCCAAGGACCCCGACGCGGGTGAAACGCAGGCCTGCGGCGCTGTGTGCATGGACCTGGACGACTCTGCCGGTGGCGCCGATCCGGTGGTGGCTCCACCGTCGCCTCCGCCCGTTTCGCGCCCCACGCCCGCGCCCGTGGATCGCCCCGATCCTGCTCCGGGTGGGGTGCCCGACACGTTTGGCCCCTACCAGTCGACGTTCGGCACGCTGACGATGCAGCGCAGTGGCAACCGTGTCACGGGCACCTATACGCACAAGGGTGGTCGCGTGGAGGGCTCGCTCAGCGGCAACACGCTGACCGGGCGCTGGACCCAGACCAATGGCGAGGGCCGCATGGTGTTCCGCTTCAACCCGGATTTTTCAGGTTTTACCGGCATGTGGAGCTACGGCGATGCCGCGCCCAACCAGGAGTGGAACGGGCGCCGGTGAGTCTCGGATCGGTAGCAGGCTCTCAGGCGTAGGTATTGAGCTGCGTCCCCAGCGAGCCCGAGGTGGCGAGCTGGGGCTGTGGCACGGACTGCACCATGGCTTCGATCATGGTGTCGGCGGCGGCCTCCTGTACGTCGAGTGCCTTTTTCAGCATGGCGATGTTGACGGCGTCGGACGTCTTGGCGCTGGCCATGGCGGTGGCGGTGCTGACGATGTTGTTGGCGAGGGACACATCCATGGGGCAACTCCAGGCAGGGGATGCGTGGTTATCGGCGCGCGCGCCGGTTTCTGTAGGGTATTCCGTCAGGGGGCCTCTGCGGGGGGATCTTCCCAGCCCACGCGGCCCTGGCCGATGTCGTTGATTCGCTGCACGAAGGCGGCGGCCTGGGCCTCGGGCAGACGCAGCCGCAGCGTGACCAGGCTGCCGTGCCGCACCTCCAGCAATTCCGCGCCAGCGGCGTCGATCTCGCGGCGCAGCAGGCCTTCCTGGGCGTAGGGCACCACGCATTGCAGGGTTTTCATGCGCTGCAGCGGCACCTTGGGCGCCGTCAGCAGGGCCTGGGCCACGGTGTCGGTGTAGGCGCGCACCAGGCCGCCCGCGCCCAGCTTGACGCCGCCGAAGTAGCGCACCACGGTGGCCAGCACGCCTTCAAGATCCTGGTGGCGCAGCACGTCGAGCATGGGGCGGCCAGCCGTGCCGCCGGGCTCGCCGTCGTCCACGGCGGCGGACTGGCCGCCCGCCAGCAGCGCCCAGCAGATGTGGGCGGCGCCGGGGTGCTGTTTCCACAGCGCATCGACATGCGCCTGGGCGCTGGCGCGGTCGGGCATGGGCTGCACGCAGCCGATGAAGCGGCTTTTCTTGATGATGAGTTCGCTGTGCGCGGGGGCGGCCAGGGTTTGGGGCATGGGGGCGATAGCTTACTCCGGCCCCACGGCTGCGGCGCGATCAGCGCGGCGCCGCATTGGCCAGAATGCCCCGCACCATGTTGCGGCTGTGCGCGCCAAAGTTGCGCATCAGCGTGGCGATGGTGGATTCCAGCACCTGGCGGGGCGCGTCGCCCTGGCGGGCGACCTCGGCCACCAGGTCGATGTCCTTGGCATGCACGCCGAAGTCGAAGCCGGGGTCGTCCACATAGCCCGATGGCACGCTGGCGAGCATCTGGCTGGTCACCGTGGTGCCCAGTCCATGGGCCTGATGCGCCACGGTGTCGCGCGGGTAGGCATCGGACCAGGCGGGGTGGCCCGCGTCGGTGCTGGTGTCGCGCAGGGCCAGGTCCACGGCGCCCTGCTGGCGGGCCTGGGCGGCGGCCTGGATCATCTGGCTCTCGTAGCGCTCCAGCACGAAGTGGCGGTTGGACAGCAGGATCACCATGTCGTTCTTCGCGCCGGGCATGCCCAGCGTGGCCAGCAGGTTGATGCCGATGAGCCGCGCGGCCGAGAAACCCGGCGCCAGACTGGCATGGTAGGGCTGGGTCAGGTCCTGCAGGTAGTGCAGCGCCAGCCCCGCGAAGCGCCAGCCCCAGTAGGGGTGGCCGGTGCGGAAGGCCAGTTCGGACAGGCTGGCGTACTGGTGGATGCGCAGCAACGGGTAGGTGCGCTTCAAGAACCCCGCCGCCATGTAGATGACGGGGGATTCGTGGTGGTAGCCCATGTGGAAGGGCGCCTGGGTGGAGAAGCTCAGGTTGGGATTGCCAAAGGGAATCTTGCCGAAGCCGTAGGCGGGGCCCCATTCCGAGGGGCTGTCCGCCCAGAGGTTGAGGTCCATGCCGTAGTCGGGCTCGTCGCTGGCCGAGGCCAGCACGGCCAGGGGCGCCACGCTCTCGCCCGGGCGCAGGCGCACGAAGACATGGCCGCCGCCGTCCTTGTCGCGGGCGGGCAGGGCGCTGACGGCGTCGTGCTCCAGCCGCGCGGCGGGGTCCGGGGCCGGCGCCCAGGGATCGGGCTGCACATAGAGCGCCAGGCGACTTTCGGGCGAAGCGCGCAGCGCCGTCAGGAAGGCCTTGCGCAATGCCTCGGGGCCTTGCCGAGCCACCTGTGCATCGAAGCGCAGCGGTGCGGGCAGCGGCGGGTAGTGCGCGATGTGGGCCTGTGCCCAGGCGTCCTCGCTGGCGAGCAGGGCCTCGACGGGGGCGGCTTGCGCGCGCAGGAAGTCCTCCAGCGGTTCGGCGGCCACGGGCGCGGCCTGGGCCACCTCGGGCAAGGCCTCGAAGGCGCGGTAGCTGGCCAGGGCGTGGTTGCTCCAGGCGAGCGCGGGGCTGGCGGTGCCCAGGGCCAGCAGGGCGGCGATCAGTATCTTTTGCATGGCGGTGCTCCGGATGGAGTTCAGTCCTGTGAAGGGTAGCCGGTGATGGCGCGGATGTCCCGGTACAGGGGCTGCAACCTTTCATACATGCGGCAATAGACGCGCCGGTAGAGCTGCTCGTAGGTGCGGGCGTGCTCCGGCTCGGGCAGGAACACCTGGCCGGTGCGTGTCATGGCGCGCACGGCGGTGGCGAAGTCGGGGTGCAGCCCCAGGCCCACGCTGGCGATGATGGCCGCGCCCAGGCCGCTGGTCTCGTACAGGTGCGGGCGCTCGCAGGGCAGGTTGAAGATGTTGGCGGTGATCTGCATGGCCGCGTCGCTCTGCGAGCCGCCGCCTGACACGCGCACACGCTCGATGCGCGCGCCGCCGCGCTTTTCGATGCGCTCCTTGGCCTCGCGCAGCGCGTAGGCCAGGCCTTCGAGGATGGCGCGGTACAGGTGGGCGCGGGTGTGCACGTCGCCAAAGCCGATGACGGCACCCTTGGCCTCGGGGCCGGGCACCTTGATGCCGGGGTTCCAGAAGGGCTGCAGCATCAGGCCCTGCGCGCCGGGGGGCACGGCGTTCACCAGGGCGTCGAACAGGCTCTCGGGCGGCACGCCGCGCTCGTCGGCCAGGCGCTGCTCGTGCTGGCCGAACTGCTCCTTGAACCAGCTCACCATCCAGAAGCCGCGCGTGATCTGCACCTCGGTGTTGTAGTGGCCCGGCACGGCGGCCTGGTAAGGCGGGATGAAGGGCGTGGCCTCCAGGTAGCGCGGCGTAGTGGTGTTGATGGTGGCGGCCGTGCCGTAGGACAGGCAGGCGATCTCGGGCGTGAGGCAGCCCGCGCCGATCACCTCGCAGGCCTTGTCGGCCGCGCCCGCCACGATGGGCAGCCCGGCGGGGATGCCGGTGTCCTGCGCGGCTTGCGGCGTGACGGCGCCAATCACCGTGCCCGCAGCCACCAGCTCGGGCAGCATGGACGGGCGCACGGGCAGGGCGTGCCATTTCCAGTCGTGCGGCGGCGCCCAGCGGCCTTTTTTGTAGTCGAACGGCACGTATCCGACCTGCGAGGCCACTGAATCGACCATGCGCCCCGCCAGGCGCCAGTGCAGGTAGCCCGAGAGCAGCAGGAACTTGTCGGTGCGCGCCCACAGATCGGGCTGGTGCTGGGCGATCCAGTTGGCCTCGGCCTCGCGCTGGAAGTGGCGCACGGTATCGCGCATGCCGATGGCGGCAAACGCCGTCTCCCACCACCAGGGCAGGCGCGGGGCCAGCTCGGCGCGGCGCTGGTCCAGCCAGATCATGGAGGGGCGCAGCGGCTGCCCGTCGGCGCCCAGCGACACCGTGGTGCCGCGCTGCGTGGTGACGACCACGCCCGCAATCGATTCCTTGGGCACGGAGGTGCTGGCCCACAGGCGCTGGCAGGCCTGGCAGAGCGTTTGCCAGAAGGCCTCGGGGTCGTTCTCCATCCAGCCGGGCTGGGGGGACTGGTAGGTGGTGATGGGCACCTGTGCCTTGTCCACCAGGTTGCCGTGCAGATCGAACAGCAGGGCCCGCACGCTCTGGGTGCCGTTGTCGATGGCCAGCAGGTAGGGCTTGGTCATGGGGTCTCCTGGAGTCGATTGCTATTTTTTTGATAGCTTATTGCGCATAATGGATAAGCGCTAGAGGCTAATTTTGTTTAAATCCGGTAGCTGGTAATGGGCGGCGACCAGTTCGCGGTAGCGGGCGATTTCTGTATCCCAGCGCGCATCGCTCCAACCCAGGTGGGGCGCGCACCGCAGGCGGATGCGCTCCAGCAGTGCCAGCGCTCCGTTCGGCAGCAGCAGCCCCAACCGCGTGCGGCGCAGCAGCAGGTCGTCCAGGTGCTCCACGGCCTCGTGGCGGGCGGCCAGGGGCAGCTCGATCCACAGCGTCTGCGTGCCGGGGATGCATTCCAGGTCTTCAGCGTGCGCATCGGCGCACAGGTGGGCGGCCAGGCTGCCGTAGCGTGCCAGCAGGCGCTGGCGCACGGCGGGGCTCCAGCGCGGGTTCAGGGGGCCGGCGGGGGTGAACAGTGGCGTTTCGTTGCGCGCGAAGGGTTGGCCCACATGCGGCGCGGCCAGGGCCAGCGCGTCCTGCGCCATCAGGCGGAAGGTGGTGAGCTTGCCGCCGGTCAGCGTGACCAGGCCCGATTCGTCCCGCACCACATGGTCGCGCGTGGCCTTGGAGGCGTTCTTCTGGCCGTCATCAATGACCGGGCGCACACCGGCATAGCAGGCGCTGATGTCGCTCGGGGTGAGCTGGGCACCGGGAAACTGGTCGTTCACGGCCTCGATGAGGTAACCGACCTCGGCCGGGGTGATGCTGGCCTCAAGATCGAGCGAGCCTGGGTGGTCCAGGTCGGTGGTGCCGATCAGCGTGGCGCCCTCCCAGGGGTAGAGGAAGACCGGGCGGCCGTCGCGTGGGTGCATGAGGCTGATGCTTTGCGCCACCGGCAGGCGCCAGAACGGCACGAGCAGGTGGCTGCCGCGCAGCGGGCGCAGCAGGGGTGCGCCGCCCACGCCCGCGCGCAGCCGGTCGGCCCAGGCGCCGGTGGCGTTGACCACGCAGCGCGCGCGCACGGTGTGGGTGCGCCCATCCAGCGCGTCCTGCAGTTCCAGGCCCGCCACGCGGCCGTTTTCCAGCCGCAGCCCGCGCGCGGCCAGGTAGTTGAGCGTGGTGGCGCCCAGCAGCCGTGCTTCCTGCAGCACGCGCAGCACCAGGCGGGCGTCGTCGGTCTTGGCGTCCTGGAACACCAGCGCGCCGCGCAGGCCGGGTGGCGCCAGGCCCGGTGCCAGCGCCTGCGTGGTGGCCAGGCCGGCATGGAAGTGGCCGCGCTGCCCTGCCATGAGGTCGTACACCGCCAGTCCGGCCTGCATCAGCCAGCGCCCGGGCTTGCGGCCGGGGCAGTCGGCGAACAGGAAGCTTTGCGGTTCCACCAGGCCCGGGGCCTCGCGCAGCAGGCGGTTGCGCTCGCGCACCGAATGCAGGGTGGTCTTGAGGTCGCCCTCCTTGAGGTAGCGCAGACCGCCGTGCACCAGTTTCGACGAACGGCTGGACGTGCCCCAGGCGAAGTCGCGCTGCTCCACCAGCAGCACGCGCCAGCCCAGCCGCGCCGCCTGCTGCGCCACACCCGCGCCGGTGATGCCGCCGCCGATGACGGCCAGGTCCCATTCCTGCGCCGCGAGCCGGGCCAGCGCCTCGGCGCGCGCGGGGCAGGCGCCCATCAATCCGCCCATGGCCCGCCATCCTGCAGCAGCTTGCCGGGGTTCATGATGCCGTGCGGGTCGAACTGGCGGCACAGTCCGGCCAGCGTCGCCATGCCCAGCGGGCCTTTTTCGTCCGCGAGGTGCGCGGCATGGTCGCGCCCCACGCCGTGCTGGTGGCTCACGGTGCCGCCGTGCGCGGCGATGGCGCGGGCCACGGCGATCTTGAGCTTTTTCCAGCGCTCGAAATTGGGCGCGAAACCGCCCGGCGCCGTGGGCCAGACGTACTGCGCATAGATGCTGCTGCCCTGCGGGTAGACATGCGAGAGGTGGGTGAAGGCGTGCACCGGCTCGCCGAATGTGGCGAACACGTCGCGCGCGGCCTGCTCCATCGCGTGCATCAGCGGCTTGACCTGGGGCCAGTCCACCGCCGTCTCGATGGTGTCCACGCTGTAGCCCAGGTCCCACAGCGTGTTGCGCAGGTAGGGGCCACGGAAGCGGTTGGCCGCCCATTTGCCGCCCATGGCCGGGCCGATGTAGACGGCGCCGTGGCGGCCCAGCAGCTTGCGCGCCTCGCGCAGCGCATGGCGCGCGGTGGCGGGGTCGGCGGTCACGCCGAGCATCAGCAGGCACTTGCCCTCGCCGCAGCCGCGCCAACCCAGGTAGCGCTCCAGCAGGGCGATCAGGCGCTCGTGGCCGGCGAGGCTCAGGTTGGTCTCGGTCTCGATGGCGTTGGACAGGCGCAGCATCGACAGCGGCAGGCGCCGCTGCACCAGCGCGCGCACGGCGGCCTCGGCGCTGTCCCAGTCGGGCAGGAAGAGGGCGTGGAAGCTCTCGTGCCCGGGCAGGGGCGAGACGCGCACCGTGGCCTCGGTGAGGATGCCAAAGCGCCCCTCGGAGCCGAGCACGATTTCGCGCAGGTCGGGCCCCGCGCTGGAGGCAGGCAGGGTGGGCAGCACCAGTGGGCCCACGGGGGTCTCCATGCGGCCGCCCGCGAACAACTGCTCGATGCGCCCATAGCGCAGCGACTGCTGGCCGCTGGAGCGTGTGACCACCCAGCCGCCCACGGTGGAGTATTCAAACGACTGCGGAAAATGCCCCAGGGTGTAGCCTTGCGCGCGCAACTGCGACTCCACCAGGGGCCCCGGCGTGCCCGCGCCGAAGGTGGCGAGCTGGCTGGTTTTGTCCAGGTGCAGCAGACGGTTCATGCGCGTGAGGTTCATCGAGAGGATGGGCCGCTCGCCCAGCGGGCAGTCGAGGTGGCCCGACACGCTGGTGCCGCCCGCGAACGGGATCACCGTCCAGCGCTGGGCGTGCGCCAGATCGAGCAGCGCGCGCACCTGCTCGCCCGACTCGGGAAAGGCCACGCCATCGGGCACCGGGGGCAGGTGGCCGAAGCGCTTCTTGATCCAGTCGGAGTAGCTTTCGCCCAGCGCCACGGAAAGGCGCGCCGAGGGCCCGCGTTCGATCAGTGGGTGCTCCGGCAGGCGCGAGGCCGGAATGCGCGCCAACAGGGCCTCGCGCGTGGCATCCTGCCCGGGCCGCCCCGGCCCGAGGCGTTCTGCCAGCATGGCGCGGGCGCCTTCGCCCAGGTTCATCGAGGTGGCGTCGTCGCCCCAGCCGTTCCAGCGTCGCATGAATGCATACTCCCGTGTTTGAGCGCCACTGTAGGCGCGAGCCGCCCATTTGCCATTCCGCAATGCCGCCAACCGATTGTTCGATCACGCCAAACGTGCCGCCATCGCGTGTCGTGGGCCCCTATGCGCGCACGCTGTGGGACGCCGCGCACGCCGAGGGCGTGCCACCGGCGGACCTGGTCCGGGCGCTGGGCCAGGATGCGCCGGGCGAGCAGGACGTGCCCGTGGCCGCCTACCTCGCGCTGCTGCAGCGTGCGCTGGCGCATGCCGGGCCGGGCTTCGGCTGGCGCCTGGGGCAAAGTGTCAAGCCCACCACCTACGGCGTCAACGGCATCCTGCTGCTGGCCTGCCCCACGCTGGGCGAGGCCCTGGCCCGGGTGCTGCGCTTCGAGTCGCTGGTGCATGACCTGGGGCGCTCGTCCTTCGCGCGGCATGGCGACACGGTGGAATATGCCTGGCGCAACGACTGGGCCGGCCACCCGGCGGCCGACGCGCTGGCCGAGTCGGTGTTCTCGGGCATCCAGACCTGCGCGCAGTGGCTGGTGGGCCAGCCCATCGCCGGCTTCGGCCTCGAATTCATGCACCGGCGCGACGACGCCACCGCGCAGGCCATCGCCCAGGCCAGCGGCGCGCGGGTGCGCTGGGGCTGCGCGGCGCACCGCGCCGTGTTCCCGGCGGCGCTGTTGGATCTGCCCATCCCCCAGGCCAACAAGGCCCTGCTGCCGCTCTTGCAGCGCCATGCCGACGAGCTGCTGCAGGCGCGCCACCCGCGCGAGAGCGGCACCGTGGCCCAGGTGCGCCAGTGCATCTCGGGCCGGCTGGGGCAGGGCGCCGTCAAGCTGGCCGACGTGGCGCGCGACCTGAACCTGTCCACGCGCACCCTGCAGCGCCGCCTGGCGGAGGCCGGCGTGGCCTACCAGGCGCTGCTCGACGCCACGCGGCACGAGCTGGCCTGCCACTACCTGGCCACCTCGGCCATGCCCATTGCCGAGGTGGGCTACCTGCTGGGCTACCAGGAGCCCACGGCCTTCCACCACGCCTTCAAGCAATGGCAGGGGCAGGGGCCGGGGCAGTACCGGGCGCAAGCCCGGCCCGCCGGCGCCGGCTGAGCCGCGCGGCGGGTTGTGATTTCCATCACGCCCGCGGACATTTCGCGTGGGGTGCCCGCGCCATGAGGCTGCGCGGTGTGCGTTCTGTCACACGCCTGTACGGCTTGTCTTCCTACACTGGGCCTTGCTTCGCGCACCTACGCTGTCGTGCACGCCCCACTTCCCAGGAAAGCCCTCCCATGCTCGCAATCCCTCTCGCCGCCCCCCTGCAGCAGTCCCTGGCCAGCCATGTCTTCGGCCGCCTGATCGCGCGCACGCCGCCGGCCCGTGCCGCTGCCGCGCCGGTCGAGGCCAGCGCCACGCCCGCCATGCCGGAGCCGCTGGAGGAAGAGCTGCCCGACCTGGCCCAGCGCGTGCGCGAACTCGGCGAGTGGTGATCGGGCTTCCCAGTCGACGCGGATAGCTATCAAAATAGTAGCTTTTAGCGCCCTGTGGGCGGGCGAAAAGGCCATTTTTCCCTTGCGAAATCCGCACAACACCTGCTCGGTGTGGGGGCAAGTGTCCCGGGGTGCGGATTTTGGGGGTGCGTCGTAAAATCGAGGGTTATCCCCACAAGAGCGCCGCCGTTGCCGCATGGCCGCCCACCCCCATGACCGCCTACGTTGACGTTTCCCAGTTTCCGCGCGCCGCCAAGCCGCTGACCAGCTACCGCCCGTTCTGGGCCAAGCGCTTCGGCACGGCCCCGTTCCTGCCCATGAGCCGCGCCGAGATGGAGCAACTCGGCTGGGACAGCTGCGACATCGTGCTGGTGACCGGCGACGCCTATGTGGACCACCCGAGTTTCGGCATGGCCGTGATCGGCCGCCTGCTCGAAGCCCAGGGCTTTCGCGTGGGCATCATCGCCCAGCCCGACTGGCAGAGCGCCGAGCCCTTCAAGGTACTGGGCAAGCCCAACCTGTTCTGGGCCGTGACCGCGGGGAACATGGATTCCATGATCAACCGCTACACGGCCGACCGCAAGATCCGCAGCGACGATGCCTACACCCCCGGCGCCGAGGGCAACCGCCGCCCCGACCGCGCCGCCGTGGTCTACAGCCAGCGCTGCCGCGAGGCCTACAAGGACGTGCCCATCGTGCTGGGCGGCATCGAAGGCTCGCTGCGCCGCATCGCCCACTACGACTACTGGAGCGACAAGGTGCGCCGCTCCATCGTGGTGGACGCCAAGTGCGACCTGCTGCTCTACGGCAACGCCGACCGCGCCATCGTCGAGATTGCCCACCGCCTGGCCGCGCGTGAGCCCGTGCTGAACATCACCGACGTGCGCGGCACCGCCTTCGTGCGCCGCAGCTCGCCCGAGGGCTGGTTCGAGATCGACTCCACCAGCGTGGACCAGCCCGGCCGCGTGGAAGACCACATCAACCCCTACCAGACCACGAGCGAGCAGGCGGCGGCCCAGGGCGCCAGCTGCAATGGCCCGAACACTACGGTTTCGATAGCTGATGGCGCACAGCCGGCGGGCGCTGGCGGCCAAAATGGCCCAAAAACGGAAGACGCCAACACGCACAAGCTCAACTTCGTGCCCAACCCGGCCCTGGCCGCCAAGCGCAAGCTGCCGCCGCAGGACCGCACCGTGATCCGCCTGCCCAGCTACGAGCAGGTGCGCAGCGACGCCGTGCTCTATGCCCACGCCAACCGCGTGATGCACCTGGAGACCAACCCCGGCAACGCCCGCGCCATGGTGCAGGCGCACGGCGATGGCGCCACGGCGCGCGACGTCTGGCTCAACCCGCCGCCCATCCCGCTGACCACGGCCGAGATGGACTATGTCTTCGACCTGCCGTATGCGCGCAGTCCGCACCCGCGCTATGCCGACGAGCGCGGCCGCCACGACGGCGCGACCAAGATCCCGGCGTGGGAGATGATCCGGTTCTCGATCAACATCATGCGCGGCTGCTTTGGCGGCTGCACCTTCTGCTCGATCACCGAGCACGAGGGGCGCATCATCCAGAGCCGTTCCGAAGAATCCATCATCCGCGAGATCGAGGATGTGCGCGACAAGGTGCAGGGCTTCACCGGCACCATCTCCGACCTGGGCGGTCCCACGGCCAACATGTACCGCCTGGGCTGCCGCACGCCCGAGATCGAGGCCGCCTGCCGCAAGCCCAGCTGCGTCTACCCGGGCATCTGCCAGAACCTCACCACCAACCACGACCCGCTCATCAAGATCTACAAGCGCGGCCGCGAGATCAAGGGCGTGAAGAAGATCCTCATCGGCTCGGGCCTGCGCTACGACCTGGCCATCCAGTCGCCCGAGTACGTCAAGGAACTGGTGCAGCACCACGTGGGCGGCTACCTGAAGATCGCCCCCGAGCACACCGAATCCGGCCCGCTCACCAAGATGATGAAGCCGGGCATCGGCAACTACGACAAGTTCAAGGTGATGTTCGAGAAGTACACGGCCGAGGCGGGCAAGAAGCAGTTCCTCATCCCGTACTTCATCGCCGCCCACCCCGGCACCAGCGACGAGGACATGATGAACCTCGCCATCTGGCTGAAGAAGAACGGCTTCCGCGCCGACCAGGTGCAAACCTTCTACCCCAGCACCATGGCCACCGCCACGGCCATGTACCACACCGGCATCAACACCCTGAAGGGCGTGCACCGCGACGAGCGCGGCGAAAAGGTCGACGTGGTGCGCGGCGAGAAGCGCCGCCGCCTGCACAAGGCCTTCCTGCGCTACCACGATCCGAACAACTGGCCGCTGCTGCGGGACGCCCTCAAGGCCATGGGCCGGGCGGACCTCATTGGCAACGGCAAGCACCACCTGATCCCCACCTACCAGCCGCTGGCGGGGCAATGCTCCAAGGCCGACAAGGGCAAGTACCTGGTGATCCCGACCATGGTGCTGGACAAGGCGCGCGCCGACACCGCCAAGGGCCAGGCCGGGGCGCAAGCCGCCGGGCGCGGTGCAGGCCAACCGGCGGCCAAGATGGCGCCCAAGGCGCCGCGCCCTGGCCAGACCCTGACGCAGCACACCGGGTTGCCGCCGCGCGTCACGGGCAATGCCCGTCCGGGCCCGAAGAAGAAGCCCCGCTGAACGCTAGCGCGCGCCGCTTGCTACACTTTACGTAGCTGAAAACCCTGCCAGGCCCCGTGCCTTGGCATGGCCTGAGCCAAAACCCACGGTATTCCACCCAGAATGGTTTTCATCCTGGGGCCGTGGGCTGACTTCCTGCGCCCAGGTTGGGGTGCCCTTTGAAACGGTTGCACCCGGTCGTGTCCGGACTCACCATTGGAAGCCCATGGAACACAACATTCCGCTCATCACCACGCTGGCCGCGGGCTTCGGCATCGCCCTGGTGCTCGGCTTCATCGCCGAACGCATCCGCCTGCCCGCGTTGGTGGGCTACCTGCTCGCGGGCATTGCCATCGGCCCGGCCACGCCGGGTTTCGTGGCCGATATGCACATCGCCGCGCAGCTGTCGGAAATCGGCGTGATGCTGCTGATGTTCGGCGTGGGCCTGCATTTCTCGCTCAACGACCTCATGGCCGTCAAGCGCATCGCCATCCCCGGCGCCGTGGTGCAGATGGGGCTGGCTACGGTGCTGGGCATGGGGCTGGCCTCGTGGTGGGGCTGGAGCTGGGGCGAGGGGCTGGTGTTTGGGCTCTCGCTCTCGTGCGCCAGCACCGTGGTGCTGCTCAAGGCGCTGGAGGTGCGCGGCCTGCTCGACACCATGAACGGCCGCATCGCCGTGGGCTGGCTGGTGGTCGAGGACCTGGCCACGGTGCTGGTGCTCGTGCTGCTGCCGCCGCTGGCCGGGGTGCTGGGCGCCCCGGGGGCGCAGGCCGTGGACCAGCCGCTGTGGCGCACCATCGGCCAGACGCTGCTGCAGGTGGCGGCCTTCATCGCGCTGATGCTCATTTTCGGCCGCCGCGCGCTGCCCTGGCTGCTGTGGCAGGTGGCCAAGACCGGCTCGCGCGAGCTGTTCACGCTCTCGGTGGTGGCCTGCGCCATCGGCATCGCCTATGGCGCGGCGGGGCTGTTCAGCGTGTCGTTCGCGCTGGGCGCCTTCTTCGCCGGCATGGTGATGCGCGAGTCCGAGTTCAGCCACCGCGCGGCGCAGGAGTCTCTGCCGCTGCGCGACGCGTTCTCGGTGCTGTTCTTCGTGGCCGTGGGCATGCTGTTCGATCCCCAGGTGCTGCTCGAACAGCCGCTGCAGGTGCTGGGCGTGCTGGCCATCATCATCGTGGGCAAGTCGCTGGCCGCGCTGGGGCTGGTGCTGGCCTTCCGCTACCCGCTCAACGCCGCGCTCACGGTGGCCGCCAGCCTGGCGCAGATCGGCGAGTTCTCTTTCATCCTGGCGGGCCTGGGGCTCACGCTGGGTCTGCTGCCGCCCCAGGGCATGAGCCTGGTGCTGGCCGGCGCGCTGATCTCCATCGCGCTCAACCCCTTCCTGTTCACGGCGGTGGAGCCGGTGCGGCGCTGGATCCTGGAGCGCTCCGAGCTGGCACGCCGCCTGGAGCAGCGCGACGACCCCTACGCCGAACTGCCCATGAGCACCGAGCGCAAGTACCTCCAGGGCCAGGTGGTGCTGGTGGGCTACGGGCGCGTGGGGCGCCGCATCGCCCGGTCGCTGGAGGAGCGCGGCATTCCCTACGTGGTGGCCGAGCAGAACCGTGAGCTGGTCGAGGACCTGCGCAAGCAGGGCCGGGTGGCCGTCTCGGGCAATGCCGCCGAGCCGGTGGTGCTGGTGCAAGCCCACATCGCCGACGCCGCCATGCTGGTGGTGGCCGTGCCCGACCCGATCCATGTGCGCCAGATGGTGCAGACCGCGCGCACGCTGAATCCGGGCATCGAGGTGGTGCTGCGCAGCCACGGCGAGGACGAATCGCAGATGCTGCGCATGGACGGCGTGGGCACGGTGTTCTACGGCGAGGAGGAACTCGCCAAGGGCATGACTCGCCATGTGCTGGAACGCTTCGCGCCCGGGCCGGATGAACCCGCCGGCAAGCATGCCTCGCACGGCGCTTGATTTGCTATCGGAAGAGTAGCGTCTGGCGCTTTTTGGGTAAGCGCTAGAGCCGTTTTTCATGTGTTTTTTGGCCAGCGCGCTGTGTCGTCGCGGGCGCTGCTACCATGGGCGGCTTATGCATCTGCTTTCTCCTCCCTCCTTCCGCTGATCCGCGTTGCCCTCGCTGGCAACGCCCGGGCCCTGCGGGCCCGGGGTGGACCGCGCGCCCCTAGGGGCCGCGCGGCTTGGACACGGGTGCGCCGCCGCGCGCACCGCACGGGAGAACTTCACATGGAAAGATCGAAAGCCGCCCTGGCCTGGGGCGGAGTGTTGCTGGCGGGCGCGCTGTGGGGCGGTGGCGCCCTGGTGGCCCAGCAGTTGATGGCGGGCGGCATGTCGCCCGCGAGCCTGGCCCTGGCGCGGTTCGGGCTGGGTCTGCCCCTGCTTCTGGGCTGGGCCCATGCGGCTGCGGCGCGCGATGCGGGGCGGATGCGCCAGCCGCCATGGCCGGGACGGGTGCGCGCCCTGGTGCTGGGCACGGGGGTGGCCATGGCCTTGAGCGTGGGGTGCTGGTTCATGGCCATCACGCTCATGGGCGCGGCGCTGCCCACGGTGATTTCCGTCTGCTGCGCGCCGGTGTTCGTGGCGCTCATCGCCGCCTGGCGTGGCTATGAGCGCATGGATGCCGGGCTGCTGCGCGGCCTGGCACTGGCCTTGCTGGGCACCGGGCTGCTGGTGGCGCCTGAGGGCGGCTGGCATCTGCCGGCGGACCAGTGGGCGGGCGTGGCCTGGTCGCTCGGCGCCGCCGTGACGCATGCGCTGGTGGTTCTGGGCAATGCGCGCATGCCGCGCGCGGTGTCGCCCCTGGCGGCCTCGGCCTGGGGCATGGCGGCCGCCGCCGCGTGCACGGCGGCCGTGGCGTTGCTGCAGGGCCTGACCTGGCCTCGGGGCGCCGCGCAGTGGCTCGGCGCGGGCTACACCGGCGTGGTCACCACGGCGCTGGCCTACGTGGCGTTCGCCTGGGGCGCACGGCGCCTGGGACCGACCGCGGCGGTGGTGGGCACGCTGGTGGAGCCGCTCGTGGCGGCGCTGCTCGCGGCCTGGCTGCTGGGCGAGGCCCTGGGGGTTGCGCAGGTGGCTGGCGCGCTGGTGCTGTGCGCGGCGATCCTGGTGCTGTCACGCCGGGGGCGTTTTGCGTGAAGCTATTGAAAGGATAGCTTCCGGCGCCCGTCGCACGGCCGCTGAAGCCATGCTTCATGCGGCCCGTGGCGGCCGGGCACGGGGGAAAGCGATGTGCGCGAAGACATGAACTTTGCGCAGTGTGCCACGCTCTATCCATGTGCGTGCAGGCCATGAAAAAAAGCATCGCGTGCGTCCACGGATACCTGTTCAAGGGCGGGCCGTGGTGCTACAAAGGGCCAAGCCGGTAGCGATTCCCACTGCAACACCGTGGCACCACCCGAGCCCGCCGGGGGGTGCCGCCACAGGAGGTCGTATGGATGCCATCAGCAGTTTCACCGCGCGCTATGCCCGTAGCCGCGAAGAGGAAATGTCGGTCGACGAGTACCTCGCCGAGTGCAAGCGCGATCCCATGGCCTATGCCACGGCCGCCCAGCGCATGCTGGCCGCCATCGGCGAGCCCGAGATGGTGGACACGCGCAACGATCCGCGCCTCTCGCGCCTCTTCGCCAACAAGGTGATCAAGCGCTACCCCACGTTCGCCGAGTTCTATGGCATGGAGGATTCCATCGAGCAGGTGGTGAGCTTCTTCCGCCATGCCGCGCAGGGGCTGGAGGAGCGCAAGCAGATCCTCTACCTGCTGGGCCCAGTGGGCGGGGGCAAGAGCTCCATCGCCGAGCGGCTCAAGTACCTGATGCAGAAGGTGCCGTTTTATGCGCTCAAGGGCTCGCCGGTGAACGAGTCGCCGCTGGGTTTGTTCGATGCGGTGGAGGATGGGCCGGTGCTGGAAGAGCAGTTCGGCATCCCCAGGCGCTACCTGCAGCGCGTGCTGTCGCCCTGGGCGGTGAAGCGGCTGGAGGAATTCGGCGGTGACATCCGCCAGTTCCGCGTGGTCAAGCGCTACCCCAGCATCCTCAAGCAGGTGGGCATCGCCAAGACCGAGCCGGGCGACGAGAACAATCAGGATATTTCGAGTCTGGTGGGCAAGGTGGACATCCGCAAGCTCGAAACCTTCGCCCAGGACGACACCGACGCCTACAGCTACAGCGGCGGCCTGTGCCTGGCCAACCAAGGCTTGCTCGAATTCGTGGAGATGTTCAAGGCCCCCATCAAGGTGCTGCACCCGCTGCTCACCGCCACGCAAGAGGGCAACTACAAGGGTACCGAGGGCTTCGGCGCCATCCCGTTCGACGGCGTGGTGCTGGCGCACAGCAACGAGAGCGAATGGAAGGCGTTCCGCAACAACAAGAACAACGAGGCCTTCCTGGACCGCATCTACATCGTCAAGGTACCGTACTGCCTGCGCGTGAGCGAGGAGATCCGCATCTACGAGAAGCTGATCCGCGAATCGTCGCTGGGCAACGCCGTGTGTGCGCCGGGCACGCTCAAGATGATGTCGCAGTTCGCCATCCTCACGCGGCTGAAGGAGCCGGAGAACTCCAGCATCTTCAGCAAGATGCAGGTGTACGACGGCGAGAGCCTGAAGGACACCGACCCGCGCGCCAAGAGCTACCAGGAGTACCGCGACTATGCCGGCGTGGACGAGGGCATGACGGGCATCTCCACGCGCTTCGCGTTCAAGATCCTGTCCAAGGTGTTCAATTTCGACAGCGCCGAGGTGGCGGCCAACCCGGTGCACCTGATGTATGTGCTGGAGCAGCAGATCGAGCGCGAGCAGTTCCCCGCCGAGCTGGAGACCAAGTACACCAGCTACATCAAGGAATTCCTCTCACCGCGCTATGCCGAGTTCATCGGCAAGGAGATCCAGACCGCCTACCTGGAGAGCTACAGCGAGTACGGGCAGAACATCTTCGACCGCTACGTCACCTACGCCGACTACTGGATCCAGGACAACGAGTACCGCGACACCGACACGGGCGAGGTGTTCGACCGGGGTGCGCTCAACGCCGAGCTGGAGAAGATCGAGAAGCCCGCCGGTATTGCCAACCCCAAGGACTTCCGCAACGAGATCGTCAACTTCGTGCTGCGGGCGCGGGCCAACAACCAGGGCAAGAACCCGAGCTGGACCAGCTACGAAAAACTGCGCCTGGTGATCGAGAAGAAGATGTTCTCGAACACGGAGGAGCTGCTCCCGGTGATCAGCTTCAACGCCAAGGCCAGCGCCGAGGAGGCGCGCAAGCACGAGGACTTCGTCACCCGCATGGTGAACAAGGGCTACACCCCCAAGCAGGTGCGCTTGCTGTGCGAGTGGTACCTGCGCGTGCGTAAAAGCAGTTAGATATGGTGCAACCCCCTGAGTCGCTGCGCGCCTTCCCCCTTCTCTCGAATGGCTGCGCCATTCGGGAAGGGGGACGCAGCCAGCGCGGCGGGGCGGCCCTTGCGCGGCTGCCCGCGCGGGCGCGGGGGACGAACGGAGGCAGAGGGTCGGGGCCACACGAGGGCTGAAAAATGGCACTGCAGATCATCGACCGCAGACTCGCAGGCAAGAACAAGTCCGTCGGCAACCGCGAGCGCTTTGTCCGCCGCTTCAAGGAGCAGATCGCGGAGAGCGTGCGCCGCGCGGTATCGCAGCGCGGCATCCGCGACATCGAGCAGGCCGAGAGCATCACCATTCCCCGGAAGGACATCAGCGAACCGGTGTTCCACCACGGCCCGGGCGGCATCCGCGACGTGGTGCACCCCGGCAACGCGGAGCATGTGCGCGGCGACCGCATCCAGCGGCCCCAGGGCGGGAGCGGGCGCGGCTCGCAGGCCAGCGACAGCGGGGAAGGGGAGGACGACTTCACCTTCACGCTGACCAAGGAAGAGTTCATGCAGCTCTTCTTCGAGGATCTCGCGCTGCCGCACCTGCTGCGCACGCACATCGGCGAGAACCCGCTCTGGAAGTCGCGCCGCGCCGGCTACAGCCAGGACGGCATTCCGAACAACCTGGCGGTACTGCGCACCATGCGCGGGGCGCTGGGCCGGCGCATCGCGCTGGGCAAGGCGCCGCACCGGGAGCTGCTGGCGCTGCAGGAGCAGCTCGATGCCCTGCTGGCCCAGGACGATGGCACCAGCGAGGCGGTGGCGGAGCTGCAGCGCCGCATCGACACGCTCAAGGAGCGCCTTGGCCGCATCCCCTACCTCGATCCCATCGACCTGCGCTTCCGGGCCCGCATCCAGGTGCCCGTGCCCAACAGCCAGGCGGTGATGTTCTGCGTGATGGACGTGTCGGGCTCCATGGACCAGGCGCGCAAGGACCTGGCCAAGCGCTTTTTTATCCTGCTTTACCTGTTCCTCACGCGGCACTACGAGAAGATCGACATCGTCTTCATCCGCCACCACACCCAGGCCGCCGAGGTGAGCGAGGAGCAGTTCTTCCATTCCACCGAAAGCGGGGGCACGGTGGTCAGCAGTGCGCTGGTGCTGCTCGACCAGATCATCCGGGCGCGCTATCCCACGGGAGACTGGAATATCTATGTCGCCCAGGCCAGTGACGGCGACAACTTCACCAACGACAGCGGCAATTGCCGCAACCTGCTGGTGGACCGCATCCTGCCCTTGGTGCGCTACTTCGCCTACGTCCAGGTGGCCGAGGCGGAGCAGAACCTGTGGGAGGAATACAGCCAGTTGCTGCCGCTGTTCTCCCACTTCGCCATGCGCAAGGTCTCCGAGCCGGGCGAAATCTATCCCGTGTTCCGCGACCTCTTCAAGAAAGAGGGGGTGCAGGTATGAACATGGCCCAGTATCCGGTGCTGGAACGCCGCATCAACGACAACCCCTGGAAGGCCGCCGCCGTGGGTGAGCGCCGCCACCATGCCGTGCCCCGGCAGCCCCTGCCTGCCGGCGAGCGCCCGGCGCAGCCGCTGCCCGACCCGAGCGACTGGACGTTCGAGCTGATCGAGCGCTACCACGCCGCCATCGCCGCCACCGCCGAGCGCTTCGGCCTCGATACCTACCCCAACCAGCTGGAGATCATCACCGCCGAGCAGATGATGGACGCCTATTCCAGCGTGGGCATGCCGGTGAACTACCGGCACTGGAGCTACGGCAAGGAGTTCCTGGCCACCGAGCGGCGCTACCGGCGCGGGCACATGGGGTTGGCCTACGAGATCGTCATCAACTCCAACCCCTGCATCAGCTACCTGATGGAGGAGAACACCACCGCCATGCAGGCGCTGGTGATCGCCCATGCCGCCTACGGACACAACAGCTTCTTCAAGGGCAACTACCTGTTCCGCATGTGGACGGACGCCTCCAGCATCATCGACTACCTGGTCTACGCCAAGGACTACGTGGCCCAGTGCGAGGAGCGCTATGGCTTCGATGAAGTGGAGCGGCTCATGGACTCCTGCCACGCGCTGGCCAACTTCGGCGTGGACCGCTACCGCCGCCCCTCCAAGAAGAACCTGGCGCGCGAGCGCCTGGAGCGCGAGCAGCGCGAGGCCTATGCGCAGCAACAGGTCAACGAACTCTGGCGCACCCTGCCCACGCGCCCCGGCAAGGACGGCGCGGCGCTGGAGCACAACCGCTTCCCGAAAGAGCCGCAGGAGAACATCCTGTACTTCATCGAGAAGAACGCGCCGCTGCTCGAACCCTGGCAGCGCGAGATCGTGCGCATCGTGCGCAAGATCGCGCAGTATTTCTATCCACAGCGCCAAAGCCAGGTCATGAACGAGGGCTGGGCCACCTTCTGGCATTACACCCTGCTCAACACCCTGTACGACGAGGGCTACCTCAGCGACGGGGTAATGGTCGAGTGGCTGGGCTCCCACACCAACGTCATCTTCCAGCCCCCGGTCGGGCACCGCGCCTACAGCGGCATCAACCCCTACGCGCTGGGCTTCGCCATGTACCGCGACATCCAGCGCATCTGCCAGAACCCCACGCCCGAAGACCGGCACTGGTTCCCCGACATCGCGGGCACGCCCTGGCTGCCCGCGCTCGACCACGCCATGCGCAACTTCAAGGACGAGAGCTTCGTTGGCCAGTACCTGAGCCCGCACCTGATGCGCGAGATGCGCCTGTTCGCCCTGCATGACGACGCCAGCGAGGACGAACTGGTGGTCAGCGAGATCCACGACGAGAACGGCTACCGCAGCCTGCGCCAGATCCTCTCGCAGCAATACGACCTGGGCACGCGCGAGCCCAACATCCAGGTCTGGAACGTGAACCTGCGCGGCGACCGCAGCCTGACCCTGCGCCACACCCAGTACCAGGGCCGCCCGCTGGCCGATGATGCGCAGGAGGTGCTCAAGCATGTGGCCCGCCTGTGGGGCTTTGGCGTGCAGATCGAGAGCGTGGATGGCTACGGCAACCACCCCGTCCTGCTGCACTCGGTGCCGGCCCCCGCCGCATGAACGCGATGGCAATGCCGGGGTTTTGAGGTTTTTTGGGCCCTTTGGCCCGTGGAGCAAGCGCTTGCAGCTATTAAAAATGTAGCAATCCAGGCCGCAGCACGATGGCGGCCAGTGCCGTGCCGTGCAGCAGTACCGTGCCCCAGTAGGCCGCGCGGAACGACGGTTTGCGTGATTTGTGGCGCAGCCATTGCTGCGCCCACCAGGCGGCGGGCCAGCCGCCCAGCAGGGCCAGCAGGTGCAAGGTTTTTTCCGGCGTGCGCCAGGCGCCGCGCTGGGCGGCGCTCTTGTCGAGCGCGTAGGCGAAAAAGGTCACCATGTTGAGCAGCGCCAGGAGGCCCAGCAGCCCCAGCGGCAGGCGCTGCGCCCAGGCACCCCAGGCCAGCAGGGCCAGCCAGCCCAGCATCAGCGCCATCGCCAGGCTGGCGCCCGTGGGAGCGTCATTCTGCGACCCTGCGGGGCGGGGCCGTTCGGTGCGGCGCCGGGGCGGCGCTGGCCGGGTGGCTGCCACCGGCGCGGAGCGCGGCCGCACCTGCATGGCGCGCGGCCCCTTGCCACCGACCTGGATTTCTTCGTATTCCACTTCCATGCCTTCGGCGGGTGGCGCGGCGCCCTGGTAGTCGCGGATGTGGAAGAACACGTCGCGGTGGTGCGCGGCCGCGATGAAGCCAAAACCCTTGTCGGCGTGCCAGCGCCGGATGGTGCCTCGCATGGGGTGGTCAGTGCAGCGCGTGCAGCGGGATGTCGCGCTCCTGTGCCAGCGCCGTGAGCTGCGCGCGCGTCCGGCCTTGCAGGAAGCGGGCGATGGCCTCGTGCGTGGCCGGGTCGCGCAGGTGTTCCATGTCGCCCCGCACCGCCAGGCCCGCCGCCTCGCACAGGCGGGCGGCGAAATGCGGCTCCAGCGCGGCCACGGCCACGCGGCCGTCGGCACAGGGGTAGATGCGGTAGCCCGCGTGGGCGCCGCCCACGTCGCCCTGCGGCGTGGTCAGGCCCCACTGCAGCGGCAGGGCCAGCCACTCTGCGGCCTCGGCCAGGCCGACCTCGATGCACACGCCCGCGCCGTGCTGCGCGCGCGCCTGCAATGCCTGCAATACGGCCTCGCTGGCCATCAGGGCGCCGGCCATGTCGGCGAACAGGGTGGGGGGCACCTGCAGGCCGGCCAGCAAGCCGGCCTCGGCCTGGTAGGTGAGGTCGTGGCCGGGCTCCTCGGCGCGCTCGCCCAGCGCGCCGACGATGCGCACCAGCGACAGGCGCGGGTAGCGCGCCTGCAGCGCCTCCCAGCCCAGCCCCAGCTTGGCCAGCGCCGAGGGACGGAAGGAGGTGATCACCACATCGGTGCGCGCCAGCTCGGCGTGCAGCGCGGCCTGGCCTTCGTCCGTCTTGAGGTGGGCCTGCAGCACGCGCACGCCCTGGTGCAGCTCGCCGTAGGCCGCCGGGCTGTAGATGCCCATGGGGTCGGCGCTGGGCTGGCCCGGCGCCGGCAGGGGTTCGAGCTTGGTGCACTCGGCGCCCATGCGCGCGCAGCGCAGCAGGGCGGCGGGGCCGGGCAGGTTGAGCGCCAGGCTCAGGATGCGGGTGCCATGCAGGGGTTGCAGGGGCGTGGTCATGCGGCGGGTCTCCTTTTTGCTATTTATTCCATAGCTTCCGGCGCCCGATGGTAGGGCGCTAGAGCCGATTTTGTTCACAAAAAAGCCGCCCTGGGGCGGCTTCATGGCACGGCATGCGCTGCGCTTACATCACCTTGGCGATGGCCTGGCAGACGTAGTCGATGTTCTTGCTGTTGAGCGCGGCCACGCAGATGCGGCCGGTGTCGGTGCCGTACACGCCGAACTCGCTGCGCAGGCGCACCATCTGGTCCTTGGAGAGGCCGGAGTAGCTGAACATGCCGATCTGCTGCGTCATGAACGACATGTCTTGTTGCACGCCGGCGGCCTTGAGGCCGTCGACCAGCTTCTGGCGCATGGCCTTGATGCGCACGCGCATCTCGCCCAGTTCCTTTTCCCACAGGGCGCGCAGCTCGGGGTTGTTCAGCACCGCGGCCACCACGGCGCCACCGTGCGTGGGCGGGTTGCTGTAGTTGGTGCGGATGACGATCTTGAGCTGGCTCAGCACGCGGCCGGCTTCTTCCTTGTCGGCGCACAGCACCGACAGGCCGCCCACGCGCTCGCCGTAGAGGCTGAAGCTCTTGGAGAACGAGGTGGAGACGAAGAAGTTGAGGCCGGCGGCGACGAACTTCTGGATCACGGCGCCGTCTTCGGCGATGCCGTGGCCGAAGCCCTGGTAGGCCATGTCGAGGAAGGCGGTCAGGCCCTTGGCCTTGACGGCGGCGATGACCTGGTCCCACTGCGCGGGGGTGATGTCGTAGCCGGTGGGGTTGTGGCAGCAGGCGTGCAGCACCACGATGGTGCCGGGCGCGGCGGCGTTCAGGCTGGCCAGCATGCCGTCGAAGTTCACGCCGCGCTTGGCCGCGTCGTAGTAGGCATAGGTGTCGACCGTGAAGCCGGCGTTGGTGAACAGGGCGCGGTGGTTTTCCCAGCTCGGGTCGGAGATCAGCACCTTGGCGTCGGGGCTGACGCGCTTGAGGAAGTCGGCGCCGATCTTCAGGCCGCCGGTGCCGCCGATGGCCTGCACGGTGGCCACGCGGCCGGAGGTGACGGGTTCGCTGTCGGCGCCAAAGACCAGGCCTTTGACGGCGTTGTCATAGGCGACGATGCCGTCGATGGGCAGGTAGCCGCGCGCGGCGGGCTTGTCCATCATGGCCTTTTCGGCGGCCTGCACGCACTGCAGCAGGGGCAGCTTGCCGTTGTCGTCGAAGTACACGCCCACGCCCAGGTTGACCTTGTTGGGGTTGGTGTCAGCGTTGAATTGCTCGTTGAGACCCAGGATGGGGTCGCGGGGGGCCATTTCGACGGCGGAGAACAGAGACATGGAACGTCCTTGGAGGGTGGATGTGGCGGGCAAACCCAAGCTGCGTTAGGCTTTCGGGTTAACCCGCTGATTTTAGCGGCCCGCGCGGGCCGTGCCGCACCATGACCTTGCAAGAAGCCACCGCCGAGCCCGCCAAGGGGCAGTTCGTCCATTTCCCCGGTTCGCCCTTCGAGCTGTTCCAGCCCTATCCACCGGCGGGCGACCAGCCCGGCGCCATCGACCAGCTCGTCGAAGGGGTGAACGCGGGCGAGGTGTTCCAGACCCTGCTGGGCGTGACGGGCTCGGGCAAGACCTTCACCATGGCCAACGTGATCGCGCGCCTGGGCCGGCCGGCCATCGTGTTCGCGCCGAACAAGACACTGGCGGCCCAGCTCTACAGCGAATTCCGCGAGTTCTTCCCGAAGAACGCGGTGGAATACTTCGTGAGCTACTACGACTACTACCAGCCCGAGGCCTACGTGCCCCAGCGCGACCTGTTCATCGAGAAGGACAGCGCCATCAACGAGCACATCGAGCAGATGCGCCTGTCGTGCACCAAGAGCCTGCTGGAGCGGCGTGACGTGGTGATCGTGGCCACGGTGTCGGCCATCTACGGCATCGGCAACCCCGAGAGCTATCACCGCATGGTCATGACGCTGCGCGCTGGCGACAAGCTGGGCCAGCGCGATGCCATCGCCCAGCTCGTGCGCATGCAGTACCAGCGCAACGACATGGATTTTTCGCGCGGCAATTTCCGGGTGCGCGGCGACACCATCGATGTCTTCCCGGCCGAGCACTCGGAACTGGCCCTGCGTATCGAGCTGTTCGACGACGAGATCGAGAGCCTGCAGTTGTTCGACCCGCTGACGGGCCGCGTGCGCCAGAGCATTCCGCGCTTCACCGTCTACCCCAGCAGCCACTACGTGACGCCGCGCGACCAGGTGCTGCTGGCGGTCGAATCCATCAAGGCCGAGCTGGCCGAACGGCTGAAGCAGTTGCTGGCCGACGGCAAGCTGGTGGAGGCCCAGCGCCTGGAGCAGCGCACCCGCTTCGACCTGGAGATGCTCAGCGAGGTCGGGCACTGCAAGGGCATCGAGAACTATTCGCGCCACCTCTCGGGCTCGGCCCCTGGCGACCCGCCGAGCACGCTGACCGACTACCTGCCGCGCGACGCGCTGATGTTCCTCGACGAGAGCCACCAGATGATCGGCCAGCTCAACGCCATGTACAACGGCGACCGCTCGCGCAAGACCACGCTGGTGGAATACGGCTTTCGCCTGCCCAGCGCGCTGGACAACCGGCCGCTGAAGTTCGAGGAGTTCGAGCAGCGCATGCGCCAGGTGGTGTTCGTGTCGGCCACGCCGGCCGACTATGAAAAGCAGCATGCCGGTCAGGTGGTCGAGCAGGTGGTGCGCCCCACGGGGCTGGTGGACCCCGAGGTCGAAGTGCGGCCTGCCACCCACCAGGTGGACGATGTGCTGCAGGAGATCCGCATCCGCACCGAACGCAACGAGCGCGTGCTCGTGACCACGCTGACCAAGCGCATGGCCGAGCAGCTCACCGACTACCTCACGGACAACGGGGTGAAGGTGCGCTACCTGCATTCCGACGTGGACACCGTGGAGCGCGTGGAGATCATCCGCGACCTGCGCCTGGGGGCCTTCGACGTGCTGGTGGGCATCAACCTGCTGCGCGAGGGCCTGGACATTCCCGAGGTGTCGCTCGTGGCCGTGCTCGACGCCGACAAAGAGGGCTTTCTGCGTTCCGAGCGCAGCCTGATCCAGACCATCGGCCGCGCGGCGCGCAACCTCTCGGGCAAGGCCATTCTCTATGCCGACCGCGTGACCGACTCCATGGCGCGCGCCATGGGCGAGACCGAGCGGCGGCGCGCGCGGCAGATCGCCTTCAACGCGGAGCACGGCATCACGCCGCGCAGCATCGTCAAGCAGGTGCGTGATCTGATCGACGGTGTCTACAGCGAGAAGGCGGGCAAGGATGCCGAGCGCCTGGCCCAGGAGGCCCTGCAGCGGGCCAAGGCCGAGGACATGTCGGAAAAAGACATGGCCCGCGAGATCAAGCGCCTGGAGAAGCAGATGCTCGAACATGCGCGCAACCTGGAGTTCGAACAGGCCGCCCGGGTGCGGGACCAATTGGCCCGCCTCAAGGACATGGCGTTCGGCGCGCATGGGGGCGACAATATCCCTTCAGGCAAACAGGGATGAAAGGTTTTTGCAACTTGATGGGCGCATCGTGACCGCTGAGTCTATTTACCCGACAAAATTAATCTGGTTTGTGCTACAATGCCCCTACTAACGACAAGAACCCATGATTGAAGGGCCTGCAGCGCCTCAGGGCACCGCAGGAATAAGGGTGGAGACGGTGTCCTGGTGGCCATGAACCATTCAGGCGTTTCATGAACCAACAAGCCTGAACAAAGGAGCTTGCGATGCGTCTCACAACCAAAGGCCGTTTTGCGGTCACCGCCATGATCGACCTGGCCCTGCGCCAGAACAACGGTCCGGTCACCCTGGCTGCCATCAGCCAGCGCCAGCGTATTTCGCTGTCGTACCTTGAGCAGCTCTTTGGCAAGCTGCGCCGCCACGAGCTGGTCGAGTCCACGCGCGGTCCGGGCGGCGGCTACACGCTGGCCCGCAAGGCAGCCGACATCACCATTGCCGACATCATCGTTTCGGTGGACGAGCCGATCGATGCCACGCAGTGCGGCGGCAAGGAAAACTGCATGGGTGATTCCGGCCGTTGCATGACGCACGACCTCTGGGCCACGCTGAACCAGCGCGTGGTGGAGTTCCTCGATTCCGTCACGCTGCAGAAGCTGGTGGACGAGCAGCTCGCCAAGGGCCTGCAGATCGAGGAAAAGCCCATGGTGCGCCGCGCGATCTCCACGACGCCCGTGGTCAAGCCGATCCGTGTGAACGCGCCCAACTCGGTCTTTGCCCTGGGCAACGTGTTCGCCAAGCCCTGAAGACCCTGATAGAGACGCGGGTGGCTGTGCGCCTGCCGGTGCGCAGCGCTCGTTTGCGGCAAGCTATCGACTTCCGTATTGCAATTGCCAGCCCGTATATCCGACCGAGCCAGCCATGGACACGACCCCGCATTTCCCCATCTATCTTGACTATGGCGCCACGACGCCGGTTGATCCCCGCGTCGTGGACGCCATGATCCCGTGGTTGCGCGAGCATTTCGGCAACCCCGCCTCGCGCAGCCATGCCTGGGGCTGGGAGGCCGAGGAAGCGGTCGAGAAGGCGCGCGTGCAGGTGGCCGAGCTGATTGGCGCCGACCCGCGCGAGATCGTCTGGACCAGCGGCGCCACCGAGTCCAACAACCTGGCCATCAAGGGCGCGGGCCATTTCTACAAGGGCAAGGGCAAGCACCTGATCACGGTGAAGACCGAGCACAAGGCCGTGCTCGACACCATGCGCGAGATGGAGCGCCAGGGCTTCGAGGTCACCTATCTCGACGTCAAGGCCGACGGCCTGCTCGATTTCGAGGTGCTCAAGGCCGCCATCCGCCCCGACACCATCCTGATCAGCGTGATGTTCGTGAACAACGAGATCGGCGTCATCCAGGACATCCCGGCCATTGGCGCGCTGTGCCGCGAGAAGGGCATCATCTTCCACGTCGATGCGGCCCAAGCCACCGGCAAGATCGCCATCGACATGGCAAACCTTCCGGTTGACCTGATGAGCCTGGCCTCGCACAAGACCTATGGCCCCAAGGGCATCGGCGCGCTGTATGTGCGCCGCAAGCCGCGCGTGCGCCTGGAGGCGCAGATGCATGGCGGTGGCCATGAGCGCGGCATGCGCTCGGGCACCCTGCCTACGCACCAGATCGTCGGCATGGGCGAGGCCTTCCGCATCGCCCGCGAGGAAATGACCCAGGAGCAGGAAAAGGCGCGCCGCCTGCAGAAGCGCCTGCTCGACGGTCTCACCGACATGGAGCAGGTCTTCATCAATGGCGACATGCAGCAGCGCGTGCCGCACAACCTCAACATCAGCTTCAACTATGTCGAGGGCGAGTCGCTGATCATGGGCATCAAGGGCCTGGCCGTGTCCTCGGGCTCGGCCTGCACCTCGGCCAGCCTGGAGCCCAGCTACGTGCTGCGCGCGCTGGGCCGCAGCGACGAGCTGGCGCACAGCAGCCTGCGCATGACCATCGGCCGTTTCACCACCGAGGAAGAGATCGACTACGCCATCGCCACGATCCGCGAGAACGTGGCCAAGCTGCGTGAACTCAGCCCCTTGTGGGAGATGTACAAGGATGGCGTGGACCTGAGCACCATCCAGTGGGCCGCGCACTGACCCCACGGCACCCAGAATCAAAGAGGTAACACCATGGCTTACTCTGAAAAAGTGATTGACCATTACGAGAACCCGCGCAACGTGGGTTCGTTTGACAAGGGCGACGAATCGGTGGGCACCGGCATGGTGGGCGCGCCGGCTTGCGGCGACGTGATGAAGCTGCAGATCAAGGTCAACCCGGAAACCGGCGTGATCGAGGACGCGCGCTTCAAGACCTACGGTTGCGGCTCGGCCATTGCCTCGTCGTCGCTGGTGACCGAATGGGTCAAGGGCAAGACGCTCGACGAAGCGGCTGCGTTGAAGAACAGCGAGATCGCCGAAGAGCTGGCGCTGCCGCCCGTCAAGATCCACTGCTCCATCCTGGCCGAAGACGCCATCAAGGCGGCGGTCAACGACTACAAGACCAAACACGGCGCGGCTGTCGCCGCCTGAAACCATGGCAATCACCCTCACCGAAGCGGCAGCCCGGCATGTCAGCCGTTACCTGTCGCGGCGTGGCAAGGGCCTTGGGGTGCGGCTGGGCGTCAAGACCAGCGGCTGCTCGGGCCTGGCCTACAAGCTGGAGTATGTGGACGATGCCGAGCCCGAAGACATCATCTTCGAGCAGCATGGCGTCAAGGTGCTGATCGACCCCAAGAGCCTGGCCTATATCGACGGCACGGAGCTCGATTTCGTGCGCGAGGGCCTGAACGAGGGCTTCAAGTTCAGCAACCCGAACGAGCGCGACCGCTGCGGCTGCGGAGAGAGCTTCCGGATCTGATGCGTCCCCTTCTGTGCCATCTGAAACCGCCATCGCATCGCGTGCTGGCGGTTTTTTTGCTGATATGAACCTGCAATCCGACGATTTCGAGCTGTTTGGCGTCCCCCGGCGCTTTGCGCAGGACCGCGCGGTGCTCGACGCGCGCTGGAAGGAGTTGCAGCGCGAAGCCCACCCCGACCGCCATGCGGCCAGCGGCGCAGCGGCGCAGCGCCAGGCCATGCAATGGTCGGTGCGCATCAACGAGGCCTACCAGCGCATCAAGGATCCGATGCGCCGCGCGGCCTACCTCTGCGAGCTGCATGGCGCACCCGTGCGCGCCGAGGACAACACCGCCATGCCCGCCGCCTTCCTCATGCAGCAGATGGAGTGGCGCGAGGCGCTGGAGGAGGCGGACAGCGCCGCCGAGGTGGATGCGCTCGAAGCCCAGGTCCAGCAGGCCCGGCGCGCCGCCCTGGAGCACTGCGCCGAGTGCATCGACACGCGGCAGGACTACACCGCCGCCGCGCAGCAGGTCAGAGCCCTCATGTTCATTGCGCGATTTGCGCAGGATATCGAGCGCCGGCTCGATCAACTGGGACAATAGCGCCCCTAGACCCGTTTTTGCGTGTCCTGCGCGTGCAGGCACATTCCCGACAAGACAAGATCCATGGCGCTGCTGCAGATTTCCGAACCCGGCCAGTCCCCCGACCCGCACCAACGGCGCATCGCCGTGGGCATTGACCTGGGGACCACGCATTCGCTGGTGGCGGCCGTGCGCAATGGCGTGGCCGAGTGCCTGCCCGACGATGGCGGCCGGGTGCTGCTGCCCTCCGTGGTGCGCTACCTGGACGGGGGAGGGCGCCAGATCGGTCATGCCGCCGTGGCCGAGCAGCACGCCGATGCGCGCAACACCATCGCCTCGGTCAAGCGCTTCATGGGCCGGGGGCTGGGCGATATCGCCCATGCCGCGAAGCTGCCCTACGAACTCGTGGGCACCGGCCAGGACGGCGGTGGCATGGTGGCCGTGGCCACGGCCGGTGGCGTCAAGTCTCCGGTAGAGGTCAGCGCCGAGATCCTGGCCACGCTGCGCTACCGCGCCGAGGACACCTTCAACGACGACCTGTACGGCGCCGTCATCACCGTGCCGGCCTATTTCGACGATGCCCAGCGCCAAGCCACCAAGGACGCCGCGCAACTGGCCGGCATCCACCTGCTGCGCCTCATCAACGAGCCCACGGCGGCGGCCATCGCCTACGGCCTGGACAACGCCAGCGAGGGTGTCTACGCCGTCTACGACCTGGGCGGCGGCACCTTCGACATCTCCATCCTGCGCCTGACGCAGGGCGTCTTCGAGGTGCTGGCCACGGGGGGCGATTCGGCTTTGGGCGGCGACGACTACGATGCCGCGCTCGCCGACTGGGTGCTGGGCCAGCTTGGCCTGGAGGTGCAGACCCCCGCCGACAAGGCGGCCGCCCGTTTGGCGGCCCGGGCCTGCAAGGAAGCCTTGACTGCTACAGAAACAGTAGCTTACAGCGCCCGTCTGGCGGGCGTTGATGTGCGATTTGATGTGAAACGCAGCGATTTCGACGCCGCCACGGCCGACCTCACGGCACGCTCGCTGGCGGCCGTGCGCCGCACCCTGCGCGATGCGCTGCTGGCCCGCGACGAGGTGCAGGGCGTGGTGCTGGTGGGGGGCTCCACGCGCATGCCGCAGGTGCGCCGCGCAGTGGCCGAGTTTTTCGGCCGCGAGCCGCTCACCAACCTGAACCCCGACGAGGTGGTGGCGCTGGGCGCCGCCATCCAGGCCAACCAGCTGGCCGGCAACAACACCGCCGGCGACCTGCTGCTGCTCGATGTGATTCCGCTGTCGCTGGGCATCGAGACCATGGGCGGTCTGGTCGAGCGCATCGTGGCGCGCAACGAGACCATTCCCACGGCCAAGGCGCAGGATTTCACCACCTACAAGGACGGCCAGACCGCCCTGGCCATCCACGTGGTGCAGGGCGAGCGCGACCTGGTGCAGGACTGCCGTAGCCTGGCGCGCTTCGAGCTGCGCGGCATCCCACCCATGGCGGCGGGCGCGGCGCGCATCCGCGTCACCTTCACGGTCGACGCCGACGGGCTGCTGAATGTGAACGCGCGCGAGCAGATCAGCGGCGTGGAGGCGCGCATCGACGTCAAGCCCACTTACGGGCTGAGCGACGAGCAGATTGCCCGCATGCTGCAGGAGGGCTTCGCCACCGCCGCGCAGGACATGCAGGCGCGCGCGCTGGTCGAGGCCCGCGTGGACGCCGACCGCATGCTGATCGCCACGCAAAGCGCGCTGGATGCGGACGGTGACCTGCTGACCGAGGATGACCGCGCAGCGATCGGCGCACGCATGGAGGCGCTGCGCATCCAGATCGCCACCGCCACGGAGGCCGCGGCGCTGGAAGCCGCCACCCAGGCGTTGGCCAAGGACACCGAGCCCTTCGCCGCGCAGCGCATGAACCGGGGCATCCGCCAGGCGCTGGCGGGCAGGAACGTCCAGAACCTTTGACCACGAACACCCGAAGCGAGCCATGCCCGTCATCAAGATACTGCCCCACGCCGAGTACTGCCCCGAGGGCGCCGAGATCACCGCGCCCGCAGGCACCTCGATCTGCGAGGCCCTGCTGGAGCACCGCATCAACATCGAGCACGCCTGCGACATGAGCTGCGCCTGCACCACCTGCCACGTCATCGTGCGCGAGGGCTTTGCCTCGCTGAACGACGCCGAGGAAGAGGAAGAAGACCTGCTGGACCGCGCCTGGGGCCTGGAGCCGCAGTCGCGCCTGAGCTGCCAGGCCATCCTGGCCGCCAAGGACGTGACCATCGAGATCCCCAAATACACCATTAACCACGCCAAGGAAAACCACTGATGCGCCAGATCGTTCTGGACACGGAAACCACCGGTCTGTCGGCCGAGACGGGCGACCGCATCATCGAAATCGGCTGCGTGGAGCTGGTGGCGCGCAAGCTCACGGGCAACAACAAGCACTTCTACCTGAACCCGGGGCGCGACAGCCACGAGGACGCGCTGAAGGTGCACGGCATCAGCAACGAGTTCCTGCGCGACAAGCCCAAGTTCGAGGCCGTGGCCGACGAACTGCTGGACTATCTGCAGGGCGCCGAGATCATCATCCACAACGCGGCCTTCGACGTCGGCTTCCTCAACAAGGAGCTGGAGTTGCTGGGGCGGCCGCCATTGCGCAGCTTCGTCGCCGAGATCACCGACACCCTGGCCATGGCCAAGGAGCTGTACCCGGGCAAGCGCAACTCGCTCGACGCGCTGTGCGACCGCCTGGGCGTGGACAACTCCAGCCGCACCCTGCACGGCGCCTTGCTTGACGCCGAACTGCTGGCCGACGTCTACATCAACCTCACGCGCGGCCAGGATGCGCTGCTGATCGCCGACGACGCCACCGACGGCTCGGCCGGCCCGGTGGCGGCCAGCGTGGACCTGAGCCGCATCGCGCTGCAGGTGCTGCGCGCCAACGACCAGGAACTGGCCGCCCACGAGCAGACCCTGGCGCAGATCGACAAGGCCTCCGGCGGCAAAACAATTTGGCGATCCGTCGAATCCGCCTGAAAGCTGTGCCATAATAGAAGGCTGTCGCAACGGCAACGGGTGATTAGCTCAGCGGTAGAGCACTGCCTTCACACGGCAGGGGTCGCAGGTTCAAACCCTGCATCACCCACCACGTTTGCCGACAGCCTCGCAAGCATCTCCAAGGTGCGCGACGGGTGATTAGCTCAGCGGTAGAGCACTGCCTTCACACGGCAGGGGTCGCAGGTTCAAACCCTGCATCACCCACCAATTCCAAGCAGCCCCTTCCGGGGCTGTTTTTGTTTGCGCCGGCAAAAAATCAGTCGGCCGACATGGCCCGCCACAGAATGTGGAAAAGCTCGTCGAACTGCTCGGTCAGCGGGCGCTTCTCGCCACGCACGATGTGCATCAGCACCACGCGGCCCATCATGCCCATGAAGACGTCCAGCAGTACCTTGCTGGACACCTGGTTGTTGAGCACGCCGCGAGCCTGGCCGTCCTTGAACACGCCAAGGAAGGCGCCCATCAGCTCCGGGCTTTCGTAGATGCCGATGTTCTTGTGCCGCGACACCGGCACGGCGGTGAACATCAGCAGCATCACGGCCGGGTGCTTGTCCATGTAGTCCAGCGTCACCCAGCAGGTCTTGCGCAGGCGCTCGCGCGCGTCGTCGATACCCTGCAGGTGGTCGATCATGCGCTCGGCCAGCCGGCCCAGCATGATGTCGAGCATGGCGTAGACCAGCGCCTCCTTGCTGCCGAAATACTTGTAGATGGTCTGCAGCGACACATTGGCCGCGCGGGCGACGTCGATCAGGCCCACCTCATGGAAGTCGCGGCTCGAAAACAGCTCCAGCACGGCTTTTTCGATGCGGGCCAGGGTGTCGCTGCGCATCCGTGCCATCCGCGTGCGGTGGTCTTGGGCGGTGGTCAAGCCGGACTCTCTCGGCGCGGGGGATGGGTCTGTCATGGAAATTGATATTACCAAATGCATGCATCGGCAGTAAAAACGAACTGCGTCAGCTTGTCTTCCTGACGGGCTATGGTCAAGATGGCGACTGTTGCGGCACCCCTTTGCATACGGAGTATTAACGGTGTCGCCCCTGTGGACAGGCTGGTGATTGGCGTTCTTGCAGCAGGTATGTGAAGGTAATTTTAATTACCTTTTCCTTTGCGGGCAGTCGGGCCAGCCTTTTTTGAACGCTATCACTTGAGGATCTGACCCCGTGGCAATACAGAATTTCGCCCCCGCCTGGATGACCGAAGAGCACCAGATGCTGTACGACTCCGCCAGCCGTTTCTTCAAGGAGCAATGGGCTCCCAAGGACGAGGCCTGGCGCCAGGCCGGAATGATGGACCGCCAGGCTTGGGAGGAAGCCGGGGACAACGGTTTCCTGTGCGCTTCGATGCCCGAGGCTTATGGCGGCGCGGGCGGCGATTTCGGCCATGAGGCTGCGTTGATCCTGGCCCAGGGCGCGGCGGGTATTGCCGGATTCGGCGGTTCGCTGCACTCGGGCATCGTGGCGCCCTACATCCTGCACCATGGCACCGAAGAGCAGAAAAAGCGCTGGCTGCCGCGCCTGGCCACGGGCGAGCTGATCGGCGCCATCGCCATGACCGAGCCCGGCACGGGCTCGGACCTGCAGGGCGTGCGCACCACGGCCATCAAGGAAGGCGACAGCTACCGCATCAACGGCAGCAAGACCTTCATCACCAACGGCCAACTGGCCAACCTCGTCATCGTGGTCTGCAAGACCAACAAGGACCAGGGCGCGCAGGGCATGTCGCTGATGGTGGTCGAGACCGATGTGGTGCAGGGCTTCCGCCGGGGGCGCAACCTCGACAAGCTGGGCATGGATGCGCAGGACACCTCGGAGCTGTTCTTCGACGACGTGGTGGTGCCTGCCTCCAACCTGCTGGGCGGGCAAGAGGGCATGGGTTTCATTCAGCTCATGCAGGAGCTGCCCCAGGAGCGCCTGATCGTGGCCGTGGCAGGCATCGCCGCCATGGAACTGGCCATGAAGGAAACCCTGGCCTACACCAAGGAGCGCCAGGCCTTTGGCAAGCCCATCTTTGCTTTCCAGAACACGCGCTTCAAGCTGGCCGAGTGCCAGGCGCTGCTGATGGCCTCGCGCGCGCTGGTCGATGCGGCCATGGTGGCGCACCTGAAGGGCGAGCTGGGCGTGGACCGCGCGGCGCTCATCAAGTACTGGATCAGCGACAACCAGTGCAAGCTGATCGACGAATGCCTGCAGCTGTTTGGCGGCTACGGTTACATGAAGGAATACCCCATCGCCCGCCTGTATGCCGATGCCCGCGTGCAGCGCATCTACGGCGGTACCAACGAAATCATGAAGGAGCTGGCCTCGCGCTTCCTGTGATGCCAGACCTGTCCATCTACTCATTTATCAAGGAGCTTCCATGACCGAAGCCTATATTTACGACGCCGTGCGCACTCCGCGCGGCAAGGGCAAGAAGGACGGCAGCCTGCACCAGGCCACGCCCGTGTGGCTGCTGCGCACGCTGCTGCAGGCGCTGCAGGCGCGCAACCGGCTCGACACCGCGCTGGTCGATGACCTCGTGCTGGGCTGCGTCACGCCCGTGGGCGAGCAGGGTGCCGACATTGCCCGCACCGCCGTGCTGGACGCGGGCTGGGCACAAACCGTGGCGGGCGTGACGCAGTCGCGCTTCTGCGCCTCGGGACTGGAGTCCGTCAACCTGGCCACGGCCAAGATCATGTCGGGCATGGAAGACATGGTCGTCGCGGGCGGTGTGGAATCCATGAGCCGCTGGGCCATGGGCAGCGATGGCGGCGCCTGGGTGATGGACCCGCGCGTCAACAGCGGCACGGCCTTCATTCCGCAGGGCATCAGCGCCGACCTGATCGCCACGCTCGAAGGTTTTGGCCGTGCCGATCTGGACGGCTTTGCCGCCGAGTCGCACCGCCGCGCCGCGCAGGCCCAGGCCGAAGGGCGCTTTGCGCGCTCCATCGTTCCGGTCAAGGACATCAACGGCTTGGTGATGCTGGACCGCGACGAGACCGTGCGCCCCGGCACTTCGGTCGAGTCGCTGGCCAAGCTCAACCCCTCGTTCGAGATGATGGGCAGCATGGGCTTTGATTCCACCGCGCTGGACAAGTACACCACCATCGAAAAAATCCACCACCACCACCACGCGGGCAACTCCTCGGGCATCGTCGATGGCGCGGCGCTGATGTTGCTGGGCAGCAAGGCGGCGGGCGAGAAGGCGGGCCTCAAGCCCCGCGCCAAGGTGCGCATGTGCTCCGTCATCGGCTCCGAGCCCACCATCATGCTGACCGGCCCCACGCCTGCCGTGCGCAAGGCCCTGGCCAAGGCGGGCATGGCGGTGTCGGACATCGACCTGTGGGAGGTGAACGAGGCCTTTGCCACTGTGCCCATGAAGACAGCGCGCGACCTGGGCGTGTCGCTCGATCGCGTGAACGTCAACGGCGGCGCCATTGCCATGGGCCACCCCCTGGGCGCCACGGGCGCCATCATCCTGGGCACGGCGCTGGACGAGCTGGAGCGCACCGGCAAGTCCACGGCCCTGGCCACCCTGTGCGTCGGTGCCGGCATGGGCATCGCCACCATCATCGAACGCGTTTGAACGAGGCGAACCCATGACACAGCAAGATTCCGTCACTTTCGAAGTGGACGCCAGCGCCGTGGGTCTGGTCACTTTCGACCAGCCCGGCCGCGCCATGAACGTGCTCACGCCCGAACTGCTGGGCCGCTTTGCCACGCTGCTCGAACGCCTGGAGAAGGAAGAGGGCCTCAAGGGGCTGGTGCTCACCTCGGGCAAGTCCAGCTTCATCGCCGGCGCCGACATCGACCAGCTGAGCCAGATCACCACGGTGGAGCAGGCTTTCCAGCTGGGCGAGGAGCTCAAGGCCCTGTTGCGCCGCATGGAGAAATGCGGCAAGCCCGTGGTGGCAGCCCTCAACGGCACCACGCTCGGCGGCGGCCTGGAGCTGGCACTGGCTTGCCACGCCCGCTTTGCCATCGACGACCCCAGGGCCAAGATCGGCCTGCCTGAGGTCAAGCTGGGCCTGTTGCCCGGTGCCGGTGGCACGCAGCGCCTGCCGCGCCTGATCGGCATCCAGAAGAGCTTCGAGCTCATCACGCAGGGCACGGAGCTGAGTCCCGCCAAGGCCAAGGGCCTGGGCATCGTCAACGAGCTGGCTGCCTCGCGCGAAGAACTGCTGCAAAAGGCGCGTGACTGGTGCCTGGCCAATCCCAAGCCCGTGCAGCCCTGGGACGCCAAGGGCTTCCGCATCCCCGGCGGCGACAGCAAGAGCCCGTCCGTGGTGCAGATGCTGGCCATCGCCCCCTCCATGGCCAACGCCAAGGCCCATGGCAACTACCCGGCCATCACGCACATCATGAGCTGCCTGTTCGAGGGCTGCCTGCTCGACATCGACAACGCGCTGCAGGTCGAGTCGCGCTACTTCGCCGCCTGCATCGTCTCGCAGGTCAGCAAGAACATGATCGGTACGCTGTGGTACCAGCTCAATGCCATCAAGAAGGGCCAGTCGCGCCCCGCGAACCAGCCGCAGGGCAAGGTCAAAAAGGTCGGCATCCTGGGTGCGGGCATGATGGGTGCGGGCATTGCCTACGTCTCGGCCAAGGCCGGCATCGACGTGGTGCTGCTCGATACCACGCAGGAGAACGCCGACAAGGGCAAGGCCTACTCGCAAGGTCTGCTGGACAAGGCGCTGTCGCGCGGCAGGACCACGCCGGACAAGCGCGACGCGCTGCTCGCGCGCATCCTGCCGACCACGCGTTACGAAGACCTGCAGGGTTGCGATCTGGTGATTGAGGCCGTGTTCGAGGACCGCGCCATCAAGGCGGAATGCACGCGCAAGGCCGAGGCAGTCATCCTGCCGGATGCCGTGTATGCCTCCAACACCTCCACGCTGCCGATCACGGGCCTGGCCCAGGCCAGTGGCCGGCCAGAGAATTTCATCGGTCTGCACTTCTTCTCTCCCGTGGACAAGATGCCGCTGGTCGAGATCATCGTGGGCGAGAAGACCTCGGACGCCACGCTGGCGCGCGGTTTTGACTACGTGTTGCAGATCGGCAAGACCCCCATCGTGGTCAATGACAGCCGGGGCTTCTACACCTCGCGTGTCTTCGCCACCTATGTGATGGAGGGCCTGGCCATGCTGGCCGAGGGCGTGCATCCGCGCTCCATCGAGGTGGCGGGCGTCAAGGCGGGCATGCCCATGCCGCCGCTCGCCCTGCAGGACGAGGTGTCGCTGAGCCTGTCGCTGCACATCAGCGACCAGACGCGCCGCGATCTGGAAGCTGAAGGCAAGAGCTACCCCGAGCACCCCGGCGAGGCCGTGTTGCGCACGCTGTGCGCCGACAAGGGCCGTGTTGGCAAGAAGGCTGGCAAGGGCTTTTACGACTACAACGGCAAGGAGAAGAGCCTGTGGCCGGAGCTGACCACGCTGTTCCCGCCACGCGCCGACCAGCCCACGCAGCAAGAGCTGGTGGACCGGCTGATGTTCATCCAGGCCAACGAGGCCGCGCGCTGCTTCGAGGAAAACGTGGTGCGTTCGGTGGCCGATACCAATATCGGTTCCATCTTCGGCTGGGGCTTTGCGCCGCACCAGGGTGGGGCGTTGCAGTTCATCAACGCCATGGGCGTACCGCGCTTCGTCGAGCGCTCGCGTGAACTGGCACGGCAGCATGGCGCGCGCTTTGAGCCCGCGGCCATTCTGGTCCAGATGGCACAGGACAACCGGAGGTTCGAGGATGCGTGACAAGGCACTGAGCGGCGTTTACGTCGACTACTTCAACGAAACGCATGGCATGGTGCGCGACACCATGCGCCGCTTCGTCAACGAGGCCGTCAAGCCGCACATCGATGAATGGGAAGAGTCGGGTACTTTCCCGCGCGAGATCTACCAGCAGGCGGGTGGCCTGGGCTTGCTGAGCATCGGCCATCCGACCGAGTTTGGCGGCTCTGGCGAGCAGGATGTGTTCCTGAAGGTGGCTGCCAGCGAGGAACTGATGCGCAGCGGCTCGGGCGGCTTCGTCGCCAGCCTGGGCTCGCTGGACATTGGCCTGCCGCCGGTCTGGCGCACGGGCTCGGATGCACTGAAGGCACGCATCGTGCCGCAGGTGCTCGCGGGCGAGAAGATCATCGCCCTGGCGATCACCGAGCCCAGCGGCGGCTCGGACGTGGCCAACCTCAAGACCCGCGCGGTGCGTGATGGCGACCACTATGTGGTCAACGGCTCCAAGACCTTCATTACCTCGGGCATGCGCGCCGACTACTACACGGTGGCCGTGCGCACGGGTGAAGCGGGCTTTGGCGGCGTTTCGCTGCTGCTCATCGAGAAGGACACTCCGGGCTTCACCGTGGGGCGCAACCTGAAGAAGATGGGCTGGTGGGCGTCCGATACGGCCGAGCTGTTCTTCCAGGACTGCCGCGTGCCCGCGGAAAACCTGCTGGGGCCGGAGAACTCGGGCTTCTTCACCATCATGGCCAACTTCCAGGCCGAGCGCCTGAGCCTGGCCATCATGGCCTACATGACGGCCCAGCTCGCGCTGGAGCAATGCCTGGCCTACGTGAAAGAGCGCACCACCTTCGGCAAGCCGCTGTCCAAGCACCAGGTCATCCGCCACAAGCTAGCCGAGATGGCCACGCAGGTGAACGTGGCGCGCGAGTACACCTACCGCTGCGCCGCGCGCATGCAGGCGGGCGAGTCGGCGATCGCCGAGGTCTCCATGGCCAAGAACTTCGCCACCTCCGTCTCCACCATGGTGACCGACGAGGCGGTGCAGATCTTCGGCGGCATGGGCTACATGCGCGAGTCGCTGGTCGAGCGCCTGTACCGCGACAACCGCATCCTGTCGATCGGTGGCGGCACGCACGAGATCATGAACGAGATCATTTCCAAGCAATTGGGGTTATAGAGAACGACCCCCTGTGGCGCTGCGCGCCTTCCCCCTTCTCTCGCAAAGCTGTGCTTTGCGGGAAGGGGGACGCCGCCAGTGCGGCGGGGCGGCCCTTGCACGGCGGCCGCTGGCCTGCGCAGCGTTGAATGCAAGCGCAAGGGAACGGTACAAAAAAATGGGTGAAATCGAATGACTTCCATGCCCCCACTGCTGTCCGGCCTGCGCGTGCTCGACCTCACGCGCAACCTGCCCGGGCCGTTCGCCACGCGTCTGCTGGCCGACCTGGGTGCCACCATCGTCAAGGTGGAGCCGCCCGAGGGCGACCCGGCGCGGCCGTTGGCGGCGTTGTTCGAGGCGCTCAACCACGGCAAGGAATGCCGCACCATCGACTTCCGCAGCAGCGCCGACCTGGACCGGCTGCGCGCCTGGGTGCAGGAGGCCGACGTGCTGCTCGACAGCTTCCGCCCTGGCGTGCTGCAGGGCCTGGGGCTGGACGCGGCCACGCTGCATGCGCTGAACCCGCGCCTGGTGACGGTGTCCATCACCGGCTATGGCCAGCACGGCCCCTGGGCGCAGAAAGCGGGGCACGACCTCAACTTCATGGCGCTGTCGGGCGTGCTGGACCAGATGCGTGCGCCCACGGGTGAGTTGGCCCTGTCCAACGTGCAGTGGGGTGATCTGGCGGGCGGCAGCGCGATGGCCTGCATCGCCGTGCTGGCAGCGGTGTTCGAGGTGCAGCGCACGGGTCAGGGAAGGCACCTGGATGTCAGCATGGCCCATGGCCTGCACGCCCAACTGGTGATGCCCCGGGCCACCGGTGCCATGCTGGCGCCGCTGCTGGGGCGCCGCCCCGGTGCGGGCGAAGACCTGCTCAACGGCGTGCTGCCTTGCTACAACCTCTACGCCACGCAGGACGGGCGCCACCTGGCCGTGGGCGCGCTGGAGTTCAAGTTCTGGAAGGCCGCGTGCGAAGTCTTTGACCGCCCCGACTGGGTGCAGCGCCACTGGCAGCGCGGCCAGTTGCCCGGCTCCAGCGATTGCGCAGCGCTGCGCGCCGAGGTGGCGCAGCTCGTGGCCTCGCAGCCGCTGGCCGTGTGGATCGAACGCTTTGCGCAGATCGATGCCTGCGTGACCCCGGTGCTCACGCTGGAGGAGGCGCAGGCGCACCCGTTGTTCGCGGGTGGCGTGCGGCCGCAGCCCTGGGCTGAAATCGTCTAGAAGTTCTGCGCCGGCTTTTACACTCGGCGCATGATCACCTTCCACAACCCGCTGCACCACCTGCACGCCCCGGTGCATGAGTTCTTCCGGGGCGAGCGCGTGCCGTGCTTCGAGAAGCCCGCGCGCGCCGACTATGTCGAGGCCCGCCTGACCGAACGCGGCCACGTGCTGCTCGCGCCCGACCAGGACAGCAGCGCCGTGCTTGCGCGCATCCATGCGCCGCGCTACCTGCAGTTCCTGCAAACGGCATGGGCCCAATGGCTGGCGCTGGACCCGGCCAATGCCCAGGTGCAACCCTTTCCCTCGGTCTGGCCCGTGCGCACGCTGCGCAGCGACATCGAGCCGGACAATTTCGTCGCCAAGCTGGGCCTGTATTCCATGGACAACGGCACGCCGCTGGCTGCAGGAAGTTGGCAGGCCGCCAAGGCCGGTGCCGATGCCGCTGCCAGCGCGGCGGCGCGCGTGGCGGCCGGTGCGCGCGCGGCCTTTTGCTGCACCCGCCCGCCGGGCCACCATGCGGGGCCAGACTTCATGGGCGGCTACTGCCTGCTCAACAACGCCGCCGTGGCTGCCCAATGGCTGCGCGACCAGGGCGCGGCCCGTGTCGCCGTGCTGGACGTGGACTACCACCATGGCAACGGCACGCAAAGCATCTTCTACGACCGTGCGGACGTGCTGTTCGTCAGCATCCATGGCGATCCGCGCACCGAATATCCGTTCTACCTGGGCCACGCCGATGAGACAGGCGAGGGCGCCGGGGCGGGCTGCAACCTGAACCTGCCGCTGGCGGCGGGCAGCAGCGTGCAGACCTGGTTTGCCGCGCTGGAGCAGGCCTGCGCGCGCATTGCGGGCCATGGCGCCGAAGCGCTGGTGGTCTCGCTTGGCCTCGATACGTTCGAGGGCGACCCGATTTCGCGCTTTGCCCTGGCCTCGGCGGATTTCCTGCGCCTCGGCGAGCGCCTGGCACGCTTGGGCCTGCCCACTGTGTTCGTGCTGGAGGGGGGCTATGCCGCTGCCGATCTGGGCACCAACGCCGTGAACGTGCTCGAAGGCTTCGAGCAGGGTTGAGGCAGGAGGGCAACGATGGTGGACAAGGTCGATTGCGTGGTGGTGGGTGCTGGCGTGGTGGGATTGGCGGTAGCCCGCGCGCTCGCATTGCAGGGGCGCGATGTGCTGGTGCTGGAGGCACAGGACGCCATCGGCACGGGCACCAGTTCGCGCAACAGCGAGGTCATCCATGCCGGGTTGTACTACGCACAGGGCTCGCTCAAGGCGCGCCTGTGCGTGCGCGGGCGAGAACTGATGTACGCCTACTGCGCCGAACGCAACATACCGCACCGCCGCTGCGGCAAGCTGGTGGTGGCCACGTCCGTGGAACAGATGCCCGCCCTGCGCGCCGTGCAGGAACATGCGCGCGGCAACGGCGTGGCGCTGGAGTGGCTGGAGCGCGACGCGGCCCGCGCGCTGGAGCCCGCGCTGGAATGCGTGGCCGCGCTGCATTCGCCGGAAACCGGCATCGTGGACAGCCATGGTCTGATGCTGGCCTTGCAGGGGGACCTGGAGAATGCGGGGGGTGTTCTTGCATTACATTCGCCTCTGAGGCAAGCGCAGTGCACGCCATGTGCTATTGAATTAATAGCTTTTGACGGCACGCGTCTGTTGGCCCGCACGCTGGTGAATGCCGCCGGCCTGGCCGCGCCGGCTCTGGCGGCATGCTTTTCCGGGTTGGACCCGGTCCATGTGCCACAGGCGCGTTTCGCCAAGGGCAACTATTTCACGCTGGCTGGCCGGGCACCGTTCTCGCGCCTCATCTACCCCGTGCCCGAGGTTGCCGGGCTGGGGGTGCACCTCACGCTGGACCTGGGCGGGAAAGCCAAGTTCGGACCCGACGTGCAATGGGTGGACTCGCCCGGCGATCTCGTCGTGGACCCGGCGCGCGGCGACGCCTTCTATGCCGAGGTGCGTAAATACTGGCCCGCGCTGCGCGACGGCGCGCTCGCGCCGGGCTATGCGGGTATCCGGCCCAAGATCTTCGGGCCGCAGGGCGCGCTCACGGATTTCGTCATCCAGGGGCCTGCCGTGCACGGAGTGGCGGGACTGGTCAACCTGTTCGGCATCGAATCCCCCGGATTGACCAGCGCCCTGGCCATTGGCGAGCATGTGGCCGCGTTGCTCTGAACCCGACAGCGCTGCAGCACTTTTTTGCATGAAGGCCGTGACCCGACGCTAAGATGGACCCAAAGCGCGCGCGGCAAGCGAACTACCGCTGCGCAGGATTTCAATGGTGAACCGCAAAGAAAGGCCTGTATGACGACCTCTGCTTCCGATACCCTCCACAGCACCCAGACTGAACTGGAGAAGCTCGTTGCCGACCTGCGCGGCCTGATGGCCAGCAAGGATCTCGACAGCGTGCCCGAAATCAAGCTGCTGCGCCAGCGCCTGGACGACGGCATGCACAGCGTGCGCGATGCTGCCGTGCGCGCCGCCCAGGAAGCCGCCCACCAGGCCAAGGACGCTGCCCGCGCGGCCGACCGCTATGCCCATGACGAGCCTTGGCGCGTGGCGGGCGCTGCGCTGGCCGTGGGTGCGCTCGTGGGTTTCCTGCTTGCGCGCCGCTGATGTGCCGCGGCTCCGCCGGCAAGGACTTCGGGCTTCGGGGGGAAATGCATGAACTGGATCTCCTTGCTCGGGCTTGAATCTTTCGTCCTGCGCTGGCGTGCCGCCGCCGTCGAAGCAGCCATGGCCGTCGAGGACCGGGCCGAGCTGGCTCACCTCGAATGGCAGGAACAAAAGCGGCGCCTGCGCCAGATGCTGATGCTCACCATCGCCGTGGCGTCGCTGACGGTGGTGGCGCTGATCCTGTTGTCCGTGGCGCTGCTGGTGCAGTTCTGGGACACCCCCCACCGGACGCTGGTGGCCTGGCTGGTTGCGGGAACCTGGCTCGCGGCCTGGGCCGGCGCCTTGTACGCGTTGGTGAGCCTGGCCCGGCAAGCGGGCGATGCCTTCGCGTTGACTCGCCAGGAACTGACCCGGGACTGGCGCGAGATCAAGGAGCAACTGTGAACCAGCCGGCATCTTCTTCCGGGGCACGCCTGCCCCGTGCCACGCCAGCGCAGCGGCTGGTGCTTGAACGCATCGCGGCCCAGCGCGAACGCCTGCGAGAGCGCAGGGCGCAACGCAGGCAGGCGCTGGCCGAGGCCGCAAGCACCCAGGGCGCTGCCGCCGACACGCCCTTGGTGCAGCGGCTGGCAGGGTTCGTCCGGGAGCATCCCGTGGCGGTCGCGGCCGTGGCTGGGGCCGCCCTGATGGCGGGGCCCCGGCGGCTGGTGCGCTGGGCGGGCGTCGTGCTGCCCCTCATCCTGCAGTTGCGCGGCCGCTGAATCCGTCCACCGCTGTGTTTTCCGTGCCTGCGGCGCCTTCGGGCGCCGCAGGCATTTCAGCGCAGGGCCTTGATGGCGCGCGCGGCGCGCGCCACGAGCGCCGGGCCTTCGTAGATGAGGCCGGTGTAGATCTGCACCACGTCCGCCCCCGCGCGGATCTTGCTCACCGCATCGTCGGCGCTCATGACGCCCCCTACACCGATGATGGGGAAGTGGCTGCCCAGGGCCGTTCGCAGCTGGCGGATGACCTGGTTGCTCGGTTCCAGCACGGGCGCACCGCTCAGACCGCCGGTTTCCTCGGCGTGGCGCAGTCCTTGCACGGCCGTGCGGCCAATGGTGGTGTTGGTCGCCACCACGCCGTCCATGCCGTGGCGCTGAAGGGTGGCGGCGATCACCGCCACCTGGGCCTCGTCGAGGTCGGGGGCGATTTTCACGAAGAGGGGGGCGCGCTTGCCATGCTGCCGTGCCAACTGCTCACGCCGCTCGGCCATGGCTCCGAGCAGGCTGTCGAGCGCTTCGTCGCTCTGCAGTGCGCGCAGGTTCTTGGTGTTGGGTGAACTGATGTTCACGGTGACGTAATCCGCGTGCGGGTACACGCCGTCCAGGCAGGTAAGGTAGTCGCGCGTGGCGTCCTCGATGGGCGTGGCGGCATTCTTGCCGATGTTCAGGCCCAGCAGCATGGGGTGCTTCTGCTGGCGGCGAAATTTAGCCTGCTGCACGTTGTGCAGGAAGGCTTCGAGCCCGTCGTTGTTGAAGCCCAGGCGGTTGATGAGCGCGCGCGCCTCGGGCAGGCGGAACATGCGCGGCTTGGGGTTGCCGGGTTGCCCTTTGGGCGTGACCGTGCCCACCTCCACGAAGCCGAAGCCCATGGCGCCCAGGGCGTCGATGCAGCGCGCGTTCTTGTCCAGGCCGGCGGCCAGGCCCACGCGGTTGGGAAATTGCAGGCCAGCCAGCGTGATGGGGTCGTGCACGGTCTCGTTGCACCAGGCCCACTGCAAGGGCGTGCCCTGGCCGCGCGCGAGCATGTCCATGGTGAGGTCGTGGGCGGCTTCGGCATCCAGGCCGAACAAGAATGGGCGGGTGAGGGCGTAGGGGATCAGTGACATGGGGATAATTCAGGGTTCACCCCCGATTTTCCCCCATGACGACACCTACCCCCCTCTCCCAAGACGAACTCAAGGCCCTGGTCGGCCAGGCGGCGCTCCAGTACATCGTGCCCGGCGACATCGTCGGCGTGGGCACCGGCTCCACGGTCAACAAGTTCATCGATGCGCTGGCCACGGTCAAAGACCAGGTGCGTGGCGCCGTGTCCAGCTCGGTGGCCAGCACCGAGCGCCTGCGCGCCATCGGCATTCCGGTGTTCGATGCCAACGAGGTGGAGCAGCTCTCGGTGTACGTGGACGGCGCCGACGAGATCGATGGCCGGGGCCACATGGTCAAGGGCGGTGGTGCCGCGCTCACGCGCGAGAAGATCGTCGCCGCGCTGGCGCGCCAGTTCGTCTGCATCGCCGACGAATCCAAGCTGGTGCAGACGCTGGGCCGCTTTCCACTGCCGGTGGAGGTGATTCCCATGGCCGCGGCGCAGATCGTGCGCCGCTTTGCCGCCCTGGGCGGCCAGGCCACGCTGCGCCTGAAGGACGGCCAGCCGCTGGTGACCGACAACGGTCAGCACATCCTTGACGTGACCGGCCTGTCCATTACCGACCCGCTGGCGCTGGAATCGGAGATCAACCAGTGGCCCGGCGTGGTGACGGTGGGGATCTTCGCGCACCAGAAGGCGCAGGTCTGCCTCCTGGGTACGGCCCAGGGTGTGAAGACACTCACGTACTGAGCGGCGGGGCCGGCCCCTGGGGGCCGGCGCTTCAGAACCGGATGCCGGCCGGGTTGGAGGGGGTCGGGCCGCCGGGGTTGGGCTCGGGGGCCGGGCGCGCGCGTGGCGTGGCCCGCGTCGTGGCGGGCGTTTCTTCGGTCGCGGCGGCCGGTGTGGCGGGTTTGGGGGGGGTCAGCGGCGTGGCGGCCGGGCGGCGGTAATTGCCGGGCAGCTTCGACTGCTTGGGGTAGCCCGCCGCGTCGAGGTACTGCGTCCATTCGCTGTCGGAATAGCCGTGCAGCTGCTGCTGGCCGATGGTGCCGAAAGGCAGGCCTGTGTTGCCGCTCAGGCGCTTGAGCGCGTCGATGTCTTCATTGCTGCCGATGGTGCGCTCGGTGAAAGGTACCCCACGGTTCACCAGCAGGTTGCGCGCGCTCGCGCAAGGGGCGCAATCGGTACCGGTATAGAGGGTCACCGGGAAGCGGTTGGCGATCTGGCGCAGGTCGTAGGGCAGGGCATCGTTGGCCGAGCCCGAGCTACCGGTCGCCGACCCGCCGGAGGGGGGCTGGGCCGCGCTGTCGAGCGAGGGGGCGCGGTCGGAGAAGGTGACCTTGCCGTCGGGGCCGACGATGCGGTGGACTTGCTGGGCCTGGGCCAAGCCGTTCACGGCCAGCGAGCACAGCAGGGCAAGCAGGGCAGGGGTGGGGTGCGGCAGCTTCATCGAGGTGTCTCCGGGTCGGGCGCGAGCCGTGGCCTGCAAGTATGCATCAGGCCATGCCTTGGTGGCGCAAAAGGGCGTCCAGGCTGGGCTCGCGCCCCCGGAAGGCCTTGAACGACTCCATGGCCGGGCGGCTGCCGCCCGCTTCAAGGATGGCCTGGCGGTAGCGGCGGCCTGTTTCGGCGCTGTGCGAACCGTCGGCCAGGGCGGTTTCCTCGAAGGCGGCGTAGGCGTCGGCCGAGAGCACCTCGGCCCACTTGTAGCTGTAGTAGCCGGCCGCGTAGCCGCCCGCGAAGATGTGGCTGAAGGTGTGCGCCGTGCGGCTGAAGGCCGGCGGCTGCAGCACGGCGACCTCGGAGCGCACCAGACCCAGCAGGGGCATGAAGTCCTGCGCCGGGTCGTGTTCGGTGTGCAGCAGCATGTCGAACAGCGAGAACTCGATCTGGCGCAGCGTCTGCATGCCGCTTTGGAAGTTCTTGGCAGCGATCATCTTGTCGAACAGCGCGCGCGGCAGGGGCTCGCCGGTGTCCACATGGGCGGTCATGTGCTGCAACACCTCCCATTCCCAGCAGAAGTTCTCCATGAACTGGCTCGGCAGCTCGACGGCATCCCACTCGACGCCGCCGATGCCGGAAACATCGCGCTCGTTCACCTGCGTGAGCATGTGGTGCAGGCCATGGCCGAACTCGTGGAACAGGGTGATCACGTCGTCGTGCGTGAGCAGCGCGGGCTTGCCGTCCACGCCGTCGGCGAAATTGCACACCAGGTGCGCCACCGGCGTCTGGAGCTGGCCGGTGTCGGGGCGCAGCCAGCGTGTGCGCACGTCGTCCATCCAGGCGCCGCCGCGCTTGCCGGTGCGCGCGGGCTGGTCGAGATAGAACTGGCCCACGAGCTGGCCGCCGCGCTCGATGCGGTAGAACTCCACGGCCGGGTGCCACACGGGGGCCTGGTCGCGGCGGATGCTCACCTCGAACAGGGTTTCGATGATCTTGAACAGGCCGGCGAGCACGCGCGGCGCCGTGAAGTACTGCTTTACCTCCTGCTCGCTGAAGGCGTAGCGCGCCTCCTTGAGCTTTTCGGCCACATAGGGCCAGTCCCAGGCCTGCGGGTCATTCAAGCCCAGGTGCTCGGCGGCGAAGGCGCGCAGGTCGGCCACGTCCTTCTCGGCGTGGGGGCGGGCGCGGCGGGCCAGATCGCGCAGGAAGGCGACCACCTCGGCAGGCGATTGCGCCATCTTGGGCACCACGGACACCTCGCCGAAGTTCAGGTAGCCCAGCAGGCGCGCCTCTTCCTGGCGCAGTGCCAGGATCTCGCGGATGAAGGCGCTGTTGTCGAAGCGCTTGCCCTCGCCCTCGGCCTGGTCGGAGGCGCGGGTGGCATAGGCACGGTAGAGCCGCTCGCGCAGAGCGCTGCTTTGGGCGAACTGCATCACCGGGAGGTAGCACGGCATCTTCAGCGTGAGCTTGAAGCCGTCCTTGCCCTCGGCCTGGGCGGCCGCGCGGGCCGCTTGGCGAACGTCGTCGGGCACGCCGTCCAGTTCGGACTCACTGGCGTAGTAGGCGAAGGCGTCGGTGGCGTCGAGCGTGTTCTCGCTGAACTTTTGCTGCAGTTCGGCCTGGCGTTCCTGGATCTGGGCGAAGCGCTCCTTGTCGGCGCCAGTCAGCTCGGCGCCCGAGAGCACGAAGTTGCGCACGGCGTTCTGCCGGGCTTGGCGCTGCTCGGCATTCAGGGTGCTGGGATCGATGGCCTTGTACTTGGCGTACAGGCGCTCATCGGCGCCCAGGCGCGTCCAGAACTCGGTCACGCGCGGCAGGGCCTCGTTGTAGGCGGCGCGCAGCTCGGGCGTGTCGGCCACGCTGTTGAGGTGGCTCACGGCGCCCCAGGCGCGGCCCAGTTCCTCGGTGGCCACGTCCAGCACCTGGGCGATGGCATCCCAGCGCGCTGGAAAGTCGCTTGCCGTCACGGTTTCGAGCGCGGCATTGGCCCGCTCCAGCAGGATGTCGATGGCGGGGGCGACGTCGGTGGGAGCGATGCGGTCGAACGCGGGCAGGTCGGAGAAGTCGAGGAGAGGATTGCTCATGCGGGCTTAGATGGCGGCGCGGGGTGCGGGTTCAAGGCAGGTGGCGCGTGCGGAGTGTCAGTGCGCGGCCGCGCGCTCGGCGGCTTCGAGGGTGTTGACCAGCAGCATGGTGATGGTCATGGGGCCGACGCCGCCGGGCACGGGGGTGATGTGGCTGGCCACGGCCTTGACGCCGTCGAAGTCCACGTCGCCGCAGAGCTTGCCTTCGTCGTTGCGGTTCATGCCCACGTCCAGCACCACGGCGCCGGGCTTGACCATGTCGGCCGTCAGCACATCGCGCTTGCCCACGGCGGCGACGATCACGTCGGCCTGCAGGGTCTGTGCCTTGAGGTCTTTCGTGCGCGAGTGGCAGACCGTGACGGTGGCGTCCTTGGCCAGCAGCATCAGCGCCATGGGCTTGCCCACGATGTTGCTGCGGCCGATGACCACGGCGTGCTTGCCCTTGAGGTCGTAGCCGATGGATTCGAGCATCTTCATGCAGCCGTAGGGCGTGCAGGGCCAGAAGCCGGGCATGCCGGTCATCAGCGCGCCGGCGCTGGCGATGTGGAAGCCGTCCACGTCCTTGGCGGGCGAAATGGCCTCGATGACCTTCTGCGCGTCGATGTGCGCCGGCAGCGGCAACTGCACCAGGATGCCGTGGATGGCCGGGTCGTTGTTCAGCGCCTCGACGCGCGCCAGCAATTCGGCCTCGCCCAGGTCGGCGGGGTACTGCTCCAGCACCGAGTGCAGTCCGGCGTCGTGGCAGGCCTTGACCTTGTTGCGCACATACACCTGGCTGGCCGGGTTGTCGCCCACCAGCACCACGGCCAGGCCGGGCGTGACACCCCGGGCCTTGAGGGCCAGGGCGCGCTCGGCCACTTCGGAGCGCAGTTGGCGGGAGAGGGCGTTGCCGTCGATCAGTTGGGCTGTCATGGTGATTCTTTAACAATGAAAATGGCCAAAAGCGCTTTTGGGTAAAGCGCTGGCAGCTATTGAAACAATAGCAATCAGCCCTTGGGCGCGTTCTGGCCCAGGGCGATCTTGAGCAGGTCGGCCACGGTGTTGGCGCCCAGCTTCTCCATGATGTTGGCGCGGTGCGCCTCCACGGTCTTGATGCTGATGCCCAGGTCGTCGGCGATCTGCTTGTTCAGGCGGCCGGCGACGATGCGCTCCAGCACCTGCGCCTCGCGGCTGGTGAGCTTGGAGAGCAGGGCGTCGCGGCTGGCGGCCTGCTGGTAGCCGGCGAAGGCCTGGCGGGCGTGGTCGAGCATGCGCTCGACAAGGCTCACGAGGGCTTCTTCATTGAAGGGCTTCTGGATGAAGTCGAGCGCGCCCTTCTTCATGGTGTTGACGGCCATGGGGACGTCGCCGTGGCCGGTGATGAAGACGATGGGCAGGGGCGACTTGCGCTCGATCAGGCGGTCCTGCAGCTCCAGGCCGGTCATGCCGCCCATGCGGATGTCCACGATCAGGCAGGCCACCTCGCGCGGGTCGTAGCGCGAGAGGAAGGATTCGGCCGAATCGAAGCAGCGCACCCGGTAATCCTTGCCCTCCAGAAGCCATTGCAGCGAATCGCGCACGGCCTCGTCGTCGTCGACCACATAGACGGTACCTTTTTTGGGAATCAAGCTCATGCAATTGTCCTTGGGGGATGTGCGTTTGCTACAGGATCTGTAGTGTCGTTGGCAGGTGGCGCGGCGAGTGGCAGCCAGAAGGTAAACCGGCAGCCCGTGACCTCCGAACCATTGTAGATGTTCTCGGCCTGCATCCGGCCCTGGTGGGACTCGACGATGCTGCGGCACAGGTTCAGCCCCATGCCCATGCCTTCGCTCTTGGTGGAGAAGAAGGCCTCGAACAGGCGTTCGAGCACTTCCGATGCCAGGCCCTTGCCGGTGTCCTGCACCGAGAACTCCACCACCTGCTGGCCGTCGACCTGCCGGGGCACCACGCGCAGCTCCACGCTGCGTCCGGCGGGCGGGCGATTGGCCTGGGCGATGGATTCGGCGCCGTTCTTCATCAGGTTCACCAGCACCTGCTCGATCAGGATGGAGTCGGCCATGACCTGGGGCAGGCGCGCCGCCACGTAGTGCGTCAGGCGCACGTTGTGGCGCCGCAGCTCGATATCGGCCAGTTCCACGGCCTCGTTGACCATGGTGGTGACATCGGCCAATTGGCGGTTGGGCTCGCTCTTCTTCACGAAGTCGCGGATGCGCTGGATGATCTGGCCGGCGCGCTGCGCCTGGTGCGCGGTCTTCTCCAGGGCCGTGAGCAGGGCCTCCTGGGTGATGTTGCCGCTGTGGATGCGCGAGATGATGCCGCTGCAGTAGTTGCTGATGGCCGTGAGCGGCTGGTTCAGCTCGTGCGCCACGCTGGACGCCATCTCGCCCATGGTGATGAGGCGGCTGACCGACTGCGCGCGCTCGGTCTGGCGGGCCGACTGCTCTTCGGCCAGGCGGCGCGGCGTGATGTCGGTGGCGATCACCATCTGCGCCAGGCGGCCATCGACCCAGCTGAGATAGCGCGAGCGCACTTCGAGCCATTTGTTCAGGTCGGGCAGGTAGATCTCGGCGTTTTCCGGGTTGGCGCTGGTCAGGCTGTCGGTAGGCAGGCCCATGAGGCTGTCCTCGTCCTCGCCGCCATCGGTGCTGCTGCCGGGCAGCACGCCCGCCTGGGCCACCAGCTGCAGGTGGCCGCCGGTGTGCGAGCCGAACCACTGACGGTAGAGCTTGTTGGCGAACAGCAGCTCCTGGCTGCCCAGGGGCGCGACCGAGACCGAGGCGTCAAGTGCTTCCAGCACGATGGTGAAGCGCTCGTGCGAGGCGGAAAGCTGCTCGCGGATGCGGTTGGGCTCGGTGATGTCGGTCATCGACGTCATCCAGCCTGTCTGCTGGCCATGGGCGTCGATCAGGGGTGAGACATAGAGCCGCGCGTCGAACAGCGCGCCGTTGCGCTTGCGCACGCGCACCTGGAAGCCGCCGGGAATCGTCTTGCCCGACAGTTCCTCGCGCAGCTTGGCGTGCAGGTGCTCGTGGTCCGACTCGGGCCAATAGGAATAGGGCGGCAACTGCCCCACCAGTTCGGCCTCGCTCCAGCCCGTCATCTGGCAGAAGGCTGCGTTCACGTAGGTGATGCGTCCTTGCAGGTCCAGCGCGCGCATGCCGGTGAGGATGGAGTTCTCCATGGCGCGGCGGAAATTGGTCTCGGCGATCAGGGCCTCTTGCGTGCGCATGCGGCGGCGCGTGTGGCGCCAGGTGGCGATCAGCATCCAGGCCGTCATCGCGCTGAGGGTGCCCACCAGCCAGAACAGGCCGCTGCCCACCACGCCCAGCGAGGTGCGGTAGGCCTGGGCGCGCAGCACCAGGCCGTTGCCCACGGGCGAGACCGGCACCGCGTATTCATTGGCCCGTGCGCTCCAGGGCACCCACTGCGCCGCCCGGCCACGCGGCGCCAACGGCGTGCCTGCGAGCACCTGTTCCTTCTCGTCGAGCAGCGTGACGGCGTAGCGTGCCAGCACCTCGGTGGGCGTGCCATAGCGCAGCAGGCTGTCGATGGAGTATTCGCCCAGCACCACGCCGCCGAACTTGCCCTGAACGTTCAGCGGCACATGCAGCTGCAGCAGTGGCGTGGCGTCGCTGTCCGTGGCTGGGGGCTGGGCGTAGACCGGCTGCTGCAGGTCGCGCGTGAGCCCGAAGTTGTCCGCCGTCGAGCCCTTGCGCAGTACTTCGCCGGCCACCCGCACCTGGCTGCCCGCCAGCGTGGGCGCGGCGTGGCTGGCCCGGATGCGGCCGCGCTCGTCGATCCAGGTGATGGCCTGCAGCTCGGGGTATTGGCTGACCAGCGCCTCGGCGCGCTGGTCGAACTGGGTGCGTTCCATGTCCTGGTTGGACAGATCGCGCGCGATGCGCATGAGCTGCTCCTGGCGCTCCAGCAGGCGCAGGCGCACGCGCTGCTGGGCGTATTCCACGTCGCGGCGCAGGGCTTCGAGCTCGCGCTCGCCTTCCTCCACGCGCAGGTACCAGAAGGCGGCAACGATGGCCGCCATGAACAGCAGCACGGCCGCCAGCGGCGCGAGAGCGGCGAAGCGGTCCTGGCGCACGGGCGAGAGGCTGCGCCACCACCTGCGCCACCAGTCCGCGAGGGTTCGGTGTTCCGGCGGCGTGGCCTGCACGGGCGTGATGTCTGACATGCCTCAAGTGTAGGGGAGCCCGTGGCCGGCGGGCTTCGGGGAATGTGCGGTTGCAGCAAAATATCGCATTATGGAAATGATGGGCACAATTTGAAAAAATGGAATCTTGTGCAAAAATAGGGCCCACGTACTAAATTGTGGCCATCACCGAGGAGACACACCATGTCCGCACAGCCCGATTCGCAGGCCGTCCACAGCGCGCCGACCGATTACGACATCGACTTGCAGGAAACCCGCGAATGGATGGAGGCGCTGTCCGCCGTCATCGAAAAAGAAGGCCCCGAACGCGCCCACTACCTGCTGGAGCAGCTCCTGGAACATGCGCGCCAGAACAGCATCGACATGCCTTTCTCGGCCAACACCGGCTACGTGAACACCATCGAACCCGAGCAGGAAGCCCACTGCCCCGGCAACATCGCGATCGAAAAGCGCCTGCGCGCCTACATGCGCTGGAACGCCATGGCCATGGTGGTGCGCGCCAACCGCCTCAACCCCGCCGACGGCGGCGACCTGGGCGGCCATATCGGCTCTTTCGCATCGGTGGCCAGCATGTTCGGCGCCGGCTTCAACCATTTCTGGCATGCCGAGAGCGAGAACCACGGTGGCGACCTGCTCTATATCCAGGGCCACAGCGCCCCCGGCATCTACGCACGTGCCTTCCTGGAAGGCCGCCTGACCGAGGAACAGCTCGACAGCTTCCGCCAGGAGGTGGACGGCAAGGGGCTCTCCAGCTACCCGCACCCCAAGCTCATGCCCGAGTTCTGGCAGTTCCCCACGGTGTCCATGGGCCTGGGCCCGCTGATGGCGATCTACCAGGCGCGCTTCCTGAAATACCTGCACGCCCGTGGCATCGCCAACACCGAGAACCGCAAGGTGTGGGTGTTCTGCGGCGATGGCGAGATGGACGAGCCTGAATCGCTGGGCGCGATCGGCCTGGCGGCGCGCGAGAACCTGGACAACCTGGTGTTCGTCATCAACTGCAACCTGCAGCGCCTGGACGGTCCGGTGCGCGGCAACGGCAAGATCGTGCAGGAGCTGGAGGGCGAATTCCGTGGCAGCGGCTGGAACGTCATCAAGCTGCTCTGGGGCAATGGCTGGGACGAGCTGCTGCGCCGCGACAAGACCGGCAAGCTCAAGCAGCTCATGATGGAAACGCTCGACGGCGACTACCAGGCCATGAAGGCCAACGACGGTGCCTTCGTGCGCAAAAACTTCTTTGGCCGCTACCCCGAAACCCTCAAGCTCGTCGAGCACATGACCGACGAAGAGGTATTCGAGCTGCGCCGTGGCGGCCACGAGCCCGCCAAGGTGTACGCGGCCTTCCATGCCGCCAACGCGCACAAGGGCCAGCCCACCGTGCTGCTGGTCAAGACCGTCAAGGGCTACGGCATGGGCAAGGCCGGCGAGGGCAAGAACACGGTACACCAGACCAAGAAGCTGTCGGACGAGGACATCAAGTACATCCGCGACCGCTTCAACATCCCGATCCCCGACAGCCAGCTGGCGGACATCCCTTACTACAAGCCGGCCGACGACACGCCGGAAATGCGCTACCTGCACGAACGCCGCAAGGCGCTGGGCGGCTACCTGCCGCACCGCCGCCCCAAGGCCGAGGAGCAGTTCACCGTGCCCGCGCTCGACACCTTCAAGGCCATCCTGGAGCCCACGGCCGAGGGCCGCGAGATCAGCACCACCCAGGCCTATGTGCGCTTCATCACGCAGTTGCTGCGCGACCAGGCCCTGGGCCCGCGCGTGGTGCCTATCCTCGTGGACGAGGCGCGCACCTTCGGCATGGAAGGCCTGTTCCGCCAGATCGGCATCTACAACCCCAAGGGCCAGCTCTATACCCCGGTCGACCGCGACCAGGTGATGTACTACCGCGAAGACAAGGCCGGCCAGATCCTGCAGGAAGGCATCAACGAGGCCGGCGGCATGGCCAGCTGGATCGCCGCCGCCACCAGCTACAGCACGAACAACCGCATCATGGTGCCGTTCTTCGTGTACTACTCGATGTTCGGCTTCCAGCGCATCGGCGACCTGGCCTGGGCGGCCGGCGACATGCAGGCGCGCGGCTTCCTGCTGGGCGGCACATCGGGCCGCACCACGCTCAATGGCGAGGGCCTGCAGCACGAGGACGGCCACAGCCACATCCTGGCGGGCACCATCCCCAACTGCATCAGCTACGACCCGACCTTCGCCCACGAGGTGGCGGTGATCCTGCACCATGGCTTGAAGCGCATGGTCGAGAAGCAGGAAAACGTTTTCTACTACATCACCCTGCTCAACGAGAACTACGCCATGCCCGGCCTCACGCCCGGCACCGAGGAGCAGATCCTGCAAGGCATGTACCTGTGCAAGCCGGGCGCCGAGGGCGACAAGCGCGTGCAGCTGCTGGGCTCGGGCACCATCCTGCGTGAATCCATCGCGGCCCAGACCCTGCTGGCCGCTGATTGGGGCGTGCAGGCCGATGTCTGGAGCTGCCCCAGCTTCAATGAACTGGCCCGCGAAGGCCAGGACTGCGAGCGCTGGAACCTGCTGCACCCGCTGGAAGCGCCGCGCCAGTCCTTCGTGGCGCGCCAGCTCGGCGGCCATGCCGGTCCCGTGGTGGCCTCCACCGACTACATGAAGAGCTACGCCGAGCAGATCCGCCCCTTCATCCCGGCGGGCCGCCCCTACAAGGTGCTGGGCACCGACGGCTTCGGCCGCAGCGACTTCCGCAGCAAGCTGCGCGAGCACTTCGAGATCAACCGCCACTACATCGTGGTGGCCGCGCTCAAGGCGCTCAGCGAGCAGGGCAGCGTGCCCGTCGCCAAGGTGGCCGAGGCGATCGCCAAATACGGCATCAACGCGAACAAGATCAACCCGCTGTACGCCTAACCGAACCGGAGACAAACATGGCATTGGTAGACATCCAGGTCCCGGACATCGGCGACTTTGACGAAGTGGGCGTGATCGAGCTGCTGGTGAAAGCCGGCGACACGGTCAAGGCCGAGCAATCGCTCATCACCGTGGAATCCGACAAGGCGTCGATGGAAATCCCGTCGAGCCACGCCGGCGTGGTGAAGGACCTGCACGTGCAGGTCGGCGACAAGGTCAAGCAGGGCTCCGTGGTGCTCACGCTCGAAGTGGCGGGCGGCGCGGCGGAATCTGCATCAAATCAGGCTCCAGCGCCCGCTGCACAAGCGCCAGCAGCTATCAAAACAGAAGTGCCTGCTGCCGTTCCCGTGGCGACCGCCGCCAGCGGCCCGCTGGAAGTGCGCGTGCCCGACATCGGCGACTTCAAGGACGTTGCCGTGATCGAGCTGCTGGTCAAGCCCGGCGACACGGTCAAACCCGAGCAGTCGCTGTTCACCGTCGAATCCGACAAGGCGTCGATGGAAATCCCGTCGCCCGCCGCCGGCGTGGTGCAGGAACTCAAGGTCATGGTGGGCGACAAGGTCAACATCGGCGACCTCGTGGCCCTGCTGTCCGGCGCCGCCGTGGCCGCACCGGCCGCGACTGCAACCCCCGCAGTCCCCGCCTCGGCGCCCGCGCCCGCAGCCCCGGCCAGCGCCCCTGCGGCGGCAGCTTCGGTCGCTGTGGCAGTGCCCGCGCACCAGCCTGGCACGCCCACGGCCGGCCTGCCGCACGCCAGCCCCTCGGTGCGCAAGTTCGCCCGCGCGCTCGGCGTGCCGCTCGACGAGGTCAAGGGCAGCGGCCCCAAGGGCCGCATCACCCAGGACGACGTGCAGAACTTCACCAAGGCCGTGATGACCGGCGCCGCCCAGACGCGCGCGGCGGCGGCCAAGGCGCCCGCCAGCAGTGGTGGTGGCTCGGGCGAGGGCCTGAACCTGCTGCCCTGGCCCAAGGTCGATTTCGCCAAGTTCGGCCCCGTGGAGCGCAAGGACCTCTCGCGCATCAAGAAGATCAGCGGCGCCAACCTGCACCGCAACTGGGTGGTGATCCCGCACGTCACCAACCACGACGACGCCGACATCACCGACCTCGAAGCCTTCCGCGTGCAGCTGAACAAGGAAAACGAGAAGAGCGGCGTCAAGGTCACCATGCTGGCCTTCATGATCAAGGCCGCCGTGGCCGCGCTCAAGAAGTTCCCAGAGTTCAATGCCTCGCTCGACGGCGAGCAACTGGTGCTGAAGAACTACTTCCACATCGGTTTTGCCGCCGACACCCCCAACGGCCTCGTGGTGCCCGTCATCAAGGACGCCGACCAGAAGGGCATCGTGCAGATCAGCAAGGAGATGAGCGAGCTGGCCGGCAAGGCGCGCGAGGGCAAGCTGGCCCCGGCCGACATGCAGGGCGGCTGCTTCTCCATTTCATCGCTCGGCGGCATCGGCGGGCGCTACTTCACTCCCATCATCAACGCGCCCGAAGTGGCCATCATGGGCGTGTGCAAGAGCAGCATCGAGCCGAAGTGGGACGGCCAGCAGTTCGCCCCGCGCCTGATCCTGCCGCTGAGCCTGAGCTGGGACCACCGCGTGATCGACGGCGCCGCCGCCGCGCGCTTCAACGTGTACTTTGCCTCGCTGCTGGCGGACTTCCGCCGCATCGCGCTGTAACGAGAGGGCAACGCACATGGCAACGATCGATATCAAGGTGCCCGACATCGGCGACTTCGCCGAGGTGGCCGTCATCGAGGTGATGGTGAAGCCCGGCGACACCATCAAGGCCGAGCAGAGCCTCGTCACCGTCGAGTCCGACAAGGCCTCGATGGAAATCCCCTCCAGCCACGCCGGCGTGGTGCGCGAGGTGCGCGTGAAGCTCGGCGACAAGATCGCCGAGGGCAGCGTGCTGCTCACGCTGGAAGTGGCGCAGGCCGCCACCCCGGCGCCCGCGCCTGCGGTTTCGGAGCCAAAACCGGCTCCAGCGCCCGCAGCACAAGCGCCAGCAGCTCCTAAAACAGAAGCGGCCAGCTTTGCCGGCAGCGCCGACCTGGAGTGCGACGTGCTCGTGCTCGGCGGCGGCCCCGGCGGCTACAGCGCCGCCTTCCGCGCGGCCGACCTGGGCCTGAAGGTGGTGCTGGTCGAACGCTACGCCACCCTCGGCGGCGTCTGCCTGAACGTGGGCTGCATCCCGTCCAAGGCGCTGCTGCACGTGGCCGCCGTGATGGATGAGGTCAGCCACATGGCCGACCTGGGCGTGGACTTCGGCGCGCCCACCGTCAACGTGGACAAGCTGCGCGGCCACAAGGAAAAGGTCATCGGCAAGCTCACCGGCGGGCTGGCCCAGATGGCCAAGATGCGCAAGGTGACCACCGTGCGCGGCTACGGCGCCTTTGTGGGTGCGAACCACCTCGAAGTGGAAGAAACCACCGGTACCGGCCAGGAGAAGACCGGCACCAAGAAGGTTATCGCCTTCCAAAAAGCCATCATTGCCGCCGGCTCGCAGGCTGTGCGCCTGCCCTTCATGCCCGACGATCCGCGCGTGGTCGACTCCACCGGCGCCCTGGCACTCAAGGAAGTCCCCAAGCGCATGCTGATCCTCGGCGGCGGCATCATCGGCCTGGAGATGGGTACGGTGTACAGCACGCTGGGCGCGCGCCTGGACGTGGTCGAGATGATGGACGGCCTGATGCAGGGCGCCGACCGCGACCTGGTCAAGATCTGGCAGAAGATGAACGCCAAGCGCTTCGACAACATCATGCTCAAGACCAAGACGGTGGGGGCCAAGGCCACGCCCGAAGGCATCGAGGTGACGTTCGCTGCAGCGGAAGAGGGCGGCACCGCCCCCGCGCCGCAAACCTACGACCTGGTGCTGCAGGCCGTGGGCCGCACGCCCAACGGCAAGAAGATTGCCGCCGACAAGGCCGGCGTGGCCGTCACGGACCGGGGCTTCATCAACGTCGACATCCAGATGCGCACCAACGTGCCGCACATCTTCGCCATCGGCGACATCGTGGGCCAGCCCATGCTGGCGCACAAGGCGGTGCACGAGGCGCATGTGGCGGCGGAAGTCATCGCCGGTGAACTGCAGGGCAATAAGGAATTGGCCAGCGCCGCTTTCAACGCCCGCGTGATCCCCAGCGTGGCCTACACCGACCCCGAAGTGGCCTGGGTGGGCCTGACCGAGGACCAGGCCAAGGCCCAGGGCATCAAGGTCAAGAAGGGCCTGTTCCCCTGGGCGGCCTCCGGCCGCGCCATTGCCAACGGCCGCGACGAAGGCGTCACCAAGCTGCTGTTCGACGATTCGCCGGAGGCCCATGGCCACGGCAAGATCCTCGGCGGCGGCATCGTCGGCACCCATGCTGGCGACATGATCGGCGAGATCGCCCTGGCCATCGAAATGGGTGCAGACGCCGTGGACATTGGCAAGACCATCCACCCGCACCCCACGCTGGGCGAGAGCATCGGCATGGCGGCGGAAGTGGCGCACGGCTCCTGCACCGACGTGCCCCCGGCACGCAAGTAAGCCGGAGCAACGCCACCGGCACCGGGCACAGCCATGGCAGTCAAGAAGTTCCCCAAGGCCCCCGCCCACCCCGAGCGGGTGTGCTGGGGCTGCGACCTGTACTGCCCCGCCAAGGACATGCGCTGCGGCAACGGTTCGGACCGGACGCAGCACCCGGCGGAGCTGTTTGGCGACGACTGGGAAACCTGGGGCATGCCGGACGATGGTGAGCCCCAGGCGCCCGCCAGCACCGGCGGCGCGCCCGGCGCCTGACGCCCCACGCACTGCATACTGGCCGCGCAGTCCTCAAGGGCTGCGCGGCCAGTGTCATTTCAGCGCCGCGACGGTGCTCGCCGGCACCTGCGACCGGGGCTGGCTGCCCCGGGAGATGAGCAACACGCCCGCGAGCACCAGCCCGGCGCCCGCCAACTGCGGCAGCGACAGCCGCTCGCCCAGCAGCCACGCGCCCAGGAAGATCGTCAGCACCGGGCCGATGGTGCCGATCAGCGCGGTGCGCGATGCGCCGATGCGGCGGATGGCGCCCGAGGTCATGAATACCGGCAGCACGGTGGCGAACAGCGCCATGCCCATGGCGTGCAGGTAGACCGGCGCCGGCTGGGCCAGGGCGTGCACCGGCTGGGTGGCCACAAAGTGGAGCAGCGTCGCCGCTGTCGAGATCAGCATGGCCAGCGCGGTGAAGCGCGCCGCGCCCAGCCGCCGGATGGCGGGCTCGCTGCCGGCCTGGTAGAAGGCATACGACACCGAGGAGCCGAACACGAAGGCTGCACCAACCAGCACCGTCTGCATGTCGCCGGCCACTTGCAGGTCGTGCGCGAAGGCCAGGCCGATGCCGGCATAGGACAGTGCCAGCGCCCCCAATTCGCGTCGCGACGCCGTCTGGCCTAGAAAGAGCACGCCGATCAGGAGGGTGAGCGTGGGGTAAGTGAACAGAATCAGCCGCTCCAGCGCTGCGGTGATGTAGCGCAGGCCGATGAAGTCGAGAATGCTCGCGCCGTAGTACCCCAGCAGGCCCAGCGCGCTCAGCAGCAGCCAGTCGCGCCGGCTGAGCGGGGCCAGGCCCTGGCCCGAGCGCAGTCCCACCCAGGCAAAGAAGGGCAACGAGAAGGCCATGCGCAGTGTGAGCAGCGTGACGGAGTCCAACGGCACGGTTTGCGGCACCGCGTAGGCCAGCTTCACGAAAATGGCCTTGAAGGAGAACCCCAGGGCGGCCAGGATGGCGAGGGCGAACCCGAGGCGTTCGGAAGACCAGTGTTTCCAGGGCATGGGTGGTATTGGCTAGGCATGCGGATAGAGCGAACGATATGCAGGCATTTCATTGCGCTCTAAAAGATTGCTACATGGTGGCAGTGCCTACCGGCTGGCACAATTGCCCATTCCACATGCCAGCGTTCGTAAATACCGAACGATGAAGGATGCCGCCATGGGCTATGACCTGACCGATCTGCGCCTGTTCGTGGCCATCGCCGAGGAACGCAACCTCACGCGCGGCGCGGCCCGCGCCTGCCTGGCGCCGTCGTCGGCCAGCCACCGGCTGCGCCGCCTGGAGGAGAGCCTGAACACCACGCTGTTCGAGCGCGAGGCCCGTGGCGTGGCGCTCACGCGCGCTGGCGAGGCGCTGCTGCGCAATGCCCGCGAAGTCTTGGCCAGCATCGAGCAGATGCACGCCAATCTCTCGCCGTTCGCCACCGGCATCCGTGGCCATGTCAGCCTGTGGGCCAACACCCACGCCACCCATTCCTTCCTGCCCGACGACCTGGCCGGCTTCCTCAAGCAACACCCCCAGGTCAGCGTGAGCCTGGAAGAGCGCACCAGCGCCGAGATCGTCCTTGCCGTGGCGGGTGGCGAGATCGAGGTGGGCGTGCTGGCCGACAGCGGCAATACCGCTGGCGTGGAGCTGACCCCCTACCGGCAGGACCTGCTGGTGCTCATCGTGCCCACGGGCCACCCCCTGGCCACGCGCGCCCGGGTGGGCTTTGCCGAGGTGCTGGACCACGCCTTCGTCATGCTGCATGCGGGCTCGGCCATCCACACCTTCACCATGAACGCGGCTGCCGCCCTGGGCCGCCACCTCGACGTGCGCATCCAGGTGCGCAGCTTCGAGGCGGTCTGCCGCATGGTGGGCGCCGGCGTGGGCATCGGCCTGGTGCCGCGCAGCGCCGTCACCCTGGCGGGCCTGGGCGAGCCGCCGGTGCTCGTCGCCATGGATGAGTCCTGGGCGCAGCGCGACCTGCAGATCTGCGTGCGCAAGGGGGCGGTACTGTCGGGTTTTGCGGCGGCGCTGGTGGCGCATTTACGGCGCAGTGGAAACGCGTTGTCTTGAGGTGCTGAATTGGACGGGAGGCCGGCCTTTCAAGGGGAATCGAGCGGAAAGTGCGCGCTGCGGATCGGGATGGGTCGCAAGGCGTAAAGCGCAGCAGTAGCCGAAGCTATTGCGAGCATTTACAACGGCATGGACCGCCATGAGACCGTGGATGCGCACGGCGCCGGTGATTCGTGCAGGGTATTCCAAGGGGTTGCCGTTATAGTGCCGCCAGCAACCTCAATAGACACGTCAATATGAAGAAAATAATACTGCTCGCCTTGCTTGTTTTTGCTGGATTCAAGTTCTATCAAAATGGGTTCTCCCTTTCTTCCGCGAAAGGCGCATTCGACAAGCAAGGCAAGCCGCTGGTTGTCTTGTTTATTGGTCCGAACTGTGGCGAACCCTGTGAAAGGGTCAGGGCGACCCTGAGGGACCGTGGGGCGGTGTTCGAGGAAATCAACGTGGCTGGAAAAGACGGTGCCCCGGTATCGAACAAGTACGGCATCGATATTTATCCAACCACTCTTGTGGGCAAGCATGAGATTCGTGGGGATGACCTCATGCAAATCACCTCGGTTCTGGCGGAGACCTACGGCAAGGAGGTGTTGAGCCGCATGGAAAACATGGCCATGGATAACCATTTCAATTCCGGTGGCCGCGCCAAAGTGGTGATGTATGCGACAAATTGGTGCCCATACTGCAAAATGCAGCGTGAGTACTTTGCTGCAAATCAAATTCCTTTTGAAGAAATCGATGTGGAGCAATCGCAGTCGAATGAACTGCTCTACAGGGCACTCCAAGGAGCCGGGTATCCGTTGACATATGTTGGCTATCGCCGATTTTCTGGCTACAAGGAAGGGGAGATAGCGGCTGCCGTGAAAGAACTGGCGAAGGCAGGCCCGGTTCGCCGTTGAGCAGGGCGCGGCATTCTTTGGGCAGAGAGGCGTTTTTCTCTCATCAAGCAGCGCAGCCCTTGACGGCCGGCGCAGGGCCACCACAGGGCAGGGCGCCCCTGTGCGTGAACATGCCGAAATATGCGCGTCGGCGGCGCTGGTGGCGCCGCGAGAAACGCTTGCCGGAGGGGGTACGCGCCGCCGGTTGTGTTTCGCAGGCCTGGCCGGATACAGTGGGCCAGGGATCGCAGCAATCCCCACTGCTATTGGCAGCCAGGAGACACCATGTCCAAGCTTCGCGTCGAGAGCTTCACGATTTCACTGGACGGTTTCGGTGCTGGTCCGCACCAGGGCATCGACAACCCGCTGGGAGTGGGCGGCACCTCGCTCCACGGCTGGGCCTTTGCCACGCGCACGTTCCAGAAGGCGGTGTTCGGTGGCGAGGGCGGGGCGACGCAGGGGGTCGATGAAGACTTCGCCGCCCGGGGCTTTCGGAATGTCGGGGCCTGGATCCTGGGCCGGAACATGTTCGGGCCGGTGCGCGGCCCCTGGCCGGACGAGAGCTGGCGGGGCTGGTGGGGCGAGAACCCGGTGTACCACGTGCCCGTTTTCGTGCTCACCCACCACGCTCGCGCGCCGCTGGTGATGGAGGGTGGAACAACCTTCCACTTCGTGACCGATGGCATTGCCAGCGCGTTGGCGCAGGCCCGGGCCGCAGCCGCGGGCAAGGATGTTCGCCTGGGCGGCGGCGTCCACACCATACAGCAGTACCTGCGCGAGCGCCTGGTGGATGAAATGCACATCGCTATCGCCCCCGTCCTGCTGGGCTCGGGGGAGCGCTTGTTCGAAGGGGTCGACCTGCCCGCCCTGGGCTACGCCTGCACGCAGCATGTGGCATCGCCGCTGGCCACACACGTGGTCTTCACCCGCCAGTGAGATCGGTGGCGCGCGCCTGCGGTGGGCCGACGGCAGTTGTTCAATGCATCGTCATCACTGCTGCGCCAGTTCCCCGATCGCCCGCCACTCTGGCTCCTCCACCGGCGTGATCGACAGCCGGTTCCCCCGTTGCAGCACCCGCATCCCGGCCAGCTCCGCGTGCTCGCGCAACTCGGCCAGGCCGATCAGCCGGGTCTTGCGCAGCGCCTGGATGTCCAGCAACAGCCAGCGCGGCTGCCCGGGGCTGGATTTCGGGTCGAAATAGGGCGAGGCGGGGTCGAACTGCGTGGGGTCGGGGCGCGTGCCCGAGGCGACGCGGGCGATACCCACGATGCCCGGCTCCGGGCAGCTGGAGTGGTAGAACAGCACGCCGTCACCCACCTGCATGGCGTCGCGCATGAAGTTGCGGGCCTGGTAGTTGCGCACGCCGGTCCAGGGCACGGTGGCGTGGGGCGCGGCCAGGGCGTCGTCGATGGAGCATTCGCTGGGCTCGGACTTCATCAGCCAGTAGCGGGGGGCGGAGGTGTTCATGCCGCCATTCTGGCAAAAGATCGCTGGCTCCGGGTGTGGCTCTTCTTTTGTGCGTTTTCGCCGTAGTTGGCGTGTTTTGGCGGTGGTTGGCGTCCAGGATGGCGTTTGTGATCCGTCTCCCGCAGGCCAGGCGGCTGCCCTGAAAGCGGCTTGCGGCATGCGTGCAAACCCCGAGCCGTTCTAGGCGCGGGCCTCTAGGGGGCCGCCGCAAGCGCGTGCGATAGTCAAAAGATGCAAAGACGATCCCTCTTGAAGCTGGGCCTGGTGTCGGGCGCCGTGCTGGCCCTGGCGGGTGGTGCCGCCGTGCTGCTGCGCCCTGGGTTGGACCAGGGGCGGCTGACGCCCGCCGCCCGCGCTCTGTTCGCCAGCCTGGGCCGCGCCATCCTGCAAGGCACGCTGCCCACGGAGACGGAGGCCCAGGCGCGCGCGCTGCAGGGGCTGGTGGAGCGTGTCGATGCGGTCGCGTTGAACCTGCCCGCGCATGTGCAGGCCGAGCTGTCGCAGCTCGTGGGCCTGCTGTGCACCGCCCCAGGGCGGCTCGCGCTGGCCGGGCTGGCGAGCGACTGGCCGGATGCCAGCGGTGACGAGGTGCGGGCCGCGCTCGACGGCATGCGCTATTCCACGCTGGCGGTGCGCCAGCAGGCCTACCACGCGCTGCACGAGATCGTCGGCGGAGCGTATTTTTCCGATGAGTCCACCTGGAAAACGCTGGGCTATCCCGGCCCGCTGGTCCTCTGAAACCCATCACGCACACATTTCCATGAGCAATTTCCCCGATCCCATCCGTGCGGGCCTGCAGCGCGGCTGGAAAGTGCTGGGCGGCGCCCACGGCGCGCTGCCCGAGAAAATCACCTGTGATGTGGCCATCGTCGGCTCGGGCGCGGGGGCGGGCATCACCGCCGAGCTGCTCACGCGCGCCGGGCTGAGCGTGGTCATCGTGGAGGAGGGGCCGCTCAAGAGCAGCGCCGATTTCCGCCAGCGCGAAGCCGAGGCCTATCCCTCGCTCTACCAGGAGAGCGCCAGCCGCAAGACCGAGGACAAGGCCATTTCCATCCTGCAAGGGCGCTGCGTGGGCGGCTCCACCACGGTGAACTGGACCAGCTCCTTCCGCACGCCGCCGCCCACGCTGCGCCATTGGCAGGCGCATTTCGGGCTGCAGGACTTCGGCGTGGAGGCCCTGGCGCCGTATTTCGAGCAGGCCGAGCGCAGGCTCCATGTCTCGCCCTGGCAGGTGGCGCCGAACGCCAACAACGATCTGCTGCGCCAGGGTGCGCAGCGGCTCGGCATCCCCGTGGAGTCGATCCGGCGCAACGTCAAGGGCTGCTGGAACCTGGGCTCCTGCGGCATGGGCTGCCCCACCAATGCCAAGCAGTCCATGCTGGTGACGACCCTTCCCGTAGCGCTCGACAAGGGCGCCACGCTGCTGGTGGAGACGCGGGCCGAGCAGTTCACCTTCGCGGACGGCAAGGCGCAGTCGCTGCGCTGCGTGGCCGTGGACGGCAACGGCGTGGCGCGCGACGCGGGCCGGCCCACGACCATCGTGGCCAGGCATTTCGTGCTGGCGGGCGGCGCCATCAACTCGCCGGCCGTGCTGCTGCGCTCCAAGGCGCCCGACCCGCACCAGCGCCTGGGCACGCGCACCTTCCTGCACCCGGTGGTGATGTCGGCGGCGGTGATGGAGCAGGCGGTGGAGGGCTGGGCCGGCGCGCCACAGTCCATCTACACCGACCACTACCTCGAAACCCAGCCCATCGACGGCCCCATGGGCTTCAAGCTGGAGGCGCCGCCGCTGCACCCGGTGATCATGGCCACCAGCATGCCGGGCCATGGGCAGGTGCAGGCCGACATGCTGGCGCAGTTTCCGCGCACGCATGTGCTGCTGGCCCTGCTGCGCGATGGCTTCCACGCGCAGTCGCCCGGCGGGCGCGTGAAGCTGCGCGGCGACGGATCGGCCGTTCTCGACTACCCGCTGACCGATTTCGTGATGGAGGGCGGCCGCCGCGCGCTGCTGGCCATGGCCGAGCTGCAGTTCGCCGCCGGGGCGCGCCAGGTGCTGCCGGTGCACGAAATGGGCCGGCCCGTGGATTCGTGGGCGCGGGCCAAGGCCGCCATCGAACAGTTGCCGATGAAGCCGTTGCTGGCCAAGGTGGTCAGCGCGCACGTGATGGGCGGCTGCGGCCTGGGCGGCGACGACAAGCAGGGCGTGGTGCGGCCCGACGGGGTGCACTGGCAGGTCGAGAACCTCTCGGTGCACGACGGTTCGCTGTTTCCCACCAGCGTGGGCGCGAACCCGCAACTGTCGATCTACGGCATCGTCAACCGGCTCGCGCAGGGGCTGGCGCAGCGCCTCACCGGCCAGGCGCAGGCCCAACCGCTGGCCTGACTGGTGCGATTGCCAGTGGTCTTGGTGCTATATTTAGGATAGCTAATAGCGCTTTATTGGCGGGCGCTAGAGCCGGTTTTAAGCCAAATATTCCGGGCCCTGGCCAGCGTGCTGGCGGGGCCCGGATTTTTTCATGGGCGTTGGAAATAACCGACACCATGGGTTTTTTCGCGGTGATAACTTTGCGCCCCTGACCAAGACAACCCAGGAGCGCACATGCCCAAAACCCTGATCGAACCCTTCCGCATCAAAAGTGTGGAACCCATCCGCATGACCACCCGTGCCGAGCGCGAGCGCCTGCTCGAAGAGGCCAAGCTCAACGTCTTCAAGCTGCGCGCCGAAGACGTGCTGATCGACTGGCTCACCGATTCCGGCACCGGCGCCATGTCGTCCAAGCAGTGGGGCGCCATCATGGAAGGCGACGAGAGCTATGCCGGCGCGCGCAGCTTCTACCGCCTGGAAAAAGTCATCCAGGACATCACCGGCATGCAGTATTTCGTGCCCACGCACCAGGGCCGCGCGGCCGAGAAGGTGCTGTTCGGCGCCACCTGCAAGGCGGGCGACCTGGTGCCCAACAACTGCCATTTCGACACCACGCGCGGCAACCTCGAATACATGGGCGTGGAGGCCGTGGACCTGGTGATCCCCGAGGGCCTGCAGCCCGCGCTGGACTACCCCTTCAAGGGCAACATTGACCTGGCGCGCGTCGAGGCCGTGCTCAAGGAGCAGGGCCACCGCATCCCCTTCGGCATGATCACCGTGACCAACAACACCGGCGGCGGCCAGCCGGTGTCGATGGCCAACATCCGCGCCTACGCCGCCTTGCTGAAGAAGTACGGCAAGCCCTTCATCATGGACGTGTGCCGCTTCTCCGAGAACGCCATGTTCATCAAGATGCGCGAGCCGGGCTATGAGAACACCTCTATCCGCGACATCGTCAAGGAAATGTTCTCCTACGCCGACGGCGCCACCATGAGCGCCAAGAAGGACGGCATGGTCAACATCGGCGGCTTCATCGTGCTGCGCAGCGAGGAATGGCTGGACGCGGTGCGCAACGGCCTGATCATGATGGAAGGCTTCCCCACCTACGGCGGCATGGCCGGGCGCGACCTCGAAGCGCTGGCCGTGGGCCTGGAGGAGGGCATGGAGGAAGACTACCTGCGCTACCGCCTGCGCACCGCCGAATACCTGGGCGAGCGCCTGGAGGCGGCCGGTGTGGGCTTCGTCAAGCCCACGGGCGGCCACGCGGTCTATATCGACGCCAAGACCGTGCTGCCCAACATGCCGGTGGAGCAGTACCCCGCCTGGGCGCTGTGCAATGCGCTGTACCTTGAAGGCGGCATCCGGGGCGTGGAGATCGGCTCGGTGATGTTCGGCAAGCGCCTGGATTCGGGCGTGGAGACCTACCACAGCATGGAGCTGGTGCGCCTGGCCTTCCCGCGCCGCATGTACACGCAAAGCCACTTCGACTATGCCGCCGAGGTGATCGCCGAGGTGAAGGAAAAGGCCGCCAGCATCCGGGGCGTGAAGATCACCAAGCAGCCCAAGTTCCTGCGCCACTTCACCTGTGAGTGCGCCTGGGCTTGAGCATGGGGGTGCCAGGGTTTGAGTGAAATCAGACCCTGGCACTTTTCCAGCAAGCGCCTCAAGCTACGGTTTTAGTAGCATCCGGCGCGGGCAGGCTCAGTTGGGCGGTCTGCGCCACCTGCATGCAGTCGCGGATGTGCCGCTCGCCCAGGTAGCGCAGCGTGGCATAGCCCAGCGTGGCCGAGATCGCCTGGCCCGCCAGCGGCACGTATTTGGCGGCCTGCTTGGTGGTCATGCGCAGGCCCACGGCGCTGGTGAGCTTGAGCACCGCGTCGCGCGTGATGAGCTTGCCGATGAGCACCGAGCCCACCAGGGCCACGGCCTTCTGCACCTGCTCGCGCTGCGTGGGATCGAGCCGGTCGATCTGCTCGGGCGTGAGGCCGAACTCGGCGTTGATCTGCGGCAGAAGCCGGGCGAGCAGGGCGGCGTCCGCGGCCCAGTCGAGGCCGGGCACGGGCACCACGCTGGCGGCCGCCGCCACCAGGGCACGCTTGTGCAGCAGCTTGCGGGCGCGCCGCGCCGCCGCCTCCAGGGCCGCATCGGCGGGCGTGGCCGGTGGCGCGGGGGGCTTGCGCATGCGGACCTGGCCCATCATGGCCGCACCCCGTCGGTCCTCACGAGGCCTTGCCCTTGACAAGGCCGTAGACCACCAGCAACACCACCGCGCCCAGCACCGAGGCGATGAAGCCAGCCGCCTCCCCCGCCTGGTACCAGCCCAGGGCCTGGCCCGCGTAGCTGGCCAAGAAGGAGCCGGCCACGCCGAGCAGGGCGGTCATGATCCAGCCAAGGCTGTCGTCGCCGGGCTTGATGGCGCGGGCGATGAAGCCCACCACCAGGCCGATGAGCAGGGAGCCGATCACAGACATCATGGAAATACCTCCGGTGCGGTTGCAGACCGCGCCAATCTACCGCGAATCCATGGTGCGCACATGTCAGACAACGCCGCCCAGCGGCCGCTCGAACAGGCAGGCTTCCAGGCGGTGCGCGGGCAGGAGCGCGCCGCCAATGGTGCACGGCCGGTCGCTGAACACATAGCGCCCGGCCGGCAGCAGCGCGCAGGCGCTGGCGGTGAGCAGGGTCTCGCCAGGCCCGGCGATGTCCTCGCCCAGCTTGCAGGCCAGGTTCATCTCGTGGCCGAACAGGTCCTTGCCGGCGATCACCAGCGTCGGGCCGTAGCCGATGCCCACGCTGGCCTGGAGCGCGGCCTCGGGCGGCAGCACGGCGTTCATGGCGTCCAGGGCGCGGTGGATGTCCAGCGCCGCCTGCAGCGCCTGCTCGGGCTGGAGGAACACGGCGAACAGGTTGTCGGCCTCCTGCTTGATCACCTCGCCGCCATTGCCCACGATGGCCGGGCGGGCGGCCTGTTCCATCTGGTGCACCATGGCCAGGAAATGGATGATGCCGTGGCGCGCCGTGATGCGCGAGAAGCCGCACATGTCCAGCACCAGCATGGCCACATCGCGCACGAAGGCGCGCTCGATGGCCGCATCGATGGAGGCATCCCGGCCGGCGGCCTGGTTGCGCCGCGACAGCAGGTGCTGAAGGTAGGCATGGTCGTGCGCGGGAGCGTGGTCGGAGCCGGGAGGGTGGGGGGCCGTGGGCATGCGCTGGGGTGGACAGGTGGCGTTGTCCGACATGGTAGCGTGCCGCCCGCCCCTACCATGGGCCTCTCTCTTTCGGTGCGGAATGTCGCCCGAGCCAGAACGAGGAAACCGCCATGACCCAGAAGACACCCCCGATCATCTTCCTGTCCCTGCTGTTGGCCAGCGCCGTGCCCGGCGCGGCCCTGGCGCAATCGTATGACGCGGAGCTGGCGCGTGCCGATGTGCCGGACACCACGCCCCAGCAGCGCTACCGCAGCGCCATCCGCGAGGCGGGCGGCGGGCTGAAGATCGGCCTGGCCGAATGCCGCGCGCTCCCGGCCGGGCGCCAGGCCTGCGAGGCCGAGGCCCGGGCGCGCTACCAGGAGGACATGCGCGCGGCGAAGCGAATGCTGGAAGACCCGCAGGCGCGGCCGGTGAACGAGATGGGCGGCCCGATCCGGGCCACCGAAACGATCACGGTCACCCGGCCCTGACGGCGGGCCGGATGGCCGGCTTACTGCGGAACGGTTTCGGCCTGGGCAGCGGCCGTGGGGCTGACGCGGCGCGCACCGTCGAAGCGGCGCTGCCAATAGGCCTGGCGCATGTCTTCCACGCGCACCTCGGAGCCGCTGCGGGGCGAGTGGATGAACTTGCCGTCGCCCACATAGATGCCGACATGGCTGAAGGCGCGGCGCATGGTGTTGAAGAACACCAGGTCGCCCGGCTGCAGGTCCTTCTTGTCGATGACCTGCGTGCTGGCGGCCTGCTGGTCGGCGCGGCGCGGCAGCAGCAGGCCCACGGTCTGCTCATACATGGAGCGCACGAAGCCGCTGCAGTCGAAGCCGGTTTCGGCGTTGCTGCCGCCACGGCGGTAGGGCACGCCGAGGAAACCCATGGCGGTGACGACGAGGTCGGAGGTGCGGCCCACCACCTGCTGGGCCTGGTCGGTGACGCTGTGGCGCATTTCCGCGAGCTGGCCGAGCAGCCCCTTGTCGTGCAGGAAACGGTCCATGTCCTCCGACGGGGCGGCGCCGGGGGCCGCCTGTGCGCTGGCACAGACCAGCAGCAGAATGTATAACCACTTGGACATGGGGCGCGAGGTTACCACGAGACTTTGACCGGTCAAGCCCCAAAAACCCCGCAAGCCGTTGATTGGTATCCGTATTTCCCCTCTGGTGTGGCGCGCGCCGCACCATGCGAAACGCTGGAAAGGTGCCCATGAAAATATGGCGAAAATGCATTGTGGCGCTTATTGGTAAAGCGCTTCCAGCTATTCAAATAATAGCAATCTGCGGTCTGGCCGGTCCGGGCCTTGCCGCGCAGGCCTCGCGGGTGGTGGCCGAGCCCGTGGCGGGCGGCCTGCAACACCCCTGGGCGGTGGCCTTCCTGCCCGACGGGCGCTTTCTCGTGACCGAACGGCCCGGCCGCTTGCGCGTGGTGGCGGCCGACGGACGGGTGCAGCCGCCCGTGCGCGGGCTGCCCGCCGTGGCGGCGGGCGGGCAGGGCGGCCTGCTCGATCTGGTGCTGGATGCCGGGTTCACGCACAACCGCCGCCTCTATTTCTGCTTTTCCGAGCCCGCTGGCGAGGGCGGCGGCAACAGCACGGCGCTGGCGCGGGCCACCCTGTCGCCGGATGCCAGCGCGCTGCAGGACGTGAAAGTGATCTTCAGCCAGCAGCCCAAGGTGGCGAGCAACCTGCATTTCGGCTGCCGCATCGTGCAGGCGCCCGATGGCCACCTGTTCCTGGCGCTGGGCGAGCGCTACCACCGCAAGGACGACGCCCAGAAGCTCGACAACCACCACGGCAAGGTCGTGCGCATCCAGCCCGACGGCGGCATGCCGGCCGACAACCCCTTGCGCGGCCGCCCCGGCGCGCTGCCCGAGATCTGGAGCTGGGGCCACCGCAACCCGCAGGGCGCCACCTGGGGGCCGGACGGGCGCCTGTGGGTGCACGAGCACGGCCCGCAGGGCGGCGACGAGATCAACCGCCCCGAGCCGGGCCGCAACTACGGCTGGCCCGCCGTCACCCATGGCGAGAACTACGGCGGCGGCAAGATCGGCGAGGGCACGGCCAAGCCGGGCATGGAGCCGCCCTTGCATTACTGGGTGCCCTCCATCGCGCCCTCGGGCATGGCCTTCCTGACCAGCGAGCGCTACGGCCCGGATTGGCGCGACAGCCTGTTCGTGGGGTCGCTCAAATTCGGCCGCCTGCACCGGCTGGAGCTGCAGGATGGCAAGGTGGTGCGCGAGGAGCGCCTGCTCGAAGACCTGGGCGAGCGCATCCGCGATGTGCGTCAGGGGCCGGACGGCTGGCTCTACCTGCTGACCGACAGCCCCGACGGCCGCCTGCTGCGTCTGCGCCCCCGGTGACGCGCGCCGGAAGCAGGTGCCCGAAAGGCCGGGATTCCGGTGTAGGCTAGGGGCATGCAAGCAGACCCGACATCCACTCCGCCCGCCCCCGCGCCGGCCGGCAACGGCGCCCCGGTCTCCCGCCTGGCCTTGCGCCGCGTGGCCATCGACACCTGGCGCGAGAACGTGGCCTACCTGCACCGCGACTGCGCTGTGTACCGCGCCGAGGGCTTTCAGGCGCTGTCCAAGGTCGAGGTGCGCGCCAACGGGCGGCGCATCCTGGCCACGGTGAACGTGGTGGACGACCCGGCCATCGTCGGCTGCCACGAGCTGGGCCTGTCGGAAGACGCCTTCGCCCAACTGGGCGTGGACAATGGCTACAGCGTGGCCGTGGCGCAGGCCGAGCCGCCCGAGTCCATGGGCGCGCTGTTCCGCAAGATCGCGGGCGAGCGTCTGGGGCGCGACGATTTCCGCGCCATCGTGCGCGACATCGCCGACCACCGCTATTCCAAGATCGAACTCACCGCCTTCGTCGTGGCGTGCAACCGCGACGAACTCGACCGCGAGGAGGTGTTCTTCCTGTCCGACGCCATGGTCCAGACCGGCCAGCGGCTGGACTGGCACGAGCCGCTGGTGGTGGACAAGCACTGCATCGGCGGCATTCCGGGCAACCGCACCTCCATGCTGGTGGTGCCCATCGTCGCGGCGCACGGCATGCTGTGCCCCAAGACCTCGTCGCGCGCCATCACCTCGCCCGCCGGCACCGCCGACACCATGGAGGTGCTGGCCAACGTGGAGCTGCCGCTGGAGCAGCTCCAGCGCATCGTGCGCGACCACCGGGGGTGCCTGGCCTGGGGTGGCACGGCCCAGCTCTCGCCGGCCGACGACGTGCTGATCTCGGTGGAGCGGCCGCTCTCCATCGACTCGCCGGGGCAGATGGTGGCGTCCATCCTGTCGAAGAAGATCGCCGCCGGCTCCACCCACCTCGTGCTCGACATCCCCATCGGCGCCACGGCCAAGGTGCGCTCCATGCCCGAGGCGCAGCGCCTGCGCCGCCTGTTTGAATATGTGGCGCACCGCCTGGGGCTGTCGCTCGACGTGGTCATCACCGACGGGCGCCAGCCCATCGGCAACGGCATCGGCCCGGTGCTGGAGGCACGCGACGTGATGCGCGTGCTCGAAAACGACCCCCGCGCCCCCAACGACCTGCGCCAGAAAGCCCTGCGCCTGGCGGGCCGCCTGATCGAGTGCGACCCCGACGTGCGTGGCGGCGACGGCTTCGGCATCGCGCGCGACATCCTCGACTCCGGCCGCGCGCTGGCCTGCATGCAGGCCATCATCCGGGCCCAGGGCGACAAGGATTTCGACCACAACAACCCCCGCCTGGGCGCGCTCAGCTTCGAGGTGCAGGCCCCCGGCGGGGGCGTCGTGGCGGGCATCGACAACCAGCAGATCGCCCGTATCGCCCGCCTGGCGGGCGCGCCCAAGGTGCAGGGCGCGGGCGTGGACCTGCTGAGCAAGCTGGGCGATACCGTGCAGCCCGGCCAGCCCTTGTACCGGGTGCATGCCGACTTCCCGGCCGACCTCGAATTCGCCCGCCAGGCCTGCGCGCACGCCAGTGGCTACCGCATCGGCGCGGCCGAAGACGTGCCGCATGTCTTTGTGGAGTTCTGAGCATGGCCAAAAGCACTGCTGCCTGCCTGCTGTACTTTGACGATGAACGCGCCGCAGCCGAACGCCTCGCCGCAGCTAGCGGCTTGAACGCGCTGGAAATCCAGCGCCATCGCTTCCCGGACGGCGAACTCAAGCTCACCCTGCCCGTGGACGCCGCCGGCCAGTTGCCCGCGCGCGCCGTGCTGCTGCGCAGCCTGCACCAACCCAATGACAAGCTCATCGAACTGCTGCTGGCCGCCCGCACCGCGCGCGGCCTGGGTGTGCGCCACCTCACGTTGGTGGCGCCGTACCTCGCCTACATGCGCCAGGACATTGCCTTCCACCCTGGCGAAGCCGTGAGCCAGCGCATCGTCGGCCCCTTCCTGGCCAGCCTGTTCGACGCCGTGGTCACCGTGGACCCGCACCTGCACCGCGTCGCCACGCTCGAAGAGGCCGTGCCCGCCGCGCAGACCGTGGTGCTGAGCGGCGCCCCCCTGCTGGCCGACTGGATCGTCCAGCAGCGCCCCGGCGCGCTGCTCGTGGGCCCCGACGGCGAATCCGCCCAATGGGTGGCCCAGGCCGCCGCCCGCCACGGCCTTCAGCATGCCGTCTGCACCAAGGAACGCCACGGTGACCGCAGCGTCACCATCCACCTGCCGCCCGTGGCCGTGCAGGGCAGGGCGGTGGTGCTGCTCGACGACATGGCCAGCACCGGCCACACCCTGGCCCAGGCGACGCGCCTTCTGCTGGCGGCCGGCGCCGCCTCGGTGGACGTCGCGGTGACACACGCGCTGATCGACGCCGATGCGCTGGCCGCGCTGCACGCAGCAGGGGTGGGAGAGTTCTGGAGCACGGATTGCGTGGCGCACCCTACAAACGCGGTGGCGATGGCGGTGGAGCTGGCGCGGGGGGTGGGGCAGTTGTGGGGCTTGGGGGCTGATATTCCCGGTTGAATGTGTTTGCCCGCCTGGATATGTAGCACTGTCGGCCATGGTCCAGCAGCTGGGTTTCTGGTGGCCGGCTTCTGTGACACGACGGTTTGCAGCAGCCGACTCGTTCCAACTACTTGTCAATTTTTGGCGAGCGACCGCTTGGGCAAGCATCGGGGGCGCCACAACTGCAAATTCATCGGCCCGATTTCACCCCAACCCTTCGGGCAAGTGCCTTGCCGGGCGGTCTGCGGCGTTGCGGCGCTTGTGGATAGCCGAGCTGTACGCTGCGCCCCGCGCCTTGCATCCCAACACAGCAAAGGACTCGTGCGACTCCAAAAAGACTTTGAACCAAGGCTTTTGGAAGATTTAGCGTGGCCCACAAGGGGCTCTCAGTCATGCAGATGCTCGGCTACAAACTGGCGAAAAATTCCCATGGCAGGCGCTTCAGTACGGTCGGCCAGGGTAACGAACGCAAAGTGTGCGCCCTCGTTCAACGCCGGAGTGATGGGCAACTCCACCAAGCTACCGGCAGCGATGGCTTCACGCGCGGGCCTGACGAGGCCGAGGAACACCGCGTCACTGCCTTGTACCGCGTATAACAAACTGTTGACATCGTTGCAACGCAAGGTCACTGCGACCTGGGGATCCGCTGCGGGTCCATAGCGGGTGATCAGAAGACGTGCCAACTCCGGATTGAGTGAAGTCGACGCTAACGGATAGCGTTGGAGGTGTGCAAATGTAATGGGGGTGTTGAGTTTGGCAAGGGGGTGACCCACGCGACAGATGAAACCACCGCGCATTTGGCCCAAATCTTCGATCAACAGGTCATCAGCTGGCGTGACGCTGCGTAGATCCACGACCAGTGCGTCGAATCCACGTTCGCGCAAGCGCCTGGTCTGCAACTCCGGGGGGCCGGATTCGAGGCTGACCTGCACTCTTGGATGCATGCAAGCCATGTAACTCAGAAAAGGCTGCATCAGCAGTGCAGTCGGCCCCGCGCCGAGCCCAATGCGAATGACCCCCAAGTAGCCTTCTTGCAATAGCTGTGCGCTGCGTTTTAGCTCAACGGCATCCAGCACCATGCGGCGCGCCCGGCTTGCAACGGTCTGGCCGAACGGCGTCAACTCGTTGCGCTTGCCCATTCGGTCGATCAGACGTGCTCCGAGGTCGTCTTCGAGGGTCTGGATGCTGCGACTCAGGGCGGACTGGGTGATGTGGCACCGCTCCGCGGCGCGGCTGAACGAACCGGTGTCCGCCACAGCCAGCAGGTACTCCAGATGGCGCAGGTTCATTTCCTTAGTCGCATGAGTTTTTTGAATGAATTCTGAATAAATTATGCATTAGACGCATTTGATCATGATTCATATGATTTCGCACGCTGTCGTCCAGGGCAGCAGCAATCATCCGGAGACAAATTCATGGGCGTTCAAAATTCCAGTATGGGCGACGTCGCGTTGCCGCCCACATCCCAGGGCGTATCGAACAATTTAACTGCCGCGACGAGCAAGGTGCAGCCCCGCGTCGTGGCTGCAACAGTGGCGGGCAACGCGCTGGAGTTCTTTGATTTCACCACCTACGCGTTCTTCGCGGTGTATATCGGCCAGACCTTCTTTCCTGCTGACGAGCCGCTGGTCACGGTGATGCTGTCGGTAGCGGTCTTTGGCGTTGGCTTCATCACGCGCCCTTTGGGCGGGCTGCTGATCGGCTCTTTTGCTGATCGTGTCGGACGCAAGCCGGCCATGCTGTTGACCATTGCGCTCATCACGATCGGCACGATCGGCATGGCGCTCACACCCTCGTACGCAAGCATCGGATTGGCGGCACCCATCATCGTCATTGCCTGTCGGCTGGTGCAGGGGCTGGCCCTGGGCGGCGAGGTCGGGCCGTCTACGACGTATCTGATCGAGATCGCCCCCCCGGGCCGGCGTGGCCTGTATGGCAGCTGGCAGCTTGCCAGCCAGGGCATAGCGTCGCTGGCGGCTGGCGTCGTCGGCATTGTGCTCACGCTGGCGCTAAGCAAGGAGCAGATGCTGGCGTGGGGTTGGCGTATCCCTTTTTTGCTCGGTCTGGCATTGATCCCCATTGCTTTCTTTCTGCGCCGCCACATGCCTGAGAGCCTCGAGCATCCCACGCATAGCGGACCCATCAAGAGCCCGCTGGCCGATATCCGGCACCATCTGCGCCCGATCATGCTGGCGCTCATGGTGATCCTGGGTGTGACGATCTCGACCTATGCGGCGATCTACATGACCACTTATGCCGTGACCACGCTCAAGCTCTCCGCGACGATCGCCATGTCGGCGACCATCGTATTCGGCGTGGCGACCTGGGCGGGTGCGCTGCTGGGGGGCTGGCTGTCAGATCTGTATGGGCGCAAACCTGTGATGCTCTGGGCTCGCGTGGCATTGTTTGTTCTGGTCTATCCGGCTTATATGCTGCTCATCGACCATACCAGCGTTGCCACTCTGGCACTGGCGACTGCGCTGCTGGCATTGCTAACGGGCATTGGTGGCGCGCCAACGCTGGTGGCCATCCCGGAGCTGTTCCCTGGTCATGTACGCGCGCTCGGGCTGTCGATTGCCTATGCCTTTGGTGTGGCGCTGTTTGGCGGCACCGCGCAACTGGTGATCACCTGGCTGATCAAGGTGACCAACAACCCGGCGGCGCCAGCGCTCTACGTACTTATCACCAGCTTGATCGCCATCGTCGGCATTCTGCTCATGCGCGAAACCGGCGGTGATAAGGAACTACAGAAATGATCACCAGGCGAATTTTTCCGGACTGTGAGTTCATAGCATGACTGTTCAAGACACCTTGCAGGCGGTACGCGCACACGAAGACGAGTTCATCGCTTTGCGCCGTGATATCCATCAGCACCCCGAGCTGCCATTCGAAGAGCTGCGCACCAGTGATTTGGTGGCTGCACGACTGCGGGACTGGGGTTACCACGTTGAGCGCGGCCTGGGCGGAACCGGTGTGGTCGGGCAACTCCAGCGTGGCGACGGCAAGCGCACCCTGGGTCTGCGCGCGGACATGGATGCACTGCCGATCCAGGAGGCCACGGGGCTGCAGTACGCAAGTCGCAACCAAGGCGTCATGCACGCCTGCGGCCACGACGGACATACGGCCATGCTGTTGGCGGCAGCCAAGGTGCTGGCAGAGCAGGGTGACTTCTCAGGGACACTCAACCTGATCTTCCAGCCCGCAGAGGAATACGGCACCAGCGACTGTGGCGCCGTACGCATGATCAACGACGGCCTGTTCGACAAATACCCATGTGACGCTGTCTTCAGCATGCACAACATGCCCGGCTGGCCACAGGGGCACTTGATCTTTCGCGAAGGCCCAATGATGGCCTCCTCTGACAAGGTCTACATTACGCTGGTAGGCCACGGTGGTCACGGTGCTGTGCCGCACAAGACAGCCGATCCGGTGGTGGCGGCAGCCAGCCTGGTGATGGCGTTGCAGACCGTGGTCTCGCGCAATGTCGATCCACTACAAACAGCGGTGGTGACCGTGGGGGTGTTGCAATCCGGACGCGCCAATAACGTCATCCCCGACAGCGCATATCTCGAGCTGAGCGTGCGCGCGCTCGATTCTGAGGTGCGCAGTCTGCTGCAGCAGCGCATTACCGAAATCACCCACGCTCAGGCGCAGAGCTTTGGCGTCAAGGCTGAAATCGACTACCGGCGCGGCTACGCGGCACTGGTCAACAGCAAGGACGAAACCGACTTCGCCCGCCAGATTGGCAGCGAATTGGTTGGTGCCGAGCGCGTCGTGCTGCAGGCCCCGCCGCTCACCGGCAGCGAAGACTTCGCTTTCATGCTGGAGAAGTGCCCCGGCAGCTACCTGTTGATCGGAAACGGGGCTGGCGACAAGCTGGGCGCCTGCATGGTGCACAACCCGGGTTACGACTTCAACGACGCCAACCTGGCCATTGGCGCTGCATACTGGGCGCTGCTGGCGCGGCGTTATCTGGTTTGAACGATGGACCGCGCCGCTTTGGAAACGCTCCAGAGCTTTCTGGTAGGGCTCGACGCGCGCATGAAGCGCGCACACAAACGCGGCCAGGTGGCGCACTACATTCCGCAACTGGCCAGCGTTGATGTGCATCAGTTCGGGATCAGTGTGTGCCTGGCCAGTGGTGAGCAGCTGAGCGCGGGCGACGCTGCGACACCGTTTTCGATCCAGAGCATCTCAAAGGTCTTCTCACTGGCGATCGCATTGGGCCGTCACGGCGACCGGCTCTGGAAGCGGGTGGGCAAGGAACCATCTAACTACACCTTCAACTCGGTCATTGAGCTTGAGCAGGAAGGCGGCAAACCGCGCAATCCTTTCGTCAATGCGGGTGCACTGGTCACCACCGACGCCATGCTTGATGCGCCCGACGCGGGCGGCGGACTCGACGAACTGATGGATTTCGTTCGCACGGCGGCTGGAGATGACCGGATCTCGATTGATGAACAGGTTGCCGCCTCGGAATACCGCACGGCCTACCGCAACTTCTCCCTGGCGTACTTTCTACGCTCGTGCGGCAATCTGCACACGGAATGCGAACGGCTTCTGCAGATTTACTGTCGCCAATGCGCGATCGCGATGAACTGCCAGCAATTGGCCAGCGTCGGCCGGTTCCTGGCCGGCTTCGACTCCGCAGCCCACCTGCTGAGCCCAGCTCAGGCACGCAGTGTCAACGCCTTGATGCTGGTCGCGGGGCACTATGATGGTTCAGGCGACTTCGCCTATTCGGTCGGCTTCCCCGGCAAGAGTGGCGTCGGAGGCGGCATTCTTGCCGTCGTTCCGGGACATGCATCGATCGCTGTCTGGTCTCCTGGCCTGAATGCGTTTGGCAATTCACTGCTCGGCACGCGCGCGCTGCAAGAGTTGTCAGAGTTCACTGGCTGGTCGGTGTTCTGAGGTGCAGACTTTATCGTTTACCTCGACATGAACAGCCCCGGATTTTGAGCAGGCTGGTTGGTTTGAATGAAGGTCGGTGAGACTGCCTCGCCCGCCGATTGCCGCCAGACGGCTTGGAGCGCCGGCATGATCGGCCAGCCTGAGCAAGGCAATCCCAGCGACTCTGCGATGACGTTGCACTCCAGCTTGGCAAGGCACTCCTGAATCAAGGGAGGCCCGGCAAGACCGGCCCATGATGTTGCCGTTTGCGTCATCCCGGGTGGTCATGACGACCGCCGGCCCGGATTCCAGCGGGTAAGAGCCTTGTTCAGAGCCAAGGGTTGCATGAAGCTACCTCCCATGCTCCTGCCAGGCAAGCGCGCTGGGGCCTGCCCGCAAAGTTCAAGATACGCCTGCTGGTGCAAAGCCCCCGGCGCTGCGCCACGGCTGCGACAATCCGGCCCTTGCACCCACCAGAGAGAAAGACCCTGCCATGCTGCTTGACGCCGCCGAATCCCAACTCGTCCTGGTCGACTACCAGGAGCGCCTGATGCCGGCCATCCACGAAGGCCCCGCCGTGCTGGCCCACGCGCGCCGCCTGGCCCAGATCGCCAAGATGTTGGAGGTGCCCGTGTGGGGCACCGAGCAGAACCCCTCGCGCCTGGGCGCCAACGATGCTGCCCTGCGCGCGCTGTGCCGCAAGACGCTGCCCAAGATGCACTTCAGCGCCATGGAGGAGGGTCTGGGCGAGTGGCTGCGTCCGCCGGCCAAGCCGCCGGCCGGCAATGCCCGCAGCCTGCCCAAGCACATGCAGAAGACGGCGCAGAGCGGCCCCGAGCGCGCCACCATCGTCATTGCCGGCTGCGAGGCGCATGTGTGCCTGCTGCAGACGGCGCTGGACCTGATCGAGGACGAGTTCGACGTGTGGGTGGTGACCGACGCCTGCGGCTCGCGCACCGAGCGCAACCGCGATGCCGCCTACGACCGTCTGGCTGGCGCCGGTGCCGAGCTGGTGACGACCGAGATGGTGGCCTTCGAGTGGCTGCGCTCGTGCGAGCACCCGGCGTTCAAGGACATGTTAGCGCTGGTGAAGTAGGTCTTTTCCCCCTACCGCGCGCAGGGGGAAGGGCTAGGATGCATGCTGGGCCGCGAGCCTGTCCATCCGGGGCAGGCCGCGCGCCGTTGGTTCCATTTTTCGGGGTGACACGGCATGCTGGGCTTGGCGACGGTGTTGACGGATCAGGGCATGGAGGGCATCGCCGCCTTCGTGCCGCCCGCGCCGCCGCGCCCCAAGGCGGCGCAGCCGGCGCAGGCCGCCCCGGTCGAGGACGAGGCCGACGCGATCAGCCGGGGAACATGGATTCTCGCGGGCGCCATCGGCGCGGTCGTTCTGGCTTCGGGCCTGGGCTACTGGCTTGCGGCGTCGCCCGACCCCAAACCCGTGCGCAGCACCCGGGTGGTGACCAAGCCGATCGAGGACATGTCCGGGGCGGCATCGGCGGCCGATTCCGCTGCCTCCAGTTCCTCCAGCGCCTCCCCGCCGGAGGCCGCCTCCGAACCCGCGTCACACGAGGCTTCCGCGCCGCCCGCGCAACAGGAAACCGCCGAGCCGCCCGTGCAGGCGGCTCCCGCACGTGAGCCGCCCCAGCGCCGGGTGGTCCGGCGGCCGACAAGGCCAGCGTCGGAAAGCGTGTTCGTGGCCAACCCCGAATGGACGAGCCAGGTGCGCCGCATCGGCGACGTGGACGCGGAAACGGAGCGCTCGACCATGACGATCCTCGATTCCATCCACAACGTGCAGGAGCGCGAACGCCCGTCCCGGGCTTCGGCCGCCAAAGGAGCGCAACGTGAGTGACGAAGCAGCGGCCCTGCGCTGGTCGGTGGTGGAGCCGGTCGATGGCGTGCGCGTGCACGGCTATTTTTTCGTGCAGCACATGTTCGCCACGCACGATGCCGTGCGTAAGACGCTGCCCATCTTCAGCGGCCGTTTGCCCGAACCGGTGCATGTGGGGGAATCGGAGTTCCGTCTCGGGCGCCTGGTTGGCCGGCCCTCGGCGCTTTTCCAGCACGGCACCGGGTTTCTCAGCCTGACCCAGGCCGCCGAGTCGGAAGACCACACCAGCAGCAACTGGCGCGAGCTTCTGCGGCCCGAGGATATCTGGATCGCGCTGGCCAACGCGGCGGCGGTGAGCACCGCCATGCGCAAGCCGGCCGCCGCCATGCTGCGGGCCGGTGGTGCGCTGTATTTCCTGGCGCCCACCGACGAGGCGCTGCAGAAGGTGTTGCACGCGCTGGCGCCCACCGAGGAAAGCGGCCTGGAGCCGATGAGCCCCGCCGACGTGGCGCGGCTGTGCATGGATTCCAAGGAGGCGCCATGACCGTTGACTTTCGTGACCCCGAGCGCGCCCTGCGGGGCGCGGCGCCCGCGCCCGCGCTCGCGCCGCCGCAGAAGGTGGTGCTGCTCGCGCTGGCTGGGTGCGCCGCCGTCTTTCTGCTCGCGGGGGTGTGGCTGCTGCTGGTGCCCGTCGCCTGGCTCGAACCGGCGGTGGCGCCCTGGGTCGGGTTGGCCCTGGTGCTGTCCGCCGTGGGCGATGTCGTCGCCGTTTTCCTGCTGCGCCGCATCTGGCTGCGCGCCGCGAAGCCGCCACGGTAGCGCGCGCAAGGGTTGTGCGGCCAGCGGTGCCGTGCATGCCGTATCCTGTGGGCTTGACTGACCCCGCAGGAGATTTTTGTGGCTCTTCCCATTCGACGCATCGCCATCAGTACCGGGGGCGGCGATGCCCCGGGCCTCAATGCGGTGATCCGGGCCACGGTGTCGGCCGCGCTGCGCCGGGGCTGGGAATGCGTGGGTATCCGCGACGGCTACAACGGCCTGCTGGTGCCCGGGCGCTATCCGCAGGGCGGGCTGGTGCCGTTCACGCACGAGCGGGTGCGTGGCATTTCGCACCTGGGCGGCACCATCCTGGGCACCACCAACAAGGGCGACCCGTTCCATTTCCCGGTGCAGAACCCGGATGGGAGCATGGGCGAATGCGACCGCTCCGATGAGCTGCTGGAGTGCTTCGCGCGCGAGGGCATCGATGCGCTCGTCACGGTGGGCGGCGACGGCTCGCTTTCCATCGCGCACGAGCTGTACCGCAAGGGCCTGCGCGTGGTGGGTGTGCCCAAGACCATCGACAACGACCTGGACAAAACCTTCACCACGTTCGGTTTCGACACCGCCGTGTCGTTCGCCACCGAGTGCCTGGACCGCCTGCACAGCACGGCCGAGAGCCACCAGCGCATCATGGTGGTCGAGGTGATGGGGCGCTACGCGGGCTGGATCGCGCTGCACGCGGGCATTGCGGGTGGCGCCCACGCCATCCTGCTGCCCGAGATCCCGTTCGACCTGGCCGGGGTGGTGGACCAGATCCACAAGCGCGATGCGCTGGGCCGCATGTATTCGATCGTGGTCGTCGCCGAAGGGGCCTACCCGCGCCAGGGGCATCGTGCCCTGACGGCCCCCGCCGAGGCCGGCCATGCCGAGCGGCTGGGCGGCATGGGCGAACAGGTCGCGCGCGAACTGGCCTTGCGCAGCGGCAAGGACAGCCGGGTGGTGGTGCTGGGCCATCTGCTGCGCGGCGGCTCGCCCACCTCGTTCGACCGGCTGGCGGCCCTGCGCTTTGGCGCGGCGGCGGTGCGCGCGCTGGAGGAAGGGCTCTCGGGCGTGATGGTGTCGCTGTCGTTCCCCAATGTGGATTACGTGCCCCTGGCCGATGTGGCGGGCCGCATGAAGGGCGTGCCGCTCGACGGCGACACGCTGCAGACGGCACGCGACCTGGGCATCTGCCTCGGCGACTGAGACCGTCAACATGTTCTGAGCGGCGCTGGTTTCCTGGGCCCAGGGGCCGGTGCCGTGCTTGCGGATGGGGCGCGGATGCTTTCGTCCGTCAGATTCCCGCAAGCCCGTCATGAATAATTATGAATTCAAAACCTGCCCAGCCCGCAGGGAGAGAGGCCAAGGAGACGACCCATGAGCAGCTACGCCGATTTTTACCGCCAGTCCATCGACCACCGCGACGACTTCTGGGCCGAGCAGGCCCGCCTGATCGACTGGCAGACGCCGCCCCAACAGGTGTGCGACTACAGCAACCCGCCGTTCGCGCGCTGGTTCGTGGGCGGCACCACCAACCTGTGCCACAACGCGGTGGACCGCCACCTGAAGGCCCGCGCCAGCCAGCCGGCCCTGGTGGCCATCTCCACCGAAACCGACACCGAGCGCAGCTACAGCTTCGCCGAGCTGCACCAGGAAGTGCAGCGCATGGCCGCTAGCCTGCTGTCGCTGGGCGTGAAGAAGGGCGACCGCGTGCTCATCTACATGCCCATGATCGCCGAGGCAGCCTTCGCCATGCTGGCCTGCGCGCGCATCGGCGCCCTGCATTCCGTGGTGTTTGGCGGCTTCGCCTCGGGCTCGCTGGCCTCGCGCATCGAGGACGCCGAGCCGGTGGCCATCGTCAGCGCCGACGCCGGATCGCGCGGCGGCAAGGGCGTGCCCTACAAGCCGCTGCTGGACGAGGCCATCCGCCTCTCCAGCCACAAGCCCGCCAGCGTGCTGCTGGTGGACCGGGGCCTGGCGCCCATGGACCTGGTGGCCGGGCGCGACCACCTCTGGGCCACCCTGCGCGAGCAGCACCTCAACGCCAGCGTGCCCTGCGAGTGGGTGGAGTCCACGCACCCGAGCTACACGCTCTATACCAGCGGCACCACCGGCAAGCCCAAGGGCGTGCAGCGCGACACCGGCGGCTACGCCGTGGCGCTGGCCGCCAGCATGAAGCACATCTTCGACGCCGAGGCCGGGCAGACCTACTTCGCCACCAGCGACATCGGCTGGGTGGTGGGGCACAGCTACATCATCTACGGCCCGCTGATCGCGGGCATGACGACCATCATGTACGAAGGCCTGCCCATCCGCCCCGACGCGGGCGTGTGGTGGAGCATCGTCGAGAAGTACAAGGTCACGCACATGTTCTCGGCCCCCACGGCGGTGCGGGTGCTCAAGAAACAGGACGCCTCCTGGCTCAAGAAGTACGACGTCTCCACCCTCAAGGCCCTGTGGCTGGCCGGCGAGCCGCTCGACGAGCCCACGGCGCAGTGGATCAGCGACGCGCTGCAGGTGCCCATCATCGACAACTACTGGCAGACCGAGACCGGCTGGCCCATCCTCACGCTGGCCAACGGCGTGGAGCAGCAGTCCACGCGCTTCGGCAGCCCCGGCAAGGCCATGTACGGCTATGCCGTGAAGCTGATCGACGAGGCCACGGGCGAGGAACTGACGGGCGCCAACCAGAAGGGCGTGGTCGCCATCGAGGGCCCGCTGCCCCCGGGCTGCATGCAGACGGTGTGGCGCGACGACGCGCGCTTCGTCAACACCTACTGGAAGAGCATCCCCGGCCGCCTGATCTACAGCACCTTCGACTGGGGCATCCGCGATGCCGACGGCTACCACTTCATCCTGGGCCGCACCGACGACGTGATCAACGTCGCCGGCCACCGCCTGGGCACGCGCGAGATCGAGGAATCGATCTCGTCCCACCCCAACATCGCCGAAGTGGCCGTGGTGGGCGTGGCCGACCAGCTCAAGGGCCAGGTCGCCATGGCCTTCGCCGTGCCGCGCGACGCCACGGGGCTCGACAGCGACGCCGCGCGCCTCAAGCTCGAAGGCGAGGTGATGAAGGTGGTGGACGGGCAATTGGGCGCCGTGGCCCGGCCCTCGCGCGTGTTCTTCGTTACCACGCTGCCCAAGACGCGCAGCGGCAAGCTGCTGCGCCGCGCCCTGCAGGCCGTGGCCGAGCGCCGCGACCCGGGCGACCTCACCACCATGGAAGACCCGGCCGCGCTGCAGCAGGTGCGCGCCCTGGTCGGCGAGTGAACACCGATTGAACGGCGGGAGCAGAAATGCTCCTTGATTGATAGCTTCCAGCGCCCGTTCCACGGGCTCTAGAGGCTTTTTTTATGGTGATTTCAGCCGAAGTGCGGCCGCTGTCCCGTGGCCGGTGGCTGCCAGCGGCCGACCCACTCGATGAATTCATCCACCGGCATGGGCCGTGCGAAGTGGTAGCCCTGCGCGAGATGGCAGCCCATCTGCAGCAGCATCTGGCCCTGGTCGGCGGTTTCCACGCCCTCGGCGATGATGCGGTAGCCGAACGAGCGCGCCAGCCCGATCACGCCCTGCACGATGGCCAGGTCGCCCGCGTCGCCCATCATGCCGTGCACGAAGCTCTGGTCGATCTTGAGCGTGGACAGCGGCAGGCGCCGCAGGTAGGTGAGCGATGAATAGCCCGTGCCGAAGTCGTCCAGCGAAGTGCCCAGGCCCATGGCCTGCACCGCCTTGAGCGTGCTGGCCACGTGGTCGACGTGGTAGAGCGCGGCGGTCTCGGTGATCTCGATCTCCACCTGGCTCGGTGGCACGTCGGGGTGGCGGGCCAGTTGTTGCTCCATCCAGTCGGCGAAGCCGGGCTGCTGCAGGTGCGGGGCCGAGATGTTCAGGCTCACCGGCAGGTGCACCCCGTGCTGCATGAGCCGGCGGATCAGCGCCAGGCCGGCATCGACCACCCAGGCGCCGAACGGCACCTCGAAGTCGGTGCCCTCCAGCAGCGGCATGAACGCGCCGGGCGAGAGCACGCCCTTCTCGGGGTGGCGCCAACGCGCCAGTGCCTCGGCGCCCACCACGGTGCCCTGGCGCATGTCCACCTTGGGCTGCAGGAACAGTTCGAACTGTCCGCGCGCCAGCGCCTCGCGCAACTGGGCGATCTGCTCGCGCAGCTGGCGCGTCTGGCGCTCCTGCGTGGCGTCGAACTCGTGGAAGCGGTTGCGCCCGGCCTGCTTGGCGACGTACATGGCCTGGTCGGCGTGGCGCAGCAGGGTGTCGGCATCGGCGTCGTCCTGCGGGAACAGCGTGAAGCCGATGCTGGCCGTGACCGACACCCGCTCGCTTCCCAGCTGGTAGGGCGAGCCGATGCTCTGCATCACCTGGCCCAGGGCATGGCGGCAGTCCTGCGCGTGGGCCAGGCCGGGTAGCAGGATGACGAATTCGTCGCCCCCCAGACGCGCCACGCAGTCGGTGGGGCGCAGGGCGCGTGTCAGGCGCTGGGCGGCGACAACCAGCAGGCGGTCGCCGGCGTCGTGGCCCAGGCGGTCGTTGACGGGCTTGAAGCCGTCCAGATCGAGGTAGGCCACGCCCAGCAGCGAGTCGTTGGTCCGGGCCTCTTCCATGAACTCGGCCAGCTTGCGCGCCAGCAGCACGCGGTTGGGCAGGCCGGTGAGGGTGTCGAAATGCGCCAGCCGGCGCAGCAGCATCTCCTGCTCGCGCTGGCCCGTCACATCGATGGAGACGCCCAGCATGCGCTGGGGCTGGCCGCTGTCATCGAAGCTGACGATCTTGCCCAGGCTGCGGACCCAGCGGTCCTTCTCGTGCGGGCGCGCGATGCAGCAGGTGGCGTCGAACGGGGTGTCCAGGTTGGCGGCGTGGCGCGCCACCTCGGTGGTCATGCGCAGCACGTCCTCGGGGCCGAGGAACTGGGTCCAGGCCACGGCCGGCGGCGTCCCGCCGCCCGACGGCACGCCGCGCATGGCCATCCAGCGGTGGTCGCCGGTGATCATGCCCGTGTGCAGGTTCCAGTCCCAGCGGCCCAGCGCGGCGGCCGAGAGCGTGAGCGAGAGCAGGGCCTCGCGCTCGCGCACCTGTTCCTCGCCGCGCTTGCGGTCGGTGATGTCGTTGAGCGCGAACAGCCAGCAGGGCTTGCCGTCGAACTCGGTGGCGCGCATGGACTGCAGCACCGTGCGCTGCTCTCCGCCGCGCGTGGTGGCGAGCACCTCGTAGTCCTGCAGCAGGTCGGTGGCCTGCGCTGCCTCGACCATGCGGGAGCGCGAGGTGTCCGAAAGAATGCCCAGTTCCATGGCCGAGCGGCCGATGGCCTCTTGGCGCGTGTAGCCGAACATCTGCTCCCACGCCGGATTGACCTCGATGTAGCGGCCGGTGTCGCGGTCCGACAAGCCCATGGGGTAGGGCATGAGCTGGAAGATACGCGAGAACAGGGCCTGCGATTGCAGCAGGCGCTGCTCGGTGCGCTTGAAGTCGTCGATGTCCTGCATCACGCCCAGGATGCGCACCACCCGGCCGCTCTCCACCACCGGCTCGCCGTGGGCGCGGCCCCAGATGGTGCTGCCGTCGGGGCGCAGGATCTCCACGTCCATGCTCCACTCGGTGCGTTCGAGGATGCTGCGGCGGATCTTCTCGCGCATGGTCTCGCGCCACTGCGGCGCGACATGCTCCTCGATGTAGTCGCGCGGCAGCGGGGCGCCGCGCGGCAGGCCGTGGATGTCGTAGCAGACGTCGGACCAGTACACCAGGCCCTTGCCCCGTTCGTCCTCCCAGGCGCCCAGGCGGGCCATGCGCCCGGCCTGGCCGAGCACGGCGTTCATCGCCACCAGCTCGTCATGCACCTTTTTCTCGCGCGTGGCGTCGTGGAACACGAACACCAGGCAGTCCTCGCCATCGATCTGCACAGGGCGCGCCGAAAGCACGCCCGGGATGAGGTGCCCGTTGCTTTGGGCCAGCATGGGCAGCTTGTCCACTAGGCCATCGCGGCGCAGGGTATCGACCAGCTTGAAACGCTCCTGGTCCGTGGCCCAGATGTTGAGCGCGGTCGAGGTGCGGCCCAGGATCTCTTCGCGCGCGAGCCCGGCCATCGTGCAGAAGGCGGGGTTCACCTCGATGTACAGGCCGTCGGACATGCGCGAGATGCCCGCCGGGTCGGGCAGCGCCTCGTAGATGGCGTTCATCTTGGCCTGCGACGTGCTCAGCGCGTGCCGGACGGCGTCGAAACTGGCGTCCACGCCCTCCGGCTGAGTGGCCCCGGGGCCGGTGTTGCGGCTCTGATCGGGGTGGGGGCGGCTGGGCGCGGCGGACATGCCCCGAGTGTAGACTTGTTACGCGGTGTTTTTCCCGTCCTGGCGGGTCCTGATAAGTCCGGTTGACAACAGGGTGCCGCCCACGATGACCACGGCGCAGCCCACCATCCACGGCGTGATGGCTTCGTTCAGGAACACCACGCCGTAGAACACCGCGAACACCGGCGCCATGAAGGTCACGGCCAGCGCGCGGCTCGGCCCGGCATGGGCAATGAGCCGGAAATACAGGATGTAGGCGATGCCGGTGCACAGGATGGCGATGGCGATGATGGCGGCCCAGGCGCGCGGCCCCGGCAGTACGGCGGGCCAGAACCAGATCATGGGCACGAACAGCCCCAGCGCCGCCCCGAGCTGGCTGCCCGTGGCCGTGGCCAGCGGCGGAGCCCCCACCAGGTAGCGCCGGGCAAAGCTGGCCGCAAGGGCATAGCAGGTGGTGGCGCCCAGGCAGGCCGCGATGGCCCAGGGCGCATCATCCGACTTGATGCCCGCGCCCCCCGGCGCGCGCCAGGCCAGCAGCGCCACGCCCACGAAGCCGATGCCCAGGCCCAGCCAGCGCAGGCGGTTGATGCGGTCGCCCAGCCACACCCAGGCCACCAGCGCGCCGAACAGCGGCACCGTGGCGTTGAGGATGGAGGCCAGCCCCGTGGTGATGTGCAGCACCGCCCAGGAATACAGCGCGAACGGAATCGCCGAATTCACCAGCCCGGACAGCAGCGCCGGCTTCCAGTGCTGGCGCAAGGCCGGCCACTGGCCCTGGTGGAGCAGGATGGGCCACAGGAACACCGTGGCCAGCAGCACGCGCAGCCCGGCCGTGGGAAGCGGGCCGAACTCCGAGGCGCCCATGCGCATGAACAGGAACGAGGCGCCCCACAGGGCGGACAGCAGGATGAATTCGCCGATCCAGGCGGAAACCGGTTTGGTCGTGGGCGTGGCGCTCATGCGGGAACCTTGGTGTCGGAGGGGAGGGCGCCTTCCAGGCGCAGCAGGGCCGCCTTGCGTTCCAGCCCGCCGGCATAGCCCGTGAGGCTGCCGTCGCCCCCCAGCACGCGGTGGCAGGGCACGACCAGGCTCAGCGGATTGCGCCCCACGGCGGCGCCCACGGCGCGCACGGCGGCGGGCCGGCCGATCTCGCGGCCCAGGGCGCCGTAGCTCGTCGTGCGGCCCGGCGGAATGCGCAAGAGCGCCTGCCACACGGCCTGCTGAAAGCCGGTGCCCCCGGCCAAGTCCAGCGGCAGGTCGAAGTGCTGGCGTTCGCCGCGCAGGTACTGCAGCAACTGGGCGGCGGCTTCCTGCAGCAGGGGGTGGTCCGGTGCCTGTGCCCAGGCCTCCGGGCCGTCGAGTTGGGCCGGCAGGTGGCGCTGGCCGTCGAACCACAGGCCGCACAGGCCGGTGGGCGAGGCGGCGAGCCGCACCGTGCCCAGCGGGGTGGCGGTTTGGCTCTGTACGGTGGAGGGGTGGAATTGCATGGTGAATGCTCCATTAGAAGCGAAATCGATGTTTTGCGCAGGCGGGGCAAGCGCTATCAGCTACGCTTTTGATAGTGAAGCCTCGCTGATGTGGATGCAGCCCGCCGCCCAGGCCCGCAGCACGGCATAGCCGCGCCAGGGGCGCCAGGCGTCGGCCACCTCGGTGGCGGCGCGGGCCGGGTGTTTCTGCCCCTGCACGCCCAGCGCCTTGTGCAGGGCCACATCGCCGGCCGGGAAGGCGTCGGGCCAGCGCAGCGCGCGCAGGGCGATGTACTGCGCCGTCCAGTCGCCGATGCCGGGCAACTGGCACAGCGCCGCCGTGGTGGCCGCCACGTCGGCGCCCGGGTGCAGGGCGAGCTGGCCGCTGTCCACCGCCCGCGCCAGCGCCACGATGGCGGCCTGGCGCTGGCGCACGATGCCCAATTGCCCCAGCGCCTCGCCCTCGGACCGGGCCAGCACGGCGGGCGCCGGGAACAGGCGGTGCAGTTCGGGCCAGGGCGTGGCGATGGGGTCGCCAAAATGCCCCACCAGCCGCTGGCCCAGCGTGCGCGCGGCCGCCACGGTGATCTGCTGGCCCAGCACGGCACGCACCGCCAGCTCGAAACCGTCGAAGGCGCCGGGCACGCGCAGGCCGTCGCCAGCCGGGAAGGCGCCGTGCAGCACGGCGTTGATGGCGGCCGGGTCGGCGTCGAGGTCCAGCATGGCGCGCACCCGGGCAATGACCTGCGGCAGCGCCGGGTACAGGCTGGCGGAGGTTTCCAGCCATACCTGGTGGCGTGCCGTGTCGAAGCGCGCGCCGAGCCAGCCGGTGATCTCGCCCGCGCCGGTGCGCAAGCGCACGGTGCGTCGGAGTGTGGCTTCGTCCGGCAGGGCCCATTCCACGCCCTCGAACTGGCGCTGGGCGAAGAAGGCCAGCAGCGCGGCCACGTCGAACGGCGGCCGGTAGGCCAGGCGCAGGCTGCCGCCTGTGCCGCCACCAGCGGTGGTGCCGGTGCGCCGCAACTGCGTGGGGTTGAGGCCGTAGTGCCCGGCGAAGGCGGCGTTGAAGCGGCGCACGCTGCCAAAGCCGCTGGCCAGTGCTACCTGGGTGACGGGCATGGCCGTGTCGGTCAGCAGCTGCTTGGCCATCAGCAGGCGGCGCGTCTGCAGGTACTGCAGCGGCGAGACGCCCAGCGCGGCCTCGAAGATGCGGCGCAGGTGGCGGTCGCTCACGCCCAGGCGCTGGGCCAGCCGTGCCGCGCCCAGGCCCTCGGGGGGCTCCCAGACCTGCGCGCTGTCGAGCAGCCGCACGGCCTGGCGCACCAGGATGCCCGATGCATCCTGCACCGACCAGGCCAGCGCCTGCGGCGCCACCTCGGGGCGGCAGCGCAGGCAGGGCCTGAAGCCCGCGCTCTCGGCTTGCGCCGCCAGCGCGAAGAAGCGGCAGTTCTCGCGCCGGGGCGTGCGCACGGCGCAGACCGGACGGCAGTAGATGCCGGTGGAGGTCACGCCGGTGAAGAACTGGCCGTCGAAACGCGCGTCCCGCGCCCGCAGGGCGAGGTAGCGGCCGTCGTCGTCGGCGGTGTCGGCGGGCGGGGGGGCGGTGGTGGGGGCCATGGGGGTGATGATAGGCACCGCCGGCGGCGCCGGCTGGCCGTTTCCGGACATCTGCTTCGCGGCCCGGGGCTGCGGCAGGGCACCTACAATCGGCGCCGGTTCGGAACACCTGTGGAAACCATCACCGTGCAACTCTCGCCCGCCATCTTCAAAGCGTATGACATCCGGGGCATCGTGCCCACCACCCTGAATGAGCATGTGGCGCGCTGCCTGGGCCGCGCGTTCGGCACGGCGGCCCGCATCGAGGGCCAGTCCGTCGTGGCCGTGGGGCGCGATGGCCGCCTGTCCGGTCCCGAGCTGTCGTATGCGCTGATGCTCGGCCTGGCCGAAAGCGGCCTGGAAGTGATCGACATCGGTCAGTGCACCACGCCCATGCTCTACTTCGCCGCCAGCACGCTGTGCGCCAGCGGCATCCAGGTCACGGGCAGCCACAACCCCAAGGACTACAACGGTTTCAAGATGGTGCTGAACGGCCGCGCCATCCATGGCGAGGAAATCCAGGCGCTGCGCCGCTGCATCGAGGAGCAAAGCTGGACGCTGGCCCAGGGCGGCTTCATCCGCCAGGCCGACGTGCTGCCGGCCTACCGCGAGCGCATCGTGGGCGACATCCGGCTCGCGCGCCCGATGAAGATCGTGGTGGACAGCGGCAACGGCATCGCCGGAGCCTCGGCGCCGGACATCTTCCGCGCCATCGGCTGCGAGGTGACCGAGCTGTTCTCCGAGGTCGACGGCGACTTCCCCAACCACCACCCCGACCCGAGCAAGCCCGAGAACCTGCGCGACCTGATCGCAGCCCTGCAGGCGGGCGACGCCGAGCTGGGCCTGGCCTTCGACGGCGACGGCGACCGCCTGGGCATCGTCACCAAGGACGGCCAGAACATCTTCCCCGACCGCCAGATGATGCTGTTCGCCCAGGACGTGCTCTCGCGCGTGCCCGGCGGCGCCATCCTGTTCGACGTGAAATGCACCCAGCGCCTGGCGCCCGCCATTGCACAGGCGGGCGGCCAGCCGCTGATGTACAAGACCGGCCACTCGCTCATCAAGGCCCGCATGAAAGAGGTCGATTCGCCCCTGGGCGGCGAGATGAGCGGCCACATCTTCTTCAAGGAGCGCTGGTTCGGCTTCGACGACGGCACTTACGCCGGCTGCCGCCTGCTCGAAATCCTGAGCCGCCATGCCGACCCCAGCGCCGTGCTCAACGGCCTGCCCACCAGCCACAGCACGCCCGAGCTGAACGTGGCCTGCGCCGAGGGCGAGCCGCACCGCCTCACCGCCGAGCTGCAGGCCCTGGCGCCCGAAACCTTTGCGGCGCCCGCGCAGATCAACACCATCGACGGCCTGCGCGTGGATTGGCCGGACGGCTTCGGCCTGATCCGCGCCAGCAACACCACGCCCGTGCTGGTGCTGCGCTTCGAGGGCCACACGCCCGAGGCCCTGCACCGCATCGAGGCGGCGATGCTGGCGCTGCTCAAGCGCGTCAAGCCCGATGCCCAGGTGGGCGCGGCCGCGCACTGAGATGGAAGGCCTGGGCCACGGGTGGCGTGAAGCGCTGCGATCAATGAACCTTCGGTCAGCAATACCATGGCAACTCTCGCGCTTCGGCTCTACTCGGCGCTGACCTGGTCGGTCCAGCCCCTGCTGCGCCGCAAGCTCGCGCGCCGCGCGCGCGCCGAGCCGGGCTACGGCAAGGCCGTGGGCGAGCGCTTCGGCCGCTACCCCCGGCCCATCGAGAGCCTGCTGATGCAGAACAGCACCGACCTGCTGCGCAGCTTTGTCTGGGTCCATGCCGTCTCGCTGGGCGAGACGCGCGCCGCCGCCATCCTGCTGCAGGAGCTGCGCGAGCAGATTCCGGGCATGCGCCTGCTGCTCACGCACGGCACGGCCACGGGGCGCAAGGAGGGCGAAAAGCTGCTGCAGCCCGGCGACGTGCAGGTCTGGCAGCCCTGGGACACGCCGGGCGCCGTGGCGCGCTTTCTGGCGCGCTTCCGCCCAGCCATCGGCATCCTGATGGAGACCGAGGTCTGGCCCAACCTGGTCGAGGGCTGCCGCCAGCGCGGCATTCCGCTGGTGCTGGCGAACGCGCGCTTCAACGACAAATCCCTGCGCAAGGCCCGGCGCATGCACTGGCTGGCGCGCCCGGCCTACGGCGGCCTCACGGCCGCCTGGGCGCAGACCGAGGCCGACGCAGCGCGCCTGCGCGCCATCGGCGCGCCCGTGAAGGCGGTGCTGGGCAACCTGAAGTTCGACGTGGTGCCCGACGCGGCCCAGGTGGAACAAGGCCGCGCCTGGCGCGCCACGGGCACGCGCCCCGTCGTCCTGCTGGCCAGCAGCCGTGAGGGCGAGGAGGCGATGTGGCTCGACGCCTTGAAGCAAAAATGGCCTCCAGGCCAATCAGGACAGGCGCTATTAGCTATCAAAACAGAAGCAAATGCAGTGCCTGAAACGGCCTGTGCCGGTGTGCAGTGGCTGATCGTGCCGCGCCATCCGCAGCGCTTCGACGAGGTGCAGCAGCTCCTGCAGGGCGCGGGCCTGCGTGTGTCGCGCCGCAGCACCTGGGCGCTGCCGCCGCAGGATGTGGATGTGTGGCTGGGCGACAGCCTGGGCGAGATGGCCCTGTACTACGGCCTGGCCGATGTGGCGCTGCTGGGGGGCAGCTTCGCGCCGCTGGGCGGGCAGAACCTCATCGAGGCCGCCGCCTGCGGGTGCCCGGTGGTGCTGGGCCCGCACACCTTCAACTTCGCCGACGCGGCGGAAAAAGCCTGTGCCGCTGGCGCGGCCCAGCGCGTGGCCGGCCTGGCGCAGGGACTGGAGGCCGCCTGTGGCCTGGCACGCGACAGCGCGCGCCTGGGCCAGGCGCGCGATGCGGCCCTGCGGTTCGCGGCCGACCACCGGGGCGCGGCCCGCGCGACAGCGGCGGCCGTGGTGCGCCTGCTGTCATCCCGGCGTTAAGATTCAAAGCAGAAATGGCCTCCATGGCCTGATGGTATTGCGCGGCATGCTACGGTAATCAGAGCAAAATGGGGCTTCCTCCGTGCCCTTGAACCAGCCAGGATGCCCCCCATGAGTCATTTGCGCACCCGTGCCGTCCACGCCGGACAGCACCCCGACGCCACCACGGGCGCCATCGCCACCCCCATCAGCCAGACCACGGCCTTCGGCTATGGCACCCTGGAGCATGGCGCCGCCATTTTCGCGGGGGAGGCGCCGGGCTACCGCTACAGCCGCTTCGCCAACCCCACGGTGGCGGCGCTGGAGGCCAAGATGGCCGACCTCGAAGGCGCCCCGGCGGCGGTAGCCTTCGCCAGCGGCACGGCGGCCACGTCGTCGGTGCTGCTCGGCCTGCTCCGGCCGGGGGATGAACTGGTGTTCCTGGGCCCGCTCTACGGTGGCACCGAAGGGCTGATGCGCTCGCTGGGTGAGCGCTGGGGCATCAAGGTCACCGATGCGACGGCCAGCGGCCTCGCGGCCGCCCTGACGCCGGCCACGCGCTTGGTATGGGTCGAAACGCTCACCAACCCCACCCTGCGCCTGCACGACCTGGCCGAGGTGGCCGCCCTGGCGCGCGCACGCGGTGTGCCCACCGTGGCGGACAACACCTTCTGCACGCCTTGCCTGGCAAGGCCGCTGGAACTGGGCATCGACCTCGTGCTGCACTCCATGACCAAGTACCTTGGCGGCCATGGCGACGCCACGGGCGGCATCGTGGCGGGGTCCGAGGCGCTGGTGGGGGCCGTGCGCAAGACCGGGATGGGCCATGTGGGGGGCAACCTCGCGCCGCAGGAAGCCTTCTTGTTCCTGCGCGGCATCAAAACGCTGCCGCTGCGCATGGCGGCGCACTGCGAGGGCGCGTTGGCCGTGGCGCGCTTCCTGGCGGCGCACCCGGCCGTGCGGGCCGTGCACTACCCGGGGCTGGAGTGCCACCCGCAGCATGCGCTGGCGCAACGCCAGTTGCAGGAGGGGTTTGGCGGCATGGTGTCGTTCGAACTGGCGCGCTGCGAGCGCGCGGCGGCAGCGGCCGTGCTCGACCGGCTGCGGCTGTTCACGCAGGCCGTGTCCTTGGGCGACGCGGACAGCCTGGCCTGCCATCCGGCCAGCACCACGCACAGTTTCGTGTCGGCCCAGACCCGTGCGGCCGGCGGCGTGACCGAAGGGCTGATCCGCCTGAGCGTGGGCATCGAGCACCCGGACGACCTGGTGGCCGACCTGGAACAGGCGCTGCGCGCCGTGGCCTGAATTACTTCGCCAGCAGCGCGTTGATGGCGGTCACATCGTCCTGCGCGAGCGTGCCGGCCGCCTGGCGCAGCTTGAGCTGGCCCAGCAGCACGTTGTAGCGCGCCACGGCCAGGTCGCGCTTGGTCTGGTAGAGTTGGCTTTGCGCGTTGAGCACGTCGATGTTGATGCGCACGCCCACCTGGTAGCCCAGCTTGTTGGCGTCCAGCGCGCTCTGGCTCGATTGCTCGGCCGCTTCCAGCGCCTTGACCTGGCCGATGCCCGACTGCACGCCGAAGAAGGCGCTGCGCGTGGCCTGGGCGACGTTGCGGCGCACGGTTTCAAGGTCGGCCTCGGCCTTTTGTTCCAGCGCCAGGGTTTCCTTCACGCGGTTCTGCACCGCGAAGCCGGCGAACAGGGGCATGTTCAGCGCCACGCCCACGGTGGCGTTGTTGGTGCGCGTGTTGAGGCCGGGGGCTGACACCGTGCCGTTGGGGTTGTGCTGGATGGCGTAGCTGGCCTGCAGGTCGATGGTCGGGCGGTGGCCGGTCTCGGCCTTGCGGGTTTCCAGGCGGGCCACGTCGAGCGCGAGCTGGGCCTGGCGCACGCCGGGCTGCTGCTCCTGCGAGGTCTGCACCCACGTGGCCACGCTGTCGGGCTGCACGCCGGGCAGTTGCAAGGGCTGAGCCAGCGGGCGCGGCTGGGCGCCCGTGGTGCCCACGAGCTGATCGAGCGCGAGCTTCTTCACGCGCAGGTCGTTCTCGGCGGCGATTTCCTGGGCGCTCACGAGGTCGAAGCGGGCCTGGGCCTCGCGCGAATCGGTCACCGTGGAGGTGCCCACCTCGAAGTTGCGCTTGGCGGCGGCCAGTTGCTCGGACACGGCGGCCTTCTGCGCCTGCACGAAGGTGAGGGTGTCCTGCGCGGCCAGCACGTCGAAATAGGCCTGGCTCACGCGCACCAGCAGGTCCTGCGTGGCGGCGTCGAGCTGCGCCTGGGCCACGTCGATGCCCAGCTTGCCCTGTTCATGGGTGATGCGGTTGGCCGGACGGTAGAGCGGCTGCGAGGCGCTCACGGCCACGCTGCGCGTCGTGCCGTTGAACTGGATGGGCGGGCGGCTGACCTCGGTGTCGGCGCGCGAAATGCCGGCGCTCAGGCCGACGCTGGGCAGCAGGCCGGCGCGGGCCTGGTCGGCGCGGCGCTCGGCGGCTTCGAGCTGGGCGCGGGCCGACTGCCAGGCGGAGTCGTAGCCACGGGCCGACTCGACCAGTTCGAGCAGGCTTTGCGCCTGCGCGGGCGCGGCAAGGGCGGCGCCCAGCGCCAGGGTCAGGGGGAGAAGCCGGAACAGCTGCATGGAAAGGGTCTTTCTGGAAAAGCCTGCGGGAATGGGGTGCGCTCGCGAAAAAGGACGGGTCAGTAGCGGGGGATACCGGGGTCGTGGTCTTGCGCCCAGGCATCGATGCCGCCAGTGATGTTGGCCACGTGTTCGTGGCCATGCTGTTCGAGGTAGGCCGCCACCCGCAGGCTGCGCACGCCGTGGTGGCACAGGCAGGCGGTGGGGCGCTCGGGGTCCAGTTCGTTCAGGCGCGCGGGCAGGCTTCCCATGGGAATGGCGAGCAGCTCGAAGCCTTGCGCGGCCACGGCGGCCTGCTGCAGCTCCCAGGGTTCGCGCACGTCCAGCACCAGCGGCCGCGCGCCGGGCGCCACCTGGGCGAACCAGGCGGCGAGTTCGGCGGGTCGGACGTGGTCGGTCATGCGCTGCTCTCCGTTCCCGGCCCGCGTCAGAACTTGAAGCCCGAGGGCTCGCCGAAGCCGGAGAGGCGCGGCGCGTTCACGTCCCAGGGGAAGGTGGCGTCGAAGCGGTCGCCCGTCTTGCGCACCACGGTGACGCGCATCTGGGGTTCCTGGCCGACGATGGCCACCAGGCGGCCGCCGTCGTTGAGCTGGGCCAGCAGGTGGGCGGGCACCTCGGCCACCGAGCCGCTCAGCACGATGGCGTCGAACGGGCCGTCGGGGATGCCGGCCTGGGCGCCATCGGCCTGGTGCACGGTGACGTTGGTGATGCCGGCGCGCTCCAGGTTGGCGCGGGCCATCTGGGCGAGCGCGGGGCTGATTTCGAGCGAGACCACCTGGCCGGCGTTGTAGGCCAGCAGGGCGGCCATGTAGCCCGAGCCGGTGCCGATTTCGAGCACGCGCTCGTGCTTCTGGGCGTTCACTTCCTGCAGCAGGCGGGCCTCGACCAGGGGCTTGAGCATGCACTGGCCGCCGCCCAGGGGGATTTCCATGTCCACGAAGGCCAGATTGCGGTAGGCCGCGGGAACGAAGTCCTCGCGGTGCACCTGTTCCAGCGTTTCCAGCACGGCGTCGCTGGCCACGTTCCAGGTCCGGATCTGCTGCTGGATCAGGTTGTAGCGTGCGTGGACGATTGGATCGCTGGTGTCGGCGGTCGTGTTCAGGGGCATGTTCATGGAAAAACTCCGGGATTGGTGGGGCTGGTCAAGACAAACCCTTGATTTTAGGCCGCCTTGCGGCCCAGAACGCGCCGCGCCCATTGCGCCAGATCGTCCATGTAGCAATAAACCACCGGCACCACCACCAGGGTCAGCAGCGAGGAGGTGATGACGCCGCCGATCACCGCCTGGCCCATGGGGGCGCGCTGCTCCGAGCCCTCGCTCATGGCGAAGGCCAGCGGCACCATGCCGAAGATCATGGCCAGCGTGGTCATGAGGATGGGGCGCAGCCGCACGCGCGCGGCCATCAGCAGGGCATCGTGGCGCGACATGCCGGCCACGGGCTGGCCGTCCTCGCCGGTGTGGTCGTCGCGCGCGCGGATGGCGAAATCCACCAGCAGGATGGCGTTCTTGGTCACCAGGCCCATGAGCATGATGACCCCGATGATGGAGAACATCGACAGCGACGAGCCGAACATCAGCAGCGCCAGCACCACGCCGATGAGCGTGAGCGGCAGCGCCGTCATCAGCGCCAGCGGCTGCAGGAAGCTCTTGAACTGGCTGGCCAGGATCATGTAGATGAACACCACGGCCAGCAGCAGCGCCGAGATGGCGTAGCCGAACGATTCCTGCATGTTCTTGGTCGAGCCGCCGAACTGGTAGCGGTAGCCCGGCGGGAAGGCCATGCCGTCGAGCACCTTGCGGATGTCGCCCGACACCTCGCCCGCCGAGCGGTGGTGCACGTTGGCGTTCACGGCCACCTCGCGCGTGAGGTCGCGCCGGTTGATCTGGTTGGGGCCGGTGGTTTCGCGCACGCTGGCCACCTGGTTCAGGCGCACGATGCGGCCCGCGCCGTCGGCGCCCGCGAGGGCGAAGGGCAGGCGCTCCAGGTCCTGCGGCGCGTTGCGCGCGTCGGGGGCGAGGCGCACGTTCACATCGTAGGTCTGGTCATCGGGGGCGCGCCAGTTGCCCACGGTCTGGCCGGCGATCAGCGTGCGCAGCGAGTTGGCCATTTGCGCCACCGACAGGCCGAGGTCGGAGGCGGCGTCGCGGCGCACATCGACGGCGATCACCGGCTTGTCGGGCTTGACGCTGGAGTCGAGGTCCACCAGCCCCGGGATGTCGCGGATCTTTTCATTCACCGCGCGCGCCAGGCGCGCCAGTTCCTGTAGGTCGGGGCCCTGCAGCGAGAACTCGATCTGCTTCTGCCCGCCCACCGGGTCGAGCAGGCCCACGTGCGTGACCGTGATGCCCGGAATCTGGCGCAGCCGCTCGCGCAGCACGCCCGACATGTCGTCCACGCTGCGGCTGCGCTGCTTGCGGTCCACCAGGCGCACGTAGACGCTGGCGTAGATCTTGCCCTGGGTGCTGCCGGTGTTGATGGTCGAGAGCGTGTAGCGCACCTCGGGCATGGAGCGCACCACGGCCTCCACCTGCCTGGCCTTGGCCTCGGTGGCTTCGATCGACGAGCCCACGGGCACGTAGAAGTTGATGGAGGTTTCCGAGAAATCCGCCTTGGGCACGAACTCGGTGCCCAAGAGCGGCACCATGACCACGCTGAGCACGAAGATGCCCAGCGCCAGCGCCAGGGTCTTGAGTTTGTGCACCAGCGCCCACCCGAGTACCTTCTGATAGCCCTCGGCCAGCGCGTCGGTGGCGTGGTCGAACCAGCCGGTCACGCGGCCGATGGTGCGGTCGTACAGGGTGACGGGGCGCACATGCTCGCCGTGGGGATGGATGCTCGGGTCGTGCCACACGGACGACAGCATGGGGTCGAGCGTGAAGCTCACGAACATCGAGATCAGCACCGCCGCGACGATGGTGATGCCGAACTCGTGGAAGAACTTGCCGATGATGCCGCCCATGAAGCCAATGGGCAGGAACACCGCCACGATGGACAGCGTGGTCGCCAGCACGGCCAGCCCGATCTCCTGCGTGCCGTCCATGGCGGCGGCATAGGCCCCCTTGCCCATCTGCACGTGGCGCACGATGTTCTCGCGCACCACGATGGCGTCGTCGATCAGCAGGCCCACGCACAGCGAAAGCGCCATCAGCGTGATCATGTTGATGGTGAAGCCGAACATGTTCATGAACAGAAAGGTGCCGATGAGCGCGATCGGCAGCGTCAGGCCCGTGATGACGGTCGAGCGCCACGAGTTCAGGAACAGGAAGACGATGAGCACGGTGAGCAGCGCGCCCTCGACCAGCGTCTGGCGCACGTTGTCCACGGCCACGCGGATGGGGCGCGAGCTGTCGCCGATGGTCTCCAGGCGCACGCCCGGGGGCAGCTCCTTGCGCAGCGCCTGCACGGCCTGGTTCAGGCCGTCCACCACCTCGATGGTGTTCTCGCCCTGGGCCTTCTGCACCGACAGCAGCAGCGTGCGCTGGCCGTTGTAGAGCGCCAGGCTTTCCACCTCCTGCGGGCCGTCCTGCACGCGGGCGAGCTGCTCCACCCGCACCGGGGCGCCGTTCTTGCGCGCCACGATGATGCGGCCGAAGTCCTCGGGCCGCTCCATGCGCGCGTCGATCTGCACCACGCGGTCCTGCGCCAGCGAGCGCACGGCGCCTAGCGGCAGGTCCTGGTTTTCGCTTCGCACGGCCTGCGCCACCTGCTCGGGCGTGACGCCGAAGGCTTCGAGCGCCTGCGGGTCGAGGTAGATGTTGACCTCGCGCCGCGTGGCACCCACCAGCGTCACGGCGCCCACGCCGCGCACGTTCTCCAGGCGTTTCTTGAGCGTCTGGTCGGCCCAGGTGGTCAGCTCCACGGCGCTGGGGCGGTGGGCCTCGTCGCCCTCAGGCAGCACGGCCAGCGACCACACGGGGCGGCTCGCCGGGTCGAAGCGCAGCACGCGCGGCTCCTTCACCTCGGTGCGCAGGTTGGGGCGCACGGTGGCCACCTTCTCGCGCACATCCTCGGCGGCCTTGCGCCCGTCGATGTGGAGCTGGAACTCGATGATGACGACCGCCGAGCCCTCGAAACTGCGCGAGGTGAGGGCGTTGATGCCGGCGATGGAGTTGACGCCTTCCTCGATCTTCTTCGTGACCTCGCTCTCCACGATCTCGGGCGAGGCGCCGGGGTAGTCGGCCGTGACCACCACCACCGGAAAGTCGATCTCGGGGAACTGGTCCACCTTCAGGCGCTGGTACGAAAAAATGCCCAGCACCACGAAGGCCAGCATGACCATGGTGGCAAACACCGGATTCTTCAGACTGACCTTGGTAAACCACATGGCGTGTCCCTGCGGTCAGGGTTTGGCGGCGGCGCTGGCCACCGGGGCAGGGGCGGGTTCGGGCAGGCGCAGCGCCGTGCCCTCGGGCAAGGCGCCCACGCGCCCGGCCAGCACCAGCGCGCCCTCGTCCACGCCCTCCACGGCCACCAGGGTCTGGCCGCCGGCCTGCGAGCGCGCGCCCAGGCGCACGGCGCGGTGCGCCACGCGGCCGTTCTCGGCCACCTGCACATAGGGCTGGGGCCGGTCGGTGCGCACAGCTTCAAGCGGCACGGCAAGCTGCTCGGCCCGGCCCACGTCCAGCTGCCCCTGCACGAACAGGCCCTGGCGCAGGGCGGGCATGTCGGGCGCGGGGTCAATGGCCAGGTACACCGGCACCGTGCGGCTGCCCGGCTGGGCGCTGGGGCTGATGCGCACCACGGTGGCCTGCAGCGGCTCGCTGCGGCCCTCGATGGTCAGGCGGGCTTTCTGCCCCACGCGCACCGCCACGGAATCGGCGGGGCCGAGCAGGGCCTCCAGCTCCAGGCGCGAGAGGTCCACCACCTCCAGGATGCGCGCCTCCACCGCCACGCGCTCGCCGTTCTGCACCAGCCGCTGGGCCACCTGCCCGCTGATCGGGCTGCGCAGCACCGTGTCGGCCAGGGCCTTGCGCGCCACGTCGGCGGCGGCCAGGGCCGCCTGGTAGGAGGCCTTGGCCGAGTTCAGGCTGGCCTGCGAGGTTTCGAGCGCGGTGCGCGAGATGAAGCCCTGGTCCACCAGCGCGCTGTTGTTGTTGAACTGGCGCTGGCTGATTTCCACCTGCGCCTTGGCCGCGTCGGCCTGCTGCTGCGCCTGGCGCAGGCGGGCCTCGGAATCCGTGGGGTCGATGCGCGCCACCTCCTGGCCGGCGCGCACGCTGTCGCCCTCGCGCAGTTGCAGGCCCTGCAGCTCGCCGGCCACGCGCGCCTTGATGGTGGCGCTGTGCACCGCGCGCAACGAGCCCGACACCGGCACGCCCAGCACCAGGCTCTGGCGCCGTGCCGGTGCCAGCTCGTCCGCGGCGACCTCCATGACCAGCTTCTCGGCCTTGCTGGCGGACGCGGCCGCCAGGGCCTTCTGCTGCGCCTGGCGCGCCGACACGGCCCGCAGGGCGCCGCCCACGACCAGCACGATGATGACGGCCACGGCCATCCAGGGAATCCAGCGTTTCATGGGAGGTTCAGGAGGGGGAGGGGGGAGGGAGGTCCGGGCGCCGGAGCAGGCCGAACAGCAGGCTGTCCACCTGGCTGGCGAGGTAGGCCTCGGGGTTGAAGGCCATGCCGTTGGGCACGCAGGCGCCGATGGAATGCTTCCAGAGCATCAGGAAGATCATGGGCGAGAGCACGGCGAACACGGCGTAGTCCATGTCCAGCACGCGGAATTCACCGCGTTCGATGCCGCGCATCAGCACGCGGCGGATCAGCATCTGGCCCGGCTCGATCACCTCGCGCTGGTAGAACTCGGCCAGCTCGGGGAAGTTGCCGGCCTCGCTGAGCATCAGCTTGGTGATGCCCGAGGCCCGCGTGGAGCCGATGCTTTCCCACCAGGTGACATAGGCGTAGCGCAGCATCTCGGCCGTGCTGCCCTGGAACTGCTCCAGCTCCTTGCTCCACTCGCCAAAGCGCCCCACGATGCTCTCGCGCACCACGGCCTTGAACAGTTCTTCCTTGCTGGGGAAGTAAAGGAACAGCGTGCCCTTGGACACGCCAGCGCGCGCGGCCACCTCGTCCACCTTGGTGGCGGCGAAGCCTTTTTCCACGAACAGGTCGAGTGCCGCTTCAAGCAGCTCGCCGGGGCGGGCTTCCTTGCGGCGCTCGCGCTTGGGCGTGGTGGCGGTGGGGGAAGTGGGCACGGGTGAAATTTACTGACTGACTGGTTAGTAATATAGCAAAGCCCTTACTGGCGGTCAATGCATGGAACCGGCGAGCAGCGGCCTGGGGGTACGATTTCGTCAACCCTATTTGAAACAGCGCAGCGGCGCATTCCAGGAGCATCACCGCCGTGACACAAGACACCCAGAGCCGGGGCTTCCCGGCCTTCTTCGACGCAGCCCCCCGCCTGACCGTGCGCGACCCCCTGGCGCACTTCCTCGGCGCCGCCACCGAAGGCGAAATGGACTACACCTTCGCCGACGCGGTGCGCCTCGCCGGGCATTCCTGCCCCACCGTGGCGGGCGCCTACCTGATGGCCCTCCACGGCCTGCGCGCCCTCTATGGCGGCGAGCCGCCCGAGCGCGGCGGCATCGACGTCCTCGTGCGCGACGCGCGCGACAGCGGCGTGACCGGCGTGATCGCCTCGGTGCTGCAACTGCTGACCGGCGCCGCGCCGGAAACCGGCTTCCAGGGCATCGGCCCGGCACACCGCTTCGCGCGCAAGAACCTCATGGTGTTCGGCGTGGCCATGGACGGCCTCTTCGCACTGCGCCGCCAGGACACCGGGCAGGCCGTGCAGGTGGACTGGAACAGCGCCCTCGTGCCCTGGGCCGAGGACATCAAGACACTCATGCCCCAGGCCGTCTCCGGCCGGGCGGACGAAGCAGCGCTGGCGCGCTTCGGCCAGCTCTGGCAGGATCGGGTGCGCCGCATCCTCATCGACCACGCCGACGATCCGCGCCTGGTGCAGGTGAGCGACTGGACCCCCGCCGCCTGAACCCGGCAGCCGCCAAGGAGAGCCTCATGAACAGCCCAGCACTGGAAACCATCACCCTCGGCGGCGGCTGCTTCTGGTGCACCGAGGCCGTGTTCGTTTGCGTGCGCGGCGTGACCGACGTGGAAAGCGGTTACAGCAACGGCCATGTGGCGCACCCGCGCTACGAGCAGGTCTGCACCGGCACCACCGGCCACGCCGAGGTGGTGCGGCTCACCTTCAACCCGGCTGTGATCGGCGTGCGCGAGATCTTGGAGATCTTCTTCGCCACGCACGACCCCACCACGCTCAACCGCCAGGGCAACGACGTGGGCACGCAGTACCGCAGCGGCATCTACTACGAGCGGCCCGAACACCAGCAGGCGGCCGAGGACTTGATCCGCGAGATGTCGCAAGACAAGCTGTTCGGCGCCCCCATCACCACCGAGGTGCGCCCACTGGCTAACTACTGGCCCGCCGAGGACTACCACCAGGACTACTACGCCCACAACCCCGAGCAGGGCTATTGCGCCTACGTGGTGGGCCCCAAGGTGGAGAAGTTTCGCAAGACCTTCTCGTACTACCTCAAGCCCTGAAACACCCGCAGGGCAGGCCGGAGACGGCATACTTGCGCCCGAAAGCTGTCAACACCATGAAGAAATTCCGCACCGCACTCGCCCTGGCGCCCCTGCTGCTGGCCGCCACGCTGGCCCAGGCCCAGAACCACACCGACAAGGAAACCAAGGCCGACATCGAGCGCCACCGCGCCATGGCCGCCGCGCACGAGGCCGCCGCCAAGTGCCTGGAGTCGGGCAAGGGCCAGGACACCTGCATGAAGGAACTGCAGGCCGCCTGCAAGAACCTCGCCATCGGCAAATACTGCGGCATGAAGCACGCGCACTGACGCTTTCCAGGCGCATCGCCCACTGACTCCCCCCCCATGCAGCCACCGCGCCGCGCCCTGCACCCCATCCTGCGCCTGCGCCAGGGTGCGGCCCTGCTGTGGCTGCTGCTGGCCCTGGCCTGGGCGCCCACGCTGGGCCGCATGCACCAGGCGGTGCACGGCGGGCAGGGCGCGCACGCGCATGCCGAGCATGCGGTGGCGCCAGCGGGTGGCGCCAGCCAGTTCCTCCTTCCCCTCCTGGCAGACCACACCCCGGTGGACTGCCTCTTGCTCGACCAGCTCGCGCTGGCCGACGCCGCCCTGGGTGCACCCCAGGCGCTGCCGCCCACGGCCCCCGCCGTGGTGCCGGCACTCTGGCGCGCCACGGGCACGGCGCCACGCCATGTGGCGCTGTTCCACGCCCGGGGCCCGCCCCCACGGGTGCTGGGCTGACGGGCTTGCGCCCGCCGCGCCCATTCGATTACTCCTGAATTCATAGCTACTAGCGCTTGATACATCAGCGCTAGAGGCAAATTTCGCTTGAAACCGTGGCGTGGCCATGGCGTTCGCGCGTCCGCATCTGGCGGGCCGGCGCGGCGCCGGCCGTGCCGCACCCGCACATCCATTTCCATGCAACAACACACCGCAACCCCGTTCCTACCCACCCTGCGCCCCGTGGCCCTGGCCGCCGTGCTGGCCGCCTCCAGCATCGCCCAGGCCCAGGATGCAACCCCGGCCCCCAGCCTGCCGCCCGTCACCGTGTCGGCCAGCGGCCTGCAACTGGGCGCTGGCGACATGACCACGCCCGCCAGCGTGCTCGAAGGCGACGAACTCGTGCAGCGCCGCGAGGCCACGCTCGGCGAAACCCTGGCGGGCGAGCCCGGCATTGCCGCCAGCCACTTCGGCGCAGGTGCCAGCCGCCCCATCATCCGGGGCATGGACGGCCCGCGCGTCAAGGTGCTCTCCGACGGCGCCGAGCTGCACGACGCCTCCACCCTCAGCCCCGACCACGCCGTGGTGGCCGAGCCCCTGCTCGCCACCCAGATCGAGGTGCTGCGCGGCCCCTCGGCCCTGGTGCACGGCGACGGCGCCGTGGGCGGCGTGGTCAACGTGCTCGACGGCAAGGTGCCCACCGCCGTGCCCGCCAAGGGCTACGAAGGCAGCCTGGAACTGCGCGCCAACAGCGCCGCCCGCGAAAAGGCCGGCGTGTTCTCGCTCACCGGCGGCACGGGCAACCTGGCCGTGCACGTGGAAGGCGTGGCGCGCGACGCCGCCGACTACCGCGTGGGCCCCGGCTGGGTGCACGACGACCATGTGGACCGCAAGGTGCCCGGCAGCTTCAACCGCACCGACACCGGCAGCATGGGCATCTCGTGGGTGGGCAGTAGCGGCTACCTGGGCGCCGCGTACACGCGCCAAACTGCCAAATACGGCCTGCCGGGCCACAACCACGGCTTTGAAGGCTGCCACACCCACGGCAACCACCTGCACTGCGGCAGCCACGGCGAGGACGACGGCCACGACCACGGCCATGAAGACGAACACGGCGATGTGCCCGTGGTGGACTTGCGCAGCGAGCGCCTGGACATCCGGGGCGAACTGCGCAACCCCTTTGCAGGCTTCACCGCCCTGCGCTTGCGCGCCGCCGCCACCGACTACCAGCATGACGAGGTGGAGGACGGCACCCCCGTCACCACCTTCAGGAACAAGGCCCACAGCGCCCGCGTGGAGCTGCAGCACGAACCCCTGGCCGGCTGGCGCGGCATGCTGGGCGTGCAGGCATCGCAACGCCGCTTTGCCGCCGAAGGCGACGAGGCCTACATCCAGCCCACCACCACGCGCCGCGCCGGCCTGTTCGCGCTGGAGGAATACCGCTGGGGCGACTGGCGCTTCGAGGCCGCCCTGCGCCACGACCGCCAGACGGCCGAGGCAGAAACCAGCGGCCTGGAGCGCAGCCACAACGGCACCTCGGCATCGCTGGGCGCAGTGTGGAAGTTCCGCCCCGGCTACCAGTTGGGCGCCAGTCTCACCCGCGCCAGCCGCGCCCCCACGCCCGAAGAGCTGTACGCGCGCGGCCTGCACATGGCCACCGCCACCTACGAGCGCGGCGACGCCAACCTGCGCGCCGAAACGTCCAACAACATCGACCTGAGCCTGCGCAAGACCAGCGGCGACACCACCTTCGGCGTGAGCGTGTTCCGCAACCGCATCCACGGCTACATCCACGGCACCACGCTCGACGAACTGGACGGCCTGCAACTGCTGCAATACGCCCAGCAAAACGCCACCTTCACCGGCATCGAAGCCCAGGTGCGCCAGCGCCTGAACCGCCACGCAGGCATCACCCTGTTCGGCGACGCCGTGCGCGCCCGCCTGGCGGACGGCAGCCTGCTCCCCCGCATCCCCCCGGCCCGCGCCGGCCTGCGCCTGGACGCCACCTGGAACGCCTGGCAAGCCCAGGTGGAGTGGGTGCAGGTCGCCCGCCAGACCCGCTTGGCCGCCTTCGAGCAGCCCACGCCCGGCTACGGCATGCTGAACCTGGGCGTGAGCTACAGCGGCCAAACCAACGGCACGCCGTGGCAGGTGTACCTGAAGGGCAATAACCTGACGGACCGGCTGGCCTACGCCCACACCTCGTTCATCAAGAACGCCGCGCCTTTGATGGGGCGCAATGTGACGGTGGGGGTGAGGGTGGCATTCTGAGGAAATTGATGCCGTGATGTGAGCGAGCCAGCGGCGGGGGGAGGGGGGGGCCGCTGGCTTGTGCAGCCGTTGATGATTATTTGTGGATGGTTCGGCAATCCGATTGGATCGCTATCGACCCATCGGTGACATCCAGCGCTTCTTATTTTTCCGCGAACTGCAAACTTTCGGAACCTATACGGTCGAGTACAAAGAGGATGATCAAACAGTCGTCTTGGACGAAGGCTACTTGTTCAAAAGCTTCTCCAGATTAATCGAAAACTGCTCAAAAGAAACGGCGCGCATGATATCCGACGAAAGCTTCTGTACAAACATCAGTTCATCAATTCCGCGTGATTCGAGATTTTTTCGAAGCCGAAAATAGAACTTCTTGTCCGGCTGATCTAATTTCGTGCCCGCATATTTGGCGTGATGTTCCGCCGCCAACGTGTCCAACGAGTCCAGTTGAAAATATTTATCATTTATAGTCTTTTTAAGGGCGGGCTGCTTTCCGTCAATTACGATCTCGTAGAGAAATTTCTCAATGCTTTTGACCGGCAGAAATAGCTTTTTTAGGTCTGGTCGCGCTTTGTTGGCTTCCGCCACCACATCACCATCCAAGATGCTTATCACTTCGCGACCCAAGCCAAGAACATTCCCCCGCAATAGATCGTTCTGAAGAGAAAGTACGTTGCTCCACCCGCCCACAGGGACGACATGAATTAACTTGCTAGTGTTTAATCCGCGGGTCTCAAGGACATTTTCAACGAGCACCTTGGCGAGAATGTCCTCAACCAACAAAAGAAAGTCGAACCCGTCATGGCGATATACATCGCGAATGATGTAGCTTGGAAATCCGGGGTTAACCACTTCAACTGTGCCGCCATTGTTCTCAATTTTGTATATATTCTTTGGGGCAATCTTCCTTATAACCTCGGGCGAGTGAGATGTAAGTATTACCATCAAGTTCTCTGACGCCTTAACAAGGTCACTCATCAGGTCAATAAAGCGACTGACAGCGATGGGGTGCAAAGCCAGTTCAATCTCATCTATGAGAACCAATATAGGTTGATCCTGCGGCAAAGACCTACGAACAATTGCGTTGTAGACGAAGTGGAGTAGCGAGACAAGCAAACATTCGCCTGAACTCATCCGGTACTGACTAATTAGCTTACCATTCACGGAATTGAAGTAAGGCGTACTCGCAAGCCCCAATTTTTCAGAGATGGTCCGATTTCTTACTCTTTTTAGGCCAGAGTACTTTCCTACTCCACCGGAAAGAATGAAGCTCAGTTTTTCTTTGACGTAATCGTCGGCATCGACTATTTCATCGGATTGAATACGCCCAGCCCGCAAATGCTCGTCTACCGTTCGGGAATCATTGAACCGTGTCCCATAAAACAAGCTCCCCTCATACATGCCGTTAAGCGGTGAATTTCGAGAGTTGTGGCGCCACTTATCTGAGCCCTTCCAGACGTTCGCATTGCCGTCGATATTTATCTCCACGCTGGATGAGTCATCAAAGTCATCATCGCTTAGCGACTTTAGCGAGCTTCGAATTGCCTGCGACAAGGCCAAGAGAATGGTGCTTTTCCCGCTCCCATTGCTTCCGACAATTAGGTTTAGGCTCTTCTCTAGTGGAAATTCAATGGTTGCTTGCTTGATGTTTTTGACATTTCCGATGGTAATTTTCAAGTCATTCATATTGCGTCCAATCTCCAATAGCGACTATCTCGGCTCAAACTGAAACAGCTTATCATCTAACAGCGGTAGGTTGCCCGCAACCGCGATAGAAGCACGATCGCATCTCCGACGACACCGCGTTGGGTCGTGTACCTGAAAGCCGCCGCTCGGCAATGTCGCCTTCTGGCCGATACCCGACTGCGATCAATCGCACGCCTTCTTCATCAAGATGGCCCCGCCTTTGATGGGGCGCAATGGGACGGTAGGGGTGAGGGTGGTGTTCAGACGGGTGACGTCGTCGTGATGTGAGCGAGCCCGCGGCGGGGGATGCGTTGCTGGCTTGCACTCTTTCGCTGCCCCAAACCACCGAAACCAAGCAGGCTTAGGCACCAGAAACCCGTGCCATACTTGATCCAACGTGGTTGATTTTTCTATCCGTTGGATGTATTTGCCCCCTTTGCGACAGCCCTGCATGCCCACCACTCCGACGCCGTCCGCAAACCTGTTGCAACTGCTCCCTGAGGCGGTGGTGCAAACCGATGCGCTGTGGCAGATCACTTATCTGAATCCGGCGTGGCACAAGCTCACCGGCCATTCGGTGGAGGCGGCGCTCGGCAGGTCTCTGCTGGAGTTCGTGCATCCCGACGACATCGGCACCATGCGCTCGGGCATGCCGGTGTTCCGGATGCAGTTTGCCGATGCGGACTACCGCTGGGTGCGGCTGCAGTTCCACCCAGAGACGGATTCGGCGGAGCGGGTGATTAGCCGCCAGGGTGTGCTGATTGAGATCACCGAGGTCACCGAGCAGGTGCTGGTGGAGGTTCGCCAGCGCTTTCTGCGCTTGCTGGAAACCATCGATGGCGTGGTGTGGGAGGCCGAAATCGGCGTGGGCAATACCTTCCTGAGCCCGCAGGTCGAGCGCTTGTTCGGTTACTCCGTGGAGGAGTGGCGGGCTGACCCGAACTTCTGGCGGGCGCATGTGCACCCCGATGATCTGGCGCAGGCCCTGGTGATCGACGACGGCGCCTACAACGCCACGCACAGCCATGCCTACGAGATGAGTTACCGGCTGATTGCCAAGTCTGGCAAGGTCGTGTGGGTGCGTGACCTGTGCCGCGCGGTGGTCGAGCCGGGGCGACCGAACCGCATGATCGGCCTGATGATCGACGTGACCCAGCAGAAGAACACCGAACTGGAGTTGTTGCGCTCCGAAAACCGCTATTCGCTGGCCACGCGCGGGTCCAATGACGGTATTTGGTACTGGGACTTGCGCACGGACGCCCTGCATGTGTCGGGGCGGTTTCACCAGATCGTCGGGCTGGGGAGCGCCGATCTTGTGCATGCCGGAGGCTGGCGCTTTCTGGAGAAGCTCATCGATCCCGAGGATCGCGCTCGCGTGCAGGCGGCCTACCGCAGGCACCTGGCGGGAAGCAGCCCGAACTTTTCGGTGGATTTCCGCGCGTTCCATGGGGCGGGGCGGCTGGTGTGGGTCAATTGGCGCGGGCTCGCCGAGTTTGAAGACGGCATTCCGGTGCGCATGGCGGGGTCGCTCAGCGATCTGGCCGAACGGGGCAGTTCCTACGATGCGCTGACCAACTTGCCCGGCCGGCCGTTGTTCCGCGATCGCCTTGCGCAACTCATCGCGCTACAGCAGAACGAGGCGGCGAACGGTGAGGGCGTGCCTGCGCGCGATGAAGCCACGATGTTCGCCGTGCTGCTGCTGGACCTCAACGGCTTCAAGGCCGTCAATGACAGCTACGGGCACCATGTGGGCGACCAGCTATTGCAGCAGGTGGCGCGGCGGCTCGAATCCTGCGTGCGGGCGGTGGATCTGGTCGCCCGCATGAGTGGCGACGAGTTCAATGTGCTGTTGGAGTCCATCGACCCTGCTGAAGCCCGCGAACGCGCCCAACAGATTGCCGCCGCCCTCGCCGCGCCTTACGTGATCGGCACGCAGACCGTGACCAGTGGCGCGAGCATCGGTTTGGCCAGCAGTGCATCCCGGCTGGCGACGGTGGACGACTACCTGCGCGCTGCAGACTCCGCCATGTACCGGGCCAAAAGCCAGTCACTGGGCGTGTGCGTGTTTCAATAAAGGGGTCTGGGGCAATGGCCTGCGAGGCTGTCGCATGGCTCGCCACGCTCGTTCCCTTGGGGTTCGGGCAGGAAATGAACCCGGCTCCATGCGGGTCGGCGAATCAAAAATCAAACCGCATCCGCCCATTCGACAGCGTGACCCGGTCGCGCGTGGTGTGGCAGTGCCATTGCTCGTACCGGCCCTCGGGGGTCAGCATGGTCAGGCTGTGGGGGGCGAACACGGCGGCGCACGCATGCCCTGGGGCGCGGACCGAGGCATACCGAATCCACGCCACGTCGCCCGCCTCGCGCGCCAGGGCGCCTAGCTTCTGGGTTTCGGTGTAGTCGCTGGGGTGTTTCCAGTGCGCTTCGGCCTGGGACCAGGGGGGCGATTGCAGGTCGATGGCGCGGCCTTGCACGGCGGCTTCGTACAGGGAGTGGTCGGTGAGCAGGTGCTGGGTGATGAGGCCCGCGCTGTCGAGCAGAAAGCGCTGGCGCCAGTAGGCGATTTCGGCGCAGGCGCAGTAGGGGTCGTCCGCGCCGTACCAGATGCCGGGCATGTGCGGGCCGCGAAAGCGCGAGCCCGTGGGGGGCAGGTAGCGGAAGGGCGCGGCCAGAAGGTAGTGGATGCCTTGGGCCTCCGGCGGCTGGGGTGGCTTGCTGGCGTCCAGCATTTGCTCCAGCAGGTCTTGCTCGGCGGCGGAGTCCACCAGGCGCATGGTGGCGGCGATGTGCTGTGTTTCGACCATGCGAAACGCGTGCATGGCCAGGGGCTGGGTGTGCTCTGGCACCCAGCCGGGGTTCCATGCCGTGGCGGCCATCAGGCGGCAGCCCGCATGCCGTCCAGGTAGGCCAGGGCGTTGACCAGGCCGGTGGGGTTTTCGATGAGAGCGGCGGGGGTGCCGTTGAGCGCCTTGTTGTGGCTGCGCAGCCAGTCGTGGCGCTTTTGTGCGTCGGAGCCGACCAGCGGGTCCAGCGAGCGGAACAGGCGCACCACCAGCAGGGCCAGTTGACCTTCCTTCGATTCTGGCGCGATGCCGCGTGCGCCGCCCGCGATGCGGCTGATGCTGGGCTCGCTCAGGCCGATCACGCGCGCCAGGGCGGCGTTGGAGAGGTGCAGCTCCTGGGCGGCACGGATGGTTGCCTTGCCCAGCACCATGGCTTTGTCCGGGGCGGGGGCCATATGGGGTTGCATGAGAGGCTCCTGTGTTTCTTCAGAAATAATATAGCACTAATGCTTAATAATTGCATGGTGTTTTGCGCGGACGATGCGGGATGCGGGCTGCGGGCGTTGGTGGCACCCTCGTTGGTCGATTTTGAGACTGTTTTTGGCCTCTAGCGCTTTACCAATAAGCGCGAGCAGCTATCGTATTAATAGCAAGAAGGCTTTGCTACCCCAGGATGCGGGGCGAAAAAAAACCGGCTCATCAGAGCCGGTTCTTCATGGGGGGTTACTGGGATCAGTAACGGCCGCCGCCGAAGCCGCCAGAGCCGTAGCCCACGTCGGAGCGTTTGTTGCCGCCGTAACCGTTGGCGCTGTAGCCGCCCGAACCACGGTTGTCTTCGCGGGGGCGGGCCAGGTTCACGACGATGGAGCGGCCATCGACCGACATGCCGTGCAGGGCGCTGATGGCGGCCTGGGCTTCTGCGGCGCTGGTCATTTCCACGAAGCCGAAGCCTTTGGAGCGGCCGGTGTCGCGGTCCATCATGATTTTGGCGGAGGCAACGCCACCAAACTCGGCGAAGTTGCTTTCCAGGCTGGCGTTGGTCACGGAGTAGGGCAGGTTGCCCACGTAAATTTTGCTGCTCATGAAAGAGCCTTTCTGAAAGATGGCGCGCAATGAAGGGCGCACCGTTAAGGTTGGGATGTGCGGGTTGGGAGTCCGCAGCAGGGGGTTGGGTTGGATGGGGTCCGGGCTGACCAGGTCAGCACACGGGCGGGTGCTGCATGCTCGTTTGCAGCCAGCCCTGGGTCACGGCAAAGAGCCGGGCGGCTTCGCGCGAGGCAAAGGCTTTGTCGAAGCGGAACACGCGGCAGTAGCTGCCGTTGCCCTGGGAGCGACGGAGCGAGAAGGAGGCTCGAAAGCGGCCGCAGTCGGTCGGGTGTGTCGTGGGCGAAACGACGTACTTGCCCATGGAGATGGCGGTCTGTGAAATGGGGAACATTCAGGGTCGCAGGCTCGAAACGGCCGGCGTGAGCATCAAGGGACGCGGTGGGCTGCAGCTCTACAGACCCACTGGGCGACAAAGGTCGCAAAAGGCGGCCTGCGGGAAGGGGCTGGTGCCCCTGACAGGCGTTGCGGTGACGGCACGCAGGAAGAACCGTGACTGCAATGCGAAGAAGTATAACTCAATTTGTATTTGACTGTAATTTAATATTCTTTTGGGTTTTAAAAATGCGTGCCAGGTGCGCCCAGCGCCGCGCAGCGCCGCTGCAAACCCACCCGGCCCGGTGCGATACCCGCGCGCTGCTACCATCCGCACCCATGCGTTTCCAGCCCCCAGCGTCCATTCCTCCAGGCCCCGTGCGCGGCTGCCTGTGCGTGGGCGGGGGCGCGGCCGTGGTGCGCGAGATCTGGCCTTACAAGCCGGTCGCACATTCCTCCGCCCGGCGATAACCCTTTCCCCTCTTTTGCGCACCACATCCATCGCCGGGCACCCGCTCAGCGCGATGGCGGCCCCGCTCCGTCGTTGAAGCCTTGATCGGTTCATCGGCCCGGGCCGCTCCCCCAGGAGATGTTTCATGCACACCGTTCTTGCGTGTGGGCCCACGCCCATCTGGTCGCACCCCGTTCACCCCCCTTCCATGCGCACGCGCCGGGGGTGAGCACGATGGAGTTCACCAAAAAATTCTTGCGGGCCAAGAACCCTTGCGCTGACGGCTTCCGCTGGTTCAGCCGCAACGTGCAGGACGGCAGCGGCTACCAGGAGGCGCTGGACACACTGGTCAACGCCGGGCGGGTGGGCGACGCCTGCTGGCTGCTGTCGCAGTTTGGGCCGACCAATGCGGTGCTGGAGGTGGATGCACTGGAGGCAGATGCCATCGTGTTCGCTGGCACGGTGGTGGTGCGCGGCGGCATCGACGTGACCAGCGTGATCCAGGCGGGCCGCTCCATCCGGGCGGGTGGCGGGGTGCGGGCCGGGGAGTCCATCGTGGCGGGGGAAGACATTCGCGCGGCGGGTGGCATCGTCAGCCAGGGCTTGCTGCAGGCGGGCGGCGATGTGCGCGCCGACTGGGGCGTGCAGGTGGAGGGCGACATCGTCTGCGCGGGCGACCTGCGGGCCGCCTGGGATGTGGTGTGCCACGGCAAGCTGCAGCTCCAGGGCGGCGCCTTTGTCGGGCAGGATCTCATCGCCCACGGCCCGTTGGAGTGTGGCAAGGGCCTGCGCGTGGGCGGCCACCTGACCGGCGAAGCGGGCCTGCGGGCGGGGCAGGGCATCGTGGTGGGCGGCGCCATCACCGGCGGGGCGCACCTGGAGGCGGGCTGGGGCATCAAGGCGGGCGAGTGCATCCATGCCCAGGGCGCCATCAAGGCGGGCGAGAGCCTGTGCGCGGGCGGCACCATTTGCGCGGGCCCAGGCTATGGCGTGTTTGCCGGGCTGCATGTGCAGCAGGAAACCTGGGAGGCCAGCGCGCAGGTGTGGTCGCCCGAGCGCCCCGAGGGCCTGCGCAGCGGCGTGTGGCTGGGGCCGAGCGCGGTTTAAGGCGCTGCTGTGGCGTGGAACCTTGCGCCATCCGCCTACACCAACCGGCCGCCACCCGCCGCTACACTTCAAGCCCCCATGACAGTTCTATCCCCCGGCATGCGCCTTGGCGCCTTACCGCGCGCCCTGGCGTACCTTCTCGTTGCCAGCCTGGCCGCCTGCGGCGGCACCCCGCCCAGCCCGGCCCCGGCCGTCCCCGACGCCACGGGCACCACGACCTCGGCTCCCTCCATCAAGATCGGCGTCGCCTTGGGCGGCGGCGCGGCCAAGGGGTTCGCGCACATTGGCGTCATCAAGATGCTGGAGGCCAATGGCTTCGCACCCGCCGTGGTGGCGGGCACCAGCGCGGGCAGCGTGGTGGGGGCGCTGTATGCCAGCGGCATGAATGCGTTCGAGCTGCAGGAAAAGGCCGTGGCGCTGGACGAGGCCAGGATCCGCGACCTGCAGCTATCGTCCGGCGGGCTGGTGCTGGGCCAGAAGCTGGAGGACTACGTGAACGAGCAGGTGCGCCGCAAGCCGCTGGAGCAGATGGCCAAGCCCTTCGTGGCGGTGGCCACGCGGCTGGAGGACGGCGAGCGCACCGTGTTCGCGCGCGGCAACACGGGGCAGGCGGTGCGGGCGTCGAGCAGCGTGCCGGGCGCGTTCCAGCCGGTCACCATCGGCAAGTACCACTATGTGGATGGCGGCATCGTGAGCCCGGTGCCGGTGGACGCGGCGCGCCAACTGGGCGCCGACGTGGTGGTGGCGGTGGACATTTCCAACAAGGCGCGCGGCCAGACGCCCGGCAACATGCTGGGGGCGCTGAACCAGTCCATCGCCATCATGGGCCAGAAGTTGGGGCAGGCCGAACTGGCGCGGGCCGACATCATCATCCGCCCGCAGGTGCTGGACATGGGCCCGGCGGACTTCACCCAGCGCGCCAGCGCCATCGTCGAGGGTGAAAAAGCCGCCCTGGCCGTGATGCCGCAGCTACGCGAGCGCGTGGCCCGGCTGCAGGCCGAGCGCGCCCAGGCCATGCGCCTGGCGCGGCAGAAGGCGGCCGAGGCCGAGCACCAGGCCTGCCTGGACAACCGCTCGCGCCTGCAGAAGCTCGCGGGCACGGTGGGTCTGGACGGCTCCTGCGCCCAGCCCTGACGGGCGGCGGGCGCGCCGTTGCGGGGCCGGGCGGCGGCCCCGGCGCTGTCACACGCGAAATGGAAACACCTGCTAGCATCTGCCGCAGCCTTGTCGGGGGCTGGATTTTCGTTGTGAACGTACCGAAACATGCAGGAGTGACAGACCCATGCCCGACAACCAGTTCGACGCGCCGCTGTTCATCAAAGAGATTTTCGAGACGGCGGTGGACACCGCCAGCACGCCGTTTTTCTTCAACGATGGCGGCTCCCCGGTCTACCTGGGCCAGCCGCCCGCTGGCGTCGCGCCCATCGAGCCGGCGGCCACCAACCCGGCCATGGCCATGGGCAACGAATACACCGTGGCCAAGGTGCTGGGGGTCAAGCCCACGCCGCCGTATGGCGTTGAAACCCAGCTGGGCTTCGCGGCCGGGCAGGTCGATTTCGCGCCGCTGTGGGCCACGCGGGACGTGGCGGCGGCCTTTGGCATCACCCTGGTGGAGCCGGGGCAGGCGGTGCGGCTCAGCAGCCCGGTGGCCGCGCTGCAGCAGATCGAATACGAGTATGGCGTGTTCGCCGGGCATTGGTCGCCCTACCAGGGCACGGGCAACACCTTGCTCAGCGTGGTGTGCACCGACCTGGAGCACCACGACTTTCCCCATGTGTTCGCCTCCACCGACCCCACGCAGCCGCTGGTGATCTCGGTGGGCCGCTACTGGCCCGCGCTGGGCAGGATCCGGCTGGCCGACCTGTGGGTGCCGCGCGGCAGCGCGCTGTATATCCCGCCCAAGCCGGCAATCCCCGGCGCGGAGTGCATCGACCTGCACAACAACCGCAACTCGGCCCGCGCCTGCTGGGGCGACATCCGCCAGAACAGCATCGTCACGCACACGCTGTTGCAGAAGAACGGTGGTTTTTTCTACTGGTACTGGAACGCGATCGCGACAGCGCACGGCAAGCCCGACGCCATCGGGTGAACCGGCGAGCCACACAACAGCCAAGGAGGGATGGGCATGTCCTATATGGGTGAACTCGACAGCCACAACGCGGTGTACCGAACCCTGCTCGAATCGACCAAGGCCATTCCCTGGAAGATCGACTGGGCCACCAAGCGGTTCACCTATATCGGTCCGCAGATCGAGGAACTGCTCGGCTGGAGCCCGGAGAGCTGGATGAGCGTCGAGGACTGGGCCATGCGCATGCACCCCGAAGACCGCGACTACGTGGTGAACTTCTGCGTGGCGCAGTCCCAGGCCGGCGTGGACCATGAAGCCGACTACCGCGCGCTGACCAAGGACAACGGCTATGTGTGGATTCGCGACGTGGTGCATGTGGTGCGCCACGGCAGCGGCGAGCCCGAGGCGCTGGTCGGCTTCATGTTCGACATCAGCGAGCGCAAGAAGACCGAGGAGAAGCTGCTCGCGCTGCAAAAGGAGCTGGAGGCCCTGTCGTTCAAGGACGGCCTGACCAACATCGCCAACCGGCGCCGCTTCAACGCCTGCCTGGAGGTGGAATGGGACAGCGCGCGCAGCAACGGCCAGCCGCTGTCCATCCTGCTGTTCGACATCGATTTCTTCAAGCAGTACAACGACCTCTACGGCCATGTGCGGGGCGACCGCTGCCTGATCGACATCGCGCAGACGCTGAGCCTGGCGCTCGACGGCCCGCGCGATCTGGTCGCGCGCTACGGCGGCGAGGAGTTTGTCGTGCTGCTGCCGCAGGCCGACGCCGATGTGGCGCGCAAGGTCGCCGAGCGCTGCCAGCGGCTGATCCAGAAGCAGGCCATCGTGCATGCGCAATCGCCGCACGACGGGCGCATCACCGTCAGCATCGGGGCGGGCACCGTCGTTCCGTCCGAGGGCATGAAGCCCTCGGACTTCATCGAGGCCGTGGACCGGCAACTCTACGCGGCCAAGAAGAACGGCCGCAACCGGATCGAATCCACGCCTGGGTGAGCGCGCCACCGCCCGCCCAGCCACGGCGTGCGGGCGCTCCAGGGCGGGTTCCCGTCACGCCGGGCGCATACACTGCGGCGCTGTTTCCTGTCCGTTTGCTCATGTCTTCTGCACGCCCTGTTTCCACGCCTTCCGCACCCGCGCCCGCCTCGGCATGGCAGGTGTTCTGGATCTTCCTGCGCCTGGGGCTGACCTCGTTCGGCGGCCCGGTGGCGCACCTGGGCTATTTCCGCGATGAGTTCGTGCAGCGCCGCCGGTGGCTCACCGAGCACAGCTACGCCGATCTGGTGGCCCTGTGCCAGTTCCTGCCCGGCCCGGCCAGCAGCCAGGTGGGCATGGCGCTGGGGCTGCTGCGCGCGGGCATGCCCGGCGCGCTGGCGGCGTGGCTGGGGTTCACGCTGCCCTCGGCCCTGGTGCTGGCCTTGTTCGGCCTGGGGCTGGCCTCCGGCGCCATGGCGCCGGGCGCGGGCGCGCTGCACGGGCTGAAGGTGGTGGCCGTGGCCGTGGTGGCGCAGGCGGTGTGGGGCATGGCGCGCAGCCTGTGCGTGGGCCGTGCGCGGGTCACGCTGATGGCGCTGGCGGCCTGCGCGGTGCTGCTGTGGCCGAACGTGTGGGCGCAGGTGGGCGTGATGCTGGCGGCCGGCGTGGCGGGCTGGTGGCTGTTTGGCCGGGGCCAGGCGGCACGGCCCGGTGCCGTGCCTGCACCCGCCGATGAGGCGCTGCGCGTGCCCGTGCGGCGGCGCACCGGGGCAGCGCTGCTGCTGCTGTTCGCCGCGCTGCTGGTGCTGCTGCCGCTGGCCGTGCGACTGTGGCCGGGCACGCTGCTGGCCCTGTTCGATGCCTTCTACCGCGTGGGCGCGCTGGTGTTCGGCGGCGGCCATGTGATGCTGCCGCTGCTGCAGGCGGTGGTGGTGCCGCCGGGCTGGGTGTCGGCCGACGCCTTCCTGGCGGGCTACGGCGCCACGCAGGCGGTGCCAGGGCCGTTGTTCACCTTCGCGGCCTTCCTGGGCGCGGCCATGGCGCCGTGGCCGGGCGGCTGGCTGGGAGCCGTGGTGTGCCTGGTGGCCATCTTCGTGCCCTCGTTCCTGCTGGTGGCGGGCGCGCTGCCGTTCTGGGAGCGGCTGCGCCGCGATGCGAACGCGCAGGCCGCGCTGGCCGGGGTGAACGCCGCCGTGGTGGGGCTGCTGCTGGCGGCGCTGTACCAGCCGGTGTTCACCAGCGCCATCCTGGGCGCGGCGGATTTCGGGCTGGCGCTGCTGGCTTTCGTGGCGCTGGTGTTCTGGCGCGTGCCGCCCTGGGCCGTGGTGCTGGCCAGCGGCGTGGGCGGAGCCCTGCTGGCGCATGGGGTATAGGTTTTGCATAAAAATGGCCTCCAGCGCTTGATGGACAAGCGCCAGCAGCTATCAAATCAATAGTATTCAATCCCCGCCGCGCAGTGCCTTGCGGGCGATTCGCACCTTGAACTCACCTGTCTTCAACGCCCTGGTCCCGGTGATCCTGTTCATCGCCATGGGCTTCATCGTGGGGCGCCGTGGCTGGATACGCGCAGCGGCCGTGAAGGACCTGTCCAACCTGGTGTTCATGGTGCTCACGCCCGCGCTGCTGTTCCGCACCATGAGCACGGTGCATGTGCAAGACCTCGATTTCGGGCCCATCGCCATCTATTTCGCCGCGGCAGGGCTGGTGTTCGCGGCCACGCTGGCCATGACGGGCTTCTCCAGCTTGGCGGCGGCGCGGGCGCTGGCCCACACGTTCAGCAACACCATCATGATCGGCGTGCCGCTGGTGGGGCTGGCGTTCGGCCAGCAGGGGCTGGTGACGCTGTTCACGCTGATTTCGGTGCATTCGCTGATCCTGCTGACCTCGGCCACGGTGGTGTTCGAGCTGGCCGTGGCGCGCGAGCACCGCAGCCGCGCGGGCCATGCCCACCAGGCCCTGTGGCGCACGGTGCTGCAGGCGGTGCGCAACGGCATCGTGCATCCGGTGCCGCTGCCAATCATCGCAGGCCTGCTGTTCGCGCAGACCGGGCTGGTCGTGCCGCAGGTGGTCGACAAGCCGCTGCAGTTGCTGGGCCAGGCGCTGGGCCCGCTGGCGCTGCTGCTGGTGGGGGTGACGATGGCGTTCTCCACCGTGGGGGCGCATTTCCGGGCGGCGCTGCGCATCGCACTGGTGAAGAATCTCGCGCTGCCGCTGGTGCTGGCCGCGCTGGGCTGGGCCGCTGGGCTTTCCGGCCTGCCGCTGGCGGTGATGGTGGTGGCGGCCTCGCTGCCCGTGGGCGCCAATGTGTTCCTGTTCGCCCAGCGCTACGAGGTGGCGCAGGACGAGGTGACGGCCAGCGTGGCCGTGTCCACGGCGCTGGGGCTGCTCACGGTGCCGGTGGTGCTTTTGCTGGTGGCGCGGTACGTGCCGGCCTGAGCGGGTTCACAGGTGGCCGCAGAAGGCGGGGGCGCTGTCCCAGCGGTCGTGCATGCCGTCCACGTGCACGATGGCCAGCCTGGAAAGCTCTTCCTCTGAAATGCCTTCCAGGCAACCCAGGTTCACGCCGTACATCTTGCCGATGGGCGTCTCGGTGCCGATGCCGAAGGGCCGCACGCCGCAGTGCCGGCAGAAGTAGTGCTGGTTCTTGCGGCTGTTGAACAGGTATTGCGTCAGTTCCTGCTCGCCCGCCAGCAGCCGAAAACCGCCCTCGCGCGCCACGGCGGGCCAGAAGCGCGTGCGCCGGCAGATCGAGCAGTTGCAACGGTAGGTGGGTTCGCTGAGGTCCAGGTCGGCCTCGAAGCGCACCGCACCGCAGTGGCAGGAGCCTTGGTAGGTTTGCAGCATGGCCGGTCCTTTCGTGGCGGTCATCGGTGTTCGCGTGGATGGCTGTGCCGGTCCATGGCCAGCCCGACCACGGCGGCACCGAGGGAGGATGCCACCAGGCTGACCAGCACCGCGATAGGCCAGAACGGGTCCAGATGGCCCAGGTACAGCCAGTTGGCCGCCTGGAACAGCACCGGGGGCAGCAGCACCGCGACGGCCAGGGCCATGCGGCCCCGCAAGTACCGGAAAGCGGGCACGCCCACCAGCACGATCAGGGCGGCAAGCAGCAGGTAGGCCATGTGAGCCTCGGAGGGGGCTCAGGGTGCCAGCCGCTCGCGCACCCAGCCTTCGCCCTCCTGGCGGTAGCGCAGGCGGTCGTGCAGGCGGCTCTTGCGGCCTTGCCAGAATTCCCACTGGTCGGGCTTGAGGCGGTAGCCGCCCCAGTGCGGCGGGCGCGGCGGGCTGAGCATGAACTGGGCGCCGTACTTGGCGGCGTTGGCCACCAGCACGCCGCGCCCGGCGATCACCTGGCTCTGCGGGCTGGCCCAGGCGCCGATGCGCGAGTCGAGCGGGCGGCTGTGGAAGTATTCGTCGCTCTCGGCGTCGCTCACCTTCTCCACGGTGCCCTCGATGCGCACCACGCGCTCCAGCTCCAGCCAGTGGAACTGCAGCGCCGCATAGGGGTTGCCCGCCAACTGACGGCCCTTGCGGCTTTCGTAGTTGGTGAACCAGACGATGCCGCGTTCGTCGTAGCCCTTGATGAGCACGATGCGCGTGCTGGGCCGCAGGTCGCTGCCCACGGTGGCCACGGTCATGGCGTTGGGTTCGGTGACCTGCGCGTCGAGGGCTTCCTTGAGCCACTGGTCGAACTGCCGCAGCGGGTCGGCGTGCGAGGCGTCTTCGTTGAGTTCGGCGCGCTCGTAGCTCTTGCGCAGATCGGCGATGGATGTGGAGGGGCTGCTCATGCCCGCCATTGTGCCGTGGCCTTATATCGTCAACACGTTCTTAGTCGCGCTGGATGACTGCGCAAGCGAGGCGCGGGCCGGCGTTGCCAGTCGGCTGGGTGGCGTAGTCGTCGGGATCGCGGTGCACGATCAGGCCTCGGCCCACCACGTCGGTGCTGCCGCTGCCCAGGCGGATGCTGCGCGAGTCGAAGCTGAACCGCGCCACGCCCTTGGCGTCGGCCTTCAGGCTGGGCAGGTCGCCCGTGTGGTGCATGCCTTCGCCGTGGCGGCCGTGCGCCTGGCCGGCGGGATTGAAGTGACCGCCGGTGCTCAGGCCGTCGCCGCTGGAGCAGTCGCCTTTTTCATGGATGTGGAAGCCGTGCTCGGCGCCGGGCTTGAGGCCGCTGATCTGGCCGCTGACCTGCACCACGTCTCCCATCTGCGCGAAGCGCACCGTGCCCGCCACGGCGTTGCCGCGCGTGGGTTCGAGCGCGGCGCGGGCCGAGGGGCCGGACGGGTAGGCTGAGCAGCCGGCGATCGCGAGAGCGGCCAGGGCGAGCAGGGTGAACCGTGGTGTCATGGCGTGGATTCCTTGATGCAAGTTAAGAAAACCCGCACTCTAAGCCCGCTCCGGCTTTCTTGCAGCGGCGCGTTCCGGCCGCTGCGGCAATAAGTCACGTCCGGCGCATGAACGTGCAGCCGCCTAGGGTTTCCTTGGCGAGAGCCTGAGCAGTTGGCCCAGCGCCCGGTCGTGGATGCCGACCTTGCGCAAGCCGTGGTAGGTGTCGTGTGCGTAGTCGTGCGTGCTGCCATAGCGGCCGCTGGCCTGCAGGAAGATGCGGCGGTATTCGTCGGGGTGCAGTTCACCCGTGAAATTGGGGCTGCTGCGCGAGAGCGTGAAGGCCAGCGCGCGCACCGTGCCCTGCGGTGTGTGGCAGGGGAGCCAGCGCGGGTCGTACACGCCCGTGGGCATTTCGCGCTGCCACAGGTTCACCAACACCTGGCGGGCGTGGCGCTGCTCGACGCGGAACACCACGCCCCGGCAACTGCCGCCCGAGAGCATGCCGAACACCAGGCCCGGGCATTCGGGCGTGCCCCGGTTGACGCGGCTCCACATCTTGAGCGCACGGTGCCAGCCGTGCACGCGGGCGGGGCGCTGCTCGGCGAAATCGAAGTCGGGCCGCCAGATCAGCGAGGCGTAGCCGAAGACCCACAGGTCGTCCTGGCCCCCCCAATCCTGTAGCGCCCGCTCCAGCATGGGCGCGGGGTCGCGGGTGGGTGCGGTGAAAGTGCTCATAGAATCAAGGGTTTCCCCGACCCTCATTATTCACGGAGTCTTTCCCCATGTCCTTCAGCAGTTCCGACGACGACGGCCAGCAGCGCTTTGCCCTGGGTTTCCTGTTTGCCCTGATCACGCTGATCGTGGCCACCGTGGTGGGCGTGGCTGTCCACAAGAGCGGTTCCGCGCGGGCCCCCAAGACCGTGGCCGCCGCCGTGGCGGCCGAGGATGCCGCCAGCGTGCGCGTGGAAAACGGCGTGGTGAAGTTCTTCTTCGCCACGGCCAAGGCCGACCTGGCCGTGGGCGCCGCCGAAGCCCTGGCCGATGTGGTCAAGGGCGTGGCCGAGGGCAAGAAGGCCATGGTCTCGGGCTTCCATGACGCCACCGGCGATGCCGCGCAGAACGCCGAGCTGGCCAAGAGCCGCGCGCTGGCCGTGGCAGAAGCCCTCAAGGCCCTGGGCGTGGCCGAGGACCGCATCGAGCTGAAGAAGCCCGAGCAGACCGAAGGCAGCGGCAGCAACGCCGAGGCCCGCCGCGTGGAAGTGGCGCTGTCGGCCTCCTGATGCGCTGAGCCTCACTGCGCACGCACCACGGCGTTGCCGGGCACGGGCCCGCAACGCCGTTTTTCATGGGGCGCGTGGAGCAGGGTGGGGCTTGTAGTCTTGCCTTGGGTCAAGTCGGCATGGGCATGGCTTGGTACACTCGCGCCGATTTGTAGCAGGAAGTATCAAGAGCCCTTGGTGCATTCAAGCAGCGCGTTTCCATGCACCACCACACCATTTTCGATACGCCGGTCGTCAACACCCTGCTGCGCGGGCTGTCCATCGGTATCCTTCGCGCCACCGGCTGGAAGGTGGAGGGGCAGCTTCCGGCGCACGCCGCCAAAAGCGTGCTCATCGCCGCCCCGCACACCAGCAACTGGGACCTGCCCTACACGCTGATGCTGTCTTTCGTGCTGCGCCTGCGCGTGTACTGGATGGGCAAGCAAAGCATCTTCCGCTGGCCGTTCGGCCCTCTCATGCGCTGGCTGGGCGGCATCCCGGTGAACCGCAGCCAGGCCAACAACCTCGTGGCCAGCTCGGCGCAGGCCATGCGCGAGGCCGAAGGCCCCATGCAGCTCATCGTGCCGCCCGAGGGCACGCGCGGCAAGACGCGGCATTGGAAGACGGGCTTCTACTTCATCGCCCAGCAGGCCGGCGTGCCCATCGTGCTGGCCTTCGTGGACTACGAGCGCAAGGTCGGCGGCCTGGGCCCGCTGTTCGAGCCCACGGGCGACGTGGAGGCCGACATGGCCCGCATCAAGGCCTTCTACGCGCCCATCAAGGGCAAGAACGCGCACCAGTTCGATATTGGATGAAAATCGGCTCTAACGCTTTATAGGTAAGCGTTAGTAGCTATAAAAATATTGCATTTTTGCGCTCTGCGCACGACGCATGCTACTGGCCTGGCCCAGGTCAGCGGCCACCGCGCAAGGGCCGCCCCGCCGCGCTGGTGGCGTCCCCCTGCCCGCATCGCGTTGCGATGCGAGAGCGGGGGGAAGGCGCGCAGCGCCACAGGGGGGTGTTACCCCACACTCCGGCGGTCGATCTTGCGGCTGAGCACGATGCTGGTCTGCGTGCGGTGCACCCCGTCCATCTGCCCGATCTGGTCGAGCAGGGCGTCGAGCCGCTCGTGGCTGGGGCAGCGCAGGAACACCAGGTAGTCGAACTGGCCGCTCACGGCTGACACCTCCTCCACCTCGGGCATCGCGCCCAGCGCGCGCAGCACGGCCGGCGCCGTCTGCGGCAGCACGCTCAGGCTGCACCAGGCGCGCACGGCGGCGCTGTCCATGCGCGCGCCCAGGCGCACGCCGTAGCCCGCCACCACGCCCTCGCGCTCCAGCCGCGCGATGCGCGAGACCACGGTGGTGCGCGCCAGGCCCAGGCGCCGCGCCAGGGTGGCGGTGCTTTCGCGCGCGTTGGCCTGCAGCAGGCTCAGGAGCTGGCGGTCGGTGTCATCCAGGGGGTGGGTCATGGTGTGTCGTTCAATTTCGCCGGAATGACGAATATTAAAACGATATTCGTCGATTTAGATGCTACACATTGACAGCACCTCGGCCTAGCATGTCCCTGGGCCGCACGACGGCCGAAACCAACGACACGAGGAGACACACCATGACCACCCCCCGCCGTTCCATCACCATCCTGGGCGCCGGCCACATTGGCTTCGCCATGGCCCTGCTGCTTGCCCGCAGCGGCGACTACGACGTGCTCGTGGCCGACCGCGACCCGCAGCGCCTGGCCGCCGTCGCCGCGCTGGGGCTGCCCACGCAGGTGGCCGGCAACGACGACGCGCTGCGCCTGGCCGTCGAGGGCCGCTTCGCCGTGCTCAACGCGCTGCCGTTCCATTGCGCCGTGGGCGTGGCCACGCTGTGCGCCCGGGCCGGCGTGCACTATTTCGACCTGACCGAGGACGTGCGCAGCACCCAGGCCATCCGCTCGCTGGCCGAAGGCGCGCGCAGCGTGCTCATGCCGCAGTGCGGCCTGGCGCCGGGCTTCATCGGCATCGTGGGCAACGACCTGGCACGGCGCTTCGACGAGCTGCACAGCCTGCGCATGCGCGTGGGCGCGCTGCCGCGCTACCCGCAGGGCGCCCTGCGCTACAACCTGACCTGGAGCACCGAGGGGCTGATCAACGAATACTGCAACCCCTGCGAGGCGATCGTGGACGGCGCGACCACCACGGTGCCGGCGCTCGAAGGGCTGGAAACCTTCGCGCTCGACGGCGTGGAGTACGAGGCCTTCAACACCTCGGGCGGCCTGGGCACGCTCACCGAGACGCTGGCGGGCAAGGCGCGGCAGGTGGATTACAAGTCCATCCGCTACCCCGGCCACTGCGCCATCTTGAAGCTGCTGCTCAACGACCTGCGGCTGCGCGACCGGCGCGACCTGCTGAAGGAAATCTTCGAGGCCGCCATTCCGACCACCGAGCAGGACGTGATCGTGGTGTTCGCCAGCAGCACGGGCCTGCGCGGCGGGCATCTGGTGCAGGATTCGTACTCGGCCCGCATCGTGGGCACCGAGGTGGCGGGGCACCGGCTCAGCGCCATCCAGCTCACCACGGCGGCGGGCATCTGCACCGCGCTGGACCTGGTGGCGCAGGGCCGGCTGCCGCAGGCGGGTTTCGTGGGGCAGGAGCAGGTGGCGCTGGACGACTTCCTGGCCAACCGCTTTGGCTGCGTGTACGGCGCGCAGGCCCACGAGAACGCACTGGTGTGCGACGTGGGCTGCGTCTGATGGAAAAGGCTTCTTACATCCCCAGCGACCGCAGCAGGTCGTCGGTGTCGGAGGCCGCGTTGGCGGCCGCTGGCGCCGGGGCGGCGGGCGCGGCGGCCTGGGCATGGGCCTGGGCGATCAGCGCGTCGGGGTCGGGGATGTCCTGGGCCTCGAAGTCGTAGAGCTTGACGAACTCCGTCTTGTCGATGGCCAGCTCCAGATAGAAGATGTTGTTGGCGCCGGTGTAGAAGGTCACGCGCCGGGCCTCGGGCTGGTCGAGGTTGGCGTCCACGCTGAGCATCACCTGCTTGTTCAGCACCAGCATCTTGGGCTGGTTCTGGGTGATGTGGGTGTGCAGCTCGCGGTGCACCTTGCCGGTGAAGTCGCCCACCACCTGGTTCATCAGCTCGCCCATCACGTTACTGACCTCGTCCGAGGTGTAGGAGCTGGCCAGGTCGCTCTTGGACAGGCCCATGTTGAGCAGGTAGTTGGAGTACAGCTCCATGGCCGCCTGGGCCGAGAAATTGATGATGACCAGGCCCGAGAAGCCGCCGTCGAACAGCACGAAGCAGCCGATGTCGGGCTTGAGGCAGGTGCGCGTGATGCGCTGGATCATGCCGGAGTAGCGGATCTGGCTCTGCGTGGCCACGGTGAGCACCCGGGTCACCGAGTTGCACAGGCTGCTCAATAGGTCTTCGGTGCCGAAGACGACGGTTTCTTCTGGGGACTTCATGGGCCGGGCGGGGTGCTGTAAGTAAACGTATGCGTAGCATAGGGCACGGCGCCCGCGCCGGCCAGATGTTTCGGCGGGTTTGCACTCTGGCGCGCCTTTTGCGCCACGCCGTCAGCGCTTGTACATCGCTTCGATGGCCGCCGCGAAATGCGCCATGAGGTTGCTGCGCTTGAGCTTGAGCGTGGGCGTCATGAAGGTGTTCTCGATGGTCCAAGGCTCCAGCGTGAAGTACACGGCGCGCGGCACGGCGTAGCGCGCGAAGCTGGCCGTCTGCCGGGCGATGCGTTCGAGCGCCGCCTTGTGCACGGCGGGGTGGTTCAGGCTGGCTGGGTCCTTGGCGTCCAGGCCCGTCTCGCGCGCCAGGCGCAGCCATTCCTCGCGGTGCAGCACGGCCACGCAGGCGATGAACGGCAGGTTCTCGCCCACCACGAAGGCCTGCTCGAACAGCGGATCGGCCATGATGGCCAGCTCCAGGTCGGCCGGCGGCACCTTCTCACCCGTGGAGGTGACGATGATTTCCTTGATGCGGCCCCGGATGTGGATGCGCCCGTCGATGATCTCGGCCTGGTCGCCCGTGCCCAGCCAGCCATCGGTGGAGAGGATGCGGGCCGTGTCTTCCGGGCGGTTCCAGTAGCCCTTCATGACGATGGGGCCGCGCACCTGCAGTTCGCGGTTGTCGCCGATGCGCACCTCCACGCCGGGCAGGGCGCGGCCCACGCTGGCGGGGCGGTTGTCCTTGGGCGTGTTCACCGACACCACGGGTGCCGTCTCGGTCATGCCGTAGCCCTGCAGCAGCGGCAGGCCCAGGCCCAGGAAACAGCGCGCGATGGCGGGCGAGAGCGGCGCGCCGCCGCTCACGGCCACGCGCACGCGGCCGCCAAACTGCTCCAGCAGCGGGCGGGCCACCAGCGGCTCCAGCACGATCCAGGGCAGCCTAGCCCAGGCTCCGGCGGCGCGTTCCTCGTCCGCGCCGGGCGTGGGCAGGCCGTGCACCAAGCTAAAGCGCCGCCAGCCCACGGCCACCGCGGCCTCGAACAGCCGCGTCTTGAGGCGCGAGGACGCCAGCTTTTCCAGCACCTTGGCATGCACGCGCTCGTAGATGCGCGGCACGGAGATCAGCACCGTGGGGCGCACGGTGCGCAGGTCTTCCGCCAGCAGCGCCACCGAGCGCGCATAGGCGACGCAGCTGCCCGCCGCCATGGGCAGGTAGTAGCCGGCGGTGCGCTCGAAGGTGTGTGACAGTGGCAGGAAGGACAGGAACACGTCCTCCACCGTGGGCTGGATGCGCTGCAGCACGGCCTTGACGTCGGAGACCACGTTGCGGTGGGTCAGCATCACCCCCTTGGGCTTGCCGGTGGTGCCCGAGGTGTAGACGATGGCCGCCAGGTCGGCCGCGCAGGGCGGCGTCTGCATGGGCGGATGCTTCGAGGCGCGGGCCAGCCAGTCGGCCAGCGGAACCACGGGCACGGGGGCGGTGGTGTCGCCGCTGGCGCCGGGGCGGGTGAGCACCACGGCCTTGAGCTGGGGCAGCGGCGTGCCCACGGCTTGGATGCGCTGCCACTGCTCCACGTCTTCCAGCACCAGCAACGAGGCTTCGCAGTCCGAGAGGATGTAGGCGATGCTGCCCGGGTTGTCGATGGCGTGCAGCGGCACCGGCACGCAGGCATAAGCCAGCGTGGCCTGGTCGATGCTCATGGCGTCGAGCCCATTGGGCAGCAGGATGGCCACGCGCGCGCCCGTGGGCAGGCCCATGGTGGCCAGGGCGCGGGTCCAGAGGCCCACGCGCTCGCGCGCCTGTGCCCAGGTCAGGCTGGCCCAGGCCTGGGCATTGTTGTCGTAGGCGCGGTAGGCCTCGGCGTTGGGGGTGGCGGCGGCGCGGTAGGCCAGCAGCTGGGGCAGCGTGTGCACGCTGGCGAGGTCGGCGGGGGCGAAGGTCGTCATCAAGCTCAAAGGGAGGCGGCTGCAATCCCTGCATCAGGGGCGCGCGGCTTGCGCAGGAGCCTGCGCAAAGCTTTTGATCATATCCTTCGACTGCAAAGCGGCCCCCAGGCGGTCATTGACGGGAGAGAAATGGTTTGTTCCTGGTTGCGGAATAATGGTCTCGATGAAATACGTGCCAAATGCCTGTGCGCGAAAGGTGCGGGGCGTTGATTCAGCAAGGCCCATGCAATGAAGAACGAGCGCCAGGGATTTGTCAATGCGCTTCTCTTCGTGCTACTGCTGAGCCTTGCGTTCTTTGCGTGGAAAAACGCCATGCGCTACGGCAATATGGCCCATCGGAACGCGAACTACGGCCTTGCCAGCATGTGGTACCACCTTGCGGCCCATACCGGAGATGCCAATGCGCAGAACAATCTGGCGGGCTTCTATGCGCAAGGCCTGGGCGTGGCGCGCGACGATGCGGTGGCCGCGGCATGGTTTGAGAAGGCCGCGACCCAAGGGGTGTCCGCGGCCAAGTTCAACTTGTCCAATTTCTATGAAGAAGGGCGCGGAGTCCCTAGGGATATTCGCAAGGCGGTGGCATTGCTCGAAGAGGTCGCCCAGCAGGGGGACGCCGTGGCGGCTTTCAACCTGGGCCATATCCACGCCACCGGACGCGATGACTTTCCGCAGAATATGGAGCGGGCTGTTTTCTGGTACGAGAAATCGGCAAAAACCGGATACACCTCGGCCGAATACAACCTTGGCGTTCTTTATTCCACGGGTACCGGCGTGCCCCGCGATTTTTCGCTGGCCGCGCAGTGGATTTTGAAAGCGGCACAGAAAAACCACCACAAGGCGCAAATGGACTATGGGTTCATGCGGATGCTCGGTGCCGGTGTGCCGATGGACAGAGAAAACGGCCTGGAATGGCTCAAGCGCGCGGCGCAGGACCCGGCGACGCTCGTGCTGATGAAGGAAAAGTTAGTGCTCCTGTGCAGGGCGAACCCCGACGCGGCGCGGCGGGAGGCCTGTCTCAGGTGGGTGGAGCAAGGTCCGAAGTAGCGCAGCGGCGCAGGCTGCCGCACCGTCAATGGGGGCTCGCCGCCTCCAGCCCCTGCGCGAAATGCGCCTGCATGGCACGCACCGTGGCGTCGGCGTCGCGCGCCGCCAGCGCCTCCATGATCGCGCGGTGCTCGGCCAGCGAATCCTCGATGCGGCCCTGCTTGAGCAGCGAGTTGTGGCGGTTGAGTTTCATCACCTTGCGCAGGTCGGCCACCATCTGGCTGCGCCAGCGGTTGTCCGACAGCTCCAGCAGCCGCATGTGGAAGCGCTCGTTCACCGCGAAGAAGCGATCGCGCTCGGCCGTGGCGGCCTCCAGCTCGGCGTGCAGGTCTTGCAGCGAGCGCAACTGTTCGGCCGTGGCGGTGCGCGCCACCACGCCCGCGCCGTCGCTCTCCAGCAGGCTGAGCAGGTGGTAGACGTCGCGCAAGTCCTTCTCGGACATCTCGGTCACGTAGGCGCCGCGCCGTACCTTCATGGTCACCAGGCCCTCGGCGGCCAGCACCTTGAGCGCCTCCCGCAGCGGCGTGCGGCTGATGCCGAACTCCTCGGCGATCTTCAGCTCGTCGATCCAGCTCCCGGGCTCCAGTTCGCGGCGGAAGATGCGCTGGCGCAGCAGCTCGGCCACTTCTTCATAGAGTGCGCGGGGCGTGAGGGTGAGGGCAGACATGGACGGGATTGTAAGCCGCAAAGAATATTTTGAATGAATAATTATGAATGATGTAAACTTGCCGTTACACCAGGGAATGCCCTGAAGCTGTCCAATGCAACCGTCGGAGAACACCCGCAATGAGTGACCACCCCAACAAGACCACGCCCGAATTCGCCAGCGCGAGCCTCGAAGCCTGGAACAAGGCCGCCGCCAAGTCGGCGCCGGGCGGGGACGTGAACGCCCTGAACTGGGTCACGCCCGACGGCATCACCGTCAAGCCGCTCTACACCGCGCAGGACACGAAAGACCTGCCCTACGCCGACACGCTGCCGGGCTTCGAGCCCTTCCTGCGTGGCCCGCAGGCCACCATGTACGCAGTGCGCCCCTGGACGATTCGCCAGTACGCGGGCTTCTCCACGGCCGAGGAATCCAACGCCTTCTACCGCAAGGCGCTGGCCGCCGGCGGGCAGGGCGTGTCGGTGGCGTTTGACCTGGCCACGCACCGGGGCTACGACAGCGACCACCCCCGCGTGACCGGCGACGTGGGCAAGGCTGGCGTGGCGATCGATTCGGTGGAGGACATGAAGATCCTGTTCAACGAGATCCCGCTCGACAAGGTGAGCGTCTCCATGACCATGAATGGCGCCGTGCTGCCGGTGCTGGCGGGCTACGTGGTGGCGGCGGAAGAGCAGGGCGTGTCGCAAGACAAGCTCAGCGGCACCATCCAGAACGACATCCTCAAGGAGTTCATGGTCCGCAACACCTACATCTACCCGCCCAAGCCGAGCATGCGGATCATCGGCGACATCATCGAGTACACGGCCAAGAACATGCCGAAGTTCAACTCGATCTCGATTTCGGGCTACCACATGCAGGAAGCCGGCGCCAACCAGGCGCTGGAACTGGCCTTCACCCTGGCCGACGGCAAGGAATACGTGAAGACCGCCATCGCCAAGGGCATGGACGTGGACGAATTCGCCGGGCGCCTCTCCTTCTTCTGGGCCATCGGCATGAACTTCTATCTGGAAGTGGCCAAGATGCGCGCCGCGCGCCTGCTGTGGTGCCGCATCATGAAGGGCTTCAACGCCAAGAACCCCAAGAGCCTGATGCTGCGCACGCACTGCCAGACCAGCGGCTGGAGCCTGACCGAGCAGGACCCGTACAACAACGTGGTGCGCACCACCATCGAGGCCATGGCGGCCGTGTTCGGCGGCACGCAGAGCCTGCACACCAACGCGCTCGACGAAGCCATCGCGCTGCCCACCGAGTTCAGCGCCCGCATCGCGCGCAACACGCAGCTCATCATCCAGGAAGAAACCCACATCACCAACGTGATCGACCCCTGGGCCGGCAGCTACATGATGGAGAAGCTGACGCAGGACATGATGGACGCCGCCTGGAAGATCATCGAGGAGGTCGAGGCCATGGGCGGCATGACCCAGGCCGTGGACAGCGGCTGGGCCAAGCTGAAAATCGAAGCCGCAGCCGCCGAAAAGCAGGCGCGCATCGACTCCGGCAAGGACGTGATCGTCGGCGTGAACAAGTACAAGCTGGCCAAGGAAGACCCCGTGGACATCCTGGAGGTGGACAACCTCAAGGTGCGCGACGGCCAGATCGAACGCCTGAAGAATATCCGGGCAAAACGCGATGCAGCCCAGGTGGAAAAAGCGCTGGCTGCTCTCACTTCTGCAGCAGAATCCGGCCAGGGCAACCTGCTTGACCTGGCCATCAAGGCCGTGCGCCTGCGCGCCACGGTGGGTGAAGTTTCCGACGCGCTGGAAAAGGCCTTCGGGCGCCACCGCGCCGACACGCAAAAGGTGACCGGTGTGTACGCTGCTGCCTACGATTCCGCCGAAGGCTGGGACAAGCTCAAGTCCGAGATCGACGCCTTCGCCGCGCAAGAGGGCCGCCGCCCCCGCGTGATGATCGCCAAGCTGGGCCAGGACGGCCACGACCGGGGCGCCAAGGTGGTGTCCACCGCCTTCGCCGACCTGGGCTACGACGTGGACATCGGCCCGCTGTTCCAGACCCCCGAGGAATGCGCGCGCCAGGCCATCGAGAACGACGTGCATGCCGTGGGCATCTCCACCCTGGCCGCCGGCCACAAGACGCTGGTGCCGGCCATCATCAAGGCCCTCAAAGAGCAGGGCGCGGACGACATCATCGTCTTCGTCGGCGGCGTGATCCCGGTGCAGGACTACGACTACCTCTACGAAGCCGGCGTGAAGGGCATCTACGGCCCCGGCACGCCGATCCCGGCCAGCGCCAAGGATGTGCTGGAGCAAATCCGCAAGGCCCGCGCGTGATGCCATGACCAAAGTGGGACGTGCGGGGGGCGCTCTGGGCTGCATGGCCATCTTCACTGTCTTTGCGGCAGTGTGCTGGCTTGAGAGCATGCATGGCGTGTCCTTCCTCTTGCTTGCCCTTGGCGTGTGCTTCATGCTCATCTTTACTTTTGCGTCTGAGGACACCATCAAATTGATCGGATCGTGGTGGGTATGAACAGCGAGCAATTGGTTCACGGTGTGCTGAATGGTGGGGCCGCAGCCCAGCGTCGCGCCATGGCCAAGGCCATCACGCTGCTCGAATCGACCCGCGCCGACCACCGCGCGCAGGGCGATGCGCTGCTCACGCAGCTGCTGCCGCACACGGGCAAGGCGTTCCGGCTGGGCATCAGCGGCGTGCCCGGCGTGGGCAAGTCCACCTTCATCGAGGCGCTGGGGCTGTACCTGATCGCCCAGGGCCTGCGGGTGGCCGTGCTGGCGGTGGACCCGTCGAGCAGCGTCTCGGGCGGCTCCATCCTGGGCGACAAGACGCGCATGGAGCACCTCTCCATGCACGAGCAGGCCTACATCCGCCCCAGCCCGAGCAGCGGCACGCTGGGCGGCGTGGCCGAGAAGACGCGCGAAAGCATGCTGGTCTGCGAGGCTGCGGGCTACGACGTGGTGATCGTCGAGACCGTGGGCGTGGGCCAGAGCGAAACGGCCGTGGCCAACATGACCGACATGTTCGTGCTGCTGCAGCTGCCCAACGCGGGCGACGATTTGCAGGCCATCAAGAAGGGCGTGATGGAGATCGCCGACCTGGTGGCCATCAACAAGGCCGACATCGACAAGGCAGCCGCCACGCGCGCCGAGGCGCAGATCGCGTCCAGCCTGCGCCTGCTGAGCCAGCACGGCAACCCCGAGCACGCCCACCACGACACCACGCAGTGGCACCCGAAGGTGGTGCAGATCAGCGCGCTGCAGGGGCAGGGCATCGACGCCTTCTGGGCGGCCGTCACGCAATACCGCCAGCTCCAGACCGCCAACGGCCGCCTGGCCGCGCGGCGCGAGAAGCAGGCCCTGGCCTGGATGTGGGAGCGCATCGACGCCGGCCTCAAGCACGCCTTCCGCCAGCACCCGCAGGTGCGCGAGCTTTTGCCGCGCCTGCAGCAGGACGTGGCAGCGGGGCGCGTGGCGGCCTCGACTGCGGCAAGAAATCTGCTTTCAGCCCAATATGGGCAAGCGCAAGCAGCTATAGATTAAGTAGCAAACAACACCACCCAAAGTTCACACAAAGGACGAACCATGCAAGACATCCTGGACCAACTGGAGAAAAAGCGCGAGCTTGCGCGCCTGGGCGGCGGGCAAAAGCGCATCGACGCGCAGCACGCCAAGGGCAAGCTCACGGCGCGCGAGCGTATCGAGCTGCTGCTCGACGACGGCACCTTCGAGGAATGGGACATGTTCGTCGAGCACCGCTGCACCGACTTCGGCATGGAAGGCAACAAGATCCCCGGCGACGGCGTGGTCACCGGCTACGGCATGATCAACGGCCGCCTGGTGTTCGTGTTCAGCCAGGACTTCACCGTGTTCGGCGGCGCGCTGTCGGAAACGCACGCCGAGAAGATCTGCAAGGTCATGGACCAGGCCATGAAAGTGGGCGCCCCCGTGATCGGCCTGAACGACTCGGGCGGCGCGCGCATCCAGGAAGGCGTGGCATCGCTGGGCGGCTATGCCGACGTGTTCCAGAAGAACGTGCTGGCTTCCGGCGTGGTGCCGCAGATCAGCATGATCATGGGCCCCTGCGCGGGCGGCGCGGTGTACTCGCCCGCCATGACCGACTTCATCTTCATGGTGAAGGACAGCAGCTACATGTTCGTGACCGGCCCCGAGGTGGTCAAGACCGTGACGCACGAGGAAGTGACCGCTGAGGAACTGGGCGGCGCCATCACCCACACCAGCAAGAGCGGCGTGGCCGACATGGCGTTCGACAACGACGTCGAGGCGCTGCTCATGCTGCGTCGCCTGTACAACTACCTGCCGCTGAACAACCGCGAAAAGGCCCCGGTGCGCCCGAGCAACGACCCGGCCGACCGCGCCGACCTGTCGCTCGACACCCTGGTGCCCGACAACCCGAACAAGCCGTATGACATGAAGGAACTCATCGTCAAGACGGTGGACGACGGTGACTTCTTCGAGCTGCAGCCCGAATACGCCAAGAACATCATCATCGGCTTCGCCCGCATGGAAGGCCAGACCGTAGGCATCGTGGCCAACCAGCCCCTGGTGCTGGCCGGCTGCCTGGACATCAAGTCGAGCATCAAGGCCGCGCGCTTCGTGCGCTTCTGCGATGCCTTCAACATCCCCGTGGTCACCTTCGTGGACGTGCCCGGCTTCATGCCCGGCACCAGCCAGGAATACGGCGGCATCATCAAGCACGGCGCCAAGCTGCTCTACGCGTATGCCGAGTGCACCGTGCCCAAGATCACCGTCATCACGCGCAAGGCCTACGGCGGCGCCTACGACGTGATGAGCTCCAAGCACCTGCGCGGCGACGTCAACTTCGCCTGGCCCAACGCCGAGATCGCCGTGATGGGCGCCAAGGGCGCCGTGGAAATCATCTTCCGCGAGGACAAGAACGACCCCGTCAAGCTCGCCGCCCGCGAGGCCGAGTACAAGCAGCGCTTCGCCAACCCCTTCGTGGCCGGCGCGCGCGGCTTCATCGACGACGTGATCCTGCCGCACGAGACGCGCAAGCGCATCTGCCGCTCGTTGGTCATGCTGCGCGACAAGAAGCTCGACAACCCCTGGCGCAAGCACGGGAACATTCCGCTCTAAGAAGAACAAGAACCCAGGAGATCACACATGTTCACCAAAATCCTGATCGCCAACCGTGGCGAAATCGCCTGCCGCGTGATTGCAACGGCCAAGAAGATGGGCATCCAAACTGTCGCCGTCTACTCCGACGCCGACAAGGAAGCCCGCCACGTCAAGCTGGCCGACGAGGCCGTGCACATCGGTGCGGCGCCCTCGCGCGAGTCGTACCTGCTGGCCGACAAGATCATTGCCGCCTGCAAGCAGACCGGCGCGCAGGCCGTGCACCCGGGCTACGGCTTCTTGAGCGAGAACGAAGCCTTCGCCAAGCGCTGCGAGGACGAGGGCATTGCCTTCATCGGCCCCAAGGCGCATTCCATCGCGGCCATGGGCGACAAGATCGCCTCCAAGAAGCTGGCTCTGGAAGCCAAGGTCAACACCATTCCCGGCTACAACGACGCCATCGCCGGCCCCGAGCAGGCGGTGGAGATCGCCAAGGGCATCGGCTACCCCGTGATGATCAAGGCCTCGGCCGGCGGCGGCGGCAAGGGCCTGCGCGTGGCGTTCAACGACAAGGAAGCGTTCGAAGGCTTCGCTTCCTGCCAGAACGAGGCACGCAACAGCTTCGGCGACGACCGCATCTTCATCGAGAAGTTCGTGCAGGAGCCGCGCCACATCGAGATCCAGGTGCTGGGCGACAGCCACGGCAACGTGATCTATTTGAACGAGCGCGAATGCTCCATCCAGCGCCGCCACCAGAAGGTGATCGAGGAAGCGCCGTCGCCCTTCATCAGCGAGGCCACCCGCAAGGCCATGGGCGAGCAGGCGGTGCAGCTGGCCAAGGCCGTGAAGTACCAGTCGGCCGGCACGGTGGAGTTCGTGGTCGGCAAGGACCAGGACTTCTACTTCCTGGAGATGAACACCCGCCTGCAGGTGGAGCACCCGGTGACCGAGTGCATCACCGGCCTGGACCTGGTCGAGCTGATGATCCGCGTGGCCGCCGGCGAGAAGCTGCCGCTCACGCAAGCCGACGTGAAGCGCGACGGCTGGGCCATCGAGTGCCGCATCAACGCCGAGGACCCGTTCCGCAACTTCCTGCCCTCCACCGGCCGCCTGGTGCGTTTCGCGCCGCCCGAGGAGAGCATGTTCCAGTCCGACACCAGCAAGAAGCATGGCGTGCGCGTGGACACCGGCGTGTACGAGGGCGGCGAGATCCCGATGTACTACGACTCGATGATCGCCAAGCTCATCGTGCACGGTACGGACCGCAACGACGCCATCGCCAAGATGCGCGCCGCGCTCAACGGCTTCGTCATTCGCGGCATCAGCAGCAACATCCCGTTCCAGGCCGCGCTGCTGGCGCACCCCAAGTTCGTCACGGGCCAGTTCAACACCGGCTTCATCGCCGAGCACTACGGCAAGGGCTTCTCGGCCGAGGACGTGCCGCACGACGACCCGGACTTCCTCGTCGCGCTGGCCGCCTACATGAACCGCCGCTACCGCGCGCGCGCCTCGGGCATCAGCGGCCAGCTGGCCGGCCACGAGGTGAAGGTGGGCGAGCAGTTCGTGGTGGTGACGCTGGGCCACGAGGGCCAGAACACGCACACGGCCGTGACGGTCTCCGATTTTGAAGACAAATCGGGCTCCAGCGTCGTGCAGGTGAGCGCCAAGAGCTATCAGATCAATAGCACCGCGACGCTGGGCCAGATCCGCGTGCAGGGCAGCTGCAACGGCCAGGGCTTCACCGCCCAGGTGGAGCGCGGCGTCGGCAAGAACCCGCTGGCCCTGCGCATCGCGCACAACGGCACGCAGATCGAGGCCATGGTGTTCTCGCCCCTGGGCGCGCAGCTGCACCAGCTCATGCCCTACAAGGCGCCGCCGGACCTGTCCAAGTTCCTGCTCTCGCCCATGCCGGGCCTGCTGGTCGATGTGGCCGTGCAGCCCGGCCAGAAGGTGCAGGCCGGCGAAAAGCTCGCCGTGATCGAGGCCATGAAGATGGAGAACATCCTCTTCGCCGCGCAGGACGGCGTGGTGGGCAAGATCGTGGCCGGCAAGGGCGAGTCGCTCGCGGTGGACCAGGTGATCCTGGAATTCCAGTGATCCCGCACGCGGTCAAAAACAGGGGCCTCGTGCCCCTTTTTTGAGTGTTTTTGGCCTCTGGCGCTTATGCAGCAAGCGCGAGCAGCTATCAATAATGAAGCGGCCTGGGTGCCGCAACAGGAGAAACCCATGACAGCCAACACCCCGCAACGCCCCTTCAAGGTGCTCGGTATCCAGCAGGTCGCCATTGGCGGCATCGACAAGCAGCGCATGAAAACCCTGTGGGTCGACATGCTGGGCCTGCAGCAGACCGGCACCTTCCAGAGCGAGCGCGAGAACGTGGACGAGGACATCCTGGCCATGGGGCAGGGCGCCTTCAAGGTCGAGGTGGACATCATGCAGCCGCTCGACATCGAGAAGAAACCCGCCGTGCACACCACGCCACTCAACCACATCGGCCTGTGGATCGACGACCTGCCCAAGGCCGTGGAATGGCTCACGGCCCAGGGTGTGCGCTTCGCGCCCGGCGGCATCCGCAAGGGCGCGGCGGGCTACGACATCACCTTTCTGCACCCCAAGAGCAACGACGAGTTCCCGATCGCGGGCGAGGGCGTGCTCATCGAGCTGGTGCAGGCGCCGGCCGACGTGATCGCGGCGCTGGGCTGATACCGGCCGGGCATTTCCTTTGGAGCGAGGCGGGAGCGATCCCGCCTCGCTTTTTTTGTGCCTGTCGCGGGATGGACCCTGCGCCGCTGCCGCGAACGTCGCGTCATGAAGCGGCGTTTTGTGCGCCGTTGGCTGCGGGTTTGCGTGATTGTCTTGATCGTGCGCTCATTGGCCGCTATCCCTCTGACATCGGCATGCAAAACCGCAGATGGAAGCGCGCAGATCAACCACGAATGAATTGGCAGGATTTATTACCTTGCGAGCGATTCATTCTCCGAAATATGGGCGCAGAATCGCTGCCGCGCCACAGTCCGCCATGCCAACGGTGGCGCAATTTGTTACCAACCGCGAACCCATGCCATGGGTCTCGCCGTACTCGGAGGACTCTCTTCATGCCCACCACTGCCACGCCCCATCCCGTCACAGTGCACCCACGCCCCGCGCCCATCGCGGCCACGGGCCCCTGGACGGTGGAAGCCGTGCAGGCCCTGCTGGACCGGCCGCTGCTGGACCTGGTGTACGAGGCGCAGACGGTGCACCGCCAGCACTGGCCCGACGCCAGCATCGAGCTGGCCACGCTGCTGTCGGTGAAGACCGGCGGTTGCCCCGAGAACTGCGGCTACTGCCCGCAGGCGGCCGAGTTCGAGACCGGCGTGAAGGCCGAGAAGATGCTGGCCGTGGACGAGGTGCTGCGCAACGCCCAGGCCGCCCGCGACGCCGGCGCCACGCGCTTTTGCATGGGCGCGGCCTGGCGCGCGCCCAAGGACCGCGACATCGAGAAGATGGCCGAGCTGATCGGCGCCGTGAAGGGTCTGGGCCTGGAGACCTGCGCCACGCTGGGCATGCTCGAAGCCCACCAGGCCCGGGCCTTGAAGGAAGCCGGGCTGGACTACTACAACCACAACCTCGACACCGCGCCCGAGTACTACCAGGACGTGGTGAGCACGCGCCAGTACCAGGACCGGCTCGACACCCTGGAAAACGTGCGCGCGGCCGGCGTCAAGGTGTGTTGCGGTGGCATCGTGGGCATGGGCGAGGCGCCGGTGCACCGCGCCGGGCTGATCGCGCAACTGGCCAACCTGGGGCCGTACCCGGACTCGGTGCCCATCAACAGCCTGGTGCGCGTGCCCGGCACGCCGCTGGCCGACAGCGAGCCCATCGACCCGTTCGATTTCGTGCGCGTGATCGCCGTGGCCCGCATCACCATGCCCAAGGCGCGGGTGCGCCTCTCCGCCGGGCGCCAGCAACTGGGCGAGGCGGTGCAGGCGCTGTGCTTCCTGGCCGGGGCCAACTCGATCTTCTATGGCGACAAGCTGCTGGTGACAGGCAACCCCGACGCGGACGCCGACGCGCGGTTGCTGGCCCGGCTGGGCCTGCGGGGCTACCAGGCCACCACCAGCGTGGACGACACGCTGCCGGTGCAGCCGGTCAGGGCTTGAAGTCCGGCGCGCCGGCTTCGTCGGGCAGGTCCTTGGCCAGCCGTTCGCGCTGGGCGTGCAGGGTCTGCTCGCCATCGGCGAAGCGCAGCGCGATCTGGCGGAACTCCTCGGACAGTTCCATGAAGGAGTCCACCAGGTCGGGATCGAAGTGGCTGCCCCGGCCGTCCTGGATGATGCGCACGGCCTCCTCGTGGCTGAAGGCGCGCTTGTACACGCGCTCGGAGATCAGCGCGTCGTACACGTCGGCCACGGCCATGAGCCGCGCCGACAGCGGGATGGTGTTGCCCATGAGGCCCTGCGGGTAGCCCGATCCGTCCCACTTTTCCTGGTGGCTGTAGGCGATTTCCTTGGCGTAGCGGAAGAAGGGGTTGCCGTGCGAGGTCTGGCTCTCCGCCGCCAGGATGGCTTCCAGGCCCAGCGTGGTGTGGGTCTTCATGACCTCGAATTCCTCGGGCGTGAGCTTGCCGGGCTTGAGCAGGATGCGGTCGGGAATGCCCACCTTGCCAATGTCGTGCAGCGGCGCGGACTTGAAGATCATGTCGATCGCGTCGTCGGTCAGCTCGTCCTTGAAGCGCGGGTGGTCCTTGAGCTGGAGCGCCAGCGCCTTCACGTAGTACTGCGTGCGCTGGATATGGTTGCCGGTTTCGTTGTCGCGCGTTTCGGCCAGGGAGGCCATGGCGCGGATGGTCACGTCCTGCAGCTCGGCCACCTCGCGGGTGCGGCGCGCCACCTCCAGCTCCAGGTAATGGTTGTGGTTGGTCAGGATGTCGCGCGCCCGCTTGACCTGCAGGTGGTTGCGCACCCGCGCCAGCGTGATGGCGGGGTTGATGGGCTTGGTGATGTAGTCCACCGCGCCCAGCTCCAGGCCCACGGTTTCGTCGTCCGAGGCGCTCATGGCCGTGAGGAAGATGACCGGAATGTCCTCGGTCTCGGGGTTGAACTGCAGGCGGCGCAGCACCTCGTAACCGTCCATCCCGGGCATCATGATGTCGAGCAGGATCAGGTCGGGCTTGCTTTCGCCGGTGGCGATCTCCAGCGCGCGTTCGCCGCTGTTGGCGAGCTTGACCTTGTAGTCGGTGCGCAGCAGGCTGCTCATCAGCGTGAGGTTGTCGGGGGTGTCGTCCACCACCAGCACGGTGCATCGGCCCTGGGGTTCCAGTAGCGGGTTGGTCATGGTGCGTTCCCTCCTTGTGTCGTTGTGTGCGGCGTGGCGCGCAGCGCGGCCAGCGCCCGTGGAAAATCAAACTGCTCCAGCGCGTCCGCCAGGCTGGCATGGGCCGGGCCGAGAACGGCCCGGAGCGTGGGCGCGGATTCATGGAACAGCGCAATGGCGTCCGCGTCGTCGTCGGCCAGCAGGGTGTCGAGCCGCGCGAGCAGCGCGCGCGCGGCTCCATCGTCCGGCCCGGCGCTGTGCTCGGGGGCCGCCATGGCGGCGGCGGGCGTCGGGTCTGGCAACGCATCGCGCAGCGCCTGCACCAGCCGGGCGCAGCCGGCCTCGGTGGGGGAGAGCAGGGCATCGAGCGTGTCCATGGGGGCCTGCCGGGCAATGGCCAGTTCGGCCGCCTGCGCCTGCTCGGCCAGCGTGGCGGCGCCGATGGTGGCGGCCGTGCCCTTGAGGGTGTGCAGGGTGCGCTGCGCGTCCTGCCACTGGCCGGCGGCCAGTTGCGCGCGGGCTTGCGCCACGGCGTCGGCCTGCCCCACGGCGAACCGGCGCAGCAAGCCTTCGTAGGCATCGGCCTTGTGCAGCACGCGGCGCAGCCCGGCGGTGGTATCCAGGCCATCGATGCGGCGCAGTGCCTCGCCCAGTGCCGCAGCCCCGGGCGGCGCAGCGGCCGGTGCGGGAGGCGCGTCCGCCTGGGTGCGGGGGGCTATCCAGCGCAGCAACTGGCCGAACAGTTCCTCGGGATCGATGGGTTTGGCGATATGGCCGTTCATGCCGGCCTGCAGGCAGCGGTCCCGGTCGGCGCTCATGGCGTTGGCCGTCATGGCCAGCACGGGCAGCCCCGCCCAGGCCGGGTTCTGCCGCAGCAAGCGCGTGGCCGTGAGCCCGTCCATCACGGGCATCTGCATGTCCATCAGTACCGCGTCGTAGGGGTTGCGGGCCAGCATGTCCAGGGCCGCCTGCCCGTTGTCGGCCACGTCCACCACCAGGCCCGCCTCGCCCAGCAGCTCGGCGCCCACCTGCTGGTTCAGGTCGTTGTCGTCCACCAGCAGCACGCGCGCGCCGCGGATGGACTGCAGTGCCTCCAGCGTGGCGCTGCTGTGCGGTGCCGGTGGCGGCGCGTCGTGGCTGGCCAGCGCGGAATGCCCGAGCGCGCGCATGGCGGCGTCGAACAGCTGCGAGGGGCTGACCGGCTTGGTCAGCATGTGGGCGATGCCGCTGCGCTCCAGTTCCTTGAGGGCGTCGTCGCGGCCATGGGCGGTGACGAGCACGGACGCGGGCGGCGCGGCCAGCCGCGCCAGTTCGGCGTGGGTGGCGAAGCCGTCCATGCCGGGCATCTTCCAGTCGAGGAAGGCCAGTTCGAAGGGCGAGCCCGCCGCCTCGGCCCGCCGGGCCAGCGCGACGGCCTCCTCGCCCGAACGTGCCGTGGTCACGACAAAGCTCATGGGGCCGAGCATGCCGGCCATGATCTGGCACGCCTGCTCGCTGTCGTCCACCACCAGCACGCGGCGGCCGCGCAGGTCGGGCGTGGGCAGCAGGGCTTCGTGCCGGACCTGCCCCAGGCCGAGGCGCGCGGTGAACCAGAAGGTGCTGCCCTGGCCGGGCGTGCTGGCCACGCCCACTTCGCCGCCCATCAGCTCGGCCAGCCGCTTGGAGATGGCCAGGCCCAGCCCGGTGCCGCCGTATTTGCGCGTGGTGGAGGCGTCGGCCTGCTCGAAGGAGCGGAACAGCCGCGACTGCTGCTCTTCGCTCAAGCCGATGCCGGTGTCCTGCACCTCGAAGCGCAGCAGCAGCCCCGGGCCGGCCGTGCCGTCCGGCGCGGCCTCGCGCACGCGCACGACGATCTCGCCCTCGTCGGTGAACTTGATGGCGTTGTTGGCGTAGTTCACCAGGATCTGGCCGAGCCGCAAGGGGTCGCCGCGCAGTTCGTCGGGCAGGGCGGGGGACACGTCGAACATCAGCTCCAGCCCCTTGGCGGCGCATTTTTCGGCGAGCAGGTTGGCCACGTTGTCGAGCACGCCGCGCAGGTCGAAGTCCACCACCTCGACCTCCAGCTTGCCGGCTTCGATCTTGCTGAAGTCGAGGATGTCGTTGATCAGTCCCAGCAGGTGCTGGCCCGAGCGTTGGATCTTCTGGACATAGTCGCGCTGCTTGGCCGACAGCTCGGTGTTCAGCACCAGGTGCCCCAGGCCGATGATGGCGTTCATGGGGGTGCGGATCTCATGGCTCATGTTGGCCAGGAAGTCTGATTTCATCTGCGAGGCGTCTTCGGCCTTGGCCCGCGCGACCACGAGTTCCTCCTCGTGCTGGCGCAGGGATTCGTTGGCGTCGCGCAGTTCGGCGGTGCGCTGCGCGACGCGGGCCTCCAGGGCCTCCTCGTTGCGCTGCAAGGCCGTCACCAATTCGGCCTGCGCCGCCAGGGCCTGGGATTTGGCCTGTTCGCGCGCCACGAACTGGCGCGCCATGGCGAAGGCCAGCAGAAAGGTCAAGAGCGCCTGGAAGCCGGTAAGCGCCGTGGTCAGCAGCGTCTGGCGCTGCACCTCGGCGTTGCGCTGGTCGCCCAGCAGGGCGGACAGGCGCGCGGCGTTGAGCGCCACTTCCTGCACGGTTTCGCGCAGCCCGCCCAGTTCCTCGCGCAGCAGCGCCATGTTCTTGCGGCTGGAGCCGGCGTCCACGCTCTGGCCGAAATAGTTGTCGCCCATGGACACGAACTGCTGCAGGGCCCTGAGCGCCACCGGGTAGATCGGCTCGTTCTGCATGAGGCTGCGGGCGGTGCCGGCCTCCAGGGCGCTGAAGCGGCTGAGGAACAGGTCGTAGCGCAATGCCACGGTGTCGAGCGGCATGCTCTGCGGATCGGTCACGAACTGGTGGAGCGAGTGGTTGAGCCGCTCGTATTCCACGTTGAGCTGCAGGAAGGACCACAGCGCGTTCACGTCGCCCCGGCGCATGACCGCCTCGACGTTGCGGTACTGCTGGTACTGCACCACGCCGACGGCCACGTACACCAGCACCAGGCCTGCGGTGACAAGTTTCAGGAAATGCTTGCTGCGCAGCATGCACGCCTTGTCAACGGATGCGCAGCACGCTCAGCTGCCAGGCGGCACGGTTGTAGTACAGCTCCGAGCGCAGCTCGGCCTTGGTGTCGAAGGGGTAGACGATGAACAGCGGCCCTTTTTCGCGCACCGGCATGGGTCGGTTGTTCATGAGCCGGGCGACGATGGCGTCGTGGCGGTGGATGTCGTCGAATGGAATCTCGGTCTTGTAGTCGTTCAGCGCCACGGCCGTGATCTTGCTGCCCTTGCCTCCCGCCGCAGCGATCACGTCGCGCAGCAGGGGGCCGGTGAAGGTGACCGCATCGGGATACCAGGGGGTGCGCGTGGTGAAGCTGCGCTGGGGGAGTTTCTCCAGCATCTGCATGTCGAACTGCGCCTTGTTGCCCTGGTTGGTTTCGCTGATACCGCCTTCGATGGTGAGAACCACCGGGCCGGTCGGCTTGTCCAGGGCCCATACCAGGGAGCCGCAAAGCACCAGGCCCAGAGCCAGGGCCGAGGCTTGCATGGCGGCCAGAGCCCTGCGGTAGGGCATGGCATGTGGCAGGCGGCGATCAGACATCGTGCATTCCCCCTCGTGGCGGTTGCCCACGCGGCAAGGGTTCGCCGCGCTGAACACCGGATGGGAATGGTTATAGCAGCCGCCCGTTAATTCTGTAAGGAATATTTGGGGTGCACGCATGTGCCGTGTGGCGTCCGCGCCGCCGCCAGGCCGTTCGCGCCACCGGCCTGGATGCTATCTAAATAATAGCCGCAAGCGCAATACAGACGGCATGAAAGCCGATTTTCATGAAAAATCTTCGGCCTCCACGCCGGGAGCGGCTACTTGCGTTCCATCGGGCAGGTATTGATGCCCAGCAGCGTGTAGGCCGGACAGAAGCGGAACAGCCCGGTGGCCAGCGGCACCACGCCAATCCAGCCCCAGAGGCCCACCGTGCCGGTGGCGGCCAGGCCGATCAGCACCAGGCCCGCCAGAATGCGCAGTACACGGTCCACGGTTCCTACGTTGAGTTTCATGGGAGTTTCCTTTCGTTGACGGTGGCGCGCCGGGATGGCGCGCCTTTTCCATTCATTTCAGGCGCAGGCCCTCGGAGTCGAACACCTGCAGTTCGATGGGAATACCCTGGCCCACGCTCTGGGTCACGGTGCAGTAGGCCTCGAACTGTTCCAGCACACGGTCCAGGTGCTGCAGCGTGGATGCGGGCACGCCCAAATGCAGCGTGGCCGTCATCTTGAGCACGCGCAGGCGCTTTTGCTCATTGCGGCCGACCTCGGCCTCGACGGTGCAGCGCAGGGGCTCGGGTGCTTGCTTGAACTTGCGCAGCGCGAACAGCAGCGAGTCCGACAGGCAGTTGCCCACGGCCGCCGCCAGCAATTGCACCGGCGAAGGCCCCTGGCCCGAACCCAGCGGCGCGGGCTCGTCGGCCACCAGGATGGCGATGGCCGGGCCAAAATCGACATCGAAACGGTAGTCCTGCTGCTGGCGCAGGGTCACGCTTTCAGTGCTTTCACTCATGGTGTCTTTCTGTGGTCAAGGGACACGCCGGATGCCCAGCCCGGTCTGCATGGCCACCATGCCGACCGAGCCGCCATTGCGCACCCGGCTATAGCCGAGCTGCTGCAGCCCGTGCAGCGCCATCTGCGAGCGCGCACCGGAGAGGCAGTAGAGCAGCAGATCAGCCGAAAGGTCCGGGAGCAGGGCGCGGGCGTCCTCCATCAGGCGGTCCAGCGGCAGGTTCAGGGCGCCATCGACATGGCCCGACTGGTATTCGCCTGGGGAGCGAACGTCCACCAGCATCGGCCCCTTGGCTTGGCTTGGCTGCATCGCGTGCTCCGATCAGCAGCCAGGCTGGATGCCCAGCTTGCGCAGGATGTTCTCCAGAAGGCACCATTTGGTCAGCCCGCTCTGCAGCAGGTTGGCGCCGACGAATGCCGTGAAGGCCAGCCACCAAGTATTGACGAACAGCGGGCTGCCCGGCACCCCCAGTGCCAGGGAGAGCAGGATGAAGGTGCCGGCCAACAGGCGCACCACTTGCCAGGAAGTCATGTTTTCTCCTTTGCGTGAGCAGGAATGGATGGTTGAACGAATTATTTAACCAAACAGCTAATTAGTCAAATGCTGTATCATTGAGTTGCCGGCGCACAGGGTGCGCGTGCCGGTGCCTTATGCTTGCACCCTTACCAGGTCTTCCGCGCCATGAAAAATCTTCCTCCCGAGGCCCTGCAGCAGGTGGCCTCCTATTTCCAGACCCTGGCGGAACCCACGCGCCTGCGCATCCTGAACTACCTCCGTGATGGCGAACACAACGTGGGTGAGCTTGCCCAACTCTGTGGCTATACAGCCGCGAATATTTCGCGCCATCTGTCGCTGATGACCCAGCAAGGCCTGGTCCGGCGCGAGAGCCGGGGCACGAGCGTCTACTACAGCATCGCCGATGAATCGGTCTACGCGCTCTGCGATCTGGTGTGCGGCAGCATCGCGCGGCAGTACGAGCGCAACGCCAAGAGCCAGCACGCCATCTTTTCGCGCGAATAGCGAACAGTGGGTGGAACTGGCCCCCTCCAGGTTTTGTTATTTAACATAATATACATCGTATCTACTCAAGCAAGGCGGCAAGCTGCGCCGCCATGACCCGGGCACCCGCCCCTGGCGCGCTTCGCTACGGGCTGCCGGGACGGCTCATTCGGGCACGCCCTGGACCCCCGAGGCCGCGTACTTATCGGTACAGCTGGTATTCGCTGAAGCCGCACGGCTTCGTCGCATCGCTCACATGCAAAGTGAGCCGCTGTGCGGGCCTATTCGTCGTCCTCGGCCTTGCCACTTACCGGGGCGAGCAGGTCAAGCGACTCGTCCACCAGCGCGTGAAGCGCCAGCACGCGTTCCACGCCCAGCAATTGGTTCAGGCTCAGCTGCGCTGTCTTCCAGCAGCGCTGCGCCTCCTCGCGCTTGGCACGGCCCTCTGCGGTGATGCGCACGACGCGGCTGCGCGCGTCGCTGCCCTGTTCCATGACCACCCAGCCGGCATCAAGCAGGGGCCGGAGATTGCGCGTGAGCGTGGAAGGCTGCATCCACATGGCTTGGGCCAGGTCGCCCAGGCGCAGCGGTCCCAGCTTGAGCACATGCGAGAGCAGCGAATACTGCGTGGCCTTGAGACCGCTGGGCACCATGGCCATTTCGTAATGCTGCGCCACGCGGCGCATGAGCTGGCGCAGCTTGAGGTTGGTGCAGCCCTGCGGTATCGCCGCGACGGGTGGCGCCAAGGTGACTTTGGTGGCTTGCATGGTTTTTATTGTATCTGCAATAATTGCATATGCAAATTTAAGTAGAGGCTTTCATGACGAACCATAGCACCCTGGAACAATGGCTGGCGCAGGAACGCGAAACGCAGGCCCGGCTGGATGCCGGCGCGGGCCCCGGCGTGGCCCGGCCCGACCAGATCGCCGGCCTCACCGGCCTGCAGCAGATGCAGGCTTTGCTGCGCGGCGAACTGCCTTACGCCACCATCGCCCGGACGCTGGATTTCCTGATCGTCGAGGTGGACGAAGGCCGCGCCGTCTTCCAGGGCGCGCCCGGCCCGACGCACCTCAATCCCATGGGCACGGTGCATGGCGGCTGGTACGCCACCCTGCTCGATTCGGCCCTGGGTTGCGCCGTGCACACACGCATGGAACCAGGCCGCGGCTACACCACGGCGGAACTGGGCGTGAACCTGGTCAAGGCCATCAGCCCCAAGGTCCAGCGTGTGCGCGCGGAAGGCCGCGTGCTCCACTGCGGGCGCCAGCTGGCCACGGCCGAGGCGCGCCTCGTGGGCCCCGATGGCACGCTGTACGCCCACGCCACGACGACCTGCCTGGTTTTCGATCTGCCGGCACAATCGCGGGCATGAGAATCCTTCACACCATGCTGCGCGTGGGCAACCTCCAGCGCTCCATCGACTTCTACACCCAGGTGCTGGGCATGCAACTGCTGCGCACCTCGGAGAACCCCGAGTACAAGTACTCGCTGGCCTTCCTCGGTTTCGACGGGGGCAACCCCGGGCAAGCCGAGATCGAGCTGACCTACAACTGGGGCGTTGAAAGCTACGACCATGGCAGCGCCTACGGCCACATCGCCCTGGGCGTTGCCGATGCCTACGCGGCCTGCGAGCGCATCAAGGCGGCCGGTGGCAATGTGACGCGCGAGGCCGGCCCGGTCAAGGGCGGCACCACCGTGATCGCGTTCGTGACCGACCCCGACGGCTACAAGATCGAACTGATACAGCGCGCCGAGAGCGCCAGCGGCGCGGGCCTGCGCTGAAATCGCTATCTATTTGGTAGCTGCTGGCGCCCTGTTGGAGGGCGCTAAAGCCATTTTCAATCATCATCGGGCTGCTTGCACACGACGCGGTCACGCCCCTGCTCCTTGGCCAGGTAGAGCGCCACGTCGGCCAGCCGCAGCGCGTCTTCAAGGCGTTGGTGCGATTGCGGCCGCACGTAGGCCAGCCCGATGCTGATGCTGACACGCCCATCCGGCCCGAGGGCCGCATGCGGCAGGTTCAGCGCAGCCACGCCGGTGCGGATCTTCTCCAGAATGGCCCGCAGGTGCTCTTCGCTCACGTCGTACCACAGGCCGACGAACTCCTCGCCACCATAGCGCGCCGTGATGTCCAGCGGGCGGCGCGCGTGGCTGCCAATGACCTGTGCGACCATTCTCAGCGTCTCATCGCCTGCTGCATGGCCGTAGTGGTCGTTGTAGCGCTTGAAGTGATCGACATCCATCATCGCCACGCCCAGCGCATGCCGCTCGCGCAAGGCCTGGCGCCAGTTGCTTTCGGCCCGCGCGCTGAAGGCGCGGCGGTTGAGCAGGCTGGTGAGGAAATCCTTTTCGGCCAGGTCCTGCAGCTGCTTCTGCGCCAGGAAGTTCTGCCGCGCGGCATATTCCAGGAAGTAGCAGCCCACCGAGCCGATCACGTTCGAGGTGCCAAGGAAAAACGCGTTGTACAGCAGCACCGCGCCAGGCATTCCGGCAAGCCATTCCATGCCGAGGTAGGCCGTGCAGGTCAACCAACCGCACAGGGCGGCTGGGACAAAACGCAGGCCCGTGAGGAAGTAGAAATAAAACGTGACGAGAATGATGCCTTCATAGGGCAAGGGAAAGGCGTGGACACGCGCCAGCCAGATGATGGCCACCACGCCCAGCCCGCAGGCGAGCGAGGCCGTGCCGCCTATCCACTGCAGCCAGCGGTGCAGCCGGGGCCGGTAGGTGGCCAGCCAGGCCAGTGCCAGGACCGGCATCAGGCCCAGGCGCAGCGCCAGGATGCGCGAGCGCACCGGCTCGGGCAGGCTGATGGCGTCGAGCACCGCGAACAGCAGGAACAACGCCATGGCCACCAGCAGTGCCCAGCGCATGCGCAGCAGGTACACGGACAGGTGGTAGCGACGAAACTCCTTCTCCAACCCGCCGGCAAACTTCAGCAGGCGCAATCCCTCGGGGTCTTGCCCGGACTGGAGGGTGCCATGGTCTGCTGATTCCGGTCCCGGTGGGTACACGCGCTGCCTTCCTTGGTCCACAAAACTGTGTCACATCGTAACAGCGCCAAAGGCACGCGCAACCATTGGATACGGACTGGGGAATTCGTCTGACAACCATCAAGGCGCGGGATCGCTCTAATCGTTCAGGTAGCCCATGTCCATGGGTGCGCCACTCCACGAAAGGCCCCGCCATGCCCCACCGACTGACACCACCACGCCCACAGGCGCCGCTGCGTGCTCTGGGGGCATTCGTGACCGCCGTTCTGCTGGCCCTGGTGGCTTCCGCTGCACTGCTGCTGCCTGACACGACCGTGCAGTCGGTCGATTCGATGTCCGGCGTGCTCGAAGGCCTGGGCCGCACGCTGGATACGGAACTGGCGGGATACTGAGGCCTGCTCAGGGCAGCGCCCCGCCCTGCTCCACCAGCAAGATGCGCCGCCGCAGGCGCGCGGCCTCCTCGGCCTGCCCCGAGGCTTCGGCGTGCTGTGCCTGCACCAGCAACCAGGCCAGCAGCGGACGGCGCCAGCCTTGCCGGGATGCCGTGTCCACGGCCAGACGCAGGGTGGCGGGATCGGCCTGCCCGGCCTGCAGCAGCACCCCCGCAGCCACCAGCCGGGAGAGCGGATCGGCCATGGCTTCCAGCACGGGGGCCTTGGCACCCGCCGCAGCGGTGGCCGCCGCCCGCTGGGCCGGGGGAAGCAAGGCCGCATCCTCGGGAGGCAGGCGTCCCGCCAAATAGTCGGCATAGGCACGCTCGCTCGCGCCGGCATCCGGGCGCAGGGCATCGAAAGCGCCGCAGGGGCCGAGTTCCAGACTGGCCGCGCGGGCCGCGCACTCCAGCAGAACCACCCGGGCCAGCAGGGCGGGTTGGCCGGTGCGGGCGGTTTCCTGGTGCGCGCGGCTGAATTCCAGCGCGGCCACCCGGGTCTGGCCCGACAGATAGGCCTCCACCGCTTTTTGCGCCGCGCCGTGGGCGTTCAACTGCCAGTCGGGTACCGGCGGCTGGCTGGTGCAGGCGGCCAGCGCCAGGCAGGCCAGCAGGCCAAGCCATCTGCGAGGTGTCGATTGGCTGGTCATGGCAGCGTTACCTCGGTGTCGCGCGCAAAAGGCCATTTGCGGTTGATTTCGTTGACCAGGCCTTCGATCTTGCGCAGGTTGGCTTCGACCTCGGCCCGCAGCGCACCCAGGTCGGCCGTGCCCTCGCGCACGTTGGCGCCCACGGCCTGCGCCTCGGCCAGCACGGCATCGACCTTTCGCAGGCTGGTGCGCGTGTCGGCCAGCAGGCCACCGAGCTGCGCCACCGTGCCCTGTACCTCGGGCAGCACGCCGCGCGGACCGAACACCTGGGTGTCGGCCTTGGCGGCCATGCCGTCGATGCGGGCCAGCAAGGCGTTGGTGCGGTCGAGCGTGGCGACGATCTTGCGCGCATCCTGCTCGTTGCCCATGAGCACCTGCAGCGCGCCGCCCGGCCCCTTGAGGCGCTCGGTGAGTTCCTGCGCGTTGGACAGGCTGGCACCCAGGGCGGAATCCTGCGCCGTGAGGGCATTGAGGTTGGCCAGCAGCTCGCGCGCCGATGCCATGAGCTGCGGGATCTCGGAGGTGGCGTCGCCGCGCAGCACCGGGCGCACGGCACCGTCGGGCAAGGGCGCGTCCTGCAGCATGCCGCTGTAGGCGCGGATGTTCGTACCGCCCACCACGCCGCGCACCAGCGTGAAGATGCTGGAGACACGCAGCCAGTGTGCGTCCTTGCGCGCCACGTCCACGACGATGCGCACATCGCCTTGCTCGGCCAGTTCGATGCGCCGCACCCGCCCGATGGGGAAGCCGGAAAACGTCATGTCCATGCCCACGACCACGCCCTCGGAATCATCGGCCGTGAGCACCAGGGTCTGCGTGGGCTCGAAGGCGCCACGCGCATGGAGCAGGTAGAGGGTCGACCCCGCGATGAGCACCAGCGTGAAGGCCAGCAGGGCCAGCGCCTTGAGGTGCAGGTGAGGCACGGGACGCAGCATCTCCTCGGCCATGCCAGGCGGCGCGGATACGGGCGGTGCGGGGTCTTGCATGGCGCGGCTCCTTCGGGAATTCAGTAGTAGTTGCCCACCAGCGAGGCCACTTCGATCAGCAGCAGCACGGCGAACATGCGTGCCAACCCCCCCAGCTCTGAATCCAGGGCGGAGGTGTCGCCGGAATCGTGCATGGCGCTGGCCATGGGAATCAGCGCCACGGCCAGGCTCGACAGCGCCGTCTTGAGGCCGAAAACCAGCGTGACCGCTGGCGAGAACACATGGCCGAACATGCGCGTGTAGCCCGGCAGGCCCGCCAGATTGAAGCCGTACACGCCCAGGTAGGCCATCACGAGCGCGACCACGCACGAAAGCGCGGCCAGCGTGACGCAGGCGAACATGCCGGCCGCGACGCGCGGCAGCAGCTCCATGCGTACCGGATCCCCTCCCTGGCTGCGCAGGGCATCGAAATGCCCCCGCTGGCGCAGCGCGGCCAGCCGCACGCCGCCGGGGATGGTGCAGCGCATGGCCACGAACAACGCGGCCGTCAGCGGGATGAGTTCAAGCACCAGCACGCGGATGACCATCTCCAGCGCATAGACCGACAGTCCGTAGCTCAGCGCGGTGACCACCACGATGCGCGTGAGCACCAGGCTCAGCAACGCCGCCAGCAGTGTGAAACCGGGCAGGATGGGCACCGTGTCGAGGTAAACCTGGCGGGCCAGGCGCCGCCGCGCGGCCGGGCCGTAGCTCGACGGTGAAAGCAGCAGCACCATGGCCACCGCCCCCAGGTAGACGATGCGGCCCCAGGCCAGCGCCCAGCGCCGCAGCGCGCGCCAGAAGCGGTCGGGCAAGGTGGGGGCCAGCACGCGGGACATCATGGCCGCATGATAGCGCGCGGCTCTTGTTTTTTGGGCAAAAATAGCATCAAACGCTTTAACCACAAGCGCCAGCAGCTATATATTCAATAGCATTTTACCGTCTCATACATGGCGCTTGGTGGCCGGGGCGCGTACCGCGCCCGGCAGCGCCTGCGCATCGGCCCGTGCGTGCAGGGCCTCGATGATGCGGCAGTGATCGCCGCTGCCGTCGCAGCGCTCGCGCAGGGCCAGGAGATCCTGCTCCAGGGCCTGCAATTCCTGCAAGCGCGTGCGTACATGCTCCAGGTGGCTGTCCAGCGTCTCGCGGGCAGCGTCACAGTCGGCCTTGGCGGACAGGTCCAGCTCCAACAGGGTGCGCACCTCGTCGAGCGACATGTCCATGGCCCGGCACAGGCGGATGAAGCGCAGGCGGTGCACGTCCGCGCCGCCATAGAGCCGGTAACTGTTGTCGCCGCGTCCGCCCGGCGTGAGCAGGCCTTCCTTTTCGTAGTAGCGGATATTGGCGGCGCTCACGCCCGACAGGCGGGCGGCTTCGCCGATACGATAGTGGGTCGTGTTGCCGGGCATGCTTGACCTTCGAGTGGCTTGAGGGTTTCCAATCATCCTACATTCACAACGTCCGGAGAAACCATGTCTGCCCATTGCCATGACGGCTGCCACAGCGCCCCCGCCAGCGCCGACCCGCGCTACCGCCGCATCCTGGTCTTCGCGCTCATCGTCAATGCCGCCATGTTCGCCGTCGAGCTGGGCGCCGGCATGCAGTCGGGCTCGGCCTCGCTGCTGGCGGACGCCATCGATTTCCTGGGCGATGCCGCCAACTACGGCGTTTCGCTCTGGGTCCTCGCCATGGCATTGGCCTGGCGCGCGCGCGCCGCGCTGCTCAAGGGCGCCAGCATGCTGGCGTTCGGCATCTTCGTGATCGGCCGCGTGGCCTGGGGGGCCTGGCAAGGCGTGCCGCCCGAGCCCTGGACCATGGGGGGCATCGGTTTCCTGGCCCTCGCGGCCAATCTCTCCGTGGCGGCGCTGCTCTACGCCTGGCGCGAGGGCGATGCCAACATGCGCGGCGTGTGGCTGTGCACCCGCAACGATGCCCTGGGCAATCTCGCCGTGGTGGCTGCCGCGGTGGGCGTTTTCGGCACCGGCACGGCCTGGCCCGACCTGGCCGTGGCGGCCATCATGGCGGGCTTGGCCATCCATGGCGGCTGGAGCGTGATCGGGCAGGCCCGGGGCGAACTGCAGGGGCTGGCGGCCCGGACTTGAACCCATCGGCACATGCGTATCCTGAGCGTTCTCAAATGGGGGCTTCTGCTCTGTGGAGCCTTTCTGGCCATCGAGGCCTGGCGCACGCGCGACGCCGGTCCGAAGCCATCCCTGCAGCGAGAGCAGGCAGTGCATGCCCTCGCGCAGGAGCCGGTCCAGACCCCGAGCCAGGCGGTGCCCTTCGCCGTGGGCGAGTACGAGTTGCGTCCGGTGGCGGACTTTTCCGTGCGGGCGCGCATCCTGGGGCGCGAGAACTACCGCGTGGGCCGCGAGGCGGACCTCTCGCCGCTCGACTTGGCGCTGGGCTGGAAGCGCATGGCCGATCCAGCCGTATACCAGGCCCTGAATATCACCCAGGGCGGGCGCTGGTACCGCTACTCGTGGAAGGACCAGCCGCCGATTCCGGTGCGGGAAATCATTGAATCCTCGGCCAACATGCACATGATCCCGGCCAGCGCGGCCGTGCGCCGGGCCCTCGATCGGGCTCGCGAGGGGCGCACCATCGAGCTCGTGGGCAAGCTGGTGGAGGTGCGCCACCCCAGCGGATGGCGCTGGAACAGCTCGCAGTCGCGCTCGGACAGTGGTGCCGGGGCGTGCGAGCTGGTCTATGTGGAGTCGGCCGTGGTCGAATGACCCGCGCGGCACGACCGGCCCCGAAAGCCCGGCGACAGCACGGTGCGGCACGGGCGTGGTCCAATCGGCATCCCTCGCGTCCGCTCGCCACACCGTCCATGAATCGCCCTCCCGCCCCGCACGCCCCCGTACCACATTCCGCCACAGAGGATGCGGTGGCCATCTTCACGGGCGTGCTGATGATTTCGGTCGGCGTGGCCTTCTTCACCAGTGCCGGGCTGCTCACGGGTGGCACGGCCGGCCTCGCCTTCCTGCTGCACTACGCCACGGGCATCGGTTTCGGCAAGATCTTCTTCGTGCTCAACCTGCCGTTCTACTGGCTGGCGCTGCGCAAGCTGGGGCGCGAGTTCACGCTCAAGACCTTCGCCGCCGTGCTGCTGCTCTCGCTGCTGACCGAACTGCAAGTGCAGTTTCTCGCGTTCACGCGCATCGAGCCGCTGTATGCGGCCATCGCGGGCGGGCTCATCACCGGCACGGGCTTCCTCGCGCTGTTCCGCCACCGCTGCAGCCTTGGCGGCGTGGGCATCGCGGCACTGTACCTGCAGGACCGCTACGGCTGGCGTGCCGGCAAGATCCAGATGGGCGTCGATTGCTGCATCGTGCTGCTGGCCCTGTGGACGGTGGAGCCGGTGCGCGTGGCCTGGTCCATCGCCGGGGCCGTGGCGCTGAACCTGGTGCTCGCCATGAACCACCGGCCCGGGCGCTACATGGTGGTCTGAGCCGGAACCATTGGCGCTGTCCCGGGCTCCCATGCAGGACTGTGCCGCACAATGCGCGGCGATCCGGTAACCTTGCCCCATCCGATGAACACCGCGCGCGGCACTGCACCGCTGCGCCACAGGAACTTGCCATGACCGCACCGCACGCCCTCCCCACCCCCATGCGCAGCCGCCGCCAGTGGCTGGCCGCCGCCCTGCCCTGGCTGGGCGTGGGCATCGCCGTGGCCGCCTTGCCGCCCCTGGCGCGCGCGACGGCTCCGCAGGGCACGCCCGTTGAAATGTGGAAAGACCCCAGTTGCGGCTGTTGCCAGGACTGGGTGGAGCACATGCAGGCCAACGGATTCACGTTCACGGTGCACGAAACCGGCAACACCGGCGCCCGGGCCCGCCTGGGCCTGCCGCAAAAGCTTGGCTCCTGCCACACCGCGCTCGTGGGCGGCTATGTGCTCGAAGGCCATGTTCCCGCCAGCGATGTGCGCAAGCTGCTGCAGCTCAAGCCCAAGGCCCTGGGACTGGCGGTGCCCGGCATGCCCGTGGGTTCGCCCGGAATGGACGGCGCCGTCTACGGCAACCGGCGCGACCCTTATGACGTCCTGCTCGTCGCCCGCGACGGCAGCACCAAGGTCTTCAGCTCCTACCACCGCAGCCCCAAGGCATGAGCCCCCACGCCCCCGATCCGGGCAGCATCACGCGCGTGGCGGGCATCGAGGTCGGCCACTACACCGACAGCCGCCGCCCCACGGGCTGCAGCGTGGTCATCGCCCGCGAAGGGGCCGTGGCCGGTGTCGATGTGCGCGGCGCGGCCCCGGGCACGCGCGAGACCGACCTGCTCGACCCCTGCAATCTCGTTGACAAGGTGCATGCCATCATGCTTTCCGGCGGCAGCGCCTGGGGCCTGGAGGCCGCCACGGGCGCCGTGCGCTGGCTGGAGGAACAAGGCGTGGGCCTGGACATCGGCGTGGGCCGGCTGCCCCTGGTGCCCTCGGCCGTGCTGTTCGACCTGATGGTGGGCGACATGCGCGTTCGCCCCGATGCCGCCGCCGGCCATGCCGCGTGCGCGGCGGCTTCGCTCGCCGATCCGCTGGAAGGCAACGTGGGCGCGGGCGCGGGCGCCAGCGTGGGCAAGATGTTCGGCATGGCGCGTGCCATGAAGGGGGGCATCGGCAGCGCCTCGGTCACCGTCGACGGCGTCACGGTGGGCGCGCTGATCGCCTGCAACGCCGTGGGCGACGTGCTCGACCCCGATACCGCCCGGCCCGTGGCCGGCGCCCGCACCGCCGATGGCCGCCGCCTGGCCGACACCCGGCGCGCACTGCTGCGCGGCGAACTCGCGCAATCCCTGCTGGCGGGCACCAACACCACCATCGGCGTGGTGGCCACCGACGCCACCATCAACAAGGCGCAGGCACACCGCCTGGCCGTGGCCGCGCACGACGGCCTGGCGCGCAGCATCAACCCCGTGCACACCCAGCTCGATGGCGACACCCTGTTCACCCTGGGCACGGGAAAGGCTGGCAAGAACCCCGGCATGCTGCTGCTGTGCGCCATGGCCGCGGAGGCCACGGCCCGCGCCACGCTGCGCGCGGTGCGGGCGGCGCGCGGCATCACCACGGCCGAAGGCCTGCATCTGCCGGCCATGACCGACCTGGACCAGGGCCAATGAGTGCGCAAAAATAGCGCGAACAGGCCCTGAAACCATGCCGCACGCCCTCCGCTCTGCCCTGCTCACGCTGCGCGACCTGATCGTTTCGGCCGGTCCGCTGGCCCTGCTTCCCGTGCTGCTGCTGGTCCTGGCCTACTGGTGGCTCAAGCCCACGCCGCCCCAGACCGTGGTGCTGGCTACCGGGCCCGCGCAAAGCGCCTACGAGGAGTTCGGCAAGCGCTACCAGAAGACCCTGGCAACCAACGGCATCCAGGTCCGGCTGCTGCCCAGCGAAGGCTCGCTGCACAACCTGCAACTGCTGCGCGAGGGCCAGGCCGACCTGGCCTTCGTGCAAGGCGGCACGGCCGTGCTGGAGCCCACGGACCACGACGGGTTGCGCTCGCTGGGCAGCCTGTTCGTCGAGCCGCTGTGGCTGTTCTACCGCGCGCAGTCCGCGTACCGTGTCCACCCCTCGGGCCGGCTGGACGGCCTGCACCAGTTGCGCGGCATGCGGGTGAACGTGGGCACCGCCGGCAGCGGCGTGCCCACTCTGATGGAGAAGCTCGTCGAGGCCAACCGCATGGAAGCCGGCGCGCTGAAGATTTCCCGCCTGGAGCAGACCCCGGCGACAGTGGCCTTCCTGGGCGGCGAGCTCGATGTGCTGGTGTTCGCCTCGGCTCCCGAATCGCCCATGGTGCAGATGCTGCTGCAGACGCCCGGCGTGCGGCTGATGGATTTCCCGCAGCACGAGGCCTATGGCCGGCGTTTCCCGTTCCTCTCGCCTGTCACGCTGCCCCGGGGCGTGGTGGACCTGGCCGGCAATGTGCCTGCCACGGATGTGCGGCTGGTGGCCTCCACCACCGCCTTGCTGGCGCGCGAGGGCACGCACCCCGCCCTGCTGCAGCTCTTCGCCCAGAATGCCCAGGCCCTGCACAGTGGCGCGGGCTGGTTCAACCGGGCACGCGAATTCCCCAACACGCGCCACAGCGAGCTGGAGATCGCGCCCGAGGCCGATCGCGCCATCAACGAACCCGTGCCCCTGCTGCAGCGCTACATGCCGTTCTGGCTGGCCAATCTGATCGAGCGCATGTGGATCGTGCTGGGCATCGTGATCGCCATCATGCTGCCGCTTTCGCGCATCGTGCCGCCCCTCTACCAGTTCCGGGTGCGCTCGCGCGTGTTCCGCTGGTACGGACGGTTGAGGGTGCTGGAGGAGGACATGGCTCTCGGCCGAATGCCGGCGAGTGGGCTGGCGCAAGCGCTGGACGAACTGGAGGCTCAGGTTTCCCGGGTGATCGTTCCGCTGGCCTATGCCGACGAGCTGTACGCCCTGCGCAACCATATCCAGCTGGTGCGCAAGAAGCTGCCTCCGGCCGCCTGATGCCGGCGCAAAGCCTCATGCCCACGCGGGCGCGGGTCAGCGGGTGGTTTTCTTGCCCGATGGCGGGCGCTTGACGCGGGCAGCGTCGGCGGCGCGCTCCCGGTCTGGCACGATGCGCAGGGCGCCTTCGGCCGCGAGCTTGTCGCGCATGCGCCGTGTCATCGACTGGGTACTGTTGTCGGCCGCCGTGAACAAGAACAGCGTCTTGTGCGGGCTGGTCCAGGTCAGTTGCGTGCGCATGACCTTGCCGTTGGACACCAGGTCGACCCAGGTGCCGATCAAGAAACCATCGTCCAGCTCCGACTTGGCCGCCTGGGCCAGGTCGGTTTCCAGGTCGACGTCCACCTGGGTCTGCGGCGGCTCGGCATCGGTGTCCTCGCCCGCCAGCGAATCGACGATTTCTTCGGCTTCTTCCCGTTCGGCGGACGACGCATCCAGCACCTGCTGGTGGAGATACACCAGCCGCTCGATGAAGGCATTGGTGCTGTCCTCGGGGTGGCCGATGGTGGCCAGCCCTTCGCGCAGCTTGTCCAGCATGCCGGGAATCGCATCCACCAGCTGCGCCAGATCGGCACCCACCATGGCGGGCTGAACGCTCCAGAACAGCTGAGGGACCAACGCCAGGAAGCCTCCCGGGTCTTCTTCGGCGCTGCCGTCGGGATTGTTGATCTGCGCCAGGGCCACCACGTCGGCCCAAGGACCCGCCGCGAAGTCCATGACATCCGCAGGCACATTGGCCACCCCTGGCAAGGCGCGGATGTTGGCGGCCGTCTTTTCCGCCAGCAACTCGCGCCGGTGGGTGTCATGCTGCGCCTTTTCCTCGGCTTCGCGCCGGGCCTGGATTTTTCGCTCTTGCGATTCCCATGCGGCATCGAGCGCCTTGAGCACGGCCTCGAAAGGCGCCCCATTGGTGATTTCGAGCTGCGAAAGATGGCTTACCGCCTGATCCACCAGGCGCATGAAGCGCTTGAACCGGGAAGAATCCTCGTTGGTGAAGGCCAGGCTGCGCTGCGTCAGCTCGTCCAGCAGGCGGCGCGCCGGATGGTTGCCGTCGCTGAAAAAGAGGGCGTCGTGGCGCACCAGCTTGCGGATGGCGGGCTCAAGGTTCTGCATGGCCCGCTGCATGGGCGGCAAAAGGCGCGCATCCTGGGAAATGTTCTCCATCATCCGGGCCACTACCTCGGCGGCCACGGCGGGCGAATCGACGGCGCTGCCATAAGCCACGCCATAGAGGCTGCGGGTGGATCCCTGAGCGCTTGGCGCATAGCCTGGTTGCCCACTGGGCATGTAACCCGGCTGGCCGCTGGGGACATAGCCTGGCTGGCCCTGCGCCAGGCGCCCCACCAGGCGTTCGAGTTGCGCGATGTCCTCCATGGCCTCGGAAACGGCCGCGCTCGGGTAGCCACCGCCGGCCGGTGGGGCGGCCCCCGGCGGCACGGCCATGCCGGGCTGCGGAGCGCGCATGGAATCGAAGGGATCACCGCTGCCCGCGAGCATCTGGCGCAGGATGCCGACGGTCAGCAGGGCTTCCTCGGCTTCCGCGGCGAGCATGCCGGGGCCTGGATCGCTCCAGCCCGAGCCCATGCCGGCGCGCCCATACATCGATGGGCTGCCGTAGCCCGTGGGGGGGGCGCCATACATGCCGCCACCGTAGCCGGTGCCGCCCGCGCCAGTCCAGCCGCTGTTGTAGCCGCCACCGTAACCGGTCTGGCCGCCACGGCCCAGGCCCGCCATGGCAGACATGCCATAGCCCACTGGCTGGATGCCCTGCTCGCGCAGACTCTGGATGGCGCGCTTGTAGACATCGACCAACTGCGTTCCCAGCAGATCGCGCATGTTCTGCATCCAGAGGTCACGCACCGGTGCCGCCACCCCGGTTTCGCCCACCACCTGCTGCAGCGCGCGGATGTAGTTCTCGGGCCGCAGGGGGTTGCGCTCGGGCTGCACGCGGTTGAAGCCCTGCGCCGCGCTGACGAGGCCGTTGAGCTCCGCCAGGACCGCGTCGGTGGCATGCAATGCCAACTGGTGGGCGCGCGAGAGTTCGACCTGCGCCTGCACCTCGTCGTCGTCGATCAGCGACAGCTCGCCGAAATCCAGCGTGGAAGATTCGCTCTGGCGCGGCTTGGCGGCCCCCGTGCCGTCGGCGAAGATCTCCAGCAAGGCCATGGGATAGGCCTTCACCATGGCGGCTTCGTGCTGGTTCAACTGCTGCAGCGCATCGCTGGCCAGATTGCGCCGAGCGATGTCGCGCAGCTCGGACTCCTGGCTCGACAAAGCACCGCGCGTGACCTTGATCAGCTGGGTGATGAGCGCCTCCCCCTCACGCACCGCGTTGACAACGCAGGCCCGGAAAACCGTTCTGGAACGAATGGCTGGGTGTTGCATGGCAGTGCGATGAAGAGTGGCGTCGGACCCCGTGGTGCCTATCGTACTGCTACTTCAGCGCCTTGAAACGCATGCGGTGCGGACGAGCGCCCTCCTCGCCCAGGCGTTTCTTCTTATCGGCTTCGTACTCCTGGTAGTTACCGTCAAAGAAGGTCCATTGGCTGTCGCCCTCGGCGGCCAGGATGTGGGTGGCGATGCGGTCGAGGAACCAGCGGTCGTGGCTGATGACCAGCACCGTGCCCGCGTATTCCAGCAGCGCGTCTTCCAGCGCGCGCAGGGTTTCCACGTCGAGGTCGTTGGAGGGTTCGTCGAGCAGCAGGACGTTGCCGCCCTGGATCAGCGTCTTGGCCAGGTGCAGGCGTCCGCGCTCGCCGCCCGAGAGCATGCCCACCTTCTTCTGCTGGTCGCCGCCGTTGAAGTTGAAGCGGCCGCAATAGGCACGGCTGGCCATCTGGAACTTGCCGATGTTGAGCATGTCCAGACCGCCCGAGACGTCTTCCCAAACGGTTTTTTCGTTGGCCAGCACGTCGCGGTGCTGGTCCACGAAGGCCATCTTGACGGTCTGGCCGATCACCACTTCGCCGCTGTCGGGCTGCTCCTTGCCGGCGATCAGCTTGAACAGCGTCGACTTACCGGCGCCGTTCGGGCCGATGATGCCGACGATGGCGCCCGCCGGGATGTTGAAGCTCAGGTTGTCGATCAGCAGGCGGTCGCCGAAGGACTTGCTGACGTTCTTGAACTCGATGACCTGGCTGCCCAGGCGGTCGGCCACAGGAATGAAGATTTCCTGCGTCTCGTTGCGCTTCTGGTATTCGTAATCGCTCAGTTCCTCGAAGCGCGCGATACGCGCCTTGCTCTTGGCCTGGCGGCCCTTGGCGTTCTGGCGCACCCACTCCAGTTCCTTCTTCAGGGCCTTGGCGCGGGCTTCCTCGCCCTTCTGCTCGGCCTCCAGGCGGTTCTGCTTCTGCAGCAGCCACTCGGAATAGTTGCCCTTGTAGGGAATGCCGTGGCCCCGGTCGAGTTCGAGAATCCACTCGGCCGCGTTGTCGAGGAAGTAGCGGTCGTGGGTGATGGCCACCACGGTGCCGGGGAAACGCTGCAGGAACTGCTCCAGCCAGTCCACCGATTCGGCGTCCAGGTGGTTGGTGGGTTCGTCGAGCAGCAGCATGTCGGGCTTGGACAGCAGCAGGCGGCACAGCGCGATGCGGCGCTTTTCACCACCCGAGAGCACGCCGACCTTGGCGTCCCAGGGCGGCAGGCGCAGCGCGTCGGCGGCGATCTCCAGTTGGTGCTCGGAGTCGGTGCCGGCCGTGGCGATGATGGCCTCCAGGCGCGCCTGCTCGGCGGCCAGGGCGTCAAAGTCGGCGTCCTCCTCGGCGTAGGCCGCGTACACCTCTTCCAGCTTGGCCTTGGCGGCGAAGACCTCGCCCATGGCCTCTTCCACGCTCTCGCGCACCGTGTGCTCGGGGTTGAGCTGCGGCTCCTGCGGCAGGTAACCGATCTTCAGGCCCGCCATGGGGATGGCCTCGCCCTCGATCTCCTTGTCCACGCCCGCCATGATCTTGAGCAGCGTGGACTTGCCCGAGCCGTTGAGGCCCAGCACACCGATCTTGGCACCGGGGAAAAAGGAGAGGGAAATGTCCTTCAAGATCTGCCGCTTGGGCGGCACGGTCTTGCTGACACGGTTCATGGAATAGACGTATTGGGCCATCTGTAGTGATCAAACCTGCAAAGCAAAAGGAGCGGAGGATTTCCGCGAACAAACCTCGATTATCGACTCATGCGACAATACCTGAAGTCGGGCACTCCAGTTGTGCGCGATATCAGCACTACGCTGGGGACGAAGCAAGCCTTTGCCGGCTCCCACCTTTGAACCTCGTCAGCCTGACACTGGCTCGGCAATCACCCATTACGGGAGTGCCGACAGGCCGACATCCAGCGCCCGGATGGGCGCATCCCGATCCATGACATTTGACGATCTGAACCTGGCTCCGGCCATCATGAAGGCTGTGCGCGAGCAAGGCTACGAACACCCCACCCCCATCCAGGCACAGGCCATTCCGGCCGTGCTGCAAGGCCAAGACCTGCTGGCCGGCGCCCAGACCGGCACCGGCAAGACCGCCGCCTTCACGCTGCCCATGCTGCAGCGCCTGTCGCAGGAATCCGCACCCAAGAGCAAGTTCGGCGGCAAGGGCGTGCGCGCCCTGGTACTCACGCCCACGCGCGAACTGGCCGCGCAGGTGGAAGAATCCGTGCGCCAGTACGGCAAGTACCTCGACCTCAACTCCACCGTCGTCTTCGGCGGCGTGGGCATGAACCCGCAGATCGACCGCATCAAGCGCGGCGTGGACATCCTGGTGGCCACCCCCGGCCGCCTGCTCGACCTGCAGCAGCAGGGCTTCCTGGACCTCTCCACCGTGGAAGTGCTAGTGCTCGACGAAGCCGACCGCATGCTCGACATGGGCTTCATCCACGATGTGAAGAAGATCCTGGCCCTGGTACCCAAGGACAAGCAGAGCCTGCTGTTCTCGGCCACCTTCAGCGACGAGATCCGCGATCTGGCTGCCACCCTGCTCAAGAACCCGCAGAGCATCCAGGTCACGCCGCGCAACACCACGGTGCAGCGCATCGCGCAGGTGATCCACCCCGTGGGCCGCAGCAAGAAGAAGCAGGTGCTGGCGCACATCATCCAGCAGCACAACTGGAGCCAGGTGCTGGTGTTCACGCGCACCAAGTTCGGCGCCAACAACGTGGCCGAATACCTCACCAAGAACGGCATCAACGCCATGGCGCTGCACGGCAACAAGAGCCAGAGCGCGCGCACCCAGGCCCTTTCGGGCTTCAAGAGCGGCGACATCCGCGCCCTGGTGGCCACCGACATCGCCGCGCGCGGCATCGACATCGACGACCTGCCGCACGTCGTGAACTACGAGATCCCCAACGTGCCCGAGGACTACGTGCACCGCATCGGCCGCACCGGCCGCGCCGGGCGCGAAGGCCAGGCCGTCAGCCTCGTCTGCATGGACGAGGAAGGCTTCATGATGGAGATCGAACGCTTCACCAAGCAAGAGATCCCGGTCCAGGTCCTCGAAGGCTTCGGCCCCGAGGACGGCGAAAAGGCCGAGCCCATCGCCATGGGCCGCCAGACCATCTGGGGCGGCGCCGGCAAGCCGCCCAGCCGCGACGTGATGCAGGCCGCCGCCAAGGCCGCCCGCACCGAGATGATGGAACGCATCCGCGCCAACAAGACCAGCCAGGGTGGCCGGGGCGGCAGCCGCTCGGCCGAAGGCCAGGGCGGTGGCGGTCAACGCAGCGGCGGTGGTGGCAATGGTGGCAACAACGGTGGTGGCCGCAACGCCTCGCGCGGTGGCGGCCAAGGCCAAGGCGGCGCTCCGCGCGGCCAGGCACCGGCGCGCAGCCGGCCCGCCGGCGGTGGCGGTGGTGGAAGCCACCGCTACGAGGACCAGCCGCCGCGCGACAACGCCCACCTGGGCACCCATGGCGGCCACAGCATGCCATCCAACCGCAGCTCCAGCCACTCGGGCCAGCCCGATCCCATGCGCACCAGCGTCGACAGCATGGCCGACCGTGGCCGCCGTGGCGGCGGCTCCCGCAATGGCGGTTATGGCGGCGGCGGTGGTGGTGGCTACGGTGGTGGCCGCAGCGGCGGTGGCGGCGGTTCGCGCGGCCCTGGCGGCTCGCGGGGCTCCTACGGCCGCTGACCCCTTGGGCCGCGCGGCACGGCCATCCACCCTGTTTTGGCATTAAAACGGCTTCCAGCGCCCGACGGGCAAGCGCCTCCAGCTATTAAAAATATAGCTTTTGGTGCCTTACCCGGCCCTGTGACGTGGCCGCAGGGCCACATCCTGAAGCACCAGGGCCACCGCCAGAAACCGGTGGCAACGGGCCGGCATGCGGTGTGCCGTTGCGCCGGGTAATATCGCGCCCTGGCCCGGTCCGGACCTCCCGGACACCCGGGGCCCCATCGGCTTATCGCACCATGACAATGCCCCTGCCCCACGGCGCCCCGGCGCACCACGACCCCCGCACCCCACAGGCCCACGGGCGCTGGCTGCTCTTGCCCGCATTGCTGGCCGCCGCCGTGCTGGCCGCCTGCAGCAGCACGCCGCTGCCGCCCTGGCCCGCCAAGGCGCCGGCCCCGCAACCCACGCGTGCCGCACCCGTGCCGCCGCCGCTGGGCACGCCGCAACCGGGACCCGTGGCCTCGCCCGTGCCGGCGCCGCTGCCAGCGCCCCGCGCGGTGGCCATGCCCACCGCGCCCCAGGTCGGCACGCTGCAGGATCTGCCCTACAGCGCCGCCGTGGCCGCCCGATTCCCGGACCCGGCCATCCGCTACAGCACGCCCGGCCTGGCGGACAACCGGCGCGCCTTCACCACCAACGCCGAAGTCGGTCAATGGCTGGACCAGTTGGCCCGCACGCCCGCGCCCGGCGGCACCGTGGCCGGCGTGCTGCAGTTGGGCCCTTCGCAGCGCGGCACGCCCATTCCGGCGCTGGTGCTCACCCGTGCCCGCGACATCCACCCCGACACCCTGATGGCCGGCAAGCGCCCCACGGTGCTGTTGATCGGACAGCAACATGGCGATGAACCCGCAGGCAGCGAGGCCTTGCTGGTGGTGGCCCAGGAACTTGCGCACGGCCTGCTGGAACCCCTGCTCGACCAGATCAACGTCGTCATCGTGCCCCGCGCCAACCCCGATGGCGCCGAGGCCGGCACCCGCGCGACCGCGAACGGCGTGGACATGAACCGCGACCACCTGCTGCTGAGCACCCCCGAGGCCCGCGCCCTGGCCGTTCTGGCGCGCGACTACCGCCCCATCCTCGTGCTCGACGCCCATGAATTCACCGTCGCCGGCCGCTACCTGCAGAAATTCAACGCCCTGCAGCGCCACGACGCGCTGCTGCAGTACGCCACCACCGGCAATGTCCACGAATTCCTGACCAAGGCCTCGAAGGAGTGGTACCACGAGCCCATGGTGCGCACCCTCAAGGCGCAGAACCTCAGCACCGAGTGGTACCACACCACCTCCACCCGGCCCGACGACCTGCGCATGTCCATGGGCGGCGTCCAGCCCGACACCGGGCGCAACGTCAATGGCCTGAAGAACGCCGTGAGCCTGCTGGTCGAGACACGCGGCATCGGCATCGGCCGCACGCACATCCAGCGCCGCGTGCACACGCAGATCACCGCCATCACCAGTGCCCTGCGCAGTACAGCGGAGCGCGCCGCCAGCCTGGAACAGGTGCGCTCCTTCGTGGCCCGCGACACCATCGCCAAGGCCTGCCGCGACCAGACCGTGGTGGAGGCGGCCCAAACCCCCGAGCAGCACGACCTGACCATGCTCGACCCCGAAACCGGCGCCGACCGCGTGCTGCGCGTGGACTGGAACTCCTCGCTCAAGCTGCGCACCCTCAAGCAGCGCGCGCGCCCCTGCGGCTACTGGCTGGCCGCCGAGGCCGGCGCCGCCGTGGAGCGGCTCAAGCTCCTGGGCCTGCAGGTGCTGCGGGTGGCCGAGCCCGGCTCGCTGCTGGCCGACACCTACCAGGAAACCGCGCGCGAAACCGGCTCCCGCCAGGACGTGCGCGGCCCCATGGCCGATGGCGGCGGCATCGTGCGCGCCCAGGTCGCGCTGGTGCGCAGCGCCATCGACGTGCCCGCCGGCAGCTACTACGTGCCGCTCAACCAGACCCTGGCGAACCTGGCGGTGGCCGCCCTGGAGCCCGACACGCAGAACAGCTACTTCGCCAACCGCGTGATCGAACGGCTCGAAGACTCCGCCCGCATCATGGGCACGCCCAGCCTGGTGTTCGAGGAAGCACAGTAACCCCGCCCAAGCCGCGCCGGCTCGCCATTCCGGGGCCCTGGTGCAGGTATGATCGAAGGCTTCGCCATCGAAGCGCATGCCCAGTGCCTGCGCGTCGATGCACCGGCTGCCCGTAGCTCAACTGGATAGAGCAATAGCCTTCTAAGCTATAGGTCGGGGGTTCGAGTCCCTCCGGGCAGGCCAGCCTTTTCTTCCCGCGCATCCAGCCCGCATCCTGCGGGCTTTTTCTTGGCTGATCCACCCTTGCGCCACTCCGGCGCCCGCGCAGTCTCTGAAGGGGGACGGCACCACCCGCCTTGGCCCATCCGGCGCCGCGCAATGGGCGCAAGTCGTTGTACGCGCCGCCCTGCTCGCCCGATCCGCCCAAGGACTGAATTTTTAATGAAATCAGCCTCTATCCCTTTGCAGGAAAGCGCTGGCAGCTATCAAATCAGAAGCATCAAAAGCCATGGGGAGCCGCGTCTGACACAGGGCGGTGTCCACCCCGCCACGGGCTAGCACAAAAAGCACCCGAAAACGGCCGTGAAGCGCACTTATGCACAAAATTTATGTTGCACCACAGCATGATGCACTGCCGGGATTTTCATCGAACAGCGGACAGAAGACTTCCGTAAGTCATTGATTTTCAATGGGTTGCCGGTTTGCTTGAATCTTGGGCATTTCAATCAACTCCTTGTGGCACATGGCTTTTGGCTTGCGCGGCAGAAGTTCTCAACAATGTTATCCACAGAAATCTGGGATAAGTACCCTATTCACTTTGTATTCAAGGGCTTACAACCGTTTTTGCCTGCGAAACATCAAGTCGCGATGCACTATCCGCCATAGCGGCGGAGCACCTGGTAGCGCGCCGCCCCGTCGCCCGTCGAAACGGCCAGTACATAACTATCGGCCCGCCATTCCACGGGCTGGAACGCCGTGGGTGCTCGTGCCGCATCGGCGTGGCGCGCCAGCGTGACATGGGGGCGGAACGGGCGCGCCTCGATGGCCACGCCCTGCGGCCGCAGCACCCCGGCGAGCCGGTCGTGAAGCTGGCGCAAAGGCAAGGGAAGCCGCGTGGCCTCCAGCACGGCCAGCCCCCGGTGCCACAGCGCCGGCTGGTCGAACCGCAGCGTGAACGGTTCCATGCCCACATCCACCCCGGCCGCGAGCACCGGCACCTGCGCGGCCGGCACGGGCCCGATGAAATGCAGCGTGACATGCCAATCCGGCGGCGCATACCGCGCGCAACCGGGCGGCCAAGTCCAGCCGGCGGCATGATCGGCCAACTGCTGGCGGGTGGCGGCGTCGGGCCAGAGAGCGAGGAACAGGCGCAGGCGTGGCGGCATGGATCGTTCGGGATTCCGTCGGAGTTTGACAGCGTGGCGGAACACGGCACACTGCACCCGAAGGCACAGCGCGCCCACCACACTACACCCACAAGGAGCTTTCGACATGACCGCACCGACAGCCCCCCACGATGTGCCACGCCTGTCCGGCATGGCGTTCAAGGAGGCATGGGACTGGAGCTACCCACCCGCAGTGGAATCCACCGATGTGCTGCGCGTGAACTACGACATCCACGCCGTGGGCCGCGACGGCCTGTATCTGGTGGAAGAGATCGGCCACAGCGGCGTGGCCTGGCGCGGCTGCCGCCGCTACCGCACCAACCCCATCACCGGAGGACTGGAGCTGGACGCCTCGGGCACCGGCGAGTGGGTGGACGCATCAGTGGCCTCCACATGGCGCATCGCCGGCCGGGTGGAACGGGTGTACCGGCCCGTGGTCTGAGCAGAGGCCCGGTGATGATGGCGCATGCCTGCTGCTGGCAGCGGCAGACGCGTGTTCCTGTCGTTTCCTTCCGTCAGTCCAATACTTAACGCCCATCGAGCCTGAAAAATGACCGGCAGGAATCGACCCTGAGCCGCCGTTGAGAAGCGTCACCCGGAAGCTGCCTTTGATTTGCTGCCCGCTGGCTCACAGTCACCAATGTGCTGTTGGAAATCTCTGTCTCTGCCTACTGGCAAGCTATAGTTTGCCGAGTTGACGCGTGCCAAGTTTCGCAGAACTTTTATACCTGGATTTTTGAACAGACCATCCTCTGCAAACCTATGCTGTAAGCCACTTCAAGAAGAAATCAGTGTCCAGAATATCCCGCAGGTTTTGCGAGATACATCACGTTAGACTTTCTGAATACGCTAAAGCAGCAACTATAGGCAATCAAGAGATTACATGCTAATAGACCGCTTTCTCTTCTCTGCAAATTGGCTTCTTTTCGCGCTGACAGGCCTCTACGCGTACAGCATGCTCTTGCATCCGTGGCTTAAGGGAGGCTGGAAGTACGTACACGCAGTTTGGTACGACTGGCAATCCCTTAACGTTGGCATTCTTGCATTTCTCGCAAGCGTAATTGCCTTCAATATTTCAAGACATCACGCAGCACAACAACGGAGACGCGAGCTTGTAGCAGCACGTTCCTTCTTGCCAGAGTCACTTAGCGAGCTCTCTGAATACCTTCGAAGATGCAGTGTAGTTTTGTGTTCAGCATACTCAGGCACCAAACAGACTCATGCGCAACTCTCCCAAGATCAGCTTCCACGCCTCCCCAGCGGGTACAAAGAAATTTTCAGCCGCTGCATATCTTTAGCGGATAAAGAACTAGCAGAACACCTTTCCTACATTCTCGCCTGCCTGCAGATTCATCACGCCAGAATTAGCTCATTGCTCGAAGAGCAAAGGCCAAATTCTCGGTTCGTTGTGACTCGCCACAATGTGTTGACGTACATCTATAGACTCGGTGAGTTGCAAGCGCTCGTCAACAACACCTTCGACTATGCAAGAGGCGAAAAGGAGTTCATTGCAAAGCCGCTAGATTTCAGTTCCTACAAAACCGCTTATGCAAACTTGGGCACCCATCTGCACAATATCGATGATCTCGAAGATTTCACGAAACATGCGATTGAGCGAAATGCCAAACAGAACATCTGAGTTGGCGGGGCGGTCTCAAATCTGAAGTGCAACATCCTGCCTCCGCGCCCCAGCCTAAATAGGCGGTCAAGCGGACGCCAACAAGGGCCATGCCTTCGGCATCTTCATGTCTCTTATCGGTGCCCTCCGCCCTATCGGGCTCCGGCGCCGCTTACCTTGGGCGTTGAACGTCCTCTTTCATCTGCCGCCACAGGCCGCTCCTGGCCGCCAGAAGCCAAACGCGGCACCGATCATCCGTTGGCGGCCATCGCGCCCGACTCCGGGATTGGAATCAACATAACCCGCACCAGGTTCACGCCGTTTCCCGCCACTGCGCCACCAGGCGCCGCAGCTCCGACAGGGGTTGCACGGCCGTGATGCCATCGAGCGGCTTCTGGTAGAGCGCGCTGCAGGCTCCGCCCACCCACAGCGCCACCGATCCCGGCAATTGCGCGCGCAAGCTGCGCAGGCTGGGGAGCACGTTCGACCCGTTCTGCACGTTGGTGAAGCTCAGGGCCACCACATCGGCGCGATGGGCCTGGGCGGCCTGCACCACGTCGCCCAGCGGTGTCTGGGTGCCCAGCGAAATGCAGGCGCAGCCCTCCAGGGCCAGCAAGGCCTCCACCATCAGCAAGCCCAGGCCGTGCTGCTCTTGCGGCAAGGTGGTCAGCAGCACCCGGGGGCCGCCGGGGCCGGGCGGCGTGGTCAGCGAGGCGATGGCGTTGCGCATCACGCCGGTCAGCACCTCGGTGAACAGGTGCTCCTCGAACACCTCGAAACGGCCCTGCGCCCAGGCCTGCCCCACGGCCGTGGTCAGCGGGGCCACCAGCTCCGTGACGAAGGCCGCCAGGCCCATGCCGAGCTGGGCACGGACGAGGGCATGGCGCAGCGCCACAGGGTCGCTCGCGCTGATGGTGTCCAGCAGCTCCTGCAGCAAGGCGTCGTGCTCGCGCGCGGGTTCGCGGGGCTCCGTGCCGCTGGCGGTGTTCACCCCCCGGGGCGGCAGGTTCGCCAGTTGCTCCTGCAGCGCTTCGTTGTCCAGCCCCACCACCTTGCCGGGACGCAGGCCGGCATCGAGCAGCCGGCCGATGAGCTGGAGCCGCTGGACCTGCTCGGGCGGATAGCGCCGGTCGCCCGCCGCGTCGCGCAGCGGTTGCGGGAACCCGTAGCGCTTTTCCCAGGCCCGCAAGGTGTCCTTGGCCAGTCCGGTTTCCTTTTCGACGGCGGCGATGGGCAACGCCGAGGAAAGCTCGTCCAGCGTGTCCTTGGTCATGGCCTGCCCTCCCGGTGCATGGAATCCGAAGGGACGGAAAGGGTCTTGATTGTCATGGACAAAATGTGGTTATTGCGAGAATTGTCTAAGACAAACATAATTTTGTCTAATCAATTCTGCCGGTACGGGAATGGGGTGGCAGCCTGCCATTGTTTCCTGGGGCCGCATTGGAGCACTAGCCATGAAGATCGCAGTCATCGGGTCGGGGGTTTCGGGCCTGGCAGCCGCCCACCGCTTGCGGGGGGAAGCACGGGTGAGCCTTTTCGAGGCCGGCAGCTATTTTGGCGGGCATGCCCACACCGTGGATGTCACCCTGCCCGACACGCAGGGGGGCCAGGTCACGCATGGCGTGGACACGGGCTTCCTCGTCTTTAACGAGCGCACCTATCCGGGGCTGATCGCCCTGTTCGCGGAGCTGGGCGTGCCCACGGCGCGCTCGGACATGTCTTTTTCCGTGCAGGTGCCGGGGGCTGGGCTTGGGGGCGGGGTGCTGGAATGGAGCGGTTCCAGCCTGGCAACGGTGTTCGCCCAGCGCCGCAACCTGCTGCGCCCGCGCTTCTGGGGCATGCTGCAGGAGCTGCTGCGCTTCAACCGCTTGTGCACGGCGATTGCCGAATCGGGGGAGGAAGGCGCGCTGCAGCAGCCGTTGGGTGAATTCCTCACCCACCATGGCTTTGGCGCTGCCTTCCGCGACTGGTACTTCCTGCCCATGCTGGGCTGCATCTGGAGCTGCCCGACCGACCAGATGCTGCGCTTTCCGGTGGCGACCATGATCCGCTTCTGCCACAACCACGGTCTGATCCAGGTGAACGACCGGCCGCAGTGGTGGACCGTGGCCGGCGGTTCGCGGCGGTATGTGGAGAAGATCCTCCACGGCCTGGACACCCGGCTGGCGCAGCCGGTGCAGCGCATCGTGCGCGACGCGGCTGGCGTGCAGATCCACGCCGAGGGCCGAACCGAGCGCTTTGATGCCGTGGTGCTGGCCGTGCACAGCGACCAGGCTTTGCGCCTGCTGGCCCAGCCCACCGCGCAGGAGGCGGCAGTGCTTGGCGCCATCCGCTACCAGCCCAACCGCGCCGTGCTGCACACCGACACCCGCGTGATGCCGCAACGCCGCGCCGCCTGGGCGGCCTGGAACTACGAGCGCGCGGCGGATGCGGGCAGCGAGGCCGCGCGCGTGTGCCTGCACTACTGGATCAACCGCCTGCAACCGCTGCCGTTCGCCCAGCCGGTGCTGGTGTCGCTCAACCCGACGCGCGAGCCCGAGGCGGCGCGGGTGCTGGCCGAGTTTGAATACGACCACCCAGTGTTCGACCTGCCCGCCATCGCGGCCCAGGCGCGCGTGCCGCAGTTGCAGGGGGTGCGGCACACCTGGTACTGCGGTGCCTGGACGGGCTACGGCTTTCACGAGGACGGCCTGCAATCGGGCTACCGCGCGGCGGACGCGCTCCTGGCGCAACTGCGCCGCCGGGAGGCCGCATGAGCGCTGCCGCCGCTGAACGCCCCGTGGCGCACATCGGCTTTGGCCATGTGTGGCACGAGCGGCTGCGCCCGCGCCGGCACCGCTTCTGCGTGCCCACGTTCTTCCTGCTGCTGCCCATGCGCACGCTGCGCGACGATCCCGGCGCGGCGGGCGCGCTGGCCTGCAACCGGCCGGGCGCCCTGGCCTGGCGCGATGCCGACCATGGCGATGGCCGGTGCCCCGAGCACGGCGGCGCGCTCGCCTGGCTGGAGGAGGTGCTGCGCGGCGAGGGCATCGACGATGCACGGGGCGAGGTCTGGCTGCAGTGCTACCCGCGCGTGTGGGGCTACAGCTTCAAGCCGGTGAGCTTCTGGTACTGCCACCGCCACGATGGCAGCCTGCGCGCCATCGTGGCGGAGGTCAACAACACCTTCGGCGAACGGCATGCCTACGTGCTCGACCACGCCGTGTACGGCCAGACGCTGCAGGCGCGCAAGGTGTTCCATGTGTCGCCCTTCTGCCCGGTGGAGGGGGGCTACCACTTCGAGTTCCGCCGTGGCGGCCCACGAGGGTTGCCGTCGGCCCGGGCGCGCATTGACTACCACGACGCCCAGGGGCCGCTGCTGCGGACCGGGCTGGCCGGGCGCTTGCAGCCCCTCACCCCGGCCGCCCGCAGGCGGGCGCTGTGGCGCTATCCGCTCATGACCCTGGGCGTGATCGCCCGCATCCACTGGCATGCGCTGCTGCTGTGGTTGAAGCACGCGCCTTTCCACGCCAAGCCGATGCCTCCGGCGCGGCCCGTGTCCCGCTCTTCTTCGCAAGGTTACTGAGATGAACACCACCACCATCTGCCCCCCCGCCGCGCTGTTGCCCACCGATGTTCCCGCCGCCGCGCGCAGCGGCCTGCGGCTGCTGCAACGCCTGCACCATGGCAGGCTGCAACTGGAGCTGCCCGACGGCCGTGTCCTGCACCTGGGCAGTGGCGCGCACCCCGTGGCCAGCATGCGGCTGCACAACTGGAAGGTGTTCGGCGCCGTGCTGCGCTCGGGCGATATCGGACTGGCGGAAACCTATGTCGCGCAGGACTGGAGCACGCCGCACCTGGCCGACCTGCTGCGCCTGCTGCTGGCCAACCGCGACGCGCTGGAGTCGCTGGTCTATGGCGTCTGGTGGGAGCGGCTGGCGCACCGCCTGCGCCACCTGCTCAACCGCAACACGCGCACAGGCAGCCGCCGCAACATCCACGCGCACTATGACCTGGGCAACGCGTTCTATGGCCTGTGGCTGGACCCGAGCATGAACTATTCCTCGGCCTGGTTCCAGGGCGACCTGCAGGGCGATCTCACCCAGGCGCAGCATGCCAAGGTGCGCCGGGCCCTGCACAGCGCCGGGGTGCGGCCGGGCAGCCGTGTGCTGGAGATCGGCTGCGGCTGGGGTGCGCTGGCCGAGATGGCGGCGGGCGAATGCCAGGCACAGGTGACCGGCGTGACCCTGTCCACCGAACAGCTCGCGTTCGCCCGGGCGCGCCTGCAGGCCGTCGGCCTGCAGGCGCGCGCCGACCTGCGCCTGCAGGACTACCGCGACATCCGGGACGAGCCCTTCGACGCCATCTGCTCGATCGAGATGGTGGAAGCCGTCGGGCAGGAATACTGGCCCGACTACTTTCGCGCGCTGCAACGCCTGCTCAAGCCGGGCGGCAGGGCCTGCGTGCAAAGCATCGTGATCGACGACGCGCTGTTCGACCGCTACGTGCAGGGATCGGATTTCATCCAGCAGTACATCTTTCCGGGTGGCTGCCTGCCGAGCCCGGCGCGCTTCCGGGCCGCCGCGCAACAGGCCGGTCTGCGCGTGGAGCAGGAGTTCGCCTTCGGCCGCGACTATGCCGAAACCCTGCGCCGCTGGCACCAGCGCTTTGCGCAGCAGCGCGCCCAGGTGCTAATGCAGGGCTTTGACCAGCGCTTTATCCACCTGTGGGAGTTCTACCTGGCGTATTGCGAGGCGGCGTTCGATGCGCGGAGCATCGACGTGGTGCAGTACACCCTGGTCAAGGACTAGGGCCTGTTCATGCATGGCAATCATGTCGTGAAAATGCTCAAAAACCATAGCATCTCGCGCTTGCTGCATATGCCATGGAGCCGTTTTTTGCTTGAAAAACCCTGGCGCCATGCCGCTGCGCTTTGGGCCGTGCTGGCGCTGCTGCTGGCCCCGCAGTGGGCAGTGGCCTCGGGTACGCTGGCGCCACCGGCCCCCGTGCAACAGGCACTGGCCTCGGCCACGCTGGCGGGCGAGGGGCAGATGCGCTTCTGGGGCCTGCGCATTTACGACGCCCGGCTGTGGGTGCAGCCACGGTTTGAGCCCTCGGCGTTCGACCGCCTGCCCCTGGCCCTGGAACTGACCTACCACCGCGCCTTCAGCGGCGCGGCGATCGCGCAGCGCTCGATCGAGGAAATCCAGCGCCAGGTGCCTCTGTCGTCCGAGCAGTCCGAACGGTGGCAGCGCACCCTGAGCCGCTGGATTCCCGACGTGCAGCCCGGTGACCGGCTGACCGGCCTGTACCAGCCCGGCAGCGGCATGCGCCTGTGGCTGGGCGAGCGCGATCTGGGCGTGGTCCACGACGCGGAGCTGGCGCGCTTGTTCTTCGGCATCTGGCTGTCGCCGCGCACGTCGGAGCCGGGGTTGCGCGGCGCCCTGCTCGGGCGCGTGGTGGAGCGTGCGCCATGACGTCGCCGGCAGCCGCCCTGCCCTGGCGTGCCGGGCTGGCCTACGGCCTGCTGGGGATGCCGCTGGCCTTTGCCGCCCTGCCGCTGTATGTGGTGCTACCCCACCACTACGCGCGCGGCCTGGGGCTGTCGCTCGCCACGGTGGGCGCCCTGCTGATGGTGGTGCGCCTGATCGACGCCGTGGCCGAGCCGCTGCTGGGGCGCCTGAGCGATGCCTTGTATGCCCGCTCCTTGCGCGCCGTGCTCGGCGTGATGGGGGTATCGGCCCTGGCGCAGGTGCTGGGCATGTCGGGGCTGTTCCATCCGCTGGTGCAGGGCGAAGCCGCATTGGCGGCCTGGATGGTGGCCGGGCTGCTGCTGACCTGCCTGGCGCACAGCCAGTTGCTGATCGCCCACCAGGCCTGGGGCGTGCGCCTGGGAGGCGACCCGCTGCAGCGCGGCCGCATCGTCGCCTGGCGCGAAGGCCTGGGCCTGCTCGGTGTGATCGCGGCCTCGGGGCTGTCGGTGGCCTGGGGCACGGGGCCCATGCTCGCCACACAGGCGCTCGCGCTGGTTCTGGGCTGGCTGGCGCTGCGGCGGGCACCAGCGCCGCTGCCGGGCCCGGCATCCCCAGCCACCCGTGCGGCCACCTGGCAGCCCTTGCGCACGGCGGATTTCCGCCGCCTGCTGGCGGTCTATCTGTGCAACGGGATCGCCAGCGCGGTGCCGGCATCGCTGATGCTGTTCTTCGCGCAGGACCGGCTGGAGGCCAGCGATGCGCAGATCGCGTTGTGCCTGGCGCTGTATTTCCTGTGCGGCGCGGCGTCCATGCCCGGCTGGCTGTTGCTGGTGCGGCGCATCGGGCTGCAACGCGCCTGGCTCGCCGGCATGTTGCTGGCCGTGGCCTGCTTTGGCTGGACGGCCGGGCTGACGCGCGGCGAGACCGGGTCCTTTCTGCTGATCTGCGCGTTCACTGGCGTGGCGCTGGGGGCCGATCTGGCGCTGCCCGGCGCCCTGCTCGCGCTGCTGATCGAGCGCCAAGGCGCCCAGGGTCGCAACGACGGCGCCTACCTGGGCTGGTGGAACCTCGCCACCAAGCTGAACCTGGCGCTGGCCGCGGGTGCCGCGCTGCCGCTGCTGCAATGGGCCGGCTACGAGCCCGGCACCCAGGACCCGCAGGCTCTTGCGCACCTGGCCTGGGCCTACGCCCTGCTGCCCTGCGCCCTCAAGCTGTTGGCGGCCGCGCTGCTGTATGCCCTGCTGATCCGCCGCGAAACCCACATACCGGCCCCCACGAAAGGAATCACCCCATGACCACACGCCGCCTCGTGATGCTGGCCGCCCTGGGCGGTGCCGCCGGCCTGATGGGCTGCGCCAGCCCGCAGCCATCGCAGTACGCGCAGGAACGTCCGCTGCTCGAACTGGACCGCTACTTCAACGGCCGCGTGCGGGCCCATGGCATTTTCCAGAAGCGCGGCGGCGAGGTGGTGCGGCGCTTCACGGTGGTGATGGACTGCCACTGGGAAGGCAACCAGGGCGTGCTGGACGAGCGCTTCACCTATGCCGATGGCAGTACCGAGCGCCGCGTCTGGCGGCTGACCAAGCACGCGGACGGCCGCTACACCGGCCGCGCCGACGACGTGGTGGGCGAGGCCCGTGGGCAGACTGCCGGCAACGCCTTCCGCTGGAACTACACCCTGCGCCTGCCCGTGGACGGCACCGTGTACGAGGTGCAGTTCGACGACTGGATGTTCCTGATCGACGACCGCGTCATGCTCAACCGCGCCACCATGAGCAAGTTCGGCATCCGGCTGGGCGAGGTGCTGCTGTCCTTCACCAAGGAATGAACACGGGAACGCCATGGGACTGAACCCGGGAATCACCGACTGGCAGGGCCGGCGCGTCTGGCTGATCGGCGCATCGAGCGGCATCGGCCGGGCCGTGGCCGATGCGCTGCACGCCCGTGGAGCGCAGGTCTGCGTGTCGGCGCGGCAACGCGCCGCGCTGGAGGATTTTGAGCGCAGCCACCCCGGCAGCCGGGCGCTGGCGCTGGACGTGACCGACCGCAGCGCGACGCTGGCCGCGGCGCAGCACTTGCTCGCGGAAGGACCGCTCGACCTGGTCTGCTACTGCGCGGGCCACTACCGGCCCATGCGCGCGGACGCGCTCGACCTGGACGAAATGCTGCGCCACCAGCAGGTGAACCAGACCGGAGCGCTGCATGTGCTCGCCGCCGTGGTACCCGCATTGCTGGAGGCCGCGCGCCAGGGCCGCGCGCCGCACCTGAGCCTGGTAGCCAGCGTGGCCGGCTGGCGTGGGCTACCGCAAAGCCTTGCCTATGGCCCGACCAAGGCGGCGCTGATCAGCCTGGCGGAAACCCTGTTCCTCGACCTGCGGCCTCGGGGCGTGGGCGTCAGCGTGGTCAACCCGGGCTTTGTCGATACGCCGCTGACAGCGCAGAACCGCTTTCGCATGCCGGCATTGATCACGCCCGACCAGGCCGCCGCCGCGATGCTGCGGGGCTGGCAACGGGGGGACTTCGAGATGCACTTTCCCCGACGTTTCACGGGCATGCTCAAGGCCATGCGCTTGCTGCCTTACCGCTGGTACTTCGCGCTGGTGCACCGCATGACAGGACTTTGAACCATGGACCACGCTGCCCCCCCTCCCTCCACCGGTCTCGGCGAGGCCGTGCTGCGCGTCGCCCGCTGGTACGAACAGCTCACTCCCGCGAGCCTGCGCGATCTGGAGCACCACTACGCGCCGGCCGCCCGCTTCAAGGACCCGTTCAATGATGTCCAGGGCATACCGGCCATCGCAGGCATCTTCGAGCACATGTTCGCCACCCTGGATGCCCCCGGTTCCGCATCACCGACCGGGTGCTGCAGGGGGACCAGGCCTTCCTCACCTGGGAGTTCCACTTCCGCTTCCGGGGTTGGGACACGCGGAACACCCAATGCGTGCGGGGCGCCACCCACCTGCGCTTCAATGCCGAGGGGCTCATCGTCCTGCACCGCGACTACTGGGATGCGGCCGAGGAACTGTACGAAAAACTGCCAATCGTGGGCCGGCTGATGCGCTGGCTGCGCGGCAGGATGCGCTCGGCCGAACAGCGCTGAAGGCACTTCAGGGTAAAACGCCGATCGGGAGCCGCAATGAAAAAGGCCCTGTATCGCTACAGGGCCTCGAAGGATTGGTAGGACGTACAAGATTCGAACTTGTGACCAACGGATTAAAAGTCCGCTGCTCTACCAACTGAGCTAACGTCCCATCCACTGAACCAAATCAGGTCCAGCAAAGCCTTGAATTATAGCGCCTTTTTCGCGCCTGAATCGGAACTTCGAGCTAGCGCGTCGAGAATCCAACCCGCCGCACACTGGCCAAAGGTGGCCGTCACGGCCACCACGGAACCATAGCCGTGGCAGTTGAGTGTTCCATCGCCTTCGATGCCGCACGATGCATCGGGCGGTGCCACGGATTCACGGCTGAAAACACAGGCGATGCCGATTTTCTTGCCTTCTTTCGGGGCGCCGTGGTGCTTGCGCAAGCGGTAGCGCAGCTGGGCCAGAAGAGGATCGTGGGTGGTCTGCGAGAGGTCGTCCACATCGACTTTGTGGGCCAGGCGCTTACCACCCGCCGCGCCCACGCTGATGAACAGCTGGCGCGTGCCACGGGCCCACGCCGCCATGGCTGTCTTGGCCGGCACCTGGTCGCAGGCATCCACCACGGCATCCACGCCGCCGGGCAGCAGTGCGGGCCAATTGCCGGGCTCTACGAACTCTTCGATGCAAGTGACCTCGCAGTCCGGATTGATGCCAGCGATGCGTTCGCGCATGGCCTGCACCTTGGCTTGGCCCACGGTTTCTTCGAGGGCGTGGATCTGGCGGTTGATGTTGGACTCCGCCACATGGTCCAGGTCGATCAGCGTGAGGCGACCCACACCGCTGCGCGCCAAGGCCTCGGCGGCCCAGGAGCCCACGCCGCCGATGCCCACCACGGCCACATGCGCGGCCCGGATGCGGGCCGCGCCTTCCCTGCCATACAGGCGGTCGAGCCCACCGAACCGGCGCTGCTGCAGTGCCTGTCGCTCGGCCGCATCCACCACCGTGGTCCCGGGCGTGGTCTGCTCCACTATTTCAACCGCGACAGGCGTTCCTTGGCCGCTGCTGCGGCTTCGGATTGCGGGTAGGCGCGCAACAGGTCTTCCAGCGTCTTGCGAGCGCCGCGTGTTTCCTTGAGTTCGATCTGGCAATTGGCGATCGAAAGTGCGGCCTCGGGCGCGCGGGCATGGTTGGGCGCGCTGGCCAGCATCGCCTTGAAGTTGGTGATGGCTTCCTTGTAATCGCGGTTGGCATACTGGGCATTGCCCAGCCAGAAACGCGCCGAAGGCGCATAGCCGCTGCGTGGGTACTGCCGCGCGAATCCCGCGAACGCGGTTTCTGCCTCCGCGAACTTGCCTTCGCGGAACTTGGCCAGCGCGGCCTCGAAATCGCGTTTTTCAGCGGGATCGGCCTGGAACTCCAGCCCGTCGACCGTCACCTTGACGGGCTCGAACTGGCGCAACCGCTCATCCACGCCCTGGGCAATGTCTTTCTGGCGGCGCTGCAACTCGGCCGCTTCGCGCATCAACTGCTCGTTCTGCCCGCGCAGCGTGGCCATCTCGCTGCGCAAGGTTTCGATTTGCGTCTGCAAATCGAGCAGGCTGCGCCGCAGCTGGGTCGAGTCTTCCTGGGCTCGGCGCAGCTCGTCGGCAGAGCGCTGGCCGGTTTGCTGGAGCATGTCCACCCGTTGCCGCAGTTCCAGGATGGCGCGACGGGCTTCGCCGTCCTCGAAAATCGCGGCGCGGGCGGGCAGGAAGGCGCACGCCAGCGAAAGGGCCAGCAGCGTGCTGCGTGCAAGGCGCGGGGCGTTCATGGGGCGCATCAACGGTAGGACAGCTCGGCGCGGCGGTTCTGCGCGTGGACGTCTTCGCTGTTGCCTTGGGCCGCCAGCTTCTCCTTGCCGAAGCTCACGGCTTCCATCTGGCCGTCGGGCACGCCCAGCAGGCCGAGCGATCGGCGCACGGCCTCGGCGCGCTTCTGGCCCAGCGCCAGGTTGTATTCACGGCCGCCGCGCTCGTCGGTATGGCCCTCGATCACGACCTTGCGGGTATTGCCGGACTTGATGAAGCGCGCGTGCGCATCCACCACCGACTGGAAGTCGGGCTTGATGACGTAGCTGTCGTAATCGAAGTAGATCACGCGGCTCACACCCACTGGGCCGGCGCCATCGCGGCCCGACTGGGTCAGGTCCACGCCGCGCACGCCGCTCTGGCCGGTGTTGCCGGCATTGGCGCCGCCGTTGGTGGACAGGGCCGAACCGTTCTTGTCTTCGACGGGCACATTGTCGAGGTCGACGCCCGAACTGCAGCCGGCGACGATGGCAACGGCGGCAAGGGCAAAAGGAATGCGTTTGAACATGGAAAAAATCTCCTGAAATACAGAAATCGAAAAAGCGGAAAAGTTCAGTGCTGCTGGAACGGGCCCCAGTCGGGCTCGCGGATGTCTCCGCCCTGTCCAGCCAGGCGGGCCTTGATCTTGCCGTCCAGCGTGGTGGTCATCAGGGCTTCGCGGCCCTGCTGCTGCGAGGCGTAGACGATCAGGCGGCTGTTGGGCGCGAAGCTGGGGCGTTCGTCGGCGCCGGTATCGGTGATGGCCGTGACGGTGCTGGTGGCCAATTCCATCACATGCAGCTTGAAGGCACCGCCCACGCGCGAGATGTAGGCCAGCCAGCGGCCATCGGGGCTGAGGCTGGGCGAGATGTTGTAGCTGCCGCTGAACGTGACGCGTTCGGCGTTGCCGCCCGTGCTGGGCACCTTGTAGATCTGCGGCGCACCACCCCGGTCGCTGACGAAGTAGATGAAACGGCCGTCCGGCGAGTACGACGGCTCCGTGTCGATGCCGGAGCTTTGCGTGAGCCGGCGCGGCTCGCCACCGTTGGCGTCGATGGTGTAGAGCTGGGAGTTGCCGTCGCGGCTCAGCGTGACCGCCAGGGTACGACCATCGGGCGACCAGGCCGGTGCGCTGTTGGAGCCTCGGAAGTTGGCCACCAGGCGGCGCTTGCCGCTGGCCACGTCGTGCACATAGATGACGGGCTTGCGCGACTCGAACGACACATAGGCCAACTGGCCACCCGAGGGCGACCAGGCGGGCGAGATGATGGATTCCGGGCTGGAGAGCGCGGCCTGCGCGTTTTCGCCATCGGCGTCGGCCACCCACAGGCTGTAGCGCGAACCGGCCTTGGTGACATAGGCGATGCGCGTGGAGAACACGCCGCGCTCGCCGGTCAGCTTCTCGTACACGAAGTCGGCGATGCGGTGGGCTACCAGGCGCAGGTCACCCTGCACCACCACGTAGCTCTGGCCACCGAGGTCCTGGCCGCGCACCACGTCCCACAGACGGAAGCGCACATCGAAGCGGCCGTCCGCCAGGCGCGTGATGCTGCCCGAAACCAGGGAGTCCGCGCTTTTCTGGCGCCACAGGGCGACGTCGGGGCGCGAGGTTTCGTCCAGGCGTGCGCCAGCGGTGTCCACGCTGCGGAACTGGCCGCTGCGTTCCAGGTCGGCCTGCACGATGGCGGAGATTTTCTGCGGTGCCTGGGCCTCGTCGCGGAACTGCGCGATGGCGATGGGCAACTGGGTCATGCCCACGCCCGACACCTCCACCCGGAACTGGGCCAGTGCCGGCGCGGTGGCCAGGGCGGCGAAGGATGCCACCAGATGGCGGCGAGAGAGATGCGGCTGTGCCGCTGCGGAAGGGATTGGGAGGAATCGGTCGTTAGTCATTCGCAGCCATGGGAGCAACCGGACAACAGCCGATTGTCAGGCCCGAATGTTACACACTCGAACATACCCCCATGTCACAAACTGTTGGGCAGGGCGCCAAAAGTAGAATCCGTCCTACATGCAAGCCCCAGACACCGGCTCCAGGCCTTCCTCTTCCCTCCCCGCCCCCGAGCCCACCGACCGCCTGACGACCCGGCTGGCACGGCTTTCCGTTTATTTTGGCAACCAGCGCCTGGGCTGGACAGCGGCCATCATCGCCACGCTCGTCGGCGCCATCACCGAGCCACTGATCCCCGCCCTGCTCCAGCCCCTGCTCGACCGCGGCTTCACCGAGGGCTCGCTCCAGTTGTGGATGGTGCCCGTGGCCATCATGGGCGTTTTCCTGGTCCGCGGACTGGCGCAGTTCGTGGGCCAGTACGCGCTGGCGCGCATCGCCAACGAGGGCATGTTGATCCTGCGCAAGGCCCTGTTCGATCGGCTGCTGGCCGCCGAGATGGGCTTGTTCTCGCGCCAGACGGCCAGCGCCCTGTCCAACACCGTGGTGTACGAGGTGCAGACCGGCGCGACGCTGCTGGTGCAGGCCCTGCTGGGCATTTCGCGCGACGGTTTCACCCTGGTGGCGCTGCTGGCGTACCTGCTGTATCTGAATTGGCAGCTCACGCTGATCGTGGCCGTGGTCGTGCCGGGCGTGGCCTGGATCATGAAGACGCTCTCGCGCCGGCTCTACCACCTCACCAAAAGCGGCCAGCAGGCCACGGACGAGCTGGCCTACGTGGTCGAGGAAAATGTGCTCGCGCACCGCATGGTGCGCCTGCATGCGGCGCAGCCGTCGCAGGCCAAGCGTTTCGACACCCTGAGCCAGCGTCTGCGCGGGCTGGCCATCAAGTCCACCATCGCCTCGTCGGCCATGACACCGCTCACCCAGCTGCTGGCGGCGGCCGCGCTGTCGGCCGTGATCTGCGTGGCGCTGTGGCAAAGCCGCGCGGCCGGGACGAACGACGTGACGGTGGGCGGTTTCGTGGCCTTCATCACGGCCATGCTGATGCTCATCGCGCCCATCCGCCGCCTGGCCGACGTGGCCAGCCCCATCACGCGCGGCGTGGCGGCGCTGGAGCGCGGCCTGTCGCTGCTGGGCGAGACGCCCGCCGAGCGCGGCGGCACCCATGCGCCGGCCCAGGTACAGGGCGCGCTTTCGCTGCGCGAGGTGAGCGTGGCCTTCGCAGCCGACCAGGCGCCGGCGCTGGACCGTGTGAGCCTCGATGTGCGGCCCGGTGAGATCGTGGCGCTGGTGGGCCCCTCGGGCGCGGGCAAGACCACGCTGGTCAACCTGCTGCCACGCTTCGTGCAGCATGCATCCGGCCAGGTGCTGCTGGACGGCCATGCGCTTCAGGACTGGGACCTGGCCACGCTGCGCGCGCAGTTCGCGCTGGTGAGCCAGGACGTGGTGATGTTCAACGACAGCATCGCCGCCAACGTGGCGCTGGGCCAAGCCGTGGACGAGCAGCGCGTGCACGACTGCCTGGCGGCCGCCAACCTGGCAGGGCACGTGGCGGCGCTGCCGCAGGGCATCCACACGCTGGTGGGCCACAACGCCACGCAGCTCTCGGGCGGGCAGCGCCAACGGCTGGCGATTGCGCGCGCGCTCTACAAGAACGCGCCCATCCTCATCCTCGACGAGGCCACTTCGGCGCTGGACACCGAATCCGAGCGGCTGGTGCAGGAAGCCCTGCAACGCCTGATGCAAGGCCGCACCACGCTGGTGATCGCGCACCGCCTCTCCACCATCGAGCATGCCGACCGCGTGGTGGTGATGGAGCGCGGCCGCATCGTGGAACAGGGCACGCACGCCGAGCTGGTGGCGCTGGGCGGGCTGTATGCCCGGCTGCAGGCGCGGCCGGCCCAGGGCTGACCAGCCCCCTATTTCCATTTCCGAAATCGTTTGTGTCTAGGCACGAGGCCGCAGGCAGTGCGGTAGCACGGCAAGGCCGAGCAACGACGACACGGACGATTTAGAAATGGAAACTACCAGCGGCCCCGGTTGGGCTGGCGCTTGCGCACCGCGGCGCTGATGAGATCGGCCATGTCCTTGCGGCTGGCGCGCAGGGCGAAGTCGGCGGCGGTGAGGCCCAGATGGTTCTTCAACGAAGGGTCGGCCCCTTCTTGCAGTAACAGTTGCACCGAATCGCGCGTGCCGTAGTGCACGGCCATCATCAGCGGCGTGGTGCCGTTGGGCGATTCGGCATCGATGTAGGCGTGGTGCTCCAGCAGCAGCGCGATGATTTCGGGCTGCTGCGGCTGCGTACCGGTGGCGGCATAGTGCAGCGGCGTCCAGCCGGTCTTGTTGACATCGGCGCCGCGTTCGATCAGGGTGCGCGCGGCGTTCACATGGCCACGCAGCGCCGCCATCATGAGCGGCGTTTCGTCCTGGGCGTTGCGGGCATCCACCTGCAGGTTGCTGCCCAGCAGCAGCACCTCGAAGGCCTTGAGGTTGCCGCCCTGCAAGGCCAGCGTCAGCCCGACCTGCCCCTTGGTGTCGCGCGTGTTGACGTCGAAGCCGCGCAGCAGCAATGTGGTGAGGGTGCTGGCATCGTCGCGCTGGATGGCTACGAAGAAATCCTCGAACGAGCCCGCACGGGCCGCTACGGATGCGAGGCCCGCCGCCAGGGGCAGCAGCAGCAGGCCGCGGCGCAGGGGGCTCATGCCAGCACTCCCTTGAACAAGGTGTCGAAATTGCGGCTGGTGGCCTCGGCCACCGCCTCGACCTCCATGCCGCGCACAGCCGCGATCTGCCGCGCCACATGGGGCACATACGAGGGGTTGTTGGTCTTGCCCCGGTAGGGCACGGGGGCCAGGTAAGGGCTGTCGGTCTCGATGAGCATGCGGTCCAGCGGCACGAAGGCCGCGACGTCGCGCAGGTCCTGCGCGTTCTTGAAGGTGATGATGCCCGAGAACGAGATGTAGAAGCCCAGGTCGAGCGCGGCGCGCGCCACCTCGGCGGTTTCGGTGAAACAGTGGAACACGCCGCCCGCGCTGCCTGGGCCGCCGTCCTCGCCCTCCTCGCGCAGGATGGCCAGGGTATCGGCGGAGGCGCTGCGCGTGTGGATCACCAGCGGCTTGGCACAGGCGCGGGCGGCGCGAATGTGAGCGCGGAAGCGCGCGCGCTGCCATTCCAGGTCGGCGATGCTGCGGCCGCCCTTGCGCTCTTCCATGCCGTAGTAGTCGAGCCCGGTCTCGCCGATGGCCACCACGCGCGGCAGCGCGGCGCGGTCGAGCAGGTCCTGCACCGAGGGTTCGGCAATGCCTTCGTTGTCGGGGTGCACGCCGACGGAGCACCAGAAGTTATCGTGGGCCATGGCCAGGGCATGCACCTCGCCGAACTCTTCCAGGGTGGTGCAGATGCACAGCGCGCGGTCCACCTGGGCGGCCTGCATGGCCGCGCGGATGGCGGGCAGCTCGCTGGCCAGTTCCGGGAAGGTGAGGTGGCAGTGGGAATCGGTGAACATGGTCGTCAAGTAAAAAAGCCGACCCGCGCGGCGGATCGGCATCCGGAGCGAGGGCCGCTCAGATGGTTTGCGTGGGGCGGTCCGAGCCCAGCGCGGTGCCGAGCAGCTCCTCGATCTTGGCCTTGAGCTGGCGCGATTTCTCGTCCTTGGGGAACTGGATGCCCACGCCCTGCGTGCGGTTGCCGCCCGCGCGCGCGGGCGTCACCCAGGCCACGCGGCCGGCCACGGGGTAGCGCTGGGTGTCCTCGGGCAGCGTGAGCAGCACGTACACATCGTCGCCCAGCTTGTATTCGCGCGGGGTCGGCACGAAGATGCCGCCTTCGACGAAAAACGGGATGTAGGCCGCATGCAAGGCCGCCTTTTCCTTGATGGCCAGCTGCATGACGCTGGGGCGGGGTGCGGTGGTGGGGCTGCTCATGGTCTTGCGGGCGGTGGGGACTGGGGAGAGTGTAGGACGTTTCGCGCCTGGGCGACAAGCGCCTCCAGCATCAGCCCGGCGTTGAAGGGGTGCTCGGCCGTGCGCGCCTCCTGCATGAGGGCGCGCGACCAGCGGGCCAGCGCGCCGATGGAAGGCGGTGCCGGCAGGTCGGCGGCGGCGAAGTAGCGCGGCTGGGCGCCCACGCGCAGCGCCAGCAGGTCGTGGCACAGCTTCTGCAGGGCCTCGACGGCCTGCGCGGGCGTCCCGTCGGCCAACGCGCCCGGGGTGCCGCGCTGCAGCGCCTTCGGCAACTGCGCCCAGGCTTCGGGACCAGGGCCGGCCTGGGCCAGCGCCAGGGCGTCGTCGGGGCGCCCGCCCGTGGCGCGCAGGAAGGCCTCCGCCGCCGCGGGCGCCACGCCCTGCCCGGCCAGCCATTCCAGCATCTGTTCTTGCGCGGGCCAGACCATGGTGTGCCCCAGGCAGCGGCTGCGGATGGTGGGCAGCAGCTGGTGCGCGGCCTCGCTGGCGAGCACGAAGCGCACATCTCCGGCGGGTTCCTCCAGCGTCTTGAGCAGCGCATTGGCGGTGATGGTGTTCATCTGCTCCGCCGGATACACCAGCACGGCCTTGCCGCGACCGCGCGCGCTGGTGCGCTGGGCGAACTCCACGGCATCGCGCATGGCCTCGACACGGATCTCACGGCTGGGCTTGCGCGCCTTGTCGTCGATCTCGGCCTGGGCCTTCTGCGGCAGCGGCCAGCCCAGGGCCAGCATATCCACCTCGGGCATGAGCACGCAGAGGTCGGCGTGGGTGCGCACGTCGATGGCGTGGCAGCTCGCGCACTGGCCGCAGGCGCCCTGCGGTGTAGGAGCGTCGCACAGCCAGGCGCGCACCAGTTCGAGGCCCAGCCGGTACTGGCCCAGGCCCGAGGGGCCGTTCAGCAGCCAGGCATGGCCGCGCTGGGCCAGCAGCAGGTCGCGTTGCGCGGCGATCCAGGGAGCGAGCGGTGCCGTCGTGCTCAAGCCGTGACTCCCACGGCGGGCAGCCAGCCGCGCCGGGCCAGCACATCCTGCAATTGGCGCCAGACCCGCTCGCGCTCCTGCGCCGCGTCAAGCCGGGCAAAGCGGTTGGGTGCCTCGGCGGCGCGGCGCGCATAGCCCTGGGCCACGCGCTCGAAGAAGGCCACATCCAGCGCCTCGAAGCGGTCGGGCGCGCGTGCGCCCGCCAGGCGCTCGGCCGCCACGGCGGGCGCCAGGTCGAACCACAGGGTCAAATCGGGTTCACGCATCAAATCGGGCTGCAGGGCAAGACCAGTCTGCGCCAGGCGCTCCAATAATGAGAGCGCATTCCAGTCGAATCCGCGCCCGCCGCCCTGGTAGGCGAAGGTAGCGTCGGTGAAGCGGTCGCACAACACCACCTCGCCCCGCGCCAGCGCGGGCTCGATGACGTTGCGCAGGTGGTCGCGCCGGCCGGCAAAGACGAGCAGCGCCTCGGTCAGGGCGTCCATGCTGTCGTGCAGCAGCATCGCGCGCAGTTTCTCCGCCAGCGGTGTGCCGCCGGGTTCGCGCGTGCTGACCACGGCGCGGCCCTGGGCGCGGAAGGCCTCGGCGAGGGCCTCGATGTGCGAGGACTTGCCGGCGCCGTCGATGCCCTCGAAACTGATGAACAGGCCTGTGGATGCCATGCGTGGATCTTTCTTACTGGCCGCGCTGGTAGCGGTTGACGGCGCGGTTATGCTCGTCCAGCGTGGCGCTGAAATGGCTGGAGCCATCGCCGCGCGCCACGAAATACAGGGCCTTCGTGCGCTCCGGCTGCACCGCCGCCAGCAGCGAGGCCTTGCCGGGCATGGCGATGGGCGTGGGGGGTAGCCCCGCGCGGGTGTAGGTGTTCCAGGGGGTGTCGGTCAGCAGGTCCTTGCGGCGCAGGTTGCCGTCGAACTTCTCGCCCAGGCCGTAGATCACGGTCGGGTCGGTCTGCAGCAGCATGCCGTTGCGCAGCCGGTTGGTGAAGACTCCGGCGATCTGCGCGCGGTCGGAGGCGCGGCCGGTTTCCTTCTCGACGATGCTGGCGAGGATCAACGCCTCGTCGGCCGACTTGAGCGGCGTGTCGCTGGCGCGCTGCGCCCAGGCGGCCTCCAGGCGCCGGTCCATGGCGTGCAGCGCGCGGCGCAGCACGGCCAGTTCGCTCGAACCCTTGGCGTAGGTGTAGGTATCGGGGAAGAAGCGCCCCTCGGGATGCGCTCCGGGACGGCCCAGGCGCTCCATGAGGGCGGCGTCCGAAAGACCGGCCGTGTCGTGCTTGATCTGCTCCTCGCGGGCCAGCGCGGCGCGCACCTGGCGGAAGGTCCAGCCTTCCACCAGCGTGAGCGTGCGCAGGGTTTCCTCGCCGCGCACCAGCTTGTCGAGCAGCGTCAGGGGCGTGGTGCCGGGCGGAATTTCATAGTTGCCGGCGCGGATGTCGCGCCCACGGCCCGAGAGGCGGAAGAAGGCGTAGAGGATGCGCGCGTCCACGCGCACGCCGGCCGCCTGCACCTCCTGGGCCACGCCGCGCGGCAAGGTGCCGGGCTCGATGGCCAGCTCCAGCGCTTCGCTGCCCATGGGCAGCGGGGCATGCAGCCACCAGGCGGCCCCACCGCCGAGCGCCACCGCCAGAAACAATAACCATGCCAGAAGACGACGCACAACCCTGCTGCCTGTGTGAATGGGAGCGGGCATCATAATTCAGGGATGACTTTGAATTTCCAGGGCGTTGCCCCCCTGAACCACCTGGGCGTGATCCGCGCCGAAGGCGAAGACGCCGTCAAATTCCTCCATGGCCAGCTCACCCACGATTTCGCCCTGTTGGGCCTGGACCATGCCCGCCTGACTGCCTTTCTCTCGGCCAAGGGCCGCATGCAGGCCAGCTTCATCGGCTTCAAGCGCAGCCCCACCGAGGTCTGGCTGGTGTGCAGCCGCGACCTGCTGGCGCCCACCCTCAAGCGCCTGTCCATGTTCGTGATGCGCGCCAAGTGCAAGCTGAGCGATGCCACGGCAGACATCCAGGTGTTTGGCCTGGCCGGAAACGCTATTGAAACAATAGCTGGTAGCGCATATCCTGCTTGGTCAAAAGCCGATTTTGATGCAAAAACCGTGGTACACCTGCCCCCGGCGGCGGGCCAGCCCCGCGCGCTGTGGCTGGCGCCCGTGGGCGAGCCTGCCCCTGCCGGCCCCGCTCTCGACCCCGCCCTGTGGGCCTGGGGCGAGGTGCAGAGCGGCGTGGCGACCTTGACCGCCCCCCTGGTGGATGCCTTCGTGCCGCAGATGCTCAACTACGAGTCGGTCGACGGCGTGAGCTTCAAGAAGGGCTGCTACCCCGGCCAAGAGGTGGTGGCGCGCAGCCAGTTCCGGGGCGCCATCAAGCGCCGCGCCTACATCGCCCATGCGGACGCCGAACTGGCACCTGGCGCCGACGTGTTCTCGCCCGCCGACCCCGAGCAACCCTGCGGCACCGTGGTGCAAGCCGCCGCCGCGCCCGCTGGCGGCTGGGACGCCATCGTCTCGCTGCAGATCGCCGCCACCGGACAGGGACCGCTGCATGTGGGCTCGCCCACCGGCCCCCAGCTCACCCTGGGTACCCTGCCCTACGCGCTGCTCGAAGACATTTGAGAAGGTGTGAACGAACCCACCATGCCCGCTCATTCCGCCAAAACACACCCGCTCATCGTTGCAAATGCTCGCCATAGCCCGCGCTATGGCTGTGCTTTGCGCCTAGATCGGCCGCGTTTTGGCGGCCTGCTCGGGCACGCCGGATTCATTCGCACCTTCTGATTCCCTCCGGGGTGCCACCGCGCCCCGGCCGCCCCGATCCGCAGGCCTTCCCTTGGAACACCCACCGAACTCCCCTACGCACAGCCTTTGGCGCATGTCCGTCGCGCCCATGATGGACTGGACCGACCGCCACTGCCGCTACTTTCATCGCCTACTGACACGCCACACGCTGCTGTACACCGAGATGGTGAACGTGGGCGGCATCCTGTATGGCGGCACGGAACGGCACCTGCGTTACAACGCCGAGGAACACCCCGTGGCCCTGCAACTGGGCGGCAACGAGCCGGTCAAGCTGGCGCAGGCGGCGCGGCTGGGCGAAGAATGGGGCTACGACGAGATCAACCTCAACTGCGGCTGCCCCAGCGACCGGGTACAGCGCGGCGCCTTTGGCGCCAGCCTGATGAAGGCGCCCCAGCTGGTGGCGGACTGCGTCAAGGCCATGAAGGACGTGGTCGACGTGCCCGTGACCGTCAAGCACCGCATCGGTATCGACAAGGTGGAGGACTACGGGTTCGTGCGCGACTTTATCGGCACCGTGGCCGATGCGGGCTGCACGGTGTTCATCGTGCATGCGCGCAATGCCTGGCTGCAGGGCCTCTCGCCCAAGGAAAACCGCGACATTCCGCCGCTGCGCTACGAGGTGGTGCACCGCCTCAAGCAGGAGTTTCCGCAGTTCACCATCGCCATCAACGGCGGCATCCAGACCGATGAGGTGGTGCAGGAGCAGCTCCAGCACCTCGACGGCGTGATGATCGGCCGCGAGGCTTACCACAACCCCTGGTGGCTGGCGCGCTGGGACCAGCTCTACTACGGCGCGCCTGAAAACACCCTGACCCGCGAGGCCGTGGAGGAAGCGATGGTGGAGTACATGGAACGCGAGGCGGCCGCGCACGGCACGTCTTGGTACGCCATCGCCCGCCACATGCTGGGCTTGCGCCACGGCCTGCCGGGGGCGCGCCGCTGGCGCCAGGTGTGGAGCGACCACCGCCTCAAGGACAGCCCGGCGCGCGAAGTGTTCGCCCTGGCCCAGGCGCAGGCTTGAAGCGCAAGCCGGCTGACCCTCAGCCGGCCACGGCTGCAGGCCGCCCGCCGGAGCCCGTGTGGCGCACGCGCCAGTACAGCCAGCCGGAGATGGACAGGTTCAGCAGGTTCCACAGCAGGCCGTTGACGAAGGCCATGCGGTAGCTGCCCGTGGCGTCGAACACCCAGCCCGACATCCAACCCCCCAGCGCCATGCCCAGCAGCGTGGCCATGATGACCGCGCCCACCCGGGCGCCGGCCTCGTGCAGCGCGAAATGCTCGCGCACGATGATGGCGTAGGACGGCACGATGCCCCCCTGGAACAGCCCGAACATCGCCGAGATCACGTAAAGCGGCACCAGCCCGTCAAACGGCAGGAACAGCAGCAGCGCCACGCCCTGCAAGGCCGAGCCCAGCAGCAGCGTGCGGATGCCGCCGATGCGGTCGCAGATGGCGCCCGAGACCAGGCGGCTGACGATGCCGCACGCCAGCATCAGCGACAGCATTTCCGCGCCCCGCGCGGCGCCAAAACCCAGATCGGTGCAGTAGGCCACGATGTGCACCTGCGGCATGGCCATGGCCACGCAGCAAGCCACGCCCGCGATGCACAGCAGGAGCTGCGCATGCGCGGGAGCCAGGCCAAAGGGCCGGCTGCGGTCCTGCACCGGCGCATGGGCGCCGCCAGCAGGCACGGCCGACAACACCAGGGGCGGCCGCTGGCGCATGCACAGCGACAGCAGCAGCATGCCCGCACCGCACAGTAGGCCGAGCCCGATGTAGCTCTGGCGCCAGCCAATGGTCTCGATGCCATGCTGGACGATGGGCGGCCAGAGGGCCCCGGCGATGTAGTTGCCGCTGGCGCAGATGGCCACGGCGATGCCGCGCCGCCGGTTCCACCACAGGGCCGTGTCGGCCATGAGCGGCGCGAAGGTGGCCGAGCTGCCGATGAGGCCCATCAGCCCATGGGCCAGGCCGAAGCCCCAGACGCTGCCGGACATGCCGGCCCAGACAAAGCCGCCGCACACGGCCAGCGCCCCCACCCAAAGTACCGGCGCCAGGCCATGGCGGTCGGCCAGGCGCCCAGTCCAGAGGCCGCCGATGCCCAGGCAGACCATCATCAGGGTGTAGGGCATGGAAGCATCCGCCCGGCTGATGCCAAACTCGGCCTGGACCGCGGGCAGCACGACGGACACCACGTACATGCTGCTGTTGCCCAGCACCACCAGGCCCAGCGTCGCGAGCAACCGCCAGGCGGCCTGGCGGGAGTCGATGAGGGAGGGATCGGCAGGCTTCAGAACTGCTCCCAGTCACCGCCATCGTCGGTCTTGGCCGGCGATGCAGCGGGCGCGGGCGCCGCCGGAGCCAGCGCCTTCTTCACAGCGGGCTTGTGAGGCACCGGTTTTGCGGCCGGCTGCGCCGGCACGCTGGCGGCGGGCGTGGGCACGGGCGCCGCCACGGGACGCGCTGCCACGGACACCCCCTGCCCCTGGGCCAGCCTGAACACGGCCACGGTCTGCACCAGCTCCTGCGCCTGCGCACGCAGGCTGCTGGCGGCGGCGGCCATTTCCTCCACCAGCGCGGCGTTCTGCTGCGTGGCCTGGTCCATCTGCGTCACGGCCTCGCCCACCTGGGCCACGCCCGAGCTTTGCTCGCTGCTGGCCGCGCTGATCTCACCCATGATGTCGGTCACGCGCCGGATGCTGTTGACCACCTCGTTCATGGTGTGGCCCGCCTGGTCCACCAGCTGCGTGCCCTGCTCCACGCGCTCCACGCTGTCGGTGATGAGCTGCTTGATTTCCTTGGCCGCCTCGGCGCTGCGCCCGGCCAGGCTGCGCACCTCGCTGGCCACCACGGCGAAGCCCCGGCCCTGCTCGCCCGCGCGCGCCGCTTCCACGGCGGCGTTCAAGGCCAGGATGTTGGTCTGGAACGCGATGCCGTCGATCACGCTGATGATGTCGGCGATCTTGCGGGAACTGTCGCTGATGCCGCGCATGGTGTCCACCACCTGCGACACCACCTGCCCGCCCTGCACCGCCACGCTGGAAGCACTCTGCGCGAGCTGGTTGGCCTGGCGCGCGTTGTCGGCGTTCTGGCGCACGGTGGAGTTGAGTTCCTCCATGGAGGCCGCCGTCTGCTCCAGCGCGCTGGCCTGGGATTCGGTGCGCGCGCTCAGGTCCTGGTTGCCCTGGGCAATCTGCGTGCTGGCCGAGGCCACCGATTCACTGCCCTGGCGCACCGTGCTCACCACCTTGGCCAGGCTGTCCTGCATGGTGGCGAGCGTGTTGACCAGCTGCGCCACTTCGTCCCTGCCCTCGGCGTGGATGTCGCGCGAGAGGTCGCCCTGGGCCACGGCGGAAACGGCGTCCATGGCCCGGGACAGGGAGCGCTGGATGCCGCGGATCAGGCTCCAGCCGAGCAGGATGCCGAAAGCGGCCGCCGCCGCGAACAGCGCGATGCCGGTGATGCGGGTCGTCGAGAAGCTTGCCTGCGAGGCTTCGTATTCCCGCCGGGCTTCGTCCACCTGGATCTGCGTCAGCTTGGCCAGGCTGTCGCTGACCGGGCCGGACAGGGCTTCTTCCCGCTCGACGATCAGTTGCGTGGCCTTGACGGTGTCGTAGGCGGTCAGTGCCTCCACCGCGGGATTGATGAATTCGGTGACGAACTTCCCCCGGCTGGCCTCGAACTGCTTGACGAGTTGCTCCTCTTCGGAGGTCAGCCCCGTGGACGAATACTGCTTCCAGAGAGCCGTGATCTGCTCGCGGTTCTTGGCGACCTCCGTGCTCAGGCTGTCGAATCCCTTGGAATCGTTCAGCGCCACCGCGCGGTTGATCGCCACGCGGTTGCGCAAGATCAGCCGCTGCACCTCGTTGAGCTGCGCCAGCGCGACCGTCCGGTCTTCGTAAACGGTTTTCAGGCTGGCATTGGTCCGGTTCATGCCATTGATACCGATGAAGCCAACCACGAACATCAGCAGCGTGAGAACGCCGACCAGAACCGCCAGGCGGACGGAGATTTTCAGGTTGTTCATGTCACCTCTCCTTGTGGTCTTACCGTGCCTGCTGCGCCACCAGCCCCATGTCGGCGCTGGTCATGAGCTTCTGGATATCCAGGAGGATCAGCATGCGCTGGGTGTCGCCCTGCTGCAGCGCTGCCAGCCCGATCACGTTCTCGGTGGCGACGTTGCCGCTGAATTCAGGCGCTGGCCGGATTTCCCCGGCCTTCAGGGCCACCACGTCCGACACCGCATCGACCACCATGCCCACCACCCGGTCGCCGATGTTGAGCACGATGGTCACGGTCTGGCTGCCATACGCCACATCGGTGATGCCGAACTTGATGCGCATGTCCAGGATCGGAACGATCACGCCACGCAGATTGAGCACGCCGAGCAGATAGGCCGGGGCATTGACGATGCGCGTCGATGGCTCGTAGCCCCGGATCTCCTGCACGCTGAGTATGTGGATGCCGTATTCCTCGGTGCCCAGCCGGAACGTCAGGTATTCGCCGCCGCCCTCGCTGGCCGCGCTCTCTCCCACCAGATTTTCACCCCTGGCCATGGTATTCATATGCTCTCCCATCGTTTGTGCAACATTGCCGACCCGGCCGATTGTGACGACAAGGCCCCATGTCGATGCGGGCCTGGGGAATGTCCCTAGTCACCATCCCGCCCGGCCCGACAAATTCAACAGTAACCTGCAAAGCACCATGCCACAAGCCCATTGCAGCTTTCCGCCACCAATGGCCCCGTGCGACCCGGGCCGCCAGGCCGGGCCCGGGCCTGTGCGCGTGTCCTGGCGACTGCGGTCCGGCTCCGTTTCCCGATGCAAGCATCCGCTCCGTCGCCGTTGAAACTCCAACCCGCGGCCCCCAGCGGGTGGCGCAGGCCCGGGCGCGTGGCGGTCCTGATCACCATTTTCCTGCTGTGCCTGACCTTCGTTCACTGGCGCACCGAGATCGAGAAAGCGCACAGCCGCAAGCAGCAAGCCTTCGCCCTGGCGGCGGACCGGATCGCCTACAGCCTGAAGAACCGCATGGACACCTACCAGATGGTGCTGCGCGGGGTGAAGGGCTACCACGATGGCTCGGAGCAAATCGATGCCGACGAATTCCAAGCTTACGTGGGCGCGCTCGACCTGCAGCAAACCCTGCCTGGGCTGCAGGGCGTGGCCTACATCAAGCGCCTGCCCCGGGAGCAGTTGCAGACCCATGTGCAGATGGCACGCATGCAGGGGAATGCGCAATACCGCGTCTGGCCCGAGGGGGAGCGGCCGGCTTACTTTCCCATCACCCACATCGAGCCGTCCACCGAGGTCAACAAGCGGGTCGTGGGGTTCGATGTCGGGACCCTGCCAGGAGCCCTGGAAGCCTTGGAACGCGCCCGCGACCGTGGTGAACCCGCGCTCACGGAGGCCATCGCCCTGCGGCAGTTCAATGATCCCACGGAGCGCAAGGGCCTGGTCATGTACGTCCCGCTGTATCAGGGCGGCAACACGCCCGTGACCGTGCAGGAGCGCCAACGCCTGCTGGAGGGGTGGGTTTCGGCGCCCTTTCGCATGAGGGATCTGCTGCTGGGCATGCGCCAGCAGCTGGACAGCGACGTCGATCTGTCCATTCACGACGGTCCCGCGAGCGACCCCGCCAATCGCCTGACCGAAGCCGTTGATGTGCTCGCCACCCCCTTGCAGGAAACACGGTGGATCGACATCGGAGGCCGGCGGTGGACGCTGGTCATGCGGGCGCTGCCGGGTTTCGACGCCCGCCTGCAGGACACCGGGCCCGGGTTGGTGGCCCTGATGGGCATGGTTCTGAGCGTGCTCGTGGGCGGTATGGCCTGGATTCTGGCGACCGCGCGCGAGCGCGCCATGGCGCTGGCCATGCGCATGACCGAGACCTTGCGGACGACCAGCAACGACCTCGAAAGCACGCTCAATGCCATTCCAGACCTGCTGTTCGAGCTGGACCCCGAGGGCCGCATCTGCCACTTCCGGCCTGGGGGCGCCGATGTGCTGCAAGCCCCCGCGCAGATGTTCGTCGGACGCTTGCTGCAAGACGTCGTGGGCCCCGAAGCCGCCTCGGGCTGCCGTGCCGCGCTGGAGGCGGCCCAGCGCACAGGCCATTCCACCGGCCAGCAATTCCGGCTGGAGCTGGGACCGATGACCCGCTGGTTCGAACTGTCCATCGCGCGCAAGGCGGGTGAACAGCCTGGCCAAGTGCCTCGTCTCATCGCCTTGTCGCGCGATATCACCGAGCGCAAGCAGTCCGAGGCGCGCACACACCAGCTGGCATATTTCGACACGCTGACCAGCCTGCCCAACCGCCGCATGCTGCTCGACCGGCTCGACAATGCGCTGGCCTGGGCACGCAACTCGGGCCAGGTCGGCGCGTTGCTGTTCATCGATCTGGACAACTTCAAGCAGATCAACGATGCGCGGGGACACACCTTGGGGGACGGGCTGCTGCTGCAGGTCTCGCAGCGCCTGAGCGGCCTGATCCGCCCCGGCGATACCGTGGCGCGCCTGGGCGGGGATGAATTCGTGCTGCTGATCAATGAAATCGGGACCGACCTTGAAAGCGCGGGCCGCCAGGCCCTGCTTGCGGGCGAGCAGGTGCGCGTTACGCTGGAGGCGCCCTACAGCATCAAGGCCCATGCCTACGGCAGCACCGCGAGCATTGGCATCACGCTGTTCCCCAAACGCTCCGAAGGTATCGAGGATCTGCTGCGCGAAGCCGACACGGCCATGTACCGCGCCAAGGATCTGGGGCGCAACCGCATCTGCTTTTACGAGGAAGCCATGCAGGCCGACGTGCAGGAGCGCCTGGCCCTGGAACAAGACCTGAAAAAGGCGATGGCCACCGGTGAATTGGCTGCCTACCTCCAGCCCCAGGTGCGGCCCGATGGCACCGTGGTGGGGGGCGAACTGCTGATGCGCTGGAGCCATCCGGTGCGCGGCAGCGTGCCACCCTCGCGTTTCATCCCGGTGGCCGAGTCCTCGGGCCTGATTTTGCGCATGGGCGACTGGATGCTGCAGCAGGCCTGCGAGACGCTCGCGCGACTGCAATCGGCGCAGCGCCTGGTGTCCCTGTCGGTGAACGTGAGCCAGCGCCAGTTTCGCCAGGACGACTTTGTCGAGCGCCTGCGCGCCATGCTGGAGCTGACTGGCGCTCCGCCCGGATTCCTGGTCCTGGAAGTGACCGAAAGCCTGCTGATCGAGGATCTGGACAACACCATCGCCCGCATGACCGAGCTGGTGCGCATGGGCCTGAGGTTCTCCATCGATGACTTCGGCACCGGCTATTCCAGCCTGGCCTACCTCAAGCGCCTGCCGCTGTATGAACTCAAGATCGACCGCAGTTTCGTGCAGGACACGCCGGACGACCCGAACGACACGGCCATCGTCCAGTCCATCCTGTCGGTGGCGCGCCACCTCAGGCTGCATGTGGTGGCCGAAGGGGTGGAGACGCGCGCGCAGGCCGACTTCCTGACCGCCAGCCACTGCGACTGCCTGCAGGGCTATCTGTTCGGCCGCCCAGAGCCCCTGGCGGGGTGGTTGCGGCGGTTCCTGGAGTCGCCCCGCTGACGACCGGGCGGGGCCACCCGGCACGATTCCAGCCATCCTTGCCGCAATTGCGGTATACCGGCGCATCCGCTTCGCAAGACCCCGGCCTCTCCAGAAAGCCCCTCCATGCCATCGCTTGACTTCGAGCAGGAAGAAACCCGGTTTCTATCCTTTCACGCCCGGCACCTCCAGGAACTGCAGACCGCCTGCTCTGCCTTCGTGGCGCTGGTGGCGGGGCAACTGGCGTGCCATGGGCAGGTGGAAGTCTCCAAGATCGAAGGCCGCGTGAAGGACGGCGAGGAATGCGTGCGCAAGTTCTCCCGCAAATACCGCGCGGCACTGGAGGAAAGCGGCACGCCCTACGAGATCCGCCACTACATCAGCGATCTGATCGGCGTGCGGGTGGTCTGCCTCTACGAGGACGAGCTGGAAAAGGTGGCCGAGGCCATGAAGGCCCTGTTCGAGGTGATCGAGGTGACCGACAAAGTCAGCGCCGTCGAGGGCACGGAGGCATCGTTCGGCTACAAGGGCCTGCACCTGGATCTGCGGCTCAACGCCTCCCATTGCGCACAACCCGCCCACGCGGTCATGGCCCCCTGGCCCATCGAACTGCAGATCCGGACCATCATCCAGGACTCCTGGAGCGTGCTGGACCACAAAATCAAGTACAAGAAGGCCATTCCCGGGCCGCTCAAGCGGCGCATCAATGTACTGGCCGCGCTGTTCGAACTGGCCGACCGGGAGTTCCGGCAGATCCGCGATGAAACCGAGGCGGAACTGCTCAAGGCGCCAGATGACTCCGACGAAGAGTCCGCCACCGGCACCGAAACCCAGCCCACGCTCCAGGTGTCGGCCCTGGGCGGGCTCAACGCCTTCACGTTTCTCAAGATCGCCAACCACTTTTTCAAGGATTTCACGTTCGAGGCCCACAAGGTGGACAGCTTCGTCGATGACATCAATGCCTGGGCGCCCGGCATCACCCGCGCGCGCTTCAATACCCTCCTGCGGCACACGATCGGCATCGTCAAGCGCTACAAGCAGCATGCCGAGGAGCAAAAGCCGAACGGGAAATTCAATCCCTACACGGTCATCCGCCATTGCCTCTATCTCAGCGACAGGCAACTGTTCAACCAGGCGCTGCGCAAGGCGTCCCGCACACCCTTCGACGCCTGGCTGGACAGCCAAGGCGTTGCATCGCCGCCCTTCAAGAATTCAGATAAAAAACCGTCATAAGCCAATCTGGAATTGCGCCAAATGCTATATATTAAATAGCAAAAACCGCCCTCGCGCACTGTCGCGCACGCGACCTCTTCTTGGTATTTTCACCGCCTGCAGCCGTAACAAATTGCTGTTATATTGCACTGCAACATTTCGGATTCCGCCCATGCTCTACCAGATCTACGAAACCCAGCGCTCCTTCATGGAACCCTTTGCGGACTTCGCGCTGGCCGCCTCCAAGCTCTACAGCAACCCTTCATCGCCGCTGCAGAAAATGCCCCTGGCGCAGCGCATGTCGGCCGGCTACGACCTGATCTACCGCCTGGGCAAGGACTACGAGAAGCCCGAGTTCGGCATCAAGACCGTGCCGGTCGGCAGCGTGGACGTGGCCATCCACGAGCGCGTGGAGGTCGACAAGCCCTTCTGCGAGCTGCGCCGCTTCAAGCGCTTCTCGGACGATCCGAAAACGCTGGAAAAGCTCAAGGCCCAGCCCGTGGTGCTGATCGTGGCGCCCCTGTCGGGCCACTACGCCACGCTGCTGCGCGACACCGTGCGCTCCATGCTCGGCGACCACAAGGTCTATATCACCGACTGGAAGAATGCCCGCATGGTGCCGCTGTCCGAGGGTGAATTCCACCTGGACGACTACGTCAACTACGTGCAGGAATTCATCCGCCATCTGCAGTCGGTCTACGGCAACTGCCACGTCATCAGCGTCTGCCAACCCACCGTGCCGGTGCTGGCCGCCGTGTCGCTGATGGCCAGCCGGGGCGAGACCACGCCGTTGTCGATGACCATGATGGGCGGCCCGATCGACGCGCGCAAATCGCCCACGGCCGTGAACAACCTGGCCAACGAGCGCAGCTTCGAGTGGTTCGAGAACAACGTGATCTACCGCGTGCCGGGCAACTTCCCCGGTGCCGGGCGGCGCGTGTACCCCGGCTTCCTGCAGCACGCGGGCTTCGTGGCCATGAACCCCGACCGCCACGCGGTGAACCACTACGACTACTTCAAGAACCTCATCAAGGGCGACGACAACAGCACCGAGGCGCACCGCAAGTTCTACGACGAGTACAACGCCGTGCTCGACATGGACGCCGACTACTACCTCGAAACCATCCACACGGTGTTCCAGGAGTTCAAGCTGGTGAACGGCACCTGGGACGTGCGCTCGCCAGAGGGCAAGCTCGAACGCGTGCGCCCGCAGGACATCACCCAGGGCGCCCTGCTGACCGTCGAGGGCGAGCTGGACGATATTTCGGGCGCCGGCCAGACACGCGCGGCGCACGATCTGTGCAGCGGCCTGCCCGGCAAGGAGCAGCGCCACCTGGAAGCCAAGGGCGCGGGCCACTATGGCATCTTCAGCGGCCGGCGCTGGCGCGAGGAGGTCTATCCCCTGGTGCGCGCCTTCATTCTGGAACACCAGCAGCAACAGCCGGCCAAGGCTCTGGCCCCCTCGGTGCCCGCCACCAAGCGCCCTGCCCGCGCCAAGGCGGTCTGACCCCGGAAATGCCACGGCAGGAGGATCTGGCGGACCGCATCGACGCGGCCCTGCCCCAGACCCAGTGCACGCGTTGCGGCTACCCCGACTGCGCCGCCTACGCGCGCGCCATCGCCCAGGGCGAGGCGGGCATTGACCAATGCCCGCCCGGCGGCGAGGACGGCGTGCGCAGGCTGGCCGCGCTCACCGGCCTGCCCGCGCGGCCGCTCAACACCCAGCACGGCGCGGAAGGCCCGCGCGGCGTGGCGCTGATCGACGAGAACTGGTGCATCGGCTGCACCCTGTGCATCAAGGCCTGCCCCACGGACGCCATCGTCGGCGCCAACAAGCTCATGCACACGGTGATGCCCGAGCATTGCACGGGCTGCAAACTCTGCATCCCGGCCTGCCCGGTCGATTGCATCACCATGGAGAACGCCAGTGGCACGGCCACAGGCTGGTCGGCCTGGTCTCCGGAGCAAGCCGGGCACGCCCGCGCGCGCTATGCCCGGCACCAGGAACGCCTGGCGCGCGAGGAGGCCGAGGCCCTGGAAAAACACGTTCCACCGGCCGTGCAGCCGCGCACCAGCGCCGCTGCCGAAGCACCGCCCGAGGCCACGGACCCGAAAAAAGCCGCCATCGCGGCCGCGATGGCCCGAGCGCGCGCGCGCCGCGCCCCCTAACGCGAGCCGCTCACGCCCGCGCGGCGAGGGTTTTGTAGACGCCGCACCCCACGTACAGATCATCCACCTTGCGCACGAACGACATCTTGGTCTGCACCGCCCCGGTGGTCGGGTTGGCGATGTCGTATTCGACCCAGCCAGGGCCGCGCTCGGCCTGCGCGATGATGTCATCCACGAGCCGCTGACCGGCGATGCCCGGGATGTCCTGGACGCGCGTTCCCACCTTGGCCGGATTGCCGCCAAAAGACAGGTAGGTGCCCGCCGCGTCGAGCACGAAGACGTACATGTCGCGGTCGTGGAAGGGCTGCGCCTTGTCGGTGATGGCGCGCAGGAACTGCTCGCGCCCGGTGCCCGCGCGCATGGTCATGGCGCGCTGCACCAGCGCCACGGCCTCCTCTGCCGTGCCCTGCTGCAGACGGAAGGAGGACACTGCGCGCGACAGGGTGCCGGCGCGCCCTTCGAGCGCCGAGGACTGCAAGACAGCGTGCTCGACCATCTGGGCGTTGTCCTGCGTGATCTGGTCGAGGTGGCGCACGGCGGTGGTGATTTCCTGCAGGCCGGTGCTTTGCTCGGCGCCCGAGGTGGCGATCTCCGACATCGTGGCCGCCACATGCCGTATGCCTCCCGCCATGCTCGAAATGCCTTCACCGGCAGAGCGAATGAGCCCGGTGCTGCTTTCCACCTGCTGCACGGTGGCGCTGATGAGCGCGCGGATCTCCTTGGCGGCCTCGCCCGAGCGGCCCGCCAGCGTGCGCACCTCGGTGGCCACCACGGCGAAACCCCGTCCTTGCTCCCCGGCACGGGCCGCCTCGACGGCGGCATTGAGCGCCAGGATGTTGGTCTGGAAGGCGATGCTGTCGATCACGCCGATGATTTCGTGCATGCGGCGCGCGCCCTGCTGGATGGCCTCGACCGAGTCCACCGCCCGCGCCATGGCCTGCGTGCCCTGATCGGCGGCCAGGCTGACCTCGCGCGTGCGCCGGTCGGCCGCCTGGGCGGTCTGGGCATTGCTCTGCACCGTGGCGAGCAATTGCTCCACGCTGGTGGCCGTCTGTTCCAGGCTGGCGGCCTGCTGTTCGGTGCGTTCGGCCAGCGCCCGGTTGTCGGCGGCGAGGCTCTGGCCTGCGTGGGCCACGAGCGCCGCGTTGCTGCGGATGTCGGCCACCATGGACGACAGCGTCAGGACCATGCGGTCGAGCAGTTGCGCCAGATCGGCCAGTTCGTCCTGCCCGTGGACCTGCAGATGCGCGCAGAGATCGCCGCTGGTGGTCTGGCGCATGGCCCGCGCCAGGCTGGCCAGATCGGAGGCCAGGCTGGCATGCAGGGCCGTGAAAAGATAGAGAACGACAAGGGCGCAGGCCAGCAGCACGCCCCAGACCACCATCGTGGAAGCGCCCAGGGTCTCCAGGCTGGCCATGGCCACCAGCATGAGCACGACCACCAGGCCCAGAAGCAGCAATTTGCCCGGCAAGCGCAGGCGGCGCATCAGCCAGACACCGGGCTGCAGAAGCAAGGAATCGGTCATGAGAGACCTTTCGGGACCGTCATTTGTCTCCTTTGGCGGCCGTTCAGCGTGCCATGCAGGTCGCAAGCGACATGCCAGCCCGAAGACGCACCGTGTTGATTGGTAGCCAGCATCTAGTGTTCACACTCCCCTTGCACTGTACTGACATCCAGTCGCCAAGGCCACCGTGCAGTGCAGCATGGGTCCATGGCGGCCCATGCCGCCGGGCACCTTCGCCCATAATGGCGCCCCATGAACCCCCTGCTTTCCCACCTGCAGCCCTACCCGTTCGAACGGCTGCGCCAACTCTTCGCGGGCGTGACCCCGCCCGCCGCCTACAGCGCCATCAGCCTGGGCATGGGCGAGCCGCGCCATGCCACGCCGCCGTTCATCAAGGAGGCCCTGGTGGAAGGCCTGGGCGGCCTGGCCAGCTATCCGGCCACGGCGGGCGAACCGCGCCTGCGCGAGGCCTTTGCCGGCTGGCTGCAGCGCCGCTACGGCCTGGCCGTGGACGCGGCCACGCAGGTGCTGCCCGTCAACGGTTCGCGCGAGGCGCTGTTCGCCTTTGCCCAGACGGTGATCAATCCATCGAAGGGCGACGCGATGGTCGTGAGCCCGAATCCGTTCTACCAAATCTACGAAGGCGCGGCCCTGCTGGCCGGCGCCACGCCGTATTTCGCGCCCAGCGACCCGGCGCGCAACTTCGCGGTGGACTGGGACAGCGTGCCGGAAACGGTGTGGCAGCGCACGCAACTGCTGTTCGTCTGCTCGCCCGGCAACCCCACGGGCGCCGTGATGCCGCTGGCCGAATGGGAAAAGCTGTTCGCCCTGTCCGACCGCTATGGCTTCGTGATCGCCTCGGACGAGTGCTACAGCGAGATCTACTTCCGCGACGAACCACCGCTGGGCGGCCTGGAGGCGGCGGCCAAGCTGGGCCGAAACGATTTCCGGCGCTTGCTGGCCTTCACCAGCCTGTCCAAGCGCAGCAACGTGCCGGGCCTGCGCAGCGGCTTCGTGGCCGGCGACGCGGAACTGGTCAAATCCTTCCTGCTCTACCGCACCTACCACGGCAGCGCCATGGGCCCGGCCGTGCAGAACGCCAGCATCGCCGCCTGGAACGACGAGGCGCACGTGGTGGAAAACCGTGCCATGTACCGCGAGAAGTTCGCCCAGGTCACGCCGCTGCTGGAGCCAGTGATGGACGTGCGCCTCCCCGACGCCGGTTTCTACCTCTGGGCGGGCGTTCCGGCCCATCTGGGCATGAGCGACACCGAGTTCGCGCGCGCCCTGCTGGCTCAATACAATGTCACCGTGCTGCCCGGCAGTTACCTGGCGCGCGAAGTGGCAGGCGCCAACCCTGGTGCCCAGCGCGTGCGCATGGCCCTGGTGGCCGAAACCGCGCAGTGCGTGGAGGCCGCCCAACGCATCGTCCAGTTCATCCAATCCCGTACCGTATCAAGCCAATGACCCAAAACCTGCAGAGCACCATCGAATCCGCGTGGGACAACCGCGCCAATCTCTCGCCCGCCAGCGCGCCCAAGGAAGTGCTGGAGGCCGTCGAGCATGTCATCGCCGAACTGAACAACGGCAAGCTGCGCGTGGCCACGCGCGAGGCCGTTGGCCAGTGGACGGTGCACCAGTGGATCAAGAAGGCCGTGCTGCTGTCGTTCCGCCTCAAGGACAATGAACTCATCGAGGCCGGCGACCTGGGCTTCTACGACAAGGTGCCGACCCGCTTCGGCAACCTCAGCGCCGACGAAATGGCCGCCACCGGCGTGCGCGTGGTGCCGCCTGCCGTGGCGCGCCGCGGCAGCTTCATCGCCAAGGGCGCGATCCTGATGCCGTCCTACGTCAACATCGGCGCCTACGTCGATGAAGGCACCATGGTCGACACCTGGGCCACCGTGGGCTCGTGCGCGCAGGTGGGCAAGAACGTGCACCTCTCGGGCGGCGTGGGCCTGGGCGGCGTGCTCGAACCCCTGCAAGCCAACCCCACCATCATCGAGGACAACTGCTTCATCGGCGCTCGCTCCGAGGTGGTCGAAGGCGTGATCGTGGAGGAGAACTCGGTGCTGGGCATGGGCGTGTACATCGGCCAGAGCACCCCCATCTTCAACCGCGACACAGGCGAGATCAGCTATGGCCGCGTGCCCGCGGGCAGCGTGGTCATCAGCGGCAGCTTGCCGAAGAAGACCAAGACCGGCCAGGACTACGCCACCTACGCCGCCGTCATCGTCAAGACCGTGGATGCGCAGACGCGCTCCAAGACCAGCCTGAACGACCTGCTGCGCGACTGACAGGCAACCCGGCGCAGGCCCGCACCAGCACCCAACATCGAGGGAGTACACCATGAGCACGATGGAGCGAATCCTGCGCCTGATGGCCGAGAAGAAGGCCTCTGACGTCTATTTGTCGGCCAACGCACCGGCGCTGATCAAGATCAACGGTGAGTGCATCCCGATCAACAACCAGGTGCTGCCGCCGGATGCGCCGCGCAACCTGCTCTCCGAGGTCGTCCCGCCCGACCGCATCGAAGAGCTGGAGGAGACGGGCGAGCTCAACATGGGCGTGCCCCTCACCGGCGTGGGGCGCTTTCGCGTCAGCGCCATGCGTCAGCGCGGTAGCTACGCCGTGGTGATCCGCTTCATCAGCCAGCAGATCCCCGAGCTGGCCGACCTGAACCTGCCTGCGGTCCTGGGCGACCTGATCCTGGAAAAACGCGGACTGATCCTGGTGGTCGGCGCCACCGGCTCGGGCAAGAGCACCTCGCTGGCCTCCATGATCGACCGGCGCAACGGCCTGATGTCGGGCCACATCCTGACCATCGAGGACCCGGTCGAATACCAGTTCCGCAACAAGAAATCCATCGTCAACCAGCGCGAGGTGGGCAGCGACACCCAGTCGCTGCAGATCGCGCTGAAGAACGCGCTGCGCCAGGCGCCCGACGTGATCCTGATCGGCGAAATCCGCGACCGCGAAACCATGTCGGCCGCCATCGCCTACGCGCAGTCGGGCCACCTGTGCCTGGCCACGCTGCACGCCAACAACAGCTACCAGGCGCTCAACCGCATACTGAGCTTCTACCCCGTGGAAGTGCGCCCCACCATGCTGGGCGACCTGGCCTCGGCGCTCAAGTCCATCGTCTCGCAGCGCCTGGTGCGCACCGCCGCCGGCGAGCGCCTGCCCGCCGTCGAGGTCATGCTCAACACCAAGCTGGTGGCCGAGCTGATCGAGAAAGGCGACTTCTCGGGCGTGCGCGAGGCCATGGAAAAATCCATGGCCGAGGGCTCACAGACCTTCGAGGAGGATCTGGCGCGCCTCATCATGCAGAACCGCATCGACCGCAAGGAGGGCCTGGCCTACGCCGACTCGCCTACCAACCTCATGTGGCGCCTGCAAAACGACTTCTCTCTCGCCGCCAAGGCCGCACAGGCCAGCAAGGACGCGCGGGATGCCCAGAACCAGGACGACGCGCCCTCGTTCACCGAAATCGTGCTGGACATCAAGCCCGATACCTGACCCTCTTTCCGTTTCCCCATGTCTCGAACCCTGCACCTGGCCGAACAGCTCATCGCCCTTCCCTCCGTCACCCCCGACGATGCAGGCTGCCTGCAGCTGCTCGCCCAGCGCCTGGCGCCCCTGGGCTTCATCAACCAAGCGATGGACAGCGGCCCGGAGTCCTTCCGCGTCAGCAATTTGTGGTCAAAACGCACCGCAACGCCCACCAATAAAGCGCCAAAAGCTATCAAAACAATAGCATTCGCCGGCCATACCGACGTCGTGCCCACCGGCCCGCTGGAGCAGTGGAGCAGCGACCCGTTCAAGCCCACGCACCGCGACGGCAAGCTCTACGGGCGCGGCGCCAGCGACATGAAGACTTCCATCGCCGCCTTCGTGGTGGCAGTGGAGGAATTCCTGGCCGCCACCCCCGAGCCGTTGCTGAACATCGCCTTCCTGCTCACCAGCGACGAGGAAGGCCCCTCGGTCGACGGCACCAAGGTGGTGGTGGAGCAACTCCGTGCACGCGGCGAACAGCTCGACTACTGCATCGTCGGCGAACCCACGTCGGTGCAGAAAACCGGCGACATGATCAAGAACGGCCGGCGCGGCACGCTCAGCGGCAAGCTCACGGTGCGCGGCATCCAGGGCCACATCGCCTACCCGCACCTGGCGCGCAACCCCATCCACCAGGCCGTCCCGGCCCTGGCCGAACTGGCCGCCACGCGCTGGGACGAGGGCAACGCCTTCTTCCAACCCACAAGCTGGCAGATGAGCAACATCCATGGCGGCACGGGCGCGAGCAACATCATTCCCGGCGCCGTGGTGATCGACTTCAACTTCCGCTTCTGCACCGAATCAACGGCCGAGGGCCTGAAGCAGCGCGTGCACGCCGTGCTCGACCGGCACGAACTCGAATACGAACTGCAGTGGACGCTGGGCGGCCAGCCCTTCCTCACCACGCCCGGCGAACTGGTGCAGGCCGTGCAGCAGGCCATCACCGCGGAAACCGGCCTCGCCACCGAACTCTCGACCACCGGCGGCACCAGCGACGGCCGCTTCATCGCCACGCTGTGCCCGCAGGTGATTGAACTGGGCCCGCCCAACGCCAGCATCCACAAGATCGACGAGCACATCGCCATTGCCGACATCGAGCCGCTGAAGAACATCTACCGCCGCACGCTCGACAACCTGCACGCCCAGGCCCTGGCCGCCGCGGCCACCGCATGAGCACCGCCCCTACGCCAGCCTTGCCGGCGATCGCGGGCAATACCGTGGGTGCCCTGGTCGCATCGGGCGCCCGCCTGCTGGACGCCGCAGGGGTTTCGTTCGGCCACGGCACCACCAACGCCCGCGATGAAGCCGCCTGGCTGGTGCTCTGGCGCCTGGGCCTGCCGCTCGACACCCCCCTCGGCGACGATCCGGATTCCATAGAAAATCAGCCTGTAGCGCCCGCCCAGCAAGCGCTGGTAGCTACACTTTTTGAAGAACGCATCGCCACGCGCAAGCCCGCCGCCTACCTCACGCGCGAAGCCTGGCTGCAGGGCGTGCCGTTCTACGTGGACGAGCGCGCCATCGTGCCGCGCAGCTTCATCGCCGAACTCATCGCCGACGGCGGTTTCGACGACTGGCTGGGCGAACACACCCAGAACGTGCTCGACCTGTGCACCGGCAACGGCAGCCTGGCGGTGCTGGCCGCCATGGCCTGGCCCGACATCCGCGTCACTGGCGTCGACATCTCGCCCGACGCGCTGGCGGTGGCCCGCATCAACGTCGACCGCCACGGCCTGCAGGACCGCATCGCCCTGCAGCTGAGCGACGGCCTCGCCGCCGTGCCCGGCCCCTGGGACCTGATCCTGTGCAACCCGCCCTATGTCAACGCCGCCAGCATGGCGCAGTTGCCCGCCGAATACCGCGCCGAACCCGAGCTGGCCTTGGCCGGCGGCAGCGACGGCATGGACTTCATCCGCCAACTGCTGCAGGGCGCCACAGCCCGCATGACCGAGCACGCCGTGCTGGTGCTGGAAATCGGCAACGAACGCCCGTATTTCGAGGCGGCGTTCCCCAACCTTCCGGTGTTCTGGCTCGACACCAGCGCGGGCGAAGACCAGGTGCTGCTGGTGACCCGCGAAGCCCTATCCCGCTTTTCCCCTTCCTGAATGATCATTCTCAAAAACGTCACCTTGCGCCGCAGCGTCAAGGTGCTGCTCGACGGCGTCAGCGCCACCATCAACCCCGGAGAGAAAGTCGGTCTTGTCGGACGCAATGGCGCCGGCAAGTCCAGCCTGTTCGCGCTGCTCAACGGCTCGCTCCATGAAGACGGGGGCGATTTCAGCATCCCTGCGCAGTGGCGCATGGCGCAGGTGGCGCAGAACATGCCCGAAACCGACGAATCGGCCACCGATTTCGTGGTAGCTGGCGACACCCGCCTGGCCGAGCTGCAGGCCCAACTGGCCCGCGCCGAGGCGGAAGACGACGGCATGGCCATCGCCCATGCCTACACCGACCTGCACGACGCCGGGTCCCACGACGCCGTGCCGCGCGCCCAGGCGCTGATCCTGGGCCTGGGCTTCAAGGTGTCGGAGCTGGGCAAGCCCGTGAACAGCTTCTCGGGCGGCTGGCGCATGCGCCTGCAGCTGGCGCGCGCGCTGATGTGCCCGAGCGACCTGCTGCTGCTCGACGAGCCCACCAACCACCTCGACCTCGACGCCCTGGTCTGGCTCGAAGCCTGGCTGCAGCGCTATGCCGGCACGATGATCGTGATCAGCCACGACCGCGAGTTCCTCGATGCCGTGACCAACGTCACCATGCACATCGACAACGCCCAGCTCACGCGCTACGGCGGCAACTACAGCAAGTTCGAGGACCTGCGCGCCGAGCAGCTCGAACTGCAGCAGGCCAGCTACGCCAAGCAGCAGGAAAAGATCGCCCACCTGAAGAAGTTCATCGACCGCTTCAAGGCCAAGGCCAGCAAGGCCAAGCAGGCGCAGAGCCGCGTCAAGGCGCTCGACCGCATGGAGAAGATCGCGCCAGTACTGGCCGATGCCGAGTTCACCTTCGAGTTCAAGGAGCCCACCAACCTGCCCAACCCGATGCTGGCGATCACCGACGCCGCCTTCGGCTACCGCACCGAGGACGGCCAGGAAACCACCATCCTGCGCCAGGTGAACCGCTCGGTGCTGGCGGGCCAGCGCATCGGCATCCTGGGCGCCAACGGCCAGGGCAAGTCGACGCTGGTCAAGACCATCGCCCGCGAGATGAAACCGCTGGCGGGCACCATCACCGAGGGCAAGGGCCTGTCGATCGGCTATTTCGCCCAGCAGGAGCTGGACGTGCTGCGCCCTGCGGACAATCCGCTGGAGCACATGGTGCGCCTGGCCAAAGAATTGGGGCCCAACGCCCGCGAATCGGGGCGCGAGCAGGATCTGCGCAACTTCCTGGGCACCTTCAACTTCACCGGCGACATGGTCAAGCAGACCGTGGGCACCATGAGTGGTGGCGAAAAGGCGCGCCTGGTGCTGGCCATGATCGTCTGGCAGCGCCCCAACCTGCTGCTGCTGGACGAACCCACCAACCACCTGGATTTGGCCACGCGCGAGGCGCTTTCGATGGCGCTCAACGAGTTCGAGGGCACCGTCATGCTTGTCAGCCACGACCGGGCGCTGCTGCGCGCCGTCTGCGACGAGTTCTGGATGGTGGGCCGGGGCGCCGTCGGACCGTTCGACGGCGACCTGGACGACTACCAGCGCTACCTGCTCGACGAGGCCAAGCGCCAGCGCGAGCTGGCCCGGCTGGAATCCACGGCCGACAGTCTGCCCTCCCCTGGCGCAGAAGCCCAATCCGCTCCTGAAAGTGAAGCAGCTAGCGCAGAGCCATCAAGCCCTGGCAGCCAGAATGATGCCCAAAAACCGGCGGCCGCCCCCGTGCGCGACGCACGCGAACAGCGCAAGCTCGACGCCCAGGCCCGCCAGCAGCAGGCCGAAAAGCTGCGCCCGCTCAAGCGAGAACTGGAGCAGGTGGACAAGCGCCTGGCCGCCCTGGCCAAAGAGCGCGCGGAGCTGGAAGAGCGGCTGACCCAGCCCCTGCCGCCGGCCGAGATCGCCGACTGCGGACGCCGGCTCAAGGCCGGCAACGACGAGACCGAGGGACTGGAAGAACGCTGGCTGGAGCTGTCGGCCCAGATCGAGGAGGCCTCGGCGGCGAGCGCCTGAAGCCTATTGTTTCATGCTGGTTTTCGGTGTTTTTGCAGACCAGGCAAATGCATTTAGCTATCGAAAGAATAGCAAATCGACGGACGGCAAAAAATATTCATTTCGCGTGTCAACGGTCTGTTCGGGGCCTGCGTTGAAGACTCATCACAGGAGCTTTCCCCATGAACATGACCTCTATCCTGACTGCCTGGCCCGAAGACGAACGCGACCGCAAGCGCGCTCCCGTCCGCCTGTAAGCACCAGTCAATCGTCAAGACGTTTTTACTCCTCCAATAAAAAACCCCGCTTTCGCGGGGTTTTTTATTGGCCGCTGAAAACGCTCAGCCCATGTGCAGGCCGCCATTGACCGAGAAGTCGGCCCCGGTGGCGTAGCCGCCCTCTTCCGAGGCCAGCCAGGCGATGATGGAGGCGATCTCGCTGGGCTCGCCCAGGCGCTTGACGGGCACCGTGGCCACGATCTTCTCCAGCACGTCGGGGCGGATGGCCTTGACCATGTCGGTGCCGATGTAGCCCGGGCTCACGGTGTTCACCGTCACGCCCTTGGTGGCCAGCTCCTGCGCCAGGGCCATGGAAAAGCCGTGCATGCCGGCCTTCGCGGCCGAGTAGTTGGTCTGGCCGGCCTGGCCCTTCTCGCCGTTGACCGAGCTGATGTTGATGATGCGGCCCCAGCCCTTTTCCACCATGTCGGCCACCACCTGCTTGGTGACGTTGAACATGCTGTTGAGGTTGGTCTCGATCACCTGGTCCCAGTCCTCGCGGGTCATCTTGAGGAACATGCGGTCGCGCGTGATGCCGGCGTTGTTCACCAGCACGTCGATCGTGCCATGCTCGGCCTTGGTCTTGGAAAAGGCCGCGACGGTCGAATCCCAGTCGCCCACGTTGCCCACCGAGGCGTGGAAGGTGAAGCCCAGCGCCTTCTGCTCGTCCAGCCATTTCTGATAATCGCGCGTGGGGCCGCAGCCGGCGATGACCGTGAAGCCTTCCTTGTGCAAACGCTGGCAGATGGCGGTGCCGATCCCCCCCATGCCGCCCGTGACATACGCTACTTTCTTGCTCATCTGACTTTCTCCTTGTTGCTTCTCGGTACTCGATTCCACTCTAACCAACATTTGCGCCCATGCGGCTGAGGAAAACACCAACCTGGCATTTTTTGGCAAAAATTTGTCATCCGCATGACTCCGCGAACGCCGCGCACCGACACGGTGCACGCGGCGCCACCGCCAATCCTCCAGTGCAGGCTAACCGCCCGACAAAGGGAGCGACTCCCAGCCCGGCCGGGCAAAGTGAAAGCCCTGCTGGTAGCGGATGCCCAAGGAATGCAGATACTGCGATTCGGCCTCGGTTTCAATGCCTTCGGCAATGATGTCGATGCCCAGCCGCTCGCACACCAGTTCAATGCCTCCCGCGATGGCCTGCCGAACCGGGTCCTGGTCGATGTTCCGGATCAGTTCCATGTCGATCTTGAGCACATGGGGCTGGAACCGCGTGAGCATGTTCAGCCCCGCGTAGCCTGCGCCGAAGTCATCGATGGCCGTGATCAGACCCTGGCGGCGATACTCGTTGAAGATGGCCTTGAGGTGCTCGCCATGGTTCAGGGGTTCGTTCTCCGTCACCTCGAACATGATGCGGTAATGGGGAAACGAAAACTCCCTTGCCGCCTCCATGGTGGCCCGGATACAGGTTTCCGCCCGGTACACCGCATTGGGCAGGAAGTTGATGCTCAGACGGCAGTTGGACAAAGCCGTCAGGCCCAGCCGGGACGCCAGTTCAATGGCTTTGACACGGCAGGCCTGGTCGAACCGATAACGGTTGCTGTCATCGACCCACGACAACACGGTGGCGGCCGATTCGCCATCCGCTCCGCGCACCAGGGCCTCGTAGGCAAACGGACGGCCCGTTTCCAGATCCATGATGGGCTGGAAAGCCATGGTGAACTCGAAGGGCAGCAGCGACTTGTCCTTGCACGCGGTGCAACCCACCGGTTCGAAGGGCTGGGCAAAAATCGTCGTGGTCATGTGCGGTCTATCGTAACGCACGGACATGCTCAGCGCAGCCATGGGGATCGCCATGAAAAAGCCGCGTCGAAACGCGGCTTTTGGGGAGGCGCGGCGGCGAAAACTCAGCGTTCCAGCGCCATCGACACGCCCATGCCGCCGCCGATGCACAGCGCCGCCATGCCCTTCTTCGCGTCCCGGCGCTGCATTTCGTGCAGCAGCGTCACCAGCACGCGGCAGCCCGAGGCGCCGATGGGGTGGCCGATGGCGATGGCGCCACCGTTCACGTTCACCTTGGCGGGGTCGATGCCCAGCTCCTTGTTCACGGCGCAGGCCTGGGCGGCGAAGGCTTCGTTCAGCTCGAACAGGTCCACATCCTGGGCGTTCCAGCCGGCGCGCTGCAGCGCCTTGCGCGAGGCCGGCACCGGGCCCATGCCCATGGTGGCCGGGTCCAGGCCGCTGGTGCCGTAGGCGGCGATGCGCGCCAGGGGCTTGAGGCCCAGGGCGGCGGCCTTCTTCGCGCTCATCACCACCACGGCGGCGGCGCCGTCGTTGATGCCCGAGGCATTGCCCGCCGTCACGGTGCCCGCCTTGTCGAACGCCGGGCGCAGCCCGGCCAGCGCCTCGGCGTTGGTCTTGCGGTTGAGGTACTCGTCCACGTTGAAGAGGATGGGGTCGCCCTTCTTCTGCGCCAGGCTCACGCCCACGATCTCGTCGGCGAAGCGGCCCGCGTCCTGCGCGGCGGCGGCCTTCTGCTGGCTGCCCAGGGCCAGGGCATCCTGCATCTCGCGCGTGATGCTGTACTGCTTGGCCACGTTCTCGGCGGTGATGCCCATGTGGTACTGGTTGTAGACGTCCCACAGGCCGTCCACGATCATGGTGTCCACCATCTTCCAGTCGCCCATGCGCTGGCCGTCGCGCGAGCCGTTGAGCACGTGGGGCGAGAGGCTCATGTTCTCCTGGCCGCCGGCCACCACGATCTCGCTGTCGCCCGTGGCGATGGCCTGGGCCGCCAGCATCACGGCCTTGAGGCCCGAGCCGCACACGGCGTTGATGGTGAGCGCCGGGGTTTCCTTGGCCACGCCGGCCTTCATCAGCGCCTGGCGCGCGGGGTTCTGGCCCACGCCGGCAGCAAGCACCTGGCCCATGATGACCTCGCCTACCTGGTCGGGCGCGACGCGGGCGCGCGCCAGCGCCTCCTTGATGACCAATGCGCCCAGATCGGTGGCCGGCGTCTTGGCCAGCGCGCCGCCGAACTTGCCCACGGCCGTGCGGACGGCCGAAACGATAACGATGTCTTCCATGGAATGTCCTTCAGTCAGTCAGGGTGGATCGGTCGGGGCAGGCGCACGCCCCTTCACTGCGGATTACCCGCCCATTCTCGCCGCCGTGCAAGTCAGGACTTTTGCTTAACGTAGCGGCCCGGCGCGGGCTCGATGGCCTTGAACTTGGCACCCTTGCCGTAGGCCTTGGGCGCGGCGACCTGCTTGCCCGCGTGGCCCTGGAGCCACTGCGACCAATCGGTCCACCAGCTGCCCGGGTGTTCGGTGGCGCCTTCGAGCCAGGCGCCCAGCGTCGGCGGCAGCTTGCCGTCGGCGCGAATCCAGTGGCTGCGCTTGCCCTTGGCCGGCGGGTTGATCACGCCCGCGATGTGGCCCGAGGCCCCCATGACGAAGCGCTTCTTGCCCGCCAGCACCTGCGTGGAGGCGTAGGCCGCGTTGATGGGCACGATATGGTCCTCGCGCGAGCCGTAGATGTAGGCCGGAAGCGTGATGCGCCCCAGGTCGATCTTCTCGCCGCACACCGTCAGCTTGCCGGGCTTGACGAGGTTGTTCTCCAGGTAGAAGTTGCGCAGGTACCAGGCGTAGAACGGCCCGGGCAGGTTGGTGCTGTCGCTGTTCCAGTAGAGCAGGTCGAACGGCGGCGGCGTCTCGCCCTTGAGGTAGTTGCCCACCACGTAATTCCACACCAGGTCGTTGGGGCGCAGGAAGCTGAAGGTCGAGGCCATGTCCTGGCCCTTCATGAGGCCGCCCTGGCCCATCTGCAGCTCGCGGAACTGCACCATGGCCTCGTCGATGAACACGTCGAGAATGCCGGTGTCGGTGAAGTCGAGCAGCGTGGTCAGGAAGGTGGCGCTCGCCACCGGCTCCTCGCCGCGCGCGGCCAGCACGGCCAGCGCGTTGCCCAGGATGGTGCCGCCCACGCAGAAGCCCAGCGCGTTGATCTGCGGCGTGCCCGCGATCTGACGCGCCACCTCGATGGCCTGGATGGCGCCGTCCTGCACGTAGTCGTCCCAGGTCTTCTGGGCCAGCGATTCATCGGGGTTGCGCCAGCTCACCACGAAGGTGCGGTGGCCCTGCTCGACGGCGTAGCGGATCAGCGAGTTCTCCGGCTGCAGGTCGAGGATGTAGAACTTGTTGATGCACGGCGGAATGAGCAGGAACGGCCGCTCGTACACCTTGGCCGTGAGCGGCTTGTACTCGATGAGCTGGAACAGCTCGTTCTCGAACACCACCGCGCCCTCGGAGGTGGCCACGTTGCGGCCCACCTCGAACACCGTTTCGTCGGTCATCGACACATGGCCCTGGCGCAGGTCGTGCAGCAGGTTGGCCAGCCCCAGGGCAATGCTCTCGCCCTGGGTCTCGATGGCCTTTTTCTGCGCCTCGGCGTTGAAGGCCAGGTAGTTGCTGGGCGCCATGGCGGCGATCCACTGCTCCACGCCGAAGCGGATGCGCGCGCGCGTCTTGGGGTCGGCCTCCACGGCCTCGGCCAGGCCCATGAGGGTGCGCGCGTTGAGCAGGTAGGCCGCCGCCGAGAAGGTGGCCACCGGGTTCTCGGCCCAGCCCTGGCCGGCGAAGCGCTTGTCCGACGGCTGGGCCGGCGTGCCTTGCAGGCCCTGCAGCCAGAGCTTGCCGGCCTCCTCCACATACTGCTGCTGCAGCGCCTGGAGCTTTTCCGGCGCGATCTTCACGGGCGCCGCCGTGGCCGCCGCCGCGCCGACGTGCTCGACCGGCGGAAGCGACTGCAGCGCCTTGGTCCAGCCCTCGCTCAAGATCTGCTGCCATTGCTGGGCGCTCTGCGCCCAGAGGGAATCTGTATCCATGCTGCCTCCTGCTGTGGCCAAAAGCCCGCCCTTGGCAGGGCCTTCGCCCGGAATGTGGCCCGCCCCGCGGAGCCGTGCTGTTATGGTAACGCGGCTTTCCACCCGTTCACCCCACCCGCGCCGATGTATCTCGTCCTCATTGCCTGGCTTTACGTCACCCTCATGATGGCCGTGGCCGAAGCCGCCAGCCCCACCGGAACGCTGCTGGGCGCGCTCGTCACCTTCACGCTCTACGGCCTGCTGCCCATGGGCATCATCGGCTACATCCTGGGCACGCCCGGACGCAAGCGCAAGATCCATGCCCGTGAGATGGCCGAGCGCGCGGCGGCGGCCGAGGCGCAGGCCGCGTCAGCCGAGCCAGATACAGGCGGCCATGCGCCCGCTGCCGCCGAGGGCGGCGCTATCGCGCCGGTGCGAAAAGAACCGTGAGGGCCGCGAGACGGTGCACCAGTCCGGGCCGCCGTCGTTGCCATGCACGCTCGTGATGCCCAGCGCCGCCAGCCGCTGGCGCGCCAGGCCGGCCAGGTCGGCCAGGTACTTGCCGCCGCCCTGGTCCGTGAAGTGCCGTGCCGCAGCGGCATCGTGCGCGCAGAAGGCCGCGCGCACCTCGGCCCCCACCTCGAAGGCCCGGGGGCCGATGCAGGGCCCCAGCCAGGCCAGCGTATCGGCCGCATGCGCTATTGAATCCATAGCTTCCGGCGCTTGCCCAGCAAGCGCCAGTGCCGAAAAACCCTTGAAAACAGACTCCACCACGCCCACGCCGCCCTGGCCCGCCAGTCCGCGCCAGCCCGCGTGCGCCGCCGCCACCGCGCGGCCTTGCCGGTCGGTCAGCAGGATGGGCAGGCAGTCGGCCACCATGATGGTGCAGGCCAGGCCCGGCGTGGCCGCCACGCAGGCGTCGGCCACCATGCCATCCGGCAGCGCGGCGTGCAGGGCCGCCACCGCCGTGCCATGCACCTGCCGCAGGAACACCGGCCGCGCGCCGCCCAGCGCCGCCCCCAGCGCCGCGCGGTTGGCCCGCACGGCGCGCGGGTCGTCGCCTACATGGTCACCCAGGTTCAGGGTATCGAAAGGGGGGGCGCTGGCGCCGCCCGCGCGCGTGGTGCACAGCGCGCGCACATGGGCGGGCGCGGGCCAGAGGGGGCGCAGCCAGTCGGGGTGCGGGCCGCTCGTCATTCGCTGTAGACCAGCCGCTCCAGCAATTGCAGCAACCGTGCCTGGTCCTCGGGCGAGAGCGGCGCCATCAGGCGCTCCTGCACGCGCTCTGCCGGCTGCACCATCTGCTCCACCAGGGCCTCGCCCTCGGGCGTGATCCACAGCAGCTTGCGGCGGCGGTCGCGCGGGTCGCTCTCGCGCCGCACCAGCGCGCGCGCATGCAGCCGCGCCACGACGGCGCCCAGCGTGGCCGCATCCAGCGCCACGCGGCCCGCCAGCGTGATCTGGTCCTCGCCGGGCTGTTCAACCAGGGCGTTGAGGATGGCGAACTGCACCGGCGTCACATCGAAAGCGGCGGCCTCTTCCATGAAAAGCGCCACGGCGCGCTGGTGCGCGCGCCGCACCAAGTGGCCTGGCGCATGGTGAAAATCAAAGCTCTGTGGCATGCGCGCAGTGTATCCACTGCACGGCCGTCGCGCGCCCATGGCACACTCAGAATTACCCCTACCACTGCTTGAGAAGAAAGGCCCGGAACACATGAGCCACGCCTTCCCCCCCGCCCCCATCCCCAGCGTGCCCATCGTCGGCCGCGCCGAGCGTTTTCCCGTGCACCGCATCTACTGCGTGGGCCGCAACTACGAGGAACACGCCAAGGAAATGGGCTTCACCGGCCGCGAACCGCCCTTCTTCTTCATGAAACCCGCCGACGCGGTGGTGGCCGTGGAACCGGGCCAGACCGGCGAACTGCCCTACCCCAGCCTCACCGCCAACCTGCACCACGAGATCGAGCTGGTGGTGGCCATCGGCCAGGGCGGCAAGAACATCAAGGCGGCCGACGCGCTGCGGCACATCTACGGCTACGCCGTGGGCCTGGACATGACGCGCCGCGACCTGCAGAACGACATGAAGAAGCAGGGCCGCCCCTGGTGCATCGGCAAGGGCTTCGACGCCAGCGCGCCCATCGGCCCCATCACCCCAGCCGCGCAGGCCGGCGACGTGGCCCGGGCCGCCATCTGGCTGCAGGTCAATGGCACGGACCGCCAGCGCAGCACCGTGGCGCAGCTCATCTGGAACATCGCCGAGACCATCGAGCACCTCTCGGCCGCCTGGGAGCTGCAGCCCGGTGACCTCATTTACACCGGCACCCCCGAGGGCGTGGGCGCCGTGGTGCGCGGCGACCTGCTCGAAGGCGGCGTGGACGGCCTGGGCACGCTGCGCCTGCGGGTGGTGTGAGGCACTATATTTTCCATAGCTGCCTGCGCTTGCTCCAAAAGCGCGAAAGCCTGATTTCGTTCACAATCCTGGCATGACCTTCCGCAGCCCGATCCAACACTGCCGCGCCTGCGGCACGGCCGTGGTGTACCGCCTGCCCGACGACGGCGACACGCGCCAGCGGGCCATCTGCCCGCAGTGCCACACCGTGCACTACGAGAACCCGCTCAACGTGGTGGGCACCATTCCCGTGCTGGCGGACGGCCGCGTGCTGCTGTGCAAGCGCAATATCGAGCCGCGCTGGGGCAAGTGGACGCTGCCCGCCGGCTTCATGGAGCTGGACGAGACCACCGCCGAGGGCGCGGCCCGCGAAACCGACGAGGAAGCCGGCGCCCGCATCGAGATGGGCCCGCTGTTCAGCCTGCTGAACGTGCGCCGCGTCGGCCAGGTGCATCTGTTCTACCGCGCCACGCTGCTGAGCGACGCGTTCAACCCCGGCTACGAGACCATCGAGGCGCGCCTGTTCACCGAGGACGAAGTGCCCTGGGACGAACTGGCCTTCCGCACCGTGCGCGAAACGCTGCTGCGCTACTTCGCCGACCGCAAGGCGGGCGCGTTCGGCATGCACTGCGTCGATATCGAATAGCGGCGCCCCGGGTTTGCGCCGCTGCGGCAAGGCGCCGCGCGCCCGCTCAGGGGCGCGATTCCACAAAGAACGGCACGTTGTTCTGCGCCGCTGCCGGCGCGGGCACCACCACCCCGCGCTGCACCGGCGCCGTGACCACGACGCCCGGCTGTGGCAATTGCGCCGGTGGCATGGCGCCGGGAGCCGCCGGAGCGGACGCTGCCGGCCCGATGACGGGCGGAGTCGCCGGCCCCCCTCCTGGCCACGGCGCCGGCCCGCGCCACGCCGGCACGGCCTGCGCCGGCGAAGGCACCGCCCCCGGGCTGGCGGCCTCTGGCGCCTCGTCGTAGGTGACCGGCGGCAACGGTGGCGCCTGGGGCGTGGCGTTTTCCAGCGGCACCAAGGGCGCTTCGATGATCTCGGGCTGCTCCGCCGTGGCGGGCGGCGGCGGGGCTGCCGCTGTGCCTGGCGCGGGCACGGTGCCTGGGGTGTGGTCCGGCACGTCCGGCCCGCCCGTGCGGCGGCCGAACAGGTCGTACACCCAGTTGCGCACGCCGGCCACGGCGCTGCCGACCCAACTGGTTTCTTCCTCGTCGATGAAGCGCTGGCTGCTGTCGATCACCTTGGCGCGCAGCGCCTGCTGGAACACCTCGCCCACCATGGGCAGCGCGCTGTGCGCGCCCTGGCCCCAGTAATCGCTGCGCAGGGTGATGCGCCCGTCGTTGAAGCCCACCCACGCGCCGGCCACCAGCTGCGGGTGCATCAGGATGAACCAGCCGTCCGTGTTGTCCTGCGTGGTGCCGGTCTTGCCGGCCACGTCGGCGCTGATGCCGTAGCGGCCACGGATGGCCACGCCCGTGCCCTTGTCCACCACGCCGCGCATGGCGTCGCGCAGTTGCTGGGCGGCCGTCAGGCCCAGCACGCGCTCGGGCGCGGCGGGGGCGAACTCTTCCAGCAGCTTGCCGTTCTTGTCCTCGATGCGCGTGATGACCCGGGGCGCGCGGTAGCTGCCGGCGCTGGCAATGGCGCCGTAGGCCGCCACCATTTCCTTGAGGCTGACCGGGCTGGTGCCCAGGGCCAGCGCGGGCACCACGTCCAGCTTGGATTCGCGCACGCCCATGGCGCGCGCCAGTTGCGCCACGCGCAGCGGGCCCACCTGCTGCATGAGCTGCGCGGTGATGGTGTTCTTGGAGTACGCCAGGCCGTCGCTCAGCGTCATGGGCATATCGCTCGGCGGCTTGTTCCCGTCCGTGGGGCGCCACACCTGCTTGTTGCCCAGCGGGATTTCCACCGCTGCGTCCATCAGCGTGTCGGTGGGCAGCAGGCCCTGGTCGAACGCGGCGCCGTACACGAAGGGCTTGAACGTGGAGCCCGGCTGGCGGCGCGCGGCCTGCACATGGTCGAACGGGTCTTGCGCGAAGTCGCGGCTGCCCACCCAGGCGCGCACCTCGCCCGTGCGCGGGTCCATGGCCATGAAACCGGCCTGCACGCGCGTCTTCTCCTGCCGCAGCAAGCGCAGGAAGGCGGGGTCGGCCAGCAGGTCCTTCAGCGCATCGTCGGGCGCCGCGCCCTTGGCCACGGCGGCTTCGTAGCGCGCCGATTCGCGCACCAGTTGCCGCACCAGCGGGTTCTTGGGGTTCCAGGCGTTGCGCGCGGCCCAGGCCCCATCGGCCACGCCCTGCAGCGCCCTGCCCTGGCGCGCCACGGCCTGGTTGGCCAGCTGCTGCAGGCGGGAATCGATGGTGGTGCGGATCACCAGGCCGTCGGCATACAGGCTGTAGCCGTTGCGGTCGGCCCAGTCGATGAGCTGCTTGCGCAACTGCTGCGCCAGGTGCGGCGCGGGGCCGGCCGTTTCCACCTGCCGCTCGAAGCGAATGCGCAGCGGGCGCTTGCTGAGCGCGGCGTACTCCGCCTCGGCCAGCTTGCCGCGCTTCTTCATCTGCGACAGCACGGTGTTGCGCCGCGCCTGCGCGCGCTCGGGGTTGAGCACCGGGTTGTAGTAGGCCGTGCCCTTGAGCATGCCGATGAGCGTGGCGCTCTCCAGCACGTTGAGCTGGTCGGCCGACTTGTCGAAATAGGTGCGCGCCGCCATCTCGATGCCGTAGGCGTTGTAGAGGAAGGGCACCGTGTTCAGGTAGGTCTCCAGGATCTCGTCCTTGGAGTACAGCGCCTCGATCTTCAGCGCCGTGATGGCCTCCTTGATCTTGCGTGTGAGCGTGGGCGCGCGGCCAATGTCCTCGGGGTACAGGTTGCGCGCCAACTGCTGCGTGATGGTGGAGCCGCCCTGCTTGTCGCCCCCCAGCGTGCGCACCAGCGCCGACGCCGTGCGCCGCCAGTCCAGGCCCCAGTGGTTGTAGAAACGGTGGTCCTCGGTGGCGATCAGCGCGTCCACCACCGGCGGGGCGATCTCACTCAGCGGCACCCAGGCGCGGTTCACCCAGCGGTATTCGGCCAGCAGCTTGCCATCGGCCGCGACGAGTTGCGCCGGCTGCTCCGTCTTGGCCTTGCGGATGTCGCGGATGCCCGGCGTGAACGGAATCAGCACCAGCACATACAACAGCATCGCCAGCCCGGCGGCGATGAACGCCCAGAGTAGGCTGTGCAGCGACAGCAGCTTTTCAGGCCGCTGCAGCACACGCGCCCACACCGGCCGCAGCGCGGCCCAGCGCGTGCGCAGGAAAGCAGGGAAAGACATGGGGTTTAGAGTCAAAAGTGGCTCAAACGCTTGATGGGCAAGCGCTAGCAGCTATCAAATTGGGAGTTTTGCAGGCAGGATGGATTGGCTTGCAGATCGCCCATGCAGGGCGAGAGGTGCGTTGTTATACCGCCAATCGTTGGGAATTGCGGTTTGGGGTTGTAGCGGCCGAGGCCGTTGCAGGGTGCTTGATCGTGATGGTGCCTGGTGCTTGCGTTCGATCAATGGGAGACATTGATCCGCACTGCGTAAAGTAACTGGCTGTCATACTGCCAGTGCTGTGACCTCGGCACGCGAGAGATGGCGAGTTTGTCGGTTTGTTGTGCCTGTATATTTAACCAGCCCTCCTGGCTAAATCTATGATGCCAAACACTTATCATCGACTTGTTGAGCCATTTTATCCAGCAGATGAACGGGCATATCCGGCGATTTTCCGTCTGTATCAAAGCAATGCCTCGCAAAATCGGATTTTCCACGTACGCGGAAAGACATATGTCAAACAAAGTAATTCAGGAACAGTTCGGGCAAGCAATCATTGATGCGATGGCGAACTTCGCAAAAAATGACATCAAGGATGTGGCTGCACTTGAAGCAGAAGAGTTCGCTCATGTAGCGGACCCAGCCATGAAAACAGCCTTAGCCGAAACTCTTTACGGAGCGCGTTGGCTTTACAAACTAGGGTTGGCTCTCCTTGCAAACAATCAAGAGCAGTTTGCACATGTACGCGCACAGATAATTGACTATGCATCGGTTGCGGAAGCCTTGCTTGCTGACCTAATTGTTCAGGCTTATCGCAAAAAAAAGCTTCAAGGACAAAGGTGGCAATCCAAGCACGCTCGTGGGGCAACACCATTAATCTGGGACGAGGCAAACCCAGAGAAAACTGTCGTGCACACAACCTTCGAATGGAGAATCATAGTCGCACATGAGTCAGGTATTATCGATAGCAAACTGTCGGGCCAACTTAATGGCATTCGCACGAAACGCAATACCGTTCATCTTACTGCAAAGGTAAAAGCCGGCGTTAGCTACTATGCCGGCTTGGCCAAGCGTTCACATGCGGCCATGTTCGAAACGATTAAGCAAACAAAAGCTTGGTCAATTGCAAATCCTTAATAGTTCAAATCATCATGCGCTGCGGTCTGGCCTAACTGGTTGTTCAACAGCATAGCTACCATTTTCGCTAACAGCCGCCTGTTGACACGAGCATTGGACCCACATTTAATACGCTACTCCGTAAAACGTAAGGCTGCTGATTTTTCACGATGACCGTATGAACCTAAATCCTCTATCATTACTACTGACAGTCCTAGGCGGTCTTGTTGTCGCCGCCCTTCTTGGCTGGATAAGAAAACCCCGTCTAGTAGTTTTGGTTCCAAGAACCTTCTCCTATTCCCAGATTACAGAACGCGGCCAACTGGTTGAGATATCTGTATTTAATCGAAGCTTTAAAACAGAAGAGTCGATTGATGTAACGCTAAGCCCCACGATGTCTTATGAAATGCTTGGCGCAAATAGTCAGGATGTTGCAGTAGAAAAAAACAGAATCAAAATAAGCAGGATAGCCCCCTCCGATGAAGTCACAACACTATTAATTGTTGAGGGTGGCGTATTTAAGGCAGACGACATCAATCAAACAACATCAAAAGAAACCAAAGGAATCGTGGTTTCTAAGGTGGAAGACGTATCACCAACCGGACCACAAAGGATAGGTTTAGTGGCATTCTTCATTGGTTTTCCATTGGCTCTGTACGCAGGCTACTTGGGGCTGAATTCTTCTTTAAAAGCACCTCAGTTTTCGCCAATTTCTATGGCATCAGAAAGCGCAAATTCCGCCATCAAGCCGCCAAAGCAATGGATTGTTCCAGAATACTACAGAAGAACATCTCCAAAACTATTCGAAGCATTTGATAGCGAAAAAATAAATATAGAGATAGCTGAATCTCAGAGAAAATCTGATTTATTAACAATTCCTTTTAAAATAGAAAATAACACAGAAAAAATAATAAAAACCACGATCGACATGACCACAGCAGATTCGGAAAAGAAAATCAGATCATATGAAAGAAGAATATCTGACATCGTCGTTCTCCCTGGCACCAAGCAAGAAAGAAGTTTAAAGGTTGTCGTTCCATTAAATGCCGACAATGCCGCACAAAAAATCGTTTTTATCGACGCATTCCTTGAAACGAGTGATGGTGAAACACTCTCGATTAAACGTGAATATATCGCAAAAAAATAATGCAATTTAACGCATTGATGCGCCTGCCTGAATGCTATTGAAAATCGAACCTATGATCGTCCGGGATGCAATATTTAAGCAACTCACTCCGGTTGTTTGTCGTTTGTCATTGCTATCGGGACGAAGGCAACATCATTCGCTTTATCTCTGCTCGCAAGGCAACAACCCAAGAATCCAGGTTTTATCCGTAGAGGTGCCACATGCGCAAAGAGTACGACTTCTCCGCTGCAAGAAAGAATCCCTATGCAGCGCAACTCAAGAAGCAAATCACCATTCGGCTCGATGAAGAGTCCATCACGTACTTCAAGTACCATTTTTGAAGACGTTGGCATTCCGTATCGGAGCCTCATCAATTTGTACCTGCGAGACTGTGCGGCCTCGCACCGGAAGCTGAATCTCAACTGGAAGTAAGTTGTCTTGCGGCACGAGACGTCCAGCCATCTCATCGTCCAAAAGACACGGGCGCGCAACGCGCACCGCGTGAGTAAAGACAGAACAGCCTACACCGACCCCAACCCCAACTGCTGCAAAAACGGCAGCGTCTTCTCCGCCGCCCGCTGCCCCTCGGCAATGGCCTCTTCGGCGCGGTAGAAGTCCATCAGGCCCAGGTGGGCCAGTTGCGGGGCGATCACCACCTCGGGCGGGTCGCCGGCCATGCGGCTGCGGGTGATGCGCACCTGCATGATGTTGACGCTGGCCAGCACCACTTCCAGCAGCGATGGCGTGGGCACGCGGGCCGGGTCGGGGGTGGGCAGCAGGGATGCAAAGCCGTCCTGGAGGCGATCCAGCCAGCCGGCGGTGTCCTCATCGTCCTCCGGTGCCTCGGCGGGCGGCTTGGCCGCGCCGTTGGCGCCGGGCTTGCGCAGGTGGCGGCCCAGGATGTCGGCGTTCAGGTCCACGGCGATCACGATGTCGGCCCCCATGGCGCGCGCCAGGGACACGGGCACGGGGTTGACCAGCCCGCCATCGACCAGCAGACGGCCTTCGCGCTGGGCGGGCGTGAACAGGCCGGGCAAGGCCATCGATGCGCGCACTGCGTCGGCGGTGGAGCCGGTGCGCAGCCACACCTCGCTGCCCGAATGCAGGCCCGTGGCCACGGCGGCGAAGGGAATGTCCAGCGCCTCGATGGGGCGGTCGGAGAAGCGGCTGCGGAAGAACTCGATCACCCGCTCGCCCTTGAGCATGCCGCCCGCGAGCTTGAAGTCCATGAACGAGAACATCGTGCGCCCGGTCAGGCCGCGCGCCCAATGCTCGAAGCGGTCCAGCTCGCCCAGCGCGTAGGCCGCGCCCACCACGGCGCCAATCGACGCGCCGCACACCAGGTCGGGCTTGATGCCCGCCTGCTGCAGCGCGCGGATCACGCCGATGTGCGCCCAACCGCGCGCCGAGCCGCTGCCCAGGGCCAGGCCGATGACGGGTTTGCGGTTCATGCTTGCGGCTCCGTGGGTGCCGGTGCGGCCAGCAGGGCCAGCATGCCGGCCTCGTCGAGCACGGGCACGCCCAGCTCCTGCGCCTTGGCCAGCTTGCTGCCGGCCTCCTCGCCCGCCACGACGTAGTGGGTCTTCTTGCTCACCGAGCCGGCCACCTTGGCGCCCGCGGCCTCCAGCATGTCCTTGGCGGCATCGCGGCTCAACGTGGGCAGCGTGCCGGTGAGCACCACCGTCTTGCCGGCCAGCGGCAGCGTGGCGCGCTCGGCCGGGGCGCCCTCTTCCCAGGTGACGCCGCAGGCGCGCAGTTGCTCGACCACCTCGCGGTTGTGCGGCTGGGCGAAGAAGGTGTGGATGGCCTCGGCCACCACGGGGCCCACGTCGTTGACCTGCAGGAGCTGCTCCACGCTGGCGTCCATGATGGCGTCGAGCCCGCCGAAGTGGCGCGCCAGGTCCTTGGCCGTGGCCTCGCCCACGTGGCGGATGCCCAGGCCGAACAGAAAGCGCGGCAGCGTGGTCTGCTTGGACTTTTCCAGCGCGGCCAGCACGTTCTGGGCCGATTTCTCGGCCATGCGCTCCAGCGCGATGAGCGCCATGAGGCCCATGCGGTACAGGTCGGGCAGCGTGCGGATCACGCCCTGGTCCACGAGCTGGTCCACCAGCTTGTCGCCCAGGCCCTCGATGTCCATGGCGCGGCGCGCGGCGAAGTGCAGGATGGCCTCCTTGCGCTGCGCCGGGCAGAACAGGCCGCCAGTGCAGCGGTGGTTGGCCTCGCCCTTCTCGCGCACCACGGCGCTGCCGCAGACCGGGCAGGCCTTGGGCATTTGGAAGTTGGGCACATAGCCGCTGCGCTGGCCTGGCACCACGCCTACGACCTCGGGAATCACATCGCCCGCACGGCGCACGATGGCGGTATCACCCACGCGCACGCCCTTCTTGCGGATCTCGAACAGGTTGTGCAGCGTGGCGTTGGTGACGGTGACGCCGCCCACGAACACCGGCGCCAGCCGCGCCACGGGCGTGAGCTTGCCGGTGCGGCCCACCTGCACGTCGATGCCCTCGATGCGCGTGGCCATCTCCTGCGCCGGGTACTTGTGCGCCACGGCCCAGCGCGGCTCGCGCGTGACGAAGCCCAGCTGCTTTTGCAGCGCCAGGCTGTTGACCTTGTAGACCACGCCGTCGATGTCGTAGGGCAGCGCATCGCGCGCGGCGCCGATGCGCTGGTGAAACGCTATCAATTCAGAAGCGCCTTGCGCAATACCCGCTTGCTCCGCGACCGGAAAACCCCATGATTTTAGGCATTGCAGCACCTCGTGGTGCGTGGCGAACTGCACGCCTTGCACCTCGCCCAGCCCGTAGGCGAAGAACGACAGCGGCCGCTGCGCGGCAATGCCCGAGTCGAGCTGGCGCACGGCACCCGCCGCCGCGTTGCGCGGGTTGACGAAGGTCTTGCCGCCCTGGGCGCGCTGGCGCTCGTTGAGGGCGTCGAAATCGGCGCGGGCCATGTAGACCTCACCGCGCACCTCCAGCACGGGCGGCGCATCGGCCGGCAGCGCGAGGGGAATCTGGCGGATGGTGCGGATGTTGTGCGTGACGTCTTCGCCCACCTCGCCGTCGCCGCGCGTGGCGGCCTGCACCAGCTTGCCGTGTTCGTAGCGCAGGCTCATGGCCAGGCCGTCGAACTTGGGCTCGACGATGTATTCGACCGGCGGGTCCTCCGGCGTGAGCTTGAGTTCGCGCCGGATGCGCGCATCGAACGCCTCGGCGCCGCTGGCCTCGGTGTCGGTTTCGGTGCGGATGCTGAGCATGGGCACGGCGTGCCGCACGGGGGCTAGGCCGTCCATCACGGCGCCGATCACGCGCTGCGTGGGCGAATCGGGGGTGACCCAATCGGGGTGTTCGGCCTCCAGCGCCTGCAGGCGCTGGTAGGCGCGGTCGTATTCCGCGTCGGGCACGCTGGGGGCGTCCTGCACGTAATACTCGTGCGCCCAGCGGTTGAGCTGCTCGCGCAGCGCTTCAATTTCGATAGCTGCTTGCGCCCGTCCATCGGGCGCTGGAGGCGGAAAAAGCTCCAAGTTTTCAGTCATGGGCGGCAGGCCCCGTCAACTGAAGAGCCTGCGGGCCTGCGGCGAGCCGGCGGAAAGGTCGCGGCCGTCGAGCTGGTCGTAGAGCTGCTCCAGATCGGCGGCGATGGGGTCCATGGCCATGGCGGGCAGGGGCTGGCCGTTCTGGTCGCACAGCAGGCCGTCCATGGCCTTGCACAGCACTGCGGCCACGTCGCGCAGGCGGGCGAAGGGCTGCTCGGCGCGGTCCACCTGGGCCACGTCCAGGCTCAGCGACAGTTCGCGGATGGCGGACTGCTCGGGGTCGTCCGACAGCGCGGCCTGGGTGTCGAAGGCCAGCACCAGCACGGGCATGCGGCCCGGCCCGTCCGAGGGCAGCACCAGGCGGCCCGGAATGGCGCCGGGCACGAAGCCCAGGCGCGCGGCGTTCTGCTGCACGTAGCCGGGGCTCCAGGCGGCGTGGCGGGCGCGCAGCAGGAAGGCGAGCTGCGCGTCGTGCTCGCTGGCGAACTGGTCCAGCTCGCGCGCGCGGGCCACCTCCTGCAGCATTTCGGGAAACTCGGGCGCGGCGTTGATGGCGTCGGCGAAGGCCTGCGCCTTGACGACGAATTCAGAGAACTCGATCTCGTTGAGCGCGCCCAGGCGGTTGGCCAGTTGCACGCCGGCCTGAAAGGCCCGGTAGCGCTGGCCCGGGGCCGGGGTTTCCCACTGCTGCGTGGCCTCGTTGAAGCCTTCGATGGCGAAGGGCTTGCTGCCGGCGCGGCGCGTGGGCGGCAGCGCGGCCAGCGCGGCCTCGCCCGGCACGGACTGCTCGGGCACGAGGGGGGCGATGGCGTCGATCAGCGGGTCGAGCACGGGCCAGCGGTCGTGCGCCAGCGGCGGCGGCGCGGGCAGGTCGAGGGCATCGTCGATATCGACGCCATGGATGGCCGGGTCGGGCCCGTGGTCCAGGCCATGCACCGCGCTGGCGGGCACGGCGGGGATGTCGTCGTCCAGCGCGGGCTCGTGGCGCTGCGCGGGTTCGGCCTTGCGGTCGCCCTCGGGCGGCAGCGCCTTGCGCGGCGTGTTGCGGTGCGTGGTCCAGGCGTTGTAGGCCACGATCAGGGCCAGCAGCAAGGCGCCGATGACGGCGAGGCTGATTTGCAGGGTGCTCATGGGTCGAAAAGAATAGGGGAATCAGTGTCTCATGGAGCGTCACGCCACCCGCGACGCATGAAACTGGCGCGCCCCAGGCCAGGGCCGCCGCGCAAGGGCCGCCCCGCCGCGCTGGCGGCGTCCCCCTGCCCGCGTCGCGCAGCGAGGCGAGAGCGGGGGGAAGGCGCGAAGCGACTCAGGGGGGTGTCCCATCTCATGCATCGGCCATGGAGAGGGCAGACTCCATGTCCACCGCCACGATGCGCGAGACGCCCTGCTCCTGCATGGTCACGCCGATCAGTTGCTCGGCCATTTCCATGGCGATCTTGTTGTGGCTGATGAACAGGAACTGGGTGCCCTGCTTGCTCATGCTGGTGACCAGCTTGGCATAGCGCTCGGTGTTGGCGTCGTCCAGCGGCGCGTCCACTTCGTCCAGCAGGCAGAATGGCGCAGGGTTGAGCTGGAAGATGGCGAACACCAGCGCGATGGCGGTGAGCGCCTTCTCGCCGCCCGAAAGCAGGTGGATGGTCTGGTTCTTCTTGCCCGGCGGCTGGGCCATGACCTGCACGCCGGAGTCGAGGATTTCGTCGCCGGTGATGATGAGCCGCGCCTGGCCACCGCCAAACAGCTCGGGGAACATGCGCCCGAAGTGCTGGTTGACGGCGTCGAAGGTGCCCGAGAGCAGGTCGCGCGTTTCGGCGTCGATCTTGCGGATGGCGTCTTCCAGCGTGGTCATGGCCTCGGTGAGGTCGGCGGTTTGCGCATCGAGGAAGGTCTTGCGCTCGCGCGCGATGCCCAGTTCCTCCAGCGCGGCGAGGTTCACCGCGCCCAGGGCCTGGATCTCGCGGTGCAGGCGGTCGATCTCGCCCTGCAGGCCCGACAGGCGCACGCCGCCGTCGGCCACGGACTGGGCCACGGCCTCCAGGTCGGCCTGGGCGTCCTGCAAGAGCGTGGTGTATTGCTCCAGGCCCAGGCGCGCGGCCTGTTCCTTGAGCTGCAGCTCGGTGATGCGCTGGCGCAGCGGGTCCATGGCGCGTTCGAGCTGCATGCGCCGCTCGTCGCTGCCACGCAGGCGCGCGGTGAGGTCGTCGTACTGGCTGCGCTGCGCGGCGAGTTCCTTCTCGCGCTCCATCTTCAGCGCCAGCACGTCCTGCAGGCCGCCCTGGGCTGCGGCGTCGGACAGGCGCTCCAGCTCGCCCTGGGCGCGCTGGCGTTCGTCCTGCAGGGCCTGGGCCTGCTGGTCGGCCGTGGCCAGGGTGCGCGAGAGTTCGGCGCGACGCGCCTCCAGGCTGCGCTGCGAGAACGTGGCCTCCTGCGCCTGGCGTTCCAGGCTGCGCTGCTGCTCGCGGCTTTCGGCCAGCTTGCGCTCGGCCTCGATCACGCGGTCGCCGAGCTGGGCGTGGCGCTCCTGGCTGTCGGCCAGTTGCATGTCGAGTTCCTCGAAACGCGCCTCGGCGGTCACGCGGCGCTCCTGCAGGTCGGCCAGCTGGGCCTCGACCTCGGCGAGGTCGGCGCCGATCTGGGCGCTGCGTGCGCGCGTCTGCTCCACCAACTGCGCCAGACGCAGGTGCTCCACCTGCAGCTCGTGCGCGCGACCCTGGGCCTCGCTGGCTTCGCGGCGCACGCCGGTCAGGCGCTGGGCGGCGTCGGCGTACTGGGATTCAGCGCGCACCAGCGCCGAGCGCGACTCTTCGGCGATGAGGGCCTGGGCGCGCAGCTCCTTGTCGAGGTGCTCGATCTCCTGCGCGCGGGCCAGCAGGCCCGATTGCTCGGAATCCTGCGCGTAAAAGCCCACGCTGTGCGCGGTGACGGCGTGGCCGCCGGGGCAGTAGATGGCCTCGCCGGCCTGGAGCTGGTCGCGCTTGGCCAGGGCCTCGTCGAGCGAGGGCGCGGTGTAGCAGCCGGTCAGCCAGTCACTCAGCACGGCGCTCAGGCCGGTGTCGTTGATGCGCAGCAGGTCGGCCAGGCGCGGCAGCTTGGCACCCGCCACGGGCAGGGCGGCGGCGGGCGGGGTGAAGAAGGCCAGCTTGGCCGGCGGCGCATCGCCCCCGGCGCTGCCCAGGAAGCCGCGCACCATGTCCAGGCGCCCCACTTCGAGCGCGCCCATGCGCTCGCGCAGCGCGGCTTCCAGCGCGTTTTCCCAACCGGTTTCGATGTGGATGCGGCTCCACAGGCCGGCCAGGCCGTCGAGGCCGTGCTTGGCGAGCCAGGGGCGCAGCTTGCCGTCGGTCTTGACCTTTTCCTGCAGGGCCTTGAGGGCCTCCATGCGCGCCGACAGGTCGGCCTGGCGCGCGCTCTCGTCATTCACGGCCTGCTGGCGCGCGCGCCGCTCGTCGTCGAGGCGGGGCACAGCCTCCTGCAGTTCTTCCAGGCGGGCGGCGGCGAGTTCCTGCGCCTCCTGGGCCTCGTCGAGCTGGCCGCGCAGGTTGGCCAGGCGCGCCTCGTCGGGCGCGGCCAGGGCGTTGCGGTCGGCGCGCAGGCGCTCAAAGCGGGCCTCTGCCTGGCGGCTTTGTTCGTCGATGCTGCGCTGCTCGGCGGCTAGCACCTGGATCTGCTGCTGCACCTGGGCCACGGCGCCGCGCTGGGCGTCGGCCTGGGCCTGGCTCTGGCGCAGGGCTTCTTCGAGGTCGGGCAGGCGCATGGCCTGCTCTTCCACCTGGGCGGCGAGCAGTTCGGCCTTTTCCTCGGCGTCCACGCCCGCGCCGGCCAGGCCTTCCAGCTCGGCCTCGGCATCCTCGCGGCGGGCCTGCCACTGGGCGATCTGCTCGGCCAGGGTGACGAGGCGCTGCTCCACGCGCTGGCGCCCCTCGATCACGTAGCGGATCTCTGCCTCCAGCCGCCCCACCTCGGCCGTGGCCTCGTAGAGCCGGCCCTGGGCCTGGTTCACCTGATCGCCCGCGGCGTAGTGGGCCTGGCGCACGGTCTCCAGCTCGGATTCGACATGGCGCAGGTCGGCCATGCGGGCTTCAAGGTCGTTCACGGCCTGCAGGCCTTCCATGCGCACCTTGGTCTGGTCGGCCTCGGCGTCGGCACGCTTCAAAAACCACTGCTGGTGCTGCTTGAGCGTCACGTCCTGCTGCAGCAGGTTGTAGCGCGCGGCCACCTCGGCCTGTTTTTCGAGCTTTTCGAGGTTGGCGTTGAGTTCGCGCAGGATGTCTTCCACGCGCGTGAGGTTCTCGCGCGTGTCGTGCAGGCGGTTTTCGGTCTCGCGCCGGCGTTCCTTGTATTTGGACACGCCCGCCGCTTCCTCCAGGAACAGGCGCAGTTCCTCGGGGCGCGACTCGATGATGCGGCTGATGGTGCCCTGGCCGATGATGGCGTAGGCGCGCGGCCCCAGGCCCGTGCCCAGGAACACGTCCTGCACGTCGCGCCGGCGCACCGGCTGGTTGTTGATGTAGTAGCTGCTGTTGCCGTCACGCGTCAGCACGCGCTTGACGGCGATCTCGGTGAACTGGTTCCACTGGCCGCCCGCGCGGTGGTCCTGGTTGTCAAACACCAGCTCCACGCTGGAGCGGCTGGCGGGCTTGCGCGAAGTGGTGCCGTTGAAGATCACGTCCTGCATGGACTCGCCACGCAGCTCGCTCGCCTTGCTCTCGCCCAGCACCCAGCGCACCGCATCCATGATGTTGGACTTGCCGCAGCCATTGGGCCCCACCACGCCCACCAGTTGCCCTGGCAGCATGAAGTTGGTCGGCTCGGCGAACGACTTGAAGCCGGAGAGTTTGATGGAGTTGAGACGCACGGATCACCCTGATACACCAGCGCCGCTGGCGGGGGCCAGGGCCGGTCGAAACGCCACCAGGCCGCCCCTGCATGGATGCGGCCCGCCGACAAGGCGCCGATGTTACCCGAGCCCCGCCTCCCGCATCACGACCCGTGGCGCCTGTAAGAGTTCGCAACAAACCGCAAGACACGGTATCGGCCCCCGAATAAACCATGCGCCTGTGTCAGACTTTGCCGACCTTTTTTGCCGGAACCCACACCGTGACCACCCTTGCACTGGCAGACAACCCCGCGCGAACCCTCGATCCTTCCCCCCCGGCCGAGCCCCAGGACGGTTGGCAGACGCCGGCCCTGGCGCTGGCCGGCACGCTGGCCCTGGCGGCCTGCGGCGGAGGCGGCGGGGCGGACACCACCGACCCGCAATCCGGCCTGCCCGCCACGCGCAGCCCCGAGGACACCGCGCGCTTCATGGGCCAGGCCACGTTGGGCGCCACGCGCGCCGACATCCAGGCGCTGTCGCAGCGCAGCCTGGACGACTGGCTGGCCGAGCAGTTCGCCAAGCCCGCCACCTCCAGCCATGTCGACTGGTTGATGGCCCAGGGCTACGGCGCCGAGGAATTTCGCTTCAGCCAGCGCGGACTGGACAACACCGTCTGGCGCGCCTTCATCGGCGGCGAGGACGCCCTGCGCCAGCGCGTGGTGTTCGCGCTGTCGGAGATCTGCGTGGTGTCGGTGCTGGGCGTGGACAGCGCCTGGCGCCAGTTCGCCCTGGCGTACTACCTTGACATCCTGCAGGCGCACGCCTTCGGCAACTACCGCCAGTTGCTCGAAGCCGTGACGCTGACCCCGGCCATGGGCTACTACCTCACCTTCCGGGGCAACGCCAAGGCCAACCCCAAGACCGGCAGCCAGCCCGACGAGAACTATGCGCGCGAGCTGATGCAGCTTTTCACCATCGGCCTGGTGCAGCTCCAGCCCGACGGCACGCCCGTGCTGCGCAACGGCCAGCCGGTGGAAACCTACCGCGCCGAGGACGTGAGCGGCCTGGCGCGTGTATTCACCGGCTGGGACCTCGAAACCGCCGGCATGACCAAGCCCTACCCGCCCGAGCAGATGTGCCGCCCCATGGTGCAGGTGGCCGGGCGTTACGAAACCGGGCCCAAGCAGTTCCTGGGCACCACCATCCCCGACGGCACCGACGCACGCACCGCGCTGCGCATGGCGCTCGATGCGCTGTTCGCCCACCCCAACGTACCGCCCTTCGTGGGGCGTCAGCTCATCCAGCGGCTCGTGACCAGCAACCCCAGCCCCGCCTACGTGGGCCGCGTGGCCGCCGTGTTCGCCAACAACGGCCAGGGCGTGCGCGGCGACCTGCGCGCCGTGGTGCGCGCCATCCTGCTCGACCCCGAAGCGCACGACCCGGCCCGCCTGCAAAACCCCGCCTGGGGCAAGCTGCGCGAGCCGGTGCAGCGCTTCGTGCACTGGGCGCGCGCCTACAGGGCCACCTCGGCGGGCGGCATCTGGGACATTGGCGACCTTTCGGACCCCGGCTCGCGCCTGGGCCAGAGCCCGCTGCGCTCGCTTTCGGTGTTCAACTTCTTCCGCCCCGGCTACGTGCCGCCCCAGACTGCGCTGGCGACCCAGGGCCTGGTGGGGCCCGAGTTCCAGCTCACCAACGAATCCACCGTGGCGGGCTATGTGAACTTCATGCAGCGCGCCGTGGCCGCCAAGAATGTGGGCGACCTGCGGCCCGACTACGGCAGCCTGCACCCGCTGGCATCCAACGCCCCGGCCCTGGTGGCCGAGGTGGCCCTGGTGCTGGCGGCCGGGCAGATGCCGGCCGCCACCCAGGCCGTGATCGCCACCGCCGTGCAGTCCATGCCCGCCAAGACCGACACCGATCTTCAGAACCGCATCCAGGCCACGCTGCTGCTGGTGCTGGCGTCGCCCGAATACATCGTCCAGAAATGAGGCCGGCCATGCACGCCCCCGACAACATCGCTCCCAACAACGCCTCGCGCCGCGCCTTCCTGCGCCGCTCCGGCGCCCTCTCGCTGGCCGCCAGCGCCGCGCCCTGGGCGCTGGCGCTCTCGTCCATCGGCGACGCCGCCGCGCAGAGCGCCACCGACTACAAGGCCCTGGTCTGCGTCTTCCTGCAGGGCGGCAACGACAGCTGGAACACCGTGGTGCCCTACGACACCACGCACCATGCGCTCTACCAGGGCCTGCGCAGCAACATCGCCTTCACGCGCGAGGCGCTGGCGGCGGGCGCGCTCGAACCTTTGGGCGGCAGCCCCGACGGGCGCCAGTTCGCCCTCGCGCCCACGCTGGCCACCGGCCTGCGGCCCCTGTTCCAGCAGGGCCGGCTGGCCGTGGTGCACAACGTGGGCACGCTGGTACAGCCCACCACCAAAGTACAGTACCAGGCGCGCTCGGTGCCGCTGCCGCCCAAGCTGTTCTCGCACAACGACCAGCAGTCGTACTGGCAAGCATCGTCGGCCGAGGGCGCCACCAGCGGCTGGGGTGGGCGCATGGGCGACCTGTTCGCCTCGGGCAACGGCACCTCCACCTTCACCTGCATCAACGTGGCGGGCAACGCGGTGTTCCTCGCGGGCGACGTGGCCATCCCCTACCAGGTGACGACCAGCGGCGCGGTGCCGGTCAACGGCATCAAGAGCCCGCTGTTCGGCTCGGCCGCCGCCTCGCAGGCGCTGCGCCAGCTCATGACGGCGCCCTCCAGCCACTGGCTCGCCCAGGCGCACGCGCAGGTGGCGCAGCGCAGCATCCAGGCGGGCGAACAGGTCACCAGCGCGCTGGCGGCCACGCCGCTGCCCGCGCCCTTCCCCACCGGCAACCGGCTGGCCGACCAGCTCGGGCTGGTGTCGCGCATGATCGCGGCGCGCCAGCAGCTCGGCGTGCGGCGCCAGGTGTTCTTCGTGGCCATCGGCGGCTTCGACACGCACGACCGGCAGCTCGCCACGCACCCCGGGCTGCTCGCCAGCGTGGGCGACGCCCTCGCCGCCTTCCACCGCGCCACCGAGGTGCTGGGCGTGGCGCAGCAGGTCACCAGCTTCACCGCCACCGACTTCGGCCGCACTCTGGTGAGCAACAACGACGGCTCCGACCACGGCTGGGGCTCGGCCCAGCTCGTGCTGGGCGGCGCGGTGCAGGGCGGGCGCCTCTACGGCGCGGCCCCGGTGCCCGCCAACAACGGCCCGGACGACGTGGGCCAGGGCCGCCTGCTGCCCGCCGTGGCCGTGGAGCAGTACGCCGCCACCATGGCGCGCTGGTTCGGCGTGCCCGCCAGCGATTTGCCGCTGGTGCTGCCGCGCCTGGGCAATTTCGGCTCCGCTGATCTTGGGTTCATGACGGCCTGACCCCGGATCTATGCATCAAATCAGGCTAAAACGCCCATTCAGAAAGCGCCACCAGCTACTGATTCGATAGCGCCCGCTGCTGCACCGGGTACGGCGCCAGCGTGCTGCGCCGCTCGTCCACCTCCAGCGCGCGGCCCACGGGCGGGAAGGCGCGCTGCGGGCAGCTCGCGCGCTCGCACACCTTGCAGCCCATGCCGATGGGCACGGCGGCGGCCGGGTCCGCCAGGTTCAGCCCCTTGGAATACACCCAGCGCGGCGCGTGCTCGATGTCGCAGCCCAGCGCCACGGCGTGCAGCTTGCCCGGCGCGCCCCAGGCGCCGCCGCCGTGCTGCACGGTGCGCGCCACCCACAGGTAGGTGCGCCCATCGGGCATGCGCGCCAGCTGCGTGGCGATGCGGCCGGGCTGGGCGAAGGCCTCGTACACGTTCCACAACGGGCAGGTGCCGCCGATGCGCGAGAAGTGGAAATGCGTGGCCGACTGGCGCTTGGAGATGTTGCCCGCCCGGTCCACGCGGATAAAGATGAACGGAATGCCGCGCGCCTGCGGCCGCTGCAGCATCGACAGCCGGTGGCACACCGCCTCGAAGCCCACGCCAAAGCGCTGGCCCAGGCGCTCGATGTCGTAGCCCTCCTCCTCGGCCGCCTGCAGGAAGGCCGCATAAGGCATGAGCAGCGCACCGGCGAAGTAGTTGGCCAGGCCGATGCGCGCGAGTTGCCGCGCCTCGCGGCTCGACAGGCGCGCGTCCTGCGCCAGGCGCCGCAGCACGGGCTCCATCTCCAGGAAGGCCAGTTGCGTGGCCATGTGGAAGTTGCGCTGCCCGCCCTCCAGCCGGTCGGACAAATAGAGCACGCTGGACGCCGCGTCGAACAGGCGCAGCGTGCCGCCTTCGAGCACCGGCAAATCGGGCCCCGGCGTGACCACGCGCACGCCGTGCTGCTGCTCCAGCCGCTGCAGCAGCACGCTTTCGGCGCGGCGCGGCTCCATGCCCCACTGCGCGGCGCAGTGCTCGGCGGCGGCATCCAGCTCGGCCATGTGGTTGTGGTGCGCGAAGAAATAGTCGCGCACCTCCTCGTAGGCCATGGGCGGCGGCGCCGCGCCGTCCTGGCCCGCGCGTTCGCCGTCCCAGGGGGCGGCCAGCGCATCGAGCCGCTCCAGCGCCTGCTGGTAGCGCCCATGCAGGCCGATGAGGGTGCGCGCCACGGCGGGCATGCTGGCGGCCAGCTCGCGGATTTCGGCCAGCGACACCGGCGCCTGCCCCGCGCCATCGGGCGGCTGGTCGGCCAGCACGTCGTTCAGGCCGGCGATCAGGCGCGCCTCCTCGTCGTCGGAGAAGCGCTGCACGTCCACGCCCAGCGCGGCGCTGATCTTGAGCAGCACGGGCACCGTCAGCGGGCGCTGGTTCTGCTCGATCTGGTTCAGGTAGCTGGCCGACAGGCCCAGCGTGCGCGCCAGCGCCACCTGCGTGAGCCCGCGTTCCTCGCGCAGGCGGCGCAGCTGCACGCCCATGAAGGTCTTGCGCATGGAAGTCTCCTGGTTATTCGCAACATTCGCAATTTGCACTTTTATTCTTCGCAAACCTTCGCCAATTCAGTGCTTACCTTGGGAGAAGCGTTTGCGTACATTGCGAATCATGCACCGGACCACGCGGCTGCACAAACACTTTTTGCAAGGAGAACAACGCCATGAGCGAAACCGCCACCCCCGTCCCCAAGGCCAAGAAATCCGTCGCCCTCTCGGGCGTGACCGCCGGCAACACGGCGCTGTGCACCGTCGGCAAGACGGGCAACGACCTGCATTACCGGGGCTACGACATCCTGGACATGGCCGAGGTCTGCGAGTTCGAGGAGATCGCCCACCTGCTGGTGCACGGCAAGCTGCCCACGCGCGCCGAACTCCAGGCCTACAAGGCCAAGCTCAAGGCCCTGCGCGGCCTGCCCGCCAGCGTGAAGGACGCGCTGGAGAAGCTCCCCGCCAGCAGCCACCCCATGGACGTGATGCGCACCGGCGTCTCGGCCCTGGGCTGCGTGCTGCCCGAGAAGGACGACCACAACATCCCCGGCGCGCGCGACATCGCCGACCGCCTGCTGGCCAGCCTGGGCTCCATGCTGCTTTACTGGTACCACTGGAGCACGCAGGGCAAGCGCATCGCGGTGGAGACCGACGACGACTCCATCGGCGCGCACTTCCTGCACCTGCTGCACGGCCAGAAGCCCAGCGCCGCCTGGGAGCGCGCCATGCACACCTCGCTGAACCTCTATGCCGAGCACGAGTTCAACGCCAGCACCTTCACCGCCCGGGTGATCGCCGGCACCGGCAGCGATATGTATTCCAGCATCGCCGGCGCCATTGGCGCGCTGCGCGGCCCCAAGCATGGCGGCGCGAACGAGGTGGCTTTCGAGGTGCAAAAGCGCTACGACAACCCCGACGACGCCGAGGCCGACATCCGCCGCCGCGTGGAAGCCAAGGAAGTGGTGATCGGCTTCGGCCACCCCGTCTACACCGTGAGCGACCCGCGCAACGTGGTCATCAAGCGCGTCGCGCGCCAGTTGTCCGAGGAAGCGGGCAGCACCAAGATGTACGACATCGCCGAACGGCTGGAAGCCGTGATGTGGGAAACCAAGAAAATGTTCCCCAACCTCGACTGGTTCAGCGCCGTGAGCTACCACATGATGCGGGTGCCCACGGCCATGTTCACGCCGCTGTTCGTCATCGCGCGCACCAGCGGCTGGGCCGCGCACACCATCGAGCAGCGCATCGACAACAAGATCATCCGCCCCAGCGCCCACTACACCGGCCCCGACGACCTGGCCTTCGTGCCCATCGAGAACCGCACGTAACCCCTTGCAGCGCCCCACGCCATGAACACCCTCTACCGCAAGAACCTGCCCGGCACCGCGCTGGACTATGTGGACGCCCGCGCCGCCGTCGAGCACCTGCGCCCCGGCGCCTGGGCCGAGATGCCCTACACCGCGCGCGTGCACGCCGAGAACATCGTGCGCAAGGCCGACCCGGCCACCATCGTGGACTGCCTGCGCCAGCTCATCGAACGCCGCCGCGAGCGCGACTTTCCCTGGTACCCGGCGCGCGTGGTCTGCCACGACATCCTGGGCCAGACCGCCCTGGTGGACCTGGCCGGCCTGCGCGACGCCATCGCGGCCGAGGGCGGCGACCCGGCCCAGGTGAACCCCGTGGTGCCGGTGCAGCTCATCGTGGACCACTCGCTGGCCGTGGAGTGCGGCGGCTTCGACCCCGATGCCTTCGCCAAGAACCGCGCCATCGAGGACCGCCGCAACGAGGACCGCTTCCACTTCATTGAGTGGACGAAGAAGGCCTTCGCCAACGTGGAGGTGATCCCGGCGGGCAACGGCATCATGCACCAGATCAACCTGGAAAAAATGTCGCCCGTGGTGCAGGTGCAGGATGGCCTGGCCTACCCCGACACCTGCGTGGGCACCGACAGCCACACGCCGCACGTCGACGCGCTGGGCGTCATCGCCATCGGCGTGGGCGGCCTGGAGGCCGAGAACGTGATGCTGGGCCGTGCCTCGTGGATGCGCCTGCCCGAGATCGTGGGCGTGAGGCTCACCGGCCAGCGCCAGGACGGCATCACCGCCACCGACGTGGTGCTGGCGCTCACCGAATTCCTGCGCAAATCCAAGGTGGTGGGCGCCTACCTCGAATTCCATGGCGAGGGCGCGGCCAAACTCACCATTGGCGACCGCGCCACCATCTCGAACATGGCGCCCGAATACGGCGCCACGGCCGCGCTGTTCGCCATCGACGAACAAACGCTGGACTACCTGCGCCTCACCGGCCGCGCCGCCGAACAGGTGCGCCTGGTCGAAACCTACGCCCGCCAGGCGGGCCTGTGGGCCGACAGCCTGCAGGATGCCGTGTACGAGCGCACGCTCGAATTCGACCTGTCCCGCGTGGAGCGCAACCTGGCCGGCCCCTCCAACCCGCACGCCCGCGTGGCCACGCGCGAGCTGGCGGCCAAGGGCATCGCCGGCCCGTGGGCCATGCCCGCGCCCGGCGAAGGCACGATGCCCGACGGCGCCGTGGTCATCGCCGCCATCACGAGCTGCACCAACACCAGCAACCCGCGCAACGTGATCGCCGCCGCCCTGCTGGCGCGCAACGCCCGCCGCCTGGGCCTGACGCGCAAGCCCTGGGTCAAAACCTCGCTCGCCCCCGGCTCCAAGGCCGTGGAGCTGTACCTGCAGGAGGCCGGCCTGCTGGGCGACCTGGAGGCGCTGGGCTTCGGCATCGTGGGCTTTGCCTGCACCACCTGCAACGGCATGAGCGGCGCGCTCGACCCCGCCATCCAGCAGGAGATCATCGACCGCGACCTGTACGCCACCGCCGTGCTCTCGGGCAACCGCAACTTCGACGGGCGCATCCACCCGTATGCCAAGCAGGCGTTCCTGGCCTCGCCGCCGCTGGTGGTGGCCTATGCGCTGGCGGGCACGGTGCGCTTCGACATCGAGAACGACGTGCTCGCCATGGTCGATGGCCGCGCCATCCGCCTGCAAGACCTCTGGCCGAGCGACGCCGACATCGACGCCGTGGTGCGGGCCGCCGTGCAGCCCGCGCAGTACCGCGCCGTGTACGAGCCCATGTTCACCCTGCGGCGCGACGACGGCCAGCGCGTGAGCCCGCAATACGCCTGGCGCGCGCAGTCCACCTACATCCGCCGCCCGCCCTACTGGGACACCGAGGGCGTGGGTGCCCTCGCCGCCCACCCGCGCACGCTCAAGGGCCTGCGCCCGCTGGCGATCCTGCCCGACAACATCACCACCGACCACCTCTCGCCCTCCAACGCCATCCTGGCCGACAGCGCGGCGGGCGAGTATCTGGCGCGCATGGGCGTGCCCGAGGAAGACTTCAATTCCTACGCCACGCACCGGGGCGACCACCTGACCGCCATGCGCGCCACCTTCGCCAACCCGCAGCTGGTGAACGAAATGGCCGTGGTCGACGGCCAGGTGCGCAAGGGCTCGCTGGCCCGTGTGGAGCCCGAGGGCCGCGTGGTGCGCATGTGGGAGGCCATCGAAACCTACCTGCAGCGCAGGCAGCCGCTCATCGTCGTGGCCGGCGCCGACTACGGCCAGGGCTCCAGCCGCGACTGGGCCGCCAAGGGCGTGCGCCTGGCGGGCGTGGAGGTGGTGGTGGCCGAGGGCTTCGAGCGCATCCACCGCACCAACCTCATCGGCATGGGCGTGCTGCCGCTCGAATTCCAGCCCGGCACCACGCGCCACACGCTGCAGCTCGACGGCACCGAGACCTACGACGTGGCGGGCACGCTGCAGCCGCGCGCCGTGCTCACCCTTGTCGTGCGCCGCAAGAACGGCGAGGTGCTGCAGGTGCCCGTGCAATGCCGGCTCGACACCGCCGAGGAAGCCTCGGTGTACGAAGCGGGCGGCGTGCTGCAGCGCTTTGCCCAGGATTTTTTGGCCAAATCGGCCGATAGCGCCCGACCAGCAAGCGCCATCAGCTATCAAAACTGAAGTAAACCATGGCACCGCAAACCAAGATCCCCGCCCTCTACATGCGCGGCGGCACCAGCAAGGGCGTGTTCTTCCACCTGCCCGACCTGCCCGAGGCCGCGCGCCACCCCAGCCCCGCGCGCGACGCGCTGCTGCTGCGCGTGCTGGGCAGCCCCGACCCGTATGGCAAGCAGATCGACGGGCTGGGCAACGCCTCGTCCAGCACCAGCAAGGCCGTCATCCTGGGCCGCAGCACGCGGCCCGGGCACGATGTGGATTACCTCTTCGGCCAGGTCGCCATCGACCGCCCCTTCGTGGACTGGAGCGGCAACTGCGGCAACCTCTCGGCCGCCGTGGGGCCCTGCGCCATCCACCTGGGGCTGGTGGACCCGGCGCGCATCCCGCGCCAGGGCAGCGTGGCGGTGCGCATCTGGCAGGCCAACATTGGCAAGACCATCGTGGCCCATGTGCCCATCGTGGGCGGGCAGGTGCAGGAGGCGGGCGAATTCGCGCTCGACGGCGTGGCCTTCCCCGCCGCCGAGGTGCCGCTGGAGTTCATCGCCCCGGCCGACGAGGGGGACGGTGGCGCCATGTTCCCCACCGGCAACGTGGTGGATGAACTCGACGTGCCCGGCGTCGGCCGCTTCCAGGCCACGCTCATCAACGCCGGCATTCCCACCATCTTCCTCAACGCGGCGGACCTGGGCTATACCGGCACCGAGCTACAGGGCGCCATCAACGGCGACGCGCAGGCCCTGGCGCGCTTCGAGGCCATCCGCGCGCACGGCGCCGTGAAGATGGGCCTGATCCGCGACGTGGCGGAAGCCGCCCAGCGCCAGCACACGCCAAAAATAGCCTTCGTGGCCCCTCCCATCAGCTACACCGCGTCCAGCGGCAAGCACATCGAGGCCGAGGACATCGACCTGCTGGTGCGCGCCCTCTCCATGGGCCAGCTGCACCACGCCATGATGGGCACGGCGGCCGTGGCCATTGGCACCGCCGCCGCCATCCCCGGCACGCTGGTCAACCGCGCGGCCGGCGGCGGCACGCGCAACGCCGTGGTGTTCGGCCACCCCTCGGGCACCCTGCGCGTGGGCGCCGAGGCCGCGCAGGTGGGCGGCCAGTGGCAAGTGACGAAGGCCTTGATGAGCCGCAGCGCCCGCATCCTCATGGAAGGCTGGGTGCGCGTTCCCGCCGACAGTTTTTAAGCCAAATCAGCCTCCAGCGCTTATGCAGCAAGCGCCATAAGCTACCAAACCAATAGCAAACCAGCCATGAACACCAAGCAACAACTCAAGGCCCTGGCCCATGCCCGCCGGGGCGTCATCGTGCCCGGCGCGTTCAACGCCCTCTCCGCCCGCGTGGTGGCCGACCTGGGCTTCGAGGCCCTCTACGTCACCGGCGCGGGCGTGACCAACATGTGGTTCGGCCTGCCTGACCAGGCCTTCATGGGCCTCACCGACATCGCAGACCACACCGCCCGCATCCGCGACGCCGTGGACCTGCCCCTGATCGTGGACGCCGACACCGGCTTTGGCAACGCGCTCAACACCTACCACGCGGTGCGCACCCTGGAGCGCGCGGGTGCCGATTGCATCCAGCTTGAAGACCAGGTCAGCCCCAAACGCTGCGGCCACTTCGCCGGCAAGGACGTGGTGGAAGCCAGCGAAATGATCGGCAAGATCAAGGCCGCCTGCGACGCCCGGCGTGACAAGGACCTGCTCATCATGGCCCGCACCGACGCCGCCGCCGTGCACGGCTTCAACGCCGCCGTGGAGCGCGCCCAAGCCTACGCCGAGGCGGGGGCAGACCTGCTGTTCGTCGAGGCCGTGACCGAGCTGGAGCACGTCCGCGCCCTGCCCCAGCGCCTGGGCACACCCCAGCTCATGAACATGGTCATCGGCGGCAAAACCCCCATCACCAGCGCCCAGGAACTGGGCCAGCTCGGCTATGGCCTGGTGCTGTACGCCAACGCCGCCCTGCAAGGCGCGCTGGCGGGCATGCAGCGCACGCTGACGCAGTTACGGGAAATGCAGCGGATTGATGAAGACCCGGCGCTGGTGACGCCGTTTGCGGAAAGGCAGCGGCTGGTGGGTAAGGGGGTTTGGGATGGGTTGGAGAAGAAGTATGTGGGGTGATTGGGCAGCAGACACACACGCAGTCGGACCGCTTGAAATCAAGGGGTGCTCCTACATAATCCTCACGGCGTGGCCATGAGTTCGAGCAATTTGGGGCGCGCCACGCTTGGGCGTATCAGTGCGCTCTCGCCTGTGGCATCTACGCCGTGAACAGCAAAGACGTTCTTGGCTAGATAGATTCTGATGGAGATAATGGCAGACATGGACTTTCCCTTCCACAAAACGAGTGAATTGATGAGAGATCGCACTCCCATCGTGGCACTTTGATGCCGTACCCCGCAAATGCGCGGATCACTCGGGACGGGGAAGTCCCTTTCATTCGTTAGAAATCGTGCGCATGAATATTCGACTTATCTTAGTTCTGGCCCTAACCCTCTTCACCAAGAGCGCGCTAGCCGACCATGCTCATTCGGATCATCCAGCTAAACCAGAGGTGGAGATCGAGGCCTCACTAATTGCTCATGGCAGTGAAGACTGGAGCGTTCATATAACCCGAACAGGGATTACATATTTTCGCCATTCCTACAAAAAATCCTTTGGAACCCTCAGAGGTGAATTTCTCCTTGATCCCGATATTTTGTTAAAATTACTCACTGAGGCGCAAATACACCAGTTCAATGATCTCCCAAGAAAAATTCAACCCGCGCTGATCCCTATTCATGCACCCATGTACGCAATAGACATTCGGGTGGACGGCAATCGACATAAAGTTCAGGTCTACCATCCCGCTGGTTTTAGCCAATCTTCCGAACTCGATCGTTTCTCTGCAGTTTGGGACGCAATATGGAAAGAATTTCCCCTGAAACCTCCAGGCGTTCTAAATATTGACGGCAGCTTCGACCAGAAACAGCCGATTGCTTCTGACCGAAACGCGCCGCACGTCAAGTGCCCATGAATACGCGGCCTCTGCGCTACCATCCCAGCCGGTACCACTCACCACCCGCCATGACCACCACCCCCCTCACCCTGGCCATGCCCACCCCCACCGGCGACCAACTCAAGGCCGCGCGCGTGGCTGCCGGCCTCAGCCAGGCGCAGGCCGCCGAGCTGATGGGTTACCCGCTGCAGACCGGTAGCCGGGGCGGCGTGCAGTCGCGCACCTGGCAGGCGCTGGAGAGCACGACGGACGAGCGCAATATGCAGGGGCCGGTGTTCGCCATGTTCCTGCTGCTGACAGGGCAGCACCCGGAATACACGCTCACACCCCGGCCCGCGCCGGAACGCTGAAAAGCTAATGCACCGCAGGCCGGTGCGCGACCCCAAAGCGCTCGGCCAGGGTGGCGAGGCGCTTGTCCAGGGTCCAAAGACTGGCACCGGGCGTCATCAACGTGGAGGCAAGGAGCGACAAGTCCACCAGCCCGCAGCCCAGCCCAAAAAGCTGCTCATGCTCCACGAACGCCATCACCTCGCGGATGCTGGCCTGTTGGGCGGGTTGCAGGCGCTGCAGATCCGCCAGGGTTTGCGTTCGGGATGGCGGCGTGCCGCACGCCAATTCGCCCAGAACCATGGGGTGGATCATCACCGCGTCCCGCTCCAGCAGGCCCACCAGCGGCAGGCTGCCCTGGCGGAAGTGATCGACCCACACGGAGGTATCGACCAGCACCCGCATCACTGCGCCCCGGCTTCCTGGCGCCGGGAAACGTCCGCCATGTCGGGCATGGCGGCGCCCAGGGATGCGAGGCGCTTGGCGGCCTGCACGCGCACATAGGTCTTGATGGCCTCACGGATCAGGTCGGCCTTGTCCATGCCGGGCTCGGCCACCTGCAGTGCTTCTTCGTAGAGGGTGTCGTCGATGGTCACGGTGGTTCGCATGGGGCGCTCCAATTCATCAATTTTGATGCCATTTTGCATCAATTAATGCATCTATGCATTGCGCAGCCACCATGTTGCAGCCACAGGCCTTGCGGTGCTGGAAATGTCTCTGGCTCGCCAGTATTCAGGCACAAATCGGCCTTTAGCGCCCACCTAACAAGCGCTACCAGCTATCTTTTACATAGCTGACTTTGCTTCCCCTCCCATCCAATGCCCCTGCGCAAAAGCAGGCCTATTCACTAATTGCAAAGACAATCATTGTCTAGTCAATTAAATTACGGCCCATGCCAGACACACCCCAGCCGACCGCCCCCCCGCAGTTCTACGACACCACCCGCCTCGTGCCCGAGGAAAGCGTGGGCTACCTCATGCGCAAGGTGATGTCGTCCATCCGCACGCAGGCCGATGCGCAGCTCTCCACGCACGACATGACCTACGCACAGTGGCTGCCGCTGTTCAAGCTGTCGCTGTGCACCACCGCGCCCACGGTGGCCGGGCTGGCGCGCGACCTGGAGACCGATCCGGCGGCCATGACGCGCGTGCTCGACCGGCTGGAGGCCAAGGGCCTGGTGGCGCGCGAGCGCTCCACCACCGACCGGCGCGTGGTGCAACTGGCCCTTACGCCCGAGGGGCAGGCCGTGGCGGCGCAGGTGCCGCCCGTGCTGGCCGAGGTGCTGAACGGCCACCTGAGCGACTTCACGCACGAGGAATGGCAGCAACTGCTGCACCTGCTGCGCCGCATGCTGGCCAACGGCGAGGCCCGGCGCCAGCAGCAGGCGCAAAACCCCTGATTCACCCCCCGTTTCACGCACCGCCCATGACGCCCTCCTCCTTTCCTTCCTTCGCCGGCACGCGCCGCCTGCTCCCCCTGGCCGGCGCGCTGGCCACGGCCCTGCTGCTGGTGGCCTGCGCCAGCCCCGGCCCAGCGCACACGCCGCTGGCCGCCTCCACAGCCCATGCCGCCGGCCTGCCCGATGCCGCCTCGCAGCCCGCCGCCGCGCAGTGGTGGAGCGCGCTGGGCGACCGCCAGCTCGATGCCCTGGTAGCCCAGGCGCTGCAGGGCAGCCCCAGCCTGGCCGTGGGCCGCGCGCGGCTGGCCCAGGCCGTGGCGCTGAGCCAGGTGCGCGAGGCCGCCAACGGCCCGCAGGCCACGCTGGGCGCGGACCTGTCCCGCCAGCACTACACGGCGCACGGCCTGGTGCCCGCGCCCGTGGCGGGCAACAGCTATTCCACGGGCAACCTGCAAGCCACGCTGGCCTGGGCGCCCGACTTCTTTGGCCAGCACGCGGCTGAACTTGAAGCCGCCCTGGGCCAGGCGCGCGCGGCCCAGGCCGATGCCGCCGCAGCAGCCAACCTGCTGGCCGCCCAGGTAGCGCGCGGCTATGTGGGGCTGGCGCGCCTGGTGGCCCAGCGCGAGGTGGCCGAGCGCGCGCTGGCGCAGCGCCAGGAGCAACTGGGCCTGACGCGCCAGCGCGTGGGCGCGGGGCTGGACAGCCAGGTGGAGCTGACCCAATCCCAATCCGCCGTGCCCGACGCGCGCACGCAGATCGAGGCGCTGGACGAGCAGATCACACTGGCGCGCCGCCAGCTTGCCGTGCTCAGCGGCCAGGCGCCGGGCGCGCTGGCCGCGCTCACGCCCCGGCTCGCCGCGCTGCAGCCCCCGGCCGTGCCGGGCGAGCTGGGCGCCGACCTGCTGGGCCGCCGCCCCGACGTGGTGGCCGCGCGCTGGCGCATCGAAGCCGCCACCCAGGGCGTGGCCGTGGCGCGCAGCGAGTTCTACCCCAACGTCAACCTCACCGCCTTCGTGGGCCTGAACGCGCTGGGGCTGGACCGGCTGTTCAACGCCGGTTCGCGCCAGCTCGGCGTGGCGCCCGCGCTGCGCCTGCCCCTGTTTGACGGCGGGCGCCTGCGCGCCCAATTGGGCGGGCGGCAGGCCGAGCTGGACGCGGCCATCGCCCAGTACAACGGCGTGGTGCTCGACGCGGCACGCGAGGCCGGCGACGCCCTGGCCTCGCTGCACTCGCTGGAGCGCCAGCAGGCGCAGCAGGCCGAGGCCGCCGCTGGCGCCGAAAAGGCCTACCAGTTCGCGCAAGAGCGTTACCGCGCCGGCCTGGGCACCTACCTCGTGGTGCTGAGCACCGAGAGCCAGGTGCTGGCCCAGCGCCGCCTGGCCGTGGACCTGAGCGCGCGCCAACTCGACACCCGCGTCGCCCTGATGAAGGCCCTGGGCGGCGGCTGGCAGGACGATACCGCCACGCTGCAGACGGCCGCCCGCTGAGCCCTCTGCCATCGCACCCCACACAACGAACACGAAAGACAACACCATGAGCGCACCCCTGACCGCCACCGAAGCCAACACCGCCCGCCGCCGCGGCCTGACCCTGATCGCTGCCGCCGTGGCCCTGGCCGGGCTGGGCTGGGGCGGCTGGCACTGGATGAACGGCCGCCATTTCGAGAGCACCGACAACGCCTATGTGGCGGGCAACGTGGTGCAGATCACGCCCCAGGTGGGCGGCACCGTGGTGGCCATCGGCGCCGACGACACCGACTTCGTGCGCACCGGCCAGGTGCTGGTCAAGCTCGACCCGGCCGACGCCCGCGTGGCGCTGGAGCAGGCCGAGGCGCAACTGGCGCAGACGGTGCGCGAGGTGCGCACGCTCTATGCCAACACCGCCACCCTCAAGGCCCAGGTGAGCCTGCGCCAGGCCGACCTGGCGCGCGTGCAGGCCGACGCCGCCCGCCTGCAGGACGACGTGAACCGCCGCGCCCCGCTGACGGCCAGCGGCGCCGTGGGCAAGGAAGAGTTCCAGCACGCCACGGCGCAACTGGCCGCCGCCAAGAGCAGCGTGGCCGCCGCCCAGTCCGCCGTGCTGGCCGCGCAGGAGCAACTGGCCGCGAGCCAGACGCAGACCGACGGCACCACCGTGGAGCAGCACCCCGGCGTGCAGCGCGCCGCCGCGCGCGTGCGCGAGGCCTACCTGGCGGTGCAGCGCGCCCAGCTCGTGGCGCCGCTCGACGGCCATGTGGCCAAGCGCGGCGTGCAGGTGGGCCAGCGCGTGCAGGCCGGCGCGCCGCTGATGACCATCGTGCCGCTGTCGGACCTGTGGGTGGACGCGAACTTCAAGGAAAGCCAGCTGCAGAACCTGCGCATCGGCCAGAAGGCCGAGCTGGTGGCCGATGTGTACGGCACCCAGGTCACCTACCACGGCACCATCGCCGGCCTGGGCGCGGGCACGGGCGCGGCCTTCGCGCTGCTGCCGGCGCAGAACGCCACGGGCAACTGGATCAAGGTGGTGCAGCGCGTGCCGGTGCGCATCGCGCTCGACCCCAAGGAAGTGGCCGAGCACGCGCTGCGCGTGGGCCTTTCGATGGAGGTGAAGGTGGACATCCGCGACCAGGACGGCAAGGCCCTGGCCGACACCCCGCGCAGCGCCCCGGTGGCCGCCACGCCGGTGTTCGACGCACAGCTGCAGGCCGCCGACGAGGACGTGCAGAAGATCATCGCCGCCAACCTGGGCCGCAAGCTGACCCTGGCCGGCGCCCTGCACGCCCCCGTGGTGCGCTGAGAATGACCACCGCCAACCCCACCGCAGGGCCGGCCCCAGCCTCCCCTCCCGCCAGCGCGCCCCCGCAGGCCGCCGCGCACGCGCCGCTGCGCGGAGCGGCGCTGCTGCTGGGCACGGTGTCGCTGTCGCTGGCCACGTTCATGAACGTGCTGGACTCGTCCATCGCCAATGTCTCCATTCCCGCCATCGCGGGCGACCTGGGCGTGAGCCCGGCCCAGGGCACCTGGGTTATCACCAGCTTTGGCGTGGCCAACGCGATTTCGGTGCCGCTCACGGGCTGGCTCACGCAGCGCTTCGGCGCGGTGCGGCTGTTCACCATGAGCGTGCTGCTGTTCGTGCTGACCTCCTGGCTGTGCGGCTTTGCCTCGTCGCTCGAAGCGCTGGTGTTCTTCCGCGTGCTGCAGGGCCTGGTGGCCGGGCCGATGATTCCGCTGTCGCAAACGCTGCTGCTGGCCAGCTACCCGCGCGCGCTGGCGGGCACCGCGCTGGCCTTGTGGGGCGTGACCACGCTGGTGGCGCCCGTGGTGGGGCCGCTGCTGGGCGGCTGGATCACCGAAAACATCTCCTGGCCCTGGATCTTCTACATCAACGTGCCGGTGGGCCTGCTGGCGGCGCTGCTCACCTGGGGCATCTACCGCGACCGCGAGACGCCCATCCGCAAGCTGCCCATCGACACGGTGGGCCTGTCGCTGCTGGTGCTGTGGGTGGGCGCGCTGCAGCTCATGCTCGACAAGGGCAAGGAGCTGGATTGGTTCGCCTCGAACGAGATCATTCTGCTGGCCGTGGTGGCCGTGGTGGCGTTCGCGGTGTTCCTGGTGTGGGAGCTGACGGACAAGCACCCGGTGGTGGACCTGCGCCTGTTCGCGCGGCGCAACTTTGCGTTTGGCGCACTGGCGCTGTCGGTGGCCTACGCGCTGTTCTTCGGCAACGTGGTGCTGCTGCCGCTGTGGCTGCAGCAGTGGATGGGCTACACGGCCACCTCGGCCGGCATGGCGCTGGCGCCGGTGGGCATTTTTGCCATCCTGCTCACGCCGCTGGTGGGCAAGAAGGTGGGCCAGTGGGACCCGCGCCGCATGGCCACGGGCGCGTTCGTGGTGTTCAGCACGGTGCTGTGGATGCGCTCGCACTTCACGGTGCAGACGGACTTCATCCACATCCTCATCCCCACGCTGCTGCAGGGCGCGGCCATGGCGTTCTTCTTCATTCCGCTGACCACGCTGACGCTGGCGGGCATTGCCCCCGACCGCATTCCGGCTGCGGCGGGCCTGAGCAATTTCGTGCGCATCACGGCCGGAGCCATGGGCACGTCTATTGCCACCACGCTGTGGGACAGCCGCGCCGCCATGCACCACGCCCACCTCACCGAAGGGCTGGTGCAGGGCCAAGGCGTGTTCGCCGTCACACTGAACCAGCTCACGGCCTCGGGGCTGTCGCAGGCGCAGGCGCTGGCGCAGGTCAACCGGCTCATCGACCAGCAGGCCTTCACGCGCGCGGCGAACGACATCTTCCTGGGCTCTGCGGTCTTGTTCCTGCTGCTGATCGGGCTGATCTGGCTCACGCGCCGCCCGGCCCCGGTGGTGGGCGCGGGCGCGGCGGATGCCGGTGGAGCACACTGAGCAAGGACACCACCGTGTGCGGCTTCGCCGCTTCCCCCTTCTCTCGCCTCGCCGCGCGATGCGGGAGGGGGGACGCCACCAGCGCGGCGCGGCGGCCCTTGCGCGGTGGCTACTGGCCTGGGCAGCGCCTACCCATGCGCCGTGCCGATGTGCAATGCGAGATCAGGCGCGCTCGCGAACGAGCTGGACGAAGGCGTCGCCGGGCACCGGCCGGCTCATCAAGTAGCCCTGCCAGGCGTGGCAGTGGTGGCGCTCCAGGAACTGGCGCTGCGCGTCGGTCTCCACGCCCTCGGCGATAACATGCAGGCCCAGCCCCGCGCCGAGCGCCAGGATGGTGCGCACGATGGAGGCGTCGTTGGGGTCCACCAGCACGTCGCGCACGAAGCTCTGGTCGATCTTGAGCTGGTCCAGCGGCAGGCGCTTGAGGTAGGCCAGCGACGAGTAGCCGGTGCCGAAGTCGTCGAGCGAGAAGCCCACACCGTAGGACTGTAGTTCGGTCATGCGCGCCACCGAGATGTCGATGTCCTGGAGCAGCAGGGTTTCCGTCAGCTCCAGCTTGAGGCGCCGCGCCGACGCGCCCGTGGTGGCCAGCGTGCCCAGCACCTGCTGCACGAAACCGTCCTGCAGGAACTGGCGCGGGCTCACGTTCACGGCCAGGGTCAGCTCGGCCAGCACCGGGTCGGTGGCCCATTGCGCCAGCGTGGCGCAGGCCTGCTCCAGCATCCACTGGCCCAGCGGCAGGATCAGGCCGCATTCCTCGGCCACGGGGATGAAGCTCCCGGGCGAGACGTAGCCGTCGCGCGGGTGGCGCCAGCGCACCAGCGCCTCGGCGCCGGTGATGCGGCCGTGGTCGATCTGGGGCTGGAAGAACACCTCGAACTGGCGCTGCTCCAGGCCCACGCGCATGTCCTCCTCCAGCGCGGCGCGGGCCGTGGCCACGGCCTGCATGCGCGGGTCGAAGAACTGCAGGGTGTTGCGCCCTGCAGCCTTGGCCTGGTACATGGCCAGCTCGCTGCGCTTGAAGAGTTCGTCCACCGTGTCCTGCCCGCCGCCGCAGAACACCGTGATGCCGACGCTCATGGTGCTGTGGTGCGCCTCGCCCTCGATCAGGTAGGACTCGCGCAGCGCCGCCAGGATCTTCTGGCCCGCCTCCTCGCCCTGCGCGGCGGCCTCCTCGGGGGTGTCGCCCAGGTCTTCCAGCAGCACCGCGAACTCGTCGCCGCCCGGGCGGGCCACGGTGTCGTCGGCATGCACGCAGGCCACCAGGCGCGCCGCCACCTGCTGCAGCAGGGCGTCGCCCTTCTCGTGGCCGCGCGTGTCGTTCAGGGCCTTGAAGTTGTCCAGGTCCAGCACCAGCAGCGCCCCGCAGCGCCCGTGGCGGGCGCTCGTGGCCAGGGCCTGCTGCATCCGGTCGGTCAGCAGGCGCCGGTTGGGCAGGTGCGTGAGCATGTCGTAGAAGGCCAGGGTGTTGATCTTCTCCTCGGCGGCCTTGCGCTGGGTGAGGTCGATCAGCGTGACCAGCAGGTCCTCGCCCACCAGGGCCCCGGTGATGTCCACGCTGCGGTCCTGCCCGTTCTTGCAGTGGATGGTGTATTCGCCAGGCGGTATCGGCACGCCCTCGGCCTGCGCCTTGTGGCGCGCGGCCTGCCAGCGCTCGCGTGAGCGGCGCCGGTACTCGGGGTCGGGGTAGGCGGCCTCCCACCACTCGGCCGAGGTGGGCACCTCCTCCTCGGTGTAGCCGGTGAGCTGCAGGAAGTATTCGTTGCGGTGCGTCATGCGCCCGTCGGGCCGCACCAGGAACACGCCCACCGGCAGGCGCTGCAGCATGTCGCGCAGCCGCATCTCGCTGCCGCGCACCTCGTCCTGCATGTGCTTGCGCTCGGTGATGTCCTGCAGCACGACGATGTGGTGGTCGTGGCGCGAGCCGTCCATGTGCATGGCGGAAACCGTGCGCTCCAGCCAGACGGTATGGCCGTCCGGGCGCAGGCTGCGCATTTCCAGGGTGAATTCACCCCGGCCGTTCTCGCGGAAACGCTCCATCTGCGCGTCGTCCCCGGCGGCGTCGCGCGCATCGCGCCAGTCGGCCAGGCGGCTGCCGCGCAGGGTTTCGACGGGGCGGCCAAGGCAGTCGCAGAACTTCTGGTTGACGTCCACTAACCGGCCCGAGGCCGTTTCCACCAGCGCCACGCCCACGGCGGCCTGGTTGAACAGGGTGTGGAAGCGGTTCTCGCTCTCGGCGCGCGCGGCGTCGGAGGCGTTCACCCGCTGCAGGGCCTGCGCGCGCTGCAGCGCCAGCAGCGCCACCACGGCGCCCAGCAGCAGCGCCGCCAGGCCCGATACCAGCGCGGACACCAGGTGCAGGCGCCGTTCGGCCGCCGACAGGAAGGACGCGGCCGGCTGGAAGCCCAGGTGCCAGCGCCGGTCGTGCACCTTCAGCAAGCGCACCGAGGCGGCGGCGCCGTCGCCGTCGCTGAATGCATCGCTGCGGAACAGCGGGCGCGGCTTTTCGTCGGCGGCGCCCGGGCGCGTGGTGCCCAGGTCGGTCAGCGACACCGCCAGTCCGTCCATGCGCCCCTCGTGGGCGATGGCCTGCACGATGTCTTGGATGCGCGCCGTGGCGGCCACGGCCCCGATGAAGCGGCGCTGGCCCTCCCCCGAGCCCTGCACGAACACCGGTACGCGGATGACGAAGCCGAGCCGGTGCTCTTTTTCCTGCAACAGCTCGAACGGCGCCGAGGCCACCACCTTGCCGCTGTCGCGGCTGTAGTGCATGGCGGCCAGGTTGGCGGGCTGGGAGCTGATGTCCAGCCCCATGACGCGCTCGTTGCCCTCGCGGGGCCAGAGGTAGTCGGCCACGAAATACTCGGGCCGCTCGCCCGGCGGGTGGATGGCAAAGCCGGGGTGGCCCTGCGGGTGGAACGAGGTGTCGGCGCGCACGCTGGCCTCGAAGCGCTCGCGCTCGGCCGCCGTCACGAGACGGGTGAAGGACAGGTTCTTGAGCCCGGGGTAGCGCGAGGGCACGTCCAGCTCGCGCACGGCCTCGTCGAACGCGGCGCGGCCCGTGGCCGGGTTGGTGACGAACAGGCCGCGCAGGCCATAGACGATCTCGGTGTAGGCGGCGATGCGCTGGCCCAGCGCGTCGGCGAATTCGCTCGCCTTCTGCTCGAAGCGCGCCTGCTCGGTGGCCGCCAGCGAGGCACGCTGTATCTGGTAGAGCCAGGCACTGGCGAGCAAACCCGCCAACGCTACCGCCAGACCTGCGAACCAGGGCCACAACAGGAGCTTGCGCGCGGACTCAGACACGTTCAGACAGACTCGGCGGGACAGGGGTGCGCCACGCACCCGTGGAAAAAGCCCTGAGCATAACGTGCCCATTGCCCATTTGTGACAAATTGCGTATTTCCACCGCTTTATCCTGCCTGGCCTTGCGCTGCATCGTCTCGCAGCGACAACAGCAGGGGCTGCTGTTGCTGCACCGTCTCGCGCACCAGCGCCCAGGTGGCCTGCATGCGCGCCAGGTGCCGGGCCTCTTCGGGCATTGACATCCAGAAGGTGCGCGTGAACCGCGCCACGCCGGGCAGCACGCGCACCAGATGCGGGTCGCGGTCGGCGATGAAGGCCGGCAGCACGGCCAGGCCGGCGCCCGAGCGGGTGGCCTCGTACTGCGCCAGGATGCTGGTGCTGCGCAGCGCGTAGCGCTCGGGCCGGTGCAGCTCGCCAAGGATCTGCAGCTCCTTGCTGAACAGCAGGTCGTCGATATAGCTGATGAAGGTGTGGCCGCGCAGGTCCTCGCGCGCCGCGATCGGCCCGTGGGCCCCCAGGTAGTCGCGCGAGGCATAGAGCTGCAGCACGTAGTCGGTCAGCCGCGTGGCCACCACGGAGCCGCGCGCCGGGCGCTCCAGCGAGACCACGATGTCGGCCTCGCGCCGCGAGAGGTGCACCAGCCGGGGCAGCGCCAGCAGGTCGACCACCAGCCCCGGGTGCGCGCCAGCGAAGCGCGCCAGGTGCGGCGCCAGCACCGTGGTACCAAAGCCCTCGGGCGTGCCCACGCGCACCACGCCCGTCAGCCCCCCGGGCGTGCCCGGCGCCACGCTGCGCACGGCCAGGAAGGCGCTTTCCATGGCCTCCACCTGCGGCAGCAACTGGCGCCCGGCCTCGGTCAGGCGGTGGCCGCCGGCCTCGCGGGCGAACAGGGCCACGTCCATCTGCTTCTCCAGCGCCTGGATGCGCCTCGCCACCGTGGTGTGGTCCACCTCCAAATGGCGCGCCGCGCCCACCAACGTGCCGGCGCGGGCCAGTTCGAGGAAGTAGCGCAGGTTGTCCCAATCCATGGCGGTCTCCGGAGGGAAGGATGTGCAAATTTGCAAACCTCAGGTGCGTTATTGTCTCTTGTCTTGATAATTTCGCACAGCTACCATGCGTGCCAGTCGGCATTGTTGCCGCCCCCGTTCTACTTCAGGAGACAGTTCCATGGACGCATCCACCGCCGTCAAGGCCCCCACCGTCAAGCTGCTGATCAACGGCCAGTTCGTTGAGTCCAAGACCACCGAATGGCGCGACGTGGTCAACCCCGCCACGCAGCAGGTGCTGGCGCGCGTGCCGTTCGCCACGGCAGAAGAAATCGACGCCGCCGTGGCCTCGGCCAAGGAAGCGTTCAAGACCTGGAAGAAGACCCCCATCGGCGCCCGCGCCCGCATCTTCCTGAAGCTCCAGCAGCTGATCCGTGAAAACATGGGCGAGCTGGCCGCCATGCTGACCGCCGAACAGGGCAAGACCCTGCCCGACGCCGAGGGCGACGTGTTCCGTGGCCTTGAAGTGGTCGAGCATGCCGCCAGCATCGGCAACCTGCAGCTGGGCGAGCTGGCCAACAACGTGGCCGGCGGCGTGGACACCTACACCCTGCTGCAGCCGCTGGGCGTGTGCGCCGGCATCACGCCGTTCAACTTCCCCGCCATGATCCCGCTGTGGATGTTCCCCATGGCCATCGCCACGGGTAACACCTTCGTGCTCAAGCCCTCCGAGCAGGACCCCATGGTCACCATGCGCCTGTGCGAGCTGGCCCTCGAAGCCGGCGTGCCGCCCGGCGTGCTGAACGTGATCCACGGCGGCGAAATGGCCGTGAACGCCATCTGCGACCACCCTGACATCAAGGCCGTCTCGTTCGTGGGCTCCACCAAGGTGGGCACGCACGTGTACAACCGCGCCACCCTCAACGGCAAGCGCGCGCAGTGCATGATGGGCGCGAAGAACCACGCCATCATCCTGCCCGACGCCAACAAGGAGCAGACCCTCAACGCCATCGCCGGCGCCTCGTTCGGCGCGGCCGGCCAGCGCTGCATGGCCCTGCCCGTGGTGGTGCTGGTGGGCGAGGCCCAGAAGTGGATTCCCGACCTGGTGGCCAAGGCCAAGACGCTCAAGGTGTCCGGCGGCACCGAGAAGGGCACGGACGTGGGTCCCGTCATCTCCTGCGCGGCACTCTCGCGCATCGAGGGCCTGATCGAGCGCGGCATTGCCGACGGCGCCACGCTAGAACTCGACGGCCGCAAGCCCCAGGTGCCCGGCTACGAGAAGGGCAACTTCGTCGGCCCGACGATCTTCAGCGGCGTGAAGCCCGGCATGGCCATCTATGACCAGGAAATCTTCGGCCCCGTGCTGAGCCTGGTGGGCGCCGCCAACCTGGACGAGGCCATCGAGTTCATCAACGCCAACCCCAACGGCAACGGCACCGCAGTGTTCACTCAGTCCGGCGCCGCCGCGCGCAAGTTCCAGGAAGAGATCGACGTGGGCCAGGTCGGCATCAACGTGCCCGTGCCCGTGCCGGTGCCGCTGTTCTCGTTCTCGGGCTCGCGCGCTTCCAAGCTCGGCGACCTGGGCCCCTACGGCAAGCAAGTCATCCTGTTCTACACGCAGACCAAGACGGTCACGGCGCGCTGGTTCGACGACAGCACCGCCAGCCATGGTGTGAACACCACGATTAGTCTGAAGTGACACCTCCCTGAGGCGCTGCGCGCCTTCCCTCCTCTCTCGCATCGCTGCGCGCTGCGGGAGGAGGGACGCCACCAGCGCGGCGGGGCGGCCCTTGCGCGGTGGCCGCTGGCCTGGGGCCGCGCCACCCTCCACGCCTCGCGCCTTCTTGGCCTTGAAAGAATTTGAGCAAAATCAGGCTCCAGCGCTTGCCAGGCAAGCGCCATCAGCTATAAAAACAAAAGCACACCCGACCCGGAGACCAGCCCATGGACTTTGAACTGACCGAAGACCAGCGCGCCTTTGCCGACACCGCGCGCCAATTCGCCCTGGCCGAGCTGGCCCCGCATGCCGCGCACTGGGATGCCGAAGGCATCTTCCCGAAAGACGCCATCACCAAGGCCGGTGAACTCGGTTTTTGCGGCCTCTATGCGCCCGAAGCCGCTGGCGGCCTGGCACTGCCCCGGCTCGACGCCACGCTGGTGTTCGAGGAAATGGCCGCCGTGGACCCTTCCACCACCGCCTTCATCACCATCCACAACATGGCGACCTGGATGCTCGGTACCTGGGCCCAGCCCGAGGTGCGCGACCACTGGGGCCCGCTGCTGACCAGCGGCCAGAAGCTGGCCAGCTACTGCCTGACCGAACCCGGCGCGGGTTCGGACGCCGCCTCGCTCAAGACGCGCGCCGAGCTGGTGGGCCACGAATACGTCATCAACGGCTCCAAGGCCTTCATCTCCGGCGCCGGCAGCACCGACGTGCTGGTGCTCATGGCCCGCACGGGCGATGCGAGTTCGGGCGCCGCCGGCATCAGCGCCTTTGCCGTGCCGGCCGACGCCCCGGGCATCCACTACGGCAAGAAGGAAGAAAAGATGGGCTGGAACAGCCAGCCCACGCGCCAGATCAGCTTCGACAACGTGCGCATTCCCGCCAACCACCTGCTGGGCCGCGAGGGCGAAGGCTTCAAGATCGCCATGAAGGGCCTGGACGGCGGGCGCATCAACATCGCCACCTGCTCGGTGGGCGCGGCCCAGGGCGCGCTCAAGCAGGCGCAGCAGTACATGCACGACCGCAAGCAGTTCGGCAAGCCGATCGCCAGCTTCCAGGCGCTGCAGTTCAAGCTGGCCGACATGGCCACCGAACTCGTCGCCGCGCGCCAGATGGTGCGCCTGGCCGCCAGCAAGCTCGACGCCGGCGCGCCCGACGCCAGCACCTACTGCGCCATGGCCAAGCGCTTCGCCACCGACGCGGGCTTCAACGTCTGCAACGAGGCGCTGCAACTGCATGGCGGCTACGGCTACATCCGCGAATACCCGCTGGAGCGCCTGATGCGCGACGCGCGCGTGCACCAGATCCTGGAAGGCACGAACGAAATCATGCGCGTCATCATCGCCCGGCGCATGCTCGACGGCGACGCGCCGGACGCGATTCGCTAGGTTTTTGATAGCTACTGGCGCTTTACCAACGGGCGCTAGAAGCGAATTCAATCCAAAACCCCACCCGCCATGCCCGCCCGCCCCCTGGCCGACGAAACCCTGCACCTCATCGCCGCGGTGCGGGACGCGCTGGCCGAGCGCCTGGGCGTGGACGCCACGGTGGAGGAGCGCCCGCTCTTCGGCTGCCACGCCTTCATGGTGGACGGCAAGCTGTGCCTGGCCGTCAAGGGCGAAGACCTGCTGGTGCGCCTGCCACCGCTGGAGCACGCGGCCACGGCCGAAACGCCCGGCGTGCGCGAGCTAGACCCGCGCGGCGGCATGCCCGGCTACTTCTGGGTGGAGCCCACGGGCTACGCCACCCGGCCGCAGTGGCTGCACTGGGTGGAAACCGCCCTCGCCTACAACCCGCAGGCCAAGGCATCGCCCCGGCGCGCCAAGGCCCGCAAAGGCGCGGCGCCATGAAACTTCAAGCATTTTTGGCCTCTGGCGCCCATGCAACAAGCGCCAGCAGCTACTGAAACAATAGCAGCCCCCTCCCCTTTCCAACCCTTTCAAACCGACCAGGAGACAACACCATGCAAATCGCATTCATCGGCCTCGGCAACATGGGCGGCCCCATGGCCATCAACCTGCACAAGGCCGGCCACAGCGTCAAGGCCTTCGACCTGAGCCAGGATGCCCTCGCCAAGGTCAAGGCCGAAGGCCTGCAAGTCGCGGCCAGCGCACAAGACGCCGTGCAGGGCGCCGAAGCCGTCATCACCATGCTGCCCGCCAGCCAGCACGTGGAAGGCCTGTTCCTCGGCAACGGCAACCTGCTGGCCAGCATCGCCAAGGGCGCGCTGGTGATCGACAGCTCGACCATCGCCGCCGCCACCAGCCAGAAGGTCGCCAAGGCCGCCGAAGCTGCCGGCATCGACTTCATCGACGCGCCCGTTTCCGGCGGCACCGGCGGCGCCATCGCCGGCACGCTGACCTTCATGGTCGGCGGCAGCGACGCGCAACTGGAACGTGCCCGCCCCCTGCTGGAAAAAATGGGCGCCAACATCTTCCACGCCGGCAGCGTGGGCGCTGGCCAGACGGCCAAGATCTGCAACAACATGCTGCTGGGCATCCTGATGGTGGGCACCAGTGAAGCCATCGCCCTGGGCGTGGCCAACGGCCTGGACCCCAAGGTGCTGAGCGAGATCATGCGCCGCAGCTCGGGCGGCAACTGGGCGCTGGAGAAGTACAACCCCTTCCCCGGCGTGCACGAAAACGCCCCCGCCTCCAAGGGCTACGCTGGCGGCTTCGGCACCGACCTCATGCTCAAGGACCTGGGCCTGGCCCAGGAAAACGCCATGGCCACCAAGGCCAGCACCCCGCTGGGCGGCATGGCACGCGCCATCTACGCGGCGCACAGCATCGCCGGACATGGCGGCGAGGACTTTTCCAGCGTGATCAAGATGCTGCAGAAGAAGGGCTGATCTGCGGCAGAGTTGCCATTCCATGTAAACGGGTGCCGTGGCACCCGTTTTCTTTTGGTGCGATAGATGTCACTGCACAGGGGCATCTTCACCATCGAACGGCGTCTTGGGCAGCGGGAGGTGAAAAGGAACAACCAGAGAAACATCCGTTGCTTCTCCATCGATCAGCTTGGGAACAAAGCGAACCGAGTGCATGGATTTCAGCGCGGCTTCGTCATGCGCCGGGCTGCCACAGCTGCCTATCACTACCGTGCGGCGCACAGCTCCGGAAGCGTCCACATGTACCCGCAGGACGACAGGTCCTCGTATCTTTCCTTGAGCACGCACCTTGGGGACGGAAAAACGTATGGGAGTCAGAATCCTCATTTCCTCGATCGTGACCGTTATCGGAGGCCAGTTGCCCTCAGCTTGGGCGGCAAAGCCTAAAAAGAGCAGGCATGCGACAAGAAACGATGGTCGAAACATGAAACTCCTTGGTGAATGCGAATTAATATCAATATTCAACCATAGAGTCGCCTTGCTCACCATTGTTTTCGCCTGAACATGATCACTGCATTTAGCAAGAACCGGCTTGATAACAACGAGTTGACCAGCGATTCAAGCCCCCTGCCGCAGCGCCTCCCACTCCCCCAGGCAATGCCGCGCCAGCGCCGTCACCCAGCACGGCTCGTCCGGCACGAAAGCGATGCCGTAGCGGGGGCTGACGAGAAAGCCGGCGCGCTCGAACGCGGCGGCGTCGTGGCCATGCACGAAAGCGGCAAGGTCGCGGAACGGCACGGCGACGCGGCCCAGGTGCAGCACTTCAGCCCGGGTGGTGATTTCCTCCAGGCGTCCGCAGTCCTGGAAGCGGTACACCACGCCGCCAAAATCCAGCGCCGTCAGGCCCACGCCGTTGCGCGCCTCGGACAGCGGCTGGCCGTGGGCGCGCAGCACGTCCTCGCGCGTGGCGGTGAACGGCATGCCGTCCACGCGGGTGTAGGACTCCAGGTGCATTGACCGGCCCGGCATGGCGTCGCACGGGCGGTGAGCCGCCTCAACCCCGGATGGGCCCCGGGGCCACGAGCCGGGCGATGGCCTCGCGCATGCCTGGCGGCATGGCGCGCGACAGCGGATCGCCCGCGCGGGCACCGTAGCGGTGGCCGGCCGGCAGCAGATGCAGGCGCAGGCCCAGCATTTCCAGGTGGTCGCGGCTGTCGACTTCCTCCTGGTTGGATTTCATCTGGCGGCCGTCGATCAGGGTCACGGCGCCCGCGCCCACGATCTCGATGCCCAGCCCGCGCTCGATGACGAGGGCGGTGTTCTCGTCCACGCCCACCCCCAGCATGTGGGGCTTTTGCGCGAGCACGGAGAGCAGCCGCGCGAGGCGGCCACGCTCGGAGAAATGCTGGTCGATGATGGCATCGGCCACGAAGCCCAGGCCGATGTCCAACTCGGCGGCCTCCTTCTCGGGCAGGCGCGTGGCCTCGCCCTGCACCAGCATGTGCCGCGAGAGCACGGCCGCGCCGGCGCTGGTGCCGCCCACGCAGCAGCCGCGCAGGTGGAAAGCGCGGTGCAGCGCCTTGAAGGCCTCGGTCTCCCACAAGAGGTCCATCAACCGCCGCTGGTCGCCGCCCGAGATGAAGATGCCGTCAGCACCCAGGATCTGGTCGGTCACCCCGGGGCTGTCGGCGGTGGCCCGGTCGGGAATGTCGATCGGCTCGCAATCGGCCACGCCCAGGCCGGCGAAAGTCTTCTGGTACAGGGCCCAGGCGCCCGCCGGGTCGGCGCTGGCGGCCGAGATCAGGCGGATGCGGCTTGGCGCGCCGCCGCACAGTTCAACGAAGCGGCGCAGCACGATGCGGTCGCTGAGCTTGTCCTCGGCACCGCCGATGACGACCAGCCGGCCCAGGCGCCGCGCGCGGGCCTGGGCGGGGAACGCGGCGCAGCCCGCGGCAAGGGATAGAAAAACACGACGGTTCAGCATAAGTGCAGGCATTCTAGGAAAGCCCGGGCGGGGCACGCCCCGCCCGGCCGCTCAGCGGATCGCGAAGCGCACGCTCACGGGCTTCTTGCCCGCCAGGGTGACGGTGGCCACCGCCTTGGTGCCTGCGCCCAGCTTGTAGGCGCCCTGGGCCACGAGCTTGTTGGCGCCCGCCGGGACCAGGACGGCCTCGGTCTTCTCGGTGCCATTGAGCAGCGTGACCTTGGCCGTGGCGTCCTGGGTGCTGGCCGGCTTGCCGTGGTCGCGCACGAACAGCGCGATCGAACCGGCATCGGCCACCAGCTCGAAGTCGATGTCGCTGGCCTCGGCCACCACGCCGCCATGCAGCGGCTTGTGGTCGTGGCCGTGCTGGTGGTCGCCGGCGGCGAACACGGCGCCCGAGGCGCTCAGTGCGAGGGCGGAGAGGAGGATGGCGGTTTTTTTCATGGAACGTCCTTTCGTGGAATGGAGGGAGTCAGAAGGCTTCGGTGGTCTGGGCATCGACCAGGCGCTCGGCGTCCTTGCGGCCGAAGAGCCAGAACATGGCCGGGGTGAGGAAGGTGTCGAGCAGCGTGGAGCTGATAAGGCCCGAGAAGATCACCACGGCCACCGGGTGCAGGATCTCGGTGCCCGGGCGCTCGGCCTCGAACAGCAGCGGCGCCAGCGCGAAGGCGGTCACCAGCGCGGTCATCAGCACCGGGCTCAGGCGCTCCAGCGAGCCGCGCAGGATCATCGGGTGACCGAAGGACTCGCCCTCGGCGCGCATCAGGTTCAGGTAGTGGCTCACCTTGAGGATGCCGTTGCGCACCGAGATGCCTGCCAGCGTGATGAAGCCCACCAGCGCCGCCACCGACAGCGGCTGGCCCGACAGCCACAAGCCCACTACCGCGCCCACCAGGGCCAGCGGGATGTTGGCCATGATGAGCACCGATAGCCGCACCGACTGGTAGCGGCTGTACAGCACCACGAACATCAGCACCAGCGACACGAGGGACAGCAGGCCGACCAGGCGCGAGGCTTCCTCCTGCGCCTGGAACTGGCCGCCGAGCGTGACGAAGTAACCCTCGGGCAGCGGCGTCTGCGCGACCACCGCGCGGATGCCGGCCACGACCTCGGAGAGCGGCCGCCCCTGGGCGTTGGCCGAGAGCACGATGCGGCGCTTGCCGTCGTCGCGGCTGACCTGGTTGGGGCCATCGCTGTCCTCGATGCTCGCCAGCCGGGACAGCGGGATGCGTCCGTTCGGCGTCTCGACCAGGATCCGGCCCAGGCCCTCCAGCGAGCGCGCGCTCTCGGGCAGGCGCACGACGAGCGCGAAGCGCCGGCCGCCCTCGACGATCTGCGCCACCTTCTCGCCCTCCACCAGCGACTGCAGCGCCGCCAGCACGCGCGGCACCGGCACGCCGTACTGCGCGGCGGCGGCGTAGTCCACGCGCACCTTGATCTGCGGCGCCAGCACCTGCTTCTCGACCTCCAGGTCGGCCAGGCCGGGCACGGCCGCCAGCCGGCCGCGCAGGGCGTCGGCCTGGCCGCGCAGGGTGTCCAGGTCGTCGCCGAACAGCTTGATGGCGATCTGCGAGCGCACGCCCGACAGCATGTGGTCGATGCGGTGCGAGATGGGCTGGCCGATGCCGATCGCCGCCGGCAGGTTGACCAGGCGCGCGCGGATGTCGGCCTGGATCTCGGTCATGCCGCGCCGCAGCTCGGCGGCGGGCAGCAGCCCGACATCCAGCTCGCTCACGTGCACACCCTCGGCATGCTCGTCCAGCTCGGCCCGGCCGCTGCGGCGGCCGACATGCGTGACCTCGGGCACCGCGCGGATGAGCACCTCGGCCTGCCGCGCCAGCACGGTGGATTCGGCCAGCGTCACGCCCGGGTTCAGGCGCAGGCCCACGAGCAGCGTGCCTTCGTTGAACGGAGGCAGGAAGGTGGTGGGAAAGAACGGCACCGCCGCCACCGCGCCGGCCACCGCCACCGCACCCGCCGCCAGGGCCGCGCGCGGCCGGTCGAGCACGGCCTGCAGGGCGCGCCGGTAGCGTTCCTTGAGCCAGCGCAGGAAGCGCGTGTCGCCATGGTCCAGCGACTGCATCGCGGGCAGCAGGTAGAACGCGAGCACCGGCGTCACCGTGACCGAGACGACCAGCGAGGCCAGCGTGGAGACGATGAAGGCCACGCCCAGCGGCACGAACAGCCGCCCCTCCATGCCCGGCAGCGCGAACAGCGGCAGGAACACGAGCACGATGATGACCGTTGCGTAGAGGATGGCCGAGCGCACCTCCAGCGTGGCCATCTTCACCACCTCCAGCGGGTGCAGGCGTTTGTGCGGGTGCCGCTCGCGGTCCACCTGCAGACGGCGCAGCACGTTCTCCACGCCCACCACGGCATCGTCCACCAGGCCGCCGATGGCGATCGCCAGGCCGCCGAGCGTCATGGTGTTGATCGACATGCCGAAATGGCGGAACACCAGCGCCGTCATGAAGATGGACACCGGAATGGCCGTGAGCGCGATGGCCGTGGGCCGCACCGTGCCCAGGAACACGAACAGGATGACGGCGACGAACACCGAGGCGCCGATGAGCTTGCCCTGCAGCGTGTCCACCGAGGCCTCGATGAAGCTGGCCTGGCGGAACGTGACGCGCGGCGCCTCCAGGCCGGCGGGCAGCGACTTGCGCAAGTCCGCCAGCGCGGACTCGATGGTGCGCGTGAGGCCGATGGTGTCGGCCGTGGGCTGCTTCTGGATGCCGAGGATCACCGCCGGCTTGCCCTCGAAGCCCGCGTCGCCGCGTTTGAGCGCCGCCGCGAAGCTGACTTCAGCGATCTGCCGCAGCAGCACCGGCTGGCCGTTGCGCGCGGTGAGAGCCAGGTCCTGCAGATCCTGCAGCCGCGAGGTGCGGCCCAGGTGGCGGATCAGGTATTCGCGCCCGTTGAGCTCCAGGAAGCCGCCCGAGGTGTTCGACGAGAAGCCCTTGAGCGCCTGCGCGAGGTCGTCGTGCGTGATGCCCAGTTCGGCCATGCGCGCCGTGTCCGGCTGCACCTGGAACTGCCGCACCTCGCCGCCGATGGGAATGACCTGCGCCACGCCGGGGATGGCCATCAGCCGGGGGCGCAGCACCCAGTCGGCGTATTCGCGCACGGCCATGGGCGAGGCGCGGGCCACGTCGATGGGGATGGCGATCTGCAGGATCTCGCCCATCACCGAGCTGATCGGGCCCATGCGCGGCACTATGCCCTCGGGCAGGCCCTCCTCCATCGAGGACAGGCGCTCCGCGACCATCTGGCGCGCGCGAAAGATCTCCGTGCTCCAGTCGAAGGTGATGTAGATGAACGACAGGCCTGCGCTGGAGGTCGAGCGCACGCTCTCCACGCCGGGCAGGCCGTTCATGGTGGTCTCCAGCGGGAAGGTGATGAGCTGCTCCACCTCTTCGGCGGCCATGCCGCCGGCTTCGGTCATCACGGTGACCGTGGGCTTGTTGAGGTCGGGGAACACATCCACCGGCGTGCGTGACAGGGTGAACGCGCCATAGGCCATCAGTACCACGCTGGCGATGAGGACCAGCAGCCGGTTGGACAGGCTGTTGTCGAGTAGCCACTTGAACATGGGGGCCTTTCGTCAGCGGACCTGGTTGAGCAGGCTCGCGCCCTGCGTGACGACGCGCTCGCCCGCGCCCAGGCCCGAGGTGACCCGCACCGAAACGCCGTCGAGCGGCTCGTGCGTCACCGTGCGCGGCTCGAACCGCTCGGGCGCCTCCTTCACCCACACGATGGCCTGGTTGGCCGGGTTCTTCTGCAGCGCAGTGAGCGGCACCGCGATGCCCCGGGCGCGCGCCTTCGACTGCGCCTGGATGCGCACCGGCTGGCCCACGGCCAGCCGGGCCAGCGCTGGGCCCTCGGCCGCGAAATGCAGCGGCAGCGCCTGGTCGCGCAGGCTGTGCGCCGCGCCCAGGAAGCGCAGCGCCACCCGTTCCGTGCCGATGGCCAGGCTGCCGCCCGCCACGTCGCCCGCCTGGGCGGCGTCGTAGGCCAGCGCCTCGATGCGCAGGCGCGAGGGGTCGACCACCTCGAAGACCAGCTCGCGCGCATCCACGACCTGCCCCGCCACGGCATGGCTGGAGGCAACGATGCCGCTCACCGGCGCCACCAGCGCGTCGCGGCGGGACAGGCCGGCGCCCAGCGCCGCGATGCGCTCGTTCAGGCTGGAGGCCTCGGCCTCGGCGGCCTCGATGTCCTTGCGCGGCACGGTGTCGGCCAGCTCGCGCAGCCGGGCCAGGCGCTTGTCCGCCAGCGCCCGCGCGGCGCGCAGTTCGGCGATCTGGGCCTGCTTGTCGGAGCGTTCGAGCGCGCCGCTGGAGGGGACGACATACGCCAGCACCTCGCCCTTGCGCACGGCCTGACCCACGTCCGGCAGGCCCCGGGGCCCAGCCTCGATGCGGCCCGCCAGGGCGGCCTGTACCTTGCCGCCGGCGTTGGGGTCCATGGCCACCTTGCCGGCCAGCTCGAAGGACCGGTGCAGCTCGGCCTCTTCGGTGGCCAGGGTGCGCAGCGCCAACTGGCGCTGCGCCGGCTTGGGCAGAAACACGCTGCCGTCGGGCAGGCGCCGGGGGCCATTGCCGCTGGCGGCGGGCGGTGCGTCGCCATGGTCATGGCCGTCGCCGGCACGGGATGGCGCGGCCGCGCCGAACAAGGCCGCGAAACAGAGCGCGGCCAGCAGGGGAAAACGGTGTGCTTTCATGTCGCGCCTCCCGCGCGCCGCGCATGCAGGCGGCTGGCCGCGATCCCGGCCAGCGCCAACAGCGCGGCCAGCGCCGCGCCCCAGGCGCCATAGGCCTTCCACGGCGTGGCCGTGGCGGCGCGCTCGGCATGCGCCTCGGCGTGGATGTCGAGCGACCCGGCGAGCAGGTCGGACGCGTCGCCGGCCACCACGGTGGCGGTGACGGCGACCACGCCCTCGCCGGGCTCGGAGGCCAGGGTGGCTTCGAATTCGCCTTCGCCATGCGGCTGCACGGCGAGCTTGGTGCCGCCGAATTCGAGGTCGAGCTGCGCGTCCTTCACGGGACGGTTGTCGGCGGCATGGTCGAGGTACAGCGCCAGGCGCTTGCCGTCGAGCACGCCGACCAGCTCGAACAGGTCGGAGGTTGCGGTGAAGCGCGGCAGGGCCGGGCCGGCCTGCGCGGCGGGCGCGGCGGGCGCGTCGCCATGGTCATGGCCGTCACCGGCCAGGGCGGCCAGCGGCAGGCCGAGGGTGCCGAGCAGCAGCAAGGCGCTCAGCGGTTGGACAAGGAATGTAGGTGTCATGGAGGATGGTTTCAATTCAGTCGGGCAGCAGGCCCAGGGATTGGCGCAGCGCGGACACCGCCGCCGCCGCGTCGATGCGCGCGCGCGCCGCCAGGCGCTCGGCCTCGGCGGCTTCCAGTTCGGCGCGCAGCCGCGTGGGCAGGTCGGATTCGCCCAGGCGGAAGGACTTCTCGATGAAGCCGCGCACTTCGCGTGCGAGCCGGGCGCGCTGGTCGGCCGCCTCGCGCTGCGCGCGCGCGGCCTCGGCGCGCTCGCGCGCGGCCTCAATGCCGGCGGCCACGCGGCCGCGTTCGAGCGTGGCGAGGCTCTCGGCCTCGATCGCCTCCGCGCGGGCCGTGGCGGCCTTCGCATCGGCGCGGCCGCCACCGCCGAACGGAATGCGCAGGCCCACCGACAGGCTGCCCTGGTACGCCTCGCCCAGCGCTGCGCGCTCGCGTTTCGTTCCCAGCGTCAGCTCGGGGTTGGCCCGCGTCTGCACCACCGCCAGATCGGCGCTCCTGCGGGCCATCTCGGCGCGCGCCTGCAGTTCGCGCAGCGCCGGGTGCTGCGCCTGCGCGCCGTCCGTGGGGGCCTCGGGCCAGGGCTCGGCGTCCGTGCCGCCGGATGGGGGCAACGCCGGGCCCGCCAGGGCGTGCAGCCCGAGCCGCGCGGCCGCCAGGGCGGCCGAGGCATCGGCCAGCGCGGCATCGGCCTGCGCCGCAGCGCCGTCGGCCTGGTACTGGTCGGCACGGGCCAGGTCGCCCGCGCGCACGCGCCGGGCAACGTCGGCCACGAGTTGCCGCGCGCTGAAGCGCCGGTCCTGGGCCAGGCCGTGCTCCAACGCCGCGCGCTGCCAGGCCCACCAGGCATCGCGCACCTGGGCGGCAGTGCGCAGGCGCGCGGCCGCCAGCGTGGCCTGCAGCGCCTGCTGTTCGGCCTCGGCCAGCCGGCCGGCGCGCTCGCGCTCGCCCGGCAGCCACAAAGGCAGAGCCACGGCGGCCTCGTATTCGCGGGCGCCGTGGTTGCCGTGGGCACGGTCGGTCGCCGTGCGCAGCTCCAGGGCCGCTGGTTCGGCCAGCCAGCCTTGCGCGGCGCGGCGCGCGGCTGCGGCCGCCTCCTCCCGCGCGGGCTGCGCGGCGGCTTCCGGCTGGCGCTCCCAGGCCGCGTCGAAGGCCTGGCGCAATGTCAATTCACCGGCAGCCTGAGCCCCGGCGCCCGTGGCCGCGAGCGCGCCCCAGGCCAGGGGCAGCAGGCGTGCCCATAGTCGTCGATACATCCGATTCTCCTGTGGCAATCCAGGTGAACCGGCGAGGCATGTGCCCGCCCGCCGCAGCGCGCGCATGCCACGTCTGCGGCGCGTGCGTCAGGGGAAAGTGATGGGTTGCAAGGGGCCGCCCGGCCCCGCCTCGCCGTTCAGGCGAGGCCGCGCCAGTCGGGGCGCTCGGGGGCTTTCAGCGTGGGGAACGGCAGGAGCCGGTCATGCGGCTGCGGTGTGAAACCCGCCACCACCTTCGGCGCATCCGCCGGAACACCAGGAACGATGCCGGCCGTGCAGGCGTGGCAAGCATGGCAGTCCAGGTCAACGGTCAGCGCGCCGCCCGCGCCATCGGGATCGGCGTCAGGCTGACCGGCCGCGCCGTGGTCATGGGCATGGTGGCCGAAATGCGTGGCCTCCGGAGCCTTCTCGTGGCCGCAATAGGACGCCGCCACGGCCCACCCCGATTGGAGCGAGAAAAGGCACACGAGGAGGATGGCGAACAGCCGGCGCATGGGCGCGGATTATAGGCAGGCTCCATGCCCCTTCTGCCGTATCCCGGGCCGCAAAAGCAAAAACCCCGGCGCTTTCGAGGCGCCGGGGTTCCCTGTGAACCGGCGGATACCGGCGAACCGGCATGCGGGTTTACATGTGATCGATCATGACCTGGCCAAAGCCCGAGCAGCTCACCTGCTTGGCGCCGTCCATCAGGCGGGCGAAGTCGTAGGTCACGTTCTTGCTGGCGATGGACTTCTTCATCGAACTGATGATGAGGTCTGCCGCCTCGGTCCAGCCCATGTGGCGCAGCATCATTTCCGCGGACAGGATTTCGGAACCAGGGTTCACGTAGTCCTTGCCGGCGTACTTGGGGGCCGTGCCGTGGGTGGCCTCGAACATGGCGACGGAGTCGCTCAGGTTGGCGCCAGGGGCGATGCCGATGCCGCCGACCTGGGCCGCCAGGGCATCGGAGACGTAGTCGCCATTGAGGTTCAGCGTAGCGATCACGGAGTACTCGGCGGGGCGCAGCAGGATCTGCTGCAGGAAGGCGTCGGCGATGCTGTCCTTGATGACGATGTCCTTGCCCGTCTTCGGGTTCTTGAACTTGCACCAGGGGCCGCCGTCGATCAGCTCGGCGCCGAATTCCTTCTGGGCCAGGGCGTAGGCCCAGTCACGGAAGCCGCCTTCGGTGAACTTCATGATGTTGCCCTTGTGCACGATGGTCACGCTGGGCTTGTCGTTGTCGATGGCGTACTGGATGGCCTTGCGCACCAGGCGTTCGGTGCCTTCGCGCGAGACGGGCTTGACGCCGATGCCGGAGGTGGCGGGGAAGCGGATCTTCTTGACACCGAATTCTTCCTGCAGGATCTTGATGAGCTTCTTGGCCTTCTCGGACTCGGCTTCGAACTCGATGCCGGCATAGATGTCTTCCGAGTTCTCGCGGAAGATGACCATGTCGGTCTTGTGGGGCTCCTTCACGGGCGAGGGCACGCCATCGAAGTACTGGATGGGGCGCAGGCAGACGTAGAGGTCGAGCTCCTGGCGCAGGGCCACGTTCAGCGAGCGGATGCCGCCGCCCACGGGCGTGGTCAGCGGGCCCTTGATGGAGACCACGTAGTCGCGCACGGCGTGCAGCGTTTCCTCGGGCAACCAGACGTCGGGGCCGTACACCTTGGTGGATTTTTCACCGGCGTAGACCTCCATCCAGTGGATCTTGCGCTTGCCGCCATAGGCCTTGGCCACGGCGGCATCGACCACCTTGAGCATCACGGGGGTGATGTCGGCACCCGTGCCATCGCCCTCGATGAACGGAACGATGGGCTGGTCCGGCACGTTCAGCGACATGTCGGCGTTGACGGTGATTTTCTGGCCTTCGGCGGGCACTTTGATGTGCTGGTAGCTGGTCATGGCGGGAGTCTCCGGTGGGATGTTGGAAGTCACTGCAACGGGTTTGAAAAATCCGCAAAACGCATGAATTTTAGCCGCACCACCGTGGTGCCAATCACCGTTCTTGCCGCGCGCGCGGCTTCCGTCCGCGCATCACCGACGGGAGCGCCAGCGCCCTGCGGGAACGACGCCGCCAAGCCATTCGAACGTCACTCGCCAAGAAAAATGCCGCGCCGTGGGCCTGGGCCCACAGCGCGGCAATTCGGGTGAATCCGTCGTGTGGCTACCCCGGATCAGGGGCGGCCATCCGTCTGTCAGGCGGCAACGGAGGCAAGCACCGCGTTCAAGGTCTGGCTGGGCCGCATGACGGCGTCCAGCTTGGCCAGATCCGGGAGGTAGTAGCCACCAATATCGGCGGGCTTGCCCTGCACGGCGTTGAGTTCGTCCACGATCTTCTGCTCGTTGTCGGCCAGTTGCTGGGCCAGCGGTGCGAACAGCTTGGCCAGTTCGGCATCATCTGTCTGTGCCGCCAGCTCCTGCGCCCAGTACAGGGCCAGATAGAACTGGCTGCCACGGTTGTCGAGTTGGCCCGTCTTGGGCGAAGGGTTCTTGTTGTTGTCCAACAGCTTGCCGGTGGCGGCGTCCAGCGTCTTGGACAGCAGCTTGGCGCGCGCATTGTTGTTCTTGATGCCCAGATCCTCCAGCGACACGGCCAGCGCCAGGAATTCGCCCAGCGAGTCCCAGCGCAGGTGGTTCTCTTCCACCAGCTGCTGCACATGCTTGGGCGCGGAGCCGCCGGCACCGGTTTCGTACATGCCGCCACCGGCCATCAGCGGCACGATGGACAGCATCTTGGCCGAGGTGCCCAGTTCCATGATGGGGAACAGGTCGGTCAGGTAGTCGCGCAGGATGTTGCCGGTGGCGCTGATGGTGTCCAGGCCACGGATCACGCGCTCCAGCGTGTAGCGCATGGCGCGCACCTGGCTCATGATCTGGATGTCCAGGCCGGTGGTGTTGTGCTCGTGCAGGTACATCTTGACCTTGGTGATGAGCTGCGCTTCGTGCGGACGGTACGAGTCGAGCCAGAACACCACGGGCATGCCCGAGTTGCGCGCGCGCGTGACGGCCAGCTTCACCCAGTCGCGGATCGCTGCGTCCTTGACCTGGCACATGCGCCAGATGTCGCCCTGTTCCACGTCCTGGCTCATCAGCACCTCGCCGGTGGCCAGGTCGGTGATATTGGCGACGCCATCCTCCTGGATCTCGAAGGTCTTGTCGTGCGAGCCGTATTCCTCGGCCTGCTGGGCCATCAGGCCGACGTTGGGCACCGTGCCCATGGTCTTGGGGTCGAAGGCGCCGTGCCACTTGCAGAAGTTGATCATCTCCTGGTAGATGCGGGCGAAGGTGGACTCGGGCATCACGGCCTTCACGTCCTTCAGACGGCCATTGGCGTCCCACATCTTGCCGCCGTTGCGGATCATGGCGGGCATGGAGGCGTCCACGATGATGTCGTTGGGCGAGTGGAAGTTGGTGATGCCCTTGGCGGAATCGACCATGGCCAGCTCGGGGCGGTGCTCGTGGCAGGCATGCAGGTCGCGCTTGATTTCGTCCTGCTGGCTCTGCGGCAGCGTGGCGATCTTGTTGTACAGATCGACCATGCCGTTGTTGACGTTGATGCCCAGTTCTTCGAAGGTCTTGGCGTGTTTCTCGAACGCGTCCTTGTAGAAGATCTTCACGCAGTGGCCGAACACGATGGGGTGGGACACCTTCATCATCGTGGCCTTCACGTGCAGCGAGAACATCACGCCGGTCTTGCGCGCGTCTTCGATCTCCTTCTCATAGAAGGCCAGCAGCGCCTTCTTGCTCATGAACATGCTGTCGATCACTTCGCGGTCGAGCAAGGCGACCTTGGGCTTCAGGACAATGGTCTTGCCGCTCTTGGTGATCAGCTCCATCTTCACGTCGCGGGCCTTGTCCAGCGTCATGGACTTTTCACCGTGGTAGAAGTCGCCGTGGTGCATGTGCGAGACATGCGAACGCGAGGCCTGGCTCCACTCGGCCATGCTGTGCGGGTTCTTGCGCGCGTATTCCTTCACGGCCTTGGGCGCGCGGCGGTCGGAGTTGCCCTCGCGCAGCACGGGGTTCACGGCCGAGCCGATGCACTTGCCGTAGCGCGCCTTGATTTCCTTTTCCTTGTCGTCCTTCGGGTTGTCCGGGTAATCGGGCAAGGCATAACCCTTGGACTGCAGTTCCGCGATGGCGGCCTTGAGCTGGGCCACCGAGGCGCTGATGTTGGGCAGCTTGATGATGTTGGCGTCGGGCTGCAGCGTCTTCTTGCCCAGCTCCGCCAGGGTGTTGGGCACCTTCTGTTCTTCGGTCAGCAATTCCGGGAATTCACCCAGCACCCGGGCCGCCACCGAAATGTCGCTTTCGGTCACGTTGATGCCAGCAGGCGCGGCAAAGGCGCGCACGATCGGCAGGAAGGAAGCCGTGGCCAGGCGAGGTGCCTCGTCGGTCAGGGTATAGATGATGGTGGGTTGCTGGGTACTCATCGCTTACTTCAAGAAAAGGCTGAAGAAAACCACCGGCTGGTGGCCCAGCCGGTGGCAGTGATCGAACACCACCATTGTGCTTATTTGCATCGGGCCCCATCCGATTTTTTGCAATCAAATATCACCATGCAAAATTGAAACGCGCAAATTGACTTTTTTTTGATCCAAGAGGCCTGGACAAAGGATTTTCCCGGCCGCTTCCCTGGTCCGACAGCGGCCCCGGTTGCATCAAAATCGCCTGCGCACGCAGGCCATTTTTTCCGGCGTGCATCCGTCCCTGTTAACGTTCCCTGCCCTGCCATCGCTGAAAAGCCTGCCCATGACAACGACGCCTTCCGCCCGCCGCCTCAGCGCGGCCCGCATTCCAGACCCCATCGCCGCCCTGTCCGCCACCCTCGCCGGGGTCGTGCTGGCGTTGTGGACTCCCGCCGCAGCCGCCCAGGAAGGCCCGCAGCTGAACCTGCCGCGCGTGGAGCTGACGGTGGGCATGCACCGCATCGAGGCGCAGGTGGCGCAGTCCAACCCGGAGCGCCAGACCGGCCTGATGCACCGCAAGGAGATGCCCCAGCACGAGGGCATGCTGTTCGTCTTCGAGCAGCCGGCGACGCAGTGCTTCTGGATGAAGAACACGCTGCTGCCGCTGACGGCGGCCTTCGTGGCCGACGATGGCACCATCGTCAACCTGGTGGACATGAAGCCCTTGTCGCTCGATTCGCACTGCTCCACCAAGCCGGTGCGCTTCGTGCTGGAAATGAACCAGGGCTGGTTCGCGAAGAAGGCCATCAAGGCCGGAACCCGGCTGCAGGGCGCCCCGTTTGGCCGGCCCTGACCGCGATTTCGCTATGTTTTCAATAGCTAGCAGCGCTTAAATCACGGGCATTCAAGCCCAAAAACAATAAAAAAACGGCCCGAGGGCCGTTTTTTGCCGAGCGCGGTCAATGCTCAGGCGAAGTTAGCCTCGGCGAACTTCCAGTTCACGAGCTTGTCCAGGAAGGTCTCGACGAACTTCTGGCGCAGGTTGCGGTAGTCGATGTAGTAGGCGTGCTCCCACACGTCCACGGTCAGCAGGGCCTTGTCGGCGGTGGTCAGGGGCGTGCCGGCGGCGCCGGTGTTGACGATGTCCACGCTGCCGTCCGCCTTCTTCACCAGCCAGGTCCAGCCCGAGCCGAAGTTGCCCACGGCGCTCTTGACGAAGGCTTCCTTGAAGGCGGCGTAGCTGCCCCACTTGGCGTTGATGGCGGCGGCCAGCGCGCCGGTGGGCTCAGCGCCGCCATTGGGGGCCATGCAGTTCCAGAAGAAGGTGTGGTTCCAGATCTGGGCGGCGTTGTTGTAGATGCCGCCGCTGGACTTCTTGACGATCTCTTCGAGGGACATCGACTCGAACTCGGTGCCCTTCTGCAGGTTGTTCAGGTTCACCACATAGGCGTTGTGGTGCTTGCCGTGGTGGTACTCCAGCGTTTCCTTGCTGTAGTGCGGTGCCAGGGCGTCGATGGCATAGGGCAGCGCGGGCAGGGTGTGTTCCATGGGGTATTCCTTTCGTGGTTCTTGTGGTGGGGCGCCGCGCGGTGCGCGGGCAACGGAGAGTCAGCGGACCATTGTAGGAAGAAGCCCCAATCTTTGCAGGCGTAGGTTTACCGCACGGTGAGATCCAACCCGCCGTCGGCCAGCGTGGCGTGCAGCGCCGTGCCCGCCGGGGCCTGCCGCACGCTGGTGACGGTGCGGCCCTCGGCGTCGCTCAGCAGCGCATAGCCGCGCTGCAGCACCAGGCGCGGGTCGAGCAGCTGCAAGCGCAGCGCGGCGCGCTCCAGGCGCTGCTGGTGCGCGGCCAGGCCCTGCTGGAAGGCTTGAGGAAAATCGGCCTCCAGCGCTTGCTGGCTGTGCGCCAGATGCTGCAATTTCAATAGCGTCGCGCGGCGCATGCGCTCGGCCAGGCGCGCCACGCGCTGCTGTTCGCGCACCGCCAGGCCCGAGGGCCGGCCCAGGCGCGCGGCCCACTGGTCCAGGCGCTGGCCGCGCTGGTCGAGCTGGCGCTGCACGCCGTCGCCGAGCCGGTCGGCCAGCAGGTCCAGCGCGCCCAGCCACACCGAGCGCGGCTGGGCCACCAGCTCGGCGGCGGCCGTGGGCGTGGGCGCGCGCAGGTCGGCGCAGAAGTCGGCGATGGTGAAGTCGGTCTCGTGGCCCACCCCACTGACCACCGGCACGGGGCTTTGCACGATGGCGCGCGCGAGCTGCTCGTCGTTGAAGGCCCAGAGGTCCTCGATGGCGCCACCGCCGCGCACGAGCAGGACCACGTCGATGGCCGGCCCGCCCTCCTCACCCGCCATGCGGTAGAGCGTGGACAGCGCGGCGCACATGGAGGGCGCGGCGCCCGCGCCCTGCACCAGCGCCGGCACCAGCACCACCGGGATGTGCGGCACGCGCCGGCGCAGCGCGGTCACCACATCGTGCAGCGCGGCGGCGCCGGGCGAGGTCACCAGGCCGATGCCGCGCGGCATCAGGGGCAGCGGCCGCTTGCGCGCGGCGTCGAACAGGCCCTCGGCCTCCAGACGGGCCTTGAGCCGCAGGAACTGTTCGAACAGCGCGCCCTGGCCAGCGCGCTGCAGGCTCTCGACGATGAGCTGCAGATCGCCGCGCGCCTCGTACACCCCCAGGCGCCCGCGCAGTTCGACCAGCTCACCGTCGCGCGGCACGAAATCGAGCAGGCTGGCGGCGCGCCGGAACATGGCGCAACGGATCTGGCCCTGCGCGTCCTTGATGGAGAAGTAGCAATGCCCGCTGGACGCGCGCGAGAAGCCCGTGATCTCGCCGCGCACCGCGACAGGATTGAAGCGCGCCTGCAAGACATCAGCCACGGCGCGGCACAGCGCGCCAACCTCCCAGATACGCGGCGCCATTGCGGGGTTTAGGGGTTCAATCATCGGTATTCAGGCTGTTTCAGGCGGTTGCTGCGGCGCAGTACTCCACAGGGCGCGAAGGCGGCGGTGATGTAACTGTTTGTCTGACAAAAAGCGGCAAAAACCACGAATATTCGTGCAACCCATTGTTTTATAAGAGAAAACTTCTGCGTAATTTTTCATCAATCTGTTTCGATGATGAATTGGCGCCGTTTCGCGGGCCCGGCAGGTGCCGTTCTCCACAAAGTTATCCACAGAAACTGTGGGTGAGGTGCGCACCGAGCCGGAGGGGGGCCGTGGCAGGCCGCCCGGCAGGGGCAAACCGCCAAAGCTGGGCCATAATCGCCCTTTGCCCTATTCCAGCGCGGAGAGAGAATTGCTGTCCATCATACAAGCCGCAGGCTGGCCGATCTGGCCCCTGATTGCCTGCTCGGTACTGGCCATGGCGCTGATTTTTGAGCGCTTCATTTCCCTCAAGACCGCCCGCGTCGCCCCCCCGAAACTGCTCGACGAAGCCATCTCCGTCTCGTCCCAGGCGGTGCCCGGCCCCGACGTGGTGAGCCAGCTGGCGCAGAACTCGGCCCTGGGCGAAGTGCTGGCCTCCGGCCTGCGCACGCTCAACAGCCACCCCCGCTGCTCCGAATCCGACCTGCGCGCCTCCATGGAAGGCGCGGGCCGCGTGGTGGCGCACCGCCTGGAACGCTACCTCAGCGCGCTCGCCACCATCGCCTCGGCCGCGCCGCTGCTGGGCCTGCTGGGCACGGTGGTGGGCATGATCGAGATCTTCGGCTCCCAGGGCAGCGCAGGCGGCGGCATGGGCAGCGGCAACCCGGCGCAACTGGCGCACGGCATCTCGGTGGCCCTCTACAACACGGCCTTCGGCCTGATCATCGCCATCCCGGCGCTGATCTTCTGGCGCTATTTCCGCGGCCGGGTCGATGCCTACCTGCTGACGCTGGAGCTCTCTTCCGAGCAGTTCGTGCGGCACCTGCTGCGTTTGCGCAAGTGACTCCCAAGGCACGCCGCCCATGAACTTCCGCCCCCGCGCCAAGGAAGAGCCGGAGATCAACCTGATCCCGTTCATCGACGTGCTGCTGGTGATCCTCATCTTCCTGATGCTGACCACCACCTACAGCAAGTTCACCGAGCTGCAGCTCACGCTGCCCGTGGCCGACGCCGAGCAGCAGCGCGACCACCCCAAGGAAGTCATCGTCGCCGTGGCCGCCGACGGCCGCTACGCCGTGAACAAAACGGGGCTGGAAGGCAAGAGCGTCGATGTGCTGGCCGCCGCGCTGCGCGACGCCGCCAAGGCCGGTCCGGGCAGCATCGTCATCATCAGCGCCGACGCCACCGCGCCGCACCAGTCCGTGGTCACGGTGATGGAGGCCGCGCGCCGCGTGGGCCTGACGCAGATCACCTTCGCCACGCAATCGTCCGCCCGCGCGGGCAAGTCCTGAAACATGGCTGCCGCCGCGCCGCAGCCACCCTCCCCGCCCTCGACCGCCACGGCGCCCGGCGCCCGGCTGCAACGCGCCTGGCAACGGCGTGGCCCGCTGGCCTGGCTGCTCTGGCCGTTGTCCCTCGCCATGGCCCTGCTGGTGGCCCTGCGCCGCGCGCTGTACCGCGCTGGCGTGCCGCGCGCCGAGCACCCGGGCGTCCCCGTCGTTGTCGTCGGCAACGTGGTGGCCGGCGGCGCGGGCAAGACCCCGGTGGTCATGGCCGTGGTGCGCCACCTGCGCGCGCAAGGGCTGCACCCCGGCGTGGTCTCGCGCGGCTACGGGCGTAGCACGCGCGGCTGCCATCCGGTGCATGCCAACAGCCCGGCCAGCGAGGTCGGCGACGAGCCCGCGCTGATCGCCCGCGCCTGCGGCGTGCCGGTGTTCGTGGCCGAACGGCGCATCGATGCCGCCCGCGCGCTGCGCGCCGCGCACCCGGAAACCGATGTGATCGTCTGCGACGACGGCCTGCAGCACCTGGCGCTGGCGCGCGACATCGAGATCTGCGTCTTCAACGACCAGGGCGCGGGCAACGGCTTCCTGCTGCCGGCCGGCCCGCTGCGCGAGCCCTGGCCGCGCGCGGTGGATTTGGTGGTGCATGCCGGCACCCCGGTGGCCAGCGGCGGCGCGCCCGCGTTCGCGCTGCGGCGCGCCCTGGCCAACCATGCCCTGCGCGCCGACGGCACGCCGGTGCCCTTTGAGGCACTGCGCGGCCAGCCCCTGCTGGCGGTGGCGGGCATCGCCCGGCCACAGGATTTCTTCGCCATGCTGCAGGCGCAGGGGCTCACGCTGGGGCTGGTGCAAGGCCTGCCAGATCACTCTGATTTTGATAGCTGGCAGCGCCCTATGGACAAGCCCTACACGCTGATTTGCACCGAAAAAGACGCCGTGAAGCTGTGGCGCCACCACCCCGACGCGCTGGCCGTGCCGCTGCAGGTGCGGATCGACGACGGCTTCTTCGCCGCGCTCGACGCCCGGCTGGCCGTGGTGCGCGCGCGCTCGCTATCATCGCCCTCCTGATTTCTTTTTCCCCTATTGCCGCGCCATGGACACCAAACTGCTCGAACTGCTGGTCTGCCCCGTCACCAAGGGTCCCCTCACCTACGACCGGGAGCGCCAGGAACTGGTCTCGCGCAGCGCCCGCCTGGCCTACCCGGTGCGCGACGGCATCCCGGTGCTGCTGGAGAACGAGGCGCGCACGCTGACCGACGAGGAACTCGAAAAATGAGCGCTACCGCCGGCTTCACGGTGCTGATCCCGGCGCGCATGGCGTCGAGCCGCCTACCCGACAAGCCCCTGGCCGACATCGCTGGCCTGCCCATGGTGGTGCGCGTGGCCCAGCGCGCCGCGCAGAGCGGCGCGCTGCGCACCGTGGTGGCGGCCGACGACGAGCGCATCCTCGCGGCGTGCCGCGAGCATGGCGTGCAGGCCGTCGCCACGCGCGCCGACCACCCCAGCGGCAGCGACCGCCTGGCCGAGGCCTGCGCGCTGCTGGGCCTGGACGGCGACGACGTGGTGGTCAACGTGCAGGGCGACGAACCGCTGATCGACCCGGGGCTCATTGGCGCCGTGGCCGCGCTGCTGGCGGCCCATCCCGCGGCGAGCATGGGCACGGCGGCCCACCCCATCGCCACCGTGGCCGACCTGGCCAACCCCAACATCGTCAAGGTGGTGTGCGACGCGCGCGGCCTGGCGCATTACTTCAGCCGCGCTCCCATCCCGCACGCACGCGACCATGCCGGCAGCGCCTGGTGGGATGGCAGCGCCGCGCGGGCGCAGCCCGGCGTGGCGGCCCTGGCCGGCTTCGCGCCGCTGCGCCACATCGGCATCTACAGCTACCGCGCGGGCTTCCTGCGCCAGTTCCCCAGCCTGCCCCAGGCGCCCACCGAAGTCATCGAGGCGCTGGAGCAGTTGCGCGCGCTCTGGCACGGCCACCGCATCGCCGTGCATGTCACGCCCACGGCTCCCGGGCCGGGCGTGGACACGCCCGAGGACCTGGCGCGCGTGCGTGCGCTGCTGGACCCTGCCCTTGCGTAAGCGGGGGCGAAAGATGCGCGTGCTATCCTTGCCCTCCAATAAAAAAGCACCGCATCCGGGGGCAGCGCCCCGTGGCCCGCAGTGCCGCCAGGTTTCACACACTTAGAGGACTTCCATGAGACTGATTCTGTTGGGCGCGCCCGGCGCCGGCAAGGGCACGCAGGCCACCTTCATCTGCCAGAAATACGGCATCCCGCAAATCTCGACCGGCGACATGCTGCGCGCCGCCGTCAAGGCCGGCACGCCGCTGGGCCTGCAAGCCAAGGCGGTGATGGAGTCGGGTGGTCTGGTCAGCGACGACCTCATCATCAACCTGGTGAAAGAACGCATCGCCCAGCCCGACTGCGCCAACGGCTTTCTGTTCGACGGCTTCCCGCGCACCATCCCCCAAGCCGATGCCATGAAGGCCGCCGGCGTGAAGCTGGACTACGTGCTGGAAATCGACGTGCCGTTCGACGCCATCATCGAACGCATGAGCGGCCGCCGCTCGCACCCCGGCAGCGGCCGCACCTACCACGTCAAGTTCAACCCCCCCAAGGTGGCGGGCAAGGACGACGCGACCGGCGAAGACCTCATCCAGCGCGATGACGACAAGGAAGAGACCGTGAAGAAGCGCCTGGAGGTCTACAGCGCCCAGACGCGTCCCCTGGTGGACTACTACTCCGGCTGGGCCGCCCAGGACCCCGCAGCCGCCCCCAAGTACCGCGCCATCAGCGGCACCGGCAGCGTCGAGGAAATCACCACGCGCGCGCTCGCGGCCCTGGCCGGCTGAGAGCCGCTCGCGGCCCTTTGGCGAACGCCCCGCTTGCGGGGCGTTTTTCTTTTCAGCGTGCGGGTGGCTGCGCCCCCAGCAACTCCAAGAGCAGCGACACCCGGGCCTTCACCGGAATCAGGCCCGACGCCAGCGGCAGCGCCGCTTCGGCCCACGGCAGGGCCAGCACCTGCCCCAGGGGGCAGCGCGTGGTCACGCGGACGGCCACGCCGGCCTGCTGCGCGCGCTCCAGCGCCGCCTGCAGCGCGTGGTGCAGGGTGCCGTTGCCCGTGGCCGCCACCACCAGGCCTTGCACCCCGTCGCGCACCAGCGCATCCACCGTCGAGCCACTCGCGCCGGCGTAGTTCATAACGATCTCGACACGCGGCCAGGGGGCGCCCGCCGCTATCTTTTCCAGAGCTGATTGCGCCCATCCCGCCTGGGCTTGAGGCCAATCCTGCGCCAGGCGCACGCGCCCCTCCTCCACCCAACCCAGCGGCCCGCCCTCACCCGAGCTGAAGGCGTCGACACGGTAGGGGTGCACTTTCTGCACTTGCCGCGCACCATGCACCGCCCCGGCGCACACCGACACAACCCCGCGAGCGCCGGGAGCATTGGCCACGGCCAGGGCATCCAACAGATTCTGCGGCCCGTCGGGCGCGATGGCTGTCGCCGGGCGCATCGCGCAGGTCAGCACCACGGGCTTGCGCGCGTCAAGCACGCTGTGCAGGAACCAGGCCGTCTCTTCGAGCGTATCGGTTCCATGGGTCACCACGATGGCTCGCACGCTGTCATCGGCCAGGTGCGCGCGGCAGCGGTGCGCCAGCGCGGCCCAGACGGCGAATTCCATGTTCTTGCTGTCGATCTGCGCCACCTGCTCGACCACCAAAGGCCCTTGCGCGGCCTGCGCCAGTCCAGGCACGGCTTCGAGCAGGTCCTGCACGCCCACCTGGCCCGCCACGTAGCCGATGTTGTCGCCCGCCACGCCCGCCTTGCCGGCAATGGTGCCGCCGGTGCCCAAAACAACGATTTTTCCTGCGCTCACTTGCATCCCCTGGAAAACTGGTTAAAAATACAGTTACTGGATTAAAAAACAGCCCATCACCCGCACCATTGGAGCCTTCCATGCTCAACAGCCCCAAGCTCACGGCCCGCCAACAGCAGATTCTGGACCTGATCCAGACCGCCATCTCGCGCACCGGCGCCCCGCCCACGCGCGCCGAGATCGCCGCCGAGCTGGGCTTCAAATCGGCCAATGCCGCTGAAGAGCACCTCCAGGCCCTGGCACGCAAGGGCGTGATCGAGCTGGTGAGCGGCACCTCGCGCGGCATCCGCCTGCGCGGCGACGCGGTGCGTTCCATCAACGCCGCGCGCGGCACCCAGTACAGCCTGCCCATCCCCGGCCTCTCGCAACTCATGCTGCCCCTGGTTGGCCGCGTGGCCGCAGGGTCGCCCATTCTCGCGCAGGAACACGTGGACCAATCGTATTGCGTCGAGGACAGCCTGTTCCAGCACAAGCCCGATTACCTGCTCAAGGTGCGCGGCATGTCCATGCGCGACGCAGGCATCATGGACGGCGACCTGCTGGCGGTGAAGATCGCCCACGAGGCGCGCAACGGCCAGATCATCGTGGCCCGCCTGGGCGACGACGTCACCGTCAAACGCCTGCGCCGCACGGCCCACGCCATCGAACTGCTGCCCGAAAACCCCGACTACCCGGTGATCGTGGTCGAACCCGGCGAGCCCTTCGCCATCGAGGGGCTTGCCGTGGGGCTGATCCGCAACACCATGCTCATGTAGCACCGCATCCGCACCCCGCAGGTGGCGGGCGTTGGGCGGGCTGCCATGGCCCGCCAGCCCTGCGCTGGTGCCCTATTCGCAATCCTGCCTGTGTTCAACCTCTGATCTCTGGAGTTTTCACATGGGAATTGCCCTCTTGGCCGCATCGACCCTGGCCCACCCCCTGACCGCGCTGCACCGCTGGTGGAGCCGCCGGCGCCCACCCCTGCCGCAGCACGGCAGCGGCATGCATTCCGAGCCAGCGGACCCGGCCCAGCCCTGCGCGCCGCATGCCATGGGCACACCCGCACGGCCCGCCACGGGCCCGCAGTCCCGCGCCATGGCATCCAGCCGCTCGGCACCGGCCAGGCCCTCGGCATGCCCCGTGCGCGCGGCGCCAACCCCCGACCACCCCCTGCGCGTGCTGCGCAGGCATGGCCGCATGGTGATCGCCGGTCGCATGGCCGACGTCTGCGCCGAATTGGAGCGCCTGGCTGCCTGCGAGCCCCAGCACTGACCACGCATCCCACGCCCGGCCAGCCGCCCCCGGACACCGCATGGCCGGCCCCTGAGGGACGCCCGCCCCCCCGCGCCAAGGCACAATGTGGGGATGAACATTGTGATCCTGGATGACTATCAAGACGCCGTGCGCAAACTGCATTGCGCATCACGCCTAGATGCCTATTCCGCCAAGGTCTATACCAACACGGTCAAGGGCCTGGGCCAGTTGTCGGTGCGCCTGAAGGACGCCGACGTCATCGTGCTGATCCGCGAGCGCACCCACATCACGCGCCAGCTCATCGAGAAGCTCCCCCGCCTCAAGCTCATCGCGCAGACCGGCAAGGTCGGCAGCCACATCGACGTGGCAGCCTGCACCGAGCGCGGCATCGCGGTGGCCGAGGGCGTGAGTTCGCCCGTGGCGCCCGCGGAACTGGCCTGGGCGCTCACCATGGCGGCCATGCGCCGCCTGCCCCAGTACATCGCCAACCTCAAGCACGGTGCCTGGCAGCAATCGGGGCTGAAAGCGGCCAGCATGCCGCCCAATTTCGGTATCGGCAGCGTGCTGCGCGGCAAGACGCTGGGCATCTGGGGCTACGGCCGCATCGGCCAGATCGTGGCCGGCTACGGCAAGGCCTTCGGTATGAATGTGCGCGTCTGGGGTCGTGAGCCCTCGCGCGCCCAGGCGCTGACCGACGGCTACCAGGCCGCCAACTCCTGCGAGGAGTTCTTTTCACAGTGCGATGTGATCTCGCTGCACCTGCGCTTGACGGAAGAAACGCGCGGCATCATCACGCTGGAAACACTGTCGTGCATGAAACCCACGGCCCTGCTGGTCAACACCTCGCGCGCCGAGCTCATCGAACCCGATGCCTTGATCGCCGCCCTGAACCGCGGCCGCCCCGGCATGGCGGCCGTGGACGTTTTCGAAAGCGAACCCATCCTCCAGGGCCACGCGTTGTTGCGCCTGGAAAACTGCATCTGCACCCCGCACATCGGCTACGTGGAACAGGACCACTATGAGCTGTACTTCGGCGCCGCCTTCGACAACGTGGTGAACTTCATGAAAGGCACTCCCACCAACATCGTGAATCCCGGCGCCCTGCAAGTGCGCCGCTAACCCCCGTCGCATGCAGCGGCAAAGAAAAAGGCTTCCCGGAGGAAGCCTTTTTTGATGGCACCGGCAAGTAGCCGGTGCACTGCGGTCCGCTTCAGTTCAGGGGAGACTTCTTGCCGTCCTTGTAGACGTACAGCGTGATGGCGGGGTTCTTCATTTCGCCGTTGGGTTCGAACGCGATGTTGGCGGTCACGCCCTTGAAGTTGGCCTTGGCCAGCTCGGGGATGTACACCTTGGGGTCGGTCGAGTTGGCGCGCTGCATGGCGTCAACCAGCAGCATCGTGGCGTCGTAGGTGTAGGGGCTGTAGACCTGGAACTGGTTGGGGTACTTGGCGTCGTAGCGCTTCTTCCATTCCACGCCGCCAGGCATCTTGGCCAGCGAGGCGCCGCCTTCAGCGCAAACCACGTTGGCCAGGGTCTTGGCGCCAGCGGCCAGCTTGGCGATTTCAGAGGTGCAGATGCCGTCGCCGCCGAAATACTTCACGTTGGACATGCCCAGTTGTTCCATCTGGCGCAGCATCGGGCCACCCTGGGGGTCCATGCCGCCGAAGAAGATGGCGTCGGGGTTCTTGGCCTTGATGGCGGTCAGGATGGCCATGAAGTCGGTGGCCTTGTCGGTGGTGAACTGCTCGTCCACGACCTTCATGCCCTTCTCGGCGGCAACCTTCTTGAACACGTTGGCGACGCCCTGGCCGTAAGCGGTACGGTCGTCGATGATGGCAACCGTCTTGAGCTTCAGCGTCTCAGCGGCGTAGGCAGCCAGGCCAGCGCCCAGGGCGTTGTCGTTGGCGATGATACGGAAGGTGGTCTTGTAGCCGGGCTTGGTCAGGTTGGGGTTGGTGGCAGCGCCGGTGACGTGGGGAACGCCGCAGTCGTTGTAGACCTTGGAGGCGGGGATGGTGGTGCCCGAGTTCAGGTGGCCCACCACGCCGACGACCTTGGAGTCGCACAGCTTTTGCGCGGCAGCGGTGCCTTGCTTGGGGTCAGCGGCATCGTCTTCGGCGATCAGTTCGAGCTTGACCTTCTTGCCGCCGATCGTGACACCCTTGGCATTGAGGTCTTCAATGGCCATGCGCGCGCCGTTTTCGTTGTCCTTGCCGTAGTGGGCTTGGGCGCCGGAAACCGGAGCCACGTGACCGATCTTGACCACATCTTGTGCAGAGGCCATACCAGCAACAGCCGCGATAGCAGCAACTACGGTCAGTTTCAACTTCAATTGCATAGGAATCTCCAGTAAAGATAAATGCTGAGATCGTTCTTATTTCTCAACGCCAGCAAACATACCTCAATTTGAACGCCGAGACACTAGGGAACACGATGAAAGATCGAAGAAACCACAAGGCAAAACCCTGTCAACGCAACACGGGTTGTGATGCGCCATTCGCCAGTTCATCGGCCACGGCTTCATAGACGCAATGCCGCACCACCGACTCGACCTCTTCGCGCAGCCGTGGAAGCACAGAGCGCGTCTGTTCCTGCACCACCGTGGCGATGGCCTCGCGCAGGCGGGTCTCAAGCATCACGTCAACGCGCTGCATGACGCGGTGCACCATATGTTCCTCGAAGCCCTCGGGCAGCTGTGGCGCGGGCGGGGCTGGCTGCGGAGCCGGGATGCTGGCACGCACGGCCGGCGGCGGTGGCGGGGCAGTTGGCGGCGCAGCGGCGGGGAGTGGCAGCCGGGAGGCCGGCACGGCATCCCCACGCACCACTTCGGTGAGCGTCGGTACGAAGCGGGGCGGCGTGCGGGGCGGCGTGCTCGACATCAGGCGGCTTTCTGCACCAGATCGTGGCGCACCATGGAATAGCCGCGCTGCGCATAGTGGCGCCAGCGGGCCCTTGCGTGTTGGCGGTCGGCTTCGTCGCTGGCGCTGACGACCTCGACGAGCCGGGCGAAGCTGGAGAAGCCCGGCGGTACCTCATCGCCCAGATTCAGCAGCACATCGTGGTGGGGCGACTGGCCCGGATCGGTCACCAGGACAACGGGGGAAGCCGCCAGCAGCCGAGGATCGGCATCGCCCCGGCAATGCGCCACGAAGTCATGGGCCGCCATGTTCCAGAGCATGGGATCGAGGCGGTCCAGCACCTCGGCCTGCCCCAGGATCGCCAGCCGCAGGTCGCCCTGCAGCAGCTTGCGCGCATAGCGGCAGGCGTGCGCCAGCTTGTCCGGCGCATTGAAGTGGAAGGAGATTTCCGTCATGCCTTCGGAGCGCGCCGCGCGGGCACCTTCGCTGCCTGGCCCAGCAGGTAGTGCACCAGCAGCCCCACCGGGCGCCCGGTGGCCCCCTTGGCGGCGCCGCTCTTCCAGGCCGTGCCGGCAATATCGAGGTGCGCCCAGGGGAACTCGCCCACGAAGCGCTGCAGGAACTTGGCCGCCGTCACCGCGCCGCCGGGGCGGCCCGCCACGTTGCCAACGTCGGCGAAATGGGACTTCAGGCCCTCGGCGTAGTCCTCGTCGAGCGGCAGGCGCCAGCACAGGTCGTCTGCGGCCTCGCCGGCCTGCAACAGTGCGTCGGCGAGCGCATCGTCGGTGGCGAACATGCCGCTGCGCACGCCGCCCAGCGCAATCACGCAGGCCCCCGTCAGCGTGGCGATATCGACCACGGCCGCCGGCTTGTAGCGCGCAGCGTAGGTCAGCGTGTCGCACAGAATTAACCGGCCCTCGGCGTCGGTGTTGAGGATCTCGATGGTCTGGCCGCTCATGCTGGTGACTACATCACCGGGCTTGATGGCGCGGCCGTCGGGCATGTTCTCGCAGGCGGGCACCAGGCCCACCACGTTGATGGCCGGCTGCAGCTCGGCCAGCGCGCGGAACACCCCAAGCACGCTGGCGGCGCCGCACATGTCGAACTTCATCTCGTCCATCTCGGGGGCCGGCTTGATGGAAATGCCCCCGGTGTCGAAGGTGATGCCCTTGCCCACCAGCACCACCGGCGCCTGCGTCTTGGCGGCGCCGCTGTAACGCAGCTCGATGAAGCGCAGCGGCTCCTCGGAGCCCCTGGCCACGGCAAGAAAGGCGCCCATGCCCAGGCGCGACACCTCGGCCGGCCCCATGACCTTGCACTGGACGCCCGGGTGCTTGGCCAGCGCCTTGGCGGCGTCGGCGAGCAGCGCGGGAGTGGCATGGTTGGCGGGGCGGTTGCCCCATTCCCGGGCGTATTCCACGCCGGCCACCACGGCCACGGCATGCGCGAAGGCATCGGCCACCCCGTCGGCGTCGGCCACGCCCACCACCACCCGGCCCAGCGTGCGCGCCTCGGCCTTGGGCTTGGTCGTGGTGTAGACGTAACTGGCATGGGCCACGTTCTGCACCACCGAGGCCACGGCACCAGGCCGAACCACACCCGCCAGGCAGACCACGGCGCGCTTGACCGCGCCGGCCTTGAAGACCGGGCCAATGGCGGCCAGTGCCTGGCGCACCGCGCGCGCGTCGCCCTTGCCCATCCCGGCCAGCACCACGCGCCGCGCCGCGATGCCAGGTGCATGGTAGAGCTGCAGGTGCTTGCCGGGCTCGGTTTCCAGGTCCTTGTTCTTGAGCGCGAGCGCCACCAGGGTGGAGAGGGCATCGGCGCCAGGCTGGAAGCCCTCCGGCACCAGCAGGACCAGCAGGTCGCATTTCTCGGATACCGCGCCGGACAGGTCCAGGGTCTTGAGATCGAAGTTCATAATCGCCCTTTTCTAACGAGCCAATGTTATTCGATTCATCCATCCGCAAGGAGCTTGCGCGCAGCTTCGGCGCGACCCTGGTGGTGCTGGTCACCGTGGTCATGACCATGATGCTGATCCGCACGCTCGGCCAGGCCTCGCGCGGCAGCGTGAGCCCGTCCGACGTGATGCTGGTGATGGGCTTCACCGTGCTCGGACAGTTGCCGACCATCCTGAGCCTGAGCCTGTTCGTGGCCATCGTCGGCACCCTCTCGCGCATGTACCGCGACAGTGAAATGGTCATCTGGTTCGCCAGCGGCAAGGGGCTGGCCAGCCTGCTGCCCCCGCTGCTGCGCTTCGCCTGGCCGGTGATGCTGGTGGTGGCCGTGCTGTCGCTGGGCGTGTGGCCGTGGGCCAACCTGCAGATCCAGGAACTGCGGGCGCAATACGAGCAGCGCGGCGACATCGATCGCATCGCCCCCGGCGAGTTCCAGGAATCCGCCAGCGGCAACCGGGTCTTCTTCATCGACAAGGACAGCCCCGACCCCCAGTCCGCGAACAACGTGTTCATCCTCCAGACAGAGCGCGGCAGCGAGACCGTGACCTCGGCGCGCAGCGCTCGCCTGGAAGTGCGCGAGGGCGAGCGCATGTTGATGCTCACCCAAGGCCAGCGCATGGAAACCGCCACCGACAAGCCCGGCGTCAAGATCAGCGAATTCGCCGAATACAGCACCCGCATCGGCGCCGCGCCCCCCAGCGCACCGAACGAGTTCTCGGCCAAGACCCGCGGCACCTTGCAACTTCTGGCCGACCCGAGGCCCGTGCATCTGGCCGAGATCGGCTGGCGCCTGGGCCTGGCGCTCGCGGCGTTCAACCTCGTGGTGCTGGCGCTGGCGCTCTCCAGCGTCAACCCGCGCGTGGGCCGCAGCGGCGGCCTGATGTTCGCCCTGTTCACCTTCATCGTCTACTACAACCTGATGACCCTGGGACAGAGCTGGGTGAGCGGCGGCAAGCTCTCGCTGCCCGCCTACATCGCCCTCCTGCACGGCGGCACGTTCGCCTTCGCCGCCCTGGTGCTGGCGGCGCGGCACAACCAATGGTCGGTCCGCCGCCTCTGGCGCCCGGGGAGCGCCGCATGAAGACCATCCGCAAACTGGTGCACCGTGAAATCATCGCGGCGGTGGCCTTTGTCACGCTCGGCTTCCTGGCGCTGCTGTTGTTCTTCGATCTGGTCGATGAACTGCGCTGGGTCGGCCGCAGCCCCACCGGGGAATACACGATATCGCATGCCCTGCTGTACGTGGCCCTGGGCATCCCGAGCCACCTCTACGAGCTGCTGCCGATCACGGTGCTGATCGGCACCATCTTCGTGATGGCCCGCCTCGCGCAAAGCTCGGAATTCACCATCATGCGCACCAGCGGCCTGGGGCCGGTGCGCGCGCTGCGCACGCTGCTGGCGCTGGGCGCGGTGTTCGTGCTGCTCACTTTCGCCATTGGCGACTACATCGCTCCGCTCAGCGACCGCGCCGCGCAATTGGTCAAGGCCCGCCACCTGGGGCGCCTGACCACGGGAGCGACCGGCGCCTGGCTCAAGGAGCGCCAGGGCGATCAGTCGTTCGCCGTGAACGCGCGCGCCATCGCGCCCGACGGCGGCATGATGGGCGTGCGCATCTTCGAATTCGACAACCAGGGCCGCTTGACGGGCCAGATCCATGCCGAAACCGCGCGCTTCGAACCCGATGGTGCCTGGAGCCTGAACCGGGTGCTGCGCAGCCGTTTCCTCCACCCAGAAAACGGCGATGCGCATGTGGAGCACCTCCAATCGGACCTGCTGCGCTGGCCCACGCAGATCAGCGCCGACATGGTGGCCGCCGCCGTGCTCAAGCCCGACCGCATGGCCACGCTCGACCTGTTCCAGTACACCCGCCACCTCAAGGCCAACGGCCAGTCGGCACAGCGCTACGAGATCGAGTTCTGGCGCAAGGTGTTCTACCCGCTCTCCTGCCTGGTGATGGTGGTGCTGGCCCTGCCCTTCGCCTACCTGCACTTCCGCTCGGGTTCGCTCGCGGGCTATGTGTTCGGCGGCGTGATGGCGGGCATCAGCTTCTTTCTGCTCAACAACCTGTTCGGCTTCGCCGGCAACCTGCAGAACTGGTCGCCCTGGCTCACGGCCGCGGCGCCAGGCATCATCTACTCGCTGGCCTCGCTGGCTGCCTTCACCTGGCTCGTCTTGAGGCGCTGACCACCATGACCACCCTGCCCCACACCACCGGCATCGTCCTGTTCGCCCACGGTTCGCGCGACCCGCTCTGGCGCGCGCCCATCGAGGCGGTGCAAAACCACATCCTCGCGCACCATCCCGGCGTGGCCGTGCGCTGCGCCTACCTGGAGCTATCCACCCCCGACCTGCCCCAGGCCGTGCAGGAGCTGGTGGACCAGAGGGCCCTCGGCATCACCATCGTTCCCATGTTCCTGGGCACCGGCAAGCACGCCCGCGCGGACCTGCCCGTGCTGGTGGACGGCCTGCGCGCGCAGCACCCGGCCGTGCAGTTCACCGTGCAGGGCGCCATTGGCGAAGATCCGCGCATGACGGCCTTGATGGCGGCCATCGCCTGCTCTGCGCCTCTCGGGGTTACGCCGACTTAGATAAATGCAGCATAATGATGCGACTCCTTAGCCGCATTTCAGTATGAACCTGCACCAATTCCGCTTTGTCCAGGAAGCCGCGCGCCGCAACCTCAATCTGACGGAAGCGGCCAAGGCGCTGCACACCTCGCAGCCCGGCGTGTCAAAAGCCATCATCGAACTCGAAGGCGAGCTGGGAATAGAAATCTTCGCGCGCCACGGCAAGCGGCTCAAGCGCATCACCGAACCCGGGCAGCACGTGCTCAGGAGCATCGAGTTGATCATGCGCGAGGTCGGCAACCTCAAACGCATCGGCGAGCAGTTCAGCGCGCAGGACAACGGCACGCTCTCCATCGCCACCACGCACACCCAGGCGCGCTATGTGCTGCCGGTGCCCGTGGCCAAGCTGCGCGAAGCCTACCCCAAGGTCAACATCAGCCTGCACCAGGCCACGCCGCACGAGGTGGCGCGCATGGTGATCGACGAGGTGGCCGAGATCGGCATGGCCACCGAATCGCTGGCCGACTACCCCGAGCTGGTCACCCTGCCCTGCTACGAATGGCAGCACGTGCTGGTGCTGCCGCCCGGCCACCCGCTGGCGCAGAAGGACCGCGTGGGCCTGGACGACATCGCCCACGAGGCGCTCATCACCTACCACCCTTCCTTCACCGGGCGCGGCAAGATCGACGCCGCCTTCGCCGCCCGCCGCCTGCAGCCGCGCATCGCGCTCGAAGCCATCGATTCCGACGTCATCAAGACCTATGTGCGCCTGGGCCTGGGCATCGGCATCGTGGCCGAGATGGCCATGCGCGACGACCCGCTGGGCGACCTCGTGGTGCGCCCCGTGGGCCACCTGTTCGGCCAGAGCGTGGCCCGCGTGGCCTTCAAGCGCGGCGCCTACCTGCGCAACTTCGTCTACAAGTTCGCCGAATTGCTGAGCGACCGCCTGAGCCGCGAACTCGTGGCCCGCGCCATGAGTGGCCAGGTGAATGACTACGAGCTGTGACATCCCCATGACCGAACGTACCCCCGCCATCTCCAGCCGGCTGCCCCAGGTGGGCACCACCATCTTCAGCGTCATGTCGGCACTGGCCGCCGAACACGGCGCCGTGAACCTGGGCCAGGGCTTCCCCGACTTCGACTGCGACCCGGCATTGATCGACGCCGTGCACCAGGCCATGCGTGCCGGCCACAACCAGTACCCGCCCATGCCCGGCGTGCCAGCGCTGCGCCAGGCGGTTGCTGCAAAAATCGAAGCCATCACTGGCCGCCGGTATTCGCCCGACACAGAAATCACCATCACGGCGGGCGCCACGCAGGCCATTCTCACGGCCATCCTGGCCATCGTGCACCCGGGCGACGAGGTCATCGTTCTCGACCCCTGCTACGACAGCTACGTGCCCAACATCGAGCTGGCCGGTGGCAAGGCCGTGCGCGTGCCGCTCACGCCCGGCACCTTCCGGCCCGATTTCGGCAAGATCAGCGCCACCCTCACGCCGCGCACCCGCGCCATCCTCATCAACAGCCCGCACAACCCCAGCGCCACCGTCTGGAGCGCCGAGGACATGCAGACGCTGCAGGATCTGCTGGCACCCACCGATGTGCTGCTCATCAGTGACGAGGTGTACGAGCACATGGTGTTCGACGGCGCGGAGCACCAGAGCGCGGCGCGCTTTCCTGGCCTGGCGGCACGCGCCTTCATCGTGTCGAGCTTCGGCAAGACCTTCCACGTCACGGGCTGGAAGGTCGGCACCGTGGCCGCGCCCGCGCCGCTCATGGCCGAGTTCCGCAAGGTGCACCAGTTCAACGTGTTCACGGTGAACACGCCCATGCAGCACGGCCTGGCGGCCTACCTGCAGGACCCCGCGCCCTGGCAGCAACTGCCCGCCTTCTACCAGGCCAAGCGCGACCTGTTCCGCCAGGGGCTGGAGGGCTCGCGCCTGCGCCTGCTGCCCAGCACGGGCAGCTACTTCCAATGCGTGGACATCTCGGCCGTGAGCGACCTGGGCGAAGCCGACTTCTGCCAGTGGCTCACGCGCGAGATCGGCGTGGCGGCCATTCCGCTGTCGGCCTTCTACGGTGACGGCTTCGACCAGCGCGTGGTGCGCTTCTGCTTCGCCAAGAAGGACGACACGCTGCGCGAGGCGATTGCGCGGCTGCGCAGGCTCTGACGATCGCAGGTCTGCTGCGCTTCGGCTGGGTGGGCAGTTGGTTGTTTTTGGCTCTGGAGCTTTTTTGGCAAGCGCTGGCAGCTACTGTTTTGATAGCAGCCTTTGTGCCTTGTTTGAAGGCGGGTGCCGGGAGGTGCCCCCGGCAGGGCACCTTCTTTTCTTGTCTCGCCAAGAAAAGAAGGCAAAAGAAGGCGACCCCGCTGTCTGCGTCCCTCCGCTTCGCTGCGGGCAACCTGCGGTGCTCGGTCACTGGGTGCGCCGTGGAACTCGCTTTGCGCTTGCAGCGCGCCGCTCGGACAACCACGGCGAGCCAGTTTACGAAGCGTGTGTGTCCTGCGGCACACCCGCCACCCCGCGCCCTGCGCTCCTCGGCGCATACAGAAGGGGTAGGGAAAGTCCAAACAGCCACACGGGCCATCGCTTTGCTCGGCCTGGCCTGCGCAGCGCAAGGCGCTTGCGCCCGCGAATGCAGGGCCGAGCGCAGCGATGGCCTGTGTGGATTGCGGTTTTCAAACCCCCTTCTGGCTGCGCCTGCGGCGGGGCACTTGCGGGGTGGCATGCGCGTCGGAGCGCGCATGCTTCGTTGACTGACTCGCCGCGTTTGTCCGAACGGAGCGCCGCAGGCGCGCAGTGAGTTATGCGGCGCACCCCGCAAGTGCCCCGCCGCAGGTTTGCCCCGAAGGGGTCGCAGACTGAGGGTCGCCTTTCTTTTGCTTGGCGGTCTCAAATCTGAAGTGCAACACCACCATTGAGAATCAGCGAATGGTAGCGCCCTGGCGCTGCGCAATGGCCTGCATGAACTGCTGGAATGCTTGGTACGGAGACTTCCAG
>NZ_QXGR01000038.1 GCF_003604195.1 Simplicispira lacusdiani
CTTAGGAAGGCAATTTGAGGGCTTTAGAGGTCTTATTAAGAACGAGTTGGAGATGAAAGGGATAGATAATCAATTTGAGCGTGAACATAAAAAAGAAATGAAGACTAAACAACGAGGGTATGACATGGAGCGATGAAAACATAAATAAAGCGAGTAGACTTTACTACCCGCTTTATTTTAGGTTTTCCCGTTTTCGCAAAGCTTTAAATCTATCAAATTGTTTACGATATATATAGTCTTTATTTTCTTTTTTGCTGACTAAGATTTTCCCGTCGTATTTTGTAAATTTTTTCTTGTCGTTTGAATCAGTCCACGCTAAATCTTCATTTACTAAATAAACATTTGATGTACCCATTTTTAGTACACTCAAAAATCCGTTCTCTTCAAGTACTTTGATTCCTCTATAAATAGTCATTTTTGATTTTCCAAAGTAATCTTCAAAAGTTGAATATGAGCATGCTAATGCATTCTTGTTATCCATGTGTTCGATTATGAAAAATAAAAGAGAACTAGCGAAATTGTGGTTTGCCATTAACCATCTTAGTTCTGGCATGTTATCTCGATAAAGTTGAATGAAATTAAGATTCTTTTTTTCACTTTCTTTTTTCTGTTGATCTTGTTCATTTTTTTCATCTAGTTCTAATAATTTTTGAAGTTTTTTAAATTCATCCGCGTTTAATTCTATAGTGATTTTTTCTTGGGAGTTCTTGTCCATTTTTCCACCCCTTTTTTGCAAGAAGGTATCACACTATGATACCTATATGTATAATCTTTGTTATATCCTATAACATGACCTGATATATGTAAAGACAAATTTGTTATATTCTTCTACAAATAGGTATCACAAGCTATGTTACCTATAGGTATCACACTATGATACCTATTAAACTCTGAAACCCTTATATATCAAGGCTTCTCTTACGTTCCCTTTCTATATCTCCTAATAGGGTTTTTCTCCACGCAATGGGCAGGTAGTATTTTTTGAGAAACCCACTCAAAAAATCT
>NZ_QXGR01000039.1 GCF_003604195.1 Simplicispira lacusdiani
TGCAAATTTCAAAATTTCTTCCACGCCATCAAATGGTTTCATGTCTTTTGGAGACAATTCCTTTTTTAAGCTTTTAATTTTCTCTTTCTGGTCACTAGAAACATTATAGTAGTCTAGTGCATGTGAGTATGAAATCTTTAATTTTTTATAAATCTCCTGTTTATCTATCTCTTCTCCAAGTACTAGAGAGAGTATTTTGGTATAGGCAGGATATGTATTAAAAAGTGTTCCGTCAAAGTCCCATAAAATATTCAATTAAATCACCCTTTCTATTCCATTTTATCACAAGAATGTGGTAGCCATACTCTTGTTTTCTTTGTATACTCCATACACTATCAGTTAACATAACGTCTCATTATCGGTAGTGAAGACAAAGGCGGATCCCTATTCCCACAAGGAATCCGCCTTTGTCTTTTTCTATGATTCTATGCATTTTTTTATACATTCCTATTATGGCGGGCTTTTCGGCCTCCCCATAGTTCCCTATGTCTTCCGATTTTTTGCATAAAATCTTGCATACTCTTAGCGTGGTTTTTTTCAAAATGCTGGTGGTACTCCTTAATAACAAGTTCATAGAATGTTGATTTTATAAATCAAAAGAGAGGGGAACCTATGTAGTGCTACTTGAGTAGAAAATTAGGTTTTTAATTAGGTAGAGGTAGCTGCATAGCGTGTGTCAACGGTACCGGACCGAAACCCGTAAGGGGGCGGGAGGATAAGGAGTTGACACACTCACTATGCAACCCTCTTGTGGTTGTCAAAAGGTATCCTTTTGACCCTGCCAACCGGCGAGGGAGCCCCTCAAGGATTGAGGGGTTGGGGAGTTGGATTAAGGGGGTCTGGGGAAGAGTTCCCCAGCAGGTTTGGACAGAGTCCAAGGTTTTGTTTTTTGTCATGCAAAGCATGGCTTGGCGATAGCCAAAACAGCCTCGCAGAGCCTTTTCA
>NZ_QXGR01000040.1 GCF_003604195.1 Simplicispira lacusdiani
TCCGGCCCGCCCCCGCGGGGCGGACCCCGAAGGAGTTCATATTTTTATAAATATAAATAAAAGTGTTCATTTGTAATGTAATAAAATTTAATATATTATGATAAATATATATACTTTTTTTTAATGGTTAATTAAATTATTATCAGATAGGATAGACTCGAACTAACTAGGTCTTTCTCCCAAAGAAAGCGCCTGACCTTTTGGCTTCTATCTGTATTAATATATAATATATATAATAAAATAATAAAAATAAAATAAATAAATAATAATAATAATAATAATATAATTACTTTATAAATATAAAGTCCCCTTTTAATTTAATTAAGATAATTTAATTAAGATAATTTAATTAAGATAATTTAATTAAGAAGGAGTGAGGGACCCCCCTCCCGTAAGTATACGGAAGGGGGGGGACCGAACCCCTTTTTATTTTTAAAAAGGAGTATTCATTACTTTTTTATAAGATTTTTATTAATTTCATATTGATTATTATTAATAATTTTATTAATAATAATAATAATATATAATTCATATTATTAAATGTTTATTTTTATTAATTAAGATACTTTTATAATATATAAATATATATTTATTAATAAAGAATAATATTTATATTATTTATAATTATATTTTTATTATTAATTAATTAATTAATTAATTAATTATATATATATATATAATTTATATAAAGAATAAACATTATTTTTTTTATCTTTTTAATATTTTTTATTTATATATT
>NZ_QXGR01000007.1 GCF_003604195.1 Simplicispira lacusdiani
CTGGAAGTCTCCGTACCAAGCATTCCAGCAGTTCATGCAGGCCATTGCGCAGCGCCAGGGCGCTACCATTCACTGATTCTCAATGGTGGTGTTGCACTTCAGATTTGAGACCGCCATGTCTGCAGCGTGTCAAGGCGGCGCCAAGACACAAGCTCACCTCTCACCCCCACCACCGCACCGCCGCCGACGCCACCGCCCCCAGCACCACCACCAGCAAGAACGGCAGACGCAACCACAGCGCCAGCGCCGCCGCAGCCAGCGCCGCCAGGCGGGCATCGAGCACCAGCGCCGTGCCCGAGGCCACGGTGTTCATCACCGTGAGCGAGGCCAGCAGTGCCACCGTCATGGCGCCGGCCACGCGGGTCATGCGCGGGTTTTGCAGCCAGCGGGCGGGGATGGCGTAGCCCGCCAGCTTGGTGAGGTACGTGGCCGCGCAGGCCAGCAGAATGTAGCCCCAGAGCGTCATGCCGCACCTCCTTCGCGGGCGGGCGGCGTGGCCGCGTCGGCGTCGGGGTCGCGGCCCCACCAGCCCCAGGCGGCACCGAGCACGGCCGCCAGCAAGATGGGCAGGCCCGGCGGTACGAACGGCACTGCCAGGGCCGTGGCCACGCCGCAGACCACGGCCAGCGCCACAGGTTCGCGCTGCTGCAGGCGCGGCCACAGCAGGCCCAGGAAGGCGGCCACGGCCGCGCCGTCCAGGCCCCAGCGGCGCGGGTCGCCCAGGGCGTCGCCGAGCACGGCGCCGAGCAGGGTGAACAGGTTCCAGAGCACGAACACGCCCACGCCGGCGGTCCAGAAGCCGCGTTGCTGCTCGTCGGGCGTCTGCTGGCCCGAGGCCGTGGCGGCCGATTCGTCGATGGTGAGCTGCGCCGCCACGGGCTTGCGCCAGCCGCGCGGCGCGAGCATGCGGTTCATCTGCATGCCGTAGACGGCGTTGCGCACGCCCAGCAGCGCCGCCGCGCCCAGCGCGGCCGAGCCCGCGCCGCCGCCCGCGATGACGCCGATGAAGGCGAACTGCGAGCCGCCGGTGAACATGAGCAGGCTCAGCGCCATGGCCTGGCCCACGGTGAGGCCGGCCGCCACGGCGAGCGCGCCGAAGGAGATGCCGTAGAGCCCGGTGGCGACGGCAATCGACAGGCCCATGCGGATGGCGGGGGTCCAGGTGGCGGGGTGGAGGGTGGGCGGAGAGGGGTCCATGGATTTCAAATTTGATAGCTAGCAGCGCTTTCTGCATAAGCTTTGGAAGCTGAAAACACCTAAAATTCTTAGGGTGGCCAGCGAATGATGGGATGTCGGGCGACCCGACAAGGCTGCGTCCCAGGGCCCGGCATGGGGGCTTGGTCATGCCGCGCCTGGTGGTCCGGAATGGGGTCAGAGCCCGCGTTTCGCTGCGCGAAATCGTGATCTGACCCCATGCCTGCGCCGTGTCGGTTCCGGCGCTGGGGCTTCAATGCGCCTTGTCCCAGTTCGGGCCCACGCCCACCTCGGCCAGCAGGGGCACCTTGAGGTCGGCCACGCCGGCCATCAGGCGCGGGATGTGGCCGCGCAGCCATTCCACCTCGGCCTCGGGCAGCTCGAACACCAGTTCGTCGTGCACCTGCATGATCATCTTGATGGCGGGCTTCTCGGCGTCCAGCACCTGCTGCACCTTCACCATGGCCAGCTTGATGAGGTCGGCCGCCGTGCCCTGCATGGGGGCGTTGATGGCGGCGCGCTCGGCGCCAGCGCGGCGCGGGCCGCTGGCGGCGATTTCGGGCAGGTACAGGCGGCGGCCAAACACCGTTTCCACATAGCCCATGGACCGGGCAGCGGCCTTGGTTTCGTCCATGTACTGCTTCACGCCGGGGTAGCGCTGGAAGTAGCGGTCGATATAGGCGGCGGCGGCCTTGGTCTCGATGCCGAGGTTCTTGGCCAGGCCGAAGCTGCTCATGCCGTAGATGAGGCCGAAGTTGATGACCTTGGCGTAGCGGCGCTGCTCGCTGGTTACCTGGTCCAACGCCACGCCAAACACCTCGGCGGCGGTGGCGCGGTGCACGTCCAGCCCGGCGTGGAAGGCGTGCAAGAGCGCGTGGTCGCCACTGATGTGGGCCATGATGCGCAGTTCGATCTGGCTGTAGTCGGCGCTGGCGATCACGCAGCCCGGCGGCGCCACGAAGGCCTCGCGCACGCGCCGGCCCTCGGCCGTGCGGATAGGGATGTTCTGCAGGTTCGGGTCGTTGCTCGACAGCCGCCCGGTCACGGCCACGGCCTGCGCGTAGTGCGTGTGCACGCGGCCGGTGCGCGGCAGCGCCAGTTGCGCGAGCTTGTCGGTGTAGGTGCCCTTGAGCTTGACCAGGCTGCGGTGCTCCAGCAGCTTGGCGGGCAGGGGGTAGTCCTCGGCGAGCTTTTCCAGCACCTCCTCGTCGGTGCTGCGCGCGCCGGTGGCGGTTTTCTTCACCACGGGCATGCCCAGCTTGTCGAAGAAGATTTCGCCCAGCTGCTTGGGGCTGCTGAGGTTGAAGGGCTGGCCGGCGATTTCATACGCCTCGGTTTCCAGCTGCAGGATGCGCTGGCCCAGCTCGTGGCTTTGCGCGGCCAGCGTGGGTGCGTCGATCAGCACGCCGTTGCGCTCGATGCGGTAGAGCGCCTCGCTGCTGGCGATCTCCAGCTCGTAGATGAAGCGCAGCTTTTCGTCGGCCTGCAAGAGCGGCCACAGGGCCAGGTGCACGTCCAGCGTCTGGTCCGAGTCTTCGCACGAATAGGCGGCCGCCTTGTCCACCGGCACCTGGGCGAACGGGATCTGGTGCGCGCCCTTGCCGCACAGGTCTTCGTAGCTGATGCCGGTGCGGCCCGTGTGGCGCTCGGCCAGGCTGGCCAGGCCGTGGGGCTTGTGCACTTCGAGCACGTAGCTTTGCAGCATGGTGTCGTGCACATAGCCCTGCACCTCGATGCCGTGGTTGGCGAACACATGGCGGTCGTACTTCACGTGCTGGCCCAGCTTGTGGTGGCGACCGTCCTCCAGCCAGGGCTTGAGGCGCGCCAGCACTTCGCCCAGCGGCAGTTGCGCGGGCGCGTCGGGCCCGGCATGGGCCAGCGGAATGTAGGCGGCCTCGCCGGGCTGCACGCTGAAAGATATGCCCACGATCTCGGCGCGCATTTCGTCGAGCGAGGTGGTTTCGGTGTCCAGCGCCACCAGCTCAGCCTTCATCAGGCGCTGCAACCAGTGGTCGAAATCGGTCCAGTTGAGGATGGTGTCGTACACCACCGCGCGGTGCTGCGCGGCCTCGGCCACGGGGCTGGCGGAATGGTCCGCAAACAGGTCGCCGCTCTCGCCCGGCATGGCGACCACGGGCGCGGGTGCAGCGGTCGGCGCATCACCGCCCAGCGTGCGCGCCAGGCCCTTGAAGCCGTAGGTGTCGCAAAAGGCCTTGAGCGGTTCGACCTGGGGCTGGCCGATGCGGATGGCCTCCAGCGCGGGCATGCCGGGCACCCAGCCGTCCAGGTCGCAGTCGGTCTTGATGGTGAGCAGTTGGCGGCTGGTGGGCAGCCAGTCGATCGCCTTGCGCAGGTTCTCGCCCACGGCCCCCTTCACCTGGTCGGCCTGCGCCACCAATGCATCCACCGAGCCGTATTCCTGCAGCAGTTTCACGGCGGTCTTGGGCCCCACCTTGTGCACGCCGGGCACGTTGTCCACGGTGTCGCCCACCAGCATCTGGTAGTCCAGCATCAGGCGGGCGGGCACGCCGAACTCGGCCTCCACCCCGGCCAGGTCGCGCACCTTGCCGCTCATGGTGTCGATGATGGAGATGTGCTCGTTGACCAGTTGGGCCAGGTCCTTGTCGCCACTGGAGATGACCACGTCGATGCCCTGGCGCGCGGCCGCCACGGCCAGGGTGCCGATCACGTCGTCGGCCTCCACGCCGGGCACGTCGAGCACCGGCCAGCCCATGAGGCGCACCACTTCGTGGATGGGCGCGATCTGGCTGCGCAGATCGTCGGGCATGGGGCTGCGCTGCGCCTTGTATTCGGGATAGAGCGCATCGCGGAACGTGGGGCCCTTGGCGTCGAACACGCAGGCCGCGTAGGTGCAGGGGTAGTCCTTGAGGAGCTTCTGCACCATGTTGATCATGATGCGGATGGCGCCGGTCTTTTGCACCGTGCCGTCGGGCAAGGTGGTGCTCATGGTTTCGCCGCCAGCGAAGAAGGCGCGGTAGAGGTAGCTGGAGCCGTCCACCAGCAGCAGGGTCTTTTTGTCGCTCATGCGGGCGATTGTCACAGGAAGCCGCCAGCGCCGGGCGCCCGCGCGCCCCGGCCGGGGCGCTGCATCTGAAAACCGGCAAAATACCCGCCATCCAGGCCCTGCGCCCTGCCGCGCGGCGGCCTGCCACACGAAAGGTCATCCCATGAAAAAACTGCTCGCCCTGCTGATCGGCACGGTGTCCACGCTGGCGATCGCGGCGGCGCCGGAATTCAAGAACGTGCCCGCGCCGCTGCAAAAATCCCTGTCGCACCACGGGCTCAAGACGGCGCAGCTGGACAACGGCGTGCTGCGGCTGCAGATGGACAAGCCCGAGGTCTCCGAGCTGGTGTACACCACCTTCATCTACCACGGCATTTGCGCCGAGCAGTGGCGCAGCCCGGAGCGCTTCACCGGCGTGAACCTGGCGCGGGTGGAGCTGCTCAACACCAACGCCACCCAGGGCTACGCGTTCGACGCGCGCGGCGATGTCTGCGTGCAGATGGGGCAGATGGGCAAGAACTACCGCACCTTCATCAACCAGTACACGGTGAAGTGCGAAGGCGGCACCTGCCCCCGCCCCTGACGCACGGCCCGGTTACGTCAGCCGGGGAAACCCGCTGCCCTGGCCCGGGGGGCTTGGTGTTCAATCCTTGTTGGCTTTTCACCGCCCGAGGAGTGCACCGTTGAAACCCCTGAAGAAAATCGCGCTGGGCATGCTGCTGGCCCTCGCGGCCACGGCCACCGCCGGCTGGTTCAGCCTGGACAAGGAAACGCGCGGCCTGCTCAAGACCGTGCCCACCAACCGCGACCTGCTGTTCTGGAGCGTGCCGCAGCGCGACGCGGCCTTCCGCGCGCTCGACCGCATTCCACTGCTGGCCAAGTGGCGCGTGGTGCAGCCCAGCAGCACGCCGCGCAGCCTGCCCCCCGGTTCGCCGCTGGCCTTGCCGCTGGACCTGGACGCCTACATGGCGGGCCAGCGCAGCAGCGCCATTCTCATCGTGCAGGGCGGCAAGCTGCGCGTGGAGCGCTACGGCCTCGATTACGGCCCGGACGGCCGCTGGACGAGCTTTTCCGTGGCCAAGTCCTTTACCTCCACCCTGGTGGGCGCCGCGCTCAAAGACGGCCACATCAAGAGCATGGACGACAAGGTGAGCGACTACATCACCAGCATGAAGGGCTCGGCCTACGACGATGTGAGCATCCGCCAGCTGCTCACCATGACCTCGGGCGTGCGCTGGAACGAGGACTACGGCGACCCGAACTCCGACGTCGCCAAGTTCAACAACCACCCGCCCGAAGCCGGCGTGCCCTCCATCGTCAGCTACCTGCGCCAGTTGCCGCGCCAGGCCCCGGCGGGCGAGCGCTGGCTCTACAGCACGGGCGAGACCAACCTGGTGGGCATCCTCGTGAGCGAGGCCACGAAACGTCCGCTGGCGCAGTACCTGGAAGAAAAGATCTGGAAGCCCGCCGGCATGGAGCAGCAGGCCACCTGGATTCTGAGCAAGACGGGCCAGGAGATCAGCGGCTGCTGCATCCAGGCGGCGGCGCGCGACTACGCGCGCATGGGGCAGTTCATCCTGGAAGGCGCCAAGGTGCAGGGCCAGGGCATCCTGCCCGAGGGCTGGCTGCAGGACGCCACCACCAAGCGTGCCGACATCGGCAAGCCCGGGCGCGGCTACGGCTACCAGTGGTGGACCTACGACGACGGCAGCTTCGCCGCGCGCGGCATCTTCGGCCAGGGCATCTTCATCGACCCCAAGCGCCAGCTGGTGATCGCCTCCAACGCCAACTGGGCCGGGGGCGCCAGCTCGCCCAAGGAGAGCGAGGCGCGCGAAGCCTTCTACAAGGCGGTGCAGCAGGCCGTGGACGCCGAGGCCGCCCCATCCAGGTGAACCGCGCCGTGGCGGGCGCCCGGGCGGCCTCGCCACCCCGCGCCGCCTACAATCGCGCCATGCGCGCCGTTCACTCCCTCCTGCTGCTGGCCCTGGCCAGCACCCCCGCCCTCGCCCAGAATTCAAACCAAAATGCCTCGCAAGGCGCGCCAGACGGGCGTGAGCAGCTATCAAGAAGCGAGCAAAAACCCGACCGCCTGAACCAGCGCACCGAGCGCATCCGCGTCGAGGACGGCGGCAGCCGCGTGGACGAGCTGCGCGTGGGCGGCCAAACGCAGAGCATCACCGTGCAGCCCAAGGTGGGCAACCTGCCCGAATACGAGCTGCAGCCCTCCGACGGCGTGCGCAACCGCGCGCGCAACGGCGCCGAGTCCACCACGGGCGCCCGTGTCTGGAACGTGATGAAGTTCTGACCCGCCCCGGCGGGCGCCACGCCCGCCCTTGCCTCCTCCGACCCCCCGTTTTTTTCCGCTCCGACCGATGGCCGTATTCACTGAAGTCTCTGACACCGAGGCGCGCGCATTGCTGCGCCGCCTGCAACTGGGCGAACTGCACGCGCTGCGCGGCATCGAGGGCGGCATCGAGAACACCAACTACTTCGTCACCTGCGACGAGGGCGAGTTCGTGCTCACGCTGTTCGAGCGCCTCACGGCCGAGCAGCTGCCCTTCTACCTGTACCTGATGAAGCACCTGGCGCACAAGGGCATCCCCGTGCCCGACCCGCGCGCCGACAAGGCCGGCGACATCCTGCACACCGTCTGCGGCAAACCCGCCGCCGTGGTCAACCGCCTGGCGGGCCGCAGCCAGCTGGCCCCCGAGGCCGCGCACTGCGCCGCCGTGGGCGGCATGCTGGCGCGCATGCACCTGGCCGGGCGCGACTACGAGCGCCAGCAGCCCAACCTGCGCGGCCTGCCGTGGTGGAACGAAACCGTGCCCGTGGTGCTGCCGCACATCGGGCAGGAAGAGGCCGCGCTGCTGCGCGCCGAGCTGGCCTACCAGAACCACGTCGCCGCGTCGGCCGCCTATGCCGCCCTGCCGCGCGGCCCGGTGCACGCCGACCTTTTCCGCGACAACGTGATGTTCGAGGGCGAGCGGCTCACCGGCTTCTTCGACTTCTACTTCGCCGGCGTGGACACCTTCCTGTTCGACCTGGCCGTGTGCCTGAACGACTGGTGCGTGGACCTGCCCACGGGTGCGCACGACGCCGCGCGCGCCGCCGCCATGCTGGACGCCTACCAGGCCGTGCGCCCCCTCACCGCCGCCGAGCGCGAGCTGCTGCCCGCCATGGCGCGCGCGGGCGCGCTGCGCTTCTGGATCTCGCGGCTGTGGGATTTCCACCTGCCGCGCGAGGCCTCCATGCTCACGCCGCACGACCCCACGCACTTCGAGCGCGTTCTGCGCCAGCGCGTGGAGCACCCTGTTCACGCCTGACATGAAACTGCACATCGTTCCCGCGCGCACCGGCATCGACTGGGTCAAGAGCGGCGTCCTCGTCTTCCGCCGCCAGCCCATGGCCATGGCGGCGCTGTTCTTCATGGCCATGGCGGCCATGTCGCTGGCCTCGGTCGTGCCGCTCATCGGGCCGGTGCTGGCGCTGGCGCTGCTGCCCTCGGTCACGCTGGCCATGATGGTGGCCTCGGCCGAGGCCCTGCAGGGCCGGGCGCCCACGCCCGCCGTGCTGCTGGTGGCCTTCCGCACCGGGCGCGAGCGGCTGCGCCACATGCTGCAGCTCGGCGCGCTCTACGCTGCCGGCTTCCTGGCCACCATCGCCCTCTCGGCGCTGTTCGACGGCGGCCAGTTCGCCCAGGTCTACCTGGGCACCGTGCCGCTGAGCGAGGAGGTGGTGGCCGACGGCGACTTCCAGCTCGCCATGTGGGTCGCCATGGGGCTGTACCTGCCGCTGTCGCTGCTGTTCTGGCATGCGCCGGGGCTGGTGCACTGGCACGGCGTGCCGCCGGTCAAGAGCCTGTTCTTCAGCCTCGTGGCCTGCGTGCGCAACATCGGCGCCTTCATGGTCTACGGCCTGGGCTGGCTGGCGGTGTTCGCGCTGGGCGGCCTGGCCGTGAGCCTGCTGTCGGGCCTGCTGGCCGCCGTGGGCTTGCTCAATCCGGGCAACGCAACCGCCACCATGGGTGGCATCATGGTGGGATTGGCGATGGTGATGGCGAGCATGTTCTTCAGCTCCATCGTCTTCACCTTCCGCGACTGCTTCGATCCCCCGGAGCGGCGCGAGGAAAGGCCCGCCGATGACACAGCCACCGTCCCCCCCGCCGCCAGCGACGACTGACGGACCTCCCTTGCTTCAGCGCCGCCGCCTGGCGCAGGCCGCCGCCCTGTGGACGGCCACGGGCGGCTGGCGGGCCACCCGGGCGCAGGACGCGCCGCCGGGCCGCGTGGTCGAATTGCGCGGCGAGGTGCGGCGCAACGGCGCGCGCCTCACCGCCCAGGACCGCATCGCCGTGGGCGACCGCGTGGAAACCGGCCCGGGCGCCAGCGCCGTGTTCACCGTGGGCGACAGCGCCTACCTGGTGCGCGAGAACACCCGCCTTTCGCTGGAAGGCGACAGCCCCGTGGCCGTGCGGCTGCTGCGCCTGCTCTCGGGCGCGGTGGCCAGCGTGTGGAACCGGGGCACCGACCGCCAGGTCGTCACGCCCACGCTGACGGCGGGCATCCGGGGCACGGGCGTGTATGCCGAGGTGTTCCCGGCGCAGGACTTCCGCAGCTACTTCTGCAACTGCTACGGCACGGTGGACATCGCGGCGGGCGCGGACAAGGTGGTCAGCGAATCGAGCTACCACCAGTCCTTCTGGGCCGAGGCCACGGCGCGCAACGGGCGCACCCTGTTCCCGGCCGAGGCCATCAACCACACCGACGAAGAGATGGAAATGCTCGCGGCGCTGCTGCGGCAGCGCACGGCCTGGCAGATCAGCGGCGTGAGGGGCCCCAAGGACGGGCGCGGCCGGCAATACGGCCCCTACCGCTACCGCCCGGAACAGGCGCCGCCCGCACCGGCGGCACCGGCACCAGCGCCCCCCCCGCGCGCGGCCCCCGCCCCTGCGGCCCACGAGCCGCACTACAGCCCCAACTGACAACGCCCCCACGGGCCGGGAGGCCTGCAGGGGCGTTGAAGGGGGCCTGCGCCACCCCTGCCCATGGCAGGCGCGGCGCGGGTGGAATCGTTCAGCTACCGATGCGGCCGCCGTCGTTCTTGGTGATGACGATGGTGGCCGAGCGCGGACGCTTGCCCGCGCCGTAGCCGGCGTTGGCGGGCCACTGGCTCTGGTACTTGGTGGGGTCGGCCACGTCGGCCATCTTGGTCGATTCGCCGGGGTGCTGGATGTTCACGAAGATGGTCTTGCCGTCGGGCGTCTCGGCCAGGCCGGTGATCTCGCAGCCCTTGGGGCCGACCAGGAAGCGCTTGAGCGTGTCGGGCGTGGCGGCCTTGCCGACATGGGTGGCCACGTCGAGCTTGCTGCCGTCGGCCTTGGTGTAGCTCAGCGTCTTCTTGCCGCCGTCGCCCACGCTGCCGGGCAGGGCGGCGAGCATCATGCAGTTGGAGACATCGGTGAAGGCGCCGTCGTCGGTCTGGATCCAGCAGATGCCGGTGGCCTTGCTGAACACCAGGCCGTCGGGGCTGGAGAAGTCCTGATCGGCCGTCAGCGCCGAGATGTTCACCATGCCCTTGTCCGCGTTGGCCTCGGCGCCGAACAGGTACACGTCCCAGGTGAACGCCTGGCCCGCGCCTTCCTTCATGCGCACCAGGTGGCCGTTGGGGTTGCCGTTCTGCTTGGAGGTGCCCTTCATGTCGGTGTAGGCGCGCGGGTTGGCGGCGTCGGGCAGGTACTGGCCGCTGGCGGGGTCGATGCTGCGGTTGCTGTTGTTGGTGAGCGTGAAGTAGATCTCGCCGTTGGCGGGGTTCACGGCGTTCCACTCGGGGCGGTCCATCTTGGTGGCGCCCACGGCGTCGGCGGCCAGGCGCGTGTTGATGGCGATGTCGCCCGCGTCGCTGAACTTGTAGGCCGCATAGCTGGCGATGGCGGCGTTGGCCATGGACAGCTCCACCCAGGCGCCCGTGCCGTCGGCGTTGAACTTGGCGACGTAGAGCGTGCCGCTGTCGAGGTACTTGTCGCCCACGGCCAGGCGGTCGGCGGCGTTGGCATCCTGCGCGTTCCATGGCGCGGTGGAGACGAACTTGTAGATGTATTCGCCGCGCGAGTCGTCACCCATGTAGACGGTGAGCGGCTTGCCCGCTTCCACCTTGCCGAAGGCCGCGCTCTCGTGGGCGAAGCGGCCCAGGGCGGTGCGCTTCTTGGCCGCGCGGGTCTTGTCGTAGGCGTCGATCTCGACGATGTAGCCCTGGCCGTTCATCTCGTTGCGGTAGTCGTCGCTGCCGTCGGCGGACGCGCCGGTCTTGCTGTTGTTCCAGCGCGCGTACTGGTCGGCCGTGCCGCCGCTCTCCCAGCCGTGGCGCGAGGCGGCGCCCTGGTTGCGGCCGTAGCGCTTGAGCGCGGCCACGCTCTTGTCGTTGCCGCGCGCGGCGTCGTCGGCGGCGCCGCGCGTGAAGTAGCCGAACCAGTTTTCCTCGCCCGTCAGGAAGGTGCCCCAGGGCGTCTTGCCGGTGCCGCAGTTGTTCAGCGTGCCGCGCGTCATGGTGCCGGTGGGCGAGTATTTGGTGACCATCTGCGCATGGCCGCGCGCCGGGCCGGCGATCTCGATCGGGCTGAGCGGCGTGAGGCGGAAGTTCATCGCCGAGCCGGGCACGTAGCCCCACTTGCCGGCCGTCCGGGTCACCTCGATCACGGCGATGCCGTGCAAGGCCACTTCCTTGTCCACTTCCGAGGCCGGGCGGGGCAGCGTGGAGGTGCCGCCGTCGGCGTGGATGAAGAAGGACGAGAGCTTCTCGTCGGTGGTGGCCTCGTGGTTGATGGCCAGCAGGCCGCGATCGGTGGCGCTGTCGCTGCGCTTGCCGTCGGCGCCCAGGCCGAACCATTCCATGCCGTCGTGGTGGTCGCCGCCGCGCTTGTCGAAGTCGGTGTCGGTGCCGTCGTTCTTGTAGGCGGCCGTGCCCGCGATGATGGGGTCGCCCAGCGCATAGAGCACGCTGGCGGTGTAGCCCGCGGGCACGCTCACCATGTCGGCCAGGCTCTTGGGCACGGCGGCGAAGCCCAGCAGTTTCTCGGCCGGTACCACCGGGTCGTCGCTGCCGCCGCAGGCGCTCACGCCAAAACCGGCCAGCATGGCCGTGCCCACGGTGCCCACGCCGCCGCGCAGCAGGCCCCGGCGCGAGAGGCGTGCGCCCAGCACCGCATCAAAGGTGGGGTTGGCGGAGGTGTTGGAGTTCTCGTCGTTGAAGTCGATGGCCTGCGTGGGCTCGCCGCGATGGGTCATGGGGTTCCTCGGTGGGGTTGGGGTTGCAAACTCCACGAGCGTAGAAAGCCCCCATGACGGCGGCATGAAGGATGCGTGACGGCCCCATGACAGCCCCATCCAGCGGCCCTAAATGCTATTGTTTTGATAGCTTTTAGCGCTTTACCTGATTGCCTCCGAGGCCTATTTCACACCAAATCCGGCCGTCCCCCGCCCAGGGCGGCGCGGCGCCAAAGCCACAGCCGTTTGGCGCGGCGCCCCGGGGCAGACAGAATGGGCGCATCCACGCACCGCCCATGTCCCCACGCAAGCCCTTGCGCAAGGCCCCTTCCGCCAAGACCAGCCGCTGGCTGGTCGCCCTGTTCGCCCTGCCCTTCGCGGCGGTGGGCATCGGCATGCTGCTGCTGAGCGTGCTGCCCACGCTGCACGACTGGACGCGCATGCAGTCCTGGCAGCCGGTGGAGGCCACGCTGCTGTCCGCCCGGTTGAACGTGCACACGGGCAAGTCGCGCAGCTACAGCGTGTCGGCCCATTACCGCTTCCAGGTGGCGGGCCGCGAGGTGGAGGGCCGGCGCGTGGCCATCTCGGAAGGCTCGGACAACATCGGCGACTTCCAGCAGCGCCTGGGCGCGCGGCTGGAGCGGGCCCAGGCCCGGGGCGAGACGGTGCGCGCCTGGGCCGACCCCGCCAACCCGTCCGACGCGGTGATCGACCGCAGCCTGCGCGGCGGGCTGCTGGCCTTCAAGATGGTGTTCGTGCTGCTGTTCGGCGGCTTTGGCGTGGGCCTGCTGGTGTTCGCCTGGCGCAACCCGGCGGACACGCCCGCCCCCGGCGACGAAGGGCCGAGCCCCTGGCTGGCGCGGCGCGAATGGGCGGGCAACCAGATCCGCTCCAGCAAGCGGCTGGAGGTGATGGTGGCCTGGGGCTTCGCCACCGTCTGGAACCTGATCGCCCTGCCCATGGCCGCCGCCAGCCTGCCGCGGCTGTGGCGCCAGGAGAACTGGCCCGCCGCCGCCGCGCTGGCCACCTTCGTGGCCGTGGGCCTGGGCCTGCTCGCCTGGGCCGTGCGCGCCACGCGCGACGCGCGCCGCTTTGGCGACCTGCGCCTGGTGCTGGACCCCTTCCCCGGCGCCATCGGCGGCGACTTTGGCGCCACGCTGGACCTGCCCACCGTGCCCTGGCAGGGCGGCCAGCAGTACCTGGTCACCCTGCGCTGCATCCAGCACTATCGCACCCGCTCGGCGGGCGAGAACAGCACCGAGGCGCGCGAGCAAACCATATGGCAGGCCGAAGGCATGGCCCAGGTGGAGCCGCACGCCGGCGGCAGCCGGCTGCGCTTTCGCTTTGCCGTACCGGGCGATCTGCCCGCCTCCGAGGCCCCGGCGAACGACTATCACGCCTGGCGCCTGCGGGTGGAAAGCACCGGCTCGGACCTCGGCCTGGACCGCATCTTTGACGTGCCGGTGTACGCCACCGGCGCCAGCGCCCACCACCTCATTCCCGACGCTGCCCAGCACCCGGCCCTGCAGCCCCTGCGCGAAGCGCAGATCGACGAAATCAGCGACCTGGAGGCCATCGCGGGCGGGGTGCGGCTCTACCAGCCCTATGCCCGGGGGTGGCGCACGCACCTGCCGCTGGCACTGATGGGCGGCGCCTTCGCGGGCATCGGGCTGTTTGCCGGCGCCAAGGGCGCGCCCCTGCTCTTCCCCATCGTCTTCGGCACCCTGGGCGGTGCGCTGCTGCTCTATGCCCTGTTTTGCCTCACCAACAGCCTGCGCGTGGAACTGGGCACGCGCGGCCTGCGCACCGAGCGCCGCATTCTGGGCCTGATGCTGCGCTGGCGCCAGGTGCCCCCGCAGGACATCGCCCGCCTGCGCCTGAAAGAGAGCTACACCACCCAGGCAGGCACCCGAAGCACCACGTATTACCGCGTGCAGGTGGAACTGCGCAACGGCCAGGCCATCACCGTGGCCGACAGCCTGCGCGGGCGCGAGACGGCCGAACACCTGCTGCGCACGCTGACAGAGCGCACGGGATACAGCGGCGGCCAATGATCTTATGGGACGCGAATCCTGCGGCTCACTCCACCACCGTCAGCTTGGCCACCGACAGCGCCAGCCACTTGGTGCCGTGGCGCGGGAAGTTGACCTGCGCGCGCGCGTCATCGCCCTGGCCTTCGAGCGCCAGTACCTTGCCTTCGCCGAACTTGGTGTGGAACACCGCCAGGCCCACGCGCAGGCCGTGCGCGGGCGCGGCCTTCTGGGGCGGCACGGGCGGGCTGGCGAAGGTTTCGGATTTGAAGCCAAATGGGCTTCTAACGCCCTTCTGGTAAGCGCCACCAGCTCCTGAATCAGGAGCAAAAGAGCCAAACCCCTGCTGCCGGGGCGTGATCCACTTGAGGGCGCTTTCGGGCAGCTCGTCGAAGAAACGGCTGCGCAGGTTGTAGCGCGTCTGGCCGTGCAGCATGCGCGTCTGCGAGTGGCTCAGGTACAGGCGCTTGCGCGCGCGGGTGATGGCCACGTACATCAGGCGGCGCTCCTCCTCCAGGCCGCCCGGGTCGCTCATGGCGTTCTCGTGCGGGAACAGGCCCTCCTCGATGCCGCCAATGAACACGGCGTCGAATTCCAGGCCCTTGGAGGCGTGCACGGTCATGAGCTGCACGGCGTCCTGGCCGGCCTCGGCCTGGTTGTCGCCGGCTTCGAGCGCGGCGTGGGTCAGGAAGGCGGCCAGGGGCGAGAGGGTTTCGCCGGTGTCGGCATCCAGGACGCCGGGCGCGGCGGCCGGGGCCATCGGCGCGTCGGGGTCCAGGCCCTGGCTGGCGGGGCTTTGCGTGAGGGGGCTGCCGTGCTCGTCCAGCGGCAGGGCCACCGCGTCGCGGCCGAAGCCCTCCTGCGTGACGAAGCTCTCGGCGGCGTTGACCAGTTCCTCCAGGTTCTCGATGCGGTCCTGGCCCTCCTTCTCGGTGCGGAAATGCTCGACCAGGCCGCTCGCTTCGAGCATCTGCTCGATGATGCCGCGCAGGTTCTTCCCCTGCGTCTGCTCGCGCAGCACATCGACCATGGCCACGAAGGCACCCAGGTTGGCGCCCGCCTTGCCGGGCACGGCGCTCACCGCGTCGTGCAGCGAGCAGCCCGCCGAACGCGCGGCGTCCTGCAACACCTCGATGCTGCGCGCGCCGATGCCGCGCGGCGGGAAGTTGACCACGCGGGTGAAGCTGGTGTCGTCGTGCGGATTCTCCAGCAGGCGCAGGTAGGCCAGCGCATGCTTGATTTCGGCGCGCTCGAAGAAGCGCAGGCCGCCGTATACGCGGTAGGGCACGGCGGCGTTGAACAGCGCGGTTTCGATCACGCGGCTTTGCGCGTTGCTGCGGTAGAGCACGGCGATCTCGTGGCGCGCGAAGCCGTCGTTCTTCACCAGTTGCCGGATCTCGTCCACCATCCACTGCGCCTCGGCGAAGTCGCTCGGGGCCTCGACCACGCGCACCGGCTCGCCCGCGCCCTGCGTGGTGCGCAGGTTCTTGCCCAGGCGGCGGCTGTTGTGGCTGATGAGGTGGTTGGCCGAGTCGAGGATGTTGCTGTAGCTGCGGTAGTTCTGCTCCAGCTTGATCTGCTGCTGCACGTCGAACTCGCGCACGAAGTCCTGCATGTTGCCCACGCGCGCGCCCCGGAAGGCGTAGATGCTCTGGTCGTCGTCGCCCACGGCGATCACGCTGCCATGCGCCTCGTAGCGGCCGTTCACCTCGTCCCCCGCGAGCTGCTTGAGCCACAGGTACTGCAGGCGGTTGGTGTCCTGGAACTCGTCCACCAGGATGTGCGCGAAGCGCCGCTGGTAGTGCGCGCGGATCGGATCGTTGTCGCGCAGCAGTTCGTAGCTGCGCAGCATCAGTTCGCCGAAATCGACCACGCCCTCGCGCTGGCACTGGTCTTCGTAGAGCTGGTAGATCTCGACCTTCTTGCGCGCATCCTGGTCATGCGCCTGCACGTCGCGCGGGCGCAGGCCCTCTTCCTTGCAACCTGCGATGAAATACTGCAATTGCTTGGGCGGAAAGCGCTCGTCGTCCACGTTGTGCTGCTTGCACAGGCGCTTGATGGCCGAAAGCTGGTCCTGCGTGTCCAGGATCTGGAAGGTCTGCGCCAGGCCCGCGGCCTTGTGGTGCGCGCGCAGCAGGCGGTTGCACAGGCCGTGGAAGGTGCCGATCCACATGCCGCGCACGTTCACCGGCAGCATGCTAGAGAGCCGCGCCACCATTTCCTTGGCGGCCTTGTTGGTGAAGGTGACGGCCAGGATGCCGCCGGGCGTGGCCTGGCCGGTCGAGAGCAGCCAGGCGATGCGCGTGGTGAGCACGCGTGTCTTGCCCGAACCGGCGCCGGCCAGGATGAGCGCATGGCCGGCGGGCAGGGTGACGGCAGCGAGCTGCTCGGGGTTGAGCGATTGGAGCAAGGGGGATTCGGACATGGGACGATTGTAGGAAGCCCGGCCCCTGCGGCGCGCGAGGCGCCCTACTTCGGCGCTTCCAGGATCACTTCCACGTGCCGGTTCTGCGCCCGGCCCTGCGGCGTGTCGTTGGATGCCAGGGGCCGGGTGTCGGCGAAACCCGTGGCGCGCATGCGGGCCGGGTCGATGCCCTGGCCCTGCAGGTAGCGCACGACGCTGGCCGCGCGGCCGGTGGACAGCTCCCAGTTGGAGGGAAAGCGCTCGGTCTGGATGGGCACGTTGTCGGTATGCCCTTCCACGACGATGCGGTGCCGCGCCGCGCTGCCGAGCACCGGCACCAGCCGCCCCAGGACCGCCAGCCCCGTGCCGCTGAGGCGTGCGTCGCCCGAGGCGAAGAGGATTTCGTTGCTGATGCGGAAGCTCACGCTGCCCTGGTTCACGATGACCTCGATGTTCTTGTCCAGACGGTCGAGCGGCAGCCCGGCGAGCGGGTCCTCCTCGGGCTGGGCCGGCGGCGGCGTGACCGGGGGCGCGACCGGAGGCACGATGCTGGCGTGCTCGGGATGCTCCCCCACCGCCACGACCGGCGATGGCGATTGCTCCGGCAGCCCCCGCGTGCCGGGGCCGGCGAACGAGAGCATCACCACCATCATCACCAGGATGAGCGTGACCATGTCCAGGTAGGTGAGCAGCCAGCCTTCCTCTTCGGCGACGGGGGTGGGGGCCAGGTGCCAGCGGGCAAAACGCCCCGTGGCGGCGCCCAGGCGGTTCGCGGCCCGGGAGCGGCCACCACGGGCGGACAGGGCCGCCAGGCGTGCCAGCGCGTGGATGGCGTCGGGGCTGTCGGGCATGGCGTCTTGCGGCGCCGGGACCGGGACCGGGGCCGGCTCCTGCATCTCAGCCCTCCTTGCCAGGTCGTGGCGGCAGCGCCTTGGCTTTGGCGGCGGGCTTGCGCCCATCGAAGATTTCGTCGTCGAACTGCACGATGAACGACTTGAGCGTCTCGCGCATCAGCGCCGGGCTGCGCCGCTCGCACATCATCGAAATGCCCTGCAGCACCATGTTCATCAGCACCACGCGCTGCTCGGTGCGGCGCTCCAGCTTGACGGCCACGGGCTTGAACAGCAGGTTGGCCAGCAGGATGCCGTAGAACGTGGTCATGAGCGCCACCGCCAGTTGCTGGCCGATGATCTGCATGTTGCCGCCGCCCAGCACGCCCATCAGGTTGATCAGGCCCACCAGCGTGCCGATCATGCCGAACGCGGGCGCGAAGCTGGCCATCACGCGAAAGAGCTGCGCCTCGGCCGCCTCGCGGGCGCGCAGCTGCAGGATGCGCCACTGCAACAGGTCCAGGATGTCTTCCTCGGGGGTCTGGTCGATCACCAGTTGCACGCCGGTGCGCAGAAAGGGGTTGGTCACGCTCTCCAGCGCCTTTTCCACGGCATGCAGGTCGTCGTTGATCCACAGCTTGGAGATGCGGACGAGTTCGTCGATGTCGTTCTTGATGTAGGTGCGCTCGTTGCGCAGCACCGTGGCGATCAGGCCGAAGACGCGCAGCACCTCCTTGAGGGGGTAGCTCAGGAAAGTGGCGGCCAGCGTGCCGCCGAGCACGATGCCCAGGCTTGGCCAGTCCACATACAGGCGCGGGTCTTCCGCCGCAAAGAAAACCACGATGCCCAGCAGAAGGAAGCTGGCCACGATACCGATCAGCGTGGACGGGTTCATGTGGGTACTCCTGCCGCCCATTGTGCCGCAGGCCCCTGTGCTCAAGGGGTTTGCGCCACACGCGGCGGCGGCCGGCGCGGGCCTGTGGGAACATGGCCGCCACAACGCCGCAATGCCCACCGATCACGCCATGAACTCCTTCACCCATGCCCTCGCCCCCGTGCTCATGCTCTGCGCTTCGCAGGCCCTGGCGCAGACCGGCTGCGCCAGCGGGGGGGCGCGCGCCCCGCTGGCGCTGTTCGAGCGCTTCACCAGCGCCGACTGCGAGGCCTGCTGGCGGGACGCCGCCACGCCCGCGCCCGGCGCCGGCGCCCTGGTGCTCGACTGGATCGTGCCGGGCCGCCAGGAGGACGAGGCCCCGCTGTCGGCCGCCGCCACGCGCGATGCGCTGGCGCGCCTGCAGGCACTGGGCCGCACCGCACCCGCCGCCACCGATGTGCACACTGCCCCGGTGGAGCACGCGCGCGGCCTGCGCCTGCGCGTGGGGCAAGGGCCCGCCGTCAACGACTACCTGGGCACCACCGCCACGTTCACGGCAGCGCGAGGCGGCACGGACTGGAGCTTCCATCTGCTGCTGGTGGAACACATTCCTGCAGGCACGGAGGGCACGCCGGTGGCCCGCAATGTGGTCAGAAACATGCTCCAAGGCATATGGGATAAGCGCCAGGCGCTATTGTTAAGGGAGCACATGCGCTGGACGGAGCTGCGCCCCATGCGCATCCCCGAGGGCGCCCAGCCCGAGCGCCTGCACACCGTGGGCTGGGTGCAGGACCCGCAGGGCCGCGTGGTGGCGGCCGCGCAATCCTTATGCCGGTGATACGGCCTCCGTTATGCCGGCCGGCGCGGCGGCGGGTAGAATCAAGCACCGGGCCCAAGTTTCTTGCAGCCCGGTTTTTTGTGCCCGCGCACAGCGGGGTCCGGAGCGGCCACCACGCCAGCCCCCACGAAGCCGGTTTTCAAGCCAAGCGCCCATCGCGCCGGACATCCTTCCGCCGCGACCCTTTCACAGGAGCTTGGAATCCCATGGAAATCTTCGACTACGACAACATCCTTTTGCTGCCGCGCAAGTGCCGCGTGGAGAGCCGCTCGGAGTGCGACGCCAGCGTCGAGCTGGGCGGGCGCAGCTTCCGCATCCCCGTGGTGCCCGCCAACATGAAGACGGTGGTGGACGAAAAGATCTGCGTCTGGATGGCGCAGAACGGCTATTTCTACGTCATGCACCGCTTCGACCTGGACAACCTCCAGTTCGTCAAGGACATGCATGCCAAGGGCTGTTACGCCTCGATCTCGCTGGGCGTGAAGCAACCCGACTACGACACCGTGGACAAGCTGGTGGCCGAGGGCCTGTGCCCCGAGTACATCACCATCGACATCGCCCACGGCCATGCCGACACCGTGAAGGCCATGATCGGCTACCTGAAGGACAAGCTCCCGCAGGCCTTCGTGATCGCTGGCAACGTGGCCACGCCCGAGGCCGTGATCGACCTGGAGAACTGGGGCGCCGACGCCACCAAGGTGGGCGTGGGCCCGGGCAAGGTGTGCATCACCAAGCTCAAGACGGGTTTTGGCACCGGCGGCTGGCAGCTCTCGGCCCTGAAGTGGTGCGCGCGCGTGGCCACCAAGCCCATCATCGCCGACGGTGGCATCCGCAGCCACGGCGACATCGCCAAGAGCATCCGCTTCGGCGCCACCATGGTGATGATCGGTTCGCTGTTCGCCGGCCACGAGGAATCGCCCGGCAAGACCGTGGAGGTGGACGGTGAGCTGTTCAAGGAGTACTACGGCTCGGCCAGCGACTTCAACAAGGGCGAGTACAAGCACGTCGAGGGCAAGCGCATCCTCGAACCCATCAAGGGCAAGCTGGCCGAGACGCTGATCGAGATGGAGCAGGACGTGCAAAGCTCCATCAGCTATGCCGGCGGCAAGAAGCTGATGGACATCCGCAAGGTCAACTACGTGATCCTGGGCGGCGACAACGCGGGCGAACACCTGCTGATGTAGCGGCTCTTGCGGCCGCAGAGGCCATGCGCCACGCCATGGCGCGTGTCACTGGCGCTACCAAAACCAGCGGCCACCGCGCAAGGGCCGCCCCGCCGCGCTGGTGGCGTCCCCCTTCCCGCGCGCAGCGCGAGAGAAGGGGGAAGGCGCGCAGCGCCTCAGGGGGTTGTCTCTGCGTCAAGCGCGCAGCAGATTCAGCGCCATGTGGTACAGGTCCTTGCCCGGCCGCGCCAGGGTGTCGAGGATGCTGAAGTGGTTCAGCCCCTCCAGCACCTGGCAGCGCGGCACCCGGTGCGAGCCCCAGGCCTCCTGCAACAGCCGGTTCTGGCGCAGGAATTCCGCGCTCTCATCGCCCCCCACGGCGCAGACCAGCTGGCCCGACGATGGTTCTAGCAGGCGCGCCGGGCTGTACTGCAGCACCTGTTGTTCGGTCAGGTGCAGGCCCTCCTGCAGGAATGGGGTGTGCATCACCGGCTCCAGATCGTGCAGTCCCGAGATCGACAGCGCGCTGCGCACCAGGCCATCGGGCAGGTCGGCGTCGATCAGCGGCCAGACGCTGGTGAGCAGCAGCGCCGCCAGATGGCCGCCCGCCGAATGCCCCGCCACCGTGATGCGGCCCGGGTCGCCGCCATGGCTGGCGATGTGGCGCCCCACCCAGGCCAACGCCCGCTCCATCTGCCGGGCGATGTGCGGAACCGTCACGGGCGCCTGCGGCGTGCCCGGGCACAGGGCGTAATCGACCACGACCACGCACACGCCGGCCTGCGTGAACGCAGGCGCCACGAAGGAATGGCCCGCCTTGTCCCACCAGCGCCAATACCCGCCGTGGATGAAGACCATCACGGGAGCCCGCCCTGCCGCGGCGCCTTGGGCGGGGAAAATGTCCAGCCGCTCGCCCTCGCCGTCCCCGTAGGGCACATCCAGGCTGCAGGGCTGGCTGGCGCGCACCTGGGCCGACTCCTGCGCCCAGCGGTCCAGATAGGCCATGTGGTCGGGCACCAGGGCACGGTTGTTGTACATGCGTTCGAGCCAGACCGGGTCGTACAGGGGCTGTGCCATGGCGAATCTCCTCATTCCCACCGTTTGGGTATAAGCACATCATCCCGGCATATGCATTGCGCTGCAAGCTCGGTGACAGGGTGCCCGCCGGAAAAAGACCATGATGGCGAAAAGTCCATCCATCCGCGCCAAGGAAGCCCCATGACAGCCTCCCCTCCTCTCCAGATCGCCGTGCTGGGCATCGGCATGATGGGCCTGCCCATGGCCCGCCGCCTGTGCGAGGCCGGGCACCATGTCCATGCATGGAACCGCACCCGCGCCAAGGCCGAGCCACTGACGGCAGCGGGCGCCCATGTACACGACCAGCCCGCAGACGCCGTGCGCGAGGCCGACATCGTGATCGGCATGCTGGAAAACGGCCCGGTGGTCGGCGATGTGCTGTTCGCCCAGGGCGCTGCACAGGCCATGCGCAAGGCCAGCCTGTTCATCGACATGGCCTCCATCCAGCCGCGCGAGGCGCGCGACCACGCGGCACGCCTGGGGGAAATGGGCATCGCGCACCTCGATGCGCCGGTCTCCGGCGGCACGGTGGGCGCCGAGGCCGGAGCGCTGGCCATCATGGTGGGCGGCCGTCCGGCCGACTACCAGCGCGCCCTGCCCGTTTTCGCGGCGCTGGGCCGGCCCACCCATGTCGGACCGCATGGCGCGGGGCAACTGGCCAAGCTGGCCAAGCTGGCCAACCAGATGATCGTGGGCATCACGATTGGCGCGGTGGCCGAGGCCCTGCTGTTCGCCGCCAAGGGCGGTGCCGACATGGCCAAGGTACGCGAGGCCATGGCCGGCGGCTTCGCCGACAGCCGCATCCTGCAGTTGCATGGACAGCGCATGGTGGAGCGCGACTTTGCCCCGCGCGGCCGCATGACGGTGCAGCTCAAGGACATGCGCAACGCCCTCGCCACAGCGCAGGAAATCGGCTTCGACGCCCCGGTGACCACGCTGTTCGAGACGCTGTACGCCCAGGGCGTGGAGCATGGCCTGGGCGAGCTGGACCACAGCGGCCTGTTCGTCGAACTGGCCAGCCGCAATGCCCTGCAATGACGCCAAAAACCAAAAATTTTTCGTCGGAGTTGCGGAGCTGGCAAAAATTAGTGCATAATTCGAGTCTCTGCAGTGATGCAGAAACGGTTTCAAAAGTGGGTTCTTAGCTCAGTTGGTAGAGCAGCGGACTCTTAATCCGTAGGTCGAGTGTTCGAGTCACTCAGGACCCACCACTTTCAAGGACCTGGCCCCAAAGCCAGGTCCTTTTGTTTTTCCGGGCCTGCCTTGCCGACCACCCGGGTCGTCAGCCTTCCGCGAACCGATTTCGGTGCCCGGACACGCCCAAATTTGTTACCATTTGCACCGGCACAGCCCGCACGAGTGCCCAAGGCCCAGGACGGGCATGGCAACGGCGCCCAGACTGCTGGCTGCAAGAATTTTTCCCCTACCCGCCGGAGTGGTGTCACCGTGCCGTCACGCGCGCAATTGCTGCAGATCATCCGCATCCAGACGGAAATCGCCCAACTCGGGCTGGATCTGGGAGGCATGATGAGTCTTCTGGTCCTGCGCATGCCGGCGCTGATCGGCGCGGACGGTGCCGCCATCGAACTGGTGGAGGGCGAAGACATGGTCTACCAGAGCGCCTCCGGCATCGCCCAGGGACAGATCGGCCTGCGCCTCAAGCGCGCCAACAGTCTCTCGGGCCTGTGCGTGCGGACCGGGCAGCCCCAGCGCTGCGACGACTCAGACCTCGACCCCCGGGTCGACCGCGAGGCCTGCCGGCGCATGGGCCTGCGCTCCATGATCGTCATCCCGCTGCGGCACCGGGGCGAAACGATCGGCGTGCTCAAGGCCATGTCGGTACAGCCCGCCAAGTTTCTCGACAATGACATGGTCCTGCTGGGCCTGATGTCCGACCTGGCGGGTGCAGCGATCTACTTCGCCACGCAGTACAGCCATGACAACCTCTTCAACTTGGCCACGCACGATGGCCTGACGAACCTCGCGAACCGCTCGCTGTTCATGGACCGGCTGCGCAATGCGCTTTCGCAGAGCGCACGCGACCAGCGACCGATCGCCGTGCTGGTGATCGACATGGACGGGCTCAAGGGCATCAACGATACCCTGGGCCACCGCACCGGCGACGCCGTGCTGCGCGAACTGGCCCAGCGCCTCAAGGGAGGCGCCCGGCTCTCCGACACGGTGGCGCGCCTGGGCGGAGATGAATTCGGCGTGATCCTCATGCCCGTCGACATGCCCGAAGGGGTAGAGGCCGCGGTGCAGCGCTTCATGGCCGCCATCGCCACGCCGTTCACCTTCGAGGGCAAGACCCACCACCTGCAGGCCAGCATCGGTGCGGCACGGTTCCCCAACGATGCCAGCGAGGTCAATCAGCTCATCGACCTTGCCGACCAGCGGATGTACGCCGTCAAGCAGGCGCATTACCGCCAACGCCCGCCAGCCATGCACTGACCCGGTGCCCTTGCGGCGGCATCCCGTCCCGGCGCGGGTTTCCACCATAATCCCCGGACCACCTCCTCGACCCGGCGCGCCCTTGCCGTGGGCGACCCCATTTCCACGCAAACGCCCCGTAGCACACACCCGCACCACCCATGAATCCGCAAGCGCACGAACTCTGGCGCGCACCCCGCTGGGCCCTCGCCGTGCTGCTGGCTCTGTTGGGCATGCTGGGGCCGTTCTCGATCGACACCTACCTGCCCGCCTTCTCGGGGATCGCCCAGGCCCTGGTCGCCACGCCGGTCGAAATGCAGCAGACGCTCTCGGCCTATCTGCTCGGGTTCGCGTTCATGAGCCTGTTCCACGGCGCGCTGTCCGACAGCTTCGGGCGCCGCCCCGTGGTGCTGTGGGGCATCGCCATGTTCACCGTGGCCTCGGCGGGCTGCGCCCTGGCGCAGAGCATCGGGCAGCTGGTGCTGTTCCGTGCGCTGCAAGGCCTGTCCACGGGTGCAGGCATCGTGGTCTCGCGCGCCGTGATCCGCGACATGTTCCCGCCCGCCCAGGCCCAAAAGGTCATGAGCCAGGTGACCATCTATTTCGGCGTGGCGCCGGCGGTAGCGCCGATCGTGGGCGGCTGGCTGTACGTGCATGCGGGCTGGCACAGCATCTTCTGGTTCCTCACGGCGGTGGGCGTGGCGCTGTGGGCGGCCAACTACCGCCTGCTGCCCGAGACCCTGCACACCGACCACCGGCAACCCTTCAACGTGCCGCACCTGATGCGCGGCTACTGGGAGCTCGGTTCAAGCCCGCGCTTTCTGCTGCTGGCGCTGGCCAGCGGCGTGCCCTTCAACGGCATGTTCCTGTACGTGCTGGCAGCCCCGGCTTTCCTCGGCACCCACCTGGGGCTGGCGCCGACGCAGTTTTTCTGGTTCTTCGTACTGACCATCTCGGGCATCATGGCCGGCGCCTGGCTCAGCGGCCGCCTGGCAGGACGGATCGCGCCCAAGCGCCAGATCCGCCACGGCTTCGTGGTGATGTTCTCCATCTCCGTGCTCAACCTGCTGGCCAATCTCCTGCTGCCTGCGCATGTGTCCTGGGCCCTGTTGCCGATCGCGATTTTTTCGTTCGGCTGGGCGCTCATGGTGCCGGTGGTGACGCTGCTGGTGCTCGACCTGCACCCCGAGCGGCGTGGCATGGCCTCGTCGCTGCAGGCCTTTGTCGGCTCGGCCGCCAACGGCCTAGTGGCGGGCGTGGTGGCACCCCTGGTCATGCATTCGACCGCGCAGCTCGCCACGGCGTCCCTGCTCATGATGGGCATCGGGCTGCTGGCGTGGCTCTACCTGCATCGGCGCTGGCCCGACATCGGACGGACCGCGGGCCACCACGGGTAATTCCAGGGCTGGTGTTTTCTTCCCAGCGCGCTACCATGGCCGCAAGCCTGTAGGCGCCCGGCTTCCTGGGCGCCCTCCCCGTCAAGCACGCCAGAGGTCACTGGATGCAACTGCTGAAGCTGGTGGAGTCCCAGATACAGATCGGCGTTCCGCTGCCCTGGAATGTGCGCAACCAGGACAGCACCCTGCTGCTGGCCAAGGACTACGTGGTCCGGAACGAGAGCCAGCTCGAAATGCTCCTGGACCGGGGCATGTACGTGGACATCGAGGAGGTACGGGCCATCGAGGCCCTCCAGGCCGCCGCGCAGCCCCCGCCAGCCAGCATCTACGAGCGCTGGACCCGCGCCATCGATGCCCTGGAGGCCCTGCTGCCCGCGCTGGAAGCAAAGCCCGACTTCATCGCGCGCATTCACGCCCTGGCCGCCGACATCATTGCGCTGGCGGCGCAAGACCCGGACATCGGCCTCTTCATGGCCATCCGCCAGGACCAGGCACGGCACCTGCGCTACGGCTACAGCCACACGGTCTATACCGCGCTGCTGAGCATCCTGATGGCGCAGCGCCTGGGCTGGCAGGAAGACCGGGTGCAGCGCCTGGCGCTGGCGGCATTGACCATGAACGCCAGCATCGCTGAGCTGCAGGGGCAGATGGCCTTCCAGGACTACCCCGTGCTCGACCGCCAGCGCACGCAGATCCGCAAGCACCCGCTCGAAAGCGCTGCGCAGCTCGAACGCATCGGCATCACCGATGCCACCTGGCTCGCCACGGTGCGCGAGCACCATGAACGGATCGACGGCTCGGGCTATCCCACGGGCAGCAGCACCGTGGACGAAGCCGCCCAGCTGCTGCACATGGCCGATCAGTTCATGGCGCGCATCAGCCCCCGCACACTGCACCCCGCGATGGGCGTGCAGGAAGCCGCACGCCAGGCCTTTCGCGACGACAAGGGCGGCCCGCTGGCCCGGGCGCTGATCCGGGAGCTGGGAATCTACCCTCCGGGTGATTTCGTTCAACTGGCCAATGGAGAACTCGGTGTCGTGATCCGGCGAGGGGCCGAAGCGCGCACACCGCTGGTGGCCGCCATCACCGACACCCAGGGCCGCAGCGTGACGAGCACCCTGCAGCGCGACACGGCGCTGCCCGAATTCGCCATCACCGGCCCCGCCGCGGATCGCGGCCTGCTCGCGCGGGTGCCGCCCGAGCGGCTCTACGGCTTTGGCGTGGCCTCGTGACCGGCCCCGCGCACACTCAGTGCGTGTGCCTGCGGTCCAGGGCGTTTTCCTTGTAGTAGCGCAATTTCTCGGCGTACATCGCCTTGTCGGCGCGGTGCAATGCCGCTTCGACATCGGCACCCGAGGTGCACGTGGCGATGCCCATGGCCAGGCTCAAGGGCTGGCCCGGGTAGAACTGGTTGTTGATTTCCACCAGCGAGGTGATGCGTTCCTGCACCGCCAGCGCGCTGCGTTCATCCATGCCGGGCAACAGCACCGAGAACTCATCACCGCCAATGCGGGCTGCGCATGTCGAGGCATCCATGGCCTTGGACAGCACCTCGCCCACGCGCCGCAGCAGGGTGTCGCCAGCGGCGTGGCCATGCTCGTCGTTGATGACCTTGAGTCCGTTGAGGTCGATCGCGATCACGCTCAATGGCCAGGGCCCCTTGCGCGTGATGCGGTTGAGCTCTTCAACATAGAACGTCCGGTTGCGCAACTGCGTGAGCACATCGTGCTTGCCCAGGTATTCAAGGTAGGCCTCTGCCTTCTTGCGCGCGCTGATGTCCACCAGCGAGAGCAGCACCAGCCCCCAGTGGTCCTGGTGGTCGGCCAGCACGGAGAACTGCATGTGGATGTACACCGGCTCCCCCGAGAGCGCGTAATTGACCACCTCGCGCTGCTGGACGAGCTTGCCTTCCCACAGGTCCTGCAACTGGTCGGCGAACGAATCATGCATCTCGCCCCGGAAGACCCTGCCGATGTTGTTCAGTAGATCTTCCTTGCTCACGGCGCCAAACATCTGCAGCGTCTGCTGATTGACATCGATGACGCGGATTTCCTGCATGCAACGCGAGACAAACTCGGGATGCACCTTGATGAAGGTCTTGAAATCCTGGATGCCCTGGGTCCGCACCTCGTCCAGGAGCCGCTTGACGGCCGAGAAATCCTCCACCCACAGCGATACTGGCGAGTGCTCGAACAGATCACGGGCATAGCGCTCGCTGCGCCGCAGCCGCTGCGCGCCCTGCACCTGGGGCGTGATGTCTTCCAGGGATACCAGCACACGGCTCCAGGTGTCCTCGTGCCCCGGCAGGATGCGCGCATGGATCAGCACATCCAGGCGCCGGCGGTCCAGGGCGTAATTCACCGTCTGGTTGGAAAACTCCAGCGAGCCCGACCAGAGCTGGGCCAGTTCGATGGCGACCTGATCGAGCATATCGTCACGGAAGACGCTGCCCAAATTGTCGAGCAGTTCGGCCTGGCTGGACGCGGCGAACAGCGACAGGGTGCGGCGGTTAACGCTCAGCACCCGCAGGCAGGCCGTGCACTGCCGGATACGGGTCGGATCCTCGGCGAAGTGCGCCAGAAGGTCGGTCACGCCGTCGGCGCGCCAAACATCGAACAAGCGCTTGAGAGCACTGTAATCCTCAAGCCAGAGCGAGACTGGCGCAAGATCGAACATGTGCTCGAAATCGGCACCCGAAGACAGAGATGATTGCACGCTGTACCCTCCTGGGACGGCTATTGTCCTCAACCGCTGGCTGCTTTTCATGGCGCAGCCGAAAAAAACCGGCCTCTCGCGAGGCCGGTTTTCGATGGAGGCTGCCGATCAGCGGGCCGGACGGGCCGGGCGCTTGCGGGCGTCGTGCGGCGTGAAGGGCTTGCCGCCACCAGGCTTGGAGAACGAGGGGCGCGGAGCGAACTCACCACGCGGGGCTGCACTCTCGTTGCGGCCACCAAAGCCGCCACGTGCCGGTTCGCCAAAGCCCGGCTTGCGGCCGTAGCCCTCGCCATCACGGCGCGGGGCGAAACCACGGTCGTCACGGCCGGCAAAACCACGCTCATCACGGCCACCAAAGCCACCGGGGCCTCGGTCGTCGCGGCCGCCAAAGCCGCCAGGAGCGGGCCTGCGGTCGTCGGAGGGACGGCCCTGGACACGGTGGCGGTCGTTGAACCCGCCGCCGAAACCGCCGCCGCCAAAGCCGCCACGGTCGGAACCACGCGCGGGGCCGCCGAACTTGCGGTCGCGCGAATGGCCGTCACGGCCACCACGGTTGGCGTAATCGGGCGCCGGGCGCGACGAGGGCATGCGCTGCACGGGCTCCAGGCCCGGGATGACGTCGGCCTTGAACTGCTGGCGGCTGTAGCCTTCGATGTCGAAGATCTTGCGGCGGTCGCGGAACTCGGCGAAGGTCACGGCCAGGCCATCGCGGCCGGCGCGGCCGGTGCGGCCGATGCGGTGGGTGTAATCCTCGGCCTTCATGGGCAGGCCGAAGTTGAACACGTGGGTGATGGTGGGCACGTCGATACCGCGTGCCGCCACGTCGGTGGCCACCAGGATCTGCACCTGGCCGCTGCGCAGCGCCATCAGGCGGCGGTTGCGCAGGCCCTGGCTCAGGGCGCCGTGCAGCGCCACGGCGGAGAAGCCGTCCTGCTGCAGGTCGTTGGCCAGGCCGTCGCACTCCACCTGGGTGCTGGCGAACACGATGGCCTGGTTGATCGCGGTGTCACGCAGCCAGTGGTCCAGCATCTTGCGCTTGTGCTGGGCGTTATCGGCCCAGTAGAGCATCTGCTTGATGTTGGCGTGCTTTTCCTGGGGCGTGTCGATCTGCACCTTCTGCACCGAGGAGCCGCCGTCGTGCATCACGCGCAGGGCCAGTTGCTGGATGCGCGGCGCGAACGTGGCGCTGAACATCATGGTCTGCTTGCGCTGGCTCGTGAGCTGGTTGATTTCGGCCAGGTCGTCGGAGAAGCCCAGGTCGAGCATGCGGTCGGCCTCGTCCACCACAAGGAACTGCACCTTGTCGAGCTTGATCTGCATGGAGCGCTGCAGGTCGAGCAAGCGGCCGGGGGTGGCGACCACGAGGTCGGCGTTCTGCAGCTTGGCGATCTGCAGTTGATAGGGCATGCCGCCCACCACGTTGGCCACGCGCAGGCCGCGCACATGCTTGACCAGGTCGATGGCGTCGTGCGCCACCTGCTGCGCCAGTTCACGCGTGGGGCAGACGATCAGTGCACCGGGAATGGCGGGCTTGAAATTGCGCGCGTTGGTGGGGTCCTTGCGCTTGGGGCGCTTCGGGGGCGCCTCGCCGCGCGCGGCGGCTTCGGCCACGGCGCGCTCGAACTCGGCGCGCGCGGCCGCTTCGGCCTCGGCCTGCTGGCGGATCAGCGTGTGCAGCACCGGCAGCAGGAAGGCGGCGGTCTTGCCGCTGCCCGTCTGGCTGGAAACCATCAGGTCGATGAAGCGGCCGCCCTGCGCGCCCGCACCCATGGCCAGGGGAATGGCCTTGCGCTGGACGGAGGTGGGCTGGGTATAGCCCAGGTCGGCCACGGCCTGCACCAGTTCGGGCGCCAGGCCCAGCTCGATGAAGCCATTGGGCTCGGCGGTCACGTCGGCGGCAAGGCCCTGCGTGGAAATATCGGCGGCAACAGAAGTGTCAGCAGGCGCGAAGTCGCCCTGCACCAGGAAAGTGTCAGTCATATTTTTCTCACACGAAAACATCCACGGGCGGGACCCGTGGTGGCTTCGTCAATGGTCAAAAAACATCAACCATCAAACGAAACCTGCACTGGCGTCGCGCCGGTGCGGGTGGGTATTCATCGCAAGAACCGGGCGGTGGCCATGCCACCGCCAAAGGCTGCGGACCCGGTGTGTGAAGGGAGATGCACAAATCTTGCAGCGCAAACACACTGCAAGCCTGCGATTATGGCACGGATCCGGGTTTTCCCGCAAGCGGCTAGAGCGCGAGGAAATGCGCGCGGTAATGCGCCAGCTCCTCGATGGACTCGTGCACATCGGCCATCGCCGTGTGCTTCTGCGCCTTCTTGAAGCTGCTGTAGGCCTCGGGCTTCCAGCGCTTGGCCAGTTCCTTGAGGGTGCTCACGTCCACGTTGCGGTAGTGGAAGAAGGCTTCGAGCTGGGGCATGTAGCGTGCGAGGAAGCGCCGGTCCTGCCCGATGCTGTTGCCGCACAGCGGCACCTTACCCTTGGGCACGTAGCGCGACAGGAAGTCGATGATCTGCTGCTGCGCCTCTTCCTCGGTGAGCGTGGAGGCCTTGACCTTGTCGATCAGGCCGCTCTTGCCGTGCGTGCCCTTGTTCCAGGCATCCATCTTGTCGAGCAGCTCGTTGGACTGATGGATGACCAGTACCGGGCCCTCGACGCGTGGCTCCAAGGCGGGGCCCGTGACGACAACGGCGATTTCGAGGATGCGCTCGGCCTCCGGGTCGAGCCCGGTCATTTCACAATCGAGCCAGACCAGGTTCTGGTCGGATTTGGCCAGCACGGCGGCCTGTAATGCGGTGGTTTCGGACATGGGCGGCATTGTCGCCGATGCCCTACACTCGCGCGACATGCCTGCCGTTTCTGCCGCTTCCCTCTCTCCCTCCTTCGCGCTCACCCTGGCTTTCGCGCTGGCCCTGGTGGCCGGTTTCCTGCTCAAGGCGTGGCTGGTGTCGCGCCAAGTCCGCCACGTCGCGCGCCATCGCCAGGAAGTGCCCGCCGCCTTCGCCGCGCACATCCCGCTGGAGGCCCACCAGAAAGCCGCCGACTACACCGTGGCCAAGGCCCGCTTCGGCCTGCTGGAGATGGCGCTGGGAACCGCCGTGCTGCTGGGCTGGACACTGCTGGGCGGCCTGGACTTGCTGAACCAGGCACTGCTCGGTTGGCTGGGCGGCGGCATGGCGCAGCAGCTGGCGCTGCTGGCGGCCTTCGCCCTGGTCAATGGCCTGATCGATCTGCCCGCCACGCTGTACCAGACCTTCGTGCTGGAGCAGCGCTTCGGCTTCAACCAGATGACGCTGCGCCTGTGGCTGGCCGACCTGGCCAAATCCACGCTGCTGGGCGCGCTCATCGGGCTGCCGATCGCGGCGGCCATCCTCTGGCTCATGGGTGCCGCCGGCGCGCTGTGGTGGTTCTGGGCCTGGGCGCTGTGGATGGGCTTCAATCTGCTGCTGATGGTGGTCTACCCCACCTTCATCGCACCGCTGTTCAACAAGTTCCAACCGCTCGAAGACGAATCGCTCAAGGCACGCGTCACCGCCCTCATGCAGCGCTGCGGCTTCGCCGCCAAGGGCCTGTTCGTGATGGACGGCAGCCGCCGCAGCGCGCACGCCAACGCCTACTTCACCGGCTTTGGCGCGGCCAAGCGCGTGGTGTTCTATGACACGCTGCTCAAGCAGCTCACGCCTGGCGAGGTCGAGGCGGTGCTGGCGCACGAGCTGGGCCACTTCCACCACCGCCACATCCTCAAGCGCATGGCCGGCATGTTCGCGCTGAGCCTGGCGGGCTTCGCGCTGCTCGGCTGGCTATCGGCGCAGCCCTGGTTCTACACCGGCCTGGGCGTGCGCCCCAGCCTCGCCCTGCTGGTGGCCGACGTGCCCGCAGCGCCCAACGACGCGCTGGCGCTGCTGCTGTTCCTGCTGGGAGTGCCGGTGTTCACGGTATTCCTGGCCCCGCTGTTCGCGCAGCTCTCGCGGCGCCACGAGTTCGAGGCCGATGCCTACGCCATGCAGCAAGCCAGCGGCGCGGATCTGGCCTCGGCCCTGCTCAAGCTTTACGAGGACAACGCCTCCACGCTCACACCCGACCCGGTGTACGTGAAGTTCCACTACTCGCACCCGCCCGCCACCGAACGGCTGGCGCGCATGCCAACCCCCGCACACCCATGACATCGATGTTGAAGAAAAAAGACTGGTCCACGCAGCCCCGGCGTGCGCTGACAGCTACTGAAGTTGTAACGAATCTGGCCCAGCTCGAAGGCTGGAGCCTGAGCGGCGACGGCGCCAACGTGGCCATCGAGAAGACCTACCGCTTCGCCAACTACCACGAGACCATTGCCTTCGTGAACGCCGTGGCCTTCATCGCGCACACCGAGGACCACCACCCCGACCTGTCGGTGCACTACGACCGCTGCGTGGTGCGCCTGAACACGCACGACGTGGGCGGCCTCTCAGCCAGCGATTTCGACTGCGCCACGCGCTTCGACGCCCTGCTCGCCTGATGCCCGCCCCCCGCGCCACGGCCGAACGCAGCGCCCTCCATGAAGGCCTCGTGGTCGCCAGCCACGGCCGCCACTGCATGGTGGAGTCGCCCGACGGCGCGCGCCGCATCTGCCACCCGCGCGGCAAGAAAAGCCAGGCCGTGGTGGGCGACCGCGTGCTGTGGCAGGCCGCGCCCCCCGGCCAGGGCGACGAGGGCACGATCGAGAAGGTGCAGGAGCGGCGCAACCTGTTTTACCGCCAGGACGAGATCCGCACCAAGTCGTTCGCCGCCAACCTCGACCAGGTGCTGATCCTGATCGCCGCCGAGCCGGTGTTCTCCGAGAGCCAGCTCGCGCGCGCCCTGATCGCCGCCGAGGCCGAGCACATCACGCCGCTGATCGCGCTAAACAAAAGCGACCTGGTCGAACCCTTCGCGCGCGCCTGGGAGCGCCTGCTGCCCTACCGCCACATGGGCGAGGGCCGCCATTACGGCGTACTGCCGCTGTCGCTGGCGCAATCGGGCGAGGCGGACCGCGCCACGCTGATGGAGCACCTGCGCGGCAAGACCACGCTGGTACTGGGCCCCTCGGGCTCGGGCAAAAGCACGCTGATCAACCTGCTGGTGCCCGGCGCCTCGGTGCTGACCGGCGAGATCTCGCAGGCGCTCAACTCGGGCAAGCACACCACCACCAGCACCACCTGGTACTGGGTGGACGGCGAGCGCACCACTGCGCTGATCGATTCACCAGGCTTCCAGGAATTCGGCCTGCACCACATCGCACCCACGCAGTTGGCGGCCTGCATGCCCGACATCGCGGCCCACGCGACGGAATGCCGTTTCTACAACTGCACGCACCTGCACGAGCCCGGCTGTGGGGTAATCGATGCAGTAAAAAGTGGATTTTCAGCCGGTGGAATAAGCGCCAATCGCTACAAAATTTATAGCGATTTGTTCGCCGAACTGAACCAGCCGCGCTACTGAGCCAGCACCGCCGCCAGGGCCTGCACCAGCGCGTCGCACTGCGCGGGCGTGCCCACGCTGATGCGCAAGTGCTGCGCGATGCGCTCGGGACGGCTGAAATGCCGCACCAGGACACCGCGCTCGCGGAGGGCAGCCGCAAGCTGCGCCGCATCACGCCCGGGGTGGCGCACGAAGAGAAAGTTGGCCTGCGACGGCAGCACCTCGAAGCCCAGGTCTTCGAGCTGCAACGCCAGTCCTTCGCGGCTGTGCATGACGGCCTGGCGCGTGCGTTCGAAATGCTCCACATCACCATACGCCGCCACGGCCCCGGCCAGCGCCAGGCGGCCCAACGGGTAGGAATTGAAGCTGTCCTTGACGCGCTCCAGGGCATCAATCAAGTGACGCTGCCCCATGGCCACGCCCACGCGCAAGCCCGCCAGCGAGCGGGACTTGGACAGCGTGTGCACCACCAGCAGATTCGGATGCCGGTTGATCAACGCCACGGCGCTGTCGGCGCCGAAATCCACGTAGGCCTCGTCCACCAGCACCACGCGCTGCGGGCAGGCGCGCAGCAAGCGCTCGATGCCCGCCAGCGGCAGCGCGATGCCGGTGGGCGCGTTGGGGTTCGCGATCACCACGCCCGCGCTGCCGGAGCTGGCGCGCCGCACCATGGCGTCAACGTCAACGCGCAGGCCGGCGTCCAGCGGCACGGCATCCACGGCGATGCCGTAGAGCTGGCAATAGACCTTGTAGAAGCTGTAGGTCACGTCGGGCATGACCAGTGGTGCGCCCTGCTGGAAGAACGCGAAGAAGGCGTGCGCGAGCACCTCGTCCGAGCCGTTGCCCGCGAACACCCGGCCCGCATCCAGCCCATGGTGGGCGGCCACTGCCTCGCGCAGCGCCTGGGCGCGCGGATCGGGGTACAGCTCCATCCCCTGCGCGACGGCAGTCTGAATGGCCGCGATGGCGCGCGGCGACGGCGGGTAGGGGTTCTCGTTGGTGTTGAGCTTGACGAGGTTGGGAATGCGCGGCTGCTCGCCAGGCACATAAGGCACCAGGGCGCCCACCACGGGGCTCCAGAAGGATGGGAAACTCAAGAGTGCACCTCCACGTTCAGCCCAACAAACGCGCCAGCGTCAGCAGCGCCAGCAGCAACATCCAGACCACGACCGAGCGCCAGACCAGCCCCACCACGCTGCGCAGATGCCCTACCTCGGGCTCGCGCCCGGGGGTGCTGTCGCTCTCGCCAATGCTGGCGTCCACCTCGAAATCCTGCGCATCCAGCGGACCGGGACGGGACTTGAGCGCCTCGCCCCCCAAACGCACGTTGATGGCGCCCGCCGTGGCGGCCAGCACCACGCCGTCGTTGTCATTGGGAAAGCGCTGGGCATGGAAGCGCCAGCCCTCGATGGCCTCCTCGAAGCTGCCCACCACGGCGAAACCCAGCGCCGTCATGCGCGCGGGCATCCAGTCGATGGCCGTCCAGGCCTCGGCCGTCGCGCGCTGGAGGAAAGGGCTGGCCTTCTGCTGCGCCTCGGCGCCCCGGTCGGCCCAGTAACGCGAAACAAACTCCGCCATGCGGTAGAGCACCGCGCCCATGGGCCCAAGCCCGAGCGCCGCCAGCACCGAGAACCAGGCCAGCACGCCGAACACCGAGCGGTGCGCGGCCAGCACGGAATACTCGATCACATGGCGCACCACCTCGCTGCGCGGCAGGTCGCCCACATCCACCTGCTGCCAATGCGCCAAACACTCGCGCGCGCGCTCCTCGTCACCCTCCTCCAGGGCATCGCGGATGCCGGTGAAATGGTGGCTGAACTGGCGGAAGCCCAGGGTGATGTAGAGCACCGCCACGTTCCAGAGCACGGCCACGGGCCAGCCCACGCCCCACAGCAGCACCAGGTGCACGCCCAGCACGAACAGCGCTGGTGTGAGCACGGCCAGGCACCAGGCCACCCAGCCATGGTGCGGTTTGCCCGCGTCGAAATTGCGGCTGACCGACAGCGCCCAGGCGCGCAGGCCGGCGTGGATCGGGTTGGTGCGCGCCAGCGGGCGCGCCTGTTCGATCAGCAGCGCGAACAGGATGGCGAAAAAGCTCATGGGCAGGCATCATACCGGCCGCGAGGGCCGGGCCGCCGCGCTCTTAGGCGGCCATGAAACGGTAGAAGTTGCGCAGCATGCCCGCCGTGGCACCCCAGATGAAATGGCTGCGCCGTCCGTCGTCGTAGGGCATGGAAAACCACTCCCGGCGCACACCCTCCCATTCCACGGCGTGGCGCCGGTGGTGGGCCGGATCGAGCAGGAAAGACAGCGGCACTTCGAAGATCTCCGCCACCTCGTAGGGATTGGGCTGGAGCACGCAATCGGGCTGCACCAGCGCCACCACGGGCGTGATGATGAAGGCCGAGCCGGTGCGGTAGGTCGAGAGGGAGCCCAGCACCTCGACGAAACGGCTCTCCAGCCCCACTTCCTCGTGGGCCTCGCGCAGCGCCGTGGCGGCCGGGTTCGCGTCCTCCGGATCGGAGCGCCCCCCAGGGAAAGCCACCTGGCCCGAATGGGTGGACAGGTGCGCCGTGCGCTCGGTCAGCAGCACCATGGGCTGTTCGCGCAGCACGATGGGCACGAGCACGGAGGCGTGCGCGGGCTCGCGGTTGCTGAAGCGCTTTTCCGAGGCCACCTCGGGCGTCCACGCAGGCGGCGCCCGGAAGCGCTCGCGCAACGCCTGCGGCGTCTGCCGCTGCAGGGGCACGGCGGGCAGGTGCGCGTCCACCGCGAGCACCGGCACGGTGCGCGGGTCGAAGTCGGGCAGCCGGGGCGCGGATTCGGAGGAAGTGCTCATGGCGGCGCGGTCATGAAAAGCAAAAAGCCGCTACAGGCAGAAGCTGCAGCGGCTTTGAACGGCTGGATACGGCAACGATTTACGCTGCGGCTTCCACCGACTTGGTGCGCGAAGGCAGCTTTTCCTTGATACGTGCCGACTTACCGCTGCGGTCGCGCAGGTAGTACAGCTTGGCACGGCGCACGTCACCACGGCGCTTGACTTCGATCTTGGCGATCAGGGGGCTGTAGGTCTGGAACGTGCGCTCCACGCCTTCGCCGCTGGAGATCTTGCGCACGGTGAAGGCGCTGTTGATGCCGCGATTGCGCTTGGCGATCACGACGCCTTCGTAGGCCTGCACGCGCTTGCGGTTGCCTTCGACCACGTTGACGCTCACGATCACCGTGTCGCCGGGTGCGAATTCAGGAATGGTCTTGCCGAGGCGGGCGATTTCTTCCGCTTCGAGGGTCTGGATCAGGTTCATGGTTTCATCTCGCGATCATGTCCGCGCCATAAGTGGCAGCGTCGGGATTGACGTTCAGGCCCTGCCATCAAAGGCAGAGCGGCCGGCCAGAGGATCGAAAAGCCTTTGATTATAACGCGTCAGCGCAATCTGGCCAGCACCTGCTCGTCCTGGGCACTCAGGCGCCCGGCTGCGCGCGCCGCCGCGATGAGGTCGGGGCGGTGCCGCGCCGTCACGGCCAGGCGCTGGGCGCGCCGCCAGCGTTCGATCTGCGCGTGGTGGCCCGAGAGCAGTTCGGGCGGCACGGCGCGGCCCTCCCACTCCTCGGGGCGCGTGTAGTGCGGGCAATCGAGCAGGCCATCGAGCAGCGGGTTGAAGCTGTCGAGCTGGTGGCTGCCCTCGTCGTTGAGCACGCCGGGCTGGAGCCGCGCCACGGCATCGAGCAACGCCAGCGCCGCGATCTCGCCGCCCGAAAGCACGAAGTCCCCCAGGCTGAGCTGCACGTCGACATGCGCATCAATGAAGCGCTGGTCGATGCCCTCGTAGCGCCCGCACAGCAAGATGGCACCGCTGCCGGCCGACCAGTGCTCGACAGCGCCATGGTCCAGGCGCGTGCCGATGGGGGAAAACAGCACCAGCGGTGCCTGCGCGTCCAAAGCCTCGGCGCGGTCGGCGCGGATGGCATCCAGGCAACGCGCCAGCGGCTGCACCATCATCACCATGCCCGGCCCCCCGCCAAACGGCCGGTCGTCCACGCGCCGGTAGTTGCCCTCGGCATGGTCGCGCGGGTTCCACAGGCGCACGTCGACCTGGCCCGAGGCGTAGGCGCGGCGCGTCACGCCGCTGGCCAGGAACGGGCCGAACAGCTCGGGGAACAGCGTGATGACATCGAAGCGCATGGGCGCGGGTCAGTAATCCGGCTGCCAGTCGACCGTGATGCAGCGTCCGGGCAAATCCACCTTGTCGACATAGGCCGACACGAAGGGGATCATGCGCTCCTGCGGCTTGCCGTCCTGCTCGTAGGCGACCACCAGCACCGTCTGCGGCCCGGTGGAGAGCAGGTCGCGCACCTGGCCGAGGGCCACGCCCTCGCGGTTGACCACCGACAGGCCGATCAGGTCGACCCAGTAGTACTCGTCTTCGGTGGTGGAGGGGAAGCTGGAGCGCGGGACGAAGATGCGTGCGCCGCGCAGCGCCTCGGCGGCGTTGCGGTCGTCAATGCCCTGTGCCCAGGCGACCACGGTGTCGGAGTGGTCCTTGGCCTGGCGAATGGGCAGCAGCACCGTGCCGGTGAAGGTCTTGGCGCCGCGCTCGGACGGCAGCAGGTACCACTGCTTGGACGAAAACAAGGCCTCGGGGCTGCTGCTGTGGGACAGCACCTTGAACCAGCCCTTGACGCCCCAGGCATCCGCGATGCGCCCCACTTCGATGGCATCGGCAGGCAGTTCCGTGGGTTCGAGGGTCAGGTGGGTAGCCATGTCAGGGATTCCAGAATAGGAAAAGGGCGGGTTCCCTTCGGCAAGCCGACGGAACCCGCCCTTCTCGGGGAGCTTTAAGCAGCCTTCTTGGCGGCCTGCTTGATCAGGCGGTCCACGGTGGCGGACGTCTGGGCGCCCACGCCCGTCCAGTAGGCCAGGCGGTCCTGGGCAATGCGCAGGCCTTCTTCGGTTTCCTTGGCGGTGGGGTTGTAGAAGCCCAGACGCTCGATGAAACGGCCATCGCGGCGCACGCGCTTGTCGGCAACGACGATGTTGAAGAAAGGACGGCCCTTGGAGCCGCCGCGGGAGAGTCGAATGACGACCATGATTTATCCTTCGGGTGGTTCACAGCAACTGCTGCAGGTTTTTTGCTGCGTTTGAGACACGCGACATGGCCACCCGGCCAGCGACACGCTGCAAAGCCGCCGATTATATCTTCGTTTGCCATCCATGCCACATATCCGCCCCAGCCGCGACGCCGACCTCCCCGCCATCACCGCCATCTATGCCCACCATGTGCTGCACGGCACGGGCACTTTCGAAACCGAGCCCCCCACCGAGGCCGACATGGCCGCGCGCCGCGCCGACGTGCTCGGCAAGGGCCTGCCCTACCTCGTCGCCGAGCAGGATGGACAGGTGCTGGGCTTCGCCTATTGCAACTGGTTCAAGCCGCGCCCGGCCTACCGCTTCTCGGCCGAGGACTCGATCTACGTGGCGGACGCAGCGCGCGGCCTGGGCATTGGACGGCAATTGCTCGATGCGCTGTGCTCCGCCGCCGAGGCAGCGGGTGTGCGCAAGCTGCTGGCCGTGATCGGCGACTCGGCCAACACGGGCTCCACCGGGGTGCACCGCGCGGCGGGGTTCACGCACATCGGCGTGATGCGCTCGGTGGGCTGGAAGTTTGGCGCCTGGCGCGATGTGGTGCTCATGGAAAAGCCCCTGGGCGCCGCAGACACCACATCCCCCGAATAATGGGGGCATGAAAGACAAGACCCTGGCCGCGTGGCTGGCCTTCCTGGGCGGGCCGCTGGGCCTGCACCGCTTCTACCTGCACGGCCCGGCCGACCCTCTGGGCTGGCTGTTGCCCGTGCCCACGGCGCTGGGACTGTACGGCATCGAGCGCGTGCGGCAGTTCGGTCTGGACGACCAGCTCAGCTGGCTGCTGATTCCGCTGCTGGGCTTCACCATCGCGGGCTGCGCGCTGCGTGCCATCCTCTACGGCCTGGCCACGCCGGAGCGCTGGAATGCCCGCTTCAACCCGTCTGCGAGCCCGGATGCCGCTCCCGGACACACGAACTGGCTGACCATCGGGGCCATCGTGGCCGCGCTGCTGGTCGGCACGGCGGTGCTCATGGCCAGCCTGGCCTATGGCTTTCAGCACTACTTCGAGTACCAGATCGCGGAGGCGCGCAAGATCTCCCAGCCTGCCGGCCCCAATGAAAAATAGCTTCCAGCGCTTGCCGAACAAGCGCTGGAAGCTATTGATAGGATAGCAACCCGGTGGTCAGTACAGCTGCAGGCTCACCCAGTAGGCAATGGCAGCCACGAAGGCGCTGGCCGGAATGGTGAGTATCCAGGCCCAGACGATGTTGCCCGCCACGCCCCAGCGCACGGCGCTGGCGCGCTGCGTGGAGCCCACGCCCACGATGGCGCCCGTGATGGTGTGCGTGGTGGACACCGGGATGCCCAGCATGGTGGCCAGGAACAGCGTCATGGCGCCACCCGTTTCGGCGCAGAACCCCCCCACGGGCTTGAGCTTGGTGATCTTCTGCCCCATGGTCTTGACGATGCGCCAGCCACCGAACATGGTCCCCAGGCCGATGGCCGCGTAGCAGGCCACGATGGTCCAGGTGGGCGGAGAGGTGTCGCTGGCCGAGGTGTAGCCGGTGGCGATCAGCAGCAGCCAGATGATGCCGATGGTCTTCTGCGCGTCATTGCCGCCGTGGCCCAGGCTGTAGGCACCGGCCGACACCAATTGCAGGCGCCGGAACCACTTGTCCACCCCGCTCGGACGGGCACGGCGGAAGGCCCAGGCCACCGCCACCATCATGAGCGAGCCCAGCAGGAAACCCAGCAGCGGCGAGACGAAGATGAACGCCACGGTCTTGAGAATGCCCTTGGAGATCAAGGCTCCAGCGCCGGCCTTGGCGATCACGGCCCCCACGATGCCACCGATCAGCGCATGCGAGGAGCTGCTCGGAATACCGTAGTACCAGGTGATCACGTTCCAGGTGATGGCGCCCACGAGCGCGCCGAACACCACGTGCGTGTCCACCACGCCCGGCTGCACGATGCCCTTGCCGATGGTGGCCGCCACGCTGAGATGGAAGACAAAGATGGCGATGAAGTTGAAGAAGGCCGCGAAGACCACGGCCTGGCCGGGACGCAGCACCCCCGTGGAGACGACCGTGGCGATGGAGTTGGCGGCGTCGTGAAACCCGTTCATGAAGTCGAACACGATGGCCAGGGCCACCAGCAGCACCACGACCCACAGGGCGGTTTGTACGGTTTCCATGGCAGGACCGTTTCCGCGCGGATCAGGAATTCTCGAGGACGATGCCCTCGATGAGGTTGGCGACATCCTCGCACTTGTCGGTGATGGTTTCCAGGAGCTCGTAGATGGCCTTGAGCTTGATCAGCTCGCGCACGTCGGGCTCCTCGCGGAACAGCTTGCTCATGGCGCTGCGCAGCACGCGGTCGGCATCGCTCTCCAGCTTGTCGATCTCCTCGCAGGTCTTGAGCGCGGCCTCGGCCGTGGCCGGATCGGCCAGCTTGTTGAGCAGCTTCACGGCGTCGCGCAGGCGCTCGCAGCACTTGACGCTCAGGTCCGTGAGGCGGGAGATCTCTTCCGTCATGTGGCGCACGTCGTACAGGGCCATGGTCTCGGCGGAGTCCTGGATCAGGTCGGCCACGTCGTCCATGGTGTTGATGAGCGAGTGGATCTGCTCACGGTCGATCGGCGTGATGAAGGTCTTGTGCACCGCCTTGTTGATGTCGTGCGTCACGCGGTCGGCGGCACGCTCGGCGTTGTCCACGTCCTGGGCATACTTTTCGCGCAGGTGCGGATCGTTGTAGTTGGCCACCAGTTGCGAAAAGGCCCGCGCGGCCTCCACGATGCGGTCGGCGTGCTGGTTGAACATCTCGAAAAAATTGCCTTCGCGCGGCAAAAGCTTGCCAAACAGCATAGGGGCTCCCGGGGTGAAATCGAAAAATGACAGAAAAGAGGCGGGACGGTGACCGACCCGTGAATAGGAGAAGTTTAACCGCCTGTTTCAAACGGCTGTCTCCACGAAGCTGACGCGGCGCCGCTCCTCAGGCTCCGCGAAAGATGAAATACACGGCGCCCACCATGCACAGGCCGGCCCAGAGGTAATCCCACTTGAGCGGCTGGCCCAGGTAGAACACCGCGAAGGGCACGAACACCGTCAGGGTGATCACCTCCTGCAGGATCTTGAGCTGGCCCACATCGAACTGCGTGAATCCGATACGGTTGGCCGGCACCTGCAGCAGGTACTCGAACAGCGCGATGCCCCAGCTCACCAGCGCGGCGGTATACCAGGGCGCGGTCGCCAGATTCTTCAGATGCCCATACCAGGCGAAGGTCATGAAGACGTTGCTGGCCACCAGCAGCAGCACGGTCTGCACGGAGACCGGCAAGGTTTGCAGTGTGTTCATGGTGTTCCGGAACGGCTGGGCCGCTGACCGCTCATTTTATTGAACGAAAATCGGCTTTCCCGCAATACCGACAAGCGCGAAAAGCTATTAAAACAATAGCAAAACGCCGCTTGTGGGCCTGGCATGCAAAAAAGGCACCGCATTGCTGACGGTGCCTTGGGGGTGCGCCGCGGATTCCCCGCAGGCGCCGGAGTGTCACTCGCCCAGGTAGGCGGCGCGCACCTTGGGGTCGCTCAGCAGATCCTGGCCGGGGCCGGTCATGGTGATCAGGCCGGACTCCATCACGTAGCCACGGTCGGCGATGGCCAGCGCGCGGCTGGCGTTCTGCTCCACCAGTACGATGGTCACGCCCAGGGCGTACACGTCGCGCACCACCTCGAAGATCTTGTCCACCATGATGGGCGACAGGCCCATGGAGGGCTCGTCCAGCAGCAGCACCTTGGGCTGGCTCATCAGCGCGCGGCCCATGGCCAGCATCTGCTGCTCGCCGCCGGACATGGTGCCGGCGAGTTGGTCCTTGCGCTCGCGCAGACGCGGGAAGATGGTGAACATCTTCTCGATGTCGGCCAGGATGCCCGCCTTGTCGGTGCGCGTGTAGGCGCCCATCTGCAGGTTCTCGGTGATGGTCATGCGCGCGAACACGCCACGGCCTTCCGGAACCATCACGAGGCCCTTCTTGACCAGATCCCAGGCGCCCTGGCCCTTGATGCTCTGGCCCAGGTATTCGATGTCGCCATCGTTCATCGCCAGCGTGCCGGTGATGGCCTTCATGGTGGTGGTCTTGCCGGCGCCGTTGGAGCCGATCAGCGACACCAGTTCACCCTCGCGCACCTCGAAATCCACGCCCTTGACGGCCTGGATGCCGCCGTAGGCCACCTTCAGGCCCTTGACCTTCAGCAATACATTCGTCTTGTCGGCCATGCTCAGTGTCCTCCGGTGCCCAGATAGGCCTCAATCACTTTTTCGTTCTTCTGCACATCGGCGGGCGTGCCTTCGGCGATCTGCTTGCCGTAGTCGAGCACCGTCACGCGGTCGCACAGGCCCATCACCAGCTTCACGTCGTGCTCGATCAGCAGGATGGTGCGGTTGTCCTTGCGGATCTGGTCGATCAGCTCCCGCAATTGCACCTTCTCGGTGGCGTTCATGCCGGCGGCGGGCTCGTCCAGCGCGATCAGCTGGGGGTCCGTGGCCAGGGCGCGGGCGATCTCCAGGCGGCGCTGATCGCCATAGGACAGCGTGCGCGCCTTGTAGTCGGCGAAGCGGCCGATGCCCACGTAGTCCAGCAGTTCCTGGGCGCGCTTGGCGATGGCGGCTTCTTCCTCCTTGAACCCCTTGGTGCGCAGCACGGCGCCCAGCAGGCCCGAGCCGGTACGGATATGCCGGCCCACCATCACGTTCTCCAGCGCCGTCATTTCGGCGAACAGGCGGATGTTCTGGAAGGTACGGGCGATGCCGGCCTTGGCCACTTCGTGCACCGCGGTGGGCTCGTAGGGCTTGCCGGCCAGCTCGAAGCTGCCGCTATCGGGCGTGTACAGGCCGGTGATCACGTTGAAGAACGTGGTCTTGCCCGCGCCGTTGGGGCCGATCAGGCCATAGACCTGACCGCGCTGGATGGTGATGCCCACGTCGGAGAGGGCCTGCAAGCCGCCGAAGCGCTTGGAGATGCCGGCGACCTTCAGCACCACATCGTTGGATTTCTCTGCCATGTTTCTGACTTTCTGCGGTGTTCAGGACTTCTGCGTGAGGCTCTTGCCGTGTTCGGGCGAGGGCCAGAGGCCACGGGGGCGCAGCAGCATGATGATGATCATGGCCAGGGCGATGAGCAGCTGGCGCAGGATGGCGGAGTCCAGGCGGCCGTCGGTCATGGCCTGCAGCGGGCCGGCGACGTAGCGCAGCACTTCGGGCAGGGCCGACAGCAGCACGGCGCCCAGGATCACGCCCGGCAGGTGGCCGATGCCGCCCAGCACCACCATGGCGACGATCATGACCGACTCCATCAGGCTGAAGGACTCGGGCGAGACGAAGCCCTGGAAGGCACCGAACATGGCGCCGGAGACGCCGCCGAACGACGCGCCCATGGCGAAGGCCAGCAGCTTCATGTTGCGGGTGTTGATGCCCATGGCCTTGGCGGCGATTTCGTCTTCACGGATGGCCATCCAGGCGCGGCCGATGCGCGAATCCTGCAGGCGGTAGCAGATCACGATGGAGATCAGCACCAGCGCCAGGAACAGGTAGTAGTACAGCGTGACGGAATTGATGTCGAAACCGAACAGTTCCAGGCGCTTGCCCAGGTCCAGGCCGAAGATCTTCACCGAATCGATCTGGCCGATGCCCTTGGGGCCGTTGGTCAGGTTGGCGGGGTGGTCCAGGTTGTTCAGGAAGATGCGGATGATCTCGCCGAAGCCCAGCGTCACGATGGCCAGGTAGTCACCACGCAGCTTGAGCGTGGGCGCGCCCAGCAAGGCCCCAAAGAACGCAGCCAGCACCGCCGCCAGTGGTATCACCAGCCACAGCGAGGTATGCAGCCCGTTGGGAAACATGGCCGCGAACGCAGCGAAGTTGTCCGCCAGGTGCGGCGAGGCCATCAGGCCGAACAGGTAGGCGCCGACGGCGTAGAAGGCCACATAGCCCAGGTCGAGCAGACCGGCATAGCCCACCACGATGTTCAGGCCCAGGGCCAGCAGCACGTAGAGCAGCGCCAGGTCGGCGATACGCACCCAGGCGTTGCCGAAGTATTGCAGGATGAGCGGCAACACGAGCAGCGCGATGCCGCCCAGGATCCAGTTGACTTTGGTGTTCTTCATGGTGTGGTGCTCCTCAGGCGCGATCCGCCACACGCTCACCCAGCAGGCCCGAGGGGCGCAGCGTCAGGATGATGATGAGCACGATGAACGCGAAGATGTCGGTGTAGTGGCTGCCCAGCAGGCCGCCCGTGAGGGTGCCGATGTAGCCCGAGCCGATGGCTTCGATCAGGCCCAGCAGGATGCCGCCCACCACGGCGCCGGCCAGGTTGCCGATGCCGCCGAACACGGCTGCCGTGAAGGCCTTCAGGCCGGGCAGGAAACCCATGGTGTGCTGCGCCGTGCCGTAGTTGGAGGCGTACATCATGCCGGCGATGGCTGCAAGGATGGCGCCGATGATGAAGGTGGCCGAGATCACCATGTCAGGCTTGACACCCATCAAGGAGGCAACGCGCGGGTTCTCGGCCGTGGCGCGCATGGCGCGGCCCAGGTTGGTGTGGTTCACCAGGTACACCAGGGACGCCAGGGCGATGGCCGTCACGCCCAGGATCAGGATCTGGGTGGGGGTGATGTAGGCGCCACCGATCTCGAACGGCGTCGTGGACAGCAGCGTCGGATACGGTTTGTAGTTGGGCTTCCAGATGATCATGGCCAGCGTCTGCAGCAGGATGGACATGCCGATGGCGGTGATCAGGGGCGCCAGACGCGGGCTGTTGCGCAGCGGTTTGTAGGCGATTTTCTCGATCGAGAAGTTCAGCGTGGCGGCCACCACGCAGGCGATCAGGGTGGCCAACAGCAGGATGACCCAACCCGGTGCGCCAGGCATGGCTCCTTGCATCAGGCCGATGCAGCTCCAGCTGGTCAATGCACCGATCATCAACACTTCGCCGTGGGCGAAATTGATCAGTTGAATAATGCCGTACACCATGGTGTAGCCCAAGGCTATCAAGGCGTACATGCTGCCGAGAACCAGACCGTTGATGATCTGCTGCAGCAAAATGTCCATAAGAAAAGTCCTTCGTTTGTGACGGGTCCGCGCTGGAGGCACCAAGATCGGTACAGCCTTTTGAGCCCGCCTGCCATCTAGCAAAAAACCCGCCGGGAATGCAGCCATGCGGGTTTGAGGACGGAATTGTAGCGACTTGCAAACTCGCCCCCCCTAGCGCCCACGGAGGGGTTTTCCCTTGGGTTCCCCGCCCATCAGTGAGGTTCGTGATGCATAAGAATGATTTATGCACCGCCGGTTATTGATGCGCGGACTTATCAACCCCCTGTTTTTTACACAGCGGGTTCCGCGCCTGGCCCCTGCGGCCGCGCGGCCGCGTTGCGCGCGCGCAATTCATCCAGCTTGTCGGCGATGCGGATCTCCAGCCCGCGCCGCACGGGTTGGTAGAAACCGGGGTCCCGCATGCCCTCGGGCAGGTAGTTTTCCCCTGCGGCAAAGCCGCCCTCCTCGTCGTGCGCGTAGCGGTAGCCCTTGCCGTAGTCCAGCTCCTTCATGAGCTTGGTGGGCGCATTGCGCAGATGCATGGGCACGGGACGCGTTCCATCCTGCTTCACGAAAGCGCGGGCCGCGTTGTAGGCCTTGTAGACCGCGTTGGACTTGGGCGCCACGGCCAGATAGACCACGCACTCGGCCAGCGCCAGCTCGCCCTCGGGGCTGCCCAGGCGCTCGTAGACCTCGGCGGCGTCCAGCGCCAGGCGCAGCGCGCGCGGATCGGCCAGGCCGATGTCCTCGCTCGCCATGCGCACCAGGCGGCGCGCCATGTAACGTGGGTCAGCGCCACCATCGAGCATGCGCACCAGCCAGTACAGCGCCGCATCGGGGTCGGAGCCGCGCACCGACTTGTGCAACGCGCTGATGGTGTCATAGAACTGCTCGCCGCCCTTGTCGTAGCGGCGCATGCGCTCGCCCAGCACACGGACCACCCAGGCATCGGTGATTTCGGTCAGGCCCTCCTGAGCCGCCGCCATCTCCAGCGTTTCCAGCGTGTTGAGCAGGCGCCGGGCATCGCCATCGGCATAGGCCACCAGGCGCTCGATTGCTTCGTTTTCGATAGCTGGCAGCGCTTGCTGTGATTGGGCCAAAGCCACAATTTGCTTCAAATCATCGGCCGACAAGGGCTGCAGCACATACACCGCCGCGCGCGACAGCAGGGCCGAGTTGACCTCGAACGAAGGGTTCTCGGTGGTCGCACCGATGAAGGTGAACAGGCCGCTCTCGACATGCGGCAAAAAGGCGTCCTGCTGGCTCTTGTTGAAGCGGTGCACCTCATCGACGAACACGAGGGTGCGCTGCTGCATCAGGCCGTCGCGTGCGCTTTCGGCCTGCTGCACAGCGTCGCGGATATCTTTCACGCCGCCGAGCACGGCGCTGATGCTGATGAACTGCGCGTCGAAGGCATCGGCCATGAGCCGCGCGATGGTGGTCTTGCCCACACCCGGCGGCCCCCACAGGATGCAGCTGTGCGGCCGGCCCGACTCGAACGCCAGACGCAACGGCATGCCCGGCCCCAGCACATGCTGCTGGCCGATGACTTCGGAAAGCTGGCGCGGGCGCAGGCGCTCGGCCAGGGGCTGGTGGGGTGCAACGGACGGTTTCACGGTAGCCACGATGGTAGCGGGCAAATGCCAGCCGACCGGGTTTGCCATGGGTCAGAATGCTCGCCACGGAGGTTTCCCATGGCAATCCGCATCGTTCAACTCGGCAGTCCGCGCGCGCCCGACGAAGGCACGCGCATCGGCACCGTGCGCCGCCCGCCGCGCGGCGTGCCCAAAGAGCAGTTCGCGGCGCAGAACTGGTACGACGTCTGGTATCCCAACCTCGCGCCCAGCCCCGAGACCGTGAAGCAGGCCCAGGCCGCCGCCACGCCCCAGGAATGGGCGGCCTTCGCGCGCAAGTACCGCGCCGAAATGGCCTCGCCGGAAAACCGCCACACCCTGGCGCTGCTGGCCCGCATGTCACAAGACGCAAACTTCTCCGTCGGCTGCTACTGCGAGGACGAGTCGCACTGCCACCGCTCGGTGCTGCGCGAACTGCTCGCCGAGGCTGGAGCCCAGATCGTGCCGTGACTCCAGACGAGCCGCTCGACACACTGCTGGCCCGCGTGCGCGCCTGCCAGCTTTGCGCCGCGCACCTACCCCACGGCCCGCGCCCGGTGCTGCAGGCCCATACCAGTGCGCGCATCCTCATCGCCGGCCAGGCGCCGGGCCGCAAGGTGCATGCCTCTGGCCTGCCGTTCGACGACGCCAGCGGCGAGCGCCTGCGCGCATGGCTGGACATCACGCGCGAAACCTTCTACGACCCGCACCAGGTCGCCATCCTGCCCATGGGCTTTTGCTACCCCGGCCACGGCCGCTCGGGCGACCTGCCGCCGCGCCCTGAGTGCGCCCCGGCCTGGCGCCAGCCCCTGCTGGACCATCTGCCCCACCTGCACCTGACCCTGGTGCTGGGCCAGTACGCACTGGCCTGGCACCTGCCCGGCCACCGCGGCCCGCTCACCGACGCCGTGCGCCAGTGGCGCAGCCACGGCCCTGCCCTGCTGGCGCTGCCGCACCCCAGCCCGCGCAACAACGGCTGGCTGCGCCAGAACCCGTGGTTCGAGGCCGAGCTGCTGCCCGAGCTGCGCGCGCGGGTGGCCCGGGCCCTTGCTTGAACGCAGCGCCAGCACGTTTCGCGCGGCACGGCTATCCTGTGCCCCTTCTCCCTTTGGATACACCGCCATGTCCCTTGCCGCCAACGCCGTCGTCGCCCTGATCGCCCTGCTCCATGTCTACATCCTGGTGCTGGAGATGTTCCTCTGGGACAAGCCCGCCGGACGGCGCGCCTTCGGCCTGACGCAGGAAATGGCCACGGCCACCAAGGCGCTCGCGGCCAACCAGGGGCTGTACAACGGTTTCCTCGCGGCGGGCCTGTTCTGGGGGCTTTGGCTGGGCGACGCCGGGCAGCCGGTGAAGGTGTTCTTCCTGCTGTGCGTGCTGGTGGCGGGCGTCTTCGGCGCCGCCACGGCCAGCCGCAAGATCCTGTTCATCCAGGCGCTGCCGGCCGCCATCGGCCTGGCGCTGGTGCTGCTGGCCTGAGCACTGCGCCTTACTGTTTGAGCACGTCGGCCCCGGCCGGCGGCTTGAACTGGAAGGTGCTTGCGGGCAGCTGCGGGTTAGCCTGCAGATTGGCGAAGCGGATCGAGGAGCGCTGGCCAAAGCCGTCGAGGATCTCCAGCACCGCAAGTTGCCCCTCGCGGAAGCCCACGCGCACGTTCTGCAACTGGCCATCCTTGGTCTTCGGCGTGGCCTGTACCCACTCCAGCCCGTCCTGCGCGGGCGCGGATTCGAGCGTGAAATCGGCCCGCAGCGCCTGCAGGTCGGGCGCCGAGGCCAGCAGCGCCGCCGGCGTGCTGCCCAGGGCTTGGGCCTGCGGGCGCTGGGTGACCTGGTTCAGGTCCACGTCATACAACCACAGGCTCGTGCCGTCGGCCACGATGGTCTGCTCGAAAGGCTTCTTGTAGACGAAGCGGAAACGCCCTGGGCGCTGGAATTCGAAGCTGCCGCTGGACGTCTTCTGGCGCGCCGCCTGCCCGTCCTTGGCGGGCGTGGTGACCACCTGGGTGAAGTCGGCACGCGCGGCCTGGGTTCCCTTCATGAAGGATTCCAGGCTTTTCAGGCCATCAGCCCAAGACCACTGGGCGCCACAAGCTATCAAAACAGCAGCAAAAATACGTTTCATCAGGGCTCCGAAAACGGCGGCTACTCGCCGCGCGCGGGCACCAGCACATCGCGCTGGCCACTGGCAGTGAGGGAACTGACCAGGCCTGCCTTCTCCATGTCTTCCAGCAAGCGGGCCGAGCGGTTGTAGCCGATGCGCAGCTTGCGCTGCACGTAGGAGATGCTGGCCTTGCGGTCCTTGAGCACCACTTCGACCGCCTGGTCGTACATGGGGTCCTTCTCGCCGCCATCACCCCCGCCTTCGGTGGTGAGATCGCCATCGCCGTCCACGGTTCCGCCTTCAAGCACGCCCTCGATGTAATCGGGCTCGCCCTGGGCCTTGAGGTAGCTGACCACGCGGTGCACTTCCTCATCACTGACAAAGGCGCCGTGCACGCGGATCGGCAGGCCGGTGCCGCTGGCCATGTAGAGCATGTCGCCCATGCCCAGCAGCGCCTCGGCGCCCATCTGGTCGAGGATGGTGCGGCTGTCGATCTTGGAGCCGACCGAAAACGCGATCCGGGTCGGGATGTTGGCCTTGATCAGGCCGGTGATCACGTCCACGCTCGGGCGCTGCGTGGCCAGGATGAGGTGGATGCCAGCGGCACGTGCCTTCTGCGCGAGGCGGGCGATGAGTTCCTCGATCTTCTTGCCCACCACCATCATCAGGTCGGCCAGCTCGTCGATCACCACCACGATGTGCGGCAGGCGCTGCAACGGCTCGGGCTGCTCGGGCGTGAGGCTGAAGGGGTTGGGGATGGATTCCTCGCGCGCTGCGGCCTCGTCGATCTTGGCGTTGTAGCCCGCCAGGTTGCGCACGCCCAGCTTGCTCATGAGCTTGTAGCGGCGCTCCATCTCGCCCACGCACCAGTTCAGGCCGTGCGCGGCCTGCTTCATGTCGGTCACCACGGGCGCGAGCAGGTGCGGAATGCCCTCATAGACCGACATTTCCAGCATCTTGGGGTCGATCATCAGCAGGCGCACGTCCTTGGCCTCGGCCTTGTAGAGCAGCGACAGGATCATGGCGTTGATCCCCACCGACTTGCCCGAGCCCGTGGTGCCGGCCACCAGCACGTGCGGCATCTTGGCCAGGTCGGCCACCACCGGGTTGCCCACGATGTCCTTGCCCAGGCCCATGGTGAGCATGGATTTGGCCTCGTGGTAGACCTGCGAGCCCAGGATTTCGCTGAGCTTGATGGTCTGGCGCTTGGCGTTGGGCAGCTCCAGCGCCATGGTGTTCTTGCCCGGAATGGTCTCGACCACGCGGATCGACACCAGGCTCAGGCTGCGCGCCAGGTCCTTGGCCAGCCCCACCACCTGCGAACCCTTGACGCCGGTGGCCGGGTCGATCTCGTAGCGCGTGATCACCGGGCCGGGCATGGCGGCCACCACGCGCACCTCCACGCCGAAATCCTTGAGCTTCTTCTCGATCAGGCGGCTGGTCATCTCCAGCGTCTCGGGCGACACCGACTCCTGGCGCTGCTGGGCCGCGTCGAGCAGGTCCACCAGCGGCAGGCGGCTGTCGGGCATGTCGGAGAACAGGGGCTTCTGGCGCTCCTTGACCACGCGCGGGCTCTGCGGCACCTCAATCGGCACCGGCTCGATGATCTGCACCGGCTGCGGGTGCTGCACCTCGATCTCGGCGCGCTCCTCGAACACCACTTCCTCACGCTCGCGCGCCGCGCGCTTGCCCTCGGCCAGGTCCTTGGCCACCTCGCGCCGAGCCCGGCCCGACTGCACCAGGGCATCGACGCGCGCGCCCAGGCCCTCGGCCAGATGGCCCCAGGAGAAACGGAACACCAGCGCCGCACCCAGCACGGCCAGCACGATGCCCGCCAGCCCGGAGCCCGTGAAGCCCAGCCATTTCATGCCGGCCGGCCCCGTGATGTAGCCCAGAACGCCGCCGGCATGGCCCGGCAGCGCACCTTCGAAACGGTAGAGCCGCGTCCATTCCAGCCCCGTGCTGGCGCACAGCAGCAAGGCCAGGCCCAACCAGAACAGGGCGCGCCAGACCAGGGGGTGGCGCACGGCCTCGGTCTCGGATGCCTCGCCGCCGCGCATCCACAGCGCCAGCGACGCCAGCCAGGCACGCACCCCGGCCGCCACGCACCACCAGACCGAGAAGCCCAGCGCGAAATAGCTGCCATCGGCCAGCCAGGCGCCCAGGCGGCCCGCCCAGTTGCGCACCAGGGGCTGCGCGGTCGCGCCCGAGGTGGACCAGGCGGCATCCTGCGGCGAGTAGCTCAAGAGCGCCAGCAGCCAGAACACCAGCGCCAGCAGCCCGGCCACCAGGGCGATCTCATGGCCGAAACGGGAACCCACGGAACGGGCGGCGGCCTTGTCGCCCGGAGAAGCATTCAGGGTGTTGAGGGAATAGGTCATAGGCGTGCGGGCGAAGCTTACCCCATCCACCCCGTGCGACGCAGGGCGTCAGCCCAGTGTCGCCAAACGGGTCTTCAGCAGCATGGCACCGGACGGCAGGGTTTCAATAAAGCCCCGGGTCTCCAGGTCCTTCATGACACGGCTGACCATCTCGCGCGAGGCACCGATGGTCTTGGCCAGGTCCTGGCGCGACACCTTGCCCGCGATGACTTGCTGGCCCTGGGCATTGGTCTCTGCCTGCTCCAGCAGCGCATGGGCGACGCGGCCATACACATCGAGCAAGGCCAGCGACTCGATCTTGCGGTCGGCATGGCGCAGGCGCTTGACGAGGCCGCGCATCACCACCAGCGACATGGCGGCGTTTTCCGACAGGCAGCGCGTGAACTCGGCACGCCCGAGCGTCAGCACATCGGTCTGCACTTCGGCGCGCACGGTGGCGGAATGGGGCTCGTTGTCGATGATGCTCATCTCGCCCAGGTAGTCGCCCTGCCCCAGCGTGGCCAGAATCACCTCGCGCCCCCGGCTGTCGGACGCCGTGACACGGGCACGACCGGTGAGCAGCAGGAACAGCGCGTCGGACTTCTGCCCCTGCTCCACCAGCGCCTCGCCACGCTTGAAGCGGCGCTTGACCACCGCATTGCTGATCGCCTCGGCCTGCGCCACCGTGAGCCGCGAGAACAGCGGCACGCGGCGCAGCAAGTCCAGGTTTGACAACATCGCCATCGCAACATCTCCTCGTGAAAAGCCGCTCCAGCAGCAGCCGATTGCTTTTTTCAATTTCCGTGACAGAAACGGGGCATAGCGCGGCTTGGTTGATACTTACGGCCTCGCCCCCACAATTGCTGAGTCCTCTCTCTTCATGCGCCCTGGGCGCACAAACCCGAACTTTTACCATGTCCACCCCCCAGCACGCCAAAGTTCTCATCCTCGGCTCCGGCCCGGCCGGCTACACCGCCGCCATCTACGCGGCCCGCGCCAACCTGAACCCCGTACTCATCACCGGCATGGCCCAGGGCGGACAGCTCACCACCACCACCGAGGTGGACAACTGGCCCGCCGACGTGCACGGCGTGCAGGGCCCGGCGCTGATGCAGCGCTTCCTGGAGCACGCCGAGCGCTTCAAGACCCAGATCATCTTCGACCACATCAACAAGGTCGATTTCAGCCAGCGCCCCTTCACGCTCATGGGCGACAGCGGCACGTACACCTGCGACTCGCTCATCATCGCCACGGGCGCCTCGGCCAAGTACCTGGGCCTGCCCTCGGAAGAATCCTTCATGGGCCGTGGCGTTTCGGCCTGCGCCACCTGCGACGGCTTCTTCTACCGCGACCAGGAGGTCTGCGTGATCGGCGGCGGCAACACCGCCGTGGAGGAAGCCCTGTACCTCTCCAACATCGCGAGCAAGGTCACGCTGGTGCACCGCCGTGACAAGTTCAAGGCCGAGCCCATCCTGGTGGACCACCTGATGGAAAAGGTGGCCGCGGGCAAGATCGACCTCAAGACCTTCTACACGCTCGACGAGGTGCTGGGCGACCAGACCGGCGTCACCGGCATCCGCATCAAGCACACGCAGAGTGGCGCCACCGAAGACATCGCGCTGCAAGGCTGCTTCATCGCCATCGGCCACGCGCCCAACACCGAGATTTTTCAGGGCCAGCTGGAGATGGAGAACGGTTACATCGTCACGCAAGGTGGCATCAAGGGTTTCGCCACCCAGACCTCGGTGCCCGGCATCTTCGCCGCCGGAGACGTGCAGGACCATGTCTATCGGCAGGCCATCACCAGCGCGGGTACGGGCTGCATGGCCGCGCTGGACGCGCAGCGCTACCTGGAACAGCTGGGCTGACCCAAGACCGCCCTTGGGGGGCTGGCCAGACAAGAGGCGAATACGCTATAATAGTCGGCTTTGCTGCACCAAGGGCTCGTGAGAGCCGCGGCAGATCGGGATACCGCCACCCTTTTCATGGCGAGGTGAGGCTGAAGCGAGACAGGCGCCACGAGGTGTCTGTCGCCAGTAACAGCCGTTGAACTATCGGAGTGTCCACAATGGCACGCGTATGTGACGTCACGGGCAAGAAGCCCATGGTCGGGAACAATGTTTCCCACGCCAACAACAAAACCAAGCGCCGGTTCCTGCCGAACCTGCAATACCGTCGTTTCTGGGTCGAGAGCGAAAACCGCTGGGTGCGCCTGCGCGTTTCCAGCGCTGCCCTGCGCCTGATCGACAAAAACGGCATCGACTCCGTGCTCGCAGACCTGCGTGCACGCGGCCAGGCTTAAGGAGAAGCACCATGGCAAGCAAAGGCGGACGCGACAAGATCAAGCTGGTGTCCACGGCCGACACCGGTCACTTCTACACCACCACCAAGAACAAGAAGACGATGCCTGAAAAGATGTCGATCATCAAGTTCGACCCCAAGGCTCGCAAGCACGTCGAGTACAAGGAAGCCAAGCTGAAGTAATCAGCCCGGCCCCTGCCAAAAAAACCGCCCGGCGCGAGCCCGGCGGTTTTTTTTCGCCCGCACCCAGCACACACGCCCATGAAAAATGCCCGCAGGCCAGGGGCCGGCGGGCATGGGCAGCGCGAGACCAGCACCCCAGAGGGCGCTGAGGGCATCAGCCCAGATCGCGGCAGACGGTGTAGGTCTGCGATTCGTTGTACGCCGCAGCAGCGCCTGCCGGTACAGCGTTGTTTGCACCTTGGGTCGCACGGAACGTGCCATTGTTCGGCAGGCCATCATCCAACTGCACATCCAGGGCGGCGGCGGCCTTGCCCGGCACATTGCCCAGGCACACCAGCACCCGCGCTGCAGGGCGGCCTTGGGCCACGGCATTGGTCACCCCGAGGCGGCCACCCCAGGCATTGACCGGCATGGCGTTGGCGCCCACATCGCCCGGGTTCCCGGTGATGAAGCCCGAGGCCCGCAGGTGCTGGAAGAAGTTATCATTTTCACCACCGCCGGTGAAGGTCTGGGCAGCCGTCACGGCCAGCACACCGTTGTTGTCGCCGGCTGCAATGCCTGCGGTCGTCCATTGGCCACCGCGCCCGGTCAAGGTCGCGATCGGGCCATCATCGCCAGGCAGCTTGCGATAGCGGTCCAGGTAGCTGTTGTAGGCCGCGCTGATGCCGTTCATGTCGTTGGCGGCATTCTTCACGCGTCCATTCTCGATCAGCTCCTGACCCTTGAGCACGCCGCCGAGCAGCAGGCCGATGATGACCAGAACAATGGCGATTTCGACCAGCGTGAAGCCGGACTGGGCTTGGCGACGCGTGCGGCGCACGGGCAATGATTTCATGGATGGGTCTCCTGGTTGCATGGAACCGCGGCCCCTTTGGCCGCTTCCTGCAAAACATTGTGCCCAGCCGCTGCATGCCGGCACAGTCAAATTTCTTGACGCTGTGCTTCCAATGGCAAGGGCATCCGCACGCCGAAAACCACCCCTCCAGGGCCGCTGTGCGCATGCAGGTCGCCCCCGACATCGCGCAGGCTGCGCCGGGCCTGGTATAGACCCATGCCGGAGCCGGAAGGCGACTTGAGGGGCTCGAAAGCCCGGCGGGGCCAGGGGGTGGACAGGTGCGGCGTATGCAGTTCGCCCTGCAGGCACCCTTCCCGCACCGCCCAGAGGCTGCGCAGGGCGTGGCCGGCCTGGCGGGCCACCGGGTCACGGGCAATGTTGGAGAAGATGTTGTCGAGCGCGCGCTCCAGCGCCTGGGCCATGGCGTCGGGCAGCTTCAGCACGGGCCGGGCACCGGCTTCGGACGCCTCGATCCACTCGAACCGCAGGGACAGCCCGGCCAGATCGGCGGCGTTCTGCACCAGCGCCTCCACATCCACGGGCGGCGCATCGGCCCGTGCCGGAGGGGGGCCTTTGCTGGAGCAGGGCTCCTGCCCATCGGCCCATTGCGAGGCCTCCAGCAGTTTGCGGGCGCGCGCCTGCGCCAGCGGTGCCTGCCGCTGCAGACGCAGGGCCAGGCGCGGCAGCTGCTCGGGCGTGGCCGCGCCGAACTCCTCTGCCAACAGCCCCACCCACTGCGCCAGGTTGCGCATGTCGTGCTGCCAGTAGAGCTGCACATGCGCGCGTTGCGCCAGGGCCACGGCCACGGCCTGGGTGCGCTCGCGCATGCGCGAGAGCCAGGTCTGGGCGAACACATCGAACACCGCCAGCGCCAACGCCCGCGCCTCGTCGGTGCGGGCCACGTCGGCCCAGCGCAGCTCGATCTGGCAGTCGGGCCCGGCCTGCAGGGTCTGGCACAGCCAGTCGGAAGCCACGGGTTGGCCCCAGTGCCCCTGCACCGTATCGCCGAACCATTCGCCCTGCCACTGCAGCCCGGCAATGCCGGCGCGCTGCAACACGGGGCGCGCGCGCTCGGGCCAGCGCAGCGGGTGCATGTCGGCAGGCAGCGCCAGCAGCTGCGCGATGCACTGGCGGATGCGCTGCCCCCGGTGCCACACGGCCCAGGCGGCCAGCAGCAGCACCAGCCCGACGGCGACCAGCAACCACGGCAGCGCGTTCATGGCGCGTCCGATGGTTCGGCGGGGCTCTGGCGCTGGATGCCGAATTTCTTCATGTGGTAGTAGAGCTGCTCGCGCTCCAAGCCCAGCGTGCGCGCGGCAGCCGTCACGTTGAAGCCATTGCAGCCCAGCACATGACGGATGAGTTGCTCGGCCACGTGGTCGCTGGCCTCGCGCACGCCCTCCGACAGTTCGGCCGACACCGACAGATGCAGCCGCCCCTGCGCCAGCAGTTCCTGCTGGCGCAGCGCAAACCAGGCGGCGCGCTGCAGGGCCTGGCGCAGCACGGCCAGCGCCACCGGCTTGGCCAGGAAGTCGAAGGCCCCGGCGTGCACGGCCTGCTGGCCCACGGCCACCTCGTTCTGGCCCGTGAGAACGATCGCGTGCAGCAGGGGCCACCGCGCCACCAGCTCGGCCAGCAATTGCAGGCCTTCGTCAGGACGGCCCGGATGGGGCGGAAGACCCAGGTCCAGGATGGCCACGCAGGCCCGCCCCTTGGGCACTTCATGCTCCTGCTTCAACAGCGCATCAAGCCGGTTGTGGGCCACCAGCACGCTCCAGCCGTCGTCCTGCAGCGACTGGGCCACCCAGTCCGACAGCACCGGGTCGTCCTCCACCCACAGCAGGGGGCAATCCGTGCCACGGCCTACCGTGGCAGCCTGGCTTTGTGGAGCTTCAGTCATGGTCTCCAAAGATGGACGACACCGTGGGGCCAATGGCCACGGCAAACCCGGCGAACAGCAGCCCGAACCCGCAGACAACACGCAACAGCAGCCACTCGGACGGTGTATCGGCCGTCACCGCCAGGCACACATACCCGGCCAGCAGCATGAGGATGCCCGCGAACTGCTGCCAGCGGCGGCGCGCCCTGCGGCTGCGCACCACATGGTGCGCATGGGCCTGGGCCGAGTCTTCGAAGTCCTGGGGCATGGTGTTGCCTGCGAGACCCATCAATTGCATGTGGAGCCAGCCGCGCAAAAACGGATGCTGGCCACGAAGAGGCGCGAGCTGCCCTGGGGCTGAACGACAACCTCATCGAATGGCGAGGCCGGCGAGGGCATCAAATCGGCAAACACGGTGGGCACACCCGACACCGCCGGGACCACGGGCGAGACGTAGAGCCCGATATCGCTGCCGTTGCGGCGGAAGGTCACGGCCACCTGCACGGTGGGGTCGAGGCTCAGCACGCCCAGCGCGAACTTCTCGGCGGTCTTGCCGTCGAGCTTGAAGCTCAGCGTTTCGGGAAAACTCAGACTGGAGTTGTTGTTGCCACAGCCCGTGGTGCACACGCCGATGGCCGTTCCATTGGGAACACCGTTGCGGGAGATGTTGCCGCCGCTGGAGGTGATGGTGATGTTGCCCAGCGCGGCGCCACCGTCGATCGTGATGGAGGTGGTGTTGCTGTCGCGGCCGGAGTAGGACACGGGCGCAATGGAGTTGAGCAGGGCCGTGGTCAGGTTCAGCGCCGTGGGCGCGCCGACGACTGGCGGCGTGGCGGGCGGCGTGGCGCTGCAGTCGGCCGTGTCCAGCGTGCCCCAGAGCAAGGCGTCGTCAAAGAGGTTCGCGGGCGCAATGTCCGTGCCCGCCGTCTCCGTCTTGAGCTGCAAGCCCCCCCCGTTGACATTGGCCAGTTCGTCGGCATTCACGGGCGGCGGCATCTGCTGGCCGCTCGCGAGCCAGCCCCCGAATCCGGTCGGTCCATGGCTGACCAGCGCCCAGGTCGAGGGCTGGGCCGGAGCGCCGAACTGCGCGACAGAGCCAGGACTGAGGTAGCGGATCTTGCGGCCCCAGGCATCGAACGCGTCATCGCGCGCCAGGCCCAGGGTGCGCCAGGGCACGGTGGTGCCGCCGGGTGCAGCATCGCCGGTGCTTGCACTCCCCAGGGCGCCGGCAGGCAAGGTGCAGCCGTGCACCATCCAATAGGCCTGCAGCGCGCTGCCGATGCGAGCCATGCGCTGCTGGGTCAGCTGCTGTTGCGCCGTCTTCTCGCTCACCTGGCCTGCCAGGCGGATGGCCAGGGTGGCGGCCGCCGTGACCAGCAGGCTCACCACCAGCGCCAGCACGGCTCCGCCCACTTGCCGGGAGCGCATGGCCGGCGCGGCCGTGGGACGAAGAGCGGGCTGCGGCATGGGGGACGGGGATCAGGGCTTGCGCGGCCCGAGGCCTGCCGCCAGCGCGACGGAGATCACCGTGGGGCGCAGCACGATGTCGTCGTAGTAGGCCGCCGGGTTTTCCGCGAAATCGGCATCGACATAGAAGTCATTGAGGCCGGCCGTGCGCACGGCCGCCGCATTGAAGTTGATGTTCTCCAGCGGCCCGGGGCCGGGGCCGCTCGCCACGGCCACGTAATTGCCCTCCACATTGAAACCGCCGATGCGGTTGGCGCCGTGGCTGATGAGGACATAGGCGACGCCGTTGCTGGCAGTCCGGCTCGCCAGTTCCGCCGCGCTCCCGGCGGGGCAGGCCGTCGCGTTGCACGCCCGGAAGCCCCGGCTGGCCAGCCAGCCGCTGACCGCACCCGCCGTCGCGGGGTCCAGCGTGGACATGTTCATGCCATTGGTCTGCGTCAGCGCGTCCGCCGCCACGGCCGCGCCGGCCCAGACGCGGTAGGTGACGAGGGTGTTCCAAGCATCGGTCGCATCGCCCTGGCTGATGCCCAAGGTCTTCCAGGGCACCACGCCGTTGGTGAGGCCCGGCCCGGTACAGGCGGCCGTTCCAGGATGGGGCTGCTCCAGCCCCTGCTCCACATTGCCCGGGGGCAGATCGCCATCCGCCGGACAGGGCAGGCGCCGGTTGACCATGACGAAGCGGGCCATCGCCTGCTCCAGCGCCTCCATCTTGGTGCGCGTTTCCTTGCGGCGGCTGTTTTCCAGCATGGTGTTGGTGGCCGGCAGGAACACCGCCCCGAGCAGGCCCACGATGAGCAGCACCAGGGCCATTTCCACCAGCGTGAAACCACCCACGCGGGTATCGCGACCGACCGGACGGGTAGTTTTCATACTACTGAAATGATAGCTATTTCCGCGCATGAATAAAGCCTCGGAGGCTTATTTCTTTCGAAACGCATCGGTGGGAACGAGGTCCTGCACGGGCGCGCCGCCCTCCTGGCTCTGCTGGCCTGGGCGCAACACGATATCGGGCTGACCCGCCAGGCGCAGGCGCACGGCCAGCGGCTCGATCACCACAGTGCGGCCCGCCAGCATGTCTCCCTGCTGCAGCATTTCACCATTGATCCAGGCACTCGCGCCACGGCGCCCCTGGGCCAGACCCTGGAGGACGAAAGGCGTGGCCGTGGGCATGGCGGCGGCGCCGGGCTCGGCAGGCGCCGCGCTTTCCACCGGAAGGCGGGCGCGTTCGATGGCCTTGCGCTGCTCGGCGCTGAAGAAAAGCCGGGGCCAGCCCGCCACCGCCTCGGCGGACTGCAGCGAAGCCGCCGCCGTGGACACGGAAGCCCAGGCCGGCACCACCAGCGTGCAGGCCAGGACGACGGATGCGACGGGGACCAGCGCGGGTTTCATGGCGGCGACAACCTGTTCCATGGGTCAGGTGCCTGCATTGTGGCCAGCCGCCGGAACAGGGTCAATGTGCAGAAAGTTGACACGGCAGCGCGCTGTCAGGCCCTCGGGCGTGGGCTGCTCCCAGGTGCACGCCACGGGCCGGGACACGCGTCCATGGGCCTGGTGGTATTGCTGCGCGAAGCGCAGCGCCTCGACTTCGTGCACCCGCGCCAGGCTGTACTCCAGCACATGGCGCGTGACGCGCGCCCCGGCGGCCTCGGCCTCGGGCAGCTCCACCGCCTGGGGAGCAGCCAGGGTGAAGCTGGTCTGGGACTGCAGGCCCAGGGCCTGGGCCGTGCGCAGCAGGTCCTCCACCCAGACGGCACGCTGCTCGCCGCCGACCAGGCCCGCCGCCTTGAGCGCATCGAAGCTGCCTCGGTGCGTTTCAATGTCGCCCTGGTCCGTGCGCGCCTCGTCGAGCAGCGCCTGGGCCGCCTGCATCTCCGCCTCGGCCTTCTGCCACCCGGGCTGGAGGATGTACCGCGCACCCCACAGCCCGCCCCACGCCAGGGCCAGCAGCAGCAGGGCGCCGCCCCACCGCAGGGCCAGGCCCCGCACCAGCGGGAAAACAAGGGCGAACGACTGTTTCATGAACCTGCTCCTTCGGTCACGGCGCCCTCCTGCTCGGCCCGTGGCGCAAGGCACCAGCGCCAAGCGCCTGCGGAGTCGGCCGTGCCCGCCTGCCCGCCCGCGATGACTGCGCCGCTCTCGGCCCGTGCCGGATCGGCCAGCACCTTCCATTCCTTCCAACCGGCCACCCCCCGGCCCAGATCGTCGAGCAGGGCCTGCCGGGCCCGGGGCAGCAGGCCCGGCGACGGCCGGATCTCGAAGGACCACTGCGTCCAGGTCTTGCTGCTTTCGACCTGCACGGCGGGCTGCTGCCCCGCATCGGCCGGCGCGCTGGCGCAGGCCTGGGGGACCAGCGCCATCTCCATGCGCAACAGATCGGCCTGGGGCTGTGCCTGCAAGAGCTGGCCCAACCGCCACAGGGGTTCGGGCAACGCGATACCCGGCTGCAGTTCGCTCTCGCGCACCTGCATGGCCAGCCTCAACAGCGCGATATCCATGCCGCTCGACGCGATACCCTGCCGCAGGGCTTGGGCCGTCTGGTTCAAGGCCACGGCCTGCTGCTGTGCGTGGCGTGCCTGCTGCATGCTGTCCAGCACGCCATGCGCCTGCTGGTACAGGCCCGCCACGGCCACCAGGGCCAGCGCCGCGCCTGCCAGATGGAGTGCCTGCCGCGCCTTGCCCGCCAGGAAATGGCGGCGCAGTTCCGTCGGGGCGAGCTGGCCCGGCGTGCGGCCATGCGCCAATGCCAGCACTTCGGCCAGCACGCCGCGCGGATGGCGCACGGGCACCGGGGGCAGGAGGTTCAGCCCCTGGGCCTGCAAGGCCTCGGCGAAGCCGGGGTCCGGCTGCATCAGCACCACGCCGGGCGAGGCCGCGCGGTCGAGCACCCGGGTGTCCACCAGGTACTTGAGGGTCTGGCCAACTTCCTGCACCTGCTGCTGCGGATCGAGGTCGAGCAGCAGGCGCGAGAACACCGGCACATGGTCGTGCAGCAGCACCATGCGCATGCCGTAGGGCAGGGCCAGGCACAGGAACAGCCAGCCGCTGGCGGGCAGGCCATGCTGCAGCCCGGCCCAGCGGGCCATGAGGTAGCTCAGCGTCCATACGCCTTCCAGCGGGCGCTGCTGTTGCGACTGCGCGTCGAGCAGCGCGCGCAGGGGCTGCGATGACACGCCAACCGCGTTGAGCGCGAAGGCCTTGGGCAGGAGGGGCTGGCGGGAGGCCGGCTGCCAGGTGGCACGCAGCGGCACGTCGGGCAGCAGGGTCTGGAACTGCACCTGGATGAAGCCGGCACGGTCCGAGCCCATGAGGGCCGGCACCTCGATGCGGACATGGGTCTCCTCGATCAGGTCGGCCACCACGCGCACCGGAACATGCGCTGCCGGCGGCTGGGCCAACGGCAGACCGGCGGCGTCGTGCCATTGGGCTTGGAGCGGCTGCACCAGCAGCAGCCCCGACCGTGCGCTTGCCATGGATGTCATGTCCGGATCTTGGAGATGGTGTCGTAGATAGGGCCGAGCACGGCCAGCATGATCCAGCCCAGGATCAGGCCCAGCACGACGGTGAGCACGGGCTCGATCAACGCCTGCACCTTGCCGATGGACTCGTCGATGTCGCGGGTGAAGAAGTAGCTGACGTTGCTCAGCGCCTCGTCCAGCGCGCCGGTGGCCTCGCCCACGCGCAGCATGCGCACCACCAGCGAGGGAAACAGGTTCTCCATGGCGAACGCGTCGCTGATGGACGAGCCGTTGGCGATGCGCTCGCGCGCGCGCACCAGCGCGCGCTGCACGGGCAGGTTGCCGGTGATCTTCTCGCAGTAGCCCAGGGCCTCGATCACCGGGATGCCGGTGCGGTACATGAGGCCGAAGCTGTCGGTCAGCCGCGCCAGGATGATCTTCTTGATGACCGGCCCGACGGCGGGCAGGGCCAGCAGCGCGCGGTGCAGCCGGAAGCGCACCTCTTCGTTCGCGCGGGCCGCCGCCGACAGTGCCACGATGGCCACCACGGGCGTGGGCAGGATGAGCCACCAGTAGGCCACGAAGGCCTCGGAGATCCAGATCAGCAGGCGCGTCTGGAACGGTATTTCCTGGCCCATGTTGCGGATGAAGCTGACCAGCTGCGGCACCAGGTACACCATCAGGAACACCACCACGCCGGTGATGGTGACGGTGACGAAGGCCGGGTACATGAGCAGCTTCTTGGTCTGCGCCGCCAGTTCGGCCTGCCACTTGAGCGAGCGCACCAGTTCCCCCAGCACCTCGGCCAGCTGGCCGCTGACCTCGCCCGAGCGCACCAGGTGGACCATGACCTCGGAGAAGATGCCCGGGTCGGCGGCCATGGCGTCGGCCAGCGTGCTGCCGCTCTGGATGCGGTCCATCAGGCTGGCCGCCACCTGGCGCAGCTCCAGGCTGTCGGCGCCGTCGCGCAGGTCCTGCAGGGCGGTCATCATGGGCACGCCCGCGCGCAGCAGCATCTGGACGTGGAACAGCAGGTTGATGAGCTCGCGCGTGGGCAGGCCCGCCGTGCGCACCGCGCGGCGCCGCACCTCGCTGGCGCGGATGAGCGAAAGCCCCGCCGCGCGCAGCTGCGCCTGCATGTCGGCCAGATGCAGGGCCGTGACATCGCCCTTGACGACCTCGCCCGCGGCGTTGATGGCACGGTAACGGAATCTGGCCATGCCCTACCCTGCCAGCCTCACGGTCAGGTCGACCACGCGGCCCACCTCTTCGATGCTGGTGATGCCTTCGAGCACGCGGCGCAGGCCGTCCTCGGCGATGGGTGTGAAACCCTGGGCCAGCGCATGGGCCGACAGCTCGCCCAGCGAGGCATTGCGGGTGATGAGTTCATCGAGGCTGCTGTCCATGCGCAGCAGTTCCATGATGGCCAGGCGGCCCTTGTAGCTCTGGAAGCCGCAGGCCTCGCAGCCGCCGGCATGGGGGCGGTAGATGGTGCGGCCCAGGGCCTGGTCGCCCAGCACGCGCGCCTCGATGCTCCCCGGCGCCACCTCGACGGGTTCGCGGCAGTGCGTGCACAGGCGGCGCAGCAGGCGCTGGGCGATGATGCCGATGATGTTGCCGGCCATCACCTCGGGCGAGACGCCCAGGTCCTTGATGCGCTGGAAACTGCGCAGGGCCGAATTGGTGTGCAGGGTGGTGAACACCTGGTGGCCCGTCATGGCGGCGCGGAAGGCCATCTCGGCGGTGTCCTTGTCGCGCACCTCGCCCACGAGGATGATGTCCGGGTCCTGGCGCATCAGCGAGCGCACGCCGTCGGAGAAGTCGATCTTGCTGCCGTCGGCGATGGAGGTCTGCCGGATGCGCGTGATGGGGTACTCCACCGGGTCTTCCAGCGTCATGATGTTGACGCTTTCCTCGTTCATGTGGCTGAGGACGGAATACAGCGTGGTGGTCTTGCCCGAGCCCGTCGGCCCGGTCACGAGGATGATGCCCTCGGGGCGCGCCAGCATCAGGTTGAGGATGTCGTACTGCCGGTCGGTCAGGCCCAGCTTGTCATAGTCCACGATGCCGCGCTTGGCATCGAGCACGCGCAGCACGAAGTTCTCGCCATGGATGGTGGGCTGCACGGCGGCGCGGAAATCCACGTTGCGCCCGCCGATCGAGAGCGACACGCGGCCGTCCTGCGGCGCGCGGCTTTCGGCGATGTTCATGCCCGCCACCAGCTTGAGGCGCACCAGCATGCCGGCCCAGTAGCGCCCGTGCAGCACCCGCACCTGGCGCAGCACGCCGTCGATGCGGTAGCGGATGCGCAGGAACTGGCCTTCGGGCTCGAAGTGGATGTCCGAGGCGAGCTTGTGCACCCCATCCGACAGCAGCGCATCGACCAGGCGCACCACCGGGTGGCTGTAACCGCCCTGCCCCTGTGTGAGCGAGGCCATGTCGATCTGGCCGGTCTCGATCTCGTGGATGATGCCGTCGATCGACAGCTCGTAGCCGTAGAACTGGTCGATGGCGCCCAGCACGTCGGCCGCGCTGGCCAGGCGCCAGGAAATGTTGACCCCCAGGCCCACATGGGCGCGGATCTGGTCGGCAGCGATGATGTCGTTGGGCTTGGGGCTGGCCAGCACCAGCTTCTGCGTTTCGGGCGTGAACGACACCGGGAACACCTGGAAGCGGCTGGCCATGGCCTTGGGCAGGCGCTGCAGGGCCTCGGGGTCGGCCAGCACCGTCTGCAGCAGGATGGTCTGCTGGCCCAGGGTCTGGCCCAGGGCCTCGCGCATGGCCTCCTCGGTCACGAAGCCCAGCGCGATCAGCGCGTCGCCGAGCTGCTTACCGGTCTTCTTCTGTTCGAGCAGGGCGATCTGGATCTGGTCGGCCGACACCAGGCCCATGTGCTGCAAGCGGTCGCCCAGGCGCATGGCCGGGCGCGCAGCGGCCGCGGATTGGGGTTCGGTCATTGGGACAACAGCTCCTGCAATTCGGCCTGACGGTACTCGATGGATTTCACCGGAATGCCCGCGCCGCCGAGCTGCAAGGCCTGACGGTACAGGCGCAGCGCCTCGGCGTAGCGGCGCGACTGGTCGAGCGCTACCGCCAGGTTGTAGGCGTAGGCGGCCTGCTCGGGCGCGAGCGACTGCGCCAGCGTGAGCGGCCCCAGCGCCTCGGCCCAGCGGCCCTGACGGCCCAGCAGGTTGCCCAGCGCGGCCTGCGCGGCCGCGTCGCGCGGACGGGCCTGCACCCATTCCTGCAGACGGCTTTCGGCGGTGGCGGGGTCGGACTCGGACAGGATGGCCAGCAGCCCCGTGCGCGCGGTGGCGTTGTCGGGCCACAGCTGCAGGCTGCGCTGGTAGGCCGCCCAGGCCTCCTGCAGCTGCTTCTGGCGATGCAGGGCCACGGCCAGCCCCAGGGTGGCATCGGGATCGTCGGGCCGCTCGGCCAACACCTGGCGGTACAGCGCTTGCGCCCGTGCGGCATCGCCCTGGCCCAGGGCGGCCCAGGCGTCCTGCAGGTGGCGCTGCGCCAGCGAGCGCACCAGTGCTGGCGCGGCCGGCGCCGCCGCAGGGCGGGGCCGCCCCGGCGCCACGGCATCACGGCCTGCTGGCGCCGTCCGCTCCGGGGCGCCGGACTCGGCGCCCCCAGGGCCCTGGGGCGCGGACACGGCGGCGGCACGCTCGGCAGCGGACAGTTTGGCGCGCGCCGACACGGCTTCGGATGCCGGCTTGCGGGTGACCGGCGCCAGTGGCTCCGGGGCCGCCACCACGGCGGGGGCCGGAGCAGGCACGGCCGGTGCCGCCACGGAGGCCGCGGACTCGGCCGGCAAGGGCGCGGCCTGGGTTTCGGCGGCCTGCGCCGCGCCAGCCTCCGAAGCGGCCTCGGCGGGGCCGGGCTCCGGCGGCGCCGCCACAGGCGCGACCGGCGGCAGCGCCACCGCCATGAGGCCGCCCTGGCTGGCCTGCCAATAGTTCCAGCCCAACCAGGAAACCACCGACAACGCCAGCCCGGCCAGCAGCCCGAACACCATGCGGCGCGTGCGCGCCCGGGGGTCGGACGCGGCGGCGGCATGCACCATGGTGTGCGCGGCTTCCCGCGCCGCGGCAGCGGCCGGCGCGGGGCGCGCGGGCTGTGGCTGGGTGGCTTCTGGAGCGGGCGGCGGGGGCGCCACTGGCTCCGGAGCCTGGGTGACCGGTGCGGCATCATCGGCCGGGGCCAGCGACAGCGGGCGCTGCTCGCTGCGCTTCAAGGCATCGAGCAACAGGCTCACCGCACGCTCCTTTCCGCCGGCGCGTAGGCGGGCGCGTTCTGCGGACGCTCGGGCATGGCGCGCAGAGCCTCGCTCAGGTGGGGCTCGAAAGCCTGGTGGTCCCCCGCCAGGCTGGCATGCTGGACCACGGTGGGCCGCAGGAAGATGACCAGCTCGCTCTTGGCACTGCTGCGCTTCTTGTACTTGAACAGATCCCCCAGCAAGGGCACGCTGCCCACGCCCGGCGTCTGGTCGGTGCTGCCCGCCACGTCTTCGCGCATCAGTCCCCCCAGCACCGCCGTGTCGCCCGAGCGCACCTTGATGACGGACTCCAGCTCGCGTGTTTGGATCTGCGGGATGCGGCTGGAAACCTCGTTCACGGTCATGCCCCCGGCACGCGCCTGCGCCAGGTAGATGGGCACGGCAGGATCCTCCACGTAGCCCACCACGCGCGACAGCGTGGGCCGCAGGATCAGCGTGACCTGGTCGCCGTCGCCCACCTGGGGCATGACGTTCATGACGAAGCCAACCGACACCGTGTTGGGCGTGGAGGTCAGCGTGAAGGTCGCCGGCGACGTCCCCGTTCCCGGCGTGTAGTTGGCCGAGAGGGTGAAATACACCAAGTCCTCGGTCACCTTGAGCAGGGCCGCCTGGTTGTTGAGCGCGCTGATCTTGGGACTGGAGAGCACCTTGGTGTTGCCGAACGACTCCAGCAGCCGCAGGGCCATGCCGATCTGCGTCAGCCCGCCACTGGCGCTGGTGTACGAGGGCGTGATGGAGGCCATGCTCGGAATGACGCCGCCCACCGGCACGCCCGAAGGCAAGGAGCTGCCCGTGGGGCCGAGCTGCAACATGGGCAGGCCACGGCGCAGCACCGTCCAGTTGATGCCCTGCTGGTATTCGTCGGACAGGTTCACCTCGACGATGGTGGCCTCGATCATGACCTGGCGGCCCGCGCTGAGCATCACCCGGTCCATGAACTCGCGCACCCGCATGTGCTGGCGGTAGGTGGCGCGCACCGAGATCACGCCGGTCTCGGGGTTGGCGATGACCGAGGCCGACTCGCGAAAGCGTGCGGGCGCGGCCGTGGGCACCGGCGCCACGGGCGCCGCTGGCGCGGCATTCGACGCGCCGGGGGCCGCCGAGGCCGGCACCACGGGCGCGGGAATCACGGGAGCGGCCGGAGCGGGCGCTGCACCGGCGGCAGCGGCATCAGCGCCCTCGGGCAGCAGCTTGTCGGTCTCGCGCAGCAGATCGCGGATGTTCTGCGTGAGCGTTTCCCAGAATTTGTTGTTCGACGTGTTGGCCAGGGAACTGCTGGAACTGTTGCCAGCACCCGTCCCCCCGCCGCCGGCCCGCGAAATGCTGGTGCTGGCGGCCACCTCGCTGCGCGCCTCGCGCGCGACGTTCGGGTAGTCCACCCGGTAGTGGCGCAGCACGGGCGAATCGGGCATGACGAACAGGTTGCGCCCCTCCATCTCGTAGCGCATGTTCACCTGCAGGGCCGCGCGGTCGAGGATCTCGGGCAGGGTCTGGTCGATGGCGTTGATGCTCACGGTGCCCGCCAGGTCGGGATGCACATCGAGGTTCAGGCGCGCATCGCGGGCCACGGCGAACAGCAGGTTGCGGATGTCCACGTTGTGCACGCTGACCGAGAACTGATCGGCGCGCGTGCGCCCCGGGCTGGGCGGCGGGGGCAGCAGCGGTGCATCGACCAGCGCGGGCGGCTTGCCCTGGGCCACGGCCTCGGGGCGCAGGTGGCCGGCGCCCGGCAGCGGCGGCGTGGCCGCGCAACCCGCCAGGACCAATGCCAGAACGATCGCCGATGGGGTGCGGACCGGCGAACGGCCGCACCGTGGGATGGGCTGTGGGAAAGCTTGGGGCGTCATGCGGGAAATGCGGTTCATGTGGGCGCGCGCTCAGGGTAAGACTCGGTGCGCAGGCGGTCCAGGGTCCGGACCAGGGGGCGTCTGGCCTTCATCGGGGCCGAAAACTGCTGCAGGGCCTGCACGGCCTGCTCGCGGGAGGCATAGCGGCCGGCGTAGACCGCCCAGAGCCCGGGACGGCCAGCCTGCGGTGCGTACTGCCGGTCCTGCACCCAGGCCTCGCCCGCCTCGCGGGCCTGCTCCAGCAGGCGCTGGGCTCCAGCGGCATCAGCGGCCAGGCCGATCTGCAGGACGCGGAAATCCTGCGCCGGATCGTCGAACACGCTGCGGGTGTGCAGCACCGCTTCGCGCAGCGCCAGGGGAAGCTGGGCATAGCGTTCGGCCAGCGCCGTGGCGGACCCGGCTGCGGGAGGCGTGGCGGGCACCACTGCTGCTGGTGCTGCCGCAGGCTCCGGGGGCTGCAGGGCCGCCGCGCTGGCGGGCGCACCGGGGAGGGTGGGCACGGCGGCGCTATCACCACTGGCCGCCGCGACGGGGGGCGGAGCCACGGGCAGCGCGGCGCTGGCCGCTGCCGGCACGGGCGCGGCGGCGGCCGGTGTCGGCACTTGCACGGGCGCGGCACGCTGGCCCAGGCCATAGCCTACCGCCCCTCCAGCGCTCAGGCCCGCCAGGCCCAGCGCCAGCCAGAGCAGCGGCCGCAGGCCCCTGCGCGGCCCTGGCGCGGCAGGCGCCCCCGCCCTGAATTCAGCCACGGCGCGCCGCACATGCGCGCGCCCGATCTGGCGCGCCCCCTGCGCGAAGGCCGCGAGCAAGGCCTTGTCGGCCAGCAGGTGAATAGCGCGAATGCGCCCGCCCGAGGCATCCACCAACTGGCGCTGTGCCCGGGGTTCGAACAGCGCACCGCCCTGCCAGCCCGCGCGGCGCAGGCGGTGGTCGATGTAGGCGGCGGCGTCGGGGGCGTTGAGCGGCCGCAGGTCGAAGCGGTGCACCACGCGGTCGCGGACCTGGCGCAGGCGGGGCTGGGCCAGCAGGGTGTCGAGTTCAGGCTGCCCGAACAGCACGATCTGCAGCAGCTTGCGCTGCGCCGTCTCCAGGTTGGACAGGAGCTTGACCTCTTCGAGCGACTCGGGCGGCATGGCCTGCGCCTCATCGATGAGCACGACCGCGCGGCGGCCCTGGGCGTGGCGCTCCAGCAGCGCGGCCTGGATGGACAGCACCAGCGGCTGGCCCGCAGGCACCGCGAGGCCCCAGTCGGCCACCAGGGATTGCAGGATCTCGCGCGGCCCGAAGGAGGGGTTGGCCAGGTAGACCAGATCGACCCGGTCGCGCGGCAGGCGCTCGGCCAGCATGCGGCACAGCATGGTCTTGCCGCTGCCCACCTCGCCCACCACGGTGATGATGCCGTCGTCGTCGAGAACGGCATGGTGCAGCGCTTCCAGGATGGCGCCCCGCGCCTGCCCCTCGAAGAAGAATTTGCCGTTGGGCGTGATGCCAAACGGAGCCTCACTCAGCCGGAAATGCTCAAGGTAGAGGGAAGACAACGCAAATTCTTTTCAAATCAACGGGTTATAGAGAAAACCTATTCAATGATAGTGGAAGGCATGGGTTTTGCATACAAACCGTAACGTTTACCCTGCCCCACTGTGGCGCGAGCGCCAAAGCGCCGCGCGGCGGGGCGCGGGTCGGCGTCAGCCCCGGCGCTGCCAGACGGCGGCAAAGAAGCCGTCGGTCTGGTGGCGGTGCGGCCACAGGCGCAGGTAGCGGCTGCCGGTTTCGCCGCCGCTGCACAGGCTGGCGGCCTCGGGCACCTTGAGCTGGGCCAGCACGTCACCGGCGTCGAGCGGTGTGAAGTCGCCGTGCGCTGCGGCGAAAGCCTCGGCGATGGCCTCGTTTTCTTGCGGCAGCACGCTGCAGGTGGCGTACACCAGGCGGCCGCCGGGCTTGAGCAGGCGGGCGGCGCTCTCCAAAATGGCGGCCTGCTTGACCACCAGTTCTTCCAGCGCCTTGGGTGTCTGGCGCCATTTCAGGTCAGGGTTGCGGCGCAGCGTGCCCAAGCCCGAGCACGGCGCGTCGACCAGCACGCGGTCGATCTTGCCGGCCAGGCGCTTGACGCGCTCGTCGCGCTCGTGCGCCAGCGCGGCGGGGTGCACGTTCGATAGGCCGCTGCGGGCCAGCCGGGGCTTGAGCGCGTCGAGCCGGTGCGCCGCCACGTCGAAGGCGTACAGCCGCCCGGTGCTGCGCATGGCCGCGCCAATGGCCAAGGTCTTGCCACCGGCGCCGGCGCAGAAGTCCACCACCATCTCGCCGCGCTTGGCGTCGAGCAGCAGGGCCAGCAGTTGCGAGCCCTCGTCCTGCACCTCAATGGCACCGCGCACAAAGGCCGGCACCTTGGCCAGCGCCGGCTTGCCCACGGCGCGCAGGCCCCAGGGGGAGTACGGTGTTGCTTCTGTTTTGATAGCTGCTTGCGCAAGCTCCTTCTGCACTTCGGCCCGTTTTTCCTTCAAGGCGTTGACGCGCAAATCGAGCGGCGCGCTGGTGGCCAGCGCCTGCACCAGGGGCCAGAAATCGCTGCCGAGCTGCTCGCGTAGCGGCTGGGCCAGCCACTCGGGCAGGTTGTGGCGGTGGCGCTCCAGCAGTTCGCCCTCCTGCACCGCGTCGCACTGGTCGAGCCACTGCTTTTCGCGGTCGTTCAGCGCGCCCTTGAGGAAATCGCGCGGGCCATGCACGGCCTTCGGATTGGCGCGGCGCGCCTCTTCGTCCTGCCAGTGGGCGAAACCGAGGATGGCCAGGCGCCGCTCCTTCGGGCCCGAGCCCGAGGGCGCCATGTGGTCGAACAGCAGCTTCTTGCGCAGCACGGTGTAGACCGTCTCGGCCAGGGCCGCGCGCTCGCGCTGGCCCAGGCCCCGGTGGTCGCGGAAGAAGCGGGACACCACGGCATCGGCCGGGTGTTCGAAAGTGAGGGTGAGCCTGACGAGTTCCGAGCAGGCTTCCAGGAGGGCGTTGGGATGCATGGGCCCGATTGTCCCATCCCCGGCCTGGGCCCGGCTACGCGCCCGGGCCGGTCAACGGGTGAACACCGGGTCGGCGGCGTGGCGCTGGATGTCTTCGAGCGAGGGCGACTCGCCCGCCCACAGCGCCAGCACCGGGCCCGGCAGGCCGATCTGGCGCTCCAGGCGGCGGCACAGGTCGTAGCGGTCCGCGTCGTGCAGGCCGGGCAGCTCGACGAACAGCAGGTAGGCCCGGCGCCGCGGGAACTCGCCCAGGTGCTTGCGCACCAGCCAGGCCCGCGCCACGGGCAGGCAGCGGACCAGCTCGGCCTTCAGTTCGGCCAGCTCGAAGGCGCTGAGGTCGTGCCGCGTGACGCGGTTGAAGAACGGCGCGGCGGTCAATTCTTCCCAGGCGCGCTCCTCGGCCTCCTGGGCGCGCTCCAGGCGCTTGCGCCACTGCTTGAAGGCGGCGGCGTCGTGCTCCATGCCAGGCCGGGGTGTCTCCAGCTCGGCCAGCGCGGTGCGCGCCGTCCACCAGCGTTCGGCATCGTCGGCGTCCCACAGGCGCTGCAGGCACTGCAGCTTGGCCTCACGGTCGCCCTCGGGCAGGTTCTGCGCCAGGCCGCGCAGCGCGCCCGGGTGCTCGGCGCTGCGCTCCAACGCCAGTTCATAGAGCGGGCGCACCACGGCGCGCGGGTCCAGGTGGCGCATCAGGCGGGCCAGCTCCACCAGCTCGTTGGCGTTGCTCTGCGCCATGCCGGCCTTGAGTTCTTGCACGCGCTCGCGCACCTGGACCAGCCAGGCATGGTGCAGCTTCCATTCGCTGGCGTGCTCGCGGCACCACTGCTTGTCGAAATAGTCGAGCCAGCGCTTGGCATCCGGCCCCAGCAGGTCGAGTGCGCCGCCGTGCGACCACTCGGGCAGGATGGGCGGGGTCTCCAGCGCCTCGATGCGGTCGCGCAGGCCGGGGTGGGTGTCGTCCACGTCGCTGATGCGCTTGAGTGCCTGGCGCAACGCGTCGTTGGCGAACACCGCGTCGGGCATGCGCGCCAGGCGCCGGCGCAGGGAGCGGTAGGGCCCCACGGGCAGGGGGTTGTCGGCCGCCTTGCTCCAGTGGCGCGCCCAGAAGCGGGACTGCAGCCAGGCGCCGCGCACCTCGATCTCGGTCAGCGCGGCCGCCGCCACGTCGCGGCCCAGCAGCTTGCCGGCGATGCGGTCGGCCTCGTATTCGTCCTGCCGCGCCAGCGCGAAGGTCTTGGCCGCGAAGCGCGGGAAATACCAGCGCATGAAGGCCTGCGTGGCCAGCGCCACGGGGCCGGTGTCGTCGCCCAGCCCCTGGTGCAGGCGCATCCAGGCCAGGCGGGTGCGGTAGATCCAGGCCGCGAAGCGCCCGTGGTCGCCGCGCAGGTGGCCGTATTCGTGCGCCAGAACGGCCAGGAAACGCGGCCGGTCCAGCGCCATGAGCAGGGGCAGACCGATGGTGAGGTGGTTCTGCGCGCCGCCCAGCAGGCCCCAGCGCGGCAGTTGCTGGATGCTGGCGTTGAACTCGTCGTTGAGGGTAACGCGGTGGATCGGCGGCCCCTTGATCTTGCGGCGGATGCGTTCGAGCGCCTCGAATAGCGCGGGCGCCTCCAGCGCGGTGATCTCGGCGCCCTCGGGCGCATCGAACCGCACCCACAGCGCGCGCAGGCTGGTCCAGAACAGGCCCAGCGCGGTGACCAGCAACAGCACCAGCCCGAGCCGCAGGCGCCCGTGCAGCAGTTGCGGCACCACCCAGGCCACCAGCCCCGCACCCAGCACCAGGCAGCCCAGCACCCAGGCATAGCCCAGGGCCGCGAAAGCGGCTACGCTGCGGCGGTAGGCCCTGCTGTTCTCGGCGCTGGCATGCTCGCTCATGCGCACCAGGTGCACGAAATCTGCCTGCTCCACGGATGTCTCCCCGGATGTTCTTGTGAACGCCATCTTAGGGCGTGTCATCATTCAATTCCCCCACGCGCTGGCCGCGCAATGCGGATGGATGCGCGAAGCGGGGCGCAGCCCATAGTCATCTATGGACAAGCCACGCGACAAAGCAGACGCCGCATTGCGCAGCCAGCCCGAAGGAAAAGCCAGCCAGGCCGCGCATTGCGTCGTTGCCCTTCGCTTGTGTAGCGGTGCTACACGGCACTCAGGGCGCCTAGCACTGCACGGCCTGGCTGGCTTTCGCGTGGGGGAATTGAATGATGACACGCCCTCACCATGAACGACGATTTGCCCCCGATCACCCCCACGCCGCCCGGCCTGTACCGCCACTACAAGGGAAACATGTACGAGGTGCTGGGCACCGCGCGCCACAGCGAGACGCGGGAAGCCATGACGGTATACCGCGCCCTCTATGGCGAACGCGGCCTGTGGGTGCGGCCCGCAGCCATGTTCCAGGAGATGGTGGAGGTGCAGGGGCGCCTTCAGCCCCGCTTCGCGCAGGTCTCCGGCAGCACACCGGATTCGGATCAAAAAATGCTATAACACCCGCTGGTATTGCGCCATAAGCTATTGATTCAATAGCAAATAAACCCTCACGCGGCCGTGCGCGGCAGCGCCACCGTGGCCAGCAGCCCGGCGCGTTGCGCAGCTGCAGGCGGCCGCCGTGGCGCCGCACGATGCCGTGGGCGATGGACAGGCCCACGCCGCCGCTGTGGCGGTTGCGCGAACCCTCTTCCACGGTAGAACGGCGAGCACGCGCTCCCGCTTGGTCTCGGGCAGGCCCATACCGTTGTCGCACACGCTGGCGCCCAGGCCCTAGTGCATAAAACCGGCCGCAGCGCTTGCGTATCAAGCGCCACAAGCTATTAATGAGATAGCAATCGAGCCACCGCGCGCGGGTAGATCAGGTGCTCCTGCGTCAGCACGCGGGCGGCCAGCAGCTCGGCCGTGTCGCCCGGCAGCACCGGCACCACGGCCTGCTCGACGATGGGGCCCACGTCCAGCTCGGCCGTGACCTGGTGCACCGTGCAGCCGGCGAACTTGCAGCCCGCGTCGATGGCGCGCTGGTGCGTGTGCAGCCCCGTGAAGGCGGGCAGCAGCGAGGGGTGGATGTTGACCAGCCGCCCCGCGTAGTGCGCCACGAAGCCGGGCGTGAGAATGCGCATGAAGCCCGCCAGCACCACCAGGGCCGGGTCGTGGCGGTCGATCACCATGGCCAGCTCGGCGTCGAAGGCTTCGCGGCTGGGAAACTGCTTGTGGTCCAGCACCTCGGTGGCGATGCCCTGCTCGCGCGCGAAAACAAGGCCCTTGGCGTCCGCCTTGTTGCTCACCACGGCGGCCACGCGGGCGCCCAGGCGCCGCTCCCAGTGCTCCTGCCGGGCGGTTTTCACGATGGCCGCCATGTTGGAGCCGCCGCCGGAGATCAGAATCACGATGTTTTTCATTTGCTCCAATTATCCAGGAGACCTCCTTTCCATGCCCTTCGACCCCACCGCCCGCCCCCTGACCGCCAACGAAGCCCGCGTGCTGGCCACGCTGATGGAAAAGGCCCGCACCGTGCCCGACAGCTATCCGCTCACGCTCAACGCCGTGGTCACGGGCTGCAACCAGAAGACCACGCGCGACCCGGTGATGAACCTCAGCGACGCCGAGGCGCAGGAGGCGCTGGACAGTCTCAAGCTGCTGTCGATGGTGTTCGAGACCAGTGGCGGCCGTGCCATGCGCTGGGAGCACAACTTCCAGCGCGCCGTGGGCGTGCCCGACCAATCCGCCGTGCTGCTGGGCCTGTTGATGCTGCGCGGCCCGCAGACGGCGGGCGAGCTGCGCATCAACGCCGAGCGCTGGCACCGCTTTGCCGACATTTCCTCGGTCGAGGCCTTCCTGGATGAGCTGCGCGAACGCAGCGCAGAGAAAGGCGGCCCGCTCGTGGTGCTGTTGCCACGCGCCCCGGGGGCGCGCGAGCCGCGCTGGGCGCACCTGCTGTGCGGTCCGGTGGACCTGTCCGCCCCGGCCGGCGGCGGCGCGGAGCCGGCGGCGCCCGCGCTGCAGGCGCGCGTGGAGGCCCTGGAGGCCGAGGTGGCGGCGCTGCGCGGCACGGTGCAGCGCCTGTGCGCGGAACTGGGCCTGCCCGCCGGCACCCCCACGGGCGGCGGCTGACCCCGGCGGCGGCGGGGCGTTGTCTCCATTTGGACAGCTAAAAAACGAACGACCGTGCTACAAATGCATCTTCTCAGGAGACACACCGTATGGATCTCGCATTCACCCCCGAAGAGCAGGCCTTCCGCGAAGAAGTTCGCGCATGGGTCCAAAGCAACCTCCCCCAGGAAATTTCCCACAAAGTCCACAACGCGCTGCGTCTGACGCGCGACGATCTGCAGGGCTGGGCCAAGATCCTGGGCAAGAAGGGCTGGCTGGCCTCGGGCTGGCCCAAGCAGTTTGGCGGCCCGGGCTGGACGGCCGTGCAAAAGCACCTGTTCGAAGAAGAGTGCGCGCTGGCCGGCGCGCCACGCGTCGTGCCCTTTGGTCCCGTGATGGTGGCACCCGTCATCATGGCCTATGGCACGCCCGAGCAGCAGCAACGCTTCCTGCCCGGCATCGCCAGCGGCGAGGTGTGGTGGAGCCAGGGCTACTCGGAGCCCGGCTCGGGCTCGGACCTGGCCTCGGTCAAGACGCGCGCCGAGCGCGTGGGCAACAAGTACATCGTCAACGGCCAGAAGACCTGGACCACGCTGGGCCAGTACGGCGAGTGGATCTTCTGCCTGGTGCGCACCAGCAACGAGGGCAAGCCGCAGACGGGCATCAGCTTCCTGCTGATCGACATGAAGTCGCCCGGCGTGACCGTGCGCCCGATCAAGCTGCTCGACGGCGAGTGCGAAGTCAACGAGGTGTTCTTCGACAACGTCGAAGTGCCTGCCGAGAACCTGATCGGCGAGGAGAACAAGGGCTGGACCTACGCCAAGCACCTGCTCAGCCATGAGCGCACCAACATCGCCGACGTGAACCGCGCCAAGCGCGAGCTCGAACGCCTCAAGCGCATCGCCAAGGCCGAGGGCCTGTGGGACGACCAGCGTTTCCGCGACCAGATCGCCCTGCTCGAAGTGGATGTGGTGGCCCTGGAAATGCTGGTGCTGCGCGTGCTCTCGGCCGAGAAGAGCGGCAAGAACTCGCTGGACATCGCGGGCCTGCTCAAGATCAAGGGCAGCGAGATCCAGCAGCGCTATGCCGAACTGATGATGCTGGCGGCCGGCCCCTTTGCCCTGCCCTTCATCGAGGAGGCCATGGAAGCCGGCTGGCAAGGCGACTTCCCCGGCGGCAGCGTGGCCCACGCACCGCTGGCCTCCACCTACTTCAACATGCGCAAGACCACCATCTACGGCGGCTCGAACGAAGTGCAACGCAATATCGTGGCTCAAACGGTTCTGGGCTGAGGAGACAAGAACATGGATTTCGATTTTTCTGACGACCAGCAGCAACTGCGCGACGCCGTGCGCAAGTGGGTGGACAAGGGCTACGCCTTCGAGCGCCGCCGCGGCATCGTCGCCGCCGGCGGTTTCGACCGCGCCGCCTATGGTGAGCTGGCCGAGTTGGGCCTCACGGCCCTCACGGTGCCTGAACAGCACGACGGCATGGGCCAGGGCGCCATCGACGCCATGGTGGCCATGGAAGAGCTGGGCCGTGGCATGGTGCTCGAACCCCTGGCGCAAACCTTCATCGCCAGCAGCGTGCTCTCCCGCTACGCGCCCGCCGACGTGCAGGCCGCCTGGCTGCCGCGCATCGCCAGCGGCGAAGCCCTGGTGGTGCTGGCCCACCAGGAGCGCAAGGCCCGCTACCGCCTCGACGTTTGCGATGCAAAAGCGGCTGCAACGCCCACCGGATATGCGCTGACAGCTACCAAAAGCATAGTCCCCGCCGGCGACCAAGCCGACGCCTTCCTCGTGCCCGCGCAATTGGACGGCCAGATCGCGCTGTTCCTGGTCGAGCGCGCGGCCTCCGGCGTCACCACGAGCGGCTACGGCACCCAGGACGGCAGCCGCGCCGCCGAGGTCCAGCTGGCCAACGCCGCCGCCACACTGGTCACCAAGGACGGCCTGGCCGCCCTGGAACTGGCCGTGGACACCGGCATCGCCGCCACCTGCGCCGAAGCCGTGGGCGTGATGGACCAGACCGTGGCCCTGACCGTGGACTACATGAACCAGCGCAAGCAGTTCGGCGTGGCCATCGCCAGCTTCCAGGCCCTGCGCCATCGCGTGGCCGACATGAAGATGCAGCTCGAACTGGCCCGCTCGATGAGCTACTACGCCAGCCTCAAGCTCGGCGCCCCCGCCCCCGAACGCCGCGCCGCCCTGGCCCGCGCCAAGGTGCAGCTGGGCCAGTCCATGCGCTTCGTGGGCCAGCAGTCGGTGCAGCTGCACGGCGGCATCGGCGTCACCGACGAATACATCGGCAGCCACTACTTCAAGAAGCTCACGCAGCTGGAAATGACCTTCGGCGACACGCTGCACCACCTGGGCGAGGTGTCGGCGCGCATGCAAGAGACCGCAGGGGTTTTCGCCTGACTTTTTGCCACAGCAAGAAAAAAACCGCCTTTGGGCGGTTTTTTTCTTGCTTCGGGACGCTATGAGCAGGCCTTCATGCCAACAGCCGCGAGGACTTGGGTACGTGCGCCATCAGGAACTCCATCTGGTCGGCCAGGATACGGCGGTTGCGCAGGATGAAGTCTTCCCACAGGCTCGGCACATAGGGGGCGTAGAGCAGCGGCATGTGGGCCTGCTCGGGCGTGCGCGGGCCCTTGCGGTGGTTGCAGGGGCGGCAGGCGGTGACCACGTTCATCCAGTGATCCTTGCCCCCCTTGGCAAAGGGAACGATGTGCTCGCGCGTAAGCAATTCCTCGGGGCAGTGCCCGCCGCAGTAGGCGCAGACATGGCGGTCGCGCACAAAGAGCTTGCTGTTGGTCAGGCTCGGGTGCAGGTCGAAGGGGTTGATGGCGGGCACGCCCTTGGTGCCGATGATGCTGTTGACGGCGATCACCGACTGCCTCCCCGTTACGGCGTTGTGGCCGCCGTGGAAAACGGTAATCTCGCCACCGGACTCCCAGCGCACCTCCCCAGCGGCATAGTGGATCACCGCCTGTTCCAGCGAGATCCACGACTGGGGCAAGCCCTGGGCAGAGAGCTTCAAGACCTTCACGACACGCCTCCTCGAACAAAAAAAGGGCAAGGAATCGATGCAGATGTCTGGCGCCGTGCCTGCGCTGGCAATACGCGGGCACGCGTGCGTCACAATATACGCTCATTTCAAGTCAAATCAGTGTCCTGCGCTTGGTGGCCGTGCGCAAGGCGCTATTAAAAAGATAACGCTCCATGAAGATCTTTCGCGGTTTTCGCCATCCAGGGATTGCCCCGGCCTGCGCCGTGACGATCGGCAACTTCGACGGCGTGCACCGGGGGCACCAGGCCATGCTGGCGCTGCTCAATGGCGAGGCGGCCCAGCGCGGCGTGCCCAGTTGCGCGCTCACCTTCGAGCCGCACCCGCGCGACTACTTCGCTGGCGCGCTGAACAAGCCCGAACTGGCCCCGGCCCGCATCGGCACGCTGCGCGACAAGCTCTCGGAGCTGGCGCGCTACGGCGTGCAGCAGGCGGTGGTGCTGCCCTTCGATGCCCGGCTGGCCTCGCATTCGCCGCAGGAGTTCATCGACGAAGTGCTGGTGCACGGCCTGGGCGCCCGCTACGTGCTGGTGGGCGACGATTTCCGCTTCGGCAAGCAGCGCGCGGGCGACTATCAAATGCTCGACGCCGCCGGCCAGGTGCAGGGCTTCGACGTGGCGCGCATGATGAGCTACGAGGTGCACGGCCTGCGCGTCTCCAGCTCCGAGGTGCGCGCGGCCCTGGGCGCGGGCCGCATGCAGGACGCCGCGCAACTGCTGGGCCGCCCCTACGCCATCTCGGGCCATGTAGTGCACGGGCGCAAGCTGGGGCGCCACCTGGGCGCCAGCGCCGAAGGCGCGGGCAACGGCTTTCGCACCCTCAACCTGCGCTTTGCACACTGGAAGCCCGCCGCCAGCGGCATCTTCGCCGTGTGGGTGCACGGCCTGTCGGAACACCCCCTGCCCGGCGTGGCCAACCTGGGCATCCGCCCCTCGCTGGACCCGCGCGACGTCAACGGCGGCCGCGTGCTGCTGGAGACCCATTGCCTCGAATGGCCGCAGCATCTGGGCGCCGAGGGGGCCTACGGTAAAATCATCCGCGTGGAACTGCTGCACAAACTGCACGACGAACTCCGGTACGACAGCCTCGACGCCCTCACCCAAGGCATCGCGCGGGACTGTGCCGACGCGCGCGCCTGGTTCGCCGCCCACGCCGAAACCCGCCGCCAGACCACGCGCGACCGAATTTGACGGGGGCTGCCTTCGCCCCTCCCTGCTCGCTTGTAGCCTCGGGCACAGTGCCTGAGCGTCCCCATTTTTGAAGGTTTCCCCATGTCTGAATCGACGCCCAAGAACGCCCCGGCGAGCGCCTACCGCGCCACGCTGAACATGCCCGACACCCCCTTCCCGATGCGCGGCGACCTGCCCAAGCGCGAACCTGGCTGGGCCAAGGAATGGGACGAGAAAGGCATCTACAAGAAGCTGCGCGACGCGCGCTGCGGTGCCCCGAAGTTCATCCTGCACGACGGCCCGCCCTACGCCAACGGCCAGATCCACATCGGCCACGCGGTGAACAAGATCCTCAAGGACATGATCACCAAGGCGCGCCAGCTCGAAGGCTTTGACGCGCTCTACGTGCCCGGCTGGGACTGCCACGGCCTGCCGATTGAGAACGCCATCGAAAAGCTGCACGGCCGCAACCTGCCGCGCGACGAGATGCAGGCCAAGGGCCGCGCCTTCGCCACCGAGCAGATCGCGCAGCAGATGGAGGATTTCAAGCGCCTGGGCGTGCTCGGCGAATGGGACAACCCCTACAAGACCATGAACTACGCGAGCGAGGCGGGCGAACTGCGCGCCCTCAAGCGCGTGATGGAGCGTGGCTACGTGTACCGCGGCCTCAAGCCCGTGTACTGGTGCTTCGACTGCGGATCGTCGCTGGCCGAATTTGAAATCGAATACCAGGACAAGAAGAGCCAGACGTTGGACGTGGCCTTCAAGGCGCACAACCCGGCCCAGCTCGCCGCCGCCTTCGGCCTGGCACGGCTGGAGAAGGACGCCTTCGCCGTCATCTGGACCACCACCGCCTGGACCATCCCCGCCAACCAGGCGCTCAACCTCAACCCCGAACTGCCCTACGCGCTGGTGGACACGGAGCGCGGCCTGTACGTCATGGCCGCCACGCTGGTCGATGACTGCATGGCGCGCTGGGGCCTGACGGGCCAGATCCTGGCCGTGGCCCAGGGCGAGAAGCTCGCGGGCATCGAGTTCGAGCACCCGCTGCACGATGTGCACGAGGGCTACCGCCGCCTCTCGCCCGTGTACCTGGCCGACTACGCCACGGCCAGCGACGGCACGGGCATCGTGCACTCGTCGCCCGCCTACGGCGTGGAAGACTTCAACTCCTGCGTGGCGCATGGCCTGAAGTACGACGACATTCTCAACCCCGTGCTGGGCAACGGCCGCTACGACGAATCGCAGGCCCTGTTCGGCGGCATGAACATCTGGAAGGCCTGCCCCGTCATCATCGAGACGCTGCAGACCGCTGGCCGCCTGATGGGCACCACCACCATCACGCACAGCTACCCGCACTGCTGGCGCCACAAGACGCCCGTGATCTACCGCGCCGCCGCCCAGTGGTTCGTGCGCATGGACGAGGGCGAGGGCGTGTTCACCAAGGACAAAGCCCCCGGCACGCTGCGCCAGACGGCCCTGGCCGCCATCGAGCAGACGAGCTTCTACCCCGAAAACGGCAAGGCCCGCCTGCGCGACATGATCGCCGGCCGACCCGACTGGTGCATCTCGCGCCAGCGCAGCTGGGGCGTGCCCCTGCCCTTCTTCCTGCACAAGGATTCGGGCGAGCTGCACCCGCGCACCATGGAAATCATCGACCAGGCCGCAGCCATCGTCGAACAGGGCGGCATCGAGGCCTGGAGCCGCGTGACGCCCGAAGAAATCCTGGGTGCGCAGGACGCCGAGCACTACACCAAGAGCACCGACATCCTGGAGGTGTGGTTCGACTCCGGCTCCACCTTCTGGCACGTGATGCGCGGCACGCACGCCGGCATGCACCACGACAGCGGCCCCGAGGCCGACCTGTACCTCGAAGGCCATGACCAGCACCGCGGCTGGTTCCACAGCTCGCTGCTGCTGGCCAGCGCCATCTTCGGCCGCGCGCCCTACCGCGGCCTGCTCACGCACGGCTTCACGGTGGACGGCCAGGGCAAGAAGATGAGCAAGTCGCTCGGCAACACCGTCTCGCCGCAGGAGGTGAGCGGCAAGCTGGGCGCCGAGATCATCCGCCTGTGGTGCGCCTCCACCGACTACTCGGGCGACCTAGCCATCGACGACAAGATCCTCGCGCGCGTGGTGGACGCCTACCGCCGCATCCGCAACACGCTGCGCTTCCTGCTGGCCAACGTGAGCGACTTCGATCCCGCCCAGGACGCCGTGCCGTTCGACCAGATGCTGGAGATCGACCGCTACGCGCTCACGCGCGCCGCGCAGTTCCAACAGGAGGTGCTGGCGCACTACAAGGTGTATGAATTCCACCCCGTGGTGGCCAAGCTGCAGCTCTACTGCTCGGAAGACCTCGGCGGCTTCTACCTCGACGTGCTGAAAGACCGCCTCTACACCACGGCCCCCAAGAGCCTGGCGCGCCGCAGCGCGCAGACGGCGCTGCACCAGATCACGCACGCCATGCTGCGCTGGATGGCGCCCTTCCTCTCGTTCACGGCCGAAGAGGCCTGGAAGGTGTTCGGCCGTTCCGAGTCCATCTTCATGGAAACCTACGGCACCATCCCCACGGGCGACGAGGGGCTGCAGGCCAAATGGGAGCGCCTGCGCGCCATCCGCGACCTGGTGAACAAGGAGATCGAGGGCGTGCGCGCCGCCGGCCAGGTGGGCTCGTCGCTGCAGGCCTGCGTGGCGCTGACCGCCGCGCCCGAGGACCACGCGCTGCTCGCCAGCCTGGGCGATGACCTGAAGTTCGTCTTCATCACATCCACTATCGAATTGATAGCCGGTGACGACCTACAGATAAGCGTCACGGCCAGTTCCGATGCCAAATGCGAACGCTGCTGGCACTACCGCGCCGACGTGGGCCACGACACGGCACACCCCACGCTGTGCGGCCGCTGCACCAGCAACCTGTACGGCGCCGGTGAAAACCGGGCCTGCGCCTGAGTGGCCCGCGCCGCGGCGGGCGGCCGCGCCAGCCTGTGGCCCTGGCTGGCGTGGGCGCTGGTGATCCTGATCGCCGACCAGTTCACCAAGACGCTTATCCTGGGCTACTACCAGCTCGGTGACAGCACCTACGTCACCAGCTTCTTCAACATCGTGCGCGCGCACAACACGGGCGCGGCCTTTTCCTTCCTGGCCACGGCCGGGGGCTGGCAACGCTGGTTTTTCACGGGCATCGGCGTGGCGGCCACGCTGTTCATCGTCTGGCAGCTGCGCCAGCACCCGGAGCAGAAGCTGTTCGCGTTTTCGCTCGCCAGCATCCTCGGCGGCGCGGTGGGCAACGTGGTGGACCGGCTGCTGCACGGCTACGTGGTGGACTTCCTGGATTTCCACTGGGCCTTCCTGTCCGGCATGTTCCATGGCGGGCATTTCCCGGCCTTCAACATCGCCGACGCGGGCATCAGCGTGGGCGCGGCCTGCCTGATCCTGGACGAGCTGCTCCGAGTCCGGAAATCCTCTTGATCGACGGCGCACCGCCGTGATGGCGTTGGGCGCTTCCCACGACACCTGCAACCAGCACGGCCCAGGCCGGCGGCCACCGTGCAAGGGCCGCCAGCATTCCCACATGCGGGCACCGGTGGCGTCCCCCTGCCCGCATCGCGCAGAGATGCAAGAGCGGGGGGAAGGCGCAAAGCGCCTCAGGAGGGTGTTCCACCTATGGCGTTCAACGGCCAGCGCGGCTTGACGTCGAAGGCATAGTCACAGTTGGCCTGCTGCTGGCCCGACTGCAGGCGCATGGCCGCAGCCATGGCGATCATGGCGCCGTTGTCGGTGCACAGGTGCAGTTCGGGGTAGTGCACGCGCACGCGGCGCTTGGCGCAGGCAGCGTCGAGCTGCTCGCGCAGCAGCCGGTTGGCGCCCACGCCGCCGGCCACCACGATGCGCTGCAGGCCGGTTTCCTGCAGCGCCGTGAGCGATTTTTTCACCAGCACCTCGACAATGGCCGCCTGCGTGCTCGCGGCCAGGTCGGCCTTGCGCGCCTCCAGGTCGCTGCCCAGCTTGCGCGCCTGCGTCAGCACCGCTGTTTTCAGCCCGGCGAACGAAAAATCGAGGTTGCCGCTGTGCAGCAGCGGACGCGGCAGCTTGAACGCCGCCGGGTCGCCCTGCTGGGCCAAACGAGAGAGCGCCGGGCCGCCGGGATAGCCCAGGCCCATGAGCTTGGCCGATTTGTCGAAGGCCTCGCCCGCCGCGTCGTCAATGGTTTCGCCCAGCAACTCGTAGCGGCCCACGCCGTCCACCCGCATGAGCTGGGTGTGGCCGCCGGACACCAGCAAGGCAACAAACGGAAATTCCGGCGGATCAGCGCTGAGGAACGGCGACAGCAGGTGCCCTTCGAGGTGGTGCACGCCCAGCACCGGCTTGCCCAGCGCCGCGCCCAGGGCACAGGCCACGCCCGCGCCCACCAGCAGCGCGCCGGCCAGGCCCGGGCCGCGCGTGAAGGCCACCACGTCCACCTCGGCCAGTTCGCGCCCCGCCTCGGCCAGCACGGCCGTGGTCAGCGGCAGCACGCGGCGAATGTGGTCGCGGCTGGCGAGTTCTGGCACCACGCCGCCATAGGCCTGGTGCATCTCGATCTGGCTGTGCAGCGCGTGCGCCAGCAGCGTGGGCACGGCGCTGCCCTGCGAGCGCACCAGCGCCACGCCGGTTTCGTCGCACGAGGATTCGATGCCCAGCACCAACAGGTTTTTCTGCACTTCCATGGTGGCGCAAGTGTAGGGCTTGCGCCCCATCCTCAAGGATGAAAGGGTTGGGTCGCCGAAGACATGTCAGTGCTGCGGCAGGGCCTTCTGGCCTGCGCCCTGCAGCCGCGCCGGCGCCGGTGCCCGGGCCTCTGCGCGGGGAGTGGCCGGCACCTGCAGGCTGCTGCCCTGCTGCAAGCGGAACGATGCCGCCAGGCTGGCCAGTTGGCGCGCCTGCTCCTGCAGCGCGCCGGATGCCGCCGAGGTTTCCTCGACCAGCGCCGCGTTCTGCTGCGTCACGCCGTCCAGGTGCGCCACGGCCTGGTTGATCTGGCCCAGGCCCATGGACTGCTCGCGGCTGGCCGAGGCGATCTCGTCCACGATGTCGGCCACGCGCTGGATGCCGGCCACGATTTCCTGCATGGTAGAGCCCGCCTGGGCCACCTGCTCGCTGCCGACCTCGACCTTGGCGACCGAGTCCGAAATCAGCGCCTTCACTTCCTTGGCCGCCTCCGCTGAACGACCCGCCAGGCTGCGCACCTCGCTCGCCACCACGGCAAAGCCCCGGCCCTGCTCGCCGGCACGGGCCGCTTCCACGGCGGCGTTCAGCGCCAGGATGTTGGTCTGGAAGGCGATGCCGTCGATCACGCCGATGATGTCCACGATCTTGCGCGACGAGGTGTTGATGGCTTCCATGGTGTCCACCACCTGCGCCACCACGGTGCCGCCGCGCTGCGCCACGCCGGTGGCCGATGCGGCAAGCTGGCTGGCCTGCGCGGCGCTGTCGGCGTTCTGCTGCACGGTGCCCGAGAGCTGCTCGGTGGCCGACGCCGTCTGCTCCAGCGCGCTGGCCTGCTGTTCGGTGCGCGAGGACAGGTCCTGCGTGCCCGCCGCCACCTGCGTGGAGGCGCCGGCGATGGTCTCTGCGCCATGGTGCACCTGCCCGATCACATGGTGGAGGTTGCCGCGCATGGTTTCCATCTGCGCCAGCATGGCGCCGATCTCGTCCTTGCCCTGGAATTCGATGCGCTGCGTCAGGTCGCTGGACGCGATGGCGGCGGCGGCGGCATTGGCGCTGCGGAAGCCCGTGACCATGCGCGCGAGCAGCAGCAGCCCCAGCAAAGAGGCCGGCAGGCCGAGCAGGAAGGTGGCCAGGGCGAACACCACCAGGCCGATTTCGTAGCGCTGCTGCGCGCCCTGGTAGGCCGCATCCGCGCGCCGCACCTGGTGCTCCCGGAAGGCCGTCATCGCCTTGACGACGGCTTCCCCCTCGGTGCGGCCCGCCGCCAGGAAGGCGGCCATGGTCTCGGGGCTGAAGTCGCCCTTCTGGATGGACGCGGCCACCAGGTCGAGCTTGTCGCGCCACGCCTTGCAGCTGGCCAGCGCCGTATCGAACAGCTTTCGCTCCTCAGTGTCCGTGACGCCTTTCTCCAGCCCTTTCTGGAGCGCGTCGGCCTTGGCCTGGTTGGCCGCGATGGCCTCCAGGTGCATGGTGGTGGGGTGGCCGTGGATGCTGGCCAGCGCGCTTTCAGGGGCATGCTGGAAGGCCAGCAGCACCTGCAGGCGGTTCTGGACCGTCAGTTCGATGGACTGGTCGGCCATCAGGGCCCGGTGCATGGCTTCGTCATGCACGGTCTTGAGACTGTCGCGCGCGGACGACAGTCCCCAGAAGCTGACCCCGATCACCACAGCCCCCGACAGCCAGAACGAACAAAGAACGATGACGAAACGCTGGGTGATCCGCAGGTTGTTCAGCATGAACGCTTTCGATTGGTTACAAGCCTGAAATCATAGCGCCCGCGTTTACCCGAATACGGGCACCAGAGTGCGGCACTCGGACTCTCTGGCAGAACCCGTGGCATGGAACGAGCACCCGGCATGGGACAATCGCCCCCCATGAATCCGGAACAGTATGTCCAGCAAAAAGCCGCCGCCTCGGGCAGCAGCTTCTATTACGCCTTCCTGTTCCTGCCCCGCCCCCGGCGCGCGGCCATCACGGCCTTCTATGGCTTCTGCCGCGAGGTGGACGATGTGGTCGACGAGGTGACCGACCCGGGCGTGGCCCAGAGCAAGCTCGCCTGGTGGCAGGGCGAGGTGGCCCAGTCGTTCAAGGGCAAGCCCACGCACCCCGTGATGCAGGCGTTGATGCCGCACACCGCCACCTACGGCATCGAGCCGCGCCACCTGCTGGCCGTCATCGAAGGCTGCCAGATGGACCTGGAACAGACCCGCTACCTCGACTACCCCGGCCTGCAGCGCTACTGCCACCTCGTGGCCGGCGTGGTGGGCGAGGTGGCCGCGCGCATCTTCGGCCAGACCAGCCCGGCCACCACCGAGTACGCGCACCGCCTCGGCCAGGCGCTGCAGATGACCAACATCATCCGCGACGTGGGCGAGGACGCCATGCGCGGCCGCATCTACCTGCCGGTGAACGAACTGCAGCAGTTCGACGTGAAAGCGCACGAGATCCTCAAGCGCCAGTATTCCGAGCGCTTCACGGCGCTCATGCGCTTCCAGGCCGAGCGCGCGCACCGGCTGTACGACGAAGCGCTGGCGCTGCTGCCCGCCACCGACCGGCGCGCGCAGAAACCCGGCCTGATGATGGCCAGCATCTACCGCACGCTGCTGCGCGAGATCGAGCGCGACCACTTCCAGGTGCTGCACCAGCGCATCAGCCTCACGCCGCTGCGCAAGTTCTGGCTGGCCTGGAAGATGCAGGCCCTGGGCCGCATGTAAGCCTCCCATGAAGATCGCCATCCTTGGTGCCGGCTGGGCCGGCATGGCCGCTGCCATGGCCGCCGTGCAGGCCGGCCACGAAACCACCGTGTTCGAGGCCGCGCGCACGGTCGGCGGGCGCGCGCGCGGCCTGCAAGCCACGGCCCCCGGCGGCACGCCGCTCACGCTGGACAACGGCCAGCACATCCTCATCGGCGCCTACACCGAATCGCTGCGCCTCATGCGCCTGGTGGGCGTGGACCTGGACGCCGCCCTGCTGCGCCGCCCGCTGGTGCTGCGCTTTCCCGACGGCAACGGCCTGCGCCTGCCCGACCTGCCTCCGCCTTGGGATGCCGTGCTCGGCATCGCCCGCGCGCGCGGCTGGTCTTGGAGCGAGCGGCTGGCGCTGCTGCGCACGGCCCATGCCTGGCAGCGCGCGGGCTTTGCCTGCGCGCCGCAGGACACGGTGGCCGACCTGTGCGCGGCGCTGCCGCAGCGGCTGCAGGACGGCTTCATCGACCCGCTGTGCGTGGCCGCGCTCAACACCCCCGCGCCACAGGCCAGCGGCCAGGTGTTCCTGCGCGTGCTGCAGGACAGCCTGTTCAGCGGGCGCGGCGGCTCGCACCTGCTGCTGCCGCGCGTCCACCTCGGTGAACTCTTCCCCGAACCCGCGGCGCGCTGGCTGCAGGCCCAGGGCGCCACGGTACGCACCGGCCAGCGCGCGCTGGCTCTCACGGCCGCGCCAGGGCCGGCCTGGCTGGTCGACGGCGAGCCCTTCGACGCCGTGCTGCTGGCCACGCCGAGCACCGAGGCGGCACGGCTGGTCTCGCTGTGCGCGCAGACCGCGCCCTACGCCCTCACGGTGCAGATGTGCGACTGGGCCGCCAGCGCCCAGGCCCTGCGCTTCGAGGCCATCACCACGGTGTATGCCCAGGGCACGCCCCACGCCGACGGCCGGCTGCTGCCCGAGCCCATGCTGGCGCTGCATGGCGGCGACCAGCAGCCCGCGCAGTTCGTGTTCGACCGGGGCCAGCTCGGCGGACCGCCCGGCCTGATCGCCTTCGTGGCCAGCGCCAGCCAGGGCGAACGCGCCCAGGTCGAGCGCCAGATCCTGGAGCAGGCGCGGCGGCAACTGGGCCTGGCCGGTCTGCAGACGGTGCAGACCGTGGTGGAGAAACGCGCCACCTTCGCCTGCACCCCGGGCCTGCGGCGCCCCGGCGCCGCCATCGCGCCCGGTCTGTGGGCCTGCGGCGACTACATCGACGGGCCCTACCCCGCCACGCTGGAGGGCGCGGTGCGCAGCGGCACGGCGGCGGCGCGGGCCGCGACCACCGGCTGACCCGCTTCCAGGCCCACCACGGCGCGCCGCCACCGGCCGCCGGCACGCGCCTCGACCATTCTGGAAGGCCCGGGCCGCGCGCCTTCCTGCCTGGTCACAGGCCCCACCAGTCCGCCAGCACCAGCGTCGCCTCGGGCGTGAACAGCCCCTGCGCCACCCACTCGCGCACCGTCCCGGACGGCAGGCGCTCGAAGCGCGCCACCTCGCCGTCCTGGTTGTGCGGCACCCGGCCCTCGGGCACGACGGCATGGAACCAGTCGATGCGCTCGCGCATATAGCCCACGCCCCCGCCTTCGCGGCTGGGGCACTCGAAATCGATATGCCCGCCTCGCACCACGTCCACGAGGGTGGACATGCGCAGGCCGGCCTCCTCCCAGGTTTCGCGCTTGAGCGCCTGCTCCAGCGTGTCGGCGGCCGACACCATGCCGCCCATCAGCGTGTCCCACTGGCCAGGGTGGTGGGGCTTGTCGAAGGCACGCTGCTGGACCCACATGCCGCCATCGGACGCCAGGCCCACGAGGTGCACGGCCCGCGTGGCAATGCCCAGCACGCGCACCAGGCCGCGCTCGATGGTGCCCAGGCGCTGGCCCTGCGCGGTGCACACGGCCAGTTGTTCGCCGCGCCACGGACCGCAGTGGCCCAGTGCGCGCAAGGCCCGCGCGAGCGCGTCGAACGCCGCCGTCAGCTCGCCGGGCTGGGCCTCCAGGCACCAGGCGGGCGAGGCGAATCGCTCCTGAATTGATAGCTTATAGCGCGCATCCAGCAAGCCATGGAGGACGATTTCATCCAAAATCCCAGGCTCCACCGAACCCACCTCGTAGCCGTCGGCGAGCAGTGGCAGCCGCGCGCGGCGCGGCGGCTGGCGCGCGTCGGCGCGGGCACGCGCCAACCAGTCAGGCAGGGTCGCGTTCACAGCGTGAGGATGGTCGAACCGGTGGTCTTGCGCGCTTCCAGGTCACGGTGTGCCTGCTGCACCTCGGCGAGCGGGTAGCGCTGCGCGATGTGGATCTTCACCTGGCCGCTGGCCACCACGGCGAACAGTTCGTCGGCCATGGCCTGGGTGGATTCACGCGTGGCGATGTGGGTGAACAGCGTCTGGCGCGTGACATAAAGCGAGCCCTTGGCGCCCAGCGAACCCGGCGCGAACGGCGGCACGGGGCCCGAGGCGTTGCCGAAGCTGGCCATGAGGCCGAAGGGGCGCAGGCAATCGAGCGACTTGTCCCAGGTGTCCTTGCCCACCGAGTCGTACACCACCTTCACGCCCTTGCCCCCGGTGATCTCCTTCACGCGCGCGGCGAAGTCCTCGGTGTTGTAGTTGATGGCATGCGCCGCGCCGTTGTCGCGCACGAGCTGGCACTTGGCGTCGGACCCCGCCGTGCCGATGAGCCGCAGGCCCAGCGCCTTGGCCCATTGCGTGGCGATCAGGCCCACGCCGCCGGCGGCGGCATGGAACAGCACATGGTCGCCCGGCTGCAGGCCCTCGACGGGCAGCGTCTTCTTGAGCAGGTACTGCGCCGTGAGGCCCTTGAGCATCATGGCGGCGCCGGTCTCGAAGCTGATGGCGTCGGGCAGCTTGCACACGCACTTGGCGGGCATCACGCGCACCTCGCAGTAACTGCCGGGCGGCTGGCTGGCGTAGGCCGCGCGGTCGCCCGCCTTCAGGTGCGTGACCCCCTCGCCCACGGCCTCGACCACGCCCGCGCCCTCCATGCCGATGCCGGCGGGCATGGTGAGCGGGTACAGGCCGGTGCGGTGGTAGACGTCGATGAAGTTCAGCCCGATGGCGTGGTGGCGGATGCGGATCTCGCCCGGGCCGGGCTCGCCGACGGCCACGTCGACGATCTGGAGTTCTTCGGGGCCGCCATGCTGGCGGATCTGGACGGCGAGGCTCATGGAAATTCTCTCCTGCGGGAACGTTCGAAATAGCTTGCGCCATCCTGCCATGATTCTGCAAGCCTTGCCCGTTACAGTGCGGGGATGACACACAAACTGACGCCCGGCACGGCGGCGTTGCTGGTGCTCGCGCCGCTGCTGTGGGCCGGCAATGCCGTGGTGGGCCGGCTGGTGCACGAGCTGGTGCCGCCGCTCACGCTCAACTTCCTGCGCTGGGTGCTGGCCTTCGCGCTGCTGCTGCCCCTGGCGCATGGCGTGCTGCGCCCGGGCAACCCCCTCTGGGCGCACTGGCGCCGCTATGCGCTGCTGGGGCTGCTGGGCATCGGCCTGTACAACGCCCTGCAGTACATGGCGCTGCAGACTTCCACGCCGATCAATGTGACGCTGGTCGGTTCGAGCATGCCGGTGTGGATGCTGGCCGTGGGCGCGGTGTTCTTTGGCGTTTCCGTCACGCGGCGCCAGTTTGCCGGAGCCGCGCTGTCGATGGCCGGCGTGCTGCTGGTGCTCAGCCGGGGCGAGTGGAGCCAGTTGCTGGCGCTGCGCCTGGTGCTGGGCGATGTGTTCATGCTGCTGGCCACCATTTCGTGGGCCTTCTACAGCTGGCTGCTGGTGCGCACCAGCGAGCCCGCCAGCGTGCGCGCCGACTGGGCGGCCTTCCTCATGGCCCAACTGGTGTTCGGCCTGGGCTGGTCCGGCTCGCTCGCGGGCCTGGAGTGGGCCAGCGGCCGCACGCACATCGCCTGGGGCTGGCCGCTGGCGGCGGCGCTGGCCTTCATCGCCGTGGGGCCGGCGGTGGTGGCCTACCGCTGCTGGGGCGTGGGCGTGCAGCGCGCCGGGCCGGCGGTGGCGGGGTTCTTCTCCAACCTCACGCCGCTGTTCGCCGCGCTGATGTCGGCCGCCTTCCTGGGCGAGCCGCCGCGCCTGTTCCACGCGCTGGCGTTCGCGCTCATCGTGGGCGGGATCGTGGTGTCCTCACGCCGCTGACGGCGGCCGCGCGGCGACCAGAACGGCCTCCAGCGCCTCCGCCGGCATGGGCCGGCCCAGCAGGTAGCCCTGGTACTGGACGCAGCCGTGGCGCGCCAGGAAGTCCTTCTGCTCCTGGGTTTCCACGCCCTCGGCGATCACTTCCAGATCGAGGTTGCGCGCCATGCCGATGATGGTCTGCACGATCACGTCGTCGGTGGCCCGCGCGCCCAGGTTGCGCACGAAGGACTGGTCGATCTTGAGCTGGTGCAGCGGCAGCCGCGTGAGGTAGGCCAGCGAGGAATAGCCCGTGCCGAAATCGTCCACCGAGAAACGCACGCCCTTGGTGCGCAGTTGGTGCATCTTGCCGATGGCATCGTCCACGTTGTCGAGCACCAGCGACTCGGTCAGCTCCAGCGTCAGCAGGTGCGCGCGCGCGCCCGTTTCCTGCAGGGTCTCGGTGACCTGGCGCACGAAATCGATCTGGCGGAACTGGCGCGCGCTCACGTTCACCGACAGCTGCAGGTGGCTGCCGTGGGGCTGCTCCTGCCAGCGCGCCAATTGCTCGCAGGCCGTGCGCAGCACCCATTGGCCGATGCGCAGGATCAGGTCGCTCTCCTCGGCCACGGCGATGAACTGCGCGGGCGAGACCATGCCGCGCTCCGGATGCACCCAGCGCAGCAGCACCTCGGCGCCGACGATGCCGCCCTCCAGCGTGAACTGCGGCTGGTAGTGCAGGGTGAACTGGCCCTGCGCCAGCGCCTCGCGCAGGTCGGCCTCCAGTTGCGCGCGGTCGTTGATGGCCACCTGCATGCGCGGGTCGAAAAAGCACAGCCCGTTGCCGCGCTTCGCCTTCACCTGGTACATCGCGATGTCGGCCTGCTTGAGCAGCTCCGTCGCCGTCTGCAGGGTGGTGCCGAACAGGGTGGCGCCGATGCTGCCGCTGTTCTGGTGGGAGTGCGGGCCGAGCACGTAGGGCTCGGAGAGGCTGCGCAGGATCTTCTCGCCAATGCGCTGGGCAAGCCGTGCCGCCTCCTCGCCGTGGGGCGCCAGTTCGTTGAGCATGATGACGAATTCATCGCCGCCGAGCCGGGCCACGGTGTCGGCGACGCGCACGCAGGCCCGCAGGCGCTGCGCCACCTGCTGCAGCAGCTCGTCGCCCACCTCGTGGCCCAGCGTGTCGTTGAGGGCCTTGAAATGGTCGAGGTCGAGGAACAGCAACGCGCCCAGTTGGCCCGTGCGCTGGGCCAGCACGCTGGCCTGGCTCAGCCGGTCGAGCAGCAGGCGCCGGTTGGGCAGCCCGGTCAGCGGGTCGTAGAAGGCCAGGCTTTCGATTTCGGCGTTGGCGCGGCGCAGGTCGGTGACATCGTGGTAGGTGATCACCAGGCCGCCCTCGGGCGTGGGCCGCTCCAGGATCTGGATGCAACGCCCATCGGGCGTCTGCTGCTCGTGCGTACCGATGGACTGGCGCTGCCGGACCAGGCGCTGCTCCACCCACTGCTGGTGCTCGGCCTTGCTGCCCTCGGGCAGATGGTGGGCCACGGTCATTTCCAGGACCTTGCGGAACGGCATCTGCTCGGCCATCGTGCCGGCCATCCACGGGAAGATCTCCTCGAAGCGGCGGTTCCAGTGCTGCACCCGGTGCCGGTGGTCCAGCAGCAGGAAGCCGCTCACCATGGATTCCAGCGCCTGGTCCAGCATGGTCTTGGAGCGGGCCATGTCCTGGCGCGCCGCCGTGATGCGCTGAAAGTAGGCCTGCACCATCACGCCCGCCCCGAGCAGCATCAGGCAGAACATGAGGGCAACAGCGCCGATCGCGTTGCGCTCCTTGTGCCAGTCGCGCAGCGCGGCGGACAGGGGCAGGCTCGCGGAGATGCGCAGGCCCTGGTAGATGAGGGGGCGCGCCAGCACGAACGCCGGCTCCCGGCTCAGGCGCGCGGGGGTCTCCCAAGCCTGCTCAGCCCGCTCCTTCGGAACCTCGGTGGGCTGCAGCCGCGCGCCGTCGCCCAGGTCGGGGATGGACAGGAGCAGGCGGCCGTCGTTCCGCTCCAGCACCACCTCCAGCCCGGCGAGGTCGGCGCCCTGCATCAGCACCGCCGCCAGCTTGGACAGGGGCACCTCCGCCACCATCACCAGCCGAGCGCCGTTGGCCACCTTCAGGGTGCGGGCAAGGTACAGGACGTTCTGGGTGCTGGCGAAGCTCACGGTCGGCGCGCTGACCATCAGGTGGACGGCCGACGGCGACAGCACGGCCTGCAGGAATCCCGGCGGCAACTGCAGGACATACTGCGCGCCCGAGGCATCCGAGGACGCGAGCACGCGGCCATCGGCGTCGAGCAGCGCGGTCATGCTCACCAGCAGGTTGCCGCGCGTGACAATGCCCAGCAGATTGCTGGCGGCGCTGGCGTCGATCCAGTCGGCCATGGAGGTGGACAGCCCCAGCAGGCTGTCCATGCCCGACAGCAGCAGGTCCACCGACAGAAAGCCGCGATTGATTCCCACCTCGGCCCCCGAGACGAAGCGCGTGACCTGCACCTCCCGATTCTCCAGCGCCGCTTGCCGCGTCGTCCACGCCAGCAGGCCCGCGGCGACGAGCAGCACCGCCAGGAACAGCGCGACCACGGCCCAGACCATGGCCCGGACATGGGGCGTCGCGGGAGCGGGGGGCGTGGATTTCATGGATTCCCGGGCGTCGCCAGGCCGCGCGCGGGGCCGATGGTCTGGTTCCAGAGGTCGGCGCAGCGCTGGCCGCAGCGCTGCAGCCAGCGGGGCAGGACGGTGTCGCGGAAGATCTCCTGGCGCCGGCGTTCGTCCTGCGGCGACGCGGCCACCACCACCATGCGGCCCTTGCGGCCCGTGGCGCAGGCCGGTGCGCCGCTGTTGCAGGCCACGCCCTGGGCCGTGTCGCGCTCCGATTCCTCCCAGATCGATGCTTCGAGCCGGGGCAGCTCCTGGCGCAGCAGGGCCCGCAGGTCCGGTGGCAGCGCATCCCAGGCGGCGCGGTTGGCGCCGAACACGGCCAGCCCCCAGCTGATGGGCAGGGTGTGCAGGTGCGAGGTGATGGCGTGCAGCCCCAGGGTGTTGCCCGACATGGTGCCGGTGATGGCGCAGTCGATGCTGCCGGCCTCCATGCTCGCGACCACCTGGGCGAACGCCGTGTGCACGGGCACGGCGCCCAGGGCTCCCACGAAGTCGGCCTGGCCCGCCGAGGACACGCGCACGCGCCGGCCCGACAGGTCGGCCAGCCCGGCCAGCGGCCTGCGGCAGAACAGCACCTGCGCCGGGTACACGTAGAGCGCCAGCATCTCCACGCCCAGGTCCTGGCGCAGCGACATTTCGAGGTAGGGACGGAACGCCGCCACGCTGGACTTGAGGCTGGCCATGTCCGGGTTCAGCCCCGCCAGATCGATGGCCGTGTACTGTGGAAACGAGCCGGTCAGCGTGCTCAGCAACGTGGTGCCGAACGGCACCACGCCCAGCTGCAGCATGCGCAGCATTTCATCGCCGGGCACGCCGGCGCGGTCGAAGGGCACGATCTCGGCCTTGAAGCGGCCGCCGCTCAGGCGTGTCAGCTCGCGGGACCAGAACGGCTCCTCCCAGCGGGTGTACTGGTTCACGCCGGCCAGGCCGCCCACCACGCGCAACGGCGTCTGCACCTGGGCCTGCGCCCCCCACCCGGCCAGCGCCAGCAGGCCCGCCGCCGCCAGCGGGCGCCAGCAGGGGCCAGGCCCGCGGGTCACAACGCCCCGGGGTACGCGCCGCCGTCGGCCAGCACGTTCTGCCCCGTGATGTAGCCGGCATGCACGCTGCACAGGAAGGCGCAGATGGCGCCGAATTCCTGTGGGGTGCCGAAGCGCCCCGCCGGGATGCTGGCCTGCTGCGCCGCGCGCACCTCCTGCACCGTGCGCCCGCTGCGCGCGGCGGCGGTGCCCATGGTGGCGGCCAGGCGGTCGGTGTCGAACTTGCCGGGCAGCAGGTTGTTGATGGTCACCCCCTTGGCCGCGATGCCGCCGCGCGCCGCGCCGGCGACGAAGCCGGTCAGGCCGCTGCGCGCGCCGTTGGACAGGCCCAGGATGTCGATCGGCGCCTTCACCGCGCTCGACGTGATGTTGACGATGCGCCCGAAGCCCCGCGCGGCCATGCCATCCACGGTGGCGCGGATCAGCTCGATCGGCGTGAGCATGTTGGCGTCCACGGCCTTGATCCAGTCCTCGCGCTCCCAGTCGCGGAAGTCGCCCGGCGGCGGGCCGCCGGCGTTGTTGACCACGATGTCGAAGTCGCGCCCCGGGCCGCCGGCCACGCCCAGCACGGCCGCGCGCCCCTCGGGCGTGGTGATGTCGGCCGCCACGGCCAGCACCACGGGATTTGAGCCATTTTGGCCTCCAGAGCCCATGGACTGTGCGCCAATAGCTATCAAATCAGAAGCAGCCGCCTGCAGGGCCGGCGCCTGACGGGCATTGATGACGAGGTTCACGCCCTCGCGCACCAGCGCCTGCGCGCACCCGAGCCCCAGCCCCTTGCTGGCGCCGCACACCAACGCCCATTTGCCGGCAATACCCAAATCCATAACAATCCCCTGGAGTAACACGCTGCTACAGTCAGCACGATCATAAGTGGAGAACCCCCATGGCTTCATGGTTCAACCGAAGCGCCCTCACCGCCGCCCTGGTACTGGGATGGCTGGCCGCGCCCGCGCTGGCGCAGGATGCGGTCATCAAGCGCGCCACCGAGCTGCGCGAATCCCCCGCTGACTCCGCTACCAGCCTGGGCGCACTCGCCGCCGACAGCGCCGTGGCGCGCACCGGCGAGCGCAAGGGCTCCTGGGTGAAGGTTCGCACGCCCCAGGGCGCGGCCGGCTGGGTGCACATGTTCGACGTCGGCGCCCAGGCCGGCGCGGCGCCTGCCAGCGGCGGCAGCGCCACCACCGGTGGCCTGCGCAGCCTGGGCGGCCTGTTTGGCGGCAACAGCGGCAGCACCACCACGGCCACGGCCACCGTCGGCATCCGCGGCCTGAGCGCCGAGGACATCGCCAACGCCCAGCCCAACCCGGCCGCCGTGCAGCAGGCCGAGAAGCTGCGCATGAACGCCGACCAGGCACGCCAGTTCGCCGGCACGGCCGCGCTGCACGCCCAGCGCGTCGAGCCCCTGCCCGAACCGCCCCGCCCCGCGCCCACGGGCGGCGGCGGGCAGTTCAACCCCGACACCCAAAGTCCCAACTGAGGAGCGCCGCCATGCGACTTCCCCCCCTGCTTTCCCGCGCCACGCTGGCCGCCACCGCCTGCGCGGCGGCGCTGGCCCTCGCGCCGGCCGCCAGCCATGCCCAGAACATGCTGAACCTGCTGAACAACCTCGGCGGAGGCTCCAAGAGCTCGGGCGGCGGCCTGCTGGGCGCCGTGGTCGGCGGCAACACCGGCCAGGGCGAGGACCTCGTCAGCCTGCTCTCGCGCTCGGTCGAGAGCATCGACGAGCCGCGTGAGATCGAGATCGGCCGCCAGCTCGCCGCCGTGCTGCTGGGCAGCAAGCCCCTGCACCCCGACATGCAGTTGCAGCGCTACGTGAACCAGCTCGGCCGCTGGATCAGCCTGCAATCCGAGCGCCCCGGCCTGCCCTGGACCTTCATCGTGCTCGACGACAAGGGCTACAACGCCTTCGCGGCGCCCGGCGGCTACATCTTCGTCACCAAGGGGCTGATCGACAGCTGCGCCGACGAGGCCGAGCTGGCCGGCATCCTGGCGCACGAGATTACCCATGTGACCGCCAAGCACCACCTGCACGCCATGCGCAAGACGGCGCAGTCGGGCGTGCTGACGCAGCTCGTGGCCTCGCAGATCAAGACCAACGCCGTGGGCAACCTCGTGGCCTCGCAGCTGTTCGCGCTGGGCCGCAACCTTTATGCACGCGGCCTGGACCAGACCGACGAATACCACGCCGACCGTACCGGCGTGGCCCTGGCGGCGCGCGCCGGCTTCGACCCCTACGGCCTGGTGGCCGTGCTGCAGCAGCTGCGCACGGCCACGCCGGACAACCCCATGTTCACGCTGGCCCTGGCCACCCACCCACCAGCCCAGGCCCGGCTCGACCAACTGGAACAGGCCATGGGCAAGCGGCTCGACAAGTACACAGGCACGCCGCCCGTGACCGTGGCGCAGCGCCTGGGCTCGCGCAAGAAGTGAGCAGCCGCTAGGGCGCGCCGCGCGCCGGCCGGGTGAAGACGAAGATCCCGGCCAGCACCAGCACCGTGCCCGCCGCCACCCAGGGCGTGAACGGCTCGCCCAACACCACCGCCCCCAGGAGGATGGTGGACATCGGCCCCACCATGCCCACCTGAGCGGCCGGTCCGGCGCCGATGCGCTCGATGGCCATCATCACCATCAGCACGGGCGCGGCGGTGCACAGCAGGGCGTTGACCACCGACAGCCCCACCACCTCGGGCGCCACCCAAGCAGCCGCCAGCGGGCGCAGCAGCGCGAACTGCAGCAGGCACAGCACGCAGGCCACGCTGGTGGCCAGGCCGACGAGGCGCAGCGAGCCCAGGCGCTGCACCAGTTCGCCGCTGTAGACCAGGTAGACGGCATAGCTCACGGCGCTGCCGAACACCAGCGCCGTGCCCCAGGCCACGTCCGCGCCCTGCAGGTGCACCTCGCGGCCGAACACCAGCACCACGCCGCAGTAGCTCACGGCCATGCCCAGCGCCTGGCCCCAGCGGATGCCGCGCCCGTACACGGCCCAGCCCAGCAGCAGGACGATGGTCGGGTTGAGGTAGAGGATGAGCCGCTCCAGGCTGGCGCTGATGTAGGCCAGGCCGGCGAAATCGAGGTAGCTGGCGAGGTAGTAGCCCGAAAAACCCAGGCCCAGCACGCCAAGCCAATCCTTGCGCGTCAGTGGCGGCTGCCCCCGGCTGGCCCACCAGGCCATGGCCGCGAAGATGGGCAGCGCGAACAGCATGCGGTACATGATGAGCGTGACCGCGTCCACGCCATGGCGGTAGGCGAGCTTGACGATGATGGCCTTGGCGCTGAAGGCGATGGCGCCCAGCAGTGCCAGCACGATGCCGGACGCTCTTTTTTTAGGAGCTATCAGCGCTTGCTGTGATTGGCTTTGACTCACTTTTTGTCTAAATTTTCTAGAACCCGGCGGCCTGGCCGTCGCGCCGGGGGTCGCTGGCGGCCACGTAACCCTGGGTCTTGGCGTCGCCCAGGCGCCAGATGAACTGGCCCGCGCCGAACTCGCCATAGGGGTCGTCGACCACGGTCAACTCGTGGCCCAGCGCCGCCAGGCCCTGCTGGGTGGCCAGCGGCATGCTGGCCTCGGCGTTCACCGCCAGGCCCTGGTTGAAGCGCCAGCGCGGCGCGTCGCACGCGGCCTGCGGGTTCTGGCCGTGGTCGAGCATGCGCACCAGCGTCTGCACATGGCCCTGGGGCTGCAGGTTGGCGCCCATGACGCCGAAGCTCATGACGGGCTGGCCGTGCTGCGTGACGAAGGCCGGGATGATGGTGTGGAACGGCCGCTTGCCCGGCGCCACCAGGTTGGCCGGGTTGGCGCCACGCGGATCGGTGCTGAAGCCAAAGCCCCGGTTCTGCAGACTGATGCCGAAGCCGGGCTCGACGCAGCCCGAGCCAAAGCCCTGGTAGTTGCTCTGGATGAAGCTGACCATCATGCCGTCCTCGTCGGCGGCGGTGAGGTAGATGGTGCCGCCGCTGGTCGGTCGGCCCGCGCCGAAGTCCTGCGCCCTGTGCATGTCGATGAGTTTCGCACGCGCCGCGAGGTAGGCGCCATCGAGCATTTGCGCGGGGGTCACCTCCATCGACGAGGGCTCGGCCACGTAGCGGTAGGTATCGGCGAAGGCCAGTTTCATGGCCTCGATCTGCAGGTGCTGGGCCTGCGTGCCATCCACGGGCAGGCTGGCGAGGTCGAACTGCTCCAGGATGCCCAGTGCCATCAGCGCGGCGATGCCCTGGCCGCTGGGCGGGATCTCGTGCACCGTGAAGCCCCGGTAATCGCGCGCAATGGGCGCGACCCATTCGGCACGGTGCGCCGCCAGATCGGCGAGCGTGAGGGCACCGCCCTGCTGGGCCGCGAACCGCGCCAGCGCCTCGGCGATCTCGCCGCTGTAGAACGCCTCGCCGCGCGTGGCGCCGATGGCGCGCAGCGCGCGCGCCGCCGCCGGGAAGCGGAACAGCTCGCCCACCTGCGGCGCCCGCCCCCAGGGCATGAAACTCTGGGCGAAGCCGGGCTGCGCCTGCAGCCCGGGCACGGCGGCGGCCCATTTGCGCTGCACCACCACGGGCACGGCGTAGCCGCGCTCGGCGATCTCGGCGGCGGGGGCCATCAGGTCGGCGAAGGGCAGCCTGCCGAAGCGCTCGCTCAGCGCCACCCAGGCGCTCACCGCGCCGGGCACGGTGACGGCGTCGATGCCATGCTGCGGCGGCGTGCGCGCGCCCTCGCCGTATTTGCGGTGGAAGTACCCCGGCGTCCAGGCCTGCGGCGCGCGGCCCGAGGCGTTGAGGCCGTGCAGGGTGCCACCGTCCCAGAGGATGCAGAAGGCGTCGCTGCCCAGGCCGTTGCCCGTGGGCTCGCAGACGGCCATGGCCGCCGCCGCCGCCACGGCGGCATCGACCGCATTGCCGCCCTGCCACAGCATGCGCAGGCCGGCCTGCACGGCCAGGGGATGGGAGGTGGCGACCACGTTGCGCGCGAACAGCGGCAAGCGGGCGCTGGCATAGGGCTGCTGGTACTGGAAGGGCATGGGGCCATTATGGAAGCCAACGCCCCGGCGCGCAGGCCCCGGCTACAAGGCCGCGATGCGCTCCATGAAGCGCGGCGGCACCGTGGCCACCTTCTTGTCGCCGGGGTGCACGAACACCACGCCAAGCTTGCCGCGCGCCACCTCGCGGCCCGACTCCTTCTCGGTCATGCGGTAGACGATGTCGAAGCCGTATTTGTTGAAGTCCGCCGGCAGCATCTCGACGCGCATGGTCTCGCCATGGAAGCCCTCGGACTTGTACTGCGCCACGATGTCGCCCACCACGATGGACAGCCCTTCCACGCCGGCCTCGCGGTAGCCCAGGGCCTGGAAGAAGCGCACGCGCGCCTCGGACACCAGCGTGAGGAGTTGGGCGTTGTCGAGGTGCCCGCCCTGGTTGACATGGCTGATGTAGATCTGGATTTCGGTCGAGAACGTGAACCGCTCGGGCAGCTCGAACTGGATTCTGGGCATGGGAAGCCTTCAGTGTTTGAACATCTTGTGGTGCAGCCGCCGCAGCGACCACCACACCGTGACCCCCACCACCGGAATGGCGATGGCGGCCGAGGTTTCGGGCGAAAGCGGCCAGCCGAGCGTTTGCGCGCCCTTGGCGAGGTAACTCGCCAGGCCGACGATGTAGTACGTGATGGCGGCCACCGACAGCCCCTCCACCGTGGACTGGAGCTTGAGCTGCAGATCCTGGCGCTGGTTCATGCTGGCCAGCAGCGCCTGGCTGCTCTGCTGCTGCTCGATCTCCACGCGCGTGCGCAGCAGGTGGCTGATGCGCGAGACGCGGCGCGACAGCGCCTCCTGGCGGCGCGCGGCCCATTCGCAGGTGCTGCGCGCGGGCGAGAGGCGCCGGTCCATGAACTCGCGGATGGTCTGCAACCCGGCCAGGCGCGACTCGGCGATCTCGGCGATGCGCCGGTCCACCAATTCAAAGTAGGCCGTGCTCGCCGAAAAGCGCGAGTGCGTGGCCGCGTACTGGCTCTCCACCTGCCCCGCCAGCCGCGTGAGGCGGTCCAGCAGCACGGGCTCGTCGTCGCGGTTGGCCGAGCGGATCGCATCCGACAGCTCCGCCAGCTCGCGCTCGGCGCTGGCCAGCACGGCGGCGGCCTCGCGCGCCACCGGCAGCCCCAGCAGCGCGGCCATGCGGTAGGTTTCGATCTCCTGCAGGCGCTGCACCAGGCGGCCCAGGCGGCGCGGCGTCATGCCGCCCGTGAGCAGCACCATGCGCGATGAGCCGTCGGGGTGGATGGCGAAGTCGGTGTAGACCTCGCCATGGCCGTCGGCCACGGTGGCGGCGACCAGCGTGTCCTCGCTCAGCACATGGCGCACCAGCGAGCCCGAACCGAACTCCCGGGTCGGCAGCGCCCACAGGTGCAGGCTGCACAGGCACTGGCCCGGCAGGCGCGCCAGCCACTCGCGTGGCACGGCGCTGGTGGCGGCCACCGGCTCGCGCTCGCCAAAGCCCTCGGTCGCGATCGGCACGGTGAAGGTCCAGGCCACGAATTCGGTGTGCAGCTCCCAGCGGATACGCCAGGCGCCCAGGTCCACGCGCAGGTGCGTGGTGTGCTCGTCGGGCGGCGCCAGATGGTGGTCGCGCAGCAGCGCGGCGATGTGCGCCCGGCTGGCCTCGCGCCCGGCGGCGTCGGCCCACATGACGATGTGGGTGCTGGCCACGGGGCCTTCGATGGCCTCGGGCGGGCGGGCGTGGACTTCGTTGTGCAGCAGCGCGCGTTGCGGGTGCTGCGCGGGTTGGAGCGCGATGGGCATGGGCGGAGGAACCAGTTGAGCGCGCTATTGTGAAGGCTGGCGCGCGACCGTGTGCCGGGACGGCTCTCCAAAAAACAACGGCACCCGAAGGTGCCGTCGCGTGCGCCGGAGCAAGAACGCTCGGCGTCAGTCGTCGACGAAGGCTTCCTCGCGCTTGTTCTTCACGGCGGGCAGCAGCACGATGATGAGCAGCAGGGCCGCCACTGCCAGCAGGCTCGCCGAGATCGGGCGCGTGACGAACACGCTCCAGTCGCCGCGCGAGAGCAGCAGCGCGCGGCGCAGGTTCTCTTCCATCATGGGGCCGAGGATGAAGCCCAGCAGCAGCGGCGCCGGTTCGGTGCCCAGTTTGTGGAAGATGTAGCCCACCAGGCCGAAGGCGCCCACCATCCAGATGTCCCAGGTGTTGTTGTTGGTGGAGTACACGCCCACGGCGCAGAACAGCACGATGGAGGGGAACAGCCAGCGGTAGGGCACGGTCAGCAGCTTGATCCACAGGCCGATCAGCGGCAGGTTCAGGATCACCAGCATGGCGTTGCCGATCCACATCGAGGCGATCAGGCCCCAGAACAGCTCGGGGTTGCTGGTCATGACCTGCGGACCGGGCTGGATGTTGTGGATGGTCATGGCGCCCACCATCAGCGCCATCACGGCGTTGGGCGGAATGCCCAGCGTCAGCAGCGGGATGAAGGAGGTCTGCGAACCGGCGTTGTTGGCCGACTCGGGCGCGGCCACGCCACGGATGTTGCCCTTGCCGAACGGCACTTCGCCGGGCTGCAGCTTGGTCTTCTTCTCGATGGTGTAGGCCGCGAAGGCCGACAGCAGCGCGCCGCCGCCGGGCAGGATGCCCAGGGCCGAGCCCAGCGTGGTGCCGCGCAGCACGGCCGGCAGCATGCGCTTGAAGTCCTGCGCGGTGGGGAACAGGCCCTGCACCTTGGCGGTGAACACCTCGCGCTGGTCGTCCGGGCGGGCCAGGTTGGCGATGATCTCGCCGTAGCCGAACACGCCCATGGCGATGGCCACGAAGCCGATGCCATCGGTCAATTCGGGCACGTCGAAGGAGAAGCGCGCCACGCCGGAGTTCACGTCGGTGCCCACCAGGCCCAGCAGCAGGCCCAGCACGATCATGGCCACGGCCTTGAGCAGCGAACCCGAGGCCAGCACCACGGCGCCGATCAGGCCCAGGATCATCAGCGAGAAGTATTCGGCCGGGCCGAACTTGAAGGCCACCTCGGTCAGCGGCGCGGCGAAAGCCGCCAGGATCAGCGTGCCCACGCAGCCCGCGAAGAACGAGCCCAGGCCCGCGGCGGCGAGCGCCGGGCCGGCGCGGCCGTTGCGCGCCATCTGGTAGCCGTCGATCACGGTCACCACCGAGGACGATTCGCCCGGCAGGTTCACCAGGATGGCGGTGGTGGAGCCGCCGTACTGCGCGCCATAGTAGATGCCCGCGAGCATGATGAGCGCGGCCACGGGCGGCAGCGCGTAGGTGGCCGGCAGCAGCATGGCGATGGTGGCCACCGGGCCGATGCCGGGCAGCACGCCGATCAGCGTGCCCAGCAGGCAGCCGGCAAAGCAGTAGACGAGGTTCTGGAAGGTGAAGGCAACGCCAAAACCCAGGGCGAGGTTATCAAAGAGTTCCATGGTCTATCGCTCCTGGTTCAACCCGAAATGAAACTGGGCCACACGGGGAACTGGAGCTTGAGCGCCAGCACGAAGGCGCCGTAGCTGCCCACCGCGAGGATGGTGGCCAGCACGAACACGGCCTTGGCGCGGAACTCGCTGCCCGCGAGGCTGGCGATGAAGGTGAGCGCATAGATGGCCACGATCAGCCCCATGGCCGGCACGCCCATCGTGGGCAGGCCGGCGAGCAGGATGCCGAAGACCACGTTGGCCAGCAGGATGAAGAACAACGGCTTCCAGGCCCACTTGCCGATCTTGTCGCCGTCCACCGTCTCGACCACGGTGGCCTTGAAGGTGATGACGGCGCCGATCAGAGCCAGCAGGATGCCCAGCATCAGGGGGAAGTAGCCCGGGCCCATGCGCGCGCCGGTGCCGACGTTGTACGTGGTGGCGCCCCAGGCAAAGGCGGTTCCGACCCCCATGAACATGAGGCCGGAAAAAAAGTCTTTCTGACTCTTGATTTTCACGGAATGTCTCCCGACGTTGACTCGACTGCCGGGATTGTGTCGCCGCCGGGGCTGTCTTTCGATGTGGATTCCACCTACGCAAAGACCGAGGGTTATCCCGCGCAAGATGAAACACCGCCCTGTGTCGCTGCGCGCCTTCCCCCCGCTCTCGCATCGCCGTGCGATGCGGGCAGGGGGACGCCACCAGCGCGGCGGGGCGGCCCTTGCGCGGTGGCCGCTGGCCTGGGCCGCGCCGGTTTCATGGGCCGCAGGTGGCGCGCAGCGCTATGGGGAAATGGCGTTCGGCTAGCGCGGCGGCGGCGTGGCCGCCACCACCTCTTCGAGCGTGGTCAGGCCCTGCGCCACGCGCAGCGCGCCCGCCATGCGCAGCGGGCGCATGCCGTCCTTGACCGCCTGGCGGCGCAGCGCGTCGATGGAAGGCTCCTTGGTGATGCCCTCCTTGAGCGTTTCCGTGACGGTGAGCAGCTCGTACAGCCCCATGCGGCCGCGAAAGCCCGTCATGCGGCAATCCACGCAGCCCACGGGCTTGTAGGGGTGGTAGCCGCCGCCGAGCTTCCAGGGCTTGACCGCCTCGGCCAGCGCCTCCTGGGACGATGCCTCGTCGGGCACCTTGCACTGCTTGCACAGTGTGCGCACCAGGCGCTGCGCCAGCACCCCGAGCAGCGTGGCGTTGATGAGGTAGGACGGCACGCCCAGCTCCATCAGGCGCGTGACGGCCGAGGGCGCGTCGTTGGTGTGCAGGGTGCTGAACACCAGGTGGCCGGTCAGCGCGGCCTGCACCGCCATCTCGGCGGTCTCCAGGTCGCGGATTTCGCCCACCATGATGATGTCCGGGTCCTGGCGCATGAGGGCGCGCACGCCCTCGGCGAAGCTGAAGTCGAGCTGCGGCTGGACCTGCGTCTGGTTGAAACTGGTCTCGATCATTTCGATCGGGTCCTCCACGGTGCTGACGTTGACCTCCTCGGTCGCCACGCGCTTGAGCGTGGAATACAGCGTGGTGGTCTTGCCCGAGCCCGTGGGCCCGGTCACGAGGATGATGCCGTAGGGGTGCTTGATCAGTTCTTCCCAGCGCTTGGCATCGTGCTGCGAGAAGCCCAGCGCGTCCAGGTCCTTGATGGCCGTGTCGGGGTCGAAGATCCGCATCACCATCTTCTCGCCGAAAGCCGTGGGCAGCGTGGCCAGGCGCATTTCCACCTCGTCGCCGCGCTGGTTGCGCGTCTTGATGCGCCCGTCCTGCGGGCGGCGCTTCTCGACCACATCCATGCGCCCGAGCAGCTTGACGCGCGCCACCATGGCGTTCATCACGCCGGGCGGCATCTGGTAGACCGGGTGCAGCACGCCGTCGATGCGGAAGCGGATCACGCCCTGCTCGCGCCGGGGTTCGAGGTGGATGTCGCTGGCGCGCTGGTCGAAGGCGTATTGCCAGAGCCAGTCCACGACACGGATCACGCCCTGGTCGTTGGCGTCGAGCTGCTTGTTGCTCTTGCCCAGCTCGACGAGCTGCTCGAAGCTGCTGGCGCCGCTGTTGCCGCCCGCCTTCTGCGCCGCGCGCACCGACTTGGCCAGCGCGAAGAACTCGGCCGTGTAGCGGTGGATGTCCTGCGGGTTGGCGATCACGCGGCGCACCGGCCGCTTGGACTGGCGCTCGACCTCGGCCACCCAGTCGGTGATGAAGGGCTCGGCCGTGGCCACCACCACCTCCTTGGCCGTCACCTGCACCGGCAGCACCTTGTGGCGCTCGGCGTAGGTCGCGCTCATGGTGTCGGCCACCTTGCCCACGTCGACCTTGAGCGGGTCGATGCGCAGGTAGGGCAGGTCGCTGCGCTGCGCCAGGTACTCGGTCAGCATTTCCAGATCGAGCGGCTTGCCGTCGCTGGCGCGGGCCATGGCGACATTGGCCAACCGCACCAGCGGATGCTGCGAGCTTTCGGCCTGCGAGCAGCGCGCGATGGTGCGCTGCGCTTCCTCGGCGGCGATGACGCCGTCGCTGCTGAGCCATTCGACGATACGGCGCCAGTCGAGCGGCCCCGCTGGGGCAGCCACCAGTTCCGGCTTCGGGGAGATCGCGGCGTGGGTCATGGGAAAGCTTCCGTCAGGAAAGTGGATCTCAGAGGACGAGCGGTTTGAAGCCGCGCACCCATTTGGCGGTGGGAATTCCCCAGCGCTCCTGGATGTCCGCGCAGCGCGCGGCCAGCTCGCCGCGCTTGAAGCGGCTGGGCGTGCGCTGGGCCAGCACCACGGTGTTGCCTTCGCGCGTGGGCTTGAAGGCCCAGAGCGCATCCTCGCCGAAGGCGGCGGCGATCTGCTCCACGCTGTGCTCGAAGCTCGACGCGCGGCCGAACAGGTTCACCGTCATGCAGCCGTTCTCGCTCAGCAGAGCGCGGCAGTCGGTGTAGAAATCGGCGCTGTCGAGCACGGGCGCGGCCGCCTGGTGGTCGTACAGGTCCACGCACAGCGCGTCCACCGTGCCCTGCCACATCGGGTTGCGGATCTCCTGCGCGGCGTCGGCCAGCACCACGCGCAGCTTGGGGCCGTCGGGCGGCAGCTTGAACCAGGCGCGGCACACGGCCAGGACCTGCGGGTTCAGCTCGATGGTGGTGGCGCACATGCGCAGCTTCTTGTGGCAGAACTTGGTGATGGCGCCCGCGCCCAGGCCCAGTTGCATGGCGTGGCCCTTGCGCACGGCCTCGGGCTCCATGAACAGCAGCCAGGCCATCATGCGCTGGATGTATTCCAGCTCCAGGTCAAACGGCGCGGCGATGCGCATGGAGCCCTGGATCCAGGGCGTGCCCAGGTGCAGGTGGCGCACCTCGCCGTCGTCGGAGACGCTGACTTCGGGCAGTTCGGCGGTGTTGTTTTTCTTGCGGGCCATTCGGTTCAGGTTCAAAGAAGTCCATGCGTGGCGAGGGCCTGCGCCCAGGCTTCGCGCTTGCGCTCGAAGCTCCACGCGGCGTTGGCCGGGCTGGTGGACGGCAGCTTGAGCACCGGCACGCCCAGCCGCGCCGTGGCGCGCGCGTGGCGAAAGCTCTCGCCACCATTGTGGGCGATGGCGGCCAGGCGCGGGCAGCACGCGCGCAGGCCGGCGAAATCGTTCACTTCGGGGTGGCGGATGCGGCTGTCGAGGCTGCCTTCGCGCTCGCAAGCGCCATACACATCCCAAAGGCCCAGCCCGCGCGCGAGCAGCCAGGCGCAGCGCCCGGCGTAATCCCCGGGCATGGGGTGCTGCGGCCACAGCGCCTGCAGGATGCGCCAGAAATGGTTTTGCGGGTGCGCGTAATACTGCCGGGCGCGCAGCGAGGCCACGCCGGGAAAACTGCCCAGCACCAGCACCACCGTGCCCTCGCCCGCCACCGGCGGCAGGCCCACGAGCCGTGCGGCAGGCACGGTGGCGGGTGGAGCACTCGGGCGGGCGGTCATGGCAGGCAATGGGCGGGCACCGTGGTTACATTCACTATCAAATCAATAGCTGCTGGCGCTTGATTTTTAAGCGCCAAAGCCATTTTCATCCATTATCAAGCACGCCCCCGCAAACGCGGCAGCGCGTGCAGGGCGTTGGCATGGGTCTGTCGCGCCAGGTCTTCCAGCGGCATGCCGCGCAGGTCGGCCAGCACCTGCGCGATGCGCGGCAGCTCGGCCGGGGCGTTGCGCCCTTGCGGCTGGCCTGCGGAGCGCTCGGCGGCGGTGCGGTAGATCCAGTGCGGCGGCATGTCGGGCGCGTCGGTCTCCAGCACCAGCGCCTCGATGGGCAGTTCGGTGGCCAGGCGGCGCAGCTGCAGCGCGCGCTCGTAGCTCAGCGCGCCGCCAAAGCCCAGCTTGAAACCCAGCGCGATGAAGGCCTGCGCCTGCTGCAGGCTGCCGTTGAAGGCGTGCGCGATGCCGCCTTGCACCGGCAATTCGCGCAGGCCCTTGAGCAGCGCGTCGGCCGAGCGACGCACATGCAGGATCACGGGCAGATCGAAGCGCCGTGCCAGCTGCAGTTGCTGGCGGTAGAAGCGCATCTGCCGCTCACCGTCGAGCCCCGGCACGAAGAAGTCCAGGCCGATCTCGCCGATGGCGACGAGGTGGGGGTCGGCATGGTGCTGCTCCAGCCATTGCGCCAGTTTTTCCACGTCGTCATCCGCCGCCTGCGGGGTGTAGAGCGGGTGGATGCCCAGGGCGTAGCTGTCGCCATGGCGGTGGGCAAGCTGGCGCACGGCGTCGGCATGGGCCACCTGCACGGCCGGGATGACGAGGTGCTGCACGCCGGCGGCGCGGGCCTGGGCGCGCACTGCATCCACGTCCGGGGCGAACTCCGGGGCGTCGAGGTGGCAGTGGGTGTCGATCCAGGTGGGGGGCATGGGCACATGATCCCACAGGGGTGGCTGTTCATGGCGCGAAGGCTTTGCTGAGGACGGAGGCCGGGATGTGCCCCCGGCGGGGCACCTTCTTTTCTTGTCTCGCCAAGAAAAGAAGGCAAAAGAAGGCGACCCTCAGTCTGCGACCCCTTCGCGTTGCGAAGGGGCAAACCTGCGCCGGTGCGCTTGCGGGGTGCGCCGTGGAACTCACTGCACTGCTGCGCAGCTACGTTCGAACAACCACGGCGAGTCAGTCTACGCAAGCATGCGCGCTCCGACGCCCATGCCACCCCGCAACCTCCCCACCGCAGGCGCAGCCACAAGGGGTTTGAAGTCCCCACGGGCCATCGCTGCGCTCGGCCCCCAAGGGCGCCGGCGCTTCGCGCCGCGAGCGCCAGGCCGAGCGCAGCGATGGCCCGTGTGGATGTTCAATGGGTTCCCTTCTGTCCGTGCCGAGAAGCGCAGCGCAGGGGGTGGCATGCGTGCCGAAGGACACGCATGCTTCGTGCTCTGGCTTGCCGTGGTTGTCCGAACGGAGCGCGCCAGCGCGCAGTGAGTTCCACGGCGCACCCCCTGCGCGAGCATCGCAGGTTGCCCCCACGCGCAGCGTGGGGGTCACGGACAGCAGGGTCGCCTTTTCTTTGCTTACTTTCTTTTGGCGAAGCAAAAGAAAGTGAGTCGCCCGCCGGGGCGACATCCCGGCCTACGGCCTCAGCAAAGCCCCAGACTACCCAGCCACATCCAACCGCCCCGCCACCAGCCGCAGCACCCGGTCGCACCGCGCTGCCAGCGTCTCGTCATGCGTCACCATCACAAACGCCGTCCCCTGCTCCCGCGCCAACTGCAGCATGAGCTGGAACACGCCCTCCGCCGTGGCGCGGTCGAGGTTACCCGTGGGTTCGTCGGCCAGCACGCAGGCCGGCTGGGTGACCAGGGCACGCGCGATGGCCACGCGCTGGCGCTCGCCGCCCGACAGCTCGGCCGGGCGGTGCTGCACGCGGCCGGCCAAGCCCACGTGGTCCAGCATCTGCGCGGCGCGGCGCGTGCATTCCTCATACGGCAGGCGCCGGATGCGCAGCGGCATCGCCACGTTGTCGAGCGCGCTGAACTCGGGCAGCAGGTGGTGAAACTGGTAGACAAAGCCCAGGTGCTGGTTGCGCAGATCGCCCTGTTGCGCCGCCGACAGTTGCGCCAGGTGCTGGCCATGCAGGTGCACGCTGCCCGACGTGGGCGCGTCCAGCGCGCCCAGCAGGTGCAAGAGCGTGCTCTTGCCCGAGCCCGAGGCGCCGACGATGGCCAGCGTCTCGCCCGCGCGCACTTCCAGGTCCACGCCCTGCAGCACCGTCACATCAAGCCGGCCCTCGGTGAAGCGCTTGGTCAGGCCCCGGGCCTGCAGAACAGTCTTTGTTTTGAAGCCATTCTGGCCTCCAGCGCCTTCTGGATAAGCGCTACCAGCTACATTATTCATAGCGCAAGGCCTCGGCAGGGTTGACGCGGCTGGCGCGCCAGCTCGGGTACAGCGTGGCCACGAAGGCCAGCACCAGCGAGATCACGCCCACGGGCACGATGTCGGCCGGCTGCGGGTCGCTGGGCATGCGGCTGATGAGGTAGATGTCCTTGGGCAGGAAGCTCGCGCTCAAGAGCCGCTCGATGGCGGGCACGATCACGTCGATGTTGAAGGCGATGCCCAGGCCCAGCAGCAGCCCGGCCAGCGTGCCGATGACGCCCACCATCGCGCCCTGCACCACGAAGATGCCCATGATGCTGCGCGGGCTGGCGCCCAGGGTGCGCAGGATGGCGATGTCGGCGCGTTTGTCCTGTACCGTCATCACCAGCGTGGAGACGAGGTTGAACGCCGCCACGGCCACGATGAGCGTGAGGATGATGAACATCATGCGTTTTTCGAGCTGCACGGCGGCAAACCAGGTGCGGTTCTGCTGCGTCCAGTCGCGGATGCGCAGGTCGCCGCTCAGGCTACCCGCCAGGTCTTGCGCCACGGTGCGCGCCTGGTGCAGGTCGCGCAGTTTCAGGCGGATGCCGGTGGGGCCTTCGAGGCGGAAGATGCGCTGCGCGTCCTCGTGGTGCAGCAGCACCAGGGTGGAGTCGTATTCATAGTGGCCCGAGTCGAAAGTGCCGGCCACCCGCATCTGCTTGAGGCGCGGCACCACGCCGGCCGGCGTGACCTGGCCGGTGGGCGCGATCAGCGTGACCACGTCACCCTCGCGCACGCCCAGCATGCGCGCCAGCTCGCCACCCAGCACCACGCGGAATTCGCCCGGCACGAGCTGGGCCAGCGCCTCGCCGCGGCCGTTGGCCACCAGGTCGGTGACCTCGGGCTCGCGCGCCGGGTCGATGCCGCGCACCAGCGCGCCCTTCATGTCCTCGCCGCGCGCCAGCAGCGCCTGCGCCGCGACGAACGGCGCCGCGCCCACCACCTGCGGGTGCTGGCGCGCCTCCTGCAACGTGAGCGCCACGTCGGGCAAGGCCGCGCCGCCGGGGGCGAAGATTTCGATGTGCGAGACCACGCTGAGCATGCGGTCGCGCACCTCTTTCTGGAAGCCGTTCATCACCGACAGCACGATGATGAGCGCCGCCACCCCGAGCGCGATGCCCAGCATGGACACGCCCGAGATGAACGAGATGAAGCCATTGCGCCGCGTGGCGCGGCCCGCGCGGGTGTAGCGCCAGCCCAGGGCCAGTTCGTAAGGGATTTGCATGTGGGCGCGATTGTGGCATCCCGCAAAATACCCGGCATGCCGGACCCCCTCCACCTGATCATCCCCTATGCCGCCGGCGCTTCCCAGGCCGGCCAGCAGGCCCTGGCCGGCCTGGCCCTGCCCCACCTGGACCGGCTGCTCGCGCGCCTGACACTGCAGGAAAGCGATGTGGCCGATGACGACGCCCTCTCCGCCCCGCACGAGCGCGCCCTGGCGCGCGCGCTGGGCCTGCCGAGCGCGCCGGGCCGCATCCCCTGGGCCGCGCACCACCTGCACCAGCAGGGCCGCCACGCCCAGGGCGCCTGGGCCTTCGTCACGCCCTGCCACTGGCGCGTGGGCGCCGACCATGTCACGCTGGACGACCCGGCCCAGCTGCAACTGACCGAGGACGAGGCACGCGCCCTGCTCGCCCTCATGGCGCCCTGGTTCGCGGAGGACGGCATCACGCTGCATTACGACCAGCCCACGCGCTGGCTGGCCCAGGGCGACCTGTTGGCCGACCTGGCCACCGCCTCGCCCGAGCGCGTGCTGCACCGCGACGTCTCGCACTGGCTGCCCGGCGAACAGAAAACGCACCCGCTGCGCCGCCTGCACAGCGAGATGCAGATGCTGCTCTACACCCACGCCTTCAACGAGGCGCGCGAGGCGCGGCGCCTGCCGCCCGTCAACGCCTTCTGGGTACACGGTGCCGGCCAGTTGCCCCAGGCGCCCCACCCCCCGGGCCCGCCGCCCGTGGTGGAGGACGGCTTGCGCGAGCCCGCGCTGCGCGAGGACTGGGCCGCCTGGGCCGCCGCCTGGCAGGCGCTCGACGCCGGCGCGCTGGCGCGGCTGGCCGAGCAAGTGGCGCGCGGCGGCGCGGCGCGGCTCACGCTGTGCGGCGAGCGCGGCGCGCTCACCTGGCACACGGCGCCGCGTTCGCTGGGCCAGAAGATTTCAAGCATTTTCAGGCCCCAGCGCTTTGCGGACGTGCGCGAGCAGCTATGAAAATAATAGCCAGAGACATCCCGCCCCGCGCCGCCTGGGCGCTGGAGCAGGCCGGCATCCACCCGCTGCTGGCGCGCCTGTACGCCGCGCGCGGCGTGACGGCCAAGGACGACCTGGACGACGGCCTGGCGCGCCTGCTGCCGCCCGCCGGGCTCCAGGGCATCAAGGACGCCGCGCGCCTGCTGGCCGACGCCATCGCGCGCGACCAGCGCCTGTGCATCGTGGCCGACTACGACTGCGACGGCGCCACCGCCTGCGCCGTGGCCGTGCGCGGCCTGCGCCTGCTGGGCGCGCGCCACGTGGATTACCTCGTGCCCGACCGCGTGGTCGATGGCTACGGTCTGACCCCGCCGATCGCCCGGCGCGTGCAGGAGCGCGGCGCCGACCTGCTCATCACCGTGGACAACGGCATCGCCAGCTGCGAGGGCGTGGCCCAGGCCAAGGCGCTGGGCCTCTCGGTGCTGGTGACCGACCACCACCTGCCCGGCGCCGAACTGCCGCAGGCCGACGCCATCGTCAACCCCAACCAGCCCGGCTGCACCTTCGAGAGCAAATCCATCGCGGGCGTGGGCGTGATGTTCTACGTGCTGCTGGCGCTGCGCTCGGAGCTGCGTGCGCGCGGTGTGTTCGACACCAGCAATCAACCAAAACTTGACCCGCTGCTGCCCCTCGTGGCCCTGGGCACCGTGGCCGACGTGGTGCGGCTCGACGCCAACAACCGCCGCCTGGTGGCGCAGGGCTTGAAGCGCATCCGCGCGGGCCAGATGCCACCCGGCATCGCCGCCCTGCTGCGCGTGGCCGGACGCCAGCCGCCCCTGGCCACCACCTTCGACTTCGGCTTCGCGCTGGGCCCGCGCATCAACGCCGCCGGGCGCCTGGCCGACATGACGCTGGGCATCGAGTGCCTGCTGACCGACGACACGGCGCGCGCCGACCACCTGGCACAGCAGCTCGACGCCATCAACCGCGAGCGCCGCGAGATCGAGGGCGGCATGCGCGAGCAGGCGCAACTGCTGGCCGAGAACCTGTTCGAGGACGGCGAAGAACCGCCGCCCGCCATCAGCGTGTTCGACCCCGACTTCCACGAGGGCGTCGTGGGCATCGTGGCTTCGCGCATCAAGGACCGGCTGCACCGCCCCACCTTCGTCTTCGCCGCCAGCGGCGCGCCGGGCAAGGAGCACGAGCTCAAGGGCTCGGGCCGCTCCATTCCCGGTTTTCACCTGCGCGACGCGCTCGACCTCGTGGCCAAGCGCCACCCCGGCGTGCTGCTGCGCTTTGGCGGCCACGCCATGGCGGCGGGCTGTACCGTGCCGGAAGACCGCTTCGAGGAATTCGAGCAGGCGCTGGCCCAGGTGGCGCGCGAATGGCTGGACGCCGCCACGCTCACGCGCAAGCTGGAAACCGACGGCCCCCTGGCGCCCGAATACCGCCGCGCCGACCTGGTGGACACGCTGCACCGCGAGGTCTGGGGCCAGGGCTTCGCCCCGCCGACCTTCAGCGAGGAGGTGCAGGTGCTGAGCCAGCGCCTGGTGGGCGAGGCCAGGAACCACCTGTCGATCAAGCTCATCCACCAGGGCCAGCCCGTGGACGCCATCTGGTTCGGCCGCACCGAGCAGTTGCCCGCCCGCGTGCTGCTGGCCTTCCGCCTCGACGTGAACGAGTGGAAGGGCGAGCGCAAGGTGCAGTTCCTAGTGGAGGGCGCGGAGGTGAAGTGACCCCCTGCGGCGCTGCGCACCTTCCCCCAAAGGGGACTTTGCTTAGCGCGGCGGGGCGGCCCTTGCGCGGCGGCCGCTGGCCTGGGCCGCGCCAGTTTCAGGGAATGCGGGCGGAGCCCGGCCCGGGGGGCAACCGGTGCATTCGCGCCTGCAAGCGCTCAGTGGCTTGCGTTGGCGGCGGCGTGCGATGCGCTGAGCAGGCGGTCGGTCAGCGCGATGGCCAGCGCGCTGAGCAGGAAGACCACATGGATGATGGTCTGCCACATCAGCACCTTGAGGTCGTAGTTCGCGGCGTTGATGAAGGTCTTGAGCAGGTGGATCGAGCTGATGCCGATGATGGCGGTGGCCAGCTTGACCTTGAGCACCGAGGCGTTCACGTGGCTGAGCCACTCGGGCTGGTCGGGGTGGCCTTCGAGATTCATGCGGCTCACAAAGGTCTCGTAGCCGCCGACGATGACCATGATGAGCAGGTTGGAGATCATCACCACGTCGATCAGCGCCAGCACCACCAGCATGATGATGGTCTCGTTCAGGCTGGTGATCTGCACGTCGGTCTTGTAGCCGATGCTGGTGATCAGGGCCTGCAGCGCCTTCTCGTTGCCGAAAGCCGCCTCCAGCAGGTGCACCAGTTCCACCCAGAAGTGGAACACGTACACGGCCTGCGCCGCGATCAGCCCCAGGTACAGCGGCAGCTGCAGCCAGCGGCTGGCGAAGATCATGGAAGGCAGGGGACGCAAAGCGGCGCTGGGACGGTGGTTCGCGGACATGGGCAGTAGCGGTGGTGGACGGGCCGCAGATTGTAGAAGAGCACCGTCCGGCCTGCCGGGCCCGGCGCCATGCCCCGCGCATCATCTCAAGCAAAAATAGCATCCAGCGCTTGCCGCACAAGCGCCGAATGCTATCTTTTTAAAAGCAATTCCCGGCCATCACGGCCGGGCAGGCTCAGAAGCTTTCCCAATCGTCATCGGCCGCCTGGGCCGCCCGCGGTGCCGCGGGTGCGGGGATGCGTGGCGCGGCGGCACTGGGGGCCGTGGCCTTGCGGGCGGGCGCGGGGCCCGCGACGGCGGGCTTGGCGCTGGCCGGCGCGGCCACCTTCCGGGGCGCCTGCGCCGAGGGCGCGGCCACGGGCCTGGGCGCGGCCGCCGGACGCGGCGCCTGCCGCAGGGCCGGCGCGGCGCTGGCGCCCACGTTGAACACGGCCACCACGTCGGTCAGGTGGTGCGCCTGGTCGCGCAGCGAGGTGGCGGCGGCGGTCGATTCCTCGACCAGGGCGGCGTTCTGCTGCGTCATCTGGTCCAGCTGCGTGACGGCCTGGTTGACCTGGGCGATGCCGTCGCGCTGCTCGGTGGACGAAGCGGTGATTTCGCCGATCAGGTCGCTCACGCGCTGCACGCTGGAGACGATCTCGTCCATGCTCTGCCCGGCCTCGGCCACCTGCTGCGAGCCGGTCTCGACGTTCTCGACCGAGGCGCCGATCAGTTGCTTGATCTCCTTGGCGGCCTCGGCGCTGCGCCCGGCCAGGCTGCGCACCTCGCTGGCCACCACGGCGAAGCCCCGGCCCTGCTCGCCCGCGCGCGCCGCTTCCACGGCGGCGTTCAAGGCCAGGATGTTGGTCTGGAAGGCGATGCCGTCGATCACGCCGATGATGTCGGCGATCTTGCGCGAACTGTTGGTGATCTCCTGCATGCTGGCCACCACCTGGCCCACCACCTCGCCGCCGCGCGTGGCGGCCTTGGCCGCGTTGGCGGCGAGCTGGTTGGCCTGGCGCGCCGTGTCGGCCGACTGGGTCACGGTGGCCGTGAGCTGCTCCATGCTGGCGGCGGTCTGCTGCAGGTTGGAGGCCGTCTGCTCGGTGCGCGAGGACAGGTCCTGGTTGCCCGTGGCGATCTCGGTGGAGGCGAGCGTCACGGCCTCGACGCCCGTGCGCACCTCGCCCACCAGGCCGCGCAGACGCACGACCATGCTGCCGAGCGAGCCGAGCATGTGGCCGAACTCGTCCTTGCGCGTGGTGTGGATGTCGCGGGTCAGGTCGCCGGCGGCGATGGCGTCGATGGTGGCCACCGCCTCGTCCAGCGGGCGGGTGATCGAACGCACCAGCACCCGCGCCATGAACAGCGCGGCCAGCACCACCAGGGCCGTCACGCCCCAGGCGATGACGCTGAACTGCGTGCGGCGCGCCTCCGCGCTGGCGCGCACCTGCTCCCGGCGCTTTTCGAGCACCTTGACGAAATCGTCCTGCGCCTTGAGGTAGGACGCCACCAGCGGCGTGAGCTGCTCATCGGCGAAGCGCTGGGTGGCCACCGCGTCGCCCGCGCCCTTGAGCTCCCAGGTCTTGGCCGTGGCATCGAGGGTTTTCTTGCGCTCGGCCGCGATGTGGTCGAGCGCCTGCTTTTCATCCGGATCGACGGTGGCCTTGGCGATATCGGCCTGGATCTTGTTGATGCCGCCGATGATCTCCTTCACGCGGGTGCCGTACTGCTCCGCCAGCACGGCGTCCGTGGTCACGGCGCCCCCCATCACCATGGTCACCGCCGTTTCGGTGGCGCCGCGCCAGCGCACGGCCGAGGTGATGCGGTCCTCGATGGTCTGCACGTCCGCCATGGTCTGCTCCATCGAAGCCGCATAGCGGTTGAGCAGGATGCCGGACATCAGAACCATGGCCACTACCACGCAAAGCAGGGTTCCCCACAGTTTGCGCGATACACGGATATTGTCGAATTGCATGATCTCCCCTCTTGGATCCCGAGAATATACACATATTGTCACATTTGCCTGGTATATAGCCTACGCCCATGCGGCACCCACCTCGCACCAGCAGGCCCCGGGACAAACCCGTAGAATGGTCCGGTGACCTCCTACACCAACGCCGATCTGCACTGCCATTCCGTCGTTTCCGACGGAACCCTGGACCCCGAGGCACTTGCCGCCCGGGCCCGGACCAACGGTGTTGACCTGTGGGCGCTGACCGACCACGACGAAGTCGGCGGCCAGCACCGCGCTGCCGCCGCCGCGCGTGCCCAGGGCATGGCCTACCTCACCGGCGCGGAGATTTCGGTCACCTTCGCCAACACCACGGTGCACATCGTCGGCCTGGGCTTCGATGCCGACGACACCCGGCTCATCGAAGGCCTGGCGCGCACGCGCGGCGGGCGCGGCGAGCGCGCCCAGGAAATGGCCGCCCAACTGGCCCAGGTGGGCATCCACGGTGCTTACGAAGGCGCGCTGCGCTACGTGGGCAACCCCGAACTGATCTCGCGCACCCATTTCGCCCGCTTCCTGGTGGAGGCCGGGGTGTGCAAGGACACCTCCGAGGTGTTCCGCAAATACCTCATCGAAGGCAAGCCCGGCTTCGTGCCGCACCGCTGGGCCACGCTGGGCGACGCGGTGCGCTGGATCACCGAGGCCGGCGGCGTGGCCGTGATCGCCCACCCGGCACGCTACCGCCTCAGCGCCAACGAGGAGTTCGCGCTGTTCTCCGAATTCAAACAGCATGGCGGCCAGGCTGTCGAGGTGGTCACCGGCAGCCATTCGGCGGCCGAGGCCGTGAGCTACGCCGCCATGGCGCAGGAGTTCGGCCTGGCCGCCTCGCGCGGCAGCGACTTCCACAGCCCCGACGAGTCCCACACCGACCTGGGCACGCTGCCCCCGCTGCCCAGCCATCTCACCCCCGTCTGGGACCTGGTGGCCGACCGCATCCTGAAGTGAACCACCCCCCTGAGGCCCTGCGGGCCTTCCCCCCGCTCTCGCAGCGCTACGCGTTGCGGGCGGGGAGATGCCGCCAGTGCGGCGGGGCGGCCCTTGCACGGCGGCCCTGGCTTGGGCCGTGGCAGTTTCACAGGCTGCTGGCGGCAAACAGTCCCATGGCCGACTAAGATCTTCCACTATGGCCCAGTACTTCGAAGTCCACCCCGAGAACCCGCAACCCCGGCTGCTCAAGCAGGCCGCAGCCCTGCTGCACAAGGGCGGCGTGGTGGCCGTGCCCACCGATTCCAGCTACGCCCTGGTGTGCCACCTCGACGACCGCGACGCGGCCGACCAGTTGCGCCGCATCCGGCAGGTGGATGACAAGCACCACCTCACGCTGCTGTGCCGCGACCTGTCGGAACTGTCGAGCTACGCGCGCGTGGACAACCGCCAGTTCCGCCTGCTCAAGCTGGCCACGCCCGGGGCCTACACCTTCATCCTCGAAGCCACCAAGGAAGTGCCGCGCCGCGTGAGCCACCCCTCGCGCAAGACCATCGGCCTGCGCGTGCCCGAGCACAAGACGCTGCAGGAGCTGCTGGCCCTGCACGGCGCGCCGCTGCTGGCCACCACGCTGATCCCGCCCGGCGAAAGCGAGCCGCTGAACGACGCGCACGAGATCCGCGACCGGTTCGAGCATGCCCTGGCCGCCGTGGTCGACGCGGGCGCCTGCCCTTCCGAGCCCACGACGGTGGTCGACCTCACGCCCATGGGCACGGGCGGCGAGCCCGAGGTGGTGCGCGAAGGGCGCGGCAGCCTGCAGGCGCTGGGGCTGTGACCGCCCCGGGGCGGCGGCAGCGACGGCGCGTCTGAGACAATCGCGCGGTGGACCCTTCCAATCTCATCCAAACCGTTCTGATCTACGCCCTGCCGGTGCTGTTCGCCATCACCGTGCACGAGGCGGCCCATGGCTATGCGGCGCGCCACTTCGGCGACAACACCGCCTACATGATGGGGCGCATCACGCTCAACCCCCTCAAGCACATCGACCCGGTGGGCACCATCCTGATGCCCCTGCTGCTGTACTTCGCCACCTCGGGCGCCTTCCTGTTCGGCTACGCCAAGCCGGTGCCGGTGAACTTCGGCAACCTGCGCAAGCCCAAGCAGCACATGGTATGGGTGGCACTCGCGGGGCCGGCCTCCAACTTCGTCCAGGCCGTGTTCTGGGCGGTGCTGCTCGTGGCCCTGGTGGGCATGGGCATCGACGAGCGCTTCTTCATCGAGATGGCCCGCGCCGGGGTGCTGGTCAACCTCGTCATGTGGGCCTTCAACCTGTTCCCGCTGCCGCCGCTCGATGGCGGCCGCATCCTCGTGGGGCTGCTGCCCTGGAAGCAGGCGCACCTGCTCTCGCGCGTGGAGCCCTGGGGCTTCTTCATCGTGATGGCCCTGGTGATCGCGGGCATTGTCGGCAGCCTGTGGCTGCGCCCGCTGATGGCGCTGGGCTATGGCGCCATCAACCTGTTGCTCGTTCCACTCACCGCCTTGCTGCGCTAACCCCGCTATTCCCCTTTTTCTGCAGACATTGTTCCCATGAGCACCACGCGTTTTCTCACCGGCATCACCACCACGGGCACGCCCCACCTGGGCAACTTCGTCGGCTCGATCCGCCCCTCGGTGCAGGCCAGCCTGCGCCCCGGCGTGCAGAGCTTCTACTTCCTGGCCGACTACCACGCGCTCATCAAGTGCGAGGACCCGGTGCGCATCCAGCGCTCCACCCTGGAGATCGCCGCGAGCTGGCTGGCCTCCGGCCTGGACCCGGAGAAGGTCACCTTCTACCGCCAGTCCGACATTCCCGAAATCCCCGAGCTGACCTGGCTGCTCACCTGCGTGACCGGCAAGGGCCTGCTCAACCGCGCCCACGCCTACAAGGCCGCGCAGGACAAGAATGCCGCCGCAGGGCGCGAGCAGGACGATGGCGTGACCGCCGGCCTGTTCATGTACCCCGTGCTCATGGGCGCCGACATCCTGATGTTCAAGGCCCACAAGGTGCCCGTGGGGCGCGACCAGGTGCAGCACATCGAGATGGCGCGCGACATGGGCGCGAGCTTCAACCACCTCTATGGCGAGCACTTCGTGCTGCCCGAGGCGGTGATTGACGACCATGTGGCCACCCTGCCCGGCCTGGACGGCCGCAAGATGAGCAAGAGCTACGACAACACCATCCCGCTGTTCTCCAGCCGCGAGCAGCTGAAAAAGCTCATCGGGGGCATCCTGACCGACTCGCGCGCGCCCGGCGAGCCCAAGGACACCGAAGGCTCGGCCCTGTTCCAGATCTACCAGGCCTTCGCCACCGAGGCAGAAACCGCCGCCCTGCGCCAGGCCTACGCGGACGGCATCGCCTGGGGTGATGCCAAGCAGGTGCTGTTCGAGCGCGTGGACCAGGTGGTGGCGCCGATGCGCGAGCAGTACGAGGCACTGATCAACAACCCCGCGCGCATCGAGGCCACGCTGCTGACCGGCGCCGAGCGCGCCCGCGCCATGGCCACGCCCTTCCTGCGCGAGTTGCGCTCGGCCGTGGGCCTGCGCAGCCTGGTGCAGGCCGCCGCCCCACAAAAAGCGGCCAAGGCCGCCAAGGCGGCCCTGCCCAGCTTCAAGCAGTACCGCGAGAACGACGGCAAGTTCTACTTCAAGCTGGTCGCCTTTGATGGCCGCCTGCTGCTGCAGAGCACCGGCTTCGACGCCCCCAAGGAAGCCGGCCAGGCCATCGCCCAGCTGCAGAAGGACCCGCAGGCCCTGCAAACCCTGGCCACGCGCCTGGCGCCGGTGGACGGCGTGGCCGCCGCCGACGTGCAGGCCGCGCTGCAGGCACTGGTGGACGCGGCCGCCGCCGCATGACGGCGCGAATGCTCCTTTTTTAATAGCTAATAGCGCTTGCTGCGAAAGCGCTACAGGCTAAAAACACTCAAAATCAATCCCGGTAGCGCAGCAGCGCCCACAGCGTGGGCCGCTCGCCCGCGCGCAGCCCGGTCTGCACCGTGCCGGTAAAGCTCCAGCGCCGGTCGGGCGACTCCCAACCATGGGCCAGCGCCAGGCTCCAGCCCGGCGCGCGGCGCAGCGCGTTCGCTTCGTCGCTGAAGCGCTCGCCGCGCCAGGTCAGGCGTAGCAGCGAGAAGCTGCGGCCGGCATGGCGCCAGGTGGTCTGGCCCAGCAGCACATGGCGCGCGAAGCCCGGCAGCGGCCGGCCCGCGAACGCCGCGCCGGTGTTGCGCGAGCGGGTGTGCACATAGCTGCCCAGCACGCTCCAGCGCGGCCCCAACAGGTGGTTGGCCGACACGCTGGCCTGCGCCAGATAGCCCTGGCCGAAGATCGGCGTTTCCTCGTAGGTGGCGAGCGAAGTTTGCGCGTTGAGCACCACGGGCGCGATGGTGGCAAGGTTGTCGAACAGCGCCCCGGTGTTCTGCGCGAACAGCCGTCCGCCGCGCGCCACCAGGTTGTCGATGCGCTGGCCCGACAGGCTGGCGCCGAGGAAGGTGCGCGCATCCACCTCCCAGTCGATCTGCAGCGCGTGCTTGCGCGCCAGGCTGCCGGCCAGCAGGTACTGGTGGTCCACGGCGATGGCCCCGGTGGCCACGGGCGAGAGCGTGTGCGTGCCCGGTGCGCGCAGGCTCTCCTGCCAGGCCCAGTGCAGCGCGCGGCCGGGGCCGAAGGCATAGCTTGCCCCCAGACGCGGCAGCAGCTTGCGGCGGTGCGCCGCGCCATCCTCGATGGGTGGCAACTGGTCGTTCCCGGCCGCGTCGGTGAAGCGATCGAGTTGGCGCGCACCGAAGCGGGGCCAGTAGGCCTCGGCCATGAGGTTCCAGGGGCCGGAGCGCCATTCGCCGGCCACCCAGGGCATGTCGTAGCGCTCGGTGTTCGTGCGCGGCGTGGCGATCTGGGCGTCGGAAATGGCGCTGCCGGTGTCGCGCTCCACGCGCTCCCAGCCCAGGCTCAGGCGCTGCGCGCCCCACTGCACGGTGTGGCGCAGGAACAGGCCCTGCTCATCGCTGGCGTAGCGGTAGTCCTGCGGCCCCCAGGTGGCGTCGTCGAGCACCAGGGCCGTGGTCTGGCGGCCGGTGTGCGCCTTGAGCCAGGTCTGGCTGTCGGCCGACCAGCGCCACGAGGCCCCGGCATCGGTGCGGCGCGTGCGCGTGCGCGCACCGCTGTCGAAGGTGATGCCGTTGCCGAAGTCCAGCCCCTCGGGGTAGCGGTAGCGCAGCATGGTGTCGCCGTGCAGCAGGAACAGCGCCAGGCGCTCGCTCGGGCGCAGGCCCACGGCCAGATCCACCCCCGGTGACGAGAGCCGGTAGCGCGAGCTGGCCGGCCCTTCGCGCGGCCACATCTGCACGTCCGTGGCGCGCAGCAGCCAGGCCACGGGCAGTTCCCCCGCCGCGAAGCCCCGGTGGCCTAGGTCCACCGTGCCGTTGTGGCGCAGCGGGTTGCGCTCGGCGCTCACGCCGGCCGTCCACTCGCGGCCCTCGGTGAGCATCAGCGGCGCGCGCCGGTCGCTCGCGCCGAACACGGTGGGGTCGCTGAGGTAGCCCTGGAACAGCTCGGAGCGGCGGCTGAAGTCGCTCTCGTAGCGGTCGGCCAGGAAGAAATGGCTGCCCGCCCACAGCGGGTAGTAGGACTGCTGCGCGTAGGCGCGCGCCCAGTGCTCCAGGCCGAAGTCGCCCAGCGCCTTGCCGAGGTTGGCCGAGCCCTGGCTGTCGGTGGCCAGCGGGTTGAGCGACTTGAGGTAGGGCAGGCGCACCAGTGCCTCGCGCGCGGCGGCCATGGCGGCCTGGGGCTCGCCGCTGTCGTTGCGCATCTGGGCCTCGATCTGCCAGGGCAGCGGGTCGTTCGGGTCGGCCTGGCGCGCGCGCTCCAGCGCGTCGAACGCGGCCGCCGGCTCGCCCAGTTGGTATTCGGCCACGGCCAGCCAGACCTGGGCGCGCGCATGGCGCGGCTCGATCACCAGCGCCTTGAGCAGCTGCGTGCGCGCGGCCTCGGCGTCGCCCCGGCGCAGTGCCAGCAATCCTGCGCCGGCCAGGGCCACGTAGTCGTCGCCGGCGTGGGCCAGCGCGGCGTCGAAGTCGGCCCGCGCCGCAGACAGGCGCAGGGCCTCGGTGGCGGCGGTGGCCAATTCGGCGCGGTGGGCGGGCTGGCCGGGCGCCAGCGCCACCGCGCGTTCCAGCGCCGCGCGCGCCGCGAACAGGTCGCCACGTTCCTGAAGTGCCCGGCCCAGGCCGGCCTGGGCGGAGGCCTCGGCGGCGGCATCGGGCGCCTGTGCGACGGCCTGACGGTACAGGCGCAGCGCGGCGTCGCCCTGCCCCTCCAGCCGGTGCCAGTCGGCGTCGGCCCGCAGCAGCGCCGCATCGTCGGGCATCTGGGCACGGGTGGCATCAAGCCAGGCACGCGCTTCGTGGCTGCGGTCCAGGGCCATCAGCAGCCCGGCGCGGCGCGCGGCGGCCTGCGGGTCGCGGCCGTGCCGCCAGGCGTGCTCCAGCCGGGCCTGCGCGGCATCGGGCTGGCCGTCGGCCAGTTCCAGCTCGGCCAGCAGCCGCTCGGCCAGGGCGCCACCCTCGCCACGCGCGGCCAGGGCCCGCAGTTGCGCGCGCGCCTCGGCCCAGCGCCCGGCCTCCAAGGCGTCGGCCACGGCGGCCAGCGGCGCGCCGCCGGCGTTGCGCAAGGCCGTGGCCCAGTGCGCGGCATCGAACGCGGAATCCATCACCCACTGCACGCGCTCGCGCGGCTGCACCAGCAGGCGCTTGACGGGGGCTTGGCCCGGCTCCACCGTGGCCTGCTCGGACGGGCCGACCTCCACCGCGCCCTGGGCATTGGACACCGCGATGCGGCCCGACAGCACCGTGAGCGTGGTACGTCCCCCCTCCTCCACTTCCACGTCCCAGTCGGTGCCGCGCACCACGGCCAAGGCGGCGGGGGTCTGCAGTTCCAGCGCCGCCGGAGTCTTCTTGGTGCGCGCCCACAGGCGCCCGCCGACCAGTTCCAGCAGCGTGCGCGCGGGGCGGGATTCACACAGGCGCAGTTGCGCCAGGGCCGCCATGCGGATCTGCGTGCGGTCGGCCAGCAGCAGCGCGGCCGAGGACAGCGCCAGCGTGCGCACGTCGGCCCCCGCGCCCAGGGACTGGGACAGCGCGGCCGGCTGCCAGGGCGCGGCGCCGGCCGGCCGCGTCTCGCCCCGGCCCGACAAGGCCACGACCTGCGCCGCCGGCTGGCCCGGCTCCAGCGCCACGCCGGCGCATTGCGCGGCGGCCTGCGCGGCGCACAGCAGCGCGGCCGCCAGGGCCAGGGGGGTCTTCCAGAGGGTGAGGTGGGACATGCTTGCTCTCCTTCCGTCTCAGCTTTTGTCGAGCGCGCGCGGGCGCAACGGCGCACCGTCGTGCAACCGCTCTTCCAGCCGCGCCCCATGCGCCAGCCAGCGCGGCGCCACCTGGGCCGCCCGCGCGCGCCACGCAGCGCAGTGCTCCAGCGCCTGCGCCTGGCGGCCCGCCAGGGCGTGGCCGCGCAATGCCTCGGCGATGCGAGCCAGCTCCGCGTCATCGCACGGGGTGTAGACATCGATGCCCCCGCTGCGACCGGCCAGGCGCACACTGTCGAGCCACAGCAGCGGCCCCCCTCCAGTCCCGAGGGCCTCGCGCGTGGCGCCGGACAGCAGGATCTGCGTGCCCAACGCCTTGTTGGCGCCTTCCAGCCGCGCGGCGGTGTTCACCGCGTCGCCCACCGCCGTGTAGGTGAAGCGCGCCTGCGAGCCCAGGTGCCCCACGGCGGCCTCGCCCGTGTGCAGGCCGATGCGCAACTGCACTGGCGCGAAGGGCGTGCCCTGCCAGCCGGCGCGCAGCGCCGCCATGGCGGCCTGCATGTCCAGCGCGCAGGCGAGCGCGCGGCGAGCATGGTCGGGCGCGGGCAGGGGCGCGTTCCAGAAGGCCATGACGGCGTCGCCAATGAACTTGTCGAGCGTGCCGCCGTGGCGGTGCACGCACTCGGTCATGCGCGTGAAGAAGGCATTGAGCGCCTGCGCCACCGCCTCGGGCGGCAGGCGCTCGCTGGCGGCGGTGAAGCCCGCCAGGTCGGCGAACAGCAGCGTGAGCACGCGGCGCTCGCCCTGCACCAGCGGCCCGGCCTCGGTGCGGGCCAGTTCGTTGACCACGTCCTCGGGCACGTAGCGCGCGAAATCCCGGCGCAGGCGCTCGCGCCGGCGCCGCTCGCGCCAGTAGCTGCCCGCCGCCCCCACGTTGAGATGCGCGGCCAGCCCCGCCAGGGTGGGCAGGGCGGGCCACCACAGGCCCGCGACATACGCCGCCAGGCTCCCCAGCACCGCCCCCCCTCCCAGGAGCAGGCTCAGGCTGCTGGCTCGCCAGCCATTCCAGCGCCGCGTGAACCAGGCCGCCAGCCCCACGGCCAGCCCGGCCTGCAGCCATGGACCCAGCGGATGCGCCGGCACCACCCAGTCGCCCGCCAAGCCGTTGTGCAGGGCCGTGGCATGCAGCAGCACCCCGGAGCGGGACGCCTCGCCCAGCACGCGCAGCGGCGTCGCGAACTGGTCTTCTCCGCCGACCGGCGTATTCTGTCCCAGCAGCACGAGGCGGCCGCGCAGGGCCTCCGGGGGCAGCGAACGTGCGGCATCGAGGGCCTGGGTGTAGTGGGCGTAGGGCAGCGCCACCTCGGGCGCATAGTGGCGCAGCAGGGCCCCGGGCGGCGGCGGCGTGACCGCCCGGCCCGCCGCCTGCGCCAGCACGCGCCAGAGGGCGTCGTCCTGCGCGGGGGCTTGGCGCACCACGCCATCGTCATCCACCGGCATGGCCACCGTGCCGTGGCGTGCCTGCGTGAACACCGACTCCACGCGCTGCTGGTAATGCGCCACCTGCGGGCCGCGCACCACCACGTCGGCGCTGGCCAGCACCACGGGCAGGGGGCCCTGCAGCGCCCGCGCCAGCGCGGCGTCGTCCTCGGGGGATTGGGCGGCGCCCAGCAGCAGGTCCACGCCCAGGGCCGCCGCGCCCGCATCCGTCAGCGCCTCGATCAGCCGGGCATGCAGGCGCCGGGGCAGCGGCGGCGCCTGGCCCAATTCGGCGAGGCTGGGTTCGTCGATGCCCACCACCAGCACCCCCGCCTCGGGACGGGGCGGTGCCACGAGGCTGGCGACCAGATCGTATTCCAGCCGCTGCAGCGGCACCCAGGGCGGCATGAGCCACAGCGCGGCCAGCAACAGCAGGCCGCCCAGCACCCGCAGCGCCCAGGGGCGCCATGCATCGGCCAAGGACTGCGTGTGCGTCATGTCTCTGCGCGATCGGAAGCGGGCAATGGGGGATCTGTAACCCAATGTAGTCGAGTTTCCAGCGGCTGGACATCGGGAATGCCACCTGCCCGGCACACGACGCATTGCCTACACTGGGCGGCGCACTTCCCGGAGTCTCCCGCCATGCGCCCGACTTTGCACGCCCTTGGCCTGCTGGCCATGATCGCGCCCGCCATCGCCGCCCAACCCGGGCACGGTGCGCCTCCCGCGCAGTGGACGAACTCGCTGGGCATGGTCTTCGTGCGCATCCCGGCGGGCAGCTTCCGGATGGGCAGCGCCGAACCGGCGGCGAAGTTGGCGCGGGACTATCCCCTGATGGAGCGGCGCCGCTTCGCCCTGCTGGCCGACGAGGCCCCCGTGCACCGGGTGCATATCCGCCGCGCCTTCTACCTGGGCCGGCACGAGGTGACGGTGGGGCAATTCCGGCGCTTCGTCGAGGCCTCGGGCTACCGCCCTGAGTCCGAGGCCGACGGCACCGGTGGCTATGGCTACAACCCGGCCTACAACCCCGCCGCCACCCCGCGCGGCGACGCCTTCGAGGGGCGCGACCCACGCTACTCCTGGCGCGACCCGGGCTTCGCGCAGGACGACGACCACCCGGTGGTGAACGTGACCTGGAACGACGCCCAGGCCCTGGCCGCCTGGCTCAGCCGTGCCGAGGGCCAGCGCTACCGCCTGCCCACCGAGGCCGAATGGGAATACGCCTGCCGCGCCGGCACCCGCACGCGCTACCCGCACGGCGACGACCCCGCTGGCCTGGTGGGCGCGGCCAACACCTTCGACCAGGAGGCCGCTCCTTACTGGGAACGCTGGCGCACCTACGCGCTGCCGGGCAGCGACGGCCATGCCTTCACCGCCCCCGTGGGCAGCCATGCCCCCAACGCCTTCGGCCTGCACGACATGCTGGGCAATGCCTGGGAATGGACCGCCGACTGGTACGGCGCGGCCTACTACGCGCATTCCCCCCGCAACGACCCGCCAGGGCCCCGCACCGGCAGCGTGCGCGTGCGCCGGGGCGGCTCTTGGCACACCTGGCCCCTGTATGCGCGCTGCAGCTACCGCAACTGGAACAGCCCGGACACCCGCTACACGCTGGTGGGCATGCGGCTCGTGCGCGAGGATGGGCCGCCGCCCGTGCCCCCTGGCCACCGCGCCACGCGCTGAAGCACAATGTCACAAACACAGCCCCCTCTTCGCTCCCGCCATGCGCGAATCCACCCTGCTCCAGCGGGCCTTGCCCGCCCCCCGGGCGCTCTGGCACAGCCTTGCGGCCCTGGCCTGCACCTTCGCGGGCACCTATCTCGCGTCGATCTACCTGCAGGGCGCCGCGCCGCGCGGCGACGCGCTGGCGTGGATGGAGCATGTGATGCTGTCCATCATCCCCACCGCCATGGGCATGCTGCTGATCCTGGTGTCATGGCTGCACGGCGACACCCGGCGGTTCGACAAGCCGCTGTCCTGGGTCGTGGCCACCTCGGCCCTGTCCTGGCTCAGCCTCGGCCTGGCCATGTTCGGCTACCTTTTCCTCACGCGCCCGGGCCCTGTCCGCTGGATCGCCATCGCCCAGTTCGCGCTGCTGCTCCTATTGCTGCTCCAGGCTCAGACGCTCGGCCTCGCGCTGTCAACCCATTGACACCCGCCACCCGGGCCAGGAGCGACAATCGGCGGCATGGAATGGGACTATCCGCACCCCTTTACGCTGCCCGCCACGCCCGGCGGCGATGACATCGACGGCCTGAACCACACCAACAACGCGGTGTACGTGCAATGGTGCGAGCGCATCGGCTGGGCACACTCGGAGACGCTGGGCCTCTCGCTGGCCGACTACCAGCGCCTGGACCGCGCCATGGTGATCCGCAAGGCGGCCTACGACTACCTGCTGCCCTCGGTGCAGGGCGACGCGCTCACGCTGGGCACCTGGATCGTCGCCAGCGACGGCAAGCTCACGATGCAGCGGCGCTTCCAGCTCGTGCGCGAGCGCGACGGCGCCACCATCCTGCGCGGGCATTGGGACCTGGTCTGCATCGAGCTGGGCAGCGGCAAGCCCCGGCGCATGCCGCCGGAATTCTGCGAAACCTATCTGCCCGCCATGGTGCCGGCGTGACCTTGTGGGCCGCGCCAGCCCCTGCCCGGCGGGAGCCCATGAGCCCACGCTGGGCCTGCGCCTCGTCCTGAAATGAAAAACGGGCCCGAAGGCCCGTTCTTGCTTTTTGGCGGAGAGGGTGGGATTCGAACCCACGGTAGTGTTGCCACTACGCCTGATTTCGAGTCAGGTACATTCGACCACTCTGCCACCTCTCCTGTGTGTCGAAGCCTGCGATTATAGCAAGGTTTCCCAGGCCCCTTCGCGCATGCATGCCACGCATCGCGCCATCAGTCGGCAACGATACGCCGGTCGGAGGCGATCTTGCGGTACACCGCGTTCTCGGCCGCGATCTCGCGGGCGAATTCCTCGGGGCGATTGCCGATCACGCGCGAGCCCGTGTCCTCGATCTGGCGGCGCACCTCGGGGGTCGCCAGCGCGCGCTGCACGGCCGCGTGGACGCGCGCCACGATCTCGGGCGGCAGGCCCTTGGGACCATAGAGACCATAGAAAGCACTGCGGTTGACCTCCTCCAGCCCCAGCTCCCGGAAGGTGGGCACCTGGGGCAGCTGCGGCAGGCGCTCGGGCGCGGCCACCGCCAGCGCCACCAGGCGGCCGGCCTTGATGAAGGGCAGCGCCGAGGGCAGGTTGTCGAAAACAATGGGAATCTGGCCCGCCACGGCGTCGTTCAAGGCGGGGCTCGACCCCCGGTAGGGCACGTGCGTGAGCGCCAGCCCCACCCGGCTCGCCATCAGTTCCGTGAGCATGTGCCCGATGGAGCCCGTGCCCGCCGTGCCGTAGGCATGCATGCGGGGGTTTTTCTTCACTTCATCCACGAAGGCGGCGAAGGTCTGCGCCTTGAAGCCCGGATGCACGGCCAGCACATTGGGCGTGGCTGCGATGTTGATGATGGGCGTGAAATCGGTCAGCGGGTTGTAGGGCAGGCGCGCGTTGATGGCCGGGTTGGCGGCCGTGGTGGATACCGTGGCCACGCCGAGCGTGTAGCCATCCGGCTGGGCGCGGGCCGCCTCGTGCGCGCCGATCGATCCTCCGCCCCCACCCTTGTTGTCCACCACGAGCGGCTGTCCCAGGGCCTCGCCCACGCGCGGCGCGATGGCGCGCGCCACGATGTCCGTGGTTCCGCCCGCGGCAAAGGGGACGATGAGGCGCACCGGCCGCACCGGATACGCCTCGGCGGCGCTGGCCGTGCCGGACGCGAGGATCAGGCCACACAAGAGGGAGAACGCGCCACGGCGCGAGGGAATGGCAAGCATGAGAGAAGTCTCCTGGGTTGAAACAAGGGGGTGCATGCGCCCGGCCATCAGCCGTGCCGGCGCACGAGGTGCTGGGGGCCAAGCTCGCCGCAGCCCGTGGCGCCGAGCATGGCGAGGTTGCGGTCTACTTCGTCGCGCAGCAGGGTGATCGCATGGAGCACGCCGGCTTCGCCGGCCACGGCGGCGGCATAGTTGAACGGGCGGCCCAGCAGGACCATGCGCGCGCCCAGCGCGATGGCCTTGAGCACGTCGGAGCCGCGCCGGAAACCCCCGTCGATCAGCACCGGGTAGGCCGGCCCCACGGCGGCGACCACGGCCTCCAGCACATGCATGGGCGAAGCGGCGCCATCGAGCTGGCGCCCGCCGTGGTTGGACAGCACCACGCCGTCCGCCCCCAGGCGCTGCGCCCGCAGCGCGTCTTCCACGCTCAGGATGCCCTTGATGACGAGCGGCCCCTTCCAGCGGCGGCGGATGGCCTCGATGTGGGTCCAGTTCAGATGGTCGCGCGCCGAGAAATCACGCAGCACGCTGGATGAAACGATGGGCGCGCCGCGCGTGGCGAAAGAATTCTCGAAATGCGGCATGCCGTGGCGCAGCAGCGTGCGCAAGAAGGTGCCCGCCACCCAGCGCGGCCGCACCATGCCGTCCCACGCCAGGCGCAGGCTGGGGCGCAGCGGCGTGGAAAAGCCCGTGCGGATGTTGTTCTCGCGGTTCGCCGAAATCGGGATGTCCACCGTGACGACGAGCGTGCGAAAGCCGGCGCGCTCCACGCGGTCGACCAGGGCGTCGATGCGGGCCTGGTCGCCGGGCAGGTAGGCCTGGAACCAGGTGCCCGGGCTGTCCCGGGCCACGTCCTCCATCGGGATCAGCGAGGTTCCGCTCATCACCGACACGATGCCCATGCGCCGCGCCGCCCGCGCCAGGACGATGTCGCCCCGGTAGGTCGAGAGCGCATTGATGCCCATGGGGGCGATGCCGAACGGGCTGGCGTACTGCTCGCCAAAAAGCTCCACCGCCTGCGAGCGCCGCGACACATCGCGCAGCACCCGCGTGACGAAGCCATGGTGGTCGAACACGCTGCGGTTGTCGCGCAGCGAGGCGTTGTCCTCGGCCGCGCCCGCGATATAGCCATAAATGGGCCGGGGCAGGCGCTGGCGCGCGGCCTCCTCGAAGTCGTGCAGCGACAGCATGCGGCGCAGCACGGCGGGCGGGCGCGGCGCGGCGTCCTGGGCGGGTGCCGGCGTGGCCGCAGCGGCGGCGCGAGAAAAGGCGGTGGTGGTGGCCATGGTGGAGGCATTCATTGCGTTCGGGAACCGGGGGCCACTTTAGGTCGCCAAGTCATTGCATGAAAGCGAAATATTTAAAATTGAATTGTTCGCTTTAAGTCACAAACAATCACCCATGCCCACACCATCGATCAAGCAGCTTGAAGCCTTCTGGTGGGCCGCCACCTGCGCCAACTTCGCCACGGCGGCCGAACGCGTGCACCTGTCGGTGTCTTCGCTGTCCAAGCGCATCACCGAACTGGAGTCCGTGCTGGGCCAGCCCCTGTTCGACCGCAGCGGCCACCGCGCCCGGCTCACCGAAGCCGGCGAGCGCCTGCTGCCCGCCGCGCTCGGTGTGCTCAACGCCGTGGCGGCGCTGGGCCATGCGCTCGACGCGCGCGCCGAACTCACGGGCCATTGCCGCTTTGGCGTGGGCGATCTCTCCGCGCTCACCTGGCTGCCCGCCTTCGTGGCGGCGGTGCGGCAGCACCACCCGCACCTGACGCTGGAGCCCTGCGTGGACGTGGGCGGTGTGCTGGAGCGGCGCCTGGCGGACGGGGAGCTGGATTTCGCGGTGATCGCCGGGCGCTCGTCGCGCCATGCCCTGCTCTCGCACCCCGTGGGCGCCGCGCGGTTTGCCTGGGCCATCGCACCGGGCACGGCCGGCGCCACGCGCCTGGGCGTTGGCGAGCTGCTGCAGCGCCACCCGCTGGTCACGCTGCCGCCAGGCGCGGGCACCACGCGGCTGCTGGACGACTGGCTGCTGGCCCACCGGGTGACGGTGCGGGAACGCATCCTGTGCAACAGCTGGGGTGCCGTCGCGGGCATGCTGCGCGCGCAAGTGGGCCTGGGCTTTCTGCCCGCGGCCTGGGTGGGCCCGCTCGGCCTGCGGGCCGTGGACGCGCGCGCGCCCCTCGCGCCGCTGCACTACACCTTCCAGTGGCGGCATGGCGACACGCGGGCGCTGATTCCCGCGCTGCAGCGCCTGGCGCAAGCGCATGTGGACTTCTCGGCGCCGCCCGGGCTGGCTGCTGCCCAGGGCGCGCCTCGCACATAAAAAAACGGGCCTCCAGGGCCCGTCATGGCTGGCATGGCGCCAGCGGGGGAACGCGTAAAACTCAGGGCCGGAGCACCTCCACGCCGCCCATGTATGGGCGGAGAACGGCCGGAACCTCGACGGTTCCGTCCGCACGCTGATAGTTTTCCAGCACCGCCACCAGCGTGCGGCCCACGGCCAGGCCCGAGCCGTTGAGCGTGTGCACCAGTTCGTTCTTGCCCTGGGCGTTCTTGAAACGTGCCTGCAGGCGGCGCGCCTGGAAGGCCTCGCAGTTGCTCACCGAGCTGATCTCGCGGTAGGTGTTCTGCGCGGGCAGCCACACTTCCAGGTCGTAGGTCTTGGCGGCGCCAAAGCCCATGTCGCCCGTGCACAGGGCCATCACGCGGTAGGGCAGGCCCAGCTGCTGCAGCACGGCCTCGGCGTGGCGGGTCATTTCCTCCAGCGCCTCGTAGCTCTTGTCGGGGTGCACGATCTGCACCATCTCGACCTTGTCGAACTGGTGCTGGCGGATCATGCCGCGCGTGTCGCGGCCATAGCTGCCGGCCTCGGAGCGGAAGCACGGCGTGTGCGCCGTGAGCTTGATGGGCAGGTCCGACTCGGCCACCACCACGTCGCGCACGAAGTTGGTCAGCGGCACTTCGCTGGTGGGGATGAGGTAGAGCGCCGCGTTGTCGGGCACGGGCTCGCCGTCCTGCCCCCCCTTCTTGGCGGCGAACAGATCGCCCTCGAACTTGGGCAGCTGGCCCGTGCCCTTGAGCGAGTCGGCGTTCACGGCGTAGGGCACGTAGCACTCGGTGTAGCCATGCTGCTGGGTCTGCAAATCGAGCATGAACTGGGCGAGCGCGCGGTGCAGGCGGGCGATCGGGCCCTTCATCACGGTGAAGCGCGAGCCCGAGAGCTTGACGCCCATGTCGAAATCCAGCCCCAGCGGCGTGCCCACGTCCACGTGGTCCTTGGCCTCGAAGGCAAAGCTGGCGGGCTGGCCCCAGCGGCGCACTTCCACGTTACCGGTTTCGTCGCTGCCCACCGGCACGCTCTCGTGCGGCAGATTGGGCACGGCCATGAGCAGGGTCAGCAGTTCGGCCTGGATCTGCTCCAGGCGGGCGGCGGACTGCTCCAGTTCCCCCTTGGAGGCGGCCACCTGGGCCTTGGCGGCCTCGGCGCCTTCCTTGTCGCCTTTGCCCATGAGCATGCCGATCTGCTTGGACAGCTGGTTGCGCTGGGATTGCAGCTCCTCGGTGCGGGTCTGCAGCGTCTTGCGCTCGGTTTCCAGGGCCTGGAACGCCTCCACGTTCAAGAAGGCCTGGGGCTTCTTGCGGGTTTCCAGGCGCGCGATGGCGGTGTCGAGGTCTTTGCGAAGGAGAAGAATGTCAAGCATGGCGGGATTTTAGAACCTGCCAGCACCAGCCCCCGGGCCGGACGGAACCACGGCACGCCAAGGGCGATTGAACCGCGCGGCCCATGCTGCCGATAACATGGCCATGATCGGCACCATCGGGGTGCGCGCAGGAGGCTGCCATGTTTTTTGTGTTCGGCCCATCGGGGCAGATGTACCGGGGGGGGCCCGAGAATCTGGCGCAGATCTCGGCCGTGCGCCGCACGCAGCGCCCGCAGGCGCTGCGCACCCGCGCCGCGGATGTGGAAACCTTCGTGCTCGAAGTGCCGACACCCGCCCCTTCCCCCGGCCCGGCGCCGGCCGCCGTGAACCTGCGGTCGCAGGACGCGGTGAGCGCCTACGCCCAGACGGTGCATGGCCCCGCCCAGCCCCGCCAGCCGCTTTCGCGCGTGCGCGACGTGATGACGGCCAACGCCCTGGCCGTGCAGCCCGACACCATCGTCAACAACGCGTGGCAGACGCTGGCCGAACACGGCGTCGCCCAGGCCCCGGTGGTGGACCCGCAGGGGCGCGTGGTGGGCCTGCTGCTGCGCGCCGACATGGCGCCGCTGGACCTGCTGCCCGAGCCGGGCCACATCAAGGACGCGATCGCGCTGGCACGGCGCCCCGTTTCGGCCGTGATGGTGAGCCCCGTGCCCACCGTCGCGCCCGACACCGACCTGCGCCGCGTGGCCACGGTGCTGCTCGAAACCGGGCTGCCCGGCCTGCCGGTGACGGACGAATACGGCATGCCGGTGGGCTTCATCTCGCGCACCGACATCCTGCGCGCCGTGGCGGCCGATCCGCCGCTGGACCTCTGGAGTTGACGAGGGGACACCCCCCTGAGCGGCTGCGCCGCTTCCCCCCTCTCTGCTTCGCTTCGCTGCGCGGAGGGGGGACGCCACCAGTGCTGCGGGGCGGCCCTTGCACGGTGGCTGCTGGCCTGGGCCGCGCCTGTTCAGCCGCCTTGAACAGCAACAACTCCCGTTTTCAATAAAAAAACGGGCCACAAGGCCCGTTCCATAAGCGCTAGCAGCTATTGAATCAGTAGCATTTCATTCGCCGTCGTCCGCCGCTTGCCCGGCGCCGTCGAGCTTGAGGCCCTTGGGCAGCGGGAACTTGAGGGTTTCCTCGATGCCGCTGAGCTTGCGCACCGACACCGCGCCCAGCACCTTGATACGGTCGATCACCTCGCGCACCAGGATCTCGGGGGCCGAGGCGCCCGCCGTAAGGCCCACGCGGGCAATGCCGTCGAACCACTCGGGGCGCAGCTCGGCGGCGCTATCCACCATGTAGCTGGTGGTGCCCAGGCGCTGCGCCAGCTCGCGCAGGCGGTTGCTGTTGGAGCTGGTGGGGCTGCCCACCACGATCACCAGGTCCACCTGCGGGCTCAGGAGCTTGACGGCGTCCTGGCGGTTCTGCGTAGCGTAGCAGATGTCCTGCTGCTTGGGCTCGCGCACCTTGGGGAAGCGCGCACGCACGGCGGCGGTGATCTCGGCGGCGTCGTCCACGCTCAGCGTGGTCTGGGTGACCACGGCGAGCTTGTCCGTCTGCGCGGGCTGCACGCGCGCCACGTCGGCCACGTCCTCCACCAGGTGGATGCCGCCGTCGAGCTGGCCCAGCGTGCCCTCCACCTCGGGGTGGCCCTTGTGGCCGATCATGATGAACTCGTAGCCCTCCTGGGCGAGCTTGGCCACCTCCACGTGCACCTTGGTCACCAGCGGGCAGGTGGCGTCGAAGATGTGGAAGCCGCGCGCGCGCGCCTCTTCCTGCACCGCCTTGCTCACGCCGTGGGCGCTGAAGATCAGCGTGGCGCCGGGCGGCACGTCGGACAGCTCCTCGATGAAGATCGCGCCCTTGGCCTTGAGGTCGTTCACCACGAAGGTGTTGTGCACAATCTCGTGGCGCACGTAGATGGGCGCGCCGAACTTGGCCAGCGCGCGCTCGACGATCTCGATGGCCCGGTCCACCCCCGCGCAGAAACCGCGCGGTTCGGCCAGCAGCACCTCCTGCGGGTGGTTCATAGCACGCCGATCACGTGCACTTCGAACGTGACGGGCTGGCCCGCCAGCGGGTGGTTGAAGTCGATCAACAGCGCCTCGGGGCTCTCGGCATTGCCTACCTGCAGCACCACGCCGGCGTAGGTGCTCATGCCGTCGGGCGTGCAGAACTCCACCACCTCGCCCACGTGGTACACGTCGTCCGGGTCGCCCAATTCATTGAGCAGCTTGCGTCCCACCCACTGCTGCATCTCGGGATTGCGCTCGCCAAAAGCCTCGCCCTGGGCCAGCTCGAACGTGGTGCGCGTGCCCTCTTCCAGGCCCAGCAGACGCTGCTCCATGGCCGGCGACAGCTCGCTGTTGCCCAGCGTCAGCGTGGCCGGCTTGTCGGCGAAGGTGTTGATGACGTCGCCGGCGGGGCCCGCCAGACGGTAATGCAGGGTCAGGAAAGAACCCGGTTGAACAGTTGCCATGAGTGCCTCGATAAACTGGCGCCATTTTACGTTTGGGCCCTTTCGGCCCCCTTGCCATGCCGCTCAAAGACCTTCCTGCCGACGCGCAGCCGCGCGAAAAGCTGCTGGCGCGCGGCCCCGCCGCGCTGTCGGACGCCGAGCTGCTGGCCCTGCTGCTGCGCACCGGCATCGTGGGCAAGGGCGTGCTGCAACTGGCGCAGGAGCTGCTGGACCCGCCCGGGCGCGACGCCGCCGGCCGGCCCACGGGCGGCTTTGGCGGCATCGCCGGCCTGTTGCACGCGGGCGCCGACGACCTGCGCCGCATCAAGGGCCTGGGCCCGGCCAAGCGCGCCGAACTCGTGGCCGTGCTGGAACTGGCGCGCCGCGCCCTGGCCCAGCAGTTGCAAGAGCGCCAGGTGTTCGACTCGGCCGACACGGTGAAGCACTACCTGCAACTGCACCTGGCCAATAAGGGCCACGAGGTCTTCGCCGTGCTGTTCCTCGACAGCCAGCACCGGCTGCTGGCCCTGGAAGAGCTCTTCCGTGGCACCCTTGCGCAAACCAGCGTGTACCCGCGCGAAGTGGTGCTGCGCGCCCTGCACCACCAGGCCGCTGCCGTGGTGCTGGCCCACAACCACCCCAGCGGCAGCGTGCAGCCCAGCCGCGCCGACGAACAGCTCACGCAAACCCTGAAGGCCGCGCTGGCCCTGGTGGACGTGCGCGTGCTCGACCATGTGATCGTCGCGCCCGGCCAGGCCCTGTCGATGGCCGAGAAAGGCCTCGTGTAGTGTTTCACTCTTATGGGTACTTTCAGAGCCCCGAAAAAGCCGCACGGCTAGGCGCAGCGCGCAGGCAATGGTGGCGCCCTTGTCAAGCGCTGAAACGACGCTGGGCGGCTTTTTCGGGGCTCCCTTCGGGCGAGTGCCCAAGGGGCCATCTGCGTTGTTGCAGTGGCTTGACGTAACCCGTTATGCCTGCGCCCCTGCGCCTAGCAGCTGGCCCCTTGGGCTCTCGCTGAAAGTACCCATAAGAGTGAAACACTACACCAGCTTGAGCCTGCCCGGCCACACCGCCCTGCGCCTGGCGCTGGAGAGAGCGCGCGCGCCCAAGGCGGCACCGGAACCACCCGCAGCCGCGCCTGCCAGCCCGCCCGCCGCGCCACCCCGGCCAGCGCCCGCACCGCGCCCGCCACGGCCCGCGCCGGCCTCCAGCACCACGCCAACCTCGCGCCAGCCACGCCGCAGCAGCGCCCCCGCGCCCCGCCGCGCCAGCGTGCGCGTGACCGACCTGCAGGACCTGGCCGCCGTGGCCCGCCACCTGCGCGAGGAACAGGCCCGCCTGGAGGCCGAGGAAAAGGCCCGGCGCGAAGCGGCAGCACGCCGCGAGGCCGAGCGCCACCAGTTCAGCCGCGCCGTGGGCCCCGTCACCCGGCTGCGCGACCGCAACCTGGCCCGCCTGCGCCGCCCCCTGCCACCGCCCCTGCCCGTGCAGCACGCGCTGGACGAGCAGCGCGTGCTGCTCGAATCGATCAGCGACGACTTCGACGTCAGCACCCTGCTCGACACCGACGACCAGCTGAGTTTTCGCCGCCCCGGCATCGGCGTGGAGGTGACGCGCCGCCTGCGCGCCGGACACTGGAGCATCCAGCGCCAACTCGACCTGCACGGCCTGCGCGTGGACGAGGCGCGCGAGGCGCTCGGTGAATTCATCCGCACCGCCCACAAGAACGGCGTGCGCTGCGTGCGCGTGGTGCACGGCAAGGGCCTGGGCTCGCCCGGCAAGAGCCCCGTGCTCAAGAGCCGCGTGCAGCGCTGGCTGGTGCAGAAGCACGAGGTGCTGGCCTTCGTGCAGGCGCGGCCGGTGGACGGCGGCGCGGGGGCGATGCTGGTGCTGCTGCAGCCGGTGGGTGGGCGGCAAAGGTGACGCCGCCGTCATCTACCTCCGTCAGAGATAAGGCGCCGCCAATGCGTGATGCCGCCGTTCGTCGATCCCCCGCCGCTGCTCCAGCGCCAGCGCGTGCCGCGAGGCCGGTCGCAGGTACACCAGTGGTCGGTGTTCGTCCGAGAGTTCGATGCGCACGGGCAGACCCGCCGTCTTGCGGTAGACCTTGAGTTCATTGGCCAGCATGCCATGCTGGTGCAGCACGGCGGCGGCGCCTTCGGTGTCGAAGACCCGGAGGCATAGGTCGTGCGTGGCACGGTCCACCTCCACCCACACGCCCCAGCCAAAATAGTCGTCGCGGTGGGTGAAGGGCACGGGAAGCACGCAGCGGATGAAGTGGCGGTTGTCGTCCAGGGTGCAAAAGTCGGGGTTGTACCGGGCGCGGCGGTAGCGTTCCAGGTAGCCCAGGTCAAACACGGCGTCGGGCAGGCCGCAGGCGATGTCGGTCAGCAGCTCGTCGTGCCATTCGCCGCAGCAGGCGCAGCGGAAGCCTTTGCGAGCGGTTTTCTTGCGGGTCGTGGACGCGGCCATGGGGCTCCTGGGTGGGTGGTTGCCAGGTGCACATCTTGCCTCAGCGCCATTCTTGAATGGAATCCGCCTCAAACGCCCATTCGATAAACGCTAGCAGCTATACATTCAATAGCGCCCCTCACAGCCCCTTGTTGCGCATCCAGTCAGCCGTATTGAAGAAGCTCGCCTTCAACCGCGTGCGCAACTCCTCGGGCGTGGCGCATTCCGCCATGGCCTGGTCCATGCAGGCCACCCACTGGTCGCGCTCCTTCACGCCGATGGCAAACGGCATGTGGCGTGCGCGCAGGCGCGGGTGGCCGAAGCGGCTGGTGTAGTGCTCGGGGCCGCCGAGCCAGCCGCAGAGGAACCAGAACAGCTTGTCGCGCGACTCATCAAGCGTGCTGCCGTGCGTGGCGCGCAGCGCGGCGTAGCCGGGCTCCAGGTCCATGAGGTCGTAGAAGCGGTCCACCAGGGCGCGCACGGCGGGCTCGCCTCCGATGCGCTCGAACAGCGGGGTTTCGGCCGGGGTGTCTTCAGGGTTCATGGCAAAAACGGGCTGCAGCGCAATACCATCAAGCGCCAGCAGCTATTAAAACAATAGTATTTCTACTCCGCTGCACGGCGCAGCGTGTCCACCACGGGGCGTTGCAGCACCTCGCGCAGGCCCCACCAGCCCGCCAGCAGCGCCAGCACGGCGCCGGCCAGGCCGCCGGCCAGGGGCACCAGGGGCGAGGCGGTCCAGGTGAAGTCGAACACGAAGCGCGCCAGCGCCCAGCCCACGGCCACGGCCACGCAACTGGCCAGCACGCCGGCGAGCAGGCCCACGCCGGCCAGCTCAGCGCGCTGCACGTCGCCCAGCAGGCTGCCGCGCGCGCCCAGGGCGCGCATGATGGCGTATTCGCGGGCGCGCTCCTCGCGCGTGGCGGTGACGGCGGCGAACAGCACCACCAGGCCGGCGGCCAGGGTGAAGCCGAACAGGAATTCCACCGCGCGCACCACCTGGTCGAGCACGCGCTGCACCTGCATCAGCGTGGCGCCCATGTCCACGTTGGTGATGTTGGGGAATTGGCGCACCAGGGCGTTGTCGAAGCCGGCGGTCTCGGGCGCGCGGTAGGCGGCGAGGTAGGTCACGGCCGCGCCCTCCAGGTGGTCCACCGGGAACATGACGAAGAAGTTGGCGCGCATGGAGCCCCAGTCCACCTTGCGCAGCGAGGTGATGCGTACCTCGTGCTGCACGCCCGCCATGTCGAAGCGCATGGTGTCGCCCAGTTTCAGGCCCAGGGTCTTGGCCAGGCCGTCCTCCACGCTGGCCGCGCCCTGTTCGCCGGGCGTCCAGCGGCCGGCCACCACCTGGTTGTGCGGCGGCTGCACGGCGGCGTTGGAGAGGTTGAATTCGCGCTCCACCAGGCGCTGGGCCCGGTCGTCGGCGTAGCTCTCGGGGCCGATGGGCTGGCCGTTCACGGCCACCAGGCGGCCACGGATCATGGGGTACCAGTCGTAGCGGCCAACGCCCGCGTCCTTCAGCGTCTGGCGGAAAGTGTCGGCCTGGTCAGGCTGGATGTTGATGACGAAGCGGTTGGGCGCGTCGGGCGGCGTGGCCTGGCGCCAGCTGGCGATGAGGTCGGTGCGCAGCAGCACCAGCAGCACCAGCGCCAGCAGGCCCACGGCCAGGCTGCTGACCTGCACCACGGCATAGGCCGGGCGCGCCGAGATCTGGCGCGTGGCCAGCACCAGCCAGCGCGGCGCGGTGGCCTCGTTCACGGTTTTGCGCAGCACCGCCACGGCCAGCCAGCTCAGCAGCGCGAACAGGCCCACGGCCACGGCGAAGCCGCCCACGGCGATGAGCCCAAGCTTGAGGTCGCTGCTGACCACGAGCAGCAGCGCCGCGAAGCCTGCCATGCCCAGGCCCAGCACGGCCAGCGAGGCCGGGCGCAGGGCGCCAATGTCGCGCCGGATCACGCGCAGCGGCGGCACCTGCGCCAGTTGCAGCACGGGCGGCAGACCAAAGGCCACGAGCAGCGTGAGCCCCACGCCCAGGCCCAGAGCGGCGGGCCAGGCGCTGGCGCCGGGCAGCGCCGATTCCACCAACCCGGCCAGCAGCACCACGAACACATGGTGCACGGCATAGCCCAGCAGCACGCCCAGCGCGCTGGCGGCCAGGCCCACGAGGATGAATTCCACCGCGTAGCTGCCGGCGATGGCGCGCTGGCTCTGGCCCAGCACGCGCAGCATGGCCGAGGCGTCGAGGTGGCCGGCGGCGAAGCCGCGCGCCGCCAGCGCCACGGCCACGGCCGACAGCAGCGCGGCCAGCAGCGCCACGAGGCTGAGGAATTTCTGCGCGCGGTCCAGCGTCTGCTTCATCTCGGGGCGGCCCGATTCGATCGATTCGAGGCGCACGCCGCGCGCGCTGCTGCGCTGCACCTCCTGCTCGGCCCAGGTGCTGAACTCGCGCACGGCGCGCGGCTCGCCCGCCACGGCGAAGCGGTAGGTCAGGCGGCTGGCGGGCTGCACCAGGCCGGTGGCGGGCACGTCGGCCTCGTTCACCATGACGCGTGGCGCGAAGGCCATGAAGCCGGCGCCCCGGTCGGGTTCGATGACGATGATGCGGGTGATGCGCAGGCTGGCGTCGCCCAGCAGCAGCGGGTCGCCCATTTTCAGGCCCAGGGAGTCGAGCAGGGGCGCATCCACCCACACCTCGCCGGGCGCGGGGATGTCGCGCGTGGTCTGCTCGGGCGCCCCGGGCGCGGCCGCCACGGTGAGGCTGCCGCGCAGCGGGTAGCCCTTTTCGACGCTCTTGAAGGCCACGAGGCGGCTGGCGCCGCCCTGGGCGTCGCTGGCGCGGCCCATGGTGGGAAAGCCCACGGTGGTCACCATTTGCAGGCCCAGCGCCCGCGCGCGCTGCACGATGGGTTCTGGCGTGGGGTTGTCGCTGGCCACCACGGCGTCGCCGCCGAGGATCTGCAGGGCGTCGCGCTGTAGGCCGCCCTGCAGGCGGTCGGCAAAGAAGGCCACCGAGGTGAGCGCGGCCACGGCCAGGGTCACGGCCACGGCGAGCAGGCGCAGCTCGCCGGCGCGCAGGTCGCGCAGCAGGGTGCGCCAGCCGAGCTGGAAAATCGAGAGGTTCATGGGTGCCTACCTTAGCGCAATTGCCCGTGGGGCACGCCTTGGCGGGGCTTTATGCGGCCGGAGGCAGCCCGCGTCACTCCCACCACATGGCGCCGACGTCGTGCACGAAGATGGGGTAGTTCATCCACACCCCGCGCAGCCCCTTGCGCGCCACGGTGCCGATCTGGGCGGCGAAGATCCAGGCGTTGACGGCGTCCTGCGCCAAGTGGCGCTGGATCTCGACCAGCAGCCGCTGGCGCTCGCGGGCGTTGGCGCTCTCGGCATGGCGCGCCACGAGACCGCGGAAGGCCGGGCTGTCGTAGCCGAAGTAGTACTGCGGGTCGGTGTAGATCTGGTAATCCAGCGGCTCGACGTGGTTGATCAGCGTGAGGTCGAACTGGCCCTTGAAGGTGCCCGCGAGCCATTGCGCCCATTCGACATGCTCCAGCTTGACCACGACACCCACCTTGGCCAGATCGGCCGCCACGGCCGGGCCGCCCATGCGGGCGTAGGGGGTGGGCGGCAGGGTCAGCGTCAGCTCCAGCGGGGTCTTGACGCCGGCCTCGCGCAGGAGCGCGCGGGCACGGTCCGGGTCGTAGGGGTACATGCCGGCCAGGTGCACATAGCCCGCGTCGGTGGGCGAGAAATGGCTGCCGATGGCCTTGCCCCGGCCTTCGAGCACTTCGCGGATGAAGGCCTCGCGGTCGATGGCGTGGGTGATGGCGCGGCGCACGCGCGCGTCGTCCAGGGGCTTGCGCCGATGGTTCAGCGCCAGCATGCCCTTGCCGCTGGACGAGCCGATGAGCACGTGGTAGCGGCTGTCGCCCCGGAAACGGCTGACGTTGTGCGTGGCGAAGTTGAAGAACATGTCGATCTCTCCCGCCTGCACCGCCGCCGCCTGCGCCACCGGGTCGTGGATGAAGCGGAAGGTCACGCGGTCGATCCGCACCTTGGCCGGCTGCCGGTAGCTGTCGGCCTTGGCGAGGGTGATGTGCTTGCCCCGGACCCACTGTTCGAAGCGGTACGGTCCGGTCCCCACGGGCCAGGTGGCGGCCTGGCCGGCGCTGTCGGGGTGCAGGATGACGGCGGTGTTCTCGCCCAAGCGGAACAGCAGGCTGGCGTCCGGGCGGGCCAGCACCAGGATCACGGTGCGCGGATCGGGCGTCTCGATGCGGGTGATGTTGTCGAACAGCGCCTTGCGCGCCTTGTTGGTGGAGCCCGGCGCCTTGGCGCGCTCGAAGCTGAACTTCACGGCCGACGCATCGAACGGCGCGCCATCATGGAAGCGCACGCCCTTGCGCAGCCGGAAGGTGTAGGCCTTGCCATCCGGGTCCTGGCTCCAGGATTCGGCCAGCAGGGGCGCGATGGCGCCGTTTTCCTCGATCTTCACGAGGCCCTCGAACACGTTGTAGTGCACCACCTCGCCAATCGAGGCGGCGGGCGCCATGGTGGGGTCCAGGCTGTCGGGCTCCAGCGAGATGTTGATGGACACCGCGCGCGGCACCGCATGCGCCAGGGCCTGGGGCGCCCAGCCCAGCCCGGCCAGGCTGGCGATGGCGATCAGGCGGTGGGCCAGGGCACGGCGGGTCAGTGGCACGGCGATATCCTTCGTGTCAAGCGGTGAAATGCGCTGATCGGCACCCGGTGTCCGGGCTCGATCTGGAACAAAGTGTGACATAGTCTTTTCGTTGCTTGCACCATTCGCCCGCATTCACGGAAAAAACACCCCGTTTTGCCCCTGCCCGCCCCGTCAACGCCTCTTCGGACACCATGCCGCCGTCTTCCGCCCCGCCATCCCGCCGCATACCCTTCCTGAGCTGGAAGGCCCTGCCGCTGCTGGCGATCGTGGTGCTGGCGGGCATGTTCTGGAGCGTCCAGAGCATCCACCAGGACCGGGAAAGGCGCTACCGCCACCAGGTCGAGTGGGAGTTGCAGGCCATCAGCCAGCTGCAGTCCAAGAGCGTGGCCGAGTGGCGCGAACGCCGCCTGTCGGATGCCATGGCGCTGACCGACGACACCCTGTTCGCGCAATCGGTGGCCCGGTGGCTGCAACAGCCAGTGGAGCCCCAGGCATCGCAGGTGCTCGACCGCCTGCGCACCCTGCAGGAGCGCGCGCGCTACACCGCAGTGTATTTGGTGGACACCCAGGGCCAGTTGCGGCTCTCACCCGGCGGCAGCGCCCAGGGCCCGTTGCCCGAGCCGGAACAGCAAGCGCTGCGGCGCGCGCTCGCGCAGGCCCAGGCCATGGTGGTCGAGCCGCGCCGCGACGCCTTTTTCGCCTTCCCCTTCTTCGGCCTGCTGGCCCCGCTCTTCGAGGACATGGTGCCGGTGGGCGCGGTCTGGCTGGTCAGCGACGTGCGCACCACGCTCTACCCTCTGCTGGAAAACTGGCCCACCCCCAGCACCACCGCTGAATCCGCCCTGGTGCTGCGCGAGGGGGACGAGGTGGCGTTCCTCAGCCCCTTGCGGCACCACGGCGACCCGCCGCTGTCCCTGCGCCTGCCCATGGGCCAGGGCAGCGACCCCGCGGTGCTGGCCGCCAACGGGGAGCGCGGCATCCTCTACGGGCGCGACTACCGGGGCGAGGAGGTGCTGGCCATGGTCAGCGCGGTGCCCGATTCGCCGTGGTACATGGTGACCAAAGTGGACATCGCGGAGGCCTTCAGCGACATCCGCGCCCGGGAATGGCTGGCCCTGAGCCTGCCCATCAGCCTGGTGCTGCTGTTCGCGGGTTTTCTGGCGGCCCACTGGCAATGGCGCGCCAGACGGCGCGAGCGGGCCCTGAAAACCGAGGTGGAGCGCAACATGCGCTGGCTCCAGAATGCACAGAAGGCCGCCTCGCTCGGCTACTTCGCCTACGACGTGGCGCGCGAGGAGTTCTTCATGTCGGACATGGCCAGCCAGATCTACGGCCTGCCGCCCGACGGGCGCATGCTGCTTTCGCAATGGGTGCGCCTGCTGCACCCCGAGGAACGCACGCAGATCCTCGCCGTGCACGACCAGGCCATGAAGCAGCACACCGCGCTGCGCACCCAGTACCGCCTCATCCGCCCCAGCGACCAGCAAGTGCGCTGGGTGGAAGTGTGGGGCGAATACGAAGTGGGCCAGGACAAGAACCTGGTCTCGCGCATGACCGGCACCGTGCAGGACATCACCGAGCGCAAGCAGGCCGAGGAACAGCTCGCCCGCTACCGCGCGGCCCTGGAGGCACAGGTGCGCCTGGACCCGCTGACGCATGTGGCCAACCGCCTGGCGCTCGACGAAGCCGTGGCCCGCGAATGGAACCGCGCCATGCGCAGTGGCGCCCCCCTGGCGTTGCTGATGATCGACGTGGACCACTTCAAGGCCTACAACGACCACTACGGCCATGTGGCGGGCGACCAATGCCTGCAGCAGGTGGCGCAGGCGCTGTCGCACGCCGTCGGGCGCGAAGGCGATCTGGCGGCGCGCTATGGCGGCGAGGAGTTCGCCGTCCTGCTGCCCGACACCGCCGTGCCGCAGGCCATGGCCCTGGCCGAGCGGATCTGCGGGGCGGTGCGCGCCCTGGGCATCGCGCACCTCGCGGCGCAGGGGCGGGACCATGTCACGGTCAGCATCGGCGTGGCCTGCATCCACCCCGGCGCCCTCGCCGCGTCCGACAGGCCCGTGGCCACGACACCGCCCACGTCCGGCTTCCCCAGCGCCACCGAAGTGGCCCAGGCCCTGTTCGAGCAGGCGGACACGGCGCTCTACAACGCCAAGAAGGCCGGCCGCGACCGGGTGATGGCCTGCCCGTCCTCCCCGATGCTGCTGCCCGCCCTCTCCCGCGCGTCTTCGTCCTAGCGCCTGTTCACGATCTTTTCAGGGCGCCCGCAGGGCCACGGAACGCCGCGCTCAAGTGCTCTTGCTGATCGAGATGGTGGGGAACTTAGCCGAGAAGTCCTTGGACTGGCGGGCGATCTTCGCGGCCACTTCGCGCGCGACCTGCTTGTAGATCCGTGCCACCTCGCCGCCGGGCTCGGCCACCACGGTGGGCTGGCCGCTGTCGGCCTGCAGGCGGATCTGCATCGACAGCGGCAGGGCGCCGAGGTAGTCCATGCCGTAGTCCTGCGCCATGCGGCGGCCGCCGCCTTCGCCAAAGATGTGCTCGGCATGGCCGCAGTTCGTGCACACATGCACGGCCATGTTCTCGACGATGCCGAGGATGGGCACGCCCACCTTCTCGAACATCTTGATGCCCTTCTTGGCGTCGAGCAGCGCGATGTCCTGCGGCGTGGTCACGATCACGGCGCCGGTGATCGGCACGCGCTGGCTCAGCGTGAGCTGGATATCGCCGGTGCCGGGCGGCATGTCCACGATGAGGTAGTCCAGATCCTTCCAGTTCGTCTGGCGCAGGAGCTGCTCCAGCGCCTGCGTGGCCATGGGGCCGCGCCAGATCATGGCCTCGTCCTGGTCCACCAGGAAGCCGATGGACATGACCTGCACGCCATGGTTGACCAGCGGCTCCATGGTTTTGCCGTCCAGGCTCTCGGGCCGGCCGGCGATGCCCATCATCATGGGCTGGCTGGGGCCGTAGATGTCGGCGTCGAGCAGGCCCACCGTGGCGCCCTCGGCCGCCAGCGCCAGCGCCAGGTTGGCCGCCGTGGTGCTCTTGCCCACGCCGCCCTTGCCCGAGGCCACGGCCACGATGTTCTTCACGCCCGGCAGCAGCTGCACGCCGCGCTGCACGGCATGGGCCACGACCTTGGTCACGATGTTCACCTGCACGCGCTCCACGCCCGCCACGGTCCGCGCGGCGGCCTCCAGGCTGGCGCGCAGCGCGCTCTCCTGGCTGCGGGCGGGGTAGCCCAGCTCCACGTCGAAAGACACGGCGCCGCCGTCGATGCGCAGGTTGCGCAGGGCGCGCGCGCTGACGAAATCCTTGCCCGTGCCGGGGTCCTGCACGGTGCCGAGGGCCGCCATGAGGCCCTGTTCGTTGATAGCCATTCCGATGTACTCCTGTGGGAGCGGTAGTCTATCGAACCGCACCGACCCCACTGGCTGCAGGACAATGCAGGCCCCGCACCGATCCAGCACCCCTCTGAGGACCCCCGTGAAATTCAAGATGTCGCCCAACTCGCTGTTCGCCATCCTGCTGCGCTCGCCGTGGTGGATCAGCTTCGCGCTGGTGGGCCTGTTCTCGCTGGCCGCCGCCGCCCTGCTGCCGCGCGAGTACGTGTACGCCGGCGTGCTGGGCACCTTCCCGTTCTTCGCCGTGGGCTGCGTGGCCGCCTGGCGCCAGTGGCACGCGCCCAGCGCCGCGCGCGTGGCGGCCATGCACGCGCAGTTGCAGGCCTGGCCCTGGCGCGATTTCGCCGATGCGCTGGAAGCCGCCTGGCGCTCCAACGGCCATGGCGTCGAGCGCCTCGCGGGCGGCGGCGCGGCCGACTTCGTGCTGACCCAGGACGGGCAGGCGCTGCTGGCCAGCGCCCGGCGCTGGAAGGCCGCGACCCACGGCGTGGAGCCGCTGCGCGAACTGCACGCCGCCATGCAGGCACGCGGCGCCCAGGCGGGCCTGTACCTGTTGGCCCAGGGCAGCCTGAGCGACAACGCCCGTCTGTTCGCGCGCGACCACGGCATCACCGTCGTGCAGGGCGACGCGCTGGCCGGCCTGCTGCTGGGCACCCGCTGATCTGCGGCGCCCGCGCAACGGCCATGGGGTTTCCCCAAGGCCGGCAGGGAGCACCCGCGCGCACACTCGGGGCAGGCACGGCCCCCTGCTCCGTGCAACCATGACCGCTCCGCCACCATGCCCACGCCCGCGCCCGCACCCTCCACCCCGCGCACCGGGCTGCTGCTGACCGGCGGCGGCGCGCGCGCCGCCTACCAGGTGGGCGTGCTCGAAGCCATCGCCGACCTGCGCCTGGCCTGCGGGGCGGGCAAGGAGCCCAACCCCTTCCCCATCGTCACCGGCACCTCGGCCGGCGCCATCAACGCCGCCGCTCTGGCCTGCGGCGCCGACCAGTTCGACCGCGCGGTGCGCCGCATCGTGCGCGTGTGGAGCAACTTCCACGCGCACCATGTCTACCGCGCCGACTCCCTCAGCGTGATGCGCAGCGGCGCGCGCTGGCTCACGCTGCTGTCGCTGGGCTGGGCGCTGGCGCGCTGGCGCCGCATGCGCCCGCGCTCGCTGCTGGACAACGCGCCGCTGGCGCAGCTGCTGGTGAAGATGGTGCCGCTGATGCGCCTGCCGCGCCTGATCCGCCAGGGCCATCTGCAGGCGCTGGCGGTCACGGCGTCAAGCTACAGCTCGGGCGAGCACGTGACCTTCTTCGAGGCGGGCGAGCGCCAGGACCCGTGGGTGCGCTCGCAGCGCCGCTCGGTGCGCGACCGCATCACGCACGAACACCTGCTGGCCTCGGCCGCCATCCCCTTCGTGTTCCCGGCCACGGCGATCGACGTCGAGGGGCACATCGAATATTTCGGCGATGGCTCCATGCGCCAGTCGGCCCCCATCGCGCCAGCCATCCACCTGGGCGCCGAACGCGTGCTGGTGGTCGGCGCGGGCCGCATGCACGAACCCAAGGGCGACGTGACGGCGGCGCTCTCCACCGGCTACCCCTCGCTGGCGCAGATCGCCGGCCACGCGCTGTCGAACATCTTCCTGGACGCGCTCTGGGTGGACGTGGAGCGCATGCAGCGCATCAACCAGACGATCTCGCTGATCCCGCCCGAGGCGCGCGCGCGCAGTGCGCTGCGCCCCATCGAGCTGCTGGTGATCGCGCCCTCGGAGCGCCTCGACGCCGTGGCCGCGCGCCATGTGGCCGACCTGCCCGCGCCCGTGCGCACCATGCTCGGCGCGCTGGGCGTCTCGTCCAAGAGCCAGGACGTGCGCAGCGCGGCGCTGGCCAGCTACCTGCTGTTCGAGCAGAACTACACGCGCGATCTCATGGCCCTGGGCCGCGCCGACACGCTGGCGCAGCGCGCGGCGGTGTGCCGGTTCTTCGGCTGGAACGACACCGGCGCCGAACTGCCTCGGAAGCCCAAGGCCTGACGCTACCCCACGCTCAACGGCACACTCTTGCTGGCGCTCACGGAGTCGTACGCCCTCGCGGCGCTACCAGCGAGGGCCAGGGCACCCGTGGAGCGGGCTTTGCCCGGCCACCGGGTGCGTCCCCCTGCCCGCAGTGCACAGCACTGCGAGAGCGGGGGGAAGGCCCACAGGGCCTCAGGGGGGTGCTCACTTCCCCAACCAGCCTAGGCCCTTGGCGTGCAGGCTCTGCACGTACAGGCGCTCGGGCGTCTCGGTGATGGCGGTGGTCTCGGGGTAGGCGCCCGAGGGGTCTTGCAGGTCGGCCACCACCTTGCCGTCCTCGGTGAAGGCGATCACATGGCCGTAGGCCTTGGGGATGGGCCAGAGTGCGCGCGGCAGGCGCAGCGTCAGCGCGCGCAGCCAGGGCTTGCCGGCCATGCCGTCGATGGTGGGGTTGCGCGGCTTGGCGAAGCCTAGCCAGATCTTTCCGTCCAGCCCGCGCATGAGGTTGTCGGGGTAGCCCGGCAGGTTGTCCAGCAGCACGCGGGCCTGGTCGCCTGCGCCCTGGGCGATGTCGAGGTCCTGCGCGTCCACGGCGATCTTCCAGACGCGGTACTTGCCGGTTTCGTTGACGAACAGGTGCTGCTCGTCGCTGCTCAGCGCCACGCCGTTGGCGAAGCTCAGGCCCTTGGCCACCACGCGCACCGCGCGGCTGGCCGGATCGTATTCGAGCACCCGGCCGGTGGCCGCCTGCTCCAGGATGTCGAGCACGCTGGCCTCGAAGGTGCCGCCCCAGTCCTTGGGGGCGAAGCGGGTGGAGGCGTCGCTGAGGTAGATCTTGCCGTTCTTGGCCACCACCACGCCGTCGGCGTAGCGGATCGGGTCGTCGCCCACGCGGTCGGCCAGCAGCTGCACCCGGCCTGCGGGCGACACCGACAGCAGGCCCTTGACGGCGTCGGCCGCGATGAGGTTGCCCGCCGCGTCGAAATCAAAGCCCAGCACCCGACCGCCGGTGTTGATGAACACCTCGCTGTCGGAACCATCGGCGTTCATGCGCAGGATATTGCCGCTGAGCACCGTGGTGTAGAGCTTGCCGTCCTTGCCGATGGCGATGTGCTCGGGGCCGACCTCGCCGCGCAGGTCGATCATCCGCAGGTTCGCCAGGCGCTGGTTGGGCGCGTGCGCGCCCTGGTAGCCGGGCGCCGCCGGCGCCTGCCAGGCCACGGGGGCGATGGGCACGGGCCAGGCCAGCAGGTAGGCCAGGCCGGCCAGCGCCACGGCGCCCACGGTGATGAGCAGTTTCTTGATCATGGTTGTCTCCTCGGTGGTCTTGTTGTGGCGCGGATTGTGCCCAGGGCGCCCGGCCCTTGCCCAGGCCCGGCTGACGCCTGGGCGACGCGCCCGTAAAATCAAGGGTTCCGCCAAAAAGGCGAATCCGCTTCGAGAGCCGCTCCCATGCCCGCACGCAAACTCTTCGTCACCACCGCTCTGCCCTACGCCAACGGCAACTTCCACATCGGCCACATCATGGAGTACATCCAGGCCGACATCTGGGTGCGCACGCAGCGGCTGCTGGGGAACGAGGTGAACTTCGTCGGCGCCGACGACACGCACGGCGCGCCGATCATGATCGCCGCCGAGAAGGCCGGCAAGACGCCGCAGCAGTTCGTGGCCGACATCGCCGCCGGGCGCCAGCAGTACCTCGACGGCTTCCACATCCAGTTCGACAACTGGCACAGCACCGACGCGCCCGAGAACCACCAGCTCGCGCAGGACATCTACCGCGACCTCAAGGCCAACGGCCTGATCGAGACGCGCACCATCGAGCAGTTCTTCGACCCCGAGAAGAACATGTTCCTGCCCGACCGCTTCATCAAGGGCGAATGCCCCAAGTGCCACGCCAAGGACCAGTACGGCGACAACTGCGAGGTCTGCGGCGCCGTGTACGCGCCCACCGACCTCATCAACCCCTACTCGGCCCTCTCGGGTGCCAAGCCGGTGCTCAAGCACTCGGAGCACTTCTTCTTCAAGCTGTCGGACCCGCGCTGCGTCGCCTTCCTGGAAGACTGGACGCAGGACGGCCGCCTGCAGACCGAGGTGGCCAACAAGGTGCGCGAGTGGTTCACCGTGCGCACCAACCCCGACGGCACGCAGAGCGAGGGCCTGGGCGACTGGGACATCTCGCGCGACGCGCCCTACTTCGGCATCGAGATCCCCGACGCGCCGGGCAAGTACTTCTATGTGTGGCTCGACGCGCCCATCGGCTACCTGGCCTCGCTGAAGAACCTGCTCGAAAAACGTGGTGAGGATTACGACGCCTACATGGCCGACCCGGCGCTGGAGCAGTACCACTTCATCGGCAAGGACATCGTCACCTTCCACACCCTGTTCTGGCCCGCCACGCTGAAGTTCAGCGGCCGCAAGGTGCCCGATTCGGTGTTCGTGCACGGCTTCCTCACGGTGAACAACGGCGAGAAGATGAGCAAAAGCCGCGGCACGGGCCTGGACCCGCTCAAGTACCTGGGCCTGGGCATGAACGCCGAATGGCTGCGCTACTACCTGGCCACCAAGCTCAGCAGCCGCAACGAGGACATCGACTTCAACGCCGAAGACTTCATGCTGCGCGTCAACAGCGACCTGGTCGGCAAGTACATCAACATCGCCAGCCGCGCGGCCGGCTTCATCAGCAAGCGCTTCGGCGGCCAGCTCGGCGAGGTGTCGGCCGACGGCGACGCGCTGCTGGACCACCTGCGCACCGTGGCGCCCTCCATCATCGAGCTGCTGGCCGAACGCGAATACGGCAAGGCCCTGCGCGAGACCATGCTGCTGACCGACCGCGTGAACGCCTACGTGGACCAGAACAAACCCTGGGAGCTGGCCAAGCAGGAAGGCATGGAAGGCCGCCTGCAGGACGTGTGCACCACCTGCATCGAAGCCTTCCGCCTGCTCACCATCCTGCTCAAGCCCGTGCTGCCGGCCCTGGCCGCGCAGGTCGAGGCCTTCCTGAAGGTCGAGCCTTTCACCTTCGCCAGCGCCCAGGCCATGCTCGGCAAGGGCCATGTGATCGGCGAGTACAAGCACCTGATGCAGCGCGTGGACGTGAAGCAGCTTGATGCCTTGTTCGAGCCTCCAGCCCAGGCTCAGCAAGCGCCAGAAGCTCCTGAAACCGTAGCACCCGGCGGCGAGGAACTGGCCCCCACGATCACCATCGACGACTTCGCCAAGATCGACCTGCGCATCGCCCAGATCGTGAACTGCGAGGCCGTGGAAGGCTCGACCAAGCTGCTGCGCCTCACGCTCGACGTGGGCGAGGGCCGCACGCGCAACGTGTTCTCCGGCATCGCCAGCAGCTATCAACCCGCCGACCTGGTGGGCAAGCTGACCGTGGTGGTGGCCAACCTGGCGCCGCGCAAGATGAAGTTCGGCGTGTCCGAGGGTATGGTGCTGGCGGGCAGCCATGCGGACGAGAAGACGAACCCGGGGATCTACGTGCTGAACCCGTGGCCTGGGGCGACGCCAGGGATGCGGGTTCGTTGATTTTTTGGCCTCTAGCGCTTTCTAGTATTGCGCTGGCAGCTATCTTTTTGATAGTTTTCGGCGTGCCTGGATTGAGGGCGGAGGCCGGGTCTCGCCCCGGCGGGCGAGGTACTTGTTCTTTGCTTCGCCAAAGAAAAGTACCCAAAAGAAAGGCGACCCTCAGTCTGCGACCCCTTCGCGTTGCGAAGGGGCAAACCTGCGCCGGTGCGCTTGCGGGGTGCGCCGTGGAACTCGCTACGCGCTGGCGCGCTGCGCTCGAACAACCACGGCGAGTCAGTTGACGAAGCATGCGCGCTCCGACGCGCATGCCACCCCACAACCACCCCGCCGCAGGCGCAGCCACAAGGGGTTGAAAACCACACGGGCCATCGCTGCGCTCGGCCTGGCGCTCGCGGCGCAAAGCGCCAGCGCCTCTCGGGGCCGAGCGCAGCGATGGCCCGTGTGGCTGTTCGATGGGTTCCCTTCTGGCCGTGCCGAGAAGCGCAGCGCAGGGGGTGGGCATGCGTGCCGAAGGACACGCATGCTTCGTGCTCTGGCTTGCCGTGGTTGTCCGAACGGAGCGCGCCAGCGCGCAGTGAGTTCCACGGCGCACCCCCTGCGCGAGCATCGCAGGTTGCCCCGGAGCGAAGCGCAGGGGTCACGGACAGTAGGGTCGCCTTTCTTTTGCTTACTTTTCTTTGGCGAAGCAAAGAAAAGTGAGTCGCCCGCCGGGGCGACATCCCGGCCTCCGCCCTCAACCAAGCAACAGCCACTAGCTACGAAAACAATAGCTAGCACCGCATGCCCATCCAGCCCCAAACGCCAAAAAAGCCTTAAGGAGCAATCTTCCGCTTGAGCGCCCGCGCCACCGGCTGCGGCAGGCTCGGCAGCGAGCGCAGCAGCCACGGCAACAGCTTGCGCTTGAGCCCGCTGAGCGACTGCGGCACCATGGCCTCGATCAGGTGCGGCCCGGGCGTGGCCAGCGCCTGCTCCAGCGCCCAGACGAATTCCTCCGCCGTGGTGGTGCGCACCCCGCGCACGCCCATGCCCTGCGCCAGGTGCGCGAAATTGAGCTCCGGCCCGGCCAGGTCGAGCTGCGACTTGGCCTTGGCGCCCACCTCCTCGGCGCCCACGCGCTCCAGTTCCACATTCAGCACCGAATACGAGGCGTTGTTGAAGATGATGGACACCACGTTGAGCCGCTCGCGCGCCATGGTCCACAGCGCCTGGATGGTGTACATCGACGTGCCGTCGCCGATCAGCGCCAGCACCGTGCGCTGCGGACAGGCGATGGCCGCGCCCACGGCGTTGGGCAGGCCCTGGCCGATGGCGCCGCCCGTGAGCGTGATGAGGTCGTGGCGCGGCGCGCCGGCGGTGAAGGGGCCGAGCATCAGCCCCGAGGTGATGGCCTCGTCGATGACGATGGCGTTCTCGGGCAGCAGGTGGCCCACGGCCTTGCAGACCTTCTCGGCGGTGAGCTTGCCGCGCGGGCGGCCCGGGCGGGCCGGTGCCTGCAGCGTGGGCTGCGCCTGGGCGGCGCCCAGGGCCTGGGCGAGTTTTTCCAGGCTGGCGGCGGCGTCCTGCTCCGGCGTGGCCAGCGTGTGCACGGTGCAGCCGTCGGGCACCAGGTAGCTCTTCTTGCCGGGGTAGGCGAAGAAGGACACGGGCGCCTTGGCATCGACCAGCACCAGGTGCTCGATGCCGGCGAGCTGCACGCCGGCCAGCTCGGCCAGGTAGGCGATGCGCTCCACGGCGGGCAGGCCCGCGCCGCGCTCCAGGCGCGTGGGGAACACCTCGGCGAACACCTTCACGCCGCTGTGCGCGGCGATGCGCGCGGCGGCCCGCAGGCCGGGCTCGCGCAGCGCCTGCCCGCCCAGCAGCAGCGCGGTCTTGCCGCCCGCGCGCAGGGCCTGGGCGATGGCCTGCACCGTGGCGTCGTCCGCCGCCTGGGGGCGCGGCGCCGGCGGTGGCGTGCAGGGCGCGCCGCCCTCGCCCCAGGACACATCGGCCGGCAGGATCAGCGTGGCCACCTGGCCCGGCAGGCCGCGCGCGGCGGCGATGGCGTCCACCGCGTCCTGGCACAGCGCTGCCGTGCTCTGCGAGGTGCGCACGAAGCCGGGCGAGACATTGCGCGCCACGGTCTCGATGTCGGACTGCAGCTGTGCGTCGTACTGCGTGTGGGTGGTGGCGTGGTCGCCCACGATGTTGACCACGGGCACCTTGCCCTTGCGCGCGTTGTGCAGGTTGGCCAGGCCGTTGCCCAGGCCGCAGCCCAGGTGCAAGAGCGTGGCGGCGGGCTTGTCGGCCATGCGCGCGTAGCCGTCGGCCGCACCCGTGGCCACGCCCTCGAACAGGGCCAGCACGGCGCGCATGCGCGGTTCGCTGTCGAGGGCGGCAACGAAGTGCATCTCGCTCGTTCCGGGGTTGGTGAAGCAGACCTCAACGCCGGCATCGGCCAGGGTCTTCATCAGGGCTTGTGCGCCGTTCATAGGGAATCTCCTTGCTACTGTATGTATAGCTGCTGGCGCTTGACAGGTAATCGCTGCAGCCGTTTTTCCTATCAATCCGCGTCGAGGTGGCCGGGGCCGATGTCGGCGATGCGGGTCACGCCGGCCAGCGTCATGGCCAGCAGCAGTTCGCGCTGCAGCGTGGCGAGCAGGCTGCGCACGCCAGCCTCTCCGCCGCCCGCCAGCGCCCAGACCCAGGGCCGGCCAATGAGCACGCCGCGCGCGCCCAGCGCCAGGGCCTTGAAGAGGTCCACGCCGCTGCGCACGCCGCCGTCCACCAGCACCTCGGTCTGCCCGCCCACGGCCCGGGCGATGGCGGGCAGCTTGGATACGGACGAGGCCACCGCGTCGAGCTGGCGCCCGCCATGGTTGGAAACAACGATGCCATCCGCGCCCACGGCCACGGCGGAGCGCGCGTCCTCCACGTCGAGGATGCCCTTGAGTAGCAGCCGGCCCTTCCAGTGGCCGCGCAGCCATTCGATGTCTTTCCAGGTGACACTGGGATCGAACTGCGCGTCCACCCAGGCCTTGAAGGCGTTGAGATCGCGCGCGCCGGGCACCTGCTCGGCGAGGTTGCCGAACAGCAGCGGCTTGCCCTGCACCGCCACGTCGGCCAGCCAGCCCGGGCGCGCCAGCACCTGCAGCGCCTTGATGAGCGCCGGCCGCGCGCCCTGGGCCGCCATGCCGTGGCGGATGTCGCGGTGGCGCATGCCGGTCAGCGGCAGGTCCACGGTAAAGACCAGGGTGCGGCAGCCGGCGTCCCAGGCGCGGTCAAGCAGCGCGCGCACGGCGCCGCGGTCGCGCAGCATGTAGAGCTGGAACCAGAACGGCGCCGGTGCGGCGGCCCGCACCTCGGCCAGCGGGCAGATGCCCACGGTGGACAGCGTGAACGGCACGCCCGCCGCATGCGCCGCGCGCGCGGCCTGGGCCTCGCCTCGGCGCGCCACCATGCCGGCCAGGCCGATGGGCGCGAGCGCCAGCGGCAGGCTGCAGCGCTGGCCGGCGAGCGGGGCCGAGGTATCGACGCGGTCCACATCCACCAGCACACGCTGGCGCAGGCGCACGGCGGCGAAGTCCTCCACGTTGGCCGCCAGCGTGCGCTCGTCGCCGGCGCCGCCATCCACGTAGTCGAACAGGAAGCGCGGCAGGCGCCGCTCGGCGAGGCGGCGCCAGTCCTGCGCCGTGGAGGGGTAGCGCAGCTCAGGCAGCATGGACGGCCTCCGGGGCGCGGCCACGGCCGAAGCGCCGCATCGCCAGGGCGAACACCAGGCCGCCGGCGTACATCAGCACGCCATACAGCGCACCCGGGATGGCCATGGCGTCGTCCTTGAGCACGGTGCTGGCGATCACCAGCGACAGCGCCGCGTTCTGCACCGCCGTCTCGATGCCCAGCGTGACCGACTGGCGGTAGGACAGCCGCGCCAGCCAGGCCACGGCGAAGCCCAGGGCCAGCATGCTGACGTTGAGCACCACGGCGAACGGCGCCAGGGTCGTGAAGTTGTCGCGCAGCAGCGCCCAGTTCTTGGCCACGGCCAGCACCACGATGAGCACGAACAGCACCGTGGCCACCCGGGTCGCGCGCGGCTCGAAGCGCAGCGCCCAGGCCGTCCAGCGGTGGCGCGCCGCCATGCCCAGGCTCACCGGCACGCCCAGCACCAGGGCCACCTGGCCCATCATCTGGCCCACGGGCACATCCACGGCGCGCGCCGCGCCGAGAAAGTGGCCCAGCGCCCAGGTGACGATGAGCGGCAGCGTGAAGATGGTGAGCACGCTGGCCACGGCGGTGAAGCTCAGCGCCAGCGCCACGTCGCCGCGCGCCAGGTAGGTCAGCAGGTTGGAGGTGCTGCCCGTGGGGCAGGCCGCCAGGACCATGAAGCCCACGGCGAACACGCCGCCCATGCCCAGCAGCGTGAGCATGAGGTAGCAGGCCAGCGGCAGCAGCACGAAGTGGCAGGCCACGCCCACCAGCAGCGCGCGCGGCTGCGCCAGGATGCGGCGGAAGTCGGCCGGCGTGAGGCCCAGACCGAGCGAGAACATGATGAACGCCAGGATGAGCGGCAGCAGCACGCTCGACACCAAATCCCCTTGCATGGCTTGTCTCCTTGGGTTGTGCGGTGGGTGGCGGCGCGCTCAGCGGCTGCGCCAGAGCATCACGTCGAGCACCTTGCCCGCCAGCCCGGCATAGGGCGGCAGGAGGAAATCGACCGTGTGCAGCGGCCCCTGGCGGAACACCGGGCGCAGCTTGGAGAAGGTCAGGAAGCCCTCGCGCCCGTGGTAATGCCCCATGCCGCTGGCGCCCACGCCGCCAAACGGCAGGTGGTGCTGGCCGGCGTGCAGCAGCGTGTCATTGAGCGTCACGCCACCCGACAGGGTTTGGCCCAGGTAGTAGTCCTGCAGGCCGCGCTCGTGGCTGAACAGGTACAGCGCCAGCGGGTGGGGCCGGTCGTTGACGTACTGCACCACCTCTTCCTTGCTCTTGTAGCCGCGGATGGGCAGCAGCGGGCCGAAGATCTCGCGCTGCATCACCTGCATGCCGTCGTGCACGCCCAGCAGCGCAACGGGCGGCATGATGCGCCGCGCCGCGTCGCCCTGCTGGCCGGGGCACAGGGGGATGGCCTGCGCGCCCTGGGCGATGGCATCCGCCAGCATGGCCTGCAGGCGGTCGTACTGGCGCTGGTCGATGATGGCGGTGTAGTCGCCATTCGTCAGCTGCGGGTAGCGCCGTGCCACGGTGCGCTGCGCGTGGGCGATGAAATCCTGCTCCTGGCCTTCGGGCAGGAACAGGTAGTCCACGTTGGTGCAGATCTGCCCGGCGTTGAGCATCTTGACCCACAGGATGCGCTCGGCGGCCTTCTCCAGCGGGTAGTCGGGCGCGACGATGGCCGGCGACTTGCCGCCCAGCTCCAGCGTCACGGGCGTGAGGTGGGCGGCGCAGTTGGCCATCACCGCCTTGCCGGTCTGCGGCGAACCGGTGAAGAACAGGTGGTTGAACGGCAGTTGCGTGAACAGCGGGCCCAGCGACTGCCCCGGCCCGGCGTCCGCATCGGCAAACACGCTCACCTTATCGGCCGCGAAGTAGCGCGGCAGCAGGCCTTGCAGCAGGCGCGCCAGGTGGGCGGAGTTTTCCGACATCTTCACCATCACCCGGTTGCCCGCCGCCAGCGCGCCGATCATGGGCTGCACGGCCATGGCGATGGGGAAGTTCCACGGCACGACGATGCCAACCACGCCCAGCGGCTGCGGCTGCACCCAGGCGCTGGCCAGCGGGTACTGGGTGATGTCGAGCGGGCGCCTTTGCCGTTTCATCCAGCGCGGCAACTGGCGAATGGCGTCCCGCGCCGCCTCCTGGCCTTGCAGCAGCTCGGTCATCAGGGTCTCGAAGCGGCTGCGGCAGCCGAAATCCTGGTTCACGGCCTCGACCAGCGCCTCGCGGTTGTCCACCAGCAGGCGGTGCAGGGCACGCAGGTCGGCGCGGCGCTCGGCCAGGCTGGGGGCGCGGTTTTTAGCAAAGGCGGCGCGCTGCGCGGCGAAGCAGTCGCGCAGCGGGGCCGGAATGTGTGGCGCCAGGTCGGCCATGGGGGGATTGGTGCTCATCGCGTTGCTTTCTGGACGGGTGTCATGGCGCCGGCGGCGGTACGGACCGGCGCGGGGTGTGCCGACCTGTCAGGCGGCGCTGAAGTGCCGCGCCGCCGCCCGGCCCGTGAGGATGCAGCCGGGCAGGAAGGTGCCCTCCAGCGAGCGCTTGCCGCTGGCGCCACCGCCGCCAAAGCCCGCCGCCTCGCCCACGCAGTACAGGCCGGGAATGGGCTGGTCGTTGCCATCGAGCACGCGGCTCGCCAGGTCGGTGCGCAAACCGCCCAGGCTCTTGCGCGTGATGAGCTGCATCTGGATGGCGATGTACGGCCCCGCGCCGCGTTGCTGCAGCGGCGCGGGCGCGCAGGTGCGCAGCTTGTCGGGGCCCCACTGGCGCGCGTGCAGGATGCGGCGGATCTGGTCGTCGTTGTGCAGCTTGGCGCCGTGGGCGAAATTGGCGTCGAAGGCATCGGCCGTGGCTTGCAGTACCTCGGGCCGCACGTCCTGCGTGCCGGTGAGCTGGTTCATCCTGGCGGCCAGGCCGGCCAGCGTGTCGTCCACCAGGAAATGCTTGCTTTCGGCCGCCATCTGCTTGACGAGGCGGTGGTTGCCCAGCAGCGTTTCCTTGAGGAACGCGGGGAACTGCATGTCGCGGATGCGCTGGTTGTGCTCGGCGCCCGAGATGGCGAATTCCTTGGCCGCGATGCGCCAGTTCAGCAAGTGCCAGGTCCAGGGCTGCTCCTGCTCGGCCACGCGCTGGCACAGCCAGTGGGTGTCGAAGCCGGTGACCAGCGGCTCGGGGCCGATGCGCCGGCCCTGGTGGTCCAGCCACAGCGCCGACTTGCAGGGGATGGTGGACAGGCCATGGCCCTCGAAGTGCGGGAACGGGTGCGGAAAGCCGGCGGCGTAGTTCCACATCTCGCCCGCGCGGGTGATGCGTGCGCCCAGCGCCTCGGCCACCCAGTGGTGCATCTGGCCGTCGGCGTAGGGGTGGGCGCCGTTGAGCATGGAGGCCGGGATGGCGCGGTCCTTCGGCCAGTTGGCGCGGGTCTGTTCGTGGCCGCCGTTGATGCCGCCCATGGCCAGCACCACCACGGGGGCCTGGAGCCGCACCTCGGCGCCGGTGTCCTCGTTCACCGCCAGCACGCCCGAGGCGCGGCCCTTCTGCAGGTCGAGCGCGGTGGCGCGGTGGCGGTGCAGCAGCGTGAGCCGCCCCTTGCCCGCCTCGCCGGCCGCGCGCATCGCGGCGATCATGCGGCGCGTGAGCTCGCGCGAGGTGCCCCAGACGACGTGGTAGCGCGGCACGCTGTTGCCGTCGCCAAAGCGCCCACGCTCCACCCAGTTCACGGCGGGCATGAACTTCACGCCCTCGCCCAGCAGCCAGTCGTAGACCTGGGCGCGGGAATGCTCCACGTAGTGGCGCGCCCACTGCAGCGCCAGCGTGTCGTCGGCGTCGAGTTCGCCAAAGCGCACCCAGTCGCGCAGCGCGGTCTCGGGCGTGTCGGGGATCTTCATGCGTGCTTGCAGCGGCGTGCCCACCAGGGCCATGCCGCCGAAGGCCCACAGGGCCAGGCCGCCCAGGCGCTCGGGCGTTTCGCGGTCCACCAGCGCGACGGACTGGCCCGCGCGCAGGGCTTCGAGCGCGGTGACGATGCCGGCCAGGCCGCCGCCGACGATCACCACGTCATGGTGCTGTGCTCCCATGGTTTTTGTCTCCTTGTCGTGGAACCTGTCTGGTTCTCTATGGGCTGGACGATAGCGTCTTATGATCGCCAGAGCCTTGACTTTGGAGACCAGGCATGTTGACTTCAGAGCCCAGCGTGGCCATGAGCTGGGTCCACACCGTGGTGGCCGCGGCCGAGCGCCACGGCATCACGCGCGAGCAGTTGCTGGCCCGCGCGGGCCTGCCGCCGGCGCGCCTGACCGAGCCGCGCTGGCCCATCGACGACATCACGCGGCTGTGGCGCGCGGCGGCCGAACTCACAGGCGACCCGGCCTTCGGCCTGCAGGCTGGGCGCACCGTGGGGCCGGGCAGCTTCAACGTGGTGAGCTACATCATGCTGTCCTCGGCCACGCTGCGCGCCGGCATCGGCGTGGTGCAGCAGTACCAGCGCCTCATCAGCGACGGGGGGCGCTTCCAGATCCTGGCCGGCGAGCGCCAGAGCTGGGTGGTCTACCACCCACAGCAGGGCAGCCTGGCCTTCAGCCCGCACCAGGTCGAGGCGGCGCTGGCGGCCACCGTGGCCTTCAGCCGCTGGGTCACGGGCCGGGCCGTGCGGCCGCGCCGTGTGCAGTTCAGCCACCGCCAGATAGGCCCCCAAGCCGCCTACGCCGAGGTGTTCGCGGCCGAAGTGCAGTTCGAGCAGGCCTTCAACGGCCTGCTGCTCGACAACGCCGAACTCGACGCGCCCCTGCCCCAGGCCGACGCCGAGCTGGCCAGCCTGCACCGCGCCCATGCCTCCACGCAGCTCGCGGCGCTGTCGGTGTCGGCGCCGCTGCGCAGCCGGGTCGAGCAGTGGCTGGTGGTCGCGCTCGACGGGCGCGTGCCCGACCGGGCCGAGGCGGCGCGGCAGTTCGGACTGGGCGAGCGCGCCTTCGCCCGGCGCCTGCGCGCCGAGGGCGGGCACTATGCCGATCTGGTGGACGGCGTGCGCCGCGCGCTGGCCTGCACGGCGGTGGCGGGTGGGGGCGAGCCCTTCGTGCGCATCGCGCGGCGGCTGGGGTTTTCGGAGGCCAGCGCCTTCAACCGGGCGTTCCGGCGCTGGACGGGGCGCTCGCCGGGGGACTGGCAGCAGCATCCTGCGCCGCCAGCCGGGCGCTGAAGCCCGAGCGCTCCATGAGCGAGCGCGGCTGCTCTTGCGGGTGCGTCACGCGCAGAACGCCCCCACGCTGACCCACGGCCTTGAGGATCTGCTCCAGCCCTTCGAGGCCCGTGGTGTCGAGCGCGAACAGGTCGCGCATGTCCAGCTCCACCGCCACGCCCGTGGGCGCGGCCTCGACGGCCTGCACCAGCGGATCGATCTTGGCGGCGGCGCCGAAGAACAGCGCGCCGTGCAGGCGCCAGGCCAGACGTGGCGGAGCGCCTTCGTCTTCCGTCGGCGGCAGCGGATCGGCGCGGAACAGCGCGCTCATGCGGCGCACGAACAGCACGCAGGCCAGCACCAGCCCCACCTCCACGGCCACCGTGAGGTCGAACACCACGGTGAGGAAGAAGGTGCCCAGCATCAGCAGGCGGTAGTGGTTGCTGAAGTGCTTGAGGCGCACGAATTCATGCCACTCGCCCATGTTCCAGGCGACATACAGCAGGATGCCCGCCAGCACGGCCAGCGGAATGTGCAGGGCCAGCGGCGCGGCCAGCAGCACGATGAGCGCCAGCACCACCGCATGCACCATGCCCGCGACGGGCGTGGTGGCGCCCGCGCGCAGGTTGGTCACGGTGCGCGCGATGGTGCCGGTGACCGGCATGCCGCCGAAGAACGGCACCACGAGGTTAGCCACGCCCTGGGCCATCAGCTCCTGGTTGGGGTCGTGCTTGCGCACATGCGGGTCGGTGGCGAGCTGGTCGGCCACGCGCGCGCACAAGAGCGACTCGATCGCGCCCAACAGCGCGATGGTGAGCGTGGGCGTGACCAGCAGGCGCACGCTGTCCCATGAAAAATCGGGCAGCGCGAACGCCGGTGCCTGCTGCGGGATGCTGCCGAAGCGCGAGCCGATGGTCTCCACCGGGTAGTCGAGCCAGTGGGCCAGCAGCGTGAGCGAGACCAGCGCCACCACGGGCGCCGGCACGCGCGCGAACGAGCGCACGGTGTGGCCCTCGGCGATGCGCAGCACGGGGGAACCGTGCATGAACAGGCGCGGCCACAGGAACAGCCCGAACAGGCACAGCGCGCCGAGCATCAGCGCATGCGGGTTCACCGTGCCGATGTGCTGGCTCAGGATGTGGATCTGCGAGAAGAAGTTGCCCGGCATCTTGGCGATCTCCAGGCCCAGCCAGTCCTTCACCTGCGACAGGGCGATGAGCACGGCGATGCCGTTGGTGAAGCCGATGACGATGCTCACCGGCACGAAGCGCACCAGGTTGCCGAGCCGGAACAGCCCGAGCAGGAACAGCAGCACGCCCGCGCAGGCCGTGGCGATGAGCAGGTTGGCCACGCCGTGGCGCTCGACGATGCCGTAGACGATGACGATGAAGGCCCCGGCCGGCCCGCCGATCTGCACATTGGTGCCGCCCAGCAGCGCCACCAGGAAGCCGCCGATGATGGCCGTCCACAGCCCGGCCTCGGGCTTGAGCCCGCTGGCGATGGCGAAGGCCATGGCCAGCGGCAGCGCCACGATGCCCACGGTGAGGCCCGCGCCCATATCGGCCAGGGCGCGGCCGCGCGTGTAGCCGCGCAGGGCGTCGAGCAGTCGGGGGCGGAAGGCGGGGGAAAACGGCATGGAGGGGGTACGTATCATCCGGTAGCCGCGTCAGTGTAGTGGCCGGACCTTGTCGGGACCTGACCCCAAGGCCCATGGCGACCCGCACCATGCCCACCTGCGCCCGGGCAAAACACCAACTGGCTGCCCGACACCAGCCGTCAGCGTCCCCCTCCCGCGTTCTGGGGCGCGGCCGGATCCGGGCCCGATTCGGTACGGAGCACCCTCATGCCACGGTCGGTCACCACGGTGAACACCATGGGCGTGTTCGGGCCGTCGAGGTAGCGCCAGTCGTGGTGGATCTCCTGCTTCAGGTCGAATGGCGTGACCTTGGCGGGCTTGCCCAGCAGACGGCGCACCTCGGCCATGTCCATGCCGCCCTGGATGCGCGCGAAGTTCTCGGGCGTGAGCACCTGGCGCACCGCCACGAGGCGACCGTCGGCGCCGATGTCGATCATGTAGTTGGTCTGCCCGGCGGGCTGGCGGTTGTATTCGAAGGTGCGCACGCCGCCGCCCGCGTCCCAGACGTTGTCGGGTACGCCGAAGCGGTCGCGCACATCCACCTCGGTGGAGCGGCCCGGCTCCAGCTCGCTGATGCGCTGCGGATCGCAGCCAGCCAGCAGGACCAGCGCCATGGCGGCTGCGGCAAAAAGGCTTCTGGAAGGTGGCATGGCGGTCCCCGGTAAAATCCTGCGCCACAGCTTAGCCCAATACCCCATGTCCATCTTCGCCCGCCCCCACTACGCCTCCGACGCCACCCAGTTCATCGACCAGCTCAAGAAGCAACGCCCCGAGCTGGACGCCCAGCAGCAGGCCGGCCGCGCGCTGCTGTGGGACAAGCAGGTGGACCGCAGCCTCTGGCAGGAATTCGGCGCCGCCCGCGTGCCGCAGAAGCCTTACGTCTACCAGACGGACAACGACAAGCATTAACAATGGAATTAGCCTCCAGCGCAATGAATATGAGCGCTGGCAGCTATCATTTCAGAAGCACCCATGGGTAGCTCCACCGACGCCGAGGCCCACGCCCTGCCCCCCGCCCTGGGTCCGGCGGCGCCCGGAGCCATGCCCGAGGTGGTGGACCAGGTGGCGCTGGCGCGCCTGTACGGCGAGCCGCTGTTCGCGCTGCCGACCGACCTCTATATCCCGCCCGACGCGCTGGAGGTCTTCCTGGAGGCCTTCGAGGGGCCGCTGGACCTGCTGCTCTACCTGATCCGCAAGCAGAACTTCAACATCCTCGACATCCCGATGGCCGGGCTCACGCGCCAGTACCTGGCCTACGTGGAAGAGATCCGCAGCCGCAACCTGGAGCTGGCCGCCGAGTACCTGCTGATGGCGGCGATGCTCATCGAGATCAAGTCGCGCATGCTGCTGCCGCCCAAGAAGCAGGAAGGCGGCGAGGAGGCCGAGGACCCGCGCGCCGAACTGGTGCGCCGCCTGCTCGAATACGAGCAGATGAAGCTCGCCGCGCAGCAGCTGGGCAACCTGCCGCAGTACGGGCGCGACTTCCTGCGCGCGCAGGTCTATATCGAGCAGAGCCTGCAGCCGCGCTTTCCCGACGTGCATGTGCTGGACCTGCAGGACGCCTGGCGCGACATCCTCAAGCGCGCCAAGCTCGTGCAGCACCACAAGATCACGCGCGAGGAACTGAGCGTGCGCGAATACATGAGCCAAGTGCTCAAGGCGCTGCAGGGGCAGCGCTTCGTGGAATTCGAGACGCTGTTCGACCCCGAGAAGGGCTCCACCGTGCTCGTGGTCACCTTCATCGCGCTGCTGGAGCTGGCCAAGGAAACGCTCATCGAGATCACCCAGGCCGAGGCCTTCGCCCCGATTTACGTCCGGCTGGCCTATACGCCGGCCTGAACCGCCGGGCCCATGGCGGCCCGGCACCCGCAACCCTTACTCCACCGACACCCATGGCATCGCACGATTTCGACGTTCTGATTGTGGGCAGCGGCCTGGCCGGCCTCTCCGCCGCCCTGCACCTGGCGCCCACGCACCGCGTGGCCGTGATCACCAAGCGCGAGCTGCAGGACGGCTCCAGCGGCTGGGCCCAGGGCGGCATCGCCGCCGTGCTGGCCGACGACGACAGCTTCGCCGCGCACATCCAGGACACCCAGGTGGCCGGCGCCGGCCTGTGCGACCTGGCCACCACGCGCTTCGTGGTGGAGAACGCGCCCGAGGCCATCGGCTGGCTGCGCGGGCTGGGCGTGCCGTTCACGCTGGAAGGCGAGGAACTGCACCTCACGCGCGAGGGCGGCCACAGCGCGCGCCGCATCGCCCACGTGACCGACGCCACGGGCGCGGCCGTGCAGAAGACGCTGATGGACGTGGTGCGCGCCACGCCGGGCATCACGGTGTTCGAGCACCACACGCTGGTGGACCTGATCACCAGCCGCAAGCTGGGCCTGGCGGGCCAGCGCTGCCTGGGCCTGTACGCACTCGACGCGGCCAGCGACGAGGTGGTCACCTTCCGCGCGCCGCAGACCATCCTGGCCACGGGCGGCGCCGGCAAGGTCTACCTCTACACCACCAACCCCGACACCGCCACCGGCGACGGCATCGCCGCCGCCTGGCGCGCCGGCTGCCGCGTGGGCAACATGGAGTTCATCCAGTTCCACCCCACCGGCCTGTACCACCCGCGCGCCAAGTCCTTCCTCATCAGCGAGGCGGTGCGCGGCGAGGGCGGCAAGCTGCTGCTGCCCGACGGCACGCGCTTCATGCCCGAGCACGACGCGCGCGCCGAACTGGCGCCACGCGACGTGGTGGCGCGCGCCATCGACTTCGAGATGAAGAAGCGCGGCCTGGACTGCGTGCACCTGGACATCTCGCACCAGAGCCCGGAGTTCCTGCGCGAGCATTTCCCCAACATCCTGGCCTACTGCGCCGAGCTGGGCATCGACATCACCAAGGAACCCATCCCCGTGGTGCCCACGGCGCACTTCACCTGCGGCGGCGTGCTCACCGACCTGTCAGGCCGCACCGACCTGCCCGGCCTCTATGCCGTGGGCGAGGTGGCCTGCACCGGCCTGCACGGCGCCAACCGCCTGGCCAGCAACTCGCTGCTCGAATGCATGGTGTTCGCCCGCGCGGCCGCGCAGCACATCGCCGCCGCGCCACGCACCCAGATCCCGGCGCTGCCGCGCTGGGACGATAGCCGCGTCACCGACGCCGACGAGTCCGTGGTCATCTCGCACAACTGGGACGAGCTGCGCCGCTTCATGTGGGATTACGTGGGCATCGTGCGCACCAACAAGCGCCTGGAGCGCGCGGCGCACCGCATCGCCATGCTCACGGCCGAGATCCACGAGTTCTATTCCCACTTCCACATCACGCGCGACCTGCTGGAGCTGCGCAACCTGGTGCAGGTGGCCGACCTGATCGTGCGCTCGGCGCAGATGCGGCGCGAGAGCCGCGGCCTGCACTACAGCCGCGACTATCCCGACCTGGCCGCGCCCGCCGCGCCGACCATCCTCGTGCCCCCCGTCAACCATTGAAGGACACCGCCATGTACCGCACCCTGCTCAAATCCAAGATCCACCGCGTGGCCGCCACGCACTGCGAGCTGCACTACGAGGGCTCCTGCGCCATCGACGAGGACCTGCTCGACGCCGCCAACATCTGCGAGAACGAGCAGGTGCACATCTGGAACATCAACAACGGCGAGCGTTTCATCACCTACGCCATCAAGGGCCAGCGCGGCAGCGGCATGATTTCGGTGAACGGCTCGGCCGCGCGCCGCGCCTCGGTGGGCGACCTGCTCATCATCGCCGCCTTCGCCCAGGTGCCCGAGGCCGACGTGGCCGCGCACCGCCCGCAGCTCGTGTTCGTGGACGCCAACAACCGCCAGACCGAACTGCGCGACCATGTCCCCACGCAGCAAGAATGACAACCCCCTGTGGCGCTGCGCGCCTTCCCCCTTCTCTCGGCTACCGCCGGGAAGGGGGACGCCGCCAGTGCGGCGGGACGGCCCTTGCACGGCGGCCGCTGGCCTGGGCCGCGCCGGGTGCATAGGCTGCGACGCAACGCAACCCAAAGGAATACCGAGATGCCCCACCTCACCATCGAATACTCCGCCAACCTGGCCGGCTTTCCCGAGGCCCAGGTGCTGACCGCGCTGAACCAGGCCGTCACCGCCAGCCCCGAGATCGCCGACGAGGCCGACCTCAAGAGCCGCTGCGTGGTGCATGGCAGCTACGCCATCGGCACGGCGCCGCAGGAGCGCGCCTTCGTGCACGCGCAGCTGCGCCTGCTGTCGGGCCGCACGCCCGAGGCCAAGCAGGACTTCTCCGAGCGCATCGCCGCCGTGCTGCGCCGCCTCGTGCCGCGACCCGCCGGGGTGCTGGTGCAGCTGAGCGTGGAGATCGTGGACATGGACCGGCCTTCCTACACCAAGGAACGACTTTGATTTTTGGATGAAATAGCGCTAAATCGCCCAAGGGACAGGCGCTTTCAGCTTCACTATTGATAGCACCCATCCGCCCGGCCCACACCGGCACGCGGCCTACCGGCCGCCGCCGGGCTGCAGGATGGCCAGGTACTGGCGGTATTTCTCGTTGTCCGGGTTGAGTTCGCGCACGCGTTCGAGCAAGCCCATCACCTCGGTGGTCAGCGCGTCGCTGCGGCCCTCGGCGCGCATCTGGCCGATCAGCAGGCCGCACAGGTTCATCATCACGACCTGGCTGTGGGGCAGGTTCTGCAGGGCCGTGCGCAGCAGACGCGCGCCCTCGGCGAAATTGCCCTGCTTGGCCAGCATCACCCCCTGGTTGTTGATGTTGACGACCTCCTCGCGCGACTGGGCGATGAGCGAGCGCCCCTCGGCACCCATCTGCGCCTTCTCGAACAGGCCCTGGACCTGCTCCGACAGCCGGTGGTCCTCGTGGTGGTTCTTCACGAGGTCGCGCATCATGCCGAACGCCTGGTCCTTGCGCCCCAGGGCCAGCATGCCCTGCGCCACCTCCATGGCGGTCTCGGGACTGATCTTGCCGGTCTGGCCCAGCAGCTCCTCGGCCTGCGCCATGGCCGCGCGGGACTCATCGAGCCGCCCGGCCTTCTGGTAGACGGCGCTCTGGGCCGCCGCCGTCTGGATGGCCATGTCGGCGCTGTCCTTGAACACTTCCTTGGTGCGCGCCAGCAGCTTCAGCGCCTCGTCGGGCGTATCGCTGTCGGACAGCACCTTGGCCAGCGCCATATAGGCCGAGGGGTTCTTGTTGGACGAGTGTTCGCTGATCTTGATGGTTTTCTCGAAGGCGGCCTGGGCCACCTCCAGGGCGCCATTCTTGTACGCCGTCTCGCCCAGGACCTTCTGGCGGCTGGCGGAGTTGGGCGAGAGCTTGACGGCGCTGGCCAGCACCTGCTGGGCCTGCACCCGCTCGCCCATGGCGTCGAGGGTCTTGGCCAGCCAGTCGGAGGCCTCGATGAACATGCGGTTTTCGTCGAGCACCTGCTGGAAGGTGTTCCGGGCGGCTTCGAAATCGCCCTTGTGGAAATGCACCTTGCCCAGGCCGGTGCGCGCCCAGGGCACGCTGCGCGCGGCCAGCACGGACTCGAACAGCGCCCTGGCGCCGTCATGGTCGCCCACCTTGAGCTGCAGGTCGCTCTTGATGCGCAGGATCTCCTGCGGCTTGGCGGCCTCGGCGTTCAGCAGCTGGTCGCAGCGGCTGATGGCGGTGGCATAGTCCCGCGCCCGGATGGCTTCCTCGATGCCGCGCAGGGCCTGTTTCTTGGTGATCAGGCGTTCGAGCCGGCTCTCCAGGATGCTCTGGTTGATGGGCTTGAGCAGGTACTCATCGGGCTTGACCTCGGCCGCGCCCATGACCATCTCGGCGGTCTTCTCCGCCGTGACCATGACCCAGATGGTGGAGACGCCGATGTAGTCGTGCAGGCGCGCCTCGTCCAGCACCTGCTGGCCGTTGAGGCCCGGGCCGAGGTTGAAGTCGCAGATCACCACGTCGTAGCGGCTGCCGCGCAGCAGGCTGAGCGCCTCGCGGCCGTTGGCCGCCGTATCCACCTGCGTGACGCCCATGGCGCGGACGATGTCGCGCAGGATGGTGCGCATGCCTTGGAAATCGTCGACGACGAGGGTGCGTGCCTTGGTCAGGGAAATGGACATGGGACTCTTCCTCGATCAAGGCAGGCGGACCACGAAGCAGCCCCCGCCATAGGCGCCGCCGTTTTCGATGACGAGCGCGCCCTGGCGCTCGCCGTTCCTGTGCATGCGCGCCACCTGGGAGGAGAAATGGAAACCCAGGCCCGTGCTGCCGGTCAGGAAACTCACGCCCTTGGCGCCCGCCACCGCTTCGTCGCGCAGCATGTAGGCGGGGTAGCCCTGGCCGTTGTCCTCGACACGCAGCTCCAGCCAGCCGTCCTGGATGCGCGCGGCCACCCGGATCTTGTCGCGGGTGTACTGGTAGGCGTTGTTCAGCGCGTTGAGCAGCACGCCGGCCACGAGGTCGCGGTCCACGTACCAGAGGCAGTCGCCGCTGCAGTCCATGGTCACCGTGATGTTCTTGAAGTCCATGACCGACTGGTTCTGCAGCAGCACGTCGCCCACCAGCTCGGCGATGTCGCATTCAGCGATGTCGATCGGATAGATGGCCTTGTCCAGCTTGTACAGGCTCAGCAGCTGGACCAGGTTGGAGTTCATCCGGCTGGCCTGGTAGATCACGCCCCCCAGGTCCTCGTAGGCCTGCAGGTCGCCATCCTTCCTGCACTGCTCGGAAATCTTCTCCAGCTCGCTGATCTGCACGTTCAGCGAGTTCTTCATGTCGTGGATGGACGAGGCAATCAAGTCCGTGAAACTGATGTCATCTTGCGCCATGGGTTCCCCTTGTGGCCGGTCCGAAAAAACCCCGGCCCCTTATCGTGCCATGCCTGCGCCGGCGCGCGCTTGATTTGGTGCAGGGGAGTGCGTTCATGCCAGCCGCGCCTCCAGCCAGCCGCGCAGGCTGTTGATGAAGGCCCAGCCCTGCACGCGCGGCAGGTCGTCCAGGCGCACCACGGCCTCCCGCACGCGGCCCTCGCGCAGCGCCACGGCGCGGCCCACGCCGGGCAGCAGGCCGCAGGAGAGCGGCGGCGTGACCCAGCGGCCGTCGAGCAGCAGGGCGATGTTGCCGAAGGTGCCCTCGGTGATCTCGCCAGCCTCGTTCCAGAGCACGGTGTCGAACACCCCGGGCGCGGCGGGCGCGAAGGCGGCGTAGTGCGCGCGCCGCGTGGTCTTGTGGCGCACGAATTCACCGTGCGCCTCGGCCAGCGGGCGGTCGGCCAGCCGCAGCACGACGGGCTCGGGCGTGGGCTGCAGCGCGAAGGCCTCGGCGCGCGGCGCGCCCGCCGCACCCTGCAGCAGGCGCACGCGCCAGGCCCCCTGCGCATGGCCGGCCGCCAGGTCCTGCAGGCACTGGCGCACGGCGGCGCCGTTCCAGGGGTGGTGGAAATGCGCGGCGGCCTGCTCCATGCGCGCCAGGTGCTCGTCCAGGTGGCGGAACCGGCCGCCGTCAAGCCGCAGGGTTTCCAGGATCTCGAAAGGCATGCTGGCGCGCTCCAGGAAGGCGCGCTTGTGGCGCCATTCGTTCCATTCGGCGTCGGCCGTGGCGTCCGCCGTGATGCCGCTGCCAATGCCGCACGTGGCCTGCGCTCCGCGCAGCACCACGGTACGGATGGGCACGTTGAAGGTGGCGCGGATGCCGCCATCCGCGCCCGGCCGCACCAGGCCCACGGCGCCGCAGTAGAAGCCGCGCGGCCCGTCCTCCAGCCGGCGGATGGCCTGCATGGCGCTGGCCTTGGGCGCGCCCGTGACCGAACCGCAGGGGAACAGCGCCGCGAACACCTGCGCCAGCCGCATGCCGGGCCGGGTGCGCGCCTGCACGTCCGAGGTCATCTGCCACACGGCGGGCAGCGGCTCGGCATGGAACAGGCGAGGCACCCGCACGCTGTGCGGCAGGGCGATGCGCGCGAGGTCGTTGCGCAGCAGGTCCACGATCATCACGTTCTCGGCACGCTCCTTGGGCGAGGCGCGCAGCTGCTCGGCCAAAGCGGCATCCTCGCCGGGCGTGGCGCCGCGCGGGGCCGTGCCCTTCATGGGCCGTGCCAGGATGTCGCCGCCCCCATCGCGCCGGGCCTGCCAGTCGAAGAACAGCTCGGGCGAGACCGACAGCACCTGCTCGCCGCCCATGTCGATGCAGGCCGCGTAGCCGCCGGGCTGCGCCCGCTGCAGGGCGGCGAACAACGCCAGCACCGCCTGCGGCCCGCCGCCCTGCGGCGTGGCACGCAGCGGCGCCGTGTAGTTGGCCTGGTAATACGTGCCCCGGGCAATGGCCTCGTGGATGGCCGCCAGGGCCGCGTCGAAGGCGGCGCGCTCCAGCGGCGGCCGCCACGGCAGCGTGGGAGCGTCGGCCGGCGGCGGCGGCGCGGGCCAGGGGCGGGGCGCGTCGTGCACGGAAAACCAGGCCAGCGGCCCATCGGCGGCATGGGTCTGCAGCGCGGCGTCGAAGGCGGACGCGGCCTCGTAGCGCAGGCCGCCCACGCACCAGGCCCCCTGCGCGGCCGCATCCTGCACCGCGTCGAGCACGGCGCGCACCTCGGCAGGCTGATGGGCCACCAGCACCCGGAGCGGCGCGCCCAGGGCGCAGCGCAGGCGCGGCGCGGTGCTGTCGCGCGGGTCGCTGAAATCGATCAGTGCATCAATGGTCAAATCGGCCTCCAGCGCTTTACTGCAAAGCGCCGTTAGCTATCAAAAAGAGAGCAAACCTCTTCCATGCCCCTCGGGGTCAGGCGGCGCCGATATGCGGCACCAGCCCCACCGCCGGCTGCCCGCTCTTGAGCGCGGCGGTAAAGGCCAGCATGCGGTCGATGGGCTGGCGGGCGCGCGGGATGATGGCCGGGTCCACCTCGATGGCGTTGCCACCCGTCTCCAGCACCTGCGCCACGCCGGCCAGGCCGTTCATGGCCATCCAGGGGCAGTGGGCGCAGCTCTTGCAGGTGGCGCTGTTGCCGGCGGTGGGCGCCTCGTAGAACACCTTGCCGGGGTTGAGCGCGCGCAGCTTGTGCATCATGCCGTTGTCGGTGGCGACGATGAACTCCTGGGCGTCCATCGTCTGCGCGGCCTTGAGGATGGCGGAGGTGGAGCCCACGGCGTCGGCCAGGGCGATCACGTCGGCCGGGCTTTCCGGGTGCACCAGCACCTTGGCGTTCGGATGCTCCTTCTTGAGCGCCTCCAGCTCGAAGGCCTTGAACTCGTCGTGCACGATGCAGGCGCCGTTCCAGAACACCATGTCGGCGCCGGTCTCGCGGCGGATGTAGTCGCCCAGGTGGCGGTCGGGCGCCCAGAGGATCTTGTGGCCCTGGTCCTTGAGCGCGCGCACGATGTCGAGCGCGCAGCTCGACGTCACCAGCCAGTCGGCGCGCGCCTTCACGGCGGCGCTGGTGTTGGCGTAAACCACCACGGTGCGGTCGGGGTGCTGGTCGCAGAAGGCGCTGAATTCCTCGATCGGGCAGCCCAGGTCGAGCGAGCAGGTGGCGTCGAGGTCGGGCATGAGGATGGTCTTTTCGGGCGAGAGGATCTTGGCCGTCTCGCCCATGAAACGCACGCCGCTCACCACCAACGTCTGCGCCGCGTGGTCGCGGCCGAAGCGCGCCATCTCCAGCGAATCGCTGACGATGCCGCCGGTTTCCTCGGCCAGATCCTGCAGATCGGGGTGCACGTAGTAGTGCGACACCATGACCGCGTTCTTTTCCTTGAGCAGGCGGCGGATCTTGTCCTTGAGCGCGGCCCGCTCGTCCGGCGAGGGCTCGGCGGGGACGCGCGCCCAGGCGTGCTTGGTGGAACAGACCGAGCCGCCCTCGGGCTGCTCGTAGTCGACTTCTTTCAGGGTGATCGTGGTGTTCATGGCAACTCCTGCAGGCGCATCGAGAAGTCGGTGGCCTTGATGTCCTTGGTCAGGGTTCCAATGGAAATGCGGTCCACGCCGGTTTCCGCCAGGGCGCGCACGCTCTCCAGGGTCACGCCGCCCGAGATTTCGAGGATGGCACGGCCCGCGTTGAGGCGCACGGCCTCGTGCAGCATGGGCAGGGGCATGTTGTCGAGCAGCACCATCTTGGCTCCAGCGTCCAGCGCCTCCTGCAATTGCGCGAGGGTTTCCACCTCGATCTCGATGAACTGCGCGCGCGCGGCCACTGCCTCGGCCGCGCGCAGCACGGCGGTGACGCCCCCCGCAGCGGCGATGTGGTTTTCCTTGATGAGCACCGCGTCGTGCAGGCCGATGCGGTGGTTGGTGCCGCCGCCGGTGCGCACGGCGTACTTCTGCGCCAGGCGCAGGCCGGGCAGGGTCTTGCGCGTGTCCACGATCTGGGCGCGCGTGCCGCGCACGGCCTCCACGTAAACGGCGGTCTTGGTGGCCACGGCCGAGAGCAATTGCAGGAAGTTCAACGCGGTGCGCTCGGCGCTCAGCAGCGCGCGGGCACCGGCCTCCACCTCCAGCACCACCTGGTCGGGCGCGCAGCGCTGGCCCTCGGCCACATGCCAGGAGATGCGCGCATCGGGGTCGAGCGCGCGCAGCGCCGCGTTGGCCCAGGGGGCGCCGCAGATAACGGCGCTCTCGCGCGCGAGCACGCGGGCGCGGGCGCGGCGCGCGGGATCGATCAGGCCGGCGGTCAGGTCGCCGCTGCCCACGTCTTCCTGCAGGGCACGGGCCACGTCCAGCAGCACCTGGGAACGCAAGGAATCGTTGGAAGGGTCAGCAAAATACGTCATGGGACCGAAGCATAGCGGCTTCGACTAGACTCGCGGCTCCCATGGACTTTGCAAGGATGGCCCCATGACCGAAACCTCCAAGCCCTCCGCCAACGCCGGCACCCCCTACGGCACGCTGCCGCCCGCGTCGCCCCTGCCCCAGCGCCGCCCCGTGAGCCTGCCGCGCCTGCAGCAGATGCGCGATGCCGGCGAAAAAATCACCATGCTGACCGCCTACGACGCCACCTTCGCCGCCGTGGCCGATGCCGCCGGGGTGGAATGCCTGCTGGTGGGCGATTCTCTCGGCATGGTCTGCCAAGGCCTGCCCAGCACCGTGGGCGTGACGCTGGAAACCATGGTCTACCACACCGAAAGCGTGGCGCGCGGGCTCTACCGCGTGCAGGGCACGGCCTGGCTGATCGCCGACCTGCCGTTCGGCAGCTACCACGAGTCGCGCGAGCAGGCGCTGCGCAGCGCCTCGGCCCTGATGCGCGCCGGCGCGCACATGGTCAAGCTCGAAGGCGGCGGCTGGACCACCGAGACCGTGCGCTTCCTGGTCGAGCGCGGCATCCCCGTCTGCGCCCACCTGGGCCTGACCCCGCAGACCGTGCACGCCCTGGGAGGCTACCGCGTGCAGGGCAAGACCGACGAGGCCGCGCTGGCCATGCGCCGCCAGGCGCACGAACTGCAGGACGCCGGCGCCTCGATGCTGGTGCTGGAGATGGTGCCCGCGCAGCTCTCGGCCGAACTGACCCTGGAACTGCCGCACTGCCACACCATCGGCATCGGCGCGGGCAACGGCACCGCCGGCCAGGTGCTGGTGCTGCACGACATGCTGGGCATGAACCTGGGCAAGATGGCCCGCTTCGTGCACAACTTCATGCAGGACGCCGGCAGCGTGCGCGGCGCCATGGAGGCCTATGTGCAGGCGGTCAAGCAGGGGCGTTTCCCCGACAATGCCGTGCACGCTTGGTAAAACCCGGCCCCTCCCTTTCTGACTTTCAGCCATGCTCATCGTCCACACCCTTCCCGACCTGCGCTCGGCCCTGGCGGCCCACGGCAGGCCCGCCTTCGTGCCCACCATGGGCAACCTGCACGACGGGCACCTGGCCCTGGTGCGCCAGGCCAAGCCGTTGGGCGATGTGCTGGTGGCCAGCATCTTCGTCAACCGCCTGCAGTTCCTGCCGCACGAGGACTTCGACAGCTACCCCCGCACGCTCGAAGCCGACGCCGCGAAGCTGCGCGCCGCGGGCTGCGACGTGCTGTTCGCGCCGCGCGAGCAGGATCTCTACCCCGAGCCGCAGACCTTCAAGGTGCAGCCCGACCCGCTGCTGGCCGACATCCTGGAAGGCCAGTTCCGCCCCGGCTTCTTCACCGGCGTGTGCACCGTGGTGATGAAGCTGTTCTGCGCCGTGTTCGCCGGCAAGGCCCAGGGCACGGCCGTGTTCGGCCAGAAGGACTACCAGCAGCTCATGGTGCTGCGGCGCATGGTGCAGCAGTTCGCCCTGCCCATCGAACTGGTGGCCGGTCCCACGCAACGCGCCGAGGACGGCCTGGCGCTGAGCTCGCGCAACGGCTACCTCAGCGAGGCCGAGCGCCAGGAGGCCGTCCAGCTCTCGCTGGCGCTGCGCGCGCTGGCCCGCGAGGCCGTTTCCGCCGCCCACGCCCTGCCGAACCAGGTGGCCGCGCTGGAGCAGCGCGCCCGGGAGGCCCTGGCCGCGCGCGGCTGGCAGCCGGACTACCTGACCGTGCGCCGCCGCAGCGACCTGCAGCCGCCCCAGGTGGGCGACGCGCTGGTGGTGCTGGGCGCGGCTCGCCTGGGCACGACCCGGCTGATCGACAACTTCGAGGTCTGAAGACCAGCGACCTGCGGGGTCCGAACGCACTCGCCACCATGGACATCCTCTTCCTGGCCATCCTCATCGCTACCGGCATCTTCGTGCTGAACGCGAAGCAGCAGCGCCAGCGCATCGTGCTGCTGGCCGGCTTCCTGGGGAACTACCAGATCGAGAAGCTCATGGAGAACCTCACCGAGGGCTATCTGCGCGCCCTGGGCGAGAGCAACCCCGAGCGGCGCGAACAGGTCTGGAGTCTGCTGCGCACCACCGAACTGCAGCTGAGCGAACAATTCACCCGCTTCGCCACCGAGTTCGCCCGCGTGGACCCGGAGCTGACCCGCGTGAGCACGCTTGCGCTGGCCCTGCCCTTCGCCGACCAGTGGCTGCCCCGCGCCACGTTCGACATGCGCAAGGCCCTGGCCATCCATGCCCAGGGCATCGAGCGCGTGGTGCGCAACGACGCAGGCCTCTCGCTGCGCGACAAGGCCTTCACGCTGTCCGCCGAACTGTTCCTGATGCAGCACACCTGCCACTGGTTCTGCAAGTCCAAGACCATCGCCTCGGCGCGCCTGCTGGCACGCCACCAGACCCCCTACGAGCAGGTGCTCGCCAGCGTCGACTCCGAGACCCGCAACGCCTACCGGGCCCTGCTGCGCGGCTAAGCCCGACCACGCCCATGGCGCGCCTGTCCCTTCCCGCTGGCCCCCGCCGCCCGGCGCCGCGCCGCGCGGCCAAGCCTCCCCCCGACACACCGCGCCTGTTGCTGCTGAACAAGCCCTTCGACGTGCTGACGCAGTTCAGCCCCGACGGCGAAGGCCGCGCCACGCTCAAGGACTACGTGGACGTGCCCGGCGTCTACCCGGCGGGCCGCCTGGACCGCGACAGCGAGGGCTTGCTGCTGCTGACCAACGACGGCGCCCTGCAGGCCCGCATCGCCGACCCGCGCCACAAGCTCGCCAAAACCTACTGGGTGCAGGTGGAAGGCTCGCCCAGCAAAGAACAGATACGCCGTTTGAGCGAAGGCGTGCTGCTCAAGGACGGCCCTACCCTGCCCGCCCAGGCGCGCCTGCTGGAGCCCCCGGCGCTGTGGGAGCGGCACCCGCCGGTGCGCTTTCGCCAGAGCATTCCCACGGCCTGGCTGGAACTGACCATCCGCGAGGGCCGCAACCGCCAGGTGCGCCGCATGACCGCCGCCGTGGGCCTGCCCACGCTGCGGTTGGTGCGCATGCGCATCGGGCCTTGGGGTTTGGAAGGATTGGCGCCCGGAGAGTGGCGCGAGGTGCCGTTGGCGCTGGACTGAACGGATCAGGCGCCTTCGCCCTTGGGCTCGCGCTCCATGAGGGCGGCCACGGCCTCGGCGGGGCGCAGGCGGCCGTCGAGCAAGGCCACCACGCCCTCGCTGATGGGCATCTCCACGCCCAGGTGGCGGGCGCGCTGCACCACGGTGCGGGCGCAGTACACGCCCTCGGCCACATGGCCCAGCGAGGCCACCGCCTGATCCAGCGTCTGGCCCTGCGCCAGGAGCAGGCCCACGCGGCGGTTGCGCGAAAGATCGCCGGTGGCGGTGAGCACCAGATCCCCCAGGCCCGACAGCCCCATGAAGGTGTCCACGCGCGCGCCCAGGGCCAGGCCCAGGCGGGTGATCTCGGCCAGGCCACGCGTGATGAGGGCCGCGCGGGCGTTCAGGCCCAGTTGCAGGCCGTCGCACAGGCCGGTGGCGATGGCCAGCACGTTCTTGACGGCGCCGCCCACCTCCACGCCCACGATGTCGTCGTTGGCGTAGACACGCAGGCTGGGGCTGTGAAAGGCGCGCACCAGGGCCTCGCGGACGCTGGCGTGCTCGCTGGCGGCCACCAAGGCGGTGGGCTGGGCGCGTGCCACCTCCTGCGCAAAACTCGGACCGCTGAGCACGCCCGCGATCAAATCAGGAGCAACCTGCGCGCGCACCTCGTGCGCCAGCAGGCCAAAAGACTCTTTGTTTTCCGCTGCCTCGAAGCCCTTGCAGAGCCAGGCCACGGGCGCGGTGCAACCGCGCAACCGCGCCAGCATGCCGCGCAGGCCCGCCATGGGCGTGGCCACGATGACCAAATCGGCGGCGCGCGCCAGCGCGGCCACGTCGCCGCCGGCCACGGCCAGGGAGGGCGGCAACCCGATACCGGGCAGGTAGCGCGCGTTGCTGCGCGCGGCCTGCATCTCGGTCACCTGACCCGCATCGCGCGCCCATAGGGTGACGGCATGGCCGGCGGGGTGCGCGGCGGCGCTGATGGCCATGGCCGTTCCCCAGGCACCGGCACCGATCACTATGATTTTCATAGCTATTGGCGCTTGCTCAGCAAGCGCCGGAGGCCAAAATGGCTGAAATTATTGGGGCAGAGGCGACGAAGGTGCCGCAGCGGCCTGTTGCTGTTGTTGTGCATACATGGCCTGGAAGTTGATCTCGGCCAGGTGCACGGGCGGGAAGCCGGCGCGGTTGATGGTGTCGGCCACGTTGCCGCGCAGGTAGGGGTAGACGATCTGCGGGCAGGCGACGCCGATCACGGTGCTCATCTGCTCCTCGGGCACGTTGCGGATTTCGAAAATGCCGGCCTGCTTGGCCTCGATCAGGAACACGGTCTTGTCCTTGATCTTGGTGTGCACGGTGGCGGTCACGCAGATCTCGAAGATGCCTTCGGCGGCGGGCGCGGCCTCCACGCCGATCTGGATGTCCACGTTGGGCTGCTCGGCCTCCAGCAGGATGCCGGGCGAGTTGGGCTGCTCAAGCGACAGGTCCTTGAGGTAGACGCGCTGGATCTGGAAAACGGGGGTGGTGTCTTGATCGGCCATGGTACGAAGGGCTTTCAGTTCGGACCCCGCACGGCGCAGGGCCCATCAAACAAAAACCCGCTGCGGAAACCGTTCCCGCGGCGGGCACATGGGGCAGGATTATGCAGCGCCCAGCAGGGGGATCAGACCGCCCTTTGCGTCGAGGGCCATCAGATCGTCGCAGCCGCCCACATGGGTGTCGCCGATGAAGATCTGCGGCACGGTGCGCCGGCCAGTGATTTCCATCATGTGCGCGCGCGCGGCGGGGTCGGTGTCGATGCGGATTTCCTCGACCTGCTCCACGCCCCGGGCCTTGAGCACCTGCTTGGCGCGGATGCAGTAGGGACAAACGGCGGTGGTGTACATCTTCACGGCTTGCATGGCAGTGCTCCTAGTGGCCCACGGGGCTCAGGCCTTCTCGACCGGCAGTCCGGCTTCTTTCCAGGACTTGAGGCCGCCCGCCAGCACCTGGGCCTTCTCGTAGCCCAGCTTGCGCGCGATGACGGCGGCGCGGGCCGCCCGGCCACCGCTGGCGCACACCATGACCACGGGCACGGCCTTGTTCTTGACGACGCTGGGCAGGCGCGCCTCCAGTTCGTCGAGCGGCACGTTCTTGGCGCCGCCGGCATGGCCGGCGGCATATTCATCGGCCCCGCACACATCGATCAGCACGGCCTTCTCGCGGTTGATCAGCTGCACCACGCTGGCCGCGGGCAGCCCGCCCAGGGAGGCGCCGCGCAGCGCCGGCAGCAGCAGCATGGAGCCCGAGGCGAGCGCGAGAACGAACAGATACCAGTTGTCGGCGAAGAATTTCACGTTATTCCTTGGGTTGCAAACAGGGCAATTTTAGAATGTATGGTTTTGACCCGCTTTCTCTAGGGAAACCATGCACAAACTCGTTCTGATCCGCCACGGCGAATCCACCTGGAACCTGGAAAACCGCTTCACCGGCTGGACCGACGTGGACCTGACCCCCACCGGCGTGTCCCAGGCCATGTCGGCCGGCAAGCTGCTCAAGGCCGAAGGCTACGAGTTCGACCTGTGCTACACCAGCGTGCTCAAGCGCGCCATCCACACCCTGTGGTACGCGCTGGACGAGATGGACCGCACCTGGCTGCCCGTGCAGAAAAGCTGGCGCCTGAACGAGCGCCACTACGGCGCCCTGCAGGGCCTGAACAAGGGCGAAACCGCCAAGAAATACGGCGATGAGCAGGTGCTGGTGTGGCGCCGCAGCTACGACACCCCGCCCCCGGCCCTGGAAGCCACCGACCCGCGCTGCGAGCGTGGCGACCGCCGCTACGCCGGCCTCGATGCCGCCCAGGTGCCCCTGACCGAATGCCTGAAGGACACCGTGGCGCGCGTGCTGCCGTTCTGGAACGACACCATGGCCCCGGCCATCCGCTCGGGCCAGCGCATCCTGCTGGCGGCGCACGGCAACTCCATCCGCGCCCTGGTCAAGTACCTCGACAACATCTCGGACGACGAGATCGTTGGCCTGAACATTCCCAACGGCATTCCGCTGGTATACGAACTGGACGCCGACCTCAAGCCCATCCGCCGCTACTATCTGGGCGATGCCGAGGCCGCCGCCAAGGCCGCTGCCGCCGTGGCGTCGCAGGGCAAGGCGTAAAGCCGCGGTAAAGCCGCCCCCGAACCGGCCCGGCGGCGCGAAAACAAGGCCCTGCGCGGGAACCCGCGCGGGCCGGGCCCTTCCAAGGTGTATATTGAGTCGGCTAAAGGTGTTCGTATGGGCCAGAAACTGAAAATTGCAGGTTGGGTATCGGTCGGCGCGCTTGCCGGCGCCCTGACCACGGTGTCGCTGCAGACCGTGGCGCGCGGCGCCATGACACCTTTGCCGCTGGAAGAGATCCAGCAGCTCTCGGCCGTCTTCGGCCTGGTGAAGACCGACTACGTGGAGCCGGTGGACGACAAGAAGCTGATCACCGACGCCATCTCCGGCATGGTCTCCAGCCTCGACCCGCATTCGCAGTATTTCGACAAGAAGTCGTTCAGCGAATTCCGCGAGGGCACCACGGGCAAGTTCGTCGGCGTGGGCATCGAGATCACGCAGGAAGACGGCCTCATCAAGGTGGTTTCTCCCATCGAGGGCTCCCCCGCCTTCCGCGCTGGCCTCAAGACCAACGACCTCATCACCAAGATCGACGAAACCGCCGTCAAGGGCCTGACCCTGGGCGATGCCGTCAAGCGCATGCGCGGCGAGCCCAACACCAAGGTCACGCTCACCATCTTCCGCAAGGAAGAGAGCCGCACCTTCGCCGTGACCATCACGCGCGAGGAGATCAAGACGCAGTCCGTCAAGGGCAAGATGATCGAACCCGGCTACGGCTGGATCCGCCTGTCCCAGTTCCAGGAGCGCACGGTGGACGATTTCGTGCGCAAGGCCGAGGAACTCTACAAGCAGGACCCCCAGCTCAAGGGCCTGGTGCTGGATCTGCGCAACGACCCGGGTGGCCTGCTGGATGCGGCGGTCGCCATTTCCGCCGCCTTCCTGCCGCCGGACGTCACCGTGGTCTCCACCAACGGCCAGCTCGCCGAAAGCAAGGCCACCTTCAAGGCCTCGCCTGACTTCTACGCCCGCCGTGGCAGCGGCGACCCGCTCAAGCGCCTGCCGGCCGCTCTCAAGAGCGTGCCGCTGGTGGTGCTGGTGAACGAAGGCTCGGCCTCGGCCAGCGAGATCGTGGCCGGCGCCCTGCAGGACCACAAGCGCGCCACCATCATGGGCAGCCAGACCTTCGGCAAGGGCTCGGTGCAGACCGTGCGCCCGCTGGGGCCCGATACCGGCATCAAGCTGACCACCGCGCGCTACTACACGCCCAGCGGCAAGTCCATCCAGGCGCGCGGCATCGTGCCCGACGTGATGGTGGATGAAACCGCCGAGGGCAGCCCGTTCGCCGCCCTGCGCATGCGCGAGGCCGATCTCGAAAAGCATCTGGGCAACGGCCAGGGCGAGGAAAAGAAGGACCCCGCCCGCGAAAAAGCCCGCGAGGAAGCGCGCAAGCGCCTCGAAGAAGAGGCCAAAAAACCCGTCGCCGACCGCAAGCTGCCCGAATTCGGCACCGACAAGGACTTCCAGCTCGCCCAGGCACTGAACCACCTGCGCGGCAAGCCCGTGCTGGTGAGCAAGACCCAGACCGAGCGCAAGGAAGAGAAGAAGGAACAGTAAGCCGTTCCCGCCTTCGCCCACCGGGGCCGGTTGCATACCGGCCCTTTTTTTCTGCCCCAGGCCCACCGCACCATGACCGACGACCAGCTCCTGCGCTATTCCCGCCACATCCTGCTCGACGAGGTGGGTATCGAGGGGCAGGAGCGCATCCTGGCCGCGCACGCGCTGGTGATCGGGGCCGGGGGGCTGGGCTCGCCCGCCGCGCTTTACCTGGGCTCGGCCGGCGTGGGCCAGCTCACGCTGGTGGACCACGACATGGTGGACCTGACCAACCTGCAGCGCCAGATCGCGCACACCCAGGACCGCGTGGGCCAGCCCAAGGTGGCCTCGGCGGCGCAGGCCGTGCGCGCCATCAACCCCGAGGCACGGGTCACCTGCATCCAGCAGCGCGCCGACGCGGCCCTGCTCGAAAAGCTGGTGCAGGACGCCACCGTGGTGCTCGACTGCAGCGACAACTACGCCACGCGCCAGGCCGTCAATGCCGCCTGCGTGCGCCACGGCAAGCCCCTCGTGGCGGGCGCGGTGATCCGCTTCGATGCACAAATCACCGTGGTCAACCCGCGCGACGCCCAGGCCCCGTGCTACGCCTGCATCTTCGACCCGCAGGCACAGTTCGAGGAGGTGGCCTGCTCCACCATGGGCGTGTTCGCGCCTCTCGTGGGCGTGGTGGGCGCCATGCAGGCGGCCGAGGCGCTCAAGCTGGTCGCGGGCGTGGGGCCCTCACTGGCCGGACGCCTGCTGATGCTCGACGGGCGCGGCATGGAATGGAGCACCCTGCGCACCGCGCGCAACCCCGCCTGCCCCGTGTGCGGCCAGCCGCACGGCCGCGCCGCCGGGTAGGAATCGGCCTACGGCCGGCGCCTGCCGCCGCTGGCACAATTTCCGGGACGCCGCTCGTACATTGGAACCACGGTCACTGCGCTCTGCGGGCCGCGGAACGGACCCGATCGTGAAACTCAGGACCTACATCGTCGAAGACAACGCCACTATCCGGGAGAACCTGATCGGCACGCTCGAAGAGCTGGCCGCCATCACCCCCGTGGGCGCGGCCGATACCGAGGACGAAGGCAAGGCCTGGCTCGCCGCCCACCCCGCGCAGTGGGATCTGGCCATCGTGGACCTGTTCCTGCGCCAGGGTAGCGGCCTGGGCGTGCTCGCGGCCTGCCGCGAGCGCCAGCCCCACCAGCATGTGGTGGTGCTGAGCAACTACGCCACCCCCGATGTGCGCATGCGCTGCGCCCAACTGGGGGTGGATGCGGTGTTCGACAAATCGAATGAAATCGATGCACTGGTGGATTACTGCATCGCCCAGGGCAAGGCTCTGCCCGAAGCGCCGCTCTGACATGCGCGCGAACCCACGGCGCTCAATCGATCAGGCGGTTCTTCAGGGCGTAGTAGGTCAGGTCGCTGTTGGACGACAGCCCCATCTTTTCCATCAGCCGCGTGCGGTAGGTACTCACGGTCTTGACGCTCAGCGACAGCGACTTGGCGATGTCCCCCGCGGTCTCGCCGCGCGCGAGCTTGAGGAAAACCTGGAATTCCCGCTCCGAGAGCTGCTCATGCACCGGTGCATCGTCCTTGCGGTGCAGCTGCTGCGCCAGCAACTCGGCCACGGCGGGCGTGAGGTAGCGCTTGCCCAGCGCGATGGTGCGGATGGCCTCCACGATCTCGGCGGGGTCGCATTCCTTGTTCAGGTAGCCGCTGGCGCCCTGGCGGATCAGGCTGATGGCGTAATGCTCCTCGGGGTAGCCGCTGAGGATGAGGATGCCCATGGTGGGCGCCTTGGCGCGCAGCATGGCCAGCGCGTCCAGGCCGCTCTGCCCGGGCATGGCCAGGTCCATCACCAGCACATGCACCTCGGCATTGCGGATCAGGTCGATGGCCTCGCGCCCGTTGGCGGCCTCGCCCACCACGCGCAGGTCCACGTGCTCGGACAGGAACTGCCGCAGTCCCGAGCGCACAATCGCATGGTCGTCCACGATGCCGATATTGATCATTGAGCCTACTCTCCGTGCGCGGCCCACCGGGCGGCGCCTGCAGGGTGTGGGGTTGCCCCGCCGTGGACGCTCCACGGCAGGCCTGCTTCATTATCCCGATTTGCGCATTCCGCGCTGAACAAGCCCCGACAAGAACCCCCCATGCGCTGGACATCCCTGCACAAGATCGCCATCAGCCTGCCGCTGGCCCTGATGGCTGCCCTGGCCGTCGTGGCCATCAACGAGGCCGGCTACCAGCGCTCGCACGCGGCGCTGGAGGCGCTGGACCATACGCAGAAGGCCCGGGCCTCGGTCACCCGCCTGCTGCAAAGCATGCTGGACGCCGAAACCGGGCTGCGCGGCTACCTTCTCTCGGGGGAGGAAAGCTACCTCGAACCCTACGACAACGCCATCACCACGGTGCACGCCAACCTCGACGAACTGCGCGGGCTGTTCCTGGAATCGGCCCAGGACCAGGGCGATTTCGCCCAGCTCGCGCAGCAGGTGACGCGCAAGCTCTCGGAAATGGACCTGAGCCTGAACCTGCGGCGCAAGGGCCAGGAGGATGCCTGGAAATTCGTCATGAGCACGGACGTGGGCAAGCAGAACATGGATGCCATCCGCCAGCATGCCCGCGCACTGATCGAGCGCAGCACCGCCCGCGTGGCCCACAGCCAGGCGGAAATCGGCCAATCGCTGCTGCGCTCGCGCCTGGGCATCGCGCTGGTGACCGTGATCGGCCTGCTGGCCTTCCACCTGTACCTTCGCCAGACCCGCGCGCTGCAACGCGCCACCGAGCGCGAACAGGAAATCCTGGAGCAGGAGCGCGCGCGACTCGAAGGCCTGGTGCGCGAACGCACCGCCTCGCTGACCGAGCTGGCCAACCACCTGCAGCAGGTGCGCGAGGACGAACGCGGCCACCTGGCACGCGAGCTGCACGACGAACTCGGTGCCCTGCTGACCGCGGCCAAGCTGGACGTGGCGCGGCTCAAATCGCGCATCGGCACGCCGGCCCCCGAAGTGACCGAGCGCCTGCAGCACCTGAGCGAAACACTCAATGGCGTGATCGCCCTGAAGCGGCGCATCATCGAGGACCTGCGCCCCTCGTCGCTGTCCAATCTGGGGCTGACCGCGGCCATCGAGATCCTGGCCCGCGAATTCTCCGAGCGCGCCGGCATCGATGTGCAGACCAGCCTGGAGAGCGTGGACCTGCCCGAGGCCGCGCAGCTCACGGTCTACCGCATGGTGCAGGAATCGCTCACCAACATCGGCAAGTACGCCAGCGCGCGCAAGGTGCTGGTCACGGTGCACCGGCATTCCAGCCATGTGGCCGTGCAGATCCGCGACGACGGGACAGGTTTCGACGCTGCCGCCACGGCACGCACGGGGCACGGCCTGGCGGGCATGCGCCAGCGCGTGGAGGCCGCCGGCGGGCGCCTGAGCGTGCAATCCAGTCCCGGCGAGGGCACGGTGGTATCGGCCAGCCTGCCCCTGGGGCCGGCCGATCCCGGCCCGGGGTAGGCCGCTTCCTACGGGCCTGGACGCCCACCTCTGGCACGCTGCCGCAGGGAAAGCCGCCTATAGTGCGAACCAGCCTTCATGACACGGAAAGGAATCCCATGCAATTGATCCGAGCCCTCGCCCTTGCCGCTCTCGCGGGCGCCACCATCATCTCCACCGGCTGCTCGGTGGCGCGCAACCAGCAAACCGTCGGCTCCTATGTCGACGACGCCGCCATCACCACCGCCGTGAAGGCCAAGATGGCCGAGGACAAGACCGTCTCGGCCACCGCCATCAGCGTGGAAACACTCAACGGCACGGTGCAGCTGTCGGGCTTCGCCAAGTCCCAGGCCGAGCGCGACCGCGCCGAATCCATCGCCCGCACCACCCGCCATGTGCGCGAGGTACGCAACAGCATCGTGGTGCGCCCGTAAATCCCGCGCTCCCACCCATGGCCCGCATACGCGGGCCATTTTTTTGCGCGCTGCGGCTATGCTCGGCGCCATGCGGGCCTTCCATTGCGACCACTGCGGTCATCTCGTCTTTTTCGATAGCGTGCGGTGCATGCACTGCGGCAGCGCATTGGCCTTCCTGCCGGACCAGCTGCGCATGGGGGCGCTGGCCCCCGCGCCGGACGCGGGCCCCGGGCTGTGGCGGCCGCACGGCGCCCAGGCCGGCACTGCGCTGTACCGCCAGTGCTACAACCAGACCACCTGGTGCGCCTGCAATTTCGCCGTTCCCGCCTCCAGCAGCCAGCTGCTGTGCGTCGCCTGCCGGCAGACGCGCCTGCTGCCCGACCTCTCCGACCCGGCCCACCGGCGCCACTGGACCCAGATCGAGGCCGCCAAGCGCCAGCTGTTCTACACCCTGGCGCGGCTGGGGTTGCAGTCCGTGACCGACGCTCCGGAGCCCGGCGCCGGGCCGGTCTACGCCTTCCTGGCCGACCAGCCCGGCGCACCGGCCGTCGTCACCGGCCACCAGGGCGGCACCATCACCCTCAACGTGGCCGAGGCCGACGACGCCGAACGCGCGCGCCGGCGCCTGGCGCTGCACGAGCCCTACCGCACGCTCATCGGCCACCTGCGCCATGAGTCGGGCCATTACTACTGGGACCGGCTGGTGCGGGACGCCGGCCGGCTCGACGCGTTCCGCGCCCTGTTCGGCGACGAGCGCGAGGACTATGCCGCCGCGCTGCAGGCGCACTACGCAGCCCACCCCGCGCCCGACTGGCACGCGCAGCATGTGAGCGCCTACGCCGCCGCCCACCCCTGGGAGGACTGGGCCGAGACCTGGGCGCACTACCTGCACATGGTGGACCTGCTGGAGACCGCCGCCGCCTACGCCACCAGCCTGGACGTGCCCGGCACGGCGCCTGCCGTGCATGAAACCGTGCGCGACCCCTTCGCCACGCCCGCACCGGACTTCGACACCATGGTGCGCCAATGGGTGCCGCTGACGCTGCTGCTCAACAGCCTGAACCGCAGCCTGGGCCAGCAGGACGCCTACCCGTTCGCCCTGTCGGCCGGCGCGCTGCGCAAGCTGCGCTTCGTGCACGACACCGTCGCGGCCGGCTAAAGCCCATCCGCAGACCCCCGTGCACGCACCCAGAACGGGCGCGGCCCAGGCCAGCGGTCACCGCGCAAGGGACGCCACCAGCGCGGCGCCACAGGGGGGATGCTTCCTTTCAGCGCCCGAGCTTGCGCATCAGCCGCTCGTGCACCACGGGCGAGACGAACTGCGCCACGTTGCCGCCCAGCGTGGCGATCTCGCGCACCAGCGTGCTGCTGATGAACTGGTACTGGCTGCTGGGCGTGAGGAACACCGTCTCGATCTGCGGCACCAGCGCGCGGTTCATGCCGGCGAGCTGGAATTCGTAGTCGAAATCGGTGCCCGAGCGCAGGCCGCGCACCATGGCCGTGCCGCCGCGCGCGGCGGTGAACTCGGTCACCAGGCCCTCGAAGGGCTCCACCGTCACCTGGGGACAGTCGCGCAGCGCCTCGCGCGCCATCTCCATGCGCTCGTCCAGGCTGAACATCGTCTTCTTGTGGTGGGCAATGGCGACCGCCACGATCACGCGGTCGAACAGCCGGGCCGTGCGGCGCACCAGGTCTTCATGGCCCAGCGTGATCGGATCGAAGGTTCCAGGATAGACGGCAAGGACGTTCTGGGTCATGGTGCATGCTTTCTTTAAAGAAAAAACGGCTAAAGCCCAGTATTCACAAGCGTTAGCAGCTACGAAACCAATAGCTATTGCAAGGGCCGCAGCAGGTGCGCATGCACCATGCCCGCGCGCAGGTGGCGGTGCGGCGCCAGGCCCAGCGCGGCCAGCGCCTCGCCGCTCCAGGCCAGCGGCGCCTCCAGGTAGACGAAGCCCTGCGGCGCCACGGCGCGCGCGGCGGCCTGCAGCGCGGGCTGGAACAGCGCGCTGTCGAACGGCGGGTCGAGCAGCACCAGGTCCAGGCTGGCGGGCGCGCAGTGCTGCAGCGCCGCCAGGCCGTCGCCGCGCCGCACCTGCACGGTGCTGGCCTGCAGGCGCTGGCAGAGCTGGTGGAGGCGGGCCACGAGCCCCGCGTCCTGCTCCACCAGCTGCACGCTGGCGGCGCCGCGCGACGCGGCCTCCAGCCCCAGCGCGCCGGTGCCGGCGAAGGCATCGAGGCAGCGCCAGCCCGCCAGGTCCTGGCCCAGCCAGTTGAACAGCGTCTCGCGCACGCGGTCGGGCGTGGGGCGCAGGCCGGGTAGTTGCGGCACTGGCAGGCGCGTGCGCTTCCACTGGCCGCCGATGATGCGCACCTCGCCCGCGCCTTCGGGCGCGGGTTTCCTGCGCTCGGCCTTGGGCGCGGCGGCAGGTGCGGGGGCCGGTGGCTGGCGCAGGGCGGCGGCCGCCTGGGCCGGCGTGAGGCGGCGGCTCAAGGCTGGGCCCCCAGCACCACGGTGACCATGCGCTCGGGCTGGAGCTTGCGCGCCATGGCGGCGCGGATCTCGGCCACGGTGAGCGCCTCGACGCGCTTCGTCCAGCCTTCGAGGTAATCCAGCGGCAGGCCGTTGGTGGCGATGTTGACCACCTGGCCCAGCAGTTCCTTGTTGCTGTCGATGCGCAGCGCGAAGCCGCCCACGAGGTTGTCCTTGGCGGCGCGCAGCTCGGCCTCGGTCGGGCCTTCGGCGACAAAGCGCGCCACCACGTCGCGCACCACCTGCACGGCCTGGGCGGCCTGGTCGGGCCGGGTCTGCAGGCCGATGGTGAAGGCGCCCGCGTGCAGGCTGGGGGCGAAGCCGCTGTACACGCTGTAGCTCAGGCCGCGCTTCTCGCGCACCTCTTCGGTCAGGCGCGAGACAAAGCCGCCGCCGCCCAGGATGTGGTTGCCCACCAGCAGCGCGAGGAAGTCCGGGTCGCTGCGCTTGAAGCCGGGCTGGCCGATCAGCACATGGGCCTGCGCCGAGGCAAAGGGAATGGCCTTCTGCACGGCGGCCGGGAGCGGCTCCACCTCGGGCACTGCGGGCAGCGGCGCGCAAGTGCTCGACGCCGGCAGGCGCGCCAGCAAGGCGGCCACGAGCAGCCGCGCCTGCGCGCGCTCCACGGCGCCGACGATGTGCACGCGCGCGCGGCAGGCATCGAGGTGGCGGGCGTGGAACTGCTGCAGGTCGGCCACCTGGATGCGCGCGAGCGTCTCCTCGGTGAGACGCTGGCCGTAGGGGTGGCTGCCATACACGGCGCTGGCATAGGCCTTGCCCGCCACGGTGCCGGGGCGGGTGTCCGCCTCGCGCAAGGAGGCGCTCCAGCGCGCGCGCTCGCGCTCCCACACGTCCTGCGGCCAGGCGGGCTCGGCCATCTGGCGCGCGGCCAGGTGCACGGCCTTGTCGAGCAGGGCCGGCTCGGTGAGCGAGCGCAGCGAGAAGCTCAGCGCGTCGCCGCCGGCGCTGGCCTCGAAGGCCGCGCCCAGGTCGGCCCAGGCCTCGCCCAGCGCGTTCTCGTCGAGCGCGGGCGAGCCGCCGCCCGCGCGCACGCCCTTGGCCGTCATGGCGGCCACGGCGCGGGCCAGGCCCGCCTGCGTGGCTGGGTCGCGGCGGCTGCCGGCGTCGAAGTCGATCTGCACGTCCACCATGGGGATCGCCGGGCTCTCGACCAGCCAGACGCGCGCACCGTTGGGTTCCTGCCAGTGCTGAATGGGCAGCAGGGCCCAAGCAGATTGAGCACAAAAAAACACTCCAACGCCCGCCAATACTGCGCGAGCAGCTATGTTTTTAATAGTTATCTTCATACAATCGATCATCAGTGGCGTGCACCGCTGGCAGCGGCGGGCGGGGCGCGGCGGGCGCTCGGGTCCGGCGGCTGCGGCAGCAGCGTGGCCACGGTGAGCTGGTCGTCGCCAAAGTAGCGCTGCGCCACCGCCTGCACCTGCTCGGGCGTGATGGCGCGCAGATGCACCAGCAGGCGGTCCTCGGCGTCGAGCGGCAGCCCCTGGACCCAGTTGCTGCCCAGTTCGCTGGCCTGGCTGTGCAGCGAATCGCGGCCATAGACCTTGCTGGCCACCCACTGTGTCTTGACGCGCTCCAACTCGGCCACGCTCACACCTTCGCGGCCGATGCGCGCCACCTCGGCGCGCAGGGCGTCCTCCACCTGCTGCGCCGTCTTGCCCTTGGCGGGCACGCCGGTCAGCAGGAACTGCCCCGGGCCGCGCCCCAGCACCGAGGCGCCGCTGTCGGCGCTGTCGGCCACGCGCTGCGGCCCCTGGGCCAGCGCGCGCTCCAGGCGCGCGCCGTCGTAGCCGCTGAGCACGGCCGAGAGCACCATCAGCGCCAGCGCATCGCGGTCGTCCTGCGAGAGCTGGTCCACCGACGCCAGGCGCGGCACGCGGAACGCCAGCGCCACATAGGCCTGCTCGGCCGGCGCCTTCACAGCGATGCGCCGCAGGCCGCGCTGCGGCGGCTCGGCGCGCGGCTTGCGCGCGGGCACGGCGCGCGCGGGGATGCCGCCGTAGTATTTCTCGGCCAGGGCGCGCACCTGGGCCACGTCCACGTCGCCCGCCACCACGATGGCGGCGTTGCCGGGCACATACCACTGGCGGTGGAACTGGCGCACGTCCTCGGGCGTCATGGCATCCAGGTCGCTCATCCAACCCACGATGGGGCGGCGGTAGGGCGCGGCGGTGAAGGCGGCCGCGCTGAGCTGCTCCCACAGCAGGGCGCGCGGCTGGTCCTCGGTGCGCATGCGGCGCTCTTCCTTGACGACCTCGATCTCCTTGCGGAATTCCTCGTCCGGCCACTGGTTGTGGGCGAAGCGGTCGGCCTCCAGGCGCATCACGTCTTCCAGGCGGTGCGCCGGAATCTGCTGGTAGTAGCCGGTGTAGTCGCGGCTGGTGAAGGCGTTCTCGGTGCCGCCCAGCGCCGCCACGCGGCGCGAGAACTCGCCCGGCGGCAGCTTGGCCGTGCCCTTGAACATCATGTGCTCCAGCACATGGGCCACGCCCGAGGTGCCGTCGACCTCGTCCATCGAGCCCACGCGCAGCCAGACCATGTGCATGGCCGTGGGCGCGCGCCGGTCGGGCTGCACGATGAGCTGCATGCCGTTGGCGAGCTGGAACTGCTGCGCGCCGCTGGCGGTGGCCGCCTGCGGCGCGCCCCCTTTCGCGGTGACGGCGGAAGCAGGGGAAGGAGCCGGAGGCGACGCCAGGGCGGCTCCGGCGCTCAGACAGGCCATCAGGCCCAGGAGGGTGGTAGCGCGTTTCATAGAATGCAGTGATTCTACGAACCCGCCAATGTTCAGTTTTTTCAAGAAAAAGACCGCACCGACGCCACCCGCCACGGTGCCCACGCCCGAGCCGCAACCCGCGGCCGGCCAGCCGGTCGAGCCCACGGCTCCCTCCACGCCCGCTCCCGTGCCACCCGCCGTGGCCGGGACTCCGGCGCCCCCCCCTCCTGCCAGCCCGGCTCCCGGCGCGCCCGCCGATGCACCGGCCTCCGGCGACGCGGGCGGCGGCGCGTTTGGCTGGCTGCGCAACCCTTTCGCGGCCAAGCCCACGCCGGCCCCGGTGGCGCCGTCTGTCACGGTCGCACCCCCCACGGACACCGACGGTGCCGCCGCCATCCCGCCAGCGTCCCCGGTGGAGCCCAGCCTGGCCGTGACGGCACCAGCACCAGCACCAGCACCAGCACCAGCACCAGCACCAGTACCAGTACCAGTACCAGCACCAGTACCAGCACCAGTACCAGTACCAGTACCAGTACCAGCACCAGTACCAGTACCAGTACCAGTACCAGTACCAGTACCAGTACCAGTACCAGTACCAGTACCAGAGCCAGAGCCAGCCGCCGTGCTGCCCGTGGCGGCCCCGGCAGCGGCCGAAGCCCCCGCGGAACGCAAGGGCTGGCTGGACCGCCTCAAGTCCGGGCTGCGCAAGACCGGCACCAGCATCACCACCGTGTTCACCGGCACGCGCATCGACGATGCGCTGTACGACGAGCTGGAAGAGGCCCTGTTGATGGCCGACACCGGCGTGAAGGCCACGCAGTGGCTGCTGACGGACCTCAAGCGCCGCGTGAAGGAGGCCAAGGCCACCGAGCCCGCCGCCGTCAAGGGCCTGCTGGCCGACGCGCTGGCCGAGCTGCTGCGGCCGCTGGAGAAGCCGCTGGTGATCGGCGAATTCACGCCCACCGTCATCATGGTGGCCGGCGTGAACGGCGCGGGCAAGACCACCTCCATCGGCAAGCTCACCAAGCACCTGGCCAACGAAGGCGCCTCGGTGCTGCTGGCCGCGGCCGACACCTTCCGCGCCGCGGCGCGCGAGCAGCTCGGAGTGTGGGCTGACCGCAACACCGTGGAGATCGTCAGCCAGGAGGGGGGCGACCCCGCCGCCGTGAGCTTCGACGCCGTCACCGCCGGCAAGGCGCGCGGCAAGGACGTGGTGCTGGTGGACACGGCCGGCCGCCTGCCCACGCAATTGCACCTGATGGAAGAGCTGAAAAAGATCCGCCGCGTGGTCACCAAGGCCGACTCCACGGCACCGCACGAGGTGCTGCTGGTGATCGACGGCAACACCGGCCAGAACGCCCTGGCCCAGGTGCGCGCCTTCGACGACGCGCTGCAGCTCACCGGCCTGGTGGTCACCAAGCTCGACGGCACGGCCAAGGGCGGCGTGCTGGCCGCGATCGCGCAGGAGCGCCCCATTCCGGTGTATTTCATCGGCGTGGGCGAGAAGCTCGAAGACCTGGAAACCTTCAACGCGCGCGAGTTCGCCCAGGCGCTGCTGGGCTGAAAGGCCCGGCCTTTCCCCGTTTACACCCGGTGGCAAGTGCCGGATGATGGCGCTTCACTGGATTTAAGGCCGCCATGTTCATTGAACTGGTCAAGAATGCTGCCCTGCTGCTGGCACTGTGCTTCCTGCACGGGGCCAACATCCGCCTGTGGCGCAAGCAGCCTCGGACCAGCCAGGTGATGTCGGGCCTGCTGTTCGGCGGCATCTGCGTGACCGGCATGCTCAGCCCGGTGGTGCAGGAGCCCGGCGTCATCTTCGATGCGCGCTCCGTGGTGCTGAGCATGGCGGGCCTGTTTGGCGGGCCGATCGTTGCCGGCATCGCGGCCAGCATGTCCACGGTCTGGCGCATGCTGATTGGCGGAACCGGCGCCATGGTCGGGGTCATGGTGATCCTGCTGTGCACCTTCCTGGGCCTGGCCTACCGACAAGCCCGCACCAAGGGCCTGCTGGATGTTCGGCCTTACACCCTGCTGGCATTCGGTCTGGTGTTGCACATGGCGGTGCTCGGGCTTTTCCAGTTGCTGCCCCCGGAAGTGACGCAACGCATCAACCAGACACTGACCCTCCCCTTCCTGGTGGTCTTCATGCTGACCACGGTCATCATGGGCCTGCTGCTGCGCGACGTGGAGGACCGTTTGACGACCGAGCAGGCGCTGGCCGACAGCGCGGCGCGCCTGAGGGCCATCGCGGCCGCCATTCCCGATGTGCTGCTGGTCATCGACGACCAGGGGCGCTATGTGGAGGTGCTGTCCTCCAACGAGCAGGCCCTGCTGGCCCCCGCGCACACCTTGCTGGGCAAGAAGCTGCACGAAGTCCTGCCCCGGCAGCAGGCCGACAGCTTCCTGGATCTGATCCGCCACACCCTGCAGCAGGGGGAGACCCGCAGCTTCGAGTACGAGATGCGCACGCTCTCGGGCGTGCGCCAGTTCGAAGGCCGAGCCCGCCCGCTGGGCACCCGGGTGCAGGGCCATGCCGCCGTGGTCTTCATCGCCCGGGACATCACCCAGCGCACCCAGGCCGAGGAAGCCTTGCGCGAATCCGAGCTGCGCTTTCGCTCGCTGCTGCGCGACATTCCCTCCATCTCGGTGCAGGGCTACCGTGCCGACGGCACCACCACCTACTGGAACAAGGCCTCCGAGAAGCTCTACGGCTACACCGAGCAGGAGGCACTGGGCCGCAGCTTGCTGGACCTGATCATTCCCGCCGAAATGCGCGAGCCGGTGCGCAAGGACATCGCCGCGATGTTCGCCACCGGCAAGCCCATCCCGGCGGGCGAGCTGCGCCTGCGGCGCAAGGACGGATCGCTGGTCGACGTGTTTTCCAGCCACACCCAGATCGCGGTGCCGGGCCAGGCGCCCGAGATGTTCTGCATCGACATCGACATCTCCGCCCGCAAGGCGGCCGAGGAAAAGGCGCGCTACCTGGCCTTCTACGACGCCCTCACCGGCCTGCCCAACCGGCGCCTGCTGACGGACCGGCTGCAGCAGGTCATGGCCAGCAGCGGCCGCACCGGCCACCATGCGGCCGTGCTGTTCGTGGACATCGACAACTTCAAGACCCTCAACGACAGCCGGGGCCACGAGGTGGGCGACCTGCTGCTGGTGGAAATGGGCCAGCGCCTGCGCGCCTGCCTGCGCGAACAGGACACCGTGGCCCGTCTGGGCGGCGACGAATTCGTGCTGGTGCTGCAAAACCTCAGCCAGGAGGCCGCGGAGGCCGCCGCGCAAGTACGCACGATCGGCGAGCTGATCCTGGAACAGGTGCGCCTGAGCTACCGCCTGGCGGGGCAGGAGCACCACTTCACGGCCAGCATCGGCGCCACGCTGCTGCGCCAGCAGGCCTCGGTCGACGAGGTGCTCAAGCAGGCCGACCTGGCCATGTACCGCGCCAAGGACGCGGGCCGCAACACCCTGCGCTTCTTCGACCCGGACATGCAGGCCGTCGTGAACCAGCGCGCCCTGCTGGAAACCGAGCTGCACGACGGCCTGCGCCACGGCCAGTTCCTGCTGCTCTACCAGCCCCAGGTGGACAGCACCGGCAAGGTGACCGGCGCCGAGGTGCTGCTGCGCTGGCGGCACCCGGCGAAGGGCATGGTCTCGCCCGCCCTCTTCATCCCCCTGGCCGAGGACACCGGCCTCATCCTGCCGCTGGGCTACTGGGCGCTGGAGACCGCCCTGCGCCAGCAGGCACGCTGGCGCGCCGACCCCCGGCTGGCCCACCTGAGCCTGGCCATCAACGTGAGCGCGCGCCAGTTCCACCAGGACGACTTCGTGGCGCAGGTGCTCGACCTGATCGGCTCCACCGGCGCCGACCCGGCCCATATCAAGCTCGAACTGACCGAAAGCCTGCTGCTGCAGGACGTGGATGGCGTCATCGCCACCATGCGCGTCCTCAAGGCGCACGGCCTAGGCTTCTCGCTCGACGACTTCGGCACGGGCTACTCCAGCCTGAGCTACCTCAAGCGCCTGCCGCTCGACCAGATCAAGATCGACCAGGGCTTCGTGCACGACGTGATGCTCGATCCCAAGGACGCCGCCATCGCGCACACCATCATCGCCCTGGCCAACATGCTGGGCCTGGGCGTCATCGCCGAGGGCGTGGAAACCCCGGAACACCACCGCTTCCTGCTGGAGCACGGCTGCCGCGCCTTCCAGGGCTACCTGTTCGGCCGGCCCGAGCCGCTGGAGGACTTCGAGCGCCGTGTGCTGACGGGCGACGCCCGACCACCCGGCTGAAACGGCTCAAGTTCCCCACGGCCAGCCCGATATACCTCCATGGCATCCATGGAGGCTTGCCCATGAAAATCGCTTCTTCGGCCCTGCACCTGCAGGCCCAGCACAGCGCCAGCCGTCTGCACGCGCGCTCGGAACGGCTGGAAATGTGGGTGGGCCCGCGCCCGGCTGCCGGCCCGGCGCGGCCTGCCGAGCCGGAACAGCCCCCGCAGCACCGTATCTCCGGTGCGGCACGCCAGGCGGCCTCGGTGCCACAGCCGCCCGCCCGGACGCAGGGCGCGCGCGAGATTCGGCGGACGGAGGAGGACGCGCATCTCACGCCCCGCCTGGCCATGGTCCGCGACCTGATCGAACGCCTGACCGGCGTGCCGGCCCTGTTGACCGTCCTGCCCAGCGGACAGCCTGCGCCCACCGATGGGGCGGCACTCCCCGCCAGCGCCCCCGCCGCGCCGGCCGGCGGCGCCGGCTTCGGCCTGGTCCATGAAGTCCACGAAGTTCGGGAAGAGTCCGAGCAGACCCGGTTCAGCGCCGAAGGCGTGGTGCGCACCCGCGATGGACAGGAGATCCGCTTTTCCCTGCAACTGGAGATGCAGCGCCACCACCGCGAGGAATCCTGGACCAGCCTGCGCCTGGGCGACGCGGCCGTGCCGGTGGACCCGCTGGTCATCAATTTCGATGGCACGGCGGCCCAACTGCAGGAGCTGCGCTTCGCCTTCGACCTCGATGGCGACGGCCAGGGCGAAGCCGTTCCCCTGCTGGCGGGCGGGCGCGGCTACCTGGCACTGGACCGCAACCAGAACCAGCGCATCGACAACGGCCTGGAACTGTTCGGCCCGGCCACCAGCGACGGCTTCGCCGAGCTGGCCGCGCACGACGGCGACGGCAATGGCTGGATCGACGAGAGCGACGCCGTCTTCCGCCAGTTGCGCGTGTGGGTGCCGTCGGCCGACGGGACCGGCAGCCTGCGCACCCTGCAGGAGACCGGCGTGGGCGCCATCCACCTGGGCGCGGTGGACACCCCGTTCGCGCTGCGCGCCGCCGACAACAGCCCGCTGGGCGCCGTGCGCGCCACCAGCGCCTACCTGCGCGAGGATGGCGGCGCGGGCACCGTGCAGCAGATCGACCTGGCGGTCTGAACCATCACATCAGGGCACGGTTTCCTGCCGCACCCAGCCGGCGTAGTCCGGCGTGGCCTGCAGCGGCTGCACCACGAGCTGCGGCAGCTCGTAGGGGTGCTGCTCGCGCAGCAGGGCCAGCAGCGCCGGCACGGCGCCGGCCGTGGTCTTGCAGACCAGGCGTTGCTCGACCTCCTCGTGCAGCGCGCCCTGCCAGCGGTAATGCGAGGCGATGGGCTCGACCTGCACGCAGGCGGCCAGGCGCTGCTCCAGCACCGCCCGCGCCAGGCGCCGGGCTTCATCGGCCGTGGCCACGGTGGTGGTCACGGCGCTCAGTTCCATGAGGGTTTCCTGGGGTTCCATGGGGGGTACGCTCCTTGCCTCGCACAGTCTGCCACGCTTGGCCTGCCTTCCGCGCGGCACATGAATGCTATGTTATTGATAGCTAATGGCGCTTGTATTCATTGGGCGAATGGCTATTTTTGCTTAAAAATACGTGCCGGTCATTTTCGACAACCCGACGGGAACTCCGGGATTAGCAGTCCCTCCAAGAGAGTGCTAACATGGCGTTTCAAGAGGAAAGGATTTCTGGAATGACGCTTCAATCTGGATCCGCAACGACGGCCCTGGCTCCTGCCAACCCGTGGGCCCTGGTGCCCCCGCTGGGCAATCTGGACGCCTATATCTCGGCCGTCAACCGCCTGCCCCTGCTCACCCCGGAAGAAGAGCAGACGGCCGCGCGCGCCCTGCGGAACCACAACGACCTGGACGCCGCCGGCCGTCTCGTGATGTCGCACCTGCGCCTGGTCGTCTCGATTTCCCGCCAGTACCTGGGCTACGGCCTGCCGCACGGCGACCTGATCCAGGAAGGCAATGTCGGCCTGATGAAGGCCGTCAAGCGCTTCGACCCGGACCAGGGCGTGCGCCTGGTGAGCTACGCCATGCACTGGATCAAGGCCGAGATCCACGAATACATCCTGAAGAACTGGCGCATGGTCAAGGTGGCCACCACCAAGGGCCAGCGCAAGCTGTTCTTCAACCTGCGCTCGATGAAGCAGGGCTTCAAGGCCGACGCCGAATCCAACGACACGCACCGCAGCACGCTGACCGACCATGAGATCGACATGGTGGCCGAGCAGCTCAACGTCAAGCGCGAGGAAGTCGTGGAGATGGAAACGCGCATGTCCGGCGGCGATGTGCTGCTCGACCCCGCGCCGTCCGATGACGGCGAGCAGGCCTTCGGTCCCATCGCCTACCTGTCGGATGCCGCGCACGAGCCCACGGCCATGATCGAGTCGCGCCAGCGCGATGTGCTGGCCACCGACGGCATCGCCACGGCGCTCTCCAGCCTGGACGATCGCAGCCGCCGCATCGTCGAGGAGCGCTGGCTCAAGGTCAACGACGACGGCTCGGGCGGCATGACGCTGCACGAGCTGGCCGCCGAGTACGGCGTGAGCGCCGAGCGCATCCGCCAGATCGAGGTGGCGGCCATGAAGAAGATGAAGAAGTCGCTGGCCGAATACGCCTGACGGCCCCGGCGCCACGCCGGATAATGCCCAGCGCGCAACCGCCCCGGTTGCGCGCTTTTTCTTTTCTGCCCGAGGAAAACCCATGCCCGTCCACCCGCTTCGCCGCGCCACGCTCGCCCTCGCGCTCGCCGCCCTGTGCGGTGGCGCCCTCGCCCAGGCGATGCCCGCCACGCCGGGCTGGCCCAGCAAGCCGCTGCGGATCATCGTCGGCTTCCCCGGCGGCTCGTCGCCCGACCTGGTGGCGCGCACGCTGGCCGAGCCGCTGGCCCAGGCCCTGGGCCAGCCGGTGGTGGTGGAGAACAAGGTGGGCGCGGGCGGCAACATCGCGGCCCAGGCCGTGGCCAGCGCCACGGACGGCCACACCATCGGCGTGATGATCAACGGCAACATGACGATCGCTCGCATCCTCAACCCCGCGCTCGGCTACGACCCGCTGAAGGACCTGGCCCCGATCAGCCTCATCGGCACGGCGCCGCTGGCGCTGACGGCCCCGGCCGGCGCACCGGGCGCCACGGCGGCGGAATTCCTGGCCGCCGCCCGCGCCGATGGCGACCGGTGGAACTACGGCACTCCGGGCGTGGGCACGGTGGCGCACATCGGCATGGAACTGTTCAAGACCCGCACCGGCCTGCGGCCCGTGCATGTGCCCTACCCGGGCAATCCGCAGGTCATCAACGCGCTGATGGCGGGGCAGGTGCAGCTGGCGCTGCTGCCGCCCGCCATGGCGGCGGCCCAGGCGCGCGCCGGCAAGCTGCGGGTGATCGGCGTGACCTCCAGCGGACGCAGCACCCTGGTGCCCGAATTCCCCAGCCTGGCCGAGGTCGGTGTGAAGGATTTCCACCTGGAGATCTGGAACGCCGCCGCCGCGCCGCGCTCCATGCCCGCGCCGGTGGTGGCCCGCCTCTCCGCCCTGCTGAGCGGGATCGCGCGCAGCCCCGAGGTGCGCGCCCGGCTGTTCGCCCAGGGCTGGCAGGTGGCCGGCACCTCGCCCGAAGGGTTGGCCCGCCGCATCGCGGCGGACACGCGCATGCTCGGTGGCGTGATCCGCGCGCTGGACATCAAGTCCGAATAAGCCCCCGGCCGCGCCTGCCGCAGGGCGCGTGTGTCAGCTCAGCTGGCTTCCTTGAGCAGCGTGCGCACGTCGGCCGCCAGGGCCTCGGCGCCGCTGCCATAGCGGTAGTAGACGCGCAGACGGCCCTTGGTGTCGTAGATGTAGCTGCCGGCCGAGTGGTCCATGGTGTAGCTGGTGGGCGTCTTGCCGTCGACCTTCTTGAAATAGATCTTGAAGTCCTTGGCCACGGCCGTGGTCTGCTCCAGCGTGCCGCGCAACGCCAGGAAGCTGGGGTCGAAGTTGGCCATGTAGGCCTTGAGCATCTCGGCGGTGTCGCGCTCGGGGTCCACGGTGACGAACAGCGGCTGCAGGCGCTCGCCGTCCTTGCCCAGCGCCTTCTTGACCTCGGCCATCTCCTGCATGGTGGTCGGACACACGTCGGGGCACTGGGTGTAGCCGAAGAACACCACCACCACCTTGCCACGGAAGTCCTTGAGGCTGCGCGGCTGGCCGTTGTGGTCGGGCAGCTGGATGTCGCGCGCGTACTCCACTTCGGAGATGTCCACGCCACGGAATTCCGGCTTGCCCTTGGAGCAGGCACTCAAAAGCACTCCAGCACCCGCCACCATTGCGCAAGCAGCTATCGTTTTAAGAGCATTTCGTTTCAGCATGGGGTCTCACAGGGTAACGTAGTGGTCCACCAGCAGCGCCGCGAACAGCAGGCTCAGGTGGATGAGGGAGAAGCGGAAGGTCTTGCGCGCCAGCGCGTCGGAGTAGTTGCGCCACAGCGCGTAGCCATAGGCGCAGAAGCCCCCGCTCAGCAGCACGGCGGCGGCCAGGTAGATCCAGGAACTCATGCCGTAGACGAAGGGCATCAGGCAGCCGGCGAACAGCACCAGGGTGTAGAGGAAGACCTGCAGGCGCGTGTAGGCGTTGCCGTGCGTCACCGGCAGCATGGGCAGGCCGGATTTGCGGTAATCCTCGACGCGGTAGAGCGCGAGCGCCCAGAAATGCGGCGGCGTCCAGAGGAAGATGATGAGGAACAGGATCAGCGCCTCGGGGCCCACGTCGCCCGTCATGGCGGCCCAGCCCAGCACCGGTGGCATGGCGCCCGAGGCGCCGCCGATCACGATGTTCTGCGGCGTGCGCGGCTTGAGCAGCAGCGTGTAGATGATGGCGTAGCCGACGAAGGTGGCGAAGGTCAGCCACATGGTGATCGGGTTGATCCAGGCGTAGAGGATGGCCGATCCCGCCAGGCACAGCACGGCGGAGAACAGCAGCGCCTGCAGGTCGGACAGCTCGCCCTTGGCCGTGGGGCGCCAGGCGGTGCGCTTCATCTTGGCGTCGATGGTCTTTTCGACCAGGCAGTTGAACGCCGCCGCGGCGCCCGCCACCAGCCAGATTCCCAGGCAGGCCACCAGCATCCGGCGCAATTGTCCGCCCGAGGGCCAACCCGGCACGGCCAGCACCATGCCGATGAGGGCACAGAACACGATGAGCTGCACCACGCGCGGCTTGGTCAGCGCGTAGTACTGCGCCAGGCGCGACGGCAGGGACGCGGTGGCGGCCACGCTCATGCGCCCACCCCGGATGCGCCGGCCGAGGCCCGCGATGGCACGCCCGCCCCCTGGCCTTGCGCCACGCTGGCGCTCAGGGCCCAGGTGAGCACCACCACCAGCGCGGCGGCGCCCCCCGTGTGCAGCACGGCCGCCAGCAGCGGCCAGTCGAGGATGACATTGCTCAGCCCCGTGGCCAACTGCAGCGCGGCCAGACCCAGCAGCCAGCGCGCCTGCGCGCCCAGCTGGCGCGCATGCGCGGGCGCGGCGGCGCGCACCTGGGCGGCCGCGCCGCGCAAGCGCAGGGCCAGCAGCACCAGCACCAGCAACACCGCGTAGGCGAACAGGCGGTGCACGTAGTGGATGGCCGTCAGCGCGGCGAAACCGATGTGGCTGCCGTCCTGGAGAAAGCCCAGCGGCCGCCAGATCTGGAAGCCCTGCGCGAAGTCCATCTCGGGCCACCAGCTGCCCTGGCAGGTGGGGAAGGTGGTGCAGGCAAGTACCGCGTAGTTGGTGCTCACCCAGCCGCCCAGCACCACCTGCACCGACACCAGCACGGCGGCCAGGCCCAGCAGCCAGCGCAGGCCGGAGGCCAGCGGCACCGGGCCGGTGCCCGTGGTGGCGCGCGCGTAGCGCACGGCCTGCACGCACAGCAGCGCCAGCAGCACCACGCCGCCGATGAGGTGCAGCGTGACGATGGCCGGGAACAGCTTCATGGTGACCGTCCAGGCGCCGAACGCGCCCTGCAGGCACACCCAGACCAGCGTGGCGGTGGGCCACCAGGGGTTGATGGGCTCGTGGCCCGGCGGCACCGCGCCGCGCGCGCGGCGGCGCTCGCGCCAGGCCGCCACGGTGAGCGCGATGATGAGCACGCCCACGCCCGTGGCCAGGTAGCGGTGGATCATCTCGACCCAGGCCTTGCCGTGGGTCACCGGGCCGGTGGGCATGGCGGCCTGGGCCTCGCTGATCTCGGCGTGCGCGCCGAGCGGGCTGGCCTCGCCATAGCAGCCCGGCCAGTCGGGGCAACCCAGGCCGGAATCGGTCAGGCGCGTGAAGGCGCCGAACATCACCAGGTCGAAGGTGAGGAACAGCGTGAGCACCGTCAGTGCCTGCATGCGCCGGCCCTGGGTGGCGCCCCGGCTGCGCCACCAGACCCAGGTCAATGGGCCGAGGGCGATCACGGCGCCCAGCAGCATCAGGCGCAGCAGCGGCGCAAAATCGTACAAAGCTTGGGTATCAGTCATTTCTTTTCCATGCGGCCAGCGGTGTCCCAGGAGGCCGAGGCGCGCATCAGGCGCTCCAGGTCCTTCTTGGCTTTCGCGGCGGCAGCAGTATCCATGGCGGCAGGAAAGCGCATCATCCAGTTGCCCATCGGGTCCACCACATACAGATGCTCGGTGATTCCGTGCCCTGGCGCCGGTTCCAGCCACCGCGACAGCGCTTCTGCGTCCACGCGCAGCACCGTGGCCTGCCGCAATCCAGGCTGGATCTCGGCGGGTGGCGATCCCGTGTCGGTGACGAGCCAGACCCAGTCCAGCCGGTCCTTGTCCTTGCCCAGGCTCTCGCGCATCTGGCGCTGGAGGTAAAGGTGGTTCTGGCAGGCGGCATCGCAGGCGCCTGGAGCCGCGCTGACCAGCAGCCACTGGCCGCGCAGGGCCTGGAGGCTTCCGCCATGTCCGTCGAGCGTGGCGGTGGCCAGTTCGGGCATGGGCCGCAGGGGCTCGACCAGCTCGCCGAAGTTGCGCCGCCCCTCGGGCCGCACCACGTAGTAGGTGAAGTAGGACGCGACCACTGGCGACACGCACACCACCAGCAGGAACAGCAGTTTCCAACCCGCATGGCGGCCCCCGCGCGCGCTGGCCGGCCCCGGCGCCGCCGTGGCGGAGGCATCAGGGGGCAGCGTGGCCACGGGGACGGAGGAAGCGTCGGACAAGTTGGAACCAGACATAAAGGATTGCAATCAGGCCACTGAGCCCGAACCATTGGAATGCGTAGCCATGGTGTTTTTCAACACCGACGCTGAAAACGGGCCACTGGCGCAGCAACCCGTCGCCCGCGGCACCCGTCTGCAGTACCGTCAGCCCGGCCAGCGGCACGCCGGTTTCGGCGCGGAACGCATCCAGGTCGAGATTTTGCCGGATACGCGAAGCCCCCGGCGGATTGACCCCACCACCCTCCAGATCGAGCAACCGGGCTGGCTCAGGCGCCACGCGACCGGCCACATCCACCAGCCCCACGGGGGTGTCGAGCGCTGGCAGCGCGGCACGGTCCTGGAAATTGCGCGGCACCCAGCCACGCTGCACGGCCACCGCCACGGGGCTGTGCTCCAACTGCAACGGGGTGACGACCACGAAGCCCTGGCGCCCTCCCATCTGCCGGTTGTCGAGGAAGACCGTGTGCTGTCCCAGCCAGTGCCCGCGCAGCGCCACCGCCCGGTGCAGTACCGCCTCCGGCGCTTCCTGTCCGGACAGGGCGCGCCCGTCGAGCGCGGGCTGGCGCTGGCGCTCGTCGATGGCCGCCTGCAGGGCCTGCTTTTGCGCCGCGCGGTCGAGCTGCCAACGCCCCAGGGCCGCCGTGGCGGCCACGCCGGCCACAGCGGCGGCGGTCACCAGCCAGAAGCGCCAATCGGCCTGCACGCGTCGGGGCGTCACGGGATAATGCCCATCATGGTGAAAATCCTGCTCCTGCTTGGTTTCCTGGCCATTGTGGCCAGTCTCGGCTCCGCATTGTTCTTCATGATGCGCACCGGCCACGACGACGCGTCCCGAGGCAAGCGCATGGCGCGCGCCCTCGCCTGGCGCGTGGGCCTGTCGGTGGTGCTGTTCGCTTGCCTGCTGCTGGCCTGGAAGCTGGGTTACATCCAGCCCACCGGACTGCCGGCCGCCCGCTGACCCCCAGGCCAGGGCCGATCCAGCGAAAAAGGCGCCACGAGGCGCCTTTTTGCATGTGGGGAACAGCTCCATCACATCCAGTAGACCAGCACGTACAGGCCGAGCCAGACCACGTCGACGAAGTGCCAGTACCAGGCGGCGCCCTCGAAACCGAAATGCCGCTCGGCGCTGAAATGGCCCTTGTGCAGGCGCAGCGTGATGACCAGCAGCATCAGCATGCCCAGGAACACATGGAAACCATGGAAGCCCGTGAGCATGAAGAAGGTGGAGCCAAAGATGCCCGAATTGAGCTTGAGGTTCAGGTCGGTGTAGAGGTGGAAGTACTCGTACCCTTGCACGCACAGGAAGGTGAAACCCAGCAGCACCGTGATCCACATGAAGGCGATGGTCTTGCCGCGCTGGTTCTCGCGCAGGGCATGGTGCGCGATGGTGAGCGTCACGCCCGAGCTCAGCAGCAGCGCGGTGTTGATGGTCGGCAGCCAGAATGGGCCCACGGTCTTGAACGGCTCGACGATGCCAGCGGGCGACGCCGTGGCGCCAGCGGCCACGCTGGGCCAGACGGCCTTGAAATCGGGCCAGAGCAAGCCGTTCTCCAGGCTGCCCAGCGCTGGCACCGAGTGCGCGCGCGCCCACCACAGCGCCGTGAAGAAGGCACCGAAGAACATGACTTCCGAGAAAATGAACCAGCTCATGCTCCAGCGGAAAGACAGGTCGATCTTGCGGCTGTACAGGCCTCCCTCGCTCTCGCGCGTGGCATCGCCGAACCACTGGTAAAGCACGAACAGCCACCAGACGAGGCCCAGCGCCAGGGAATACTGTCCCCAGTCGTGCCCATTGATCCACTGGCTCGCGCCCAAGATCACGAAGAACAGCCCGGCCGCCGCCATGATGGGGTGGCGCGACTCCGAGGGGACGTAGTAGTACGGGGTTGCACCGTGGGTGGATGTGCTCATTTGCGGCTCCTGACTCTTTGTATCTTTGTCGTTCGTTCCATGCGCCCAGCCGGGTCAGACGATCCAGTGGACCAGCGCCACCAGCGCGGCCACCAGCAGAAAGATGGCAACCAACCCGACCGCGATGAGGTGCAGCGGGTTGACCCTCTCCAGGTCCTCCCGGTATTCGCTGCCCTTGCGCAGGCCGATGAAGGACCACGCCACCGCCTTAACGGTACGCACCGCCGACCCCTTGCGGCGGTGGGCGGGCACCGGGTTCACGGCGTGCGGGCTCATGCTCCGGCCTCCGCCGCGCCCGGCGTCGGCACGGCCACCGTGGACGGCGCCGCGGGCGTCTTGCCGCCCACCTCGAAGAAGGTGTAGGACAGCGTGATGGTGGTGACATCCTTGGACAGGCGCGGATCGATCACGAAGGCCACCGGCCACTCGCGCTTCTCGCCCGGTTCCAGGGTGTACTGGTTGAAGCAGAAGCATTCGAGCTTGTTGAAATGCGCGGCCGCCTGGCTGGGCGCATAGCTCGGAATGGCCTGCGCCGCCATGCGCCGGTCCTGCACGTTCTGGAATTCGTAGACGACCGTGGCCAGTTCGCCCGGATGCACCTGGATGGAGCGCTGGGCGGGCTTGAACTGCCAGGGGCCGCGCGCATTGGCATCGAACTCCACCGTGATGGTGCGGCTCTTGTCCACCTGGGTGTTCGCCGGCAGCTTGGCCTCGCGCCCCGCCACGCCGTTGCCGGGCACCTGGCGCTCGGACAGCGCCAGGATGTTGATGCCGGTCATTTCGCAGATGGTCCGGTAGATCGGGATCAGCGCGTAGCCGAAAGCGAACATGCCGACCGTGATCACGGCCAGCTTGCCCACCATTCTGGCGTTTGCGCGGTGTCGGTTCATGGTGTGGGCCTGCTCAGTGGTTCAGCAGGATGATCTTGGCCATGAAGCCGGCAAAGAAGGCCGCTGCGACGGAAGCCAGCACCAGCGCCATGCGCAGGTTGGCTTTTTTCTGTTCGGAGGTCATGGCAAGGCTCCTTCAGCCGATCACGCGCGTGGCGGTCGCGTCCAGCTTGGGCGGATTCTCGAAAGTGTGGAAGGGCGCCGGCGAGGGCACTTCCCATTCCAGGCCTTCGGCGCCATCCCAAGGCTTCTGGGCCGCTTTCTCGCCCTGGCCGCGCATGCAGGGCCAGACCACGGCCACGAAGAAATACACCTGCGCCAGACCGAAGCCCAGCGCGCCGATGGAAGCGATCGCATTGAAGTCGGCGAACTGCATGGGGTAGTCGGCATAGCGGCGCGGCATGCCGGCCAGCCCCAGGAAGTGCATGGGGAAGAAGGTGATGTTGAAGAAGACCAGCGATACCCAGAAATGGATCTTGCCGCGCACCTCGGAATACATCACGCCGGTCCACTTGGGCAGCCAGTAGTAGACGCCGGCGAACAACGCGAACAATGAACCCGCCACCAGCACGTAGTGGAAGTGGGCCACCACGTAGTAGGTGTCCTGCAGCTGGATGTCGATCGGCGCCATGGCCAGGATCAGGCCGGTGAAGCCGCCGATGGTGAACACGAAGATGAAACCCACCGCGAACAGCATGGGCGTCTCGAAGGTCATCGAGCCGCGCCACATCGTGGCCACCCAGTTGAAGATCTTCACGGCCGTGGGCACCGAGATCAGCATGGTGGCGTACATGAAGAAGAGCTGGCCCGTCACCGGCATGCCCGTGGTGAACATGTGGTGCGCCCAGACGATGAACGACAGGATGGCGATGGACGAGGTGGCGTACACCATGGAGGCGTAGCCGAACAGCTTCTTGCGCGCGAACGCGGGCACGATCTGGCTGATGATGCCGAAGGCCGGCAGGATCATGATGTAGACCTCGGGGTGGCCGAAGAACCAGAAGATGTGCTGGTACATCACCGGGTCGCCGCCGCCAGCGGGGTTGAAGAAGCTGGTGCCGAAGTGGCGGTCGGTCAGCGTCATGGTGATGGCGCCGGCCAGCACGGGCATCACGGCGATCAGCAGGTAGGCGGTGATGAGCCAGGTCCAGCAGAACATGGGCATCTTCATCAGCGTCATGCCGGGCGCGCGCATGTTCAGAATGGTCACGATGATGTTGATCGAGCCCATGATGGACGAGGCGCCGAGGATGTGCATTGCGAAGATGCCGGCATCCATCGAGGGGCCCATCTGCAGCGTCAGCGGCGCGTACAGCGTCCAGCCCGCGGCCGGCGCGCCGCCGGGCATGAAGAACGAGCCCACCAGCAACAGAGCGGCCGGGATCATCAGCCAGAAGCTGAAGTTGTTCATGCGCGCGAAGGCCATGTCGGAGGCGCCGATCTGCAGCGGCACCATCCAGTTCGCGAAGCCCACGAAGGCCGGCATGATGGCGCCGAACACCATGATGAGGCCATGCATGGTGGTGAGCTGGTTGAACAGCTCGGGGTTCACGAGCTGCAGGCCGGGCTGGAACAGCTCGGCGCGGATCAGCAGCGCCAGCACGCCGCCCACCATCAGCATGGTGAACGCGAACAGCAGGTACAGCGTGCCGATGTCCTTGTGGTTGGTGGCGTACAGCCAGCGGCGCCAGCCGGTGGGGCCATGGTGGCCATGGGCATCTTCGTGGGCATGGCCGCCAGCATGTGCGGGGTGATCGAGAACTGCGCTCATAGGGGGTTCCTCAATGCTTTCGGGCGCTGGTCACTTGCCGCGCTGTGCCACGACGGCGGCGGGCTGCACCAATTGGCCGGTCTTGTTGGACCAGGCGTTCTTGGTGTAGCTGACCACGGCCGCCAGGTCGGTGTCGCTGAGTTGCTTCCAGGCGGGCATGGCGCCATTGGCCGCGCCCTGGAGCACCACCTGGAGCTGTTTCGCGGGGTCGGCATCCTTGACGATGGCCGAGCCATCGAGCGGCTTGATCGGCCCCGCGCCCTTGCCGCTGGGCTGGTGGCAGGCCGCGCAGTTGGCGGCGTAGACCTTCTCGCCGCGCTTCATCAGGTCATCGAGCGCCCAGACCTTGGCCGGATCGTCGAGCTTGGCGGCGGCCTTCTTCTGCTCGGCCTGGACCCACTGGCTGTAGTCGCTGGCCGAGAGCACCTTCACATGGATGGGCATGTAGGCATGCTCCTTGCCGCACAGCTCGGCGCACTGGCCGTAGTAATCACCCACCTTCTCGGCGCGGAACCAGGTGTCGCGCACGAAGCCGGGGATCGCGTCCTGCTTGATGCCGAAGGCCGGCACCATGAAGGCGTGGATCACGTCGTTGGCGGTGGTGATGATGCGGATCTTTTTGCCCACCGGCACCACCAGCGGGTGGTCCACCTTGAGCAGGTAGTTGTCGGGCGCGTTGGCCACGTTGCCGCTGTTGGACATGGCGCGGTGGCTGCTGTCGAGCGTGGAGATGAAGGACAGGCCCTCGCCCTCGCCCTTGAGGTAGTCGTAGCCCCATTTCCACTGGTAGCCCGTGGTCTTGATGGTGAGATCGGCGTTGGTGGTGTCCTTCTGCGCCACCAGCACCTTGGTGGCGGGCAGCGCCATGCCGATGACGATGAGGAAGGGGATCACCGTCCAGACCACCTCCACGGTCACGGACTCATGGAAGTTGGCGGCCTGGGCGCCCTGCGATTTGCGGTGCTTCCAGATGGCATAGAACATCACCGCGAAAACGCCGACGAAGATCACCGTGCAGATGATGAGCATCATCCAGTGCAGGAAATGCTGTTCCTCGGCGATGCGCGTGACGGGGGGGTGCAGGTTGAGCTGGTTGACGGCGGGGCCGCCCGGCAGGTCCGCCACGGCATGGGCCGCGCCGCCCACCCAGGCACCAGCCAGCAGCAGCGCGGAGGCCAGCTTGCGGGGAATGCTCTTCATGGTTCTCACTTGTTTCAGCCTCATAAATCCAGACCTCTGTCCCCGCACGGGCGGGTTGGGGCGGCCGGATCGCTCCGTGCCGACAGTCCGGAAACCGGACGGCAGCACCGAAGCAGCCCGCGCCAGGATGGCGTGACCAAACAGGTTGTCGTGTGTTTCCGGCGCGCCGGCGGGTGTCGTCCGGGTGCCCTGCCTTTCCGCCGCTGGAAAGACCGGCCCCGCCTGGCCGCAACGGATGGCGGCGCTCCCCCACAAATCCCCCTGATGGCATTCGGGAAGATTGTAGCGCCGCTTGTTTTAAATCAGGGAAATGCGCGAATCATTCACACCAATACGGTGTATTTGCGACAGATCATTGACAAAATTTGTCAGCTTCGATCTAGTCAACCCCATCCTTGCGCCCAGGGCCGCGCAGCATCGCGCGCATGTCCTGCAGCGAGACGGCCGCGTGCTCCGCCACGCGAACGCGGGGCGCCGGCTTGAAGGCGTGGCCGTAGACGATCTCGAAGGTCAGCGCCAGCTGGCCAGTCTGCGGGTCGGCCAGGCGCTCGGTCAGTTCACGCAACAGCCGCCCATGCCAACCCCGCCCGCGCAGACCGGCAAAGCGCTGCGGATGCAGGTTGGCGCCCAGCTCGCGCAGCTCCTGGAGCAGGCGTTCGGCGGTGGCGAAGGTCAGCGTGATGCGCTCCATGTCCATCACCGGCTCGGCGAAGCCCGCCTCGATCAGCATGTCGCCCCAGTCGTGCATGTCGGTGAAGGCATGGCCGGGCGCGGGCCAGCCCAGCGCCTCGTACATGGCGCGCAGTTCACGCAGCGAATCGGGCCCCAGGCACGAGAACATCAGGTAGCCATCCACCGCCAGCGCGTCGTGCCACTGCGCGATCAGCGCCTGCGGGTCGGGCGCCATGTGCAGCGCCATGTTGGCCCAGAGCATCTGCACCGCGCCGCGCCCGGGCGGCTCCAAGCGCACGGCGCCGCCCTTCCAGCGCGCGGCGCTCCACCAGGGCGCGGCGAGCGCGCTGGCCGCGCGCGGACGCATAGGCGCCGAGGTTTCGACCACATGGCAGGCGGCGTCGGGGTAGCGCTGGCGCACCAGTGCATGGGCCTGCAGGCCGCCGCGCACCGCGTCCCAGTGGCACCAGGACAGCGGCGCCTCGCGGATCCATTGCAGACGCCCTTCCATGCGCCGCGCCACCTCCTCGTGCAGCCAGGGGGAATGCGCGGGCGCGGCGGTGTGCCAGCGGGCGGCGGCAATGGGATCGATCGTGGGAGGGCGCTCTGACGGCATGGGGCAAGGGTCCGGGACAAAGGGAAAAGCGCATATATTGGACACCATCATGCTCGGACGGCTTGCATCAGGGGTATCCACGGGCCTGCAGGCCCTGGCGGCGCGCCTGCCCAGCCAGTGCGCCGTCTGCCACGCCTGGCCCGCGCAGCGCGTGTGCGAGGCCTGCGCCGCGCGCTTTGCCCAGCCACGCGCGCGTTGCACCCGCTGCGCCCTGCCCCTGCCCGCGGGCCAGGCATGCTGCGGCGCCTGTCTGCGCCACCCTCCGCCCCTCGATGCCTGCGTGGCGGCGGTGGACTACGGCTATCCCTGGGCCGGCATCCTGGCGGATTTCAAGTTCCGGGGCGATCCCGGCTGGGCCGGCACCCTGGTGACGCTGCTGCGCAGCACCCCCTGGGCAGAGCCGCTGCTGGAGGCCGCCGACACCGTGCTGCCCGTGCCGCTGTCGCGCCAGCGCCTGTGCGAGCGCGGCTTCAACCAGTCGCTGCTGTTGGCCCGGCATCTCGCGCCGCGCAAGACCGATGCGAACCTGCTGCTGCGCCTGCACGACACGCCCGCCCAGCATGGCCTGCCACGGGCGCGGCGCCTGCGCAACCTGCGCGGCGCCTTCGCCGTGGAACCGCTGCGCGCGGCACGGGTGCAGGGCCGGAGCGTCGTGCTGGTGGACGACGTGATGACCACCGGCGCCACGCTGCACGCGGCGGCGGCGGCCCTGCGCCAGGCGGGTGCGCGGCAGGTCTCCGCCCTGGTGGTGGCCCGCACGGATGCGCCCGGATGAAACCCATTTTTACGAAGCCCGCGGCCAGGGCCCGTCCACCCACCCCACAATACGCGCCATGTTCCATGTCGTTCTGGTCGAACCCGAAATCCCCCCCAACACCGGCAACGTGATCCGCCTGGCCGCCAACACCGGCTGCACGCTGCACCTGATCGAGCCCCTGGGCTTCTCGATGGAGGACCGGCTCATGCGCCGCGCCGGGCTGGACTACCACGAATACGCACGCGTGCTCCGCCATGCGGGCTGGACGGCCTTCGTGCGTTCGCAGCACCCCGACCCGGCGCGCATGTTCGCGCTCACCACGCACGCCACCCGCGCCGTGCATGACAACGCCTTCCTGCCCGGCGACTGGCTGGTGTTCGGCGCCGAGACACGGGGACTGCCGCCGGAGCTGCGCGAGACCTTCGCGCCCGCGCAGCGCCTGCGCCTGCCCATGGTGCCGGGCCAGCGCAGCCTGAACCTGTCGAATGCGGTGGCCGTGACGGTGTTCGAAGCCTGGCGGCAGAACGGCTTCGCCCTCGCGCCCTCCCCCAGCGCCGCCCCCGCCGTTTGATTCAGGCTGGCGCGCCGCCTTGCTGCAGCGCCACGGCCTGGGGTATCTGCTCGGTCACGAAATCCAGGAAGGCCTTGGCGCGCGCCGGCAGCATGCGGCGGGACGGCAGCGCAGCATAGACCGTGTAGCGCGCATACATCCAGTCGGGCAGCACATGCACGAGCGCGCCGCTGTCCAGGTGCGGCTGGACCAGCAGCCGCGCCATCACGGCCACGCCCACGCCGTCGAGCGTGGCGCGCAGCAGCAGGTCGGTGCTGACCGACTGCAGCGCCACCGGCATGTCCACCTCGGCATCGGGCTCCTCGCCGCGCAGGTGGCGCAGGCACAGCTTGCGCCCGTTGTGGGCGCGGGCGGCCACGCCGTTGTCGCGCAGGTACTGGTGGGCCACGAGGTCCGCCGGCTCGTCGGGCATGCCCATGCGTTCGAGGTAAGCGGGCGACGCCACGACGATGGCCTCGCCCTGGAACAGCGCGCGCGCGACGATGTTGCTGTCCACCCCTTCGGGCAGCACCATCAGCGTGACATCGAAGCCATCCACCCGTGACGAGGCGAAGTTGTCGGTCGCGACATCCAGCAGCAAGCGCGGATAGCGCGCGCGCCACTGCGGCACCAGCGGCGCCAGGAAATAGGTGGCCAGCACCGGCGGCACAAGCACATGCACCGTGCCGCGCAGGTCGCGCGTGCTCGCGGCCGCGGCGGCCTCGGCGTCCTCGATCTCGTGCAGGATGGCACGCACGCGCAGCAGGTAGGCCTCTCCCGCATCGGTAAGCGCGAGCTTGCGCGTGGTGCGCTGCAGCAGCCGCGTGCCCAGGTGCTGCTCCAGCTCGGCCACCATGCGCGTGACCACGGGCGGCGACATGTCCATGGCGCGCGCGGCGGCGGCAAAACCGCCCTCGTCGACGACGCGGGCGAACACCCTCATGGCTTGCAGACGGTCCATGGTTCAGCCCCTTTGCCCAGCACGCGCCGGGCCTGAAGAATGGTCATGGAAGCAAGCCAGCCTTCCGTCGCGCTGCGCAGCCTTCACGGCCTTTGCAACTGGCGCGGCCCAGACCAGCGACCGCCGCGCAAGGGCCGCCCCGCCGCGCTGGCGGTGTCCCCCTTCCCGCATGGCGCAGCCATGCGAGAGAAGGGGGAAGCGGCGCAGCCGCTCAGGGAGTTGACACCTTATGCCGGCGCGCCGTAGCTGCGCGAGAGCGATTCGGCCACGCAGGCGGGCTTGTCGCCGCCCTCGCGTTCCACCGTGACCAGCCAGGTCATCTGCATGCCGTCGGGCGGCAGCGGCTCGGTGGCCTGCAACGTGAGGCGGGCACGCACACGGCTGCCCACGGGCACCGGCGAGGTGAAGCGCACGCGGTTCAGGCCGTAGTTCACCCCCATGCGCGCGCCCTCGGTGCGCACCGCCAACTCGAAGAAGCGCGGAATCAGCGACAGCGTGAGGAAGCCGTGCGCGATCGGCGCGCCGAAGGGCCCGGCCTTGGCGCGCTCGGGGTCCACGTGGATCCACTGGTGGTCGCCCGTGGCCTGGGCGAACAGGTTGACCTGTTCCTGCGTGATGGTGATCCAGTCGGTCACGGCGACCTCCTGGCCCACGCAGGCGCTCATCTCGGAGTAGGAATGGAAAATCTTCATGGCACCAATGTAGCGCCGCCTCCCCATGCGCGATGTCTGGCCGGCGACAGCGGCGCGCGCTCACGAATCCAGCCATGCGCAAATGCCCTGCCATTGCTCCAGGTCGCGTGCCACGCGGCCCGGCGTCACGTCGAACAGCGTGAGGCCGTGGGCAGCGAGGTGGAGGTAGTTCTGCGTGTCGCGCAAATAGCCCAGCACGGGAAATCCCAGGCTGTCGACGAAATGGTGCAGTTGCTCGGCCGCGCGCGTGCGCTCGTCCACGCGCATGCCCACGATGCCCACCTCGGCGCGCCCGGCGCGGCGGTGCGCGGCGAGCTGGTCGAGGAATTCGCGCGTGGCGAAGATGTCGAACACGCTGGGCTGCAGCGGCACGATGATCTTGTCGGCCAGCTTGAGCACATCGCCCAGGCGCCAGCCGTGCAGGCCGGCGGGCGTGTCGAGCACCGCATGGCGGCACTCCCGGGGCGGGCGCGAGATCATGTCGGCGCTGGCATCCCAGGTGCCGATGGCGCGCGCGGCCGGCGGGCGCAGGCCCAGCCACAGGCGCGCGGACTGCTGCCGGTCGACGTCGCCCAGCGCTACCGCGTGGCCCTGGCGCGCCCAGTAGCCCGCGATGTTCGTCGCCAGCGTGGACTTGCCCACGCCGCCCTTCGGATTGGCCACTACAACCACTGGCATCTCGACCTCCTCACAACGGGTTTCACGGCAGCATAAGCGAAAAGTGCCTCAACCACCCAATGGTAAAGCGCAAGCAGCTATCAAATAGATAGCATTCAAAATAGGTACAGGAAGCTCAGGCGTGCTGGCCGCCGCGCTTGACGAAGAACAGCCCGGCGCCGACCGCCATCAGCAGGCCGCCGAACACGCGGTTCTGGGCGCGCACCGCGCGGGCGCTGCGCATCAGGCGGCGCAGCGCGCTGGCGCCCGCCGCGTAGCCGTGCATCACCACCACATCCACCGCCACGGTGGTGGCGGCCATCACCAGCAGCTGCGTCCACAGCGGACGGGTGTCGGTCATGAACTGCGGCAGCACGGCCACCATGAAGATGATGCCCTTGGGGTTGGTGGCATTGGTGAGGAAGCCGGTCAGGCAGCGCTTCTGCCACGGCCCGGCCGGGGACTCCTCATCGCCCTGCAGCGGCGAGGCGTCGCCCGCGCGCCACTGCGAGAAGCCCACGTAGATCAGATAGCAGGCGCCCAGCACCTTCACCACGCTGAACGCCAGCTCGGAAGCCAGCAGCAGCGAGCCCACGCCCGCGCCCGCGATGAACAGGATCAGCAGCAGCCCCAGCTGCAGGCCCAGGATGGTGGCGCCGGCCTTGCGCACGCCGTAGTTGAGGCCGTGGCTCATGGACAGCACCGCGCCCGAGCCGGGCGACACCGCGATCAGGCACGAGGCCACGAAAAAAGCCAGCCAGGTCTGCAGGTCCATGAACACACCATCCAAAAACACAAGGGGCTGGCATCTTAGCAACGCGGGCCGCGCCCGCGCCACGGCCGCCGCAAAGCCCCGTGTGCCAGCCCGCTATGCGGAATACAGCGGGTAGAGGGTTTCTTCCTCGCGGCGGATGCGCTCCGCCAGCACCTTGCCGATGCCTTCGAGCGCCTCGCTGAACTGCTGCGCGAATTCGGGGTGGCGGGCCAGGTCGCGGTAGTCGGTCAGGAACGCCACCACCGCCTTGCCGATGTCGTCCATCTCGTGGCGGAAGGAGCGGATGAGCTGGTGGCTGGATGCGTCCTTGGCCAGCGCGTGTTCCAGATAGACATAGAGGCGCACGTTCTCGGTCAGCAGGTGGCTCTGCAGGAGGATGCGAAATTCCTCCAGATGGCGCGCGGCCTGCACGACGTCGCCGCGGCGCGCGGCGGTCTGGGTCTGGGTATAGAGACGCAGCAGGGCCTGGTGGTCCTGCTGCAGCTTGCCCACAAGGTCGGGGTGAAAGTGGATCGCCGTGCCCGGCGCGACATTCTCGGTCGCCGCCACGGGAGGCTTCTCCGGAGCCGCCGGTGCCTTGGGCGGTGCCACAACCCCGCCATGGGCGGGCTCCTTCTTGCCAAAAAGCCAATCGAACAGATACATGGTCTCCCCATTGCGCGGCCCTGGATCGGCCGCAGGGCAGACCTTAGGACCGGGCGCCTGGTGCGACCTTAATCCATATCAATCAAGTGGTTATTTGCAGTGCAGCATGGGCAAAGCGCCACACCGGGCGCGTCCTTCCATGCAGTTCCCGCTTGATGCAAAAAGAGCTGCCAGCGCCCATACCACGGGCGCTGGCAGCTCTGTTTTCAATAGCAATCCGATCAGTCGAGGCTGGCGCCCGATTCCTTGACCACCTTGCCCCACTTCTGGGTTTCCTTCTGGATGAAGTCGGCGAACTGGGCCGGCGTCTCGTTAGCCGGCTCGCCGCCCTGGTCGTCGATCTTCTTCTTCACCTCGGCGTTGGCCAGCACCTTGGACAGGGCCGCGCTGATCTTGGCCAGCACCGGCGCAGGCGTGGCCGCCGGGGCGAACATGCCGAACCACGACGTGGCCTCGTAACCAGGAACGCCCGCCTCGGCGATGGTAGGCACATCGGGCAGGTCGGCCGAGCGCTTGGCGGTGGAGATGGCGATGGCGCGCAGCTTGCCGCTGCGCACATGCGGGATCACCGAGGGCAGGTTGTCGAACATGATCGAGATCTGGCCGCCCAGCAGGTCGCTCACGGCGGGCGCGCTGCCCTTGTAGGGGACATGCACCATGTCCACCTTGGCCATGCTCTTGAACAGCTCGCCCGACAGGTGGGGCGACGCGCCGTTGCCCGGCGAGCCGAAGTTGATCTTGCCGGGGTTGGCCTTGGCATAGGCGATCATTTCCTGCACCGTCTTGAACGGCTGCGAGGGGTGCGCCACGAGCAGGTTGGGCACCATGGCCACGCGCGTGAGCGGGGCGAAGTCCTTGATCGGATCGTAGGGCAGCTTCTTGTAGAGCGAGGCATTGATGGCATGCGTGCCCACCGTGCCCATGAACAGGGTGTGGCCGTCGGCCGGTGCCTTGGCCGCGAATGCGGCGCCGATGTTGCCCCCCGCGCCGGCCTTGTTCTCCACCACCACGGGCTGGCCCAGCTCCGTCGACAGATACTGCCCCACCAGGCGCGCCAGGATGTCGGTGGTGCCGCCTGCGGCGAACGGGACGACGATGGTGATGGGCTTGGTGGGGTAGTTCTGTGCGCTGGCGGCCAAAGGCAGTGCGGCGGCAGCCGCCGCCAGGGCGATGGTGCTCAAAACAGAACGGCGGGTGGTACGGGTGAAATCAGACATGGTGTTTCCTGGGTTCAAGGGTGGAAGTCGGTGGTGTATTCAGACCGGCAGCGCTCACACGCGCTCCAGGATGACGGCGATGCCCTGCCCCACGCCAATGCACATCGTGCACAGCGCGTAGCG
>NZ_QXGR01000041.1 GCF_003604195.1 Simplicispira lacusdiani
CCGAACCTCTCCTCGTATTCCTCGTAGGCCGCGTAGATCTCCTCCGCGCTCTTGTCCGGGTGGTAGTTCAGGATGAAAAGCAGGTTTTCCCAGATGTGTCCATGGTTCGGCTGCAGCTCCAGTGCCCGCCGGTACAACTGCTCCGCCTGGACGACATTGCCGATCCGGCGCTCCAGCGTGCCCAGGTTATGGTGGATGGACGCCAGCCCCGGTTGCAGCTGCAAAGCCCGCTGCAGGATGGCCCGCGCATCTTCCACCCGGTCCATGCGCTCCAGCACCCCACCCAGATTCACCATCGCATCCACCAGGGCCGGGTCGGCGGACAGCGTGCCCCGGTAGGCCACCTCCGCCTCCTCCAACTTATCCTGGGCAGCCAACGCGTTCCCCAGATGGAGCAGGGCCTGTGCATCCTGTGGCTGCAACACCACCACGTGGCGAAATGCGGCTTCCGCCTCTGCGTGATCTCCCAGCGCGACATAGGCCAGACCGAGGTTGAAATGGGCCTCCACATCGTTGGGCAGCAATGCCACGGCACGCTGCTTGGCCTGCATGGCCTCCTGCGCCAACCCCATCTGCTGCAGGAAGGCGCCCAGAAGTTTCCAGCCTTCCCCGTACCGAGGGTAGTTGACGGTCAGCTGCCGTACTGCAGCCACGCCTTCCTCCAGACGATTCTGGAAAAACAAGCCGATCAACATCTGCATACGCGCAGGATCGGGCTCCGCCTCTGCGGTGCGTTCGCCGACCTCCCAGGCATTGAACATGGCTGCATAGGCCTGCTCGACCTTCCTCGCAAACCCCTGCCCATCGAGCAGCTCGCTCGCCCGCAGCTGCCCGCG
>NZ_QXGR01000042.1 GCF_003604195.1 Simplicispira lacusdiani
ACCGCCATGCTCAGGTGCGCGGTTTCTTTCTTGCCGGACCAGCGCACGAGCTGTTCGCAGGCGGTGCGCAGGATGTGCCGCCCCAGGGGCAGGATGAGGCCGGTCTGTTCGGCCAGGGGGATGAATTGCGCCGGGCTGATGGGGCCGCGTTCGGGGTGCGTCCAGCGCGCCAGGGCTTCGGCGCCCTTGACGTGGCCCTGGTAGTCGACGACGGCCTGGTAGTGCACGAAGATTTCTCCGCGCGTGAGGCCTTGGCGCAGGTCGGCCTCCAAGCTGGAGCGGGCGTGCAGGGCTTGCTGCATGCCGGGGTCGAAGAAGCGGTGGGTGTTGCGTCCGGCGGCCTTGGCTTCGTACATGGCCAGGTCGGCGCGCTTGAGCAGTTCGTCCACGGTGACGCGTTCCTGCCCGAAGAGGGTCAGGCCGATGCTGGGGGTGCTGTAGTGCTGCTGGCCGGCCAGTTCGAAGGGTTGGTTCAGGGCGATGAGCAGTTTGACGGCGACGGCCTCGGCCTGGCTGCGGGCCTGGGGCAGGTGGGTGTCCAGGCCTTCGAGCAGGACGACGAATTCGTCGCCGCCGAAGCGCGCGACGGTGTCGCATTCGCGCACGCTGCGCACCAGGCGGGCGGCGACCTGGGTCAGGAGCTGGTCGCCCATGTCGTGGCCCAGGGTGTCGTTGAGGTCCTTGAAGTTGTCCAGGTCGATGAACAGCAGGGCGCCGTGCTGGTGCATGCGCTGGCTGCTGAGCAGCAGGCGCTGCAGGCGGTCGAGCAGCAGGCGCCGGTTGGGCAGTTGGGTGAGCGCGTCGTAGAAGGCCAGGCGTTCGATCTCCTGGGC
>NZ_QXGR01000043.1 GCF_003604195.1 Simplicispira lacusdiani
GCTCACACGCGCTCCAGGATGACGGCGATGCCCTGCCCCACGCCAATGCACATCGTGCACAGCGCGTAGCGCCCGCCCGTGGCATGCAGGCGGTTGACCGCCGTGGTCGCCAGGCGCGCCCCACTGGCCCCCAGCGGGTGGCCCAGCGCGATGGCGCCGCCCCAGGCGTTGACGCGTTCGTCGTCGTCCTTCAGGCCCAAGAGGCGCAGCACCGCCAGGCCCTGCGCGGCGAAGGCTTCGTTGAGTTCAATGACGTCGATCTGCTCCAGGCCCAGGCCGGTGAGCGCCAGCACTTTCTGCGTGGCCGGCGCCGGGCCGATGCCCATGATGCGCGGGGCCACGCCGGCCGTGGCCATGCCGACGATGCGGGCCTTGGGGGTGAGGCCGTTCTTGGCGGCGCTGGCCTCGCTCGCCAGCAGCAGGGCGCAGGCGCCGTCGTTCACGCCCGAGGCGTTGCCGGCGGTGACGCTGCCGTCCGGGCGCACGACGCCCTTGAGCTTGGCCAGGGCTTCGAGGCTGGTCTCGCGCGGGTGTTCGTCCTGGCTGACGACGATGGCGTCACCCTTCTTCTGGGGGATGGTGACGGGGGTGATTTCACGGGCCAGGTGGCCGGCCTTCTGGGCGGCGACGGCCTTGAGCTGGCTGGACAGGGCCATGCGGTCCTGGGCTTCGCGTTCGATCTTGTATTCGACGGCGACGTTCTCGGCGGTCTCGGGCATGGAGTCCACGCCGTACTTTTCCTTCATCAGCTTGTTGATGAAGCGCCAGCCGAT
>NZ_QXGR01000044.1 GCF_003604195.1 Simplicispira lacusdiani
CTCCTGATCTCCTATATGACCTTTATCCTGTTCTCTTTCCACAAACTTAGAAATGTATTCATGAATTATGGAGCACCTAATAACATTCTTCAAGGCGGAGAAGTTTGGGCCAGATGCCCAATATGCTTGACATGAAAACGTGAGAATGAATTTAGTATTATTGTGATATTCTGAGGCAATTTTATTATAATCTCGAAGATAAGAGAAGAATGCAGTGACCTTTGTATTGACAAATGGAGATTCCATGTATCTAAAAAATACGCCTTTAGGCCTTCTGATACCCTTTCCCCTGCGGTTTAGCGTGCCTTTTACATTAATATCTAAACCCTCTCCGATGGTGGCCTTTAACTGACTAATAAATGCAACCGATATAAACTGTGATAATTCTGGGTGATTTATGATTCGATCGACAATTGTATTGTACACTAGTGCAGGATCAGGCCAATCCAGTTCTTTTTCAATTACCGGTGTGTCGTCTGTATTCAGTACATGTCCAACAAATGCAAATGCTAACGTTTTGTATTTCTTATAATTGTCAGGAACTGGAAAAGTCCCCCTTGTCGTCTCGATTACACACCTACTTTCATCGTACACCATAGGTTGGAAGTGCTGCATAATACATTGCTTAATACAAGCAAGCAGTCTCTCGCCATTCATATTTCAGTTATTTTCCATTACAGCTGATGTCATTGTATATCAGCGCTGTAAAAATCTATCTGTTACAGAAGGTTTTCGCGGTTTTTATAAACAAAACTTTCGTTACGAAATCG
>NZ_QXGR01000008.1 GCF_003604195.1 Simplicispira lacusdiani
AAGGGCGTGGACCTGGACGCGGTGGAGCTGCTGACCAAGGCCTACCGCCTGTACAACGAGCAGGTGCAGACCGCCGGTATCGAGCCCCTGCTGTCGTTCACGCGCGCCTGGCGCCTGGTGAAGTTCGTCGATGCGGGCATGCTGACCCGCACCAAGTGCAGCCAGTGCGGCGGCCAGTTCGTCACCGAGCTGTACGAGAACCGCCACTACACCTGCGGCCTGTGCAACCCGCCGGCGCGCGCGGGCAAGAGCAAGGCGGCTGGTTCGCTGATGCTGCATTGAAGAGAGGCGCAACACCCTGGGCCGCGCCCGGTGCACATGCCGCGTGCGATGGGTAATTCAATAAAAAACGGCTCTTGCGCTTGTCCATCAAGCGCAAGTAGCTATTTAATCGATAGCAAAATCAGCGCGCCGCGAGCAGGCTGCGCACGTCCTCGTCCAGCGCCACGGCATAGTCGTGCGCCGCCACCACGGCATTGCCCTCGGGCAGCACCAGCTTGAGGCTCACGTACACCTGTCGCGCCGACACCGCGTAGGTGCCCACCAGCACGGCCTGCGCATGGTGGGCCTGGCTCACCTCGCGCAGTTCGCGCGACAGCAGCAGTTCACCCAGCTCGCTGCGCATGGCCACGCTGTCGCGCAGCTTGAGCTCGACCACGCGCATGCCGCGCTGCGTCATGCGCCCGGCGATCTGCTCGGACACGATGCGCCCGAAGCGCGAGGACTCATCCAGCCGGTCCACGTTCACCAGCGTGCCCACCAGCACGGGCTGGCGCGGGTCGAGCGCGGCATCCTGCAGCAGGCGGTCCACGGCGCCATGGCTGGCCTGGACCAGGCTGCCGCGCACCATGCTGCCCAGCGTGGGGCCGTAGTTCTCGCCGTAGTAGTAGCCGGCACAGCCCGTCAGGGCCGTGGCGCCCGCCACGAGCAGCGTGGCCCATGCGGCGCGGCGCATCATGGCGCCACCACCTTCCACTGCTTGACCGGCGCGGGCGGCGGCGGCGGTGGTGGCGGTGGCTGGTAGAGCACGGCATCCTCGCGCTCGATGTAGTACATGTCCGCCGAGCCCGCCAGGTAGCGGTCGCGCGTCTTGAGCGAGGTGGTGATAAGCACCTCGGTGTGCGTGGGTCCGCCCGCCGCGGCGCCCTGGGTGTGCATCTGCATCAAATCCAGGGCCAGGCCCGCGCCCACCCCCAGGGCCGTGGCCACGCCGGGCAGCAGATTGCGGTCGGAGTAGTGCACCTTCCAGTCGCGCCACACGCCCACGCCCGTACCCAGAATGGTCAATGGCAGGGGGATCGGAGGGTTGCTCGGAACCCCCGCTTCGTGCTGCACCACCTGTGTCTGCACCTCCAGCTCCACGTTGGCGGGCCCGGTGGACAACACCACCCCCCGGTCCAGCAACTGCACGCGCAGGAGCTTGAGGAACCCCTGGTTGAAGCTGGAGCCATCCGCCACGGTGACATGGATGGGGTGCTCTCCCGCCGGCCAGGCCGCGATCTTCTCGGCCACGCGCGCGGCCACGTCGCCCGCCAGCACGTCCCAGTGGTGCACGGCGCGCGCCTTTTTCTGCCCGGTGGCGGGGTAGTTGTCGGCGCGCGGCTTGTCCAGCGTGCCGCAGCCCGCCAGCAGTGCCGCCGCCACGATGGCGGCAAGGGGGAAGGTGGTCGTTCGCATGCACACCATGGTAAATGCGGCCACCTGGTCCGATCCGCGCAACAAAACGGTTTTTCCCGGCCAGAATCGGGCTTGCCACCGGCGCGACGGATCGACAATCGACCCCAATTCCCTCACCGTTCACCCTGGAGATCGCATGCGCAGCAGTGCCCGCCCCTACACCCACATCGCCTCGTCCCTGATGGTGCTGAGCGCACTGCTCGCAGGCTGCGGAGGCGCTACCGACAAAGACCCGGCACCCACGCCCACACCCACGCCGCCGGTCACCGTGCCGCCCGGCCCCATCGGCGTCACGTTCACCAGCCCTGTCGCGGCCAACAACGTGCACGACGTCGACGCCTCCGTTCCTCTGCAGATCACGGTCACCGTCAACGGCAACCCCGCAGCCAACGGCACGCCGGTGACACTCACCACGACATCCTCCGCCAGCCTGGCCCCCGTGGCACCCACCACGACCGGTGGAGCCGCCACCTCGACGCTCAAGAGCACCGTCGCCGGACCGCTGGTGGTCAATGCCACCGTCACCAGCACCACCAACACCGCCAACGAGAGCCTCAAGCTCTACATCCGCCCGGCACACCAGCCCCTGGAACTGCTGGTGCCGGCCTACTTCGCCACCGGAACCGACTCGCCCTGGGCCAGCCTCACGGCCGGTGGCGCCAGCTACCCGAACGTGAAGATCACCGCCATCGCCAATCCGAACAGCGGCGTGCTCACCTCGACGACCACGGCCAACGCCGACCTGGTCACGGCCATCACCAATTTCAAGAGCGCCAACCGCAAGGTGATCGGCTATGTGTCCACCCTGTACGGCAATGGCGCGCGCTCGGAGGCCGACGTGAAGGCCACCATCGACAAGTACATCGAGCTTTACCCCGGCCTCGAAGGCTTCTTCATCGATGAAATGGCCTCGGGCAGCAACCGCCTGGCCCATTACGAAGCCATCTACAGCTACATCAAGAGCAAGGGGGCAAGCCTGGTGGTGATCGGCAACCCGGGCATCTTCCCCGACCCGGCCTATGCGGCAGCGGCGGATGTCCTCGTCACGTTCGAGGGCACCGCGGCGGGCTACCAGGTCCTGGACCCGCAGCAGTCGTCCAACACCTGGGTGTACGGCAAGGCCAACACCGCCCAGGCCATGCTGGCCCACAGCGCAGACACCTGCACGGCCATGCAGGACACCGTCAAGTACGCCAACCTGGCGCGCCTGAACACCGGCCTGGTGTTCACCACGGACCAGACCACCAACCGCAGCGCCACCACGCTGCCCAGCTACTGGACCAAGCTGCTGGGCACGGTGGACGCTCTCAACGCCGGCCGCGCCCTGCCGGCATGCTGATGGGAGCGGGCCCAGCCCGGCTCCCGCAAGGGGAAGGCGCGCCGCGCCCTCCCCGTCCGTCGCAGGTCAGGGCATGACCTCGACGTACTCGTACACCTCGCAATCCGTGATCTGCCGGCGCACCGGCAGGCTCAGCTTGCTGAACCAGGCCTGCGGGTCGTGGCGGTCGATCTCGCGGCCCATGAAGCGCAGCAGGTCGCAGATGGGCTCGACCACGTTGGCGCGGTAGCGCAGGTCGTTCTTCACGTAGCCCAGGTACATGTTCTTCATGCAGTTGCCCCGGCACCACGAGTAGGCCTCGCAGCTGCCGCAGGGCATGCTGGGCGCCTGCTGCAGCGGGCTGGGCTTGAGCCAGTTGTCCTGCACGCTGCCCATGAGCATGGTGGGCACATACATCATGTCGGGGCAGGGGTAGATCTGGCCGTTGGGCATGACGTTGATGAGGTGCGAGGACACGCGGCACTGCGTGCGCCCGGCGTACAGCTCCTGCGCGCGGTTCGGCAGCACCTTGTTGCGCACCATGCCCATGAGCGGGATCAGCGGGTAGAGCTTGTCGGTGCTGGCGAAGAAGCGGTCGATGAGCTGCACCAGCACGGCCTTGCGGCGCTCCACCGAATCACCCTCGTACATCTCGTCGGCCACGAACTGCCAGTAGAGGTAGTCGAACGGCGAGTCGTCCTCCACCAGGCCGTCGAGTTCATCGAAGGTGGTGGCCGGGTTGCCCCAGGTGACGCGCGCCGTCACGCTGCCGCCGATCTGGTCGCGCGTCTGGCGAAGGTTCTTGAGCACCTGGCGGTAGATGCCCCGGCCGCGGTAGCCGTCGGTCGTGGCCTCGCCGCCGTCGATGGAGATGAGCACGTTCGAGAGCTTGGCCAGCACCCAGTCGGGCAGGTCGTCGAGCAGCGTGCCGTTGGTCTGCAACTGGAAGCGCCAGTGCGGGAAGCGCTGCATCACCTCGATCATCATGGGCCGGTTGAGCGTGGGCTCGCCGCCGTAGAAAGTGACGTAGACCTCCTTGCCCGCCAGATGCTGCTCGGCGAAGGCCACGAGCTGGTCCATGCTGTATTCAACGTGCACCTGCGAGCCGAGCACATCGCCCACGCCCAGCGAGCAGTAGCTGCACTTGAGGTTGCACTTGAGCGTGGTGAGCAATTGCAGCTCGACGCGGTTGCCCACGATGGGGTCGGCGTTGCAAGCCTCCGCCACGGGGGCGGCGGGGTTGCGGGGATAGAACTGGAGAGGTGTGTCCATGGTGGGGCTTGTCGTTATGGGCAGGGAAAAGTGCCCACGCCGGCCCCAAGCGCCGCCCAACACGGCAGGCCCGGAAGCGGGCGTGCGCGCGGCGGCAGACGCGGGAAAGGCGTGGACAGGGGCGTGGCGCCCCAGGGGGAGAAATCAGCGGGCGAAGGCCGCGGGGGGAGCGTGCTTGGCCAGCGAATTGGCGCCGAAGCGGCGGCGCTGCTGGCCCGCGTGCAGGGACGCCACGCGGGCTTGCTGCGCCGCGCCGAGGTCCGGGGGGAAGGCCATCCACTGCATGCGCGGATTCTCGCACCGCCCACCAAAGAATATCTACCGCCCGCGCCCAAACATTGAGCATCGCTATCTATCTCTCGGCAAAGATTGATCTAGCTCCAATGCCCCAGACGCGGCCTCCCTATATTTGTAAATTCCTGTAATGTGAATTTGAGGCAGCGAATGAAGAACTTTCTGGACCAGCTCTCGATGCGCGTGAAGTTGGGCCTGCTGACCCTGGTCAGCGTCACCGGCATGCTGGTGGTGGCCCTGTTCCTGGTGTACGGCCAATACAACCAGAGCCTGCGCGAGCGACAGACGCAGGTCCAGCATGCGGTGGAGACGGCCAGCGGCGTGCTGGCCTGGGCCCAACAGCAGGAGGCCGAGGGCAAGATGCCGCGCGAGCAGGCCCAGGAACTGGCCAAGGCCACGGTGGCCAAGATGCGCTACGGCAACAACGAATACTTCTGGATCAACGACCTGCAGGGCAACATGCTCATGCACCCCATCAAGCCCGACCTGGTGGGCAAGGGGCCGGACACCGTGCGCGACCCCAACGGTTTCCTCGTCACGCAGGAGGCCGCCAAGGCGGTGCGCAGCAGCGGCAAGGGCTTCCTGAACTACGCCTGGGCCAAGCCCGGCAAGGACAAGGCCGTGGGCAAGATCTCCTACGTGCAGGGCTTCGAGCCCTGGGGCTGGGTGGTGGCCTCGGGCCTCTATATCGACGACCTGCGCGACGACTTCCTCGCCAACGCCGCCAAGGTGGCGGCCGGGGTGGGCGCGGTGCTGCTCATCGTGGGCTGGATCGCTTTCGCCATCTCCTCCACCATCGCGCGCGGCGTGCGCTACACGGTCGAGGTGGTCGACGCCATGGCCCACGGCGACCTCACCGTGCCGATCCACATCCACGGCAAGGACGAGATCGCCGTGCTGCTGCAATCCATGGCGACCATGCAGACGCAGTTCGCATCCGTGGTGACCTCGGTGCGCCGGGATTCCGAGAGCGTGGCCACGGCCAGCGCCCAGATCGCCTCGGGCAACCAGGACCTGAGCAGCCGCACCGAATCCCAGGCCAGCGCGCTGGAGCAGACGGCCTCGTCGATGGAGCAGCTCAGCGCCACCGTCAAACAGAACGCCGAAAGCGCGCGCGAGGCCAACCAGCTCGCCGTGGACGCCTCGTCCGTGGCCACGCAGGGCGGCACCGTGGTGTCGCAGGTGGTGCACACCATGAAGGAGATCAACGAGTCCTCGCGCAGGATCGCCGACATCATCCAGGTGATCGACGGCATCGCCTTCCAGACCAACATCCTCGCGCTCAACGCCGCCGTCGAGGCCGCGCGCGCGGGCGAGCAGGGCCGGGGCTTCGCCGTGGTGGCCTCCGAGGTGCGCTCGCTGGCGGGCCGCTCGGCCGCCGCCGCCCGCGAGATCAAGGACCTGATCAACACCAGCGTGGAGCGCGTGGAGCACGGCTCGGCCCTGGTGGACCAGGCCGGCACGACGATGACCGGCGTGGTCGATGCCATCACCCGCGTGACCAACATCATGGGCGAGATCAGTTCCGCCAGCCACGAGCAGGCCCAGGGCGTGGCCGAGGTCGGCGCGGCCGTCTCGCAGATGGACCAGGTCACCCAGCAGAACGCCGCCCTGGTCGAGGAAATGGCCGCCGCCGCGAGCAGCCTCAATGCCCAGGCGGAAGACCTGGTGGCCCACGTGGCGGTGTTCAAGCTCGCGGGCGCGGCATCCCCCGCGCAGCGCATCGTGCCCCAGCCTGCGCCGCGCCCCCTGGCCGGCCGCCAGCCGGCACTGCTGGCAGCCGGCTGAGGCGGATTCTCAATAAAAATAGCTTCCAGCGCCCATTTAAAGGGCGTTAGAAGCTATTATTTTTATAGCAAAAAGCCCGACCGCACCGGGCAGCCGGCCTCAGCCGGTGTTGCGCAGACCGGCCGCGATGCCGTTGATCGAGATGTGGATACCCGTCTGCACGCGCTCGTCATCCTGGCCCGCGCGCCAGCGGCGCACCAGCTCCACCTGCAGGTGGTGCAGCGGGTCGATGTACGGGAAGCGGTGGCGGATGGAGCGTGCCAGCGCCGTGTTGTGCGCCAGGCGCTGCTTGTCGCCGGTGATGCGCGTGAGCGCCTCGGCCGTGCGGTGCCACTCCTGCTCGATGGCGGTGAACACCTTCTTGCGCAGGCGCGCATCCTGCACCAGCTCGCTGTAGCGCGAGGCCAGCGCCAGATCGCTCTTGGCCAGCACCATGTCCATGTTCGACAGCAGCGTGCTGAAGAACGGCCACTGGCGGTGCATCTTGCGCAGCAGCGCCAGCTGGGCCTTGGCGTCCTTGCCGGGAGCGGCCAGGAAGGCCTCCACCGCCGTGCCGAAGCCATACCAGCCCGGCAGCGTGAGACGGCACTGGCCCCAGCTGAAGCCCCAGGGAATGGCGCGCAGGTCCTCGATCTTCTGGCTCGGCTTGCGCGAGGCCGGGCGCGAGCCGATGTTCAGCTCGGCGATCTCGCGGATCGGCGTGGAGTTGAAGAAGTAGTCGGTGAAGCCCGGGGTCTCGTACACCAGCGCGCGGTAGGCCGCCATGCTGGCCTGCGAGAGCTGGGCCGCCGCGTCCAGAAACACGCCCGTCGCCGGCTTGGTGGGCTGCAGCAGCGTGGCCTCCAGCGTGGCGGCCACCAGGGTCTCCAGGTTGCGCCGGCCGATCTCGGGGTTGGCGTACTTGGAGGCGATGACTTCGCCCTGCTCGGTCAGGCGGATCTGACCGCGCACCGTGCCCGGCGGCTGCGCCAGGATGGCCTGGTAGCTCGGGCCGCCGCCGCGCCCCACCGTGCCGCCCCGGCCATGGAACATGCGCAGACGGATGGGCGTGGCGCCCACGCCGGTGGACAGCTCGTCGAACAGATCCACCAGCGCGATCTCGGCGCGGTACAGCTCCCAGTTGCTGGTGAAGATGCCTCCGTCCTTGTTGCTGTCGGAGTAGCCCAGCATGATGTCCTGCTCGGCGCCCGAGCGGCGCACCAGCGCGGCCACGCCCGGCAGCTGGTAGAAGGCGCGCATGATGGGCGCGGCGTTGCGCAGGTCCTCGATGGTCTCGAACAGCGGCACCACGATCAGGTCGGCCGTGGCCTCGGCGTCCAGGGTGCCGCGCACCAGTCCAGCCTCCTTCTGCAGCAGCAGCACTTCGAGCAGGTCGCTCACCGTTTCCGTGTGGCTGATGATGTAGTGGCGGATGGCATCCTGGCCGTAGCGCTGGCGCATGCGCAGCGCGGCCTCGAAGATGGCCAGTTCGCCGCGCGTGTGCTCGGAATACGCGGCGCCCATGACGCGCAGCGGGCGCGCGTCCTGCAGCAGGCGCAGCAGCGTTTCCCGGCGCGCCTCCTCGGACAGCGCGGCGTAGTCGGGCTCGACGCGCGCCACGGCCAGCAGCTCGGCCACCACGCGCTCATGCTGGTCGGAGCTCTGGCGCAGGTCCACCGTGGCCAGGTGAAAGCCGAACACCTCCACGGCGCGCAGCAACGGGTGCAGGCGCTGGGCGGCCAGCGGCGCGCCGTGGTGCGCCTGGAGCGAAGCCTCGATGGTGCGCAGCTCGGCCAGGAAATCGGCGGCGCTGGCGTAGGGGTTCTGTGGTGCCACCGCGTGGCGCGCGGCCACGCCGCCGCTGAGCTCCTGCAGCGTGGCGGCCAGGCGCGCGTAGATGCCGGTGAGCGCGCGGCGGTAGGGCTCGTCCTGGCGGTGCTCGTTGGTGTCGGGCGAGCTGTTCGCCAGCGCCTGCATCTCGGGCGTGACATCGACCAGCCGCGCCGACAGCGACAGCTCGCCGCCCAGCAGGTGCACCTCGGTCAGGTAGTGGCGCAGCGCCACCTCGCTCTGGCGGCGCAGGGCCTGGGCCAGCGTGCCGGCGCTCACGTTGGGGTTGCCGTCGCGGTCGCCGCCGATCCACTGCCCCATGCGCAGGAAGCTGTGCACCTTCTGCTGGCCCAGCTCGCGCTCCAGGTCGGCGTAGATCTTGGGAATCTCGCGCAGGAAGGTCGCCTCGTAGTAGCTCAGCGCGTTCTCGATCTCGTCGGCCACGGTGAGCTTGCTGTAGCGCAGCAGGCGCGTCTGCCAGAGCTGGGCCACGCGGGCGCGCAGCTGCGCCTCGTTGGCGGCCAGCTCGCGCGGCGTGAGCGCGTCGCGCGCGGCGTTGTAGAGCTGGGCGCGCTCGGCGATGTCGTCGCGCGCGGTCAGCAGCTGGGCAATGTCGCGCTCGGCATCCAGGATGCTCTTGCGCTGCACCTCGGTGGGGTGGGCCGTGAGCACCGGCGCCACGTAGCTGCCGGCCAGCGCCTGCGCCACGGTGCCCGGCGCGATGCCGGCCCAGCGCAGGCGCGAGAGCGCCACCTCGATGCTGCCCTCCTGCGTGTCGCCCGCGCGCTCGCGGATGGTGCGGCGGCGGATGTGGTGCCGGTCCTCGGCCAGGTTGGCCAAATGTGAAAAATAGGTGAACGCGCGGATCACGCTCACCGTCTGGTCGGCGCTCAGGCCCTTGAGCAGCTTCTTCAGCGCCTTGTCGGCCTCGTGGTCGGCGTCGCGCCGGAAGGCCACCGAAAGCTTGCGCACCTGCTCGATCAGCTCGAACGCGGCCACGCCCTCCTGCTCGCGGATCACGTCGCCCAGGATGCGCCCGAGCAGGCGGATGTCCTGGATCAAGGGAAGGTCTTTGTCGGTCTTCTTCGCGGTCACGGGTTGTCTCCTCGCAAGGCAGGCTGCTGCGGCGCCGCATGCTAGCATCCCGTGTTAGATCTTTCCCTGCAAAAGCATGACGACCGAGCGCACCGCCCTTCCCCCCATCACCATCGCCACGCGCGAGAGTCGCCTGGCCCTGTGGCAGGCCGAGCATGTGCAGGCCCTGCTGCGCGCGCGCGGCCACACGGTCAACCTGCTGGGCATGACCACGCTGGGCGACCAGATCCTCGACCGGTCCTTGAGCAAGGTCGGCGGCAAGGGCCTGTTCGTCAAGGAACTCGAAACCGCGCTGGAAGACGGCCGCGCCCACATCGCCGTGCACTCGCTCAAGGACGTGCCCATGGTGCTGCCCGAGGGCTTCGCCCTGGCCTGCGTGATGGAGCGCGAAGACCCGCGCGACGCCTTCGTCTCGCCGCGCTACGCGCGCCTGCAGGACCTGCCCCAGGGCGCCGTGGTTGGCACGTCCAGCCTGCGCCGCCAGGTGCTGCTGCATGCGCTGCGCCCTGACCTGAAGATCGAGCCGCTGCGCGGCAACCTCGACACACGCCTGCGCAAGCTCGACGAGGGCCAGTACGACGCCATCGTGCTCGCGGCCGCCGGCCTCAAGCGCCTGGGCCTGGGCGAGCGCATCCGCACCGAATTCTCGACCGCCGAGATGCTGCCCGCCGCCGGCCAGGGCGCCCTGGGCATCGAGGTGCGCGCCGACCGCCAGGATCTGGTGGACGCGCTGGCGCCCCTGGCCCACATGCCCACCTGGCTCATCGTGACCGCCGAGCGCGCCGTGAGCCGCAGCATGGGCGGTAGCTGCTCCATGCCGCTGGCCGCGCACGCCCGCCTCGAAGGCGGCCAACTGCACATCGACGCCGCCTGGGGCGACCCGGAAAGCCGCATCCCCCTGGTGCGCGCCAGCGCCAGCGGCGCTGCCAGCACGCTGGAACAGGCCGATGCGCTGGGCGTGGCCGTGGCCGCGCAGCTGCGCGCCGGCGGTGCCACCGGTTGAGATGGTCATCGTCACCCGGCCCGAGCGCGAGGGCCTGCAGTGGGTCGCCGCGCTGCAGGCGCGCGGCATCGATGCCCTGGCCCTGCCCCTGATCGCCATCACCCCGCCGGCCGATGCCGGCGCGCTCGACGCAGCGCGCACGGGCGTGGCCAGCTACCACGCCATCATGGTGGTGAGCAGCAACGCCGCGCAGCATTTTTTTGATCAAAAAACGGTTCAAACGCTTGCTGATCAAGCGCCAGCAGCTATCAAAACAAGAGTATGGTCGCCCGGCCCGGGCACGGCCCGCGCGCTGCAGGCGCTGGGCGTTCATGCTGCGCGCATCGACATCCCGGCGCTCGACGCCGCGCAGTTCGACTCCGAATCGCTCTGGGCCGTGGTGCACGGGCAGATCGGCCCCGGCAGCCGCGTGCTGATCGTGCGTGGCACCGAGGCCGGCGCCACCGAACAGGGCACCGGGCGCGACTGGCTGGCCCGGCAGATCCAGGCCGCTGGCGGGCAGGTGGATTTCGTCGTCGCCTACACACGCGGCGCTCCCGGCTGGAACGCAGAGCAACAGGCCCGGGCCCGCGCGGCCGCCGTGGACGGTTCGCTGTGGCTGCTGAGCAGTTCGCAGGCCGTGGACAACCTTTGCGCCGCCCTGCCCGGCCAGGACTGGGGGCAGGCCCGCGCCCTGGCCACGCACCCACGCATCGCCCAGGCCGCGCGCGCGGCGGGCTTCGGCAGCGTGCGCGAGTGCCGGCCCGCGCTCGACGACGTGGCCGCCTCGATAGAATCGGCGGCATGAGTTCCGCGCCACCCACCGACACGACCGCCGAGGCCGCCGTGCCCGCCGCGCCCGCCCGCGCGCAGGAAGGCCGCACGCTGGTCTACGCCGTGGGCGCCGTGGCCGCCGTGTCGCTGGCCGCCAATGCGCTGCTGTGGCAAAAGCTCGGCACCATCCAGGAGACGCTGGCACGCCAGAGCCAGGAGGCCACCACCCAGGCCGTGGAGGCGCGCACCCTCGCGCGCCAGGCCCAGGAACTGGCGAGCGAGACCGGCACGCGCCTGACCGTGCAGGAAACCCGCGTCAACGAAGTGGCGCTGCAGCGCAGCCAGCTCGAAGAGCTGATGCAGAGCCTGTCGCGCTCGCGCGACGAGAACCTGGTGGTGGACATCGAATCCTCGCTGCGCCTGGCGCAGCAGCAGGCCCAGCTCACGGGCAGCCTCGAACCCCTGGTGGCCGCGCTCAAGACGGCGCAGCAGCGCATCGAGCGCGCCGCCCAGCCGCGCCTGGCGCCGGTGCAGCGCGCCATCGGCCGCGACCTCGAACGCATCACCAGCGCCACCGCGGCCGACACCACGGGGCTGCTCTCGCGCCTGGACGACCTGGTGCGCCAGGTGGACGAACTGCCGCTGCAGAACGCTGTGGCCCAGGCCGCCGCCACGCGCCGCATGAATGCCCGCGCCGCGAGCGACGCCCCCCTCTCGGCTCCCGCCGATCTGCCCTGGTGGCAGGCCACGCTGCAGCGCGGCTGGGAAGTGGTGCGCGACGAGGCGCGGGGCCTGGTGCGCGTCAGCCGCATCGACCAGCCCGACGCCATCCTCGTCGCGCCCGACCAGGCCTTCTTCCTGCGCGAGAACCTCAAGCTCAAGCTGCTCAACGCGCGCCTGGCCCTGCTGGCGCGCCAGATCGACTCGGCCCGCGCCGACCTGGCCGCCGCCAGCGCGGCGGTCAACAAGTATTTCGACCCGGCCTCGCGGCGCACGCAGAGTGCGGCCACGGCGCTGCAGCAGGCCCAGGCGCACATGAAGGCGATCGAATTGCCGCGCCTGGACGAAACCCTGGCCGCCCTGTCCACGGCCGCCGCCGGCAGATGATGAATCACCCCCCTGTGCGGCTGCGCCGCTTCCCCCCGCTCTCGCAGCGCCGTGCGCTGCGGGCAGGAGGACGCCACCCGTGCTGCGGGGCGGCCCTTGCACGGTGGCCGCTGGCCTGGGCCGTGCGGTTCCATGCTTTGCGGGTGGCGCGCGGCGCCATGGATCACTGATATGCGCGCGGCACTCTGGCTCCTGGCCCTGTTTGGCGTGGCGGTTGCGGCCGCGCTGTTCGCCGGCAACAACCAGGGCACGGTCACGCTGTTCTGGCCGCCCTACCGGGTCGATCTCTCGCTCAACATGGTGGTGCTGGCGCTGGCCCTGGGCTTCGCCACGCTCTACGCCGCGCTGCGTGCCCTGGCGGCCCTGCTGGAACTGCCCCACGAGGCGCGCCGCTGGCGCCTGCAGCAGAAGGAGCGCGCCATGCACGCGGCGCTGCTCGACGCCCTCACGCAACTGCTGGCCGGGCGCTTCCTGCGCTCGCGCAAGGCCGCCATGGCCGCGCTGGAACAGGAAAAGGCCCTGGCCGACGCCCGCGCCCCGGCACCGCACGGCGCGCAGCTGCGCGCGCTGGCGCACATGGTGGCCGCCGAAACCTCGCACGCGCTGCAGGACCGTGCGCACCGCGAAGCCCATCTGCAGCAGGCGCTGGACGCCACCGCATCGCGCCACGCCCAGGAGCTGCGCGAAGGCGCGCAGATGCGCGCGGCCCGCTGGTCGCTCGACGACCGCGAGGCCGACGCCGCCCTGGAGCGCCTGGCCAGCCTGCCCCAGGGCGCCGCGCGGCGCACGCTGGCGCTGCGCATCCGGCTCAAGGCCACGCGCCTGGCACGCCGCACGCGCGAGGCGCTCGACACCGCGCGGCTGCTGGGCAAGCACCGCGCCTTCTCGGCCGACGCGGCGCAGAGCATCGTGCGCGGGCTGGCCATCGAGCTCATCAACCAGGCCCACGACCCCTCCCAACTGCAGGCCATCTGGCTGTCGTTCGAGCCCTCCGACCGCGCCATGCCCGAGCTGGCCATCCATGCCGCCCAGCGGCTGGCCCGCCTGGACGGCGACGCCCAGCAGGTCCGCCAGTGGCTGCAGCCCGTGTGGCAGCAAATGGTGGACCAGCCCGACGCGCTGGCCGACCAGCACGCGCTGCGCCTGATCAACGCGCTGGAGGCGGGCCTTAACGACATCGACGCCGCCTGGCTGGCGCGCATCGAGTCCGCGCAACAGGCCAATCCGCGCGATCCGCGCCTGCAATACCTCGCCGGCATGGCCTGCCTGCAGCGCCAGCTCTGGGGCAAGGCCCAGCAACTGCTCGCGCAGGCCGCGCCGCAGCTGCGCGACACCCCCCTGCGCCGCAGCGCCTGGCAGCACCTGGCGGAACTGGCCGAGCAGCGCGGCGACGCGCAGGCCGCCGCCCAGGCCTGGAAGAACGCCGCCCAGGCCCTCTGAGCGCCTGGGCCGGCCACTGCACGGCCGCCGCGCCCTGCCGGCACCGGCCCGGACGGAACTCCGTCCATTCAAATGATTCGTATGAAGGCGTCAATTGCGTTGAAACCGCAAGAAGGCCGCGCTTCCTACACTTTCCCCATGCCACGGCCCACCGGCCATGGAACCTCCTTCCCCTCCGCCTGCTCACAACGCCATGACAAGCTCTTCCCTTGCCGCCGCTCCGGCCCGCTACAGCACCACCGCCATCGTGCTGCACTGGCTGCTGGGCCTGGCGCTGATCGGCCTGTTCGGCCTCGGCGTGTACATGACCGACCTGCCGCTCTCGCCCACGCGCATGAAGCTCTACAACTGGCACAAGTGGGCCGGCGTGGCCCTGCTGGCGCTGTCGCTGGTGCGCCTGCTGTGGCGCCTCACGCACCGCCCACCCGCGCTGCCCGCCGCGATGGAACAGGCCATGCCCGGCTGGCAGAAGCTGGCCCACCATGGCACGCACCTGGCCCTGTACCTGCTGTTCTTCGCGGTGCCGCTGTCGGGCTGGGCCTACAGCTCGGCGGCGGGCTTTCCCGTGGTGTTCCTGGGCCGCTTCCCGCTGCCCGATTTCGTGCCCGTGAGCGAGACGCTGGCCGACCTCTTCAAGTTCGGCCATGCCACCCTGGCCTTCACCCTGGCGGGCCTGGTGCTGGTGCACGTGGCCGCCGCGCTCAAGCACCAGTGGGTGGACAACGACGGCCTGCTCCAGCGCATGCTGCCCGGCCGCCACTGAACCCGCGCCCCTTCCTTTTTCCGAACCGCACAGGACTTCCTTCCATGCACAAGACCTCTTTCCTCTCCAGCCTGGCCCTGGCCCTGGCCAGCGGCCTGCTGCTGGCGGCGGTGCCCGCCCAGGCGCAGCAGCAGCTGGTGCCCGCGCAGAGCAGCATCGAATTCGCCGCCAAGCAGATGGGCGTGCCCATGCAGGGCCAGTTCAAGAAGTTCGACGCCCAGGTCACCTTCGACCCCGCCAAGCTGGCCACCAGCCGCATCCGCTTCACGGTGGACACCGGCAGCGCCACCATGGGCTCCCGCGAGACCGACACCGAACTGCCCAAGCCCGCCTGGTTCAACGTGCCCAAGTTCCCGCAGGCCACGTTCGAGTCGTCCAGCATCAAGGCCCTGGGCGGCGGCAAGTTCGACGTGGCGGGCAAGCTCACCATCAAGGGCGCCGCCGTGGACGTGACGGTGCCCGTCACGCTCTCCCAGTCGGGCGCCACCACCACGGCCACCGGCAGCCTGCCGATCAAGCGCCTGGCCTTCAAGATCGGCGACGGCGAATGGGCCGACACCTCCATGGTGGCCGACGAGGTGCAGGTGAAGTTCAAGCTCGCGCTGACCGGCGTGGGCAAGCTCTGACGCCCCGCGCACCACAGCGTTTCTCTCCCGCGTTCCCTTTTCTCTTCGTTCTTTCCATAGGAGCTTTTCCATGCGCACTTCCCTCATCGCCCTGGCCGCGGCCGCCACCCTCGCCACCGGCATCGCCCAGGCCGAAACGGCCAGCTACGCCATCGACCCCACGCACACCTTCGTGACCTTCGAGATCGGCCACTTCGGCGCTGCCGTGAACCGGGGCCGTTTCGACAAGAAGGAAGGCAGTGTGCAGTTCGACCGCGCGGGCAAGACCGGCAAGGTCGAGATCAGCTTCGACGCGACCTCCATCAACACCGGCACCCCGGCCTTCGACAAGCACCTGCAGAGCGCCGACCTGTTCAACGCCGCCCAGCACCCCAAGATCAGCTTTGCCTCCGACAAGTTCGTCTTCAACGGCGACAAGGTCAGCGAAGTGAGCGGCCAGCTCACGCTGCTGGGCAAGACTGGCCCCGTGACCTTCAAGGCCAACCAGTTCAACTGCTACCAGAGCCCCATGCTCAAGCGCGAGGTCTGCGGCGGCGACTTCGAGGCCGTCATCGACCGTACCCAGTGGGGCATGAACTACGGCGTGGAATGGGGCTTCGCCAAGAACGTGCGCCTGATCGCGCAGATCGAGGCCGTCAAGCAGTAAGCGCTGCGGCCCCATCGCAACCCGCCGCCTGGGCACCTGGGCTGGCGGTTTTTTTCTTGGTCCACCCGATGATTCGCTATATTTTTTATAGCTTACAGCGCTTTATCCGTAAGCGCCAGAGCCTATTTTCTTACTGATTTTGCATACTGCGCCGGGGTCTGCCCCGCCCAGCGGCGAAAGGCCCGGGCAAACGCGTTTTCATCCGAAAAACCCAGCGCCTCGCCCACCGCCGCGCTGCCCTGCCCGGCGCCCAGCGCCTGTTTGGCCAGGTCGTGCAGCAAGGCCTCGCGCAGTCCCTTGAACGAAATCGCCTCGGCCGCGAGCTTGCGGTTGAGGTGCCTGCCGCTCATGCCGAGCTGTTCGCCAATCCGCTCCTTGCCCCAGCGCGGATGCTCGCGGATGAGCTGCTGCACGCGTGCCGACACGCTGTCCTGCGCCAGCGAGGCCAGCATGTCGTCGGCCAGCGCGCGCAGGTGCAGATGCAGCGCGCCGCCCGCCTGCACGATGCCCTGGCCCAGGTCCGTGGCATCCAGCACCACCGCATTGGCCTCCTGGCCGAAGTGCACCGGGCAGCCCAGCAACGCCTCGTAGGCCGCGGGTTCCGCCCGGGCGGCGTGCGCGAACCCCACCGCGCGCGGCGCGAAGCGCCCGTTGGTCATCCAACGCGCCAGGCCCACGACGCAGCCCAGCGCCGCTTCCACGCGCTGCTCACGGCACAACAGGTATTCGGGCACATAGCGCAATTGCACCTCAGCGCCCGGCGAGGCGATTTCGAAGCGCGCGTTGTCGCCAATGATGGGGGCGTACTCGGTCAGCACCTCCAGGGCGTCGCCCAGGGTGTCGCAACTGAGCAGCAGCATGCCCACGATGTCCAGGTGGCCCGCCTGCAGATCGGTGCCCAGGCGCAGCGCGCCCAGCGGGTCGTCCGGGCAGGCCTGCACGAACAGCGCCCACAACGCCTCCTGCCGCGCCATGTCCACGCGCGCCTCCTGGGCCGTGGCCTGGCGCATGGCCTCGGGCACCGTGCCCCCCTGGCGGGTGATGGCCTCGACCAAAGCCCGCGTGAAGCGGGCCGTGACGCTGAAACGCGCGCGCGAATTCTCCATGGGCTCCCTGTCCTGAATTGACGTGCCAGTGTCCCGCATGGTGCGGGACGGCGTCCCGAGTTTCTCCTAAAGTGCCTGCACAACAAGGACAGCGGGGCTTTGCCCTCTGCAAGAGCCTGTTCAAGGTCTTTTCATGGTGCCCGCAAGGCAGCAAAAAGCCGCAATCTAGGCGCGCGCCGCAGGCCATGCTGGCGGCCTGGACAAGGTGCGCAACGACGAGTGCGGCTTTTTGCTGCCTTGCCCGAAGGGTTGCCCCGCAAAAGCAGCATCTGCGGCGTTGCCCATCCTTGCCGCACACCAGTGCGGCTTGCGGTGTGCGCCTTGCATCCACTGCCTTTGCGGGGCAACGGGCACCATGAAAAGACCTTGAACAGGCTCTAAATACAGGAGACACATCATGGCGCCCATTGACCAGGTGCAGCTCAGTTTCAACCCGCAGACGCTCACCGTTCTCAACGCGGTGCTCGGCTTGGTGATGTTCGGCGTGGCGCTGGAACTCAAGGTCTCGGACTTCCGCGACGCCCTCAAGACCCCCAAGGCGCTGGCCCTGGGCCTGATAGGCCACCACATCCTGTTCCCGGCCATGACCTATGTGCTGGTCTGGCTGCTGCAACCCCAGCCCAGCATCGCGCTGGGCATGATCCTGGTGTCGTCCTGCCCGGCCGGACACATCTCCAACTTCCTGGTGCATTTCTCGCGCGGCAACACGGCGCTGTCGGTCAGCGTCAGCGCGCTGTCCACGGCGGTGGCCATGGTGATGACGCCGCTGAACTTCGCCTTCTGGGGCAACCTGCACCCCATCACCAGCGGCCTGATGAAAGAAGTGGCCATGAGCCCCTGGGAGATGCTGGAGGTCATCGTGCTGCTGCTGGGCGTGCCGCTGGTGTTGGGCATGTGGGTGGCACGGCGCTTTCCCGGCTTCACCCGGCGCATCCACCAGCCCATGAAATGGCTGTCGCTGCTGGTGCTGGTGGGTTTCATCGTGGGCGCGCTGGCGGCCAACTTCAAGCATTTCCTGGCCTATGTGCACTTTGTCGTGCTGGTGGTGTTCCTGCACAACCTGCTGGCCCTGGCCACGGGCTACGGCCTCTCAGCCGCGATGGGGCTGCCCGAGCGCGACCGGCGCGCCATCACCTTCGAGATGGGCATCCAGAACTCGGGCCTGGGCCTGATCCTGATCTTCAACTTCTTCAATGGCCTGGGCGGCATGGCCATCGTCACCGCCTGGTGGGGCATCTGGCACATCGTGGCGGGCATGACGCTGGCCCTGCTCTGGAAGCGGCGCGACCCCGGCGGCACCGTGCCCGCCGCCGTGCAGGAGGCCACGCGATGAGGGGGCAGCGCATCCTCGTCACCGGCGCCAGCGGCTACCTGGGCCGCCAGGTGGTGGCGCGTCTGGCCGACCCCGCACTGACGGAGCGCCCGGCCTGCGTCGTGGCCCACGACATCCGCGCCAGCAGCGAGCGCCTGCCCGGCGTGGTGTACGAAGAGGCCGACATCCGCGATCCGCGCATGGCCGAGATCATCCAACGCCACGGCATCGACACCGTGGTGCATCTGGCCTCCATCGTCACGCCGGGCAAGGGCAGCCGGCGCGAGTTCGAGTACGACGTGGACGTGAACGGCACGCGCAATGTGCTGCAGGCCTGCGTGCAGCATGGCGTGCGGCGCATCGTCGTGTCGTCCAGCGGCGCGGCCTACGGCTACCACGCGGACAACGCTGCCTGGCTGACCGAGGACATGCCCGTGCGCGGCAACGAGGTGTTCGCCTACGCCCACCACAAGCGGCTGGTGGAGGAGATGCTGGCCGACCACCGCCAGCAGCACCCGGCGCTGGAGCAGGTGGTGCTGCGCATCGGCACCATCCTCGGCGCCACCGTGCGCAACCAGATCACCGACCTGTTCGAAAAGCCCCGGCTGCTGGCCATCCGGGGTTCGGACAGCCCCTTCGTCTTCATCTGGGACCAGGACGTGGTGGGCATCATCGTGCGCGCCGTGGGCGACGGGCCCGCGGGCATCTACAACGTGGCGGGCGACGGCGCGCTGAGCATCCACGACATCGCCGCACGCCTGGGCAAGCGCTGCCTGGTGCTGCCCGCCGCCCTGCTGCGCACGGCGCTGGCGCTGCTCAAGCCGCTGGGGCTGACGCAGTACGGGCCGGAGCAACTCGACTTTCTGCGCTACCGCCCGGTGCTGCTGAACACACGCCTGAAGGAGGTGTTTGGCTACATGCCGCGCTACACCTCGGCCGAGGTGTTCGAGCTGTACCGCCAGGCACGCCAGGCGCAACGCCCACAAGGAGCCTGAACATGCGCTCGTTCCAAGGCCGCTGCGTGGTCGTGACCGGCGCCGCTGGCGGGCTGGGCCGGGCGCTGGTGCTGGCCTTTCGCGCGGCGGGCGCGCAGGTCGTCGCGCTAGACCGCGACCCGGAAGCCCTCCAGGCACTGCAGTCCGACCCTTCCCTGCGCGAGGGCCCGCCCTGGCTGGCCCTCACCTGCGACGTGACCGATGCGGCCGCCTGCCAGGCCGCCATGGCGCAGGCCGTGGCGCGCTTTGGCGGCATCGACGTGCTGGTCAACAACGCCGGCATCGCGCACCGCAGCCTGTTCGCGGACACCGACCTGGCGGTTCTGCGCCGGGTGATGGACATCAACTTCTTCGGCGCCGTGCACTGCACGCATGCCGCGCTGCCCAGCCTGCGCGCACGGCAGGGCCTGGTCGTGGCGGTATCGAGCGTGGCGGGCTTCGCGCCGCTGATCGGCCGCACCGGCTACGCCGCGAGCAAGCACGCGCTGCACGGCTTTTTTGACAGCCTGCGCACCGAAGTGGAGGACGACGGGGTCGGCGTGCTGCTGGTCTGCCCCTCGTTCATCGCCACCGGCATCGATCGGGCCGCGCTCGGCCCGGACGGCCGCCCGGCCGCGCAGCCACGCCAGACCACCGGCGGCCAGGCCACGCCCGAAGCCGTGGCGCAGGCCATCGTGCAGGCCGCGCGCAGCGGCCGCCCGCTGCTGCTGCACAGCCGGACCGCGCGGCTGGCCTGGTGGCTCACCCGGCTGTGGCCCGCACGCTATGCCGCCGTGATGAAGCGCCGCCTGCGCGCCGACTTCCTGGCCCCGCACCATAAGGAGACCTCCGCATGAAAAAACAATGGATAACACTGGCCCTGCTGGCCGGCTTCAGCCTGGCGCCCTGGGCCGCCGACTTCACCGTGACCGGGCCGGACGGCAAGCCCCTGGCGCTGGCCATGGTCACGCGCACGGCCGTGCAGGGTGCCACCATCGACGCGTCCGACAACGACTACCCGGCCTCGGGCCTGTTGCAGCAGGGTGTTTTCGAGCACACGCGCTTTTCCGACGCGCATGGCCGCGTGTCGCTGCCGGACGCGCCCGGCGCCTACCGGGTGCGGCTGCGCAAGCCGGGCTACCGGGACCGCCTGATCGAGCCAGACGCCCTGGCCCAGCCCGCCGCCTGGCGCATGGAGCCCGAGACCGACCCCAAGGCACTGGCCGAGCAGCGCCCGTCCAACGCCTGGACTTCCACGCTCCTGCCCGGCCGCGACGAGCTGCGCAAGGAGTTCATGGCGCAGTGCGGCTTCTGCCACCAGCAGGGCTCGGCCTTCCTGCGGCGCGAGCGCAGCGCGCAGGAATGGGAAGAGACCATCGCCCGCATGGTGCGCTACGGCGCGCGCCTGTCCAGCGCGGCGCAGAAGGAGCTGCCCGCCGTGCTCGAAGCCCACTGGAAGGAGATCCAGGCACACCCCGACAAGGTGCCCGCGGGCACGCCCTGGCCCCAGGCCCTGTCCAGCGCGGCCATCAGCGAGCTGGCCATTGGCGACCGCTTTTCGCAAATGCACGACCTGCTGCGCCACAGCAACGGCATGGTGTATGTGGGTGACAACCTGCAGGACCGGCTTTACGAGATCGACCCGCAGACCGGCGCCTACACCGTGCACCGCATCCCCGCCGAGCCCGGCGACGCGCTCGGCGGCCTGCTGGCGGGGCGGCTGCGCGACTTTCCCAAGCACGAGACCTACCAGGGCATCCATTCGCTGGTGGAGGCACCGCGCGACGGCCACATCTTCATCACCCCCTCCTACCAACGCCGCCTGATCGAGTTCGACCCGCGCAGCAAGCGCTTCAAGGCGCACGCCATGGACGGCGGCTTCTACCCACACACGGTGCGCGTGGACGGCAAGGACCGCGTGTGGTTCACGCTGGCGCTGTCCAACCAGGTGGCCATGTTCGACCGCGCCACCCAGACCTTCCGCACCTACGACCTGCCGTTCCGCGGCCTCATGGAGCGGATCACGGTGAAACTCACGCCGCTGATCTTCAAGCTCATCGGCTGGGGGCTTCCCATCACCAACTGGGTGAAGGTTGATGCCGTCTCCACCGGCGTGCCCCTGCCCTACGGCATTGACATCACGCCCGACGGCAAGGTCTGGATCGCGCGCCTGCACACCCAGGAAATCGGCCGCATCGACCCCGAGACCGGCACGGTGACCATGATCGCCACGCCCCTGAAGAACCCGCGCCGCCTGCGCACCGACCGCGACGGCAACCTCTGGATCGCCATGTTCAGCGAATCGGCCATCCTGCGCTACGAACCCGCCAGCGGCCGCTTCACGCCGTTCGAGCTGCCCGTGGAACCACGCGGCAGCGACACGCCCTACGCCCTCAACGTGGACCGCGAGCGCCACCAGGTCTGGGTCAACGGCACCAACTCCGACAGCGTGCACCGGCTCGACATCGCCACCGGCCAGTGGACGCATTTCCCGCTGCCGCGCCGCGCCACCTTCACGCGCGACGTGGAGTTCATGCCCGACGGGCGCGTGCTGCTGTCGGGCGCCAGCTTCCCCTCGTGGCACATCGAGGACGCGCAGCCCACGCTGATCCAGCTCACGCCGGGCCGCCCATGATGCGCCGCCACGGGGCCTTCTTCCTGTCCTGCCTGCTGGCATTCACCGCAGGCCACATGTTCAACTACACCGTCATCCTGTACCTGCAGGAGGCGGTGGGCTCGGACTGGCTCTCGGGCGTCGGCTTCGGGCTGGCCTTCGGCAGCTCGATCGTGTTCGGCTGGTTCGCGGGCGTGCTGTGCGACCGCGTGCCGCCCCACCGCATCATCCACGGCGCGCAGGCGCTGTTCCTCGCGGGGCTGGCCTGCCTGTGGTGGGCGCAGGCGGGCGGGGCCGCAGGCCGCGTGGGCTGGACGCTGGGCGGCGCCTTCCTGGGCGGGCTGGCCTGGTCGTTCGTCGGCCCGGCGCGGCTCGCGGCCATCGGGCAGATGGCGTCGGCCGACGAACTGCGCCCCGCCACTATCGTGTTCAACCTGCAGGTGCTGGTGGGCTTTGGTCTGGCGCCCCTGCTCATCGGCCTGGTGCGCAGCCGTGCCGGCTGGGGCGCCGTGCTGGCCGTGGCGGCGTGCGGCTTCGTGGCTGCATCGCTGCTGCTGGTGCGCCTGCGCACCCGGGCCGTAGCCCAGGGAACGCAGGCATCGGTACGCTCCGACATCCGCCAGGGCTTTGCCGCCGTGGGGGCAGACCCGCTGCTGGCCCAGCTCATGCTGGCGGCCGTGCTGGGCTATGCCTTGACCGGGCCGCTGCAGATCCTGCTGCCCAAGCTGGCCCGCGAGGTGCTGCACCTGGACGAGGTTCAGCGCGGCGCCTACCTGGGCCTGCTGGCGCTGTCCCTCATTGCCGGGGGCATGTCCGCGCTGGCGCTGGCCCGGCGCGTGCACCACGGGCGCACCGTGCTGGGCGGCATCGGCCTCGGGGCGCTGCTGTTTGCCACGCTGGGCCAGATTGGCGGAGCGCCACTGTCGGCCCTGGCGCTTGCGGGCGTGGGGCTGGCGGGCGGCACGGTGTTGAGCCTGGTGGTGGCGGGCATCCAGGCGCAGGCGCCACAGGCCCTGCGCGGGCGGGTGATGGCCATGTATTCCATCACCTCGCAGGTGGTGCCCGCGCTCTCGGGTGTGGCGGCCGGGGCGCTGGTCCAGGCGATGAGCGTGACCCAGGCAGTGCTGTGGTCCGGCCTGGGCCTGGCGGGCCTGGTGGCACTGGCCGGCTGGCGCATGGCACGGCTGCGCCGGCACAGCGGCCACGCGGCCTGATGGCATAAAATCAACGGTTCCCTATCCCGCCACGCCCGGTGGCCCAACGGCATCCCCAGGGATGCCGTTGCTCTTTACAGACCTGCGCACCCATGAACGACTCCGTCCAGCAACCCGGCCTGCAATCCCTCTCCAAATCCTTCGAGCCCGCCGCTCTGGAAGCCCATTGGGGGCCTGAATGGGAAAAGCGCGGCTATGGGGTCGCCGGTTTCCGGGGCACCGGCACGCCCGAAGCGGGCCAGCCCGCGTTCTGCATCCAGCTGCCGCCGCCCAATGTGACGGGCACGCTGCACATGGGCCATGCCTTCAACCAGACCATCATGGACAGCCTCACGCGCTACCACCGCATGAAGGGCTTCAACACCACCTGGGTGCCGGGCACCGACCATGCGGGCATCGCCACGCAGATCGTGGTGGAGCGCCAGCTGCAGGAGCAGGGCGTGAGCCGCCACGACCTGGGGCGCAAGAATTTCGTCGCCAAGGTGTGGGAGTGGAAGGAAAAGTCGGGCAACACCATCACCACGCAGATGCGCCGCATGGGCGACAGCGTGGACTGGAGCCGCGAATACTTCACCATGGACGACAAGCTCTCCAAGGTGGTCACCGAGACCTTCGTGCGCCTGTACCAGCAGGGTCTGATCTACCGCGGCAAGCGCCTGGTCAACTGGGACCCCAAGCTCCAGTCCGCCGTGTCCGACCTGGAAGTCGAGAACGAGGAGAAGGACGGCTCGCTCTGGCACATCGCCTACCCGCTGGCCGATGGCTCGGGCCAGCTCGTGGTGGCCACCACGCGCCCCGAGACCATGCTGGGCGACGTGGCCGTGATGGTGCACCCCGAGGATGAGCGCTACAAGCACCTGATCGGCCAGATGGTCAACCTGCCGCTGTGCGACCGCCAAATCCCGGTGATCGCCGACGAGTACGTGGACCGCGAATTCGGCACCGGCGTGGTCAAGGTCACGCCCGCGCACGACCAGAACGACTATGCCGTGGGCCAGCGCCACAAGCTGCCCATGATTTGCGTGCTCACGCTGCAGGCCACGGTGAACGACAACGCCCCGGCCAAATACCGTGGGCTGGACCGCTTCGTGGCCCGCAAGGCCGTGGTGGCCGACCTCGAAGCCCTGGGCCTGCTGGTCGAGACCAAGAAGCACAAGCTCATGGTGCCGATTTGCACCCGCACCGGCCAGGTGATCGAGCCCATGCTGACCGACCAGTGGTTCGTGGCCATGAACAAGGTGGGCGAGGGCGATGCCACGGGCAAGTCCATCGCGCAGAAGGCCATCGACGCCGTGGCCGGCGGCCAGGTGAGCTTCGTGCCCGAGAACTGGGTCAACACCTACAACCAGTGGATGAACAACATCCAGGACTGGTGCATCTCGCGCCAGCTCTGGTGGGGCCACCAGATTCCGGCCTGGTACGACGAAGACGGCAAGGTCTACGTGGCGCGCGACGAGGCCGAAGCGCAGGCCCAGGCCCCCGGCAAAACGCTCAAGCGCGACGAGGACGTGCTCGACACCTGGTACTCCAGCGCCCTCGTGCCGTTCAGCACCATGGGCTGGCCGAACCAGGGCGACACGGCCACCGACGACTACAACCTCTACCTGCCCTCCTCCGTGCTGGTGACGGGCTACGACATCATCTTCTTCTGGGTCGCACGGATGATCATGATGACCACGCACTTCACCGGCCGCGTGCCGTTCAAGCATGTCTACATCCACGGCCTGGTGCGCGACGCGCAGGGCAAGAAGATGAGCAAGTCCGAGGGCAACGTGCTCGACCCGGTGGACCTGATCGACGGCATCGCGCTCGAACCGCTGCTCGACAAACGCACCCAGGGCCTGCGCAAGCCCGAGACTGCACCCCAGGTGCGCAAGAACACGCAGAAGGAATTCCCCGAGGGCATTCCGGCCTATGGCGCCGATGCGCTGCGCTTCACCTTCGCCGCGCTCGCCAGCCTGGGCCGCAGCATCAACTTCGACAGCAAGCGCTGCGAGGGCTACCGCAACTTCTGCAACAAGCTCTGGAATGCCAGCCGCTTCGTGCTGATGAACTGCGAGGGCCAGGACTGCGGCATCAATGCTCCGCAGGGCGGCGGCAGTTGCAACGACGGCTTCCTGCACTTCACCCAGGCCGACCGCTGGATCGCCTCGCGCCTGCAGCGCGTGGAGGCCGAGGTGGCCAAGGGCTTCGAGGACTACCGCCTCGACAACGTGGCCAACGCGATCTACGACTTCGTCTGGAACGAGTTCTGCGACTGGTACCTGGAAATCGCCAAGGTGCAGATCCAGACCGGCAACGAGGCCCAGCAGCGCGGCACGCGCCGCACGCTGATCCGCACGCTGGAGACCATCCTGCGCCTGGCGCACCCGATCACGCCCTTCATCACCGAAGAGCTGTGGCAGAAGGTTGCGCCCGTGGCCGGCCGCAGCGGCCCCTCGGTCAGCATCGCGGCCTACCCCGAATCGCAGCCCGAGCGCATCGACGAGGTGGCCGAGGCCCACATGGCGCGCCTCAAGTCGGTGGTGGACGCCTGCCGCACGCTGCGCGGCGAGATGAACGTCTCGCCCGCCACGCGCCTGCCTTTGTTCGTGGTGGGTGACGCCGAATTCATGCGCGGCGCGGCGCCCGTGCTGCAGGCCCTGGCCAAGCTCAGCGAGGTCAAGGTGTTCGACGACGAGGCCGCCTGGAGCCAGGCCGCCCAGGCCGCGCCCGTGGCCGTGGTCGGTGAGGCGCGCCTGTGCCTGCACATGGAGATCGACGTGGCCGCCGAGAAGGCCCGCCTGTCCAAGGAAGTGGCACGCATCGAGGGCGAGATCACCAAGGCCAACGGTAAGCTCAGCAACGAGGCCTTTGTCGCCAAGGCCCCGGCCGCCGTGCTGGAGCAGGAGAAGAAGCGCGTGGCCGATTTCAGCGCCACGCTCACCCGCCTGCGCGACCAACTCGCCCGCCTGGGTTGACATCAAAAAAGATAGCTGTCAGCGCTTTTTTCTATTGGATTTCAGCATAAAAACCATCTGAAAACCAATCAATAGAAGCGCCAGCAGCTCCTTATTCAGGAGCACACCGCATGCAGCAGCCCCCCGTTCGCAAGGCCGTCTTCCCCGTCGCGGGGCTGGGCACGCGCTTCCTGCCCGCCACCAAGGCATCGCCCAAGGAGATGCTGCCCGTGGTGGACAAGCCGCTGATCCAGTACGCCGTGGAAGAGGCCTACGCCGCCGGCATCCGCCACATGATCTTCGTCACCGGCCGCAGCAAGCGCGCCATCGAGGACCATTTCGACACCGCCTATGAGCTGGAGAGCGAACTGGAAGCGGCGGGCAAGCAGGAGCTGCTGGCCCTGGTGCGCTCGGTGCAGCCCGACGACATGGATTGCGCCTATGTGCGCCAGCCGCGCAGCCTGGGCCTGGGCCACGCCGTGCTGTGCGCCGAGGCGCTGGTGGGCCACGAACCCTTCGCCGTGCTGCTGGCCGACGACCTGATGATGGGCCCGCCCGGCGACACGCCCGTGCTCGCGCAGATGGCCCAGGCCTTCCGCCAGCAGGGCCGCTCGCTGCTGGCCGTGCAGGAGGTGCCGCAGGACCAGGTGCGCCGCTACGGCATCGTGGCCGGCGAGCCCGCCGGCGGCCCGCTGCTGCGCATCCAGCGCATCGTGGAAAAGCCCGCGCCGGAAAACGCCCCCTCGCGCATGGGCGTGGCGGGGCGCTACATCCTCACCCCCGCCATCTTCGAGCAGATCCGCCAGCAGCCCAAGGGCGCGGGCGGCGAGATCCAGCTCACCGACGCCATCGCCCGCCTGATGGAGCACGAGGCCGTGTACGCCTACCAGTACGCAGGCAAGCGCTACGACTGCGGCAGCAAGGAAGGCTTTCTGGAGGCCACGGTGGAGCTGGCGTTGCAGCACCCGGAGGTAGGGGCGTCGTTCCGGGAATACCTCAAGACGCTGAGTCTTTAAACAAGGCTTCACTCTTCATCGGAAGTCGGCCCATTTTCAAAAACTCGCCGACAGTGCCATGCATATAGACGCACTTGCAGCCTTTCCAATGCATCCGGTAAGCGACCGTTCCTGTAGCAACGCAGAGCAACTACATCAAGAAGCCCACGTAGTCGAGTTGCACGCTTGTTTAGAAGAACGAGTCGCCCAGTCTGCCCCTTCGCATGAGCAGTCCACTCAGGTAAACGGATAAGCACTCGCAATCCTTCATCAATTCCCCAAAGGGGATACCTGAGCTGAGGACGAAGCTCCTTAAGCTTATCCCGCTCAACCTCCGCCTTTTTGCGCCAGTTGGCATAGCTTGTATCACCGCTCACACGTCCCATTACGTTGCACGTTGAAACGATGCCGTGAAGTGCCTCTCCAAGCTCAGCAACAAGTGGCTGTAAGAGCGCACGAAAGCTAGATCGATTCTCAGAAAAGCGATCAAAAAATAACTTTGCAACTGACGCAAAAGCTGCAATCACGGCAGCAATAAGTGTTGTTTCCTGAGCTGTCATCGGGCCAAATTTCGGTGCGTTAATAAGCTACTGATTTGGAAGGCAACCGTCTTCACAGCCCTCCTATAAGCGCCAAGACCGACAGGCCCCACATTCAAGACACTGAAGGCCAACATTCCTTACCGCCGCCGCAGCACGTGGATGTACTCCTCACCCACCGTCTGCTGCTCCACCAATTCGTTGCCCGTCTGCTTGGCGAACGCCTGGAAGTCGCGCAGCGAGCCGGCGTCGGTGGCCAGCACCTTGAGCAGCTCGCCGCTCTGCATGTCGGCCAGGGCCTTCTTGGCCTTGAGGATGGGCAGGGGGCAGTTGAGTCCGCGCGTGTCGATTTCTTTGTGGGTTTGCATGGTGTCAGTCCTTTGCGGCGGGCTGGTCCAGCCCTCGGCGGCGTTCGGCATTTTCCTCCGCCGTGAAGAACACCGGTTCGTGGCCGCGCGTGCGCAGCCAGTCGGCCAGCGCGTAGCCGGTGCCGGCGGGCCAGCACTTGAGTTCGTGCAGATCGAACAGGCGGTAGTCCACCAGCTCGGGCGAGAGCCGTACCTCGCCCTCGGCCACCACATGGTAGGCAATGATGACCTGGTTCATGCGCAAGAATTCGTAGGCGCCCACGAGCGTGCAGGAGCGCACGTCGAGGTTGGTCTCTTCCTTCACCTCGCGCGCGATGCCCTCCTGCGGCGATTCGCCGGCCTCCATGAAGCCGGTGATCAGCGCGAACATCTTCACCGGCCAGGCCGCGTTGCGCGCCAGCAGCACCTTGCCGCCCACCTCCACGATGGCGGCCAGCACCGGCGTGGGGTTGTTCCAGTGCGTCCAGCCGCAGGCGGGGCAGCGCAGGCGCTGCACGTCGCCGCCGTCCTCTGCCTGGGTGAGCAGCGCCAGCGGCGTGGCGCAGTGGGTGCAAAAGCGGGTTTCGTACTGCATTGCTAGTTTTTTGATAGCTTCTAGCGCTGATGGATACGGCGCCAGAGGCCTATTTTGCTTCAGGCCGGGAAGACGCCGGTGGACAGATAACGGTCGCCCCGGTCGCACACCACGAAGACGATGCAGGCGTCGCGCTCGCGCGCGGCGATCTGCTGCGCCACCCAGCAGGCGCCCGCGGCCGAGATGCCGGCGAAGATGCCCTCCTCGCGCGCCAGACGCCGGCACATATCCTCGGCGTCGTCCTGGCTGACCAGCACCAGCTCGTCCACGGCCTTGGGGTCGTAGATGGCGGGCAGGTATTCCTCGGGCCATTTGCGGATGCCGGGGATGCGCGAGCCTTCCTGCGGCTGCGCGCCAATGACCAGCACGTTGGGGTTCTTTTCCTTGAGGTAGCGCGAGACGCCCGTGATGGTGCCCGTGGTGCCCATGGCGCTGACGAAGTGCGTGATGCGCCCACCCGTCTGCTCCCAGATCTCGGGGCCGGTGGTCTCGTAGTGGATGCGCGGGTTGTCGGGGTTGGCGAACTGGTCGAGCACCTTGCCCTCGCCGCGCTTTTGCATGGCCTCGGCGAGGTCGCGTGCATGCTCCATGCCGCCGCTCTTGGGCGTGAGCACCAGCTCGGCGCCAAAGGCCTTCATGGTTTGCGCGCGCTCGATGGACAGGTCTTCGGGCATGACCAGCACCATGCGGTAGCCCTTGATGGCGGCGGCCATGGCCAGCGCGATGCCGGTGTTGCCCGAGGTGGCCTCGATCAGCGTGTCGCCGGGCTGGATCTCGCCGCGCTCCTCGGCGCGCCGGATCATCGACAGCGCGGGCCGGTCCTTCACCGAACCGGCGGGGTTGTTGCCTTCAAGCTTGCCCAGGATGACGTTGCCGCGCTCGGCGTTCTCACGGGCGCCAATGCGCTGCAGTGCGACCAGCGGCGTCTTGCCGATCGCTTCCTCAATCGTCGGATAGTTCATGCACCCTACTGTGCCATAATTTGCGTCTTCGCTGATTCCCGCCGGAGTGGTGAAATTGGTAGACGCAGGGGACTCAAAATCCCCCGCCGCAAGGCGTGCCGGTTCGATTCCGGCCTCCGGCACCACAGAAACAAGGCCGCATGCTCACACGGGACATGCGGCCTTTTTCATGGCCGCGCACTTCTTGGGATGCTCCGGGTTCTCCCCATTCGCACGGGACAAACCTGTGGACAACCCGTGGCCTGGGTGGGCAAGCCTTGCGCAAGTGCCCGGCGCGCAAGGGATTGTGTTGCGCTGCCGCAAAAACGGGCAGCGCGTGGGCCCGGTTCAGTTGTCCTGGCGGCGGATGAGGGCGCGGCCGGTGTCGGTGATGGTCAGTTGGCCGGTGCTGTTCTTGCCGATGTAGCCGCGCTCATAGAGGCGGCCCGAGAGGTGCTCCTTGAGCGCCTGGGGCGTGCTCACCAGCTTGCCCATCTCCAACTGCTTGAGGGTCGCAAGCTCGTCCACGGTGGGGTCGAAGTGGGGGGCATGGTAGGTGTTCATGGTTTCCTCCTTGCTGATGGGCACGTTGCGCGTCCATTGTTGCGCAGCGCCGGGACGGCGTCAAAACCCTGCTTCAAGCCCGGTCAGGCTGGCGCCTCGGTCCGCGCCATCGCGCCGAGCCAGGCGCTGAAAGCCGCCAGCACCGGTGGCTGCGGCTGCGCCGGGCTGATGAGGTAGTAGCCGCGCTCGCTGCGCAGCGCGCGCGCGCAGGCCACCACCAGCTCGCCACGCGCCAGTTCGGCCTCGATCAGCAGCGGCGGGATCAGCGCCACGCCCATGCCATGCGTGGCCGCCTCGGCGAGCATGGAGAACAGCTCGTAGCGCGGCCCGTCGAGCGCCTGGGGCGCCTCCACCCCCATGGCCTCGAACCACTGGCGCCAGCCGTAGGGCCGTGTGCTCTGCTGCAGCAGCGGCAGGCCGGCCAGCGCCTCGGGCGGCACGGTCTGGTAGGCCCGCCCCCGGCCCCGCTGGGCGGCGGCCTCCAGCAGGCGCGGGCTGCAGACGGGCACCACGTCCTCGTTCATGAGCCATTGCGCCTGGATGCCCGGCCAGTTGGTCACCTGCTCGGGCGTGCCGGCGTACAGGGCCGCGTCGAAGGTGGTGTCGGCGAACAGGAAGGGGCGCGTCTGCGTCTCGATGTGCACCACGATGTCGGGGTGCTGCTGCGCCAGCCGGGGCAGGCGCGGGATGAGCCAGCGCGTGGCGAAGGTGGGCACCGCCGCCAGCGACAGCGTGCCGCCCTCGCCCTGGTGGGCCATCACGTCCAGCGTGTCGCGTTCCAGGCCCTGCAGCCAGCGCGCCACCTGGCGGCCGTAGTGCGCGCCGGCCGGGGTCAGCACCACGCCGTGGCGCGTGCGGCGGAACAGCTGCACGCCCAGGAATTCCTCCAGCGCGAGGATCTGGCGCGAGACGGCGCTTTGCGTGAGCGACAGCTCCTGCGCGGCGCGCGTGTAGCTCTCGTGCCGTGCGGCCACTTCGAAGCAGGCCAGGGCCTGGGTGGAGGGAATGTTGCGGCGCATGGGACAGCCCGTTCATGAACACGGCCGGAGTATTCCATATATTCCAATAACGCATTCCTGGATGAAAAGAACTCGCTTGCTCCTCCTAGGCGCTGGCGCATACGATGGCACCCGAACGCAATCGCATGCATCCCATGCATGCCAGCCCACCCTCTTTTTTTATTGCATCGGAGACACACCATGGCCCACGCCGCCTTCCAGTGGAACGACCCCTTCCTGCTCGACCAGCAGCTCACCGACGACGAGCGCGCCATCCGCGACGCAGCCGCCGCCTACTGCCAGGACAAGCTGGCCCCGCGCGTGCTGGACGCCTTCCGCCACGAGAAGATGGACACCACCATCTTCCGCGAGATGGGCGAGCTGGGCCTGCTCGGCCCCACCATCCCCGAGCAGTACGGCGGCCCGGGCCTGAACTACGTGGCCTACGGCCTGATCGCCCGCGAGATCGAGCGCGTGGACTCGGGCTACCGCTCCATGGCCAGCGTGCAAAGCTCGCTGGTGATGGTGCCCATTTATGAATTCGGCACCGAGGCGCAGAAGCAGAAATACCTGCCCAAGCTGGCCACCGGCGAGTGGATCGGCTGCTTCGGCCTGACCGAGCCCGACCACGGCTCCGACCCCGGCAGCATGGCCACGCGCGCCTACAAGGTCGATGGCGGCTACAAGCTCAAGGGCAGCAAGATGTGGATCACCAACAGCCCCGTGGCCGACGTGTTCGTGGTCTGGGCCAAGGAAGTGTCCGAGGGCGGCGCCGTGGGCCCCATCCGCGGCTTCGTGCTGGACAAGGGCATGAAGGGCCTCACCGCCCCGGCCATCCACGGCAAGGTGGGCCTGCGCGCCAGCGTGACCGGCGAGATCGTGATGGACGATGTGTTCGTGCCCGAGGAAAACGCGTTCCCCGAGATCCAGGGCCTCAAGGGCCCCTTCACCTGCCTGAACAGCGCGCGCTACGGCATTGCCTGGGGCGCCCTGGGCGCGGCCGAGTTCTGCTGGCACACCGCCCGCCAGTACACGCTGGACCGCAAGCAATTCGGCCGCCCCCTGGCAGCCAACCAGCTCATCCAGAAGAAGCTGGCCGACATGCAGACCGAGATCGCCATCGGCCTGCAGGCCTGCCTGCAGTTCGGCCGCATGAAGGACGCCGGCACGGCCAGCGTGGAAGGCACTTCCCTGATCAAGCGCAACAGCTGCGGCAAGGCCCTGGACATCGCCCGCCTGGCGCGCGACATGATGGGCGGCAACGGCATCAGCGACGAGTTCGGCGTGGCGCGCCACCTGGTGAACCTGGAGGTGGTGAACACCTACGAGGGCACGCACGACGTGCACGCGCTCATCCTGGGCCGCGCGCAGACCGGTCTGGCGGCATTCAGCTGACATCCCCCTGTGGCGCTGCGCGCCTTCCCCCTTCTCTCGGCTTCGCCGGGAAGGGGGACGACGCCGGCGGCCTGGCAAAGCCAGTTCCACGGCGTCCCTGGCCTGGAGACAGGCCCGCATCGCCCCTCACGCCTCTTCAATACGATTTTGGCCCCTGGCGCTTTCTGGACAAGCGCAAGCAGCTATCAATTTCATAGCAAAACACCATGACCTCTTCCAACGCAGGCGCCCTGGCGGGCATCAAGGTGCTCGACCTCTCGCGCGTGCTCGCCGGCCCCTGGTGCACGCAGATGCTGGCCGACCTGGGCGCGGACGTGGTGAAGGTCGAGCGCCCCGGCGCGGGCGACGACACGCGCCACTGGGGCCCGCCCTTCCTGAAGGACGCCGAGGGCAACGACACCACCCAGGCCAGCTATTTCACGGCCTGCAACCGCAACAAGCGCTCGGTGACCATCGACATGGCCACGCCCGAAGGCCAGGCGCTCATCAAGCAGATGGCAGCGCAGGCCGACATCGTGGTGGAGAACTTCAAGGTCGGCGGCCTCAAGCAGTACGGCCTGGACCACGAGAGCCTGCGCGCGCTGAACCCGCGCCTGATCTACTGCTCGGTCACCGGCTTCGGCCAGGACGGGCCCTATGCCGAGCGCGCCGGCTACGACCTGATGGTGCAGGCCATGACCGGCCTCATGAGCATCACCGGCCAGGCCGACAACCAGCCCGGCGGCGGCCCCATGCGCGTGGGCGTGGCGGTGATCGACCTGTTCACCGGCCTCTACGCCAGCAACGCCATCCTGGCCGCGCTGCATGTGCGCGACAACGCCGTGAACGGCACGGGCCAGGGCCAGCACATCGACATGGCCCTGCTCGACGTGGGCATGGCGGTGCTCGCCAACCAGGCCTCGGGCTTCCTGGCCACGGGCGAGGCGCCCGGGCGCATGGGCAACAGCCACCCGAGCCTGGCGCCCTACCAGGACTTCCCCACGCTGGACGGCAACATGCTGCTGGCCATCGGGAACGACGGGCAGTTCCAGCGCTTCTGCGCGGCCGCCGAGCAGCCGCAGTGGGCGCAGGATGCGCGCTTTGCCACCAACACGCTGCGCGTGCAGCACCGCGCCGAACTCATTCCCGCCATGGAGGCCGTCACGCGCACGCGCACCACGGCCGCGTGGATCGCGCTGCTGGAGGACAAGGCCGTGCCCTGCGGCCCCATCAACACCATCGCCCAGGCCTTCGACGATGCCCAGGTCAAGGCGCGCGGACTGCGCGTGGACCTGCCGCGCGCTGCGGGCGACGGCATCGCGCAGGTGTCCACCGTGGCCAGCCCGCTGCGCCTCTCGCGCAACCCGCCCGTGCTGCGCCACGCGCCGCCCGCGCTGGGCCAGCACACCGACGAGGTGCTGGCCGAGCTGGGGCTGGATGCCGGGCGCATCGCCGGGCTGCGCGACAGCGGGGTGGTGTAGCACCCCATGCCTTGAACAAAAAAGGCCTCCGACGCCCTATGGCAAAGCGCTGCAAGCTATCAATAGGATAGCTATCGAACGCTTTCTCAGGCCGCCAGATCGAACGCGCCGTGGTCGATGAGCGCGGCCGGCAGCGTCGGGTAGAGCTTCTTGTAGAAATCCGCCAGCCAGGGGTTCTTGCGGTAGAGGTGCTTCTGCAGGCCGAAGGCGAAAAAGTCGCAGGCGCTCTCGGCCGTGTGCGGCCGGTGCTGCGCCAGCAGCCACTGCAGCAGCGCGTTCTGGCGGCGGTTGGGCTGCACCATCTGCACGAAGGTGCTGCGCGGGGCGCCGCCGAAGCACTCCCAGTAGCGCGCGGGCACCATTTCCAGGTCGAGGTGCATGAGCACGGCGGGCGCGCCATTGACCTTGTCGAAGGCGCGCGGCGCGCTGATCTGCATGAACAGCAGCTTCTTGCGGTAGAAGTCCACATGCCTCGGATGCACCGCGATCACCATGTCGGTGCGCGCCAGCATGTAACGCGCGCGCAGGAACATGAGCCGGAACAGCGCCAGCAGCGCCAGGTTGCCCAGCCTCGGGCTGGCGATGGTGCTGGCCAGGCTGATCACCTCGGTGATGCGGCGCCCGTCGGCGCGCAGGGTGGAGATCTCCTCGCCGAACACCTCCTCGCAGGGCAGCCACATCTCGCCGTCGATGACCGCCGTGAGCGTGGCGCACACCTCGCCGCCACGGTACGCGGCATACGTGGTGGTGTCCGGCAGCAGGTCGTGCGGCGTCAGCCACAGGCCCTCCTCGCCTTCGATGGCCAGGCCCTTGGCGCGGTATTCGCTGTGCACTAGGCTCCACGCGGCCATGCGCTCGGACAGGCTTTGCGCCAGCCCCACGGTATAGCCCAGCAGATCCTCGGCGGCGAAATCCACGTCGTACAGCGCATCGGTCAGCGGGCGCACGGCGCCAGGCGGGCTTTCTACCAGGTACTGCGGGTTCATGGCGGCTCCTGTCCGCCCTCCGGGCGGCACACAGTGGTGGGAATGCATGCCGGCAGGGCCGCCGAACGCATCGCGGCCATCTTCGATTTCCCTCCCGCGCAGCGGCAATGCGGCGGGCTACGAACGGTCTGCACCGCCCGATGGATGGCTGCGGCCCGCGCGGGGCCGTGCAGAACCCTGCCCATATCGCCATAATGGTCTTGCGACCCGGCCACCCCCACTGCCCGCAAGACCATGCCGCCCCGGCCCGGCGCATGGACAGGAGTCCCCCATGAAGCTCAGCCTCAAACTCCCCCTCGTCTTCACGGCCTCGCTGCTCCTGCTCCTGGCGGCGGCCCTTTTCGGCATCAGCCGGCTGCACCAGGCCCTCGACACCTACCAGACCACGGTGGCCCAGAGCTTCGCGCACGAGCGGGTCTCCGCCAGCATGCTCAACGACTTCAAGGTCCAGGTGCAGGAATGGAAGAACGTGCTGCTGCGCGGCAAGGAGCCCGCCCAGCTCACGCGCTACTGGGGGGCCTTCGAGAAGCAGGAGCGCGCCATCCAGGAAGAGGCTCGCCAACTGCTGGCGGCGCTCCCGCAAGGCGAGGCGCGCGAGAAGGTGCAGCAGTTCATGCAGGCCCATGAGCGCATGGGCGCCGCCTACCGCAAGGGCCTGGAGGCGTTCACCGCGTCCGGCCACGACCCGCAGGCCGGCGACAAGGCCGTGCAGGGCATGGACCGCGAGCCCTCCACCCTGCTCGACCAGGCCGGCACGCTGATCCAGAAAGCCAGCGCCAGCGTGGCCGAGCAGGCCGAGGCCTCGGCCCAACGCGCCACCATCATCAGCCTGGGCGTGATGCTCCTGGTCTGCGCGGCGGGCATCCTGGGCGCCGTGCTTTTCAGCCGCACGGTGACGCGCCCGCTGGGCAATGCGGTGCGCGTCTCGCAGGCCGTGGCCGGAGGCGATCTCACCGTGGCCCAGCCCTCGACGGGCAGGGACGAGATCGCCCAGTTGCTCAACGCGCTGCACGGCATGCAGACCAGCCTGGCGCGCGTGGTGAGCAATGTGCGCCAGAACGCCGACAACGTGGCCAATGCCAGCGCCGAGATCGCCCAGGGCAACCAGGACCTCTCGGCCCGCACCGAGCAGCAGGCCAGCGCGCTGGAACAGACCTCAGCCTCCATGGAAGAGCTGAGCTCCACCGTGCAGCACAACGCCGACAACGCCCGCCAGGCCAGCCGCCTGGCCGTGAACGCCTCGACGGTGGCACAGCAAGGCGGCGACGTGGTGGCCCAGGTGGTCAGCACCATGCGCGGCATCAACGACAGCAGCAAGCAGATCTCCGACATCATCGGCGTGATCGACGGCATTGCCTTCCAGACCAACATCCTGGCGCTCAATGCGGCCGTGGAGGCCGCGCGCGCGGGCGAGCAGGGCCGGGGCTTCGCCGTGGTGGCCAGCGAGGTGCGCAGCCTGGCCGGGCGCAGCGCAGAGGCGGCCAAGGAGATCAAGCAGCTCATCGGCACCAGCGTGGAGCGCGTGGAACAGGGCTCCGCCCTGGTGGACCGCGCGGGCGACACCATGACGGAGGTCGTGGTGGCCATCCGGCGCGTGACCGACATCGTGGCCGAGATCAGCGCCGCCAGCAGCGAGCAGAGCGCCGGCGTGGGCCAGGTGGGCGAGGCCATGATGCAGATGGACCAGGCCACGCAGCAGAACGCCGCACTGGTCGAGGAAAGCGCGGCGGCGGCCCACAGCCTGAAGATGCAGGCGCAGCAACTGGTGCAAGCCGTCGCCGTGTTCAAGCTGCTACCCGGCCAGGACAGCGGGCCGGCGCGCGTGCTGGCGCAGCACCAGCCCTTGCAGCTCAGCCCCACTTGACGGGGGCTCCGTCCGTTCCAGGGCTCAGCGCGCCACGGTGAAGCGCTGGCGCACGTGGCGCGGCGCCTCCAGCTCATCCACCAGGGCCACGGCCAGATCGGCCACGCTGATGCCGCCGGGGCGGCCATCGGCCTCCATCAACGGCGCATCCTGCCCCAGGCGGTAGTGGCCCGTGCGCTCGCCGGGCTCCAGCAGGATGGGCGGGGAGAGGAAGGTCCAGTCCAGCGCCTCTTCCTGGCGGATCAAGTTCAGCGCCTCGCGCGCGGCCAAAGCGCCCTGCTTCCATTCGGCCGGAAACTCCGGCGTGTCCACGAGTTGCACGCCGGGCGCCACGTACAGACTGCCCGCCCCGCCCACCACCACCAGGCGGCGCACGCCGGAAGCCTGCACGCCCGCGTGGATGGCACGCGTGCCGCGCAGGAACTGGTCGTGGATGTCGGGCACGGTCCAGCCCGGGTTGTAGGCGCTGACCACGGCATCGTGCCCGGCCACGGCGCACGCCACCTGTGCGGCATCCTGGGCATCGGCCTCGCGCACCGTCAGGCCCTCGCGGGGGGCGAGCTTGGCCGGGTTGCGGGCCAGCGCCGTCACGCGGTGGCCGCGCTGCAACAGTTCATGGAGCACGGCCGAGCCGACAAAGCCGGTGGCGCCGATCAGAGCAATGTTCATGGGGTTCTCCTGGTTCCAAAGTTGCGATGCCATAAGCATAAAAACTGCACAATCAATGCGGTAGATGGCAAGAAACTCCTTCACAATGAAGTGCTGCTTCACAATCTACCCAGGAGACCCCCATGGATGACCTGCGGCGCATGGCCGTGTTCGCCAGCGTGGTGCAGCACGGATCGATGAGTGGCGCGGCCCGCGCCTTGGGCATGAGCCCCTCGGCCGTGAGCCAGCAGGTGCGGCTGCTGGAGCGCGCGGGCGGCGTCACGCTGCTGCACCGCTCCACGCGCAAGCTCGCGCTGACCGAGGCGGGCGAGCGCTACCACGCGCACTGCGCGGCCCTGTGCGCCGCCGCCGAGCAGGCGCGCGCCGAACTGGCCGCCGCGCAAGATGCCCCCAGCGGGGAGCTGCGCCTGTCCGCCCCTGTCGGCTTCGCCCGGCATGTGGCGCCGGCCCTGGGCGACATGCTGGGGCGCCACCCCGCGCTGCGCCTGCGGCTGCTGGTGGACGATGCGCCCATCGACCTGATCCAGTCGCGCATCGACCTGGCGGTGCGCTTTGGCCGCCTGCCCGATTCGAGCTGGGCCGCGCGCCGCCTGTGCGCCATGCAGTGGTGGCTGTGCGCCAGCCCCGGCTGGCTGGCGCGCCACGCCCCGCCGCTCGACCCGGACGCGCTGCACGCGCAGGACTGGCTGGGTTTCTCCCGCGAGGGCACGGGCCTGCGGCTGGAACTGCGCGGCCCGGCGGGCACGATGCGCGGCCTGGTGGTGCAGCCGCGCATCGCCAGCAACAACCAGCTCTCGATCCAGCAGATGTGCGAGGCCGGCCTGGGCCTGGCGCTGATGGGCAGCATGGATGTGCAGGAGGCCCTGCAGGCCGGGCGCCTGGTACGGCTGCTGCCGCAATGGTCGTTCGGCACGCTCGACATCTGGGCCGTCACACCGCAACGCGACGCCCAGCCGGCCAAGGTGCGCCAGGCCATCGAGGCCTTGCAAGGCTATCTGCGGGCCCTGCCCGGCGTATCCTTCTGATCCATCAATAATTTATTGTTATATTGAATAAATAAAATAATTTACCGATGGCAAACCGCTCCCTAAAGTCGCGGCTTTTCCACAGGAGCCTTGCCATGACCCACCCCTCCCCCGCCCTTCACCCCATCGACCACGTGCTGTCCGCCTTCGCCCAGGGCGACGTGCCCCGGCTGCTCGCGCTCATCGCCGACGACGTGGATTTCCGCATCGACCACTACCGCGACGCCGCCGACGTGGCCTGGCAGCAAGCGCAAGGCAAGACTGGCGTGCTGGCGGTGCTGCAGCGCCTGGCGACAGAGATTTTTCCCCAGGGCACGCGGATCCTGCGCGCGCACAGCCAGGCGCTGGGCGACGGCTGGGTGCTCACGCAGTTCCTCCAGCGCTTCCACTACGGCGTGCTCCAGCGCGAGGTGGAGAGCCAGACCTGGATCGTGAGCCATTCGCGGGACGGCCTGCTGGACTACTTCCGCGAGACCGTCGCCACCATCACGCCCCTCGCCGCCGAGCCCGCCACGGCGGCCTGAAACACCCGCCATGCTGTTCGACCTGCGCGCCCTGGGCTACTTCGTCGCCGCCTTCGAGGAACGTTCCGTCACGGCGGCGGCGCGCCGCTGCTTCGTGGCCCAGCCCTCGATCAGCATGGCCATCAAGGGGCTGGAAGAAGCCCTGGACACGGTGCTGTTCGAGCGCAGCCGCAACGGCCTGGCCCCCACCCCGGCGGGCGAGCGGCTGTACCCGCGCGCCTGCAGCCTGCTGGCCCAGTCCACGGCCATGGTGCGCGATTTCCGCGACACCCCGCGCACCCACCTGGGCCTGTACCTGCAGGACGACGTGCTCGTGCACACCGCTGCGCCGCTGATCGCGCAGATCGACCAGCACCTGCCCGGTGCCACCCTGCGGATCACGGCCTCCATGGAAGAGGCGCAACTGGGCCTGGTGGCTGAAAGCTGCAAGCGGTCCACCGACATCTTCGCGCCGCTGTGGCGCGAGCCCTATGTGATGCTCGTCCCCGAATCGCACCCCCTGCGCTTTCGCAAAGGCTTCGCATGGGACGACCTGCAGGGCGTGCCCCTGATCGAGCGGCCCTACTGCCCGCAGCAGCAGGCTTTCGCAAAGCTGCTGGCCGAACGCGGCGTGGTGCCGGACCTGCGCGCCAGCGCGGCCCGCGAAGAGCTCCTGCTGCACATGGTGGAGCTGGGGCTGGGCCTGGCCATCATCCCGGCATCGCACGCGCACCATGCGCGCCGCGCCGTCGTGCGCCCCCTGGAAGCGGGCGCCATCAGCTTCGAGCGCCATCTGGGACTGGCCTGCGCACCACATGACACCGCCACCCGGGCGCTGCTGAAAACGCTGGCCACCGGCATGCGGGACCGGCTTGCGCGCCCCCTGGCCGCCTGAAAGCCCGGGGATGGCATGGCAGGGCCATGCTGCGCATAATGGCCCGCATGATCGACCTCTACACCGCTGCCACGCCCAACGGGCACAAGGTCTCCATCGCGCTGGAGGAACTCGCCCTGCCCTACACGATGCATGTGCTGGACCTCGCGCGCGGAGACCAAAAGCAGCCCGGATTCCTGGCCATCAACCCCAACGGACGGATTCCGGCCATCGTGGACCGCGACGTGGAGAATTTCGCCGTGTTCGAGTCCGGCGCCATCCTGCTCTACCTGGCCGAGAAGACCGGGCGCCTGATGCCGCAGGACACCCTGGGCCGCTCGCGCGTGGTGCAGTGGCTGATGTTCCAGATGGGCGGCATCGGTCCGATGATGGGCCAGGCCAACGTCTTCTTCCGCTACTTCCCGGAGAAGATCCAGCCCGCCATCGACCGCTACCAAGGTGAATGCAAGCGCCTGTTCCGCGTGCTCGACACCCACCTGCAGGGCCACGAATACCTGGCGGGCGACTATTCCATCGCCGACATCGCCAACTGGGCCTGGGTGCGCACGCACCGCTGGTCGGGCGTGGACATCGACGACCTGCCCCACCTGCGGCGCTGGGTGGACACCATCCGCGCGCGGCCCGCCGTGCAGAAGGGCATCCTCATGCCGCCCTCGATGCGCGAGAGCGGCCCGGACCGCGAAGAACGGGAGCGCCAATTCGCCGAAGAAGCGCGCAAGATGGTGGAGATGGGCCAGTCGCGCCAGGCCGGCGTCTGACCCATCGCCCTGCCCGAGCACAAGAACCAGGAGATCCCGCCATGCAGCTCTATACCGCCCCGCGCGCGCCCAACCCGCGCCGCGTCACCATGTTCATGGCCGAGAAGAGCATCACCGGCATCCACCTGGTGCCAGTGGATCTGAATGCCCAGGAGCACAAGAACGACGCCTTCCGCGCCAAGAGCCCGCTGGCCAAGGTGCCCGCGCTGGAGCTGGACGACGGCCGTGTTCTCACCGAAACGCGCGCCATCTGCACCTATCTCGAAGGCCTGGTGCAGGAACCCAACCTCATGGGCCGTGACTTCGAGGAGCGCGCCTTCATCGAGATGGCCGACCGGCGTGTCGAGTGGTACCTGTTCGCCGGCATCGGCCAGTGCATCCGCCACACACACCCGGGCCTGGCCGCGCTGGAGCAACCCCAGTTCCCGGACTTCGGCGCCTCCGAGGGCCACAAGATGCGCGACGTGGCCCGCTGGCTCGACCGCGAGCTGGCGCACCAGCCGTATGTGGCGGGGGAGCGCTTCACCATCGCCGACATCACCGCCTTCTGCGCGCTGGAATTCGCGCGCGGCCTCATGAAGTTCCAGCCCGGCGCCGAGGACATGCCGCACCTGCAGGCCTACCGCGACCGCATCGCGGAGCGGCCCAGCGCCCGGGCGTTTTGATTCAAGAAGGCAAGCGCAGGGTGAACACGGTCAGCCCCTGGGCCGAGGTGGCGGACACCTCGCCCCGGTGCGCATGCAGGATGGCCTGCGTGATGGCCAGGCCGTTCTCCGCCTTGGCCAGGAACAGCATGTCGGCGATCATGCGCGCCAGGCGCTCGAACGCCTCGGTACCCGGTTTGAGAATGGCCATGGCCACCAAATGATGGCGTGCATCGCAGATGCCGCATTCCGGTATAGCACCCAGCCTCGACCACCGCAATCGCGCATGCACCGTGATGCGCGGGTATTGCCTGAAAATATACTGATGTAACAGAACGATTCTGCTCCTAGAATTTGCAGGCGCAAGTTCCCGCGCGAAAGAAGGCCCTCCATGAAGTCCGTCCAGAAAGAAATCGACGAGCGCACCAACCTCACCGGCTCCAACAAGTTCGAGTTGCTGCTGTTCCGCCTAGGCACCGACAGCGCCCTGGGCCAGTCGGAGCTGTTCGGCATCAACGTCTTCAAGATCCGCGAGATCGTGGCCATGCCGAGCATCACGCCCATCGTGGGCGCCACGCCGCACTCGCTGGGTGTCGTGAACCTGCGCGGCCAGGTCATCCCTGTGCTGGACCTGCCCTCCATCGTCGGCTGCAAGCCCCAGACCGGGCTCAACATCATGCTGGTGACGGAATACGCGCGCACCACGCAGGCCTTCGCGGTCGAGTCCGTCGAGGACATCGTGCGCCTGGACTGGAACCAGGTGCTGTCGGCCGAAACCAGCGGCGCCGCGCACAACCTCGTCACCAGCATTGCCCGGCTGGACGGTAACAAGGATGGCACGCGCCTTGCCCAGGTGTTGGACGTGGAAGCCATCCTGCAGATGGTGTCGCCCTCGGACGAACACCAGGTCGACCCGCAGAAGGTCGGCCCCAAGCTCAAGCTCAAATCCGGCACCATCATCCTGGCGGCGGACGACTCCTTCGTCGCCCGCTCGCTGATCGAGCAGGAGCTGCAGGTGCTGCAGGCCCCCTACGAAATGGTCAAGTCAGGCAAGGAAGCGTGGGACCGGCTCAACGCCCTGGCCAAAACCGCCGCCGCCGAGGGCAAGACCATCCTCGACAAGGTCAGCCTGGTGCTGACCGACCTCGAAATGCCCGAGATGGATGGCTTCACACTGACCCGCAATATCAAGCAGGACGCCCGCTTCGAGGGCCTGCCGGTGGTGATCCACTCGTCGCTGTCGGGTTCGGCCAATGAAGACCACGTGCGCAGCGTAGGGGCCGATGGCTACGTGGCCAAGTTCGTCGCCGAGGACCTGGCGCAGACACTGCGCAGCGTGCTGCCCCGCTGACGCGCCAAGCGCTCCGCGAAGGCCACGCGGTTCAGGCGTAGGTATCGACCAGCCGGCCCGGCTGGCGCCCCTGGCCCGCGCTGCTCTCGCGTTGCGCGCCCGCTTCGAGCGAGGCCAGGTTCCTGCGCGCGGCGTCGGAGTAGCGGCCGGCGTCGAAGGCCTGTTCGGACAGGCCATCCGCACGGGCCTGCTCCCGGTCGGCGCTGCGCTGCGCCGCCTGCGCCTGTACCTCCAGCGAGCGCGCCGTCTGTTCGGCCTGGCGGGCATCGCGCCGCGCGGAGAGCACCTGGAACTGCGCTCGGCTCGCTGCCGTGCCGCTGGTGTTCATGATGGTTGACATGGCCCCTCCTCCCCGTTGCTGCCGGGTTCAGCCCGCGCCGCCGGAACCCTCGGCACCCATGTAGGTGCGCCGTAACTGGGCATTGAGCAGCGACATCTGCTGCGCCTGCTGGCTTTCCTGTTCCGCCGCGGCGCTGCTTTCCTGCTCCTTGCGGGCGGCGGCCAGCTCCTGGGCACGCCGGCTCAGCGTGACCGAGGTTTCCTCGCTCGCCGGCGCGCGGGGTTCGGCGGCTGCCGCATTGCGCCGGCTGGGCGCGGCATTCGCATCCTGCGCGGCACCCACAAAACGGCTGGCGGTATCCGTGTTGCGCTGGATTGCATCCATGGACGTTCTCCTGTGGGGGTTTGTATCGGTTGATCGTCCTGCAATCACTCACAAAAGTAAAGGCCAATGGCGGCAGCACGGCAGCGGAATGCGGCGATTTACTATGTTTTTGATAGCTGCCAGCGCAATACAGCAAAGCGCCAAATGCCATTTTTAATAGGATTTCAGAGGAAGGCGAGAATCCGCTCCTCGTCCAGTTGCAGCAATGTGTCGCGCCCCAGCGCGGCCAAGGTCTCGGCGGCCTGGCGCGTGGCGATGTCGATGCCCAGGCCAGCCTGGGCCGGCCAATGGGCGTCGAGCCGCATGTAGCGGTCCTCCAGCCGGTCTTCCATGATGGCCTGCACATGCTGCTGCTGGACGGAGATCATCGTGAGGATGAGGCGCCCATCGGTCAGCCAGCCCACGGCGCCCGCATCGGCCTCCACGCTGTCGGCGGGCTGGTAGCCCATGGTGGCGGTGCCCACGGACAGCATGCGCACCCGGGAAGGCTTGGCGCCCATGAAAAGTTCGGCCTCGTGCAGCGCCACCTGGTCCGGTGCCACGGCGAACAGCCCGCCATCGGCGTACAGCCGGTCGCCCACCGGCACGCACGGGAAGAAGGCGGGCGCGGCGCAGGTGGCCAGGGTCACATCCACCGCGCTCAGGGCTCCATCGCCCAGGGAGGCCTGGGCATGCGGTGTCTTGAAGACCTTGGTGACGCTGCGCGTCACATCCACCGCCGGCACCACCACGGCGTGCAGGGCATCGCCCAGCGTGCGCTTGCCGAGGTGGCGCACCAACTCGCGGCGCAGGGCCTCGCCGGTGTATTTGGGCCCCAGCACCGAGCGCGTGAGGTCGATGAGACGGGTCACGGTGCCACCCGGCAGGCGGCGCGACGAGAACACCTCCTCGCCCCGCTCCACGAACAGCTTCACGATCTCGGCCATCGGCACCTCGAACGCCAGCGCCATGGCCAGCAGCCCGCCCACCGAGGTGCCCGCGATCAGGTCGAAGCGGCGCCCCAGCGGCTCGCCCACGCGGCGCTCCAGATCGGCCAGCACCACCGCCGTGTACAGGCCCAGATAGCCACCGCCACTGAGTGAAAGGATGCGAAATTCGGTCGAGGGGCTCTTGGTGGCCATGGCAAGGCGATGGGTGGTTGCGATGCCCCAGTATCGGCAGGAATGCGGCCCCGGGCAAGGCGGCGGCCACGGATTGGAGCGCCATCCCCAGCCAGGCCGCCTGGCCGCGGTACTGTCCGGCGCCGCCGATTCAAAGGCTGGCTTCGTACTGGATCAGCCACTGCGCCAGCGCGTCCGCCGGCATCGGCCGGGCGTAGTGGAAGCCCTGCGCCTCGTGGCAGTGGTAGAGGCGCAGGAAACTGGCCAGCTCGGCCGACTCCACGCCCTCGGCGATCACCTTGAGCTTGAGGCTGCGCGCCATGCTGATGATGGCGCGCACGATGGCGGCGTCGTCCGGGTCGCTGGCGATGTCGCGCACGAAGGACTGGTCGATCTTGAGCTTGTCCACCGCGAAGCGCTTGAGGTAGGCCAGGCTGGAGTAGCCGGTGCCGAAATCGTCGATCGACAGGCACACCCCCAGGGACTTGAAGCGGCGCACCGTCTCCAGCACGGGTTCGGCGTCGTCGAGCAGCAGCGATTCGGTCAATTCCAGCTCCAGGCGCGAGGGCTCCAGCCCGGAATCCACCAGGGCCTGCGTCACGCTCTGCAGCAGGTCGCCGCGCCTGAACTGCACGGCCGAGAGGTTGACGGCCATGGTCAGCTCGGGCAGGCCGGCCTGCTGCCAGCGCATGGCCTGGGCACAGGCCTCGCGCAGCACCCATTCGCCCATGGGAACGATCAGGCCGCTCTCCTCCGCCGCCGCGATGAAGCGGCCGGGCAGCAGCAGCTCGCCTGGCCCGCGCTGCCAACGCAACAGGGCCTCCACGCCCACCACATGCCCGCTGGCCAGATCGATCTGCGGCTGGTAGTGCAGAACGAATTCCTGCTGGTCCAGGGCCCAATGCAGCGCCGTGCGCAGCTTGAGCTGCTCCAGCGCCTGGGTGTTCATCTCGGCGGTGTAGAAACGGTAGGTATTGCGCCCGGCGGCCTTGGCCTGGTACATGGCGGTGTCGGCGCGCTGCAGCAGGGCGTTGAAATCCTGCCCATCGTCGGGCCACACCGCGACCCCCATCGACAGCGTGGCCGCCAAGTCATGGCCCTCGATCTCGAATGGGGCCGACAGCACCTGCACCACCTTGCTGGCCACCTGGCCGACGGCGTCGAGGTCGTCGATGTCGGTCAGGGCGATCAGGAATTCATCCCCGCCCTGGCGGCTGATGGTGTCGGTATCGCGCACGCACTGGCGCAACCGCCGCGCCACCTGCTGCAGCAACTGGTCGCCCACCGGATGGCCGAGCGAGTCGTTGATGGTCTTGAAGTGGTCCAGGTCCAGGTACATCAGGCCCACCTTGCTGCCGCTGCGGCCCGACCAGGCGGTGGCCAGCTCGAAGCGGTCGCGGAACAGCACGCGGTTGGGCAGGCCGGTCAGCGGGTCGTGGTGCGCCAGGAAGTCGATGCGGGCCTCGTTCTCCTTGCGCTCGGTGATGTCCTGGATGAAGGCCAGCACCAAGGGCTCGTTGTCGATGTCGATCAGCTCGGCCGACAGGCTGACATGGCGGATCTCGCCCGATTTGCAGCGCCACTGCGACTCGAAGTCCAGCGACGTGCCCTGGCGCCGCAGTTCGTCGAGCCAGGCCTCGCGCGAGGCCAGATCGACCCACAGCCCGACCTCCAGCGTGGTCCTGCCGATCAGATCGTCCCGGGTCCAACCGAAATACTTTTCGTACTTGTCGTTGACCTCCAGGAACAGGCCGTTGGAGATCTGCGCGATCGACGCGGCCAGCGGGCTGGCGCGGAAGGCGACCTGGAAGCGCTGCTCGGTCTGGCGCAGCACGGTGATGTCCTGCATCGCGCCCGACATCGCGAGGGGCTCGCCCCTGGCATCCCGCGTGACATGGCCCGTGGCGCGGCCGATGCGCGCCGCGCCGTCCGCGCGGTGGAAACGGAATTCCGCCTCGTACTCGCCCCCCTGCTCCAGCGTCTGCTGCACCTTGGACTGCACCCTGGCGCGGTCCTGCGGATCGATGTGCTCGATGAACAGCCCGAAGCTCGGCACGATGCCGCCAGGCTCGTAGCCAAAGCAGAGGAAGGTCTCATTGCTCCAGAGCAGTTCGCCCGAGGCAATCACCCATTCCCAATGGCCCACATGGGCCAGCTGGGCCGCCTCTTCCATGCGGCGGCGGGTCTCCTTGATATCGGAGATGTCGTGGAAGATCTCGAACTTGCTGACCGTGCCGTCCGGGTTGCGGAACGGCATGTCGAACAGATCGTAGGTGCGGCCCTTGGGAGACGTCCACTCCCAGTGCACGGTTTGGCCCGCGAACACCTCCTGGTTCTTGCACCAGTCGCACGGCGAGGAGCGGCCATGGAAATATTCGAAGCACTTGCGGCCATTGATCGGGCCGAACTCGCGCTCCAGCACGGGATTGAGGTATTCGATCTCGTAGGACGGACTCACGATGTACACGCCATCGGGCAGCGCATCGAGAATGCCCATCAGCCGCGTGCGATCAGCGGCCAACTGCTCGGTCAGCGTCTGCATGCGCTTGACCTCGCTGATGTCCGTCCAGGTCAGCACCACGCCATCTCCCAGGAGATGGCCTTCCTTGAAAGGCAGCATGCGCTGATGCACCCAGCGCCCTCCGGGCAGGGCGATCTCGCGCTCGATGCGTGCGCCCTCGCCCAGGCAGCGCCGCAGGTCGGCCAGGAAGTCCTCCTGCGGACCGATCCGGTAGCGGATGTCGCTGACCGGGCGTCCGATGTCGCTTTCACGCAGTGCCAGGAAATCCGCCACCGCCGGGCTGAAGCGGCGCAGGCACAGCCCGGAATCCAGGAAGACGATGCCGATCTCGGTGCTGGCCAGCAGGTGGTCGTAGTCGCGGTTGAGCGCCGCCAATTCGCCATTGCGGTCTTCCAGCTCGCGGTTGAGGGTGTAGAGGTCCTCGTTGACCGTCTTGAGCTCTTCGTTGGTGCTCTGCAGCTCCTCGTTCGAAGCGGTCAGTTCCTCGTTGCTCAGATCCAGGCGCTCGTGGCTGGCCTGCAGTTCCAGCACCATCTCCTGCAGGCGCTCGCGCGTGGCCAGCAGTTCGGCATGGAGCAGCTCGGGCGGCTGGCCCTCCAGGTCCGGCTGTTCCAGCAAGGGCTGCGCCGGCACCGGGCGGGCGCCCAGCGTGGGCACGTCGATGGTGCGCGCCAGGGTCGCGAGCTGTTTGCGGAACAGCTTATGGGAACGGTCCATGACCGAGAAGGCGTGCGCCTCGAACTCCCCCACCGTCTCGCTCGCGCCCAGCAGCAGCGCGCCCTGCGGCTTGAGGGCGAAGTGCAGTTGCGACAGCGCCTTGATCTGCGCCGCGGGCTTGAGGTAGATGAGCAGGTTGCGGCACACCGCCAGATCGATGCGCGTGAATGGTGGGTCGCTCAGCAGGTTGTGCCGGGCGAACACCACATGGCGGCGCAAGGTGGCGTCCACCCGCGCGCCGCCCTGGGGATCGCGCTGGAAATAGCGCCGCAGCAGGGCATCGGGCACGGCCGCCACGGCCTCCGGGCTGAAGCTGCCGCGCGATGCCTGCTCCAGCACGCTGCCGGCCAGATCGGTGGCGAACACCTTGACGTTGCCGTGGAAACCCATGCGGCCCGCAGCCTCCAGCGCCAGCATGGCCAGCGAATAGGCTTCCTCGCCGCTGGCGCAGCCCGCCGACCAGATGCGCAGTTCGTCGCCCGCGTCACGGCCGCGCAGCAGATCGGGCAGCACCTCTTCGGCCAGTTGCGCGAAGACGGCCGGGTCGCGGAAGAACTCGGTCACGTTGATCAGCAGATCGCTGCACAAGGCATTGCGCTCCGCCTCGTCCTCGGACAGGCGCTGCAGGTAGGCCGCACCATCGCTCGCCGGCTGGACCATGCGCTGGCGGATACGGCGCGAGAGGGTGGTCACCTTGTAGCCGGAAAAGTCGACCGCGCAGCGGCGGCGCAGCAGTTCCACAATGGCGGGCAATTCGGCGAACGGCTCGCCTGCACCATCGCTCCACTGGCCTGTCTCTTCCGGATCGTGAACGGGTTCCTCCATGGGCTGGCATTATCAGGGCTCCGCACCCTCCGGCACACCGGGAGATTCCCCCGGATGGCCACATGACACACCCTACACTTCGCCCATGCCGACATCGCCCCTCCCCACCCCCTCGCAAACCCCGCGGCCGCACGGCGGCCCGGCCATGAAGATCGCCGTGATGGGCGCGGGCGCCGTGGGCTGCTACTACGGCGGCATGCTGGCCCGCGCCGGCCACGACGTGGTGCTGGTGGCGCGCCCCGCCCATGTCGAGGCCATGCGCCGGGACGGCCTGTTCATGGACACCCAGAGCTTCCAGGAGCACGTGCGCGTTCAGGCCGACACCGATGCCAGCGCCGTGCAAGGCGCGCAGTGCGTGCTGTTCTGCGTCAAATCCACCGACACCGAGAGTGCCGGCCGCGCCATGGCGCCGCACCTGGAGGATGGCGCCGTGGTGCTGAGCCTGCAGAACGGCGTGGACAACGCCGCCCGCCTGCAGGATGTGCTGCGGCGCCCGGTGCTGCCGGCCGTGGTCTACGTGGCCGCGGGCATGGCCGGGCCCGGCCACATGCGCCACCATGGCCGGGGCGAACTGGTGATCGCGCCCTCGCCCGCCAGCGGCGAGATCGCGCGCGTCTTCGCCGCCGCCGGCATTCCGGTGGAAATCTCGGACAACGTGGAGGGTGCCCTGTGGGCCAAGCTGGTGCTCAACTGCGTCTACAACCCCCTCTCGGCCATCACCCGCCTGCCCTACGGTGAGATCGTGGACAGCCCCGGCCTGGACGTGCCGCGCATGATGGACGACATCGTGCGCGAGTGCATGGCCGTGGCGCGTGCCAGCGGTATCCGGCTGCCCGAGGGCACGGCCGAGGCGGTGCTGCCGCTGGCGCGCAGCATGGCGACGCAGGTATCGTCCACCGCGCAGGACCTGGCGCGCGGCCACCGCAGCGAGATCGACCACCTCAACGGCTACGTGGTGCGCCTGGGCGAGGCCCTGGGCGTGGCCACGCCGGCCAACCGCATGCTGCACACCCTGGTGCGGCTGCTGGAAAAAAGCGTGGCCCGCTGATGGTCCGCCGCTGCTTCTGGGCCCTGCTGCTGTGCGTGGCCGTGCTCTCGCTGATGCCCACCGGCTACCTGCCACCCCAGGTGTTCAGCCTGTGGGACAAGGCCCAGCACGCGCTGGGTTTTACCGCGCTGGCCCTGCTGGGCCTGCGCGCCTACCCGCGCCAGGCCTGGCCGCTGGCGGCCGGCCTGCTGGCCTTTGGCGGTGCCATCGAGCTGGCCCAGGCGGCCACGGGCTGGCGCCATGGCGAATGGGCCGACTGGCTGGCCGACGCCGTGGGATTGGCCCTGGGGGCGCTGCTGGTCTGGCGACCATCGCGGCACGTGCCAGCGGCTGAATAGCCACTTTTGCTATTTTTATGATAGCTACTAGCGCTTGATGGTAAAGCGCTAGAGCCTGATTTCTACCTTTTTTTCTTCTTCTTGGCTTTGGCGGGTTGCGCCAGCCCCTTCGCCCGGTTGCGGTCGGGCGTGAGGCGTACCAGCGTCGCATGCCGCTTGTAGAAGATCTGGCCCTGCAGGCTCTGCACGATGGGCAAAGCCTGCGCATTCCACTGCGCCATGTAGTCGGGCGTGCAAAGCCCCTGGGGCGTGGTGTCCTGGATCTCGCGCTCGACCCTCACCCCATTCTTGGTGCGCTTGTAGCTGCCGGTGTAATGGAGTAGCGGGTTGCGCGTCTTGAAGTTCTCCGGCAGGCGCGTGAACGCCACCCCCGGCTCCAGGGTGATGTCGTAGGCTTCCTGGCTGTGAAAGCCATAGCAGCGCACCCGGCGCCGGGGCGTGGTGAGATCGTCGAGCGCGGCATAGCGGACCACCGACAAGGGCAAGCCCAGCACCGGAGCCAGCACGAAGGCCCCTTCGGACCCGCCCTGCAGGTAGTTGTCGATGTCGAAGCTCATGCCGAAAGCGTAGTGGTCCGACAGCGCCCGAGCCTCGGCCAGGTCGCCCTTGTCCAGCACCCCACGGCCCTTGTAGCCCGAGCTGGCCAGCACCTTGCGCACGAAGTCGCGCTCCGCGTCGCCCTGCAGGTCACGCATGTACTCGCGCATGCTGGCGGCCTGCGTGCCCTTGAACTCCACCCGCAGGTTGCCGCTGGCCCCGCCCTGGGGGTTGAGCTTGAGCACGGTGTGGACCCGCTGCTCGGTCTGGCCGGCGCGCTCCGGCGCGATCATGGCCAGCGCCTGGGCCGCGCCGACATGGATCACCGGCTTGGCATAGGCATTCGATGGCAGGTAGCCGAACGGCACCTGCTTGGCCGTGGCATCGACGTACAGCCGGAAATCGGGCAGGTAGTTCATCACATGGTTCACGGTGGAAACCACGGGCGTCGCGGGCAGGTCGTAGAGTTCTCCCGCGTTGATGAGGACCTGCTCGCTGCGGATGTCCACGGCCGCCAGCAACGCCTGCAGCAGCGTGGCGTGGTCCTTGCAGTCGCCCATCTTGTTGTCCAGCACCAGGTCGGTGTCGCGCGGCACCACGGCGCCCACGCCGATGCAGTTGCCGCCGTAGGTGATCTGCGTGGACACCCATTCATACAGCAGGCGCGCGCGCTCGCGCGGATCGGCCTGCGCGCCCACGATGGTGCGGGCCAGCGTGCGGATGCGCGGCGTGGGCTCGGCCTTGGGCAGCGCCCGCTCGCCATAGGCCCGCGCGATGGCCTCGTAATCGGCGAAGCTGCTGGCCAGCAGCACCGGCGCTTCGTCCATGCGCCAGATGCCGGCATCGGCCTCGTCTCGGGGGCGCGGCACCGGGTTCTGGTAGCGCCACTGGCGCACGGTCACATCGCCCTCGGTGGTCACGGACGGCTCCTGCAGGCCGTGGGCTTCGAAACGCAGATCCATGCCCTTGGCGTGACGGACGGTGACGCTGCTGTCCTGGTGCACGGCGTAAGGCGAGAAACTGTGCGCCACCGAGAAGGCGCCGGGGAAGATGGCCTCCTTGTCGTCGATGCGGTAGGTCATGCCCACGGCATCGCCCACCGCCAGGTCGGGGAACACCACCGAGACACGCGTGCGGTCCGAGAACAGCGGCCGCCCCCCATTGCGACCATCGTGGGTCTCGGTCTGGTAGTTGCCGGCCGGCACCTCGATGCGCCGGCCATCGGGCTTGAGCGTATAGGCTTCCAGCACCTGGCCGTTCTGGATGCCGGTGCTGAAGGAGAAAGAGTAGGTTTTCAGGCTCTCCAGCGCGCCGGGCTGGACGAGCTGGTTGCGCAGCACGTAGGTGGAAGAGGCGCGCCCGTCGCGCGCCACGTCATAGGTCACATGCCATTGCTGGAGCACGGACGGCACCGCCGGGCCATTGCCCGTCTGCGCGGCCACGCCGCCGCACCACCAGGCCCAAGCGCAGGCCGCCCCCATGACCCACCGCCGCAGTCCGGACATCATCTTCTCCCAAGTTGGCATGCGCCCTGGCCGGCGGCCAGGGCGGAGCGTGGCATCTTAGTGGAGGCCCAAGGGCACCGGGATGGCGTTGTAATGAGTTACATGCGGCGCAGCCACAGGAAAAAGCCCAGGGCGACCACGCCGAACAGCATGGGCATCCACGACATCACCTTCTCCACCGGCTGGGAGGCTCGCTGGCCCGACCACACATCGATCTGCACGCGTTCCAGCCGCAGATTGGCGGCGGTGGTGAATTCGACCACCGGCACACCCTGTCTGTTGGCATTCAGGCCCATGGGCGCGGACACTCCCACCAGCTCCACGACCTGGCCCGCGCGCACGCCCTTCTGCGCCATTCCGGGCATGGGCAGCTCGGTCGTGCCGCCATCGAACGCCCAGCTCGCCTGCATGCGCACGCCCGCATCACCGTCCGCGATCGCCACGGCCCGGGCCTTGAGCACCAGGGTGTAGGGACTGCCGCCGGCCGTCAGGTCCATCGGGTTGCCACGCCAGGTCTCGCTCTCCAGCGGCGTGCCGGGCCGCAGTTGCGCATTCTTCTCCTGGATTTTCCGGAACCGTTCCAAGGCTTCGGCCGGAAGCTCCAGGGTCGCCTGCAGGCGCTGACCCCACTGGATGGCGGCATCCTCGGCATGGGCAGGCCCGACCGCCAGCAGCAGGGCCCACAGGCCGGCCACGGCCACCAGCCAGCCCCAGGCGCGGCGGGTGCGCCAGGTCGATGTCAATGCATGCATGCTTTCCTCTCGTATGGATGCCGGCACGGCGGTCCGTGCGCTGCCGGTCAATGGTTGCGGCGCGAGAGTGTACCCAAGCCCTGCCGGCCCGTTGCCGGCTTCTGCGCCCGCCTTGACCGCAGTCAATCCCGGCCATCGCCCAGCATTTGGCGCGGCACATGCCCAAACCGGCCTGAAGTTATGCCCACGCGCTGTGGGCTGGTCTGTGGAAAACCCCGGGCACAACCGCGCGAAGCCGCGCCGGCACAGGGCCGCGACGCGATGCCCGCTCTTTGGGCAGGCCGGCCCCTCCCTGGAATTCAGCCGCGCGGGGGGGCCCCGTCAAGCACCCCGCTCAGCAGTCCGGGCAGCCGGTCCGCCCCCATGCGAAAACCGCAGGCCTGTGCATGGCCGCCGCCGCCCATGCTCTCGGCCAGCGGAATGCAGTCGAAGCCCCGCTGAGAGCGCAGTCCTACCTTCACGAGGCCGCCCTTGCCTGCCGTCCACATCAGCGCGAAGCTGCCACTGCGCTGCGACAGCATCTCGCCCACCAGGCTGTGGAAAGCGCTGGGTGCGTTGACCATCAGGCCCTGCTGGCCGTTGAAGGTGACAGGCTGGGCCCCCTCGGCGATCCCGGAGGCGAGCTTGTGGAACTTCTCGTCCATGGCCTGGCCGCGCGCCATGAAGGCGGCGGTCTGGTCCGGTGTGAAAGCCACGATCTCGCGCCAGCGTTCCAGCGCGAACGGCTCCATGTCCAGCGCCGCGAGATAGGCGGCGCTTTCGGGGAATTTCCAGGCCCAGATGTCGCGGTCCTCGACAAAGCGAACCAGGTCGGGCAGTGGCGCATCGGGGTGGAAGAACTCCCAGGCCAGGCGCGCGCCCGACTTGCCCATGTCGAAATGCACCACGCCGCAGCGGCAGGCAAAGCCGGTGAGCTTTTCGGCCGCGCTCTTGTGGTGGTCGAGCAGCACCAGCTTGGCGGCGCGCTGCTCGATGCCGCGCAGGATCTCGGCGGAGAAGGAGAAATCAAGGATGTAGACGGCCCGGCCTTCGAGCGGCGGCAGATCGTCCACCGATCGCGTGTCGCCATGGTCCAGCCCCACCAGTTCGGCCTGGCCACCGTAATAGAGCCAGGCGGCCAGCGCGGCGGCAAAGCCGTCGGGGCAGCCGCCGCCATGGTAGAGGACCAAGGGCGCGGGATCGTTCTTGTCGGGGGCGACCAGCAGTTGCAGGGGAAGAATCGTTTTCATGGTGTGCCGATTGTCCTCTGGCCGCCCGCACCACCGCGCGGCCGGCACCGCTAGGGATGCTCTGCACGAATCGAGCGGAAAGTGTGCGCTGCGGACCGGGATGTGCCGCAAGGCGCAGCAATAGCCGTAGCCATTGCGAGCATTTACAACGCGGCGAACCGCCCGAGACCGCAGATGCACGCGGCGCGACGGTTCGTGCAGAGCATCCCTAGACGGGCAGCCAGCGGCGCCAGAAGGGCCGGGGCGCGTCGTCGCGCGCGCCCCGCGCCTGCAGCAGCGCGGCCAGCTCCGCGCGCCCCTGCCGGCGCGCGGCCTGCAAGGGGGTGAGCCCGTCGAAATCCGAGCGCAGGTGCGGGCTGGCGCCATGCTCCAGCAGGTAGCGTGCCACGGCATCGTGCCCCTGGAGCAGGCTGGCCACCAGCGGCGTGCACATCACCTCGGGGTGCTGGTAGTTCGGGTCCACCCCGCCCTGGATATGGTGGCGCACCCGTGCCAGGTCGCCGGCCTGCGCGGCCGCAAACATGTCTTTCCAATCGCCTGCGGACATGCGGGTCTCCTTGGTTTGTTCTACGTTCCACGACTTCGCGCCGCATGGTAGCAGCGCCCGTGCTCTTTCGCTTGCTGCACAATCCGCGCCACTGCGCTCCACCACCATCCATGCCTCCCCTGCACATCCTCTGGCACGACGACCACCTCGTGGCGGTCTACAAGCCTGCCGGCTGGCTGGTGCACCGCACCGGCCTGGACGCGGGCGAGACGCGCTTCGTGATGCAGACCTTGCGCGACCAGATGGGCCGCCATGTGTTCCCGGTGCACCGGCTCGACAAGGGCACCTGTGGCGTGCTGGTGATGGCGCTGCATGCCGACGCCGCGCGGGCGCTGTCACAGGCGTTCGAGCACCATGCGGTGCGCAAGCGCTACCTGGCGCTGGTGCGCGGCTGGATGCCCGAACATGCGGAGGTGGACCATGCCCTGCGTCCCGACGACGCCCCGGCCGACGCCCCCGCGCAGCCCGCGCAGACGCGGATGCTCTGCCTGGCGCGCCTGGCGCTGCCCGAGGTGAGCGACCCACGCTTTCCAGGCACGCGCGCCTCGCTGGTGCAGGCCGAGCCGCTGACCGGCCGGCGCCACCAGATCCGCCGCCACCTCAAGCACCTGGCCCACCCCATCATCGGCGACGCCACCCACGGCAAGGGGCCGCTCAACCGCTGGTGGGCAAGCCGGCTGGGACTGCAGCGGCTGTGGCTGCACGCCTGGCGTCTGGAGGTGCCGCACCCAGTCACGGGCACGCGGCTGGTGTTCGACAGCGGATTGGATCTGGCGCGCCCTTCCGCTCCGGGAGCACCGGCCGGTGCGGACGACATCGCCCATTGGCAAGCCCTGTGGCAGGGCCTGCCCTGGGCCGAGGTGGCGCGGATCACTCCGTAGCGCCCACCGTGACGGCCTGCTGGCGCTCCAGCCACTGGGCCTGGTACTCAGGGCGGCTGAAGAGAAAGCCCTGGTAGACGATGGCCGGAGCGCGCTCGACCAGGTAGTCGGCCTGCGCGCGTGTTTCCACCCCTTCGGCCACCACCCGCATGCCGAAATGGCGCGCCACCGACAAAATGGCCTCGACCAGGGCACCGTCGTCGGCATTCGTGGATGCATCGCGCACGAAGCTGCGGTCGATCTTGATCTCCTGGATCGGCAGGCGCTTGAGGTAGGCCAGCGACGAGTAGCCCGTGCCGAAATCATCCAGCGAGAACTCCACGCCCAGCGCCACCAGGGCGCGCATCTTGGCGACCACGTCGTCGAAATCCTCGATGACCAGTCCCTCGGTCACTTCCAGTGTCAACAGCGTGGGGTCTGCGCCGCTGCACTCAAGCATCTGCTGCAGCTCCGCCACGAAATCGGGCTGGCGAAACTGGCGCGCGCTCAGATTCACCGACAGCCGCACCCGCTGCCGCGCGAACCATGGCCGCGCCAGCAACTGGCACGCCTGTTCCAGAACCCAGCGCCCCAGGAGAACGATCAGGTCGGACGCTTCCGCCACGGGAATGAAGACCCCGGGCGCCACCAGGCCGTCGCGCGGGTGCTGCCAGCGCACCAGGACCTCGGCACCCACGACCGTGCCCCGCACATCCACCTGGGACTGCAGGAAGAGGCGCAGCTCTCCCGCACCAATGGCCTGGCGCAACTCGCGCTCCACACGGAAGCGCTGCTCGGCGGCCTGACCCATCTCCTGCTCGAAGAATGCGACCTGCCCACCACCCAGCACCTTGGCCCGGTGCAAGGCCGTGCTGGCGCGGCGCAGCGCGTCCTGGACGCGGTCCTCGGCGCTCTGCGGATAGAGCGTGATGCCGACGCTCGCGGTCCATTGGGTCGGCCCGGCATCGCCGTGCAGGCGCATGGGCAGCCCCAGCGCGGTCTGCACCTGGGCCGCGAACGCCAGTGCATTGCGTCCCGCCTGAGCCACATCGTTCCCCAAGCCGTGCAGCACGATGGCGAATTCATCCCCCGCCACGCGCACCAGCAGGCCCTCGGGCGGCAACTGCCGCGACAGGCGCAGGGCCATGGCGCACAGCAACCGGTCGCCCATCTCGCTGCCGCGCGCGTCGTTGAAGGTGGTGAAGCGGTCCAGGTCCAGCAGCAGCAGCGCATGCACGCTGACCGGACCATGCCCCGGTTGCGCCTGCAGACCCGCCAGATGCTCCACCAGCATGGAGCGATTGGGCAGGCTGGTCAGCGCATCGTAGTGGGCCAGGCGATGGATCTCGTCGGCGGCACGCTTGCGCTCCGTGATGTCCTGCTTGAGCTCGACAAAATGGCTGATGCGCCCGTCGGGCTGGCGGATCGGCGCCACCACCACGGCCTCGGCCAGCGGGCGGCCATCCTTGCGCTGATTCACCTGCTCGCCCGCCCACACCTCGCCACGCGCCAGCGTCTCGCGCAGCCCCTGGCGCTGCGCGGGCCCCAAGCCGTTGCTGGAAAAGGCCTCCGAACTGCGCCCAAGCACCTCGGCACGGGAATAGCCCGTGCGCAGCAGGAACGCCTGGTTCACATACTCGATGCACTCCTGCAGATCGGTGATGACGATGCTCTCGGGGCTCTGCTCCACGGCGCGCAGCAGCTTGCGCAGTTCGGCCTCGCTGGCGGCCAGGTCCGTGGCCGTGCGCTGCGCCTCGACCACCCGGCGCAGGTAGTTGCGCCGTGACAACAGCGTGGCCGCGGCCGTCAGCAGCAGAATGCCGCACAGGTACACCATGTGGGCCGTGGTATTGCCCTCGGGCACGGGCGGCATCCTTCCCAACGCATCCGCCCAGAAGAACCCGCCAAAAAGCACCCCGGTCAGCGCCGCCAGCAGCAGGGTCACCCGTCCGCCCAGCATCCAGCCCGACAACACGATCAAGACCGGATAGTTCAGCAGGTTGGGGCCCCGGACCCCGCCATTGCGCACCGAGACCAGCGACACGAACAGCCACACCCCCCAGACGAGCAGGTGCGCGGCCAGCCGCCACCGGCCCATGCGCGCCAGCAGCAGCGCCAATCCACCCACCAGGGCGGCGCCCAGATTGAACACCACCCTGCTGCGCTGGATCGAGGGGTCCAGCGCCAGCAGCACGGCGATGGAACAGCCGATCAGCAGCACGGCCCAGCCCGCCACCCGCACCAGATGCTGGGTGGTCACGTCGATGTAATCGCTGTCGATGGCTGTGGGGGGCTGGGTCATAGACAGAGTGGCCATGCGGCTTTCCGCATCGTAGCGTGTTCCCAGCATTTCGGCTGGGAACACGATCGGGCAGCACATTCGGAGCCAAACACCCCCCCATAATGGGCATGGGGCGGGGGGAGATACACCACAGGCTCCCCGACCGGCCCCACCCACGGTTCACCAGAAATTGCCAATGCCCCCATTTCTTCACCAGGCGCATGCCCTTCCGACCGGCCAGACCGACCTGCCGTTGTGGCGCATGGTGCTGGCCAGCCTGGTGCCGCCCTCGGTGATGTCCGCCATTTGCTGGTGGAGCGCACAGTTCAACTACCTGCTGTTCCATACGCTGGCCGAGCTGTTTTCCATCGTGATCGCCATGGTGGCCCTGGTGGTGTCCACCACCACCACCCAATTCACGCGCAACCATTTCGTCGTATACATCGCCGTGGCCTTTGGTTGGTGTGGCGGCCTCGACCTGGCACACACGCTGGTTTTCCAAGGCATGAACCTGCTGCCCGGCGGCAGCGCCAACCCGTCCACGCAACTGTGGATCGCGGCCCGCTTCATCCAGGCCGCCGCGCTCGTCAGCGCCCCGCTACTGCTTCAGCGCAACATGCACCGGTTCTTTTCCAACGCGGTCTTCGGGTCGGTCACCGTGCTTGTCCTGCTGCTGATCATGAACGGCCAGTTTCCGGACGCTTTCGTGGACGGCCAGGGCCTGACATCCTTCAAGATCTACACCGAGTACCTCATCATCGGCCTGCTGGCCTGTGCGTTGCTTCTGTTCTGGCGCCATCGCGCGCTGATGTCCACGCGCCTGCTGGTCAATCTGATGGCCGCCGTGGTGCTGATGATGCTGTCGGAACTGGCCTTCACGCGCTACGTGAGCGTGTACGCGCAGGCGAACCTGGTGGGGCACCTGCTGAAGATCTTCGCTTATTGGTATGTCTACCTGGCACTGGTGCAGAACACCTTGCGCGAGCCATTCAGCATGCTCGCACGCGCAGCCAGCACCTACGATGCCGTGCCCGACCCCACGCTCATCGTGGCGGGCGACGGCCGCATCCTGCAGGCCAACACGGCCGCGTCCCTCTACACCGGCATGGCCGCCGAGCAGCTGGTGGGACAGTCCTGCCACGCACTGTTCCACGATGCCGCCATCAACCCGGCCGATTGCCCGGTCTGTTCGCGCCTGAGATCTCGCGGCATGGCCTTCAGCACGGAACTCGCGCGCGAGCAGGGCCGCCGCGCCGTGGAATGCAGCCTGGCCCCCTTCGGCTTCCACGGCGACCAGAAGGCCCATGTCCAGGTGGTGCGCGACATCACCGATCGCCAGCGCCTGGCGGCCGAGCGCGAGGCCCTGGTGCAGGCACTGGGCGAGCGCATCAAGGAGCTGCGCTGCATGCACGCCATCGCGCAGCTGATCGAGACACCGGACCTCCAGCTCCCGCAATTGCTGAACGGCGTGACCGAGCGGCTGCCGCCGGGATTCATGCTGCCCGACAGGGTCCGGGTGGCCATCTCCGGGAACTGGGGGCATTTCGGCGCCCGTCCCCCCGAGTCCAAGCCCACGCAGTGGATGGCACGGGACATCAGCGTGCACGGCACGCCCCGCGCGCAGCTGCAGGCATGGTATCCGCCCGCGGCCTGCGCAGCGGGCGCGGTCTTCCTGCCCGAAGAAGAGACGCTGCTCGACAGCGTGGTGCAGCAGATCGGCGGCACCATCGAGCGCATGCAGGCGGCCGAGAAGGTCCAGCGCCTGTCCAACCTCTACGAGATGCTCAGCGCCACCAACCATGCCGTGGTGCACAGCAGCGACCAGGAAACCTTGCTGGCACGGCTCTACGACGCGCTGATCACCCACGGATCGTTTCCGATGATGTTCATCGCGCTCACGGAAACCGGCGGGCTGCCTCTGCGCATCCACCGCACGCATGGCATCGCAGCCGAGCGCCTGCCCCTGCTGATCCAAGCCCTGGAAGACCCCGGGAGCCCCTTCAACCAGCTGATGGCCAATCTGGCGGAGGGAGAAATCACCGTCCGCAGCATCCCCGCGGACGCCAACACCCCCTGGCTGGCCTATCTGCACGCGGAAGGCATCCGGGAACGCGCCGTAGTGCCCCTGGTCTGCGAAGGACGGCTGCTGGGCGCGTTCGGCCTGTACGCGCGCGGACTCACCACGTTCGATGCCGACGAAATGCGCCTGCTCACTGAAATGGCGTCCGACCTGTCCTTCGCCTTCAACAACCTGGCCAGCGAAAAACGGCTGACACAGGCCGAGCAGAAAGCACAGCTCTCCGAATACCGCTTCAGCGAACTGTTCGAGGCCTCGCCGCTGCCGATGCTGATCTACTCCCTGAACACGCGCAAGCTGCGCGCCAGCAACCGGGCACTGCAGCAATGGCTGGGCTACACCCCCGAAGACATCGCCACGATCACGCTGTGGGCCGAGCATGTCTTTGCCGACCCCGAAGAACGCCGCCAGCGCATGGCGCACTGGGAAAGCGTGCTGCCGCAAAGCAAGGGCGGCCAGACCGTGCAATCGCCCGAATTGCGACTGCGCTGCAAGGACGGCAGTGAACGCACCACGCGCGGCACCATGACCGTGGTGAACGACGAGGCCATCATCGCCTGGACCGACCTGACGGAAATCCGCCAGAACGAGCATGTGCTGCGGGAAAGCGAGCAACGCTTCCGCAACATGATCGAGCAGACCATCAGCGGCATCTATGTGCGCCGCCATGGCCGTTTCATCTACGTGAACCCGCGCTTCTGCGAAATCGTGGGCTGGTCAGCACCGGAACTTCTGGGGCAGGAGGTGCTGCAATTCACCGCCACCACCCCTGACAACCTGGAACGCATCCACCAGGCCTGGGGGCGGCTCGATGCCGGCGAGCCCAACGTGGCCTACAGCGTGCCCTTGCGCCGCAAGGATGGCCGGTTGATCGAACTGGGCCTGAACGCCAGGGTCATCACCTGGGACGACGGCCAACCCGCCACCATCGTGATGGCCCAGGACATCACCGAGCGCAAGCAAGCCGAAGAGCAGATCGCCAGCTACGTGCGGCGGCTTGAAGGTGCCATGCAGGGCACGCTGCAGGCCATCTCCAACATGGTCGAATTGCGCGACCCCTACACCGCCGGGCATGAACGCCGCGTGGGCCTGATCGCGGGTGCCATCGCGCGTGAGCTGGGCTGGGACGAAGCACGCTGCAAGAACCTGGAACTGGTGGGCCTGGTGCACGACATCGGCAAGATCGCCGTGCCCGCCGAGATCCTGTCCAAGCCCGGGCGCCTGAGCCCACTGGAGATGGAACTGGTCAAGTGCCACGCACAGGCCGGCTACGACATCCTCAAGGACGTGGACTTCGCCACCCCGGTGGCCGAGATCATCCGCCAGCACCACGAGCGCATGGACGGCAGCGGCTACCCGCGCGGCCTGCAGGGCGACGCCATCCTGCCCGAGGCCCGCGTGCTGGCCGTGGCCGACGTGGTCGAATCCATGGCGGCGCACCGGCCCTACCGCCCCGCGCTCGGGCTGGAACTGGCGATGGCCGAGATCGACAAGAACCGGGGCCGGCTCTACGACACCGAAGTGGCCGACGCCATGGCCAGGCTGGTGCGGGAGAAGGACTATCGGCTGCCCCACTAGGCTCAGGGCTCGCGCGTACCGCTGCCCTTCTTCTTGCGGTCTTCACGGGCCTGCTTCTTCGCCGCGCGCTCGGCCTCGCGCGCCTCGCCGGCGGCCTGCCAGGCCTCGAACTGCGCCGGCGTCTCCAGCGTGACGCGGCCCAGGACGGCGGTGCGGAAATCGGTCATCACCAGCTCGGCGGCCTTTTGCAGGTTCACGCGTCCGCCGGACATGACGGCCCCGCGCTTCCTGCCGATGACTTCGAGCAGTTCATCGTCGGGCAGCGCGGCGATGGCTTCGGCCGCCAGGCCCAGCTTGTAGCGCGCCTCGATCAGCGGCGCGTAGTGCGCCTGCAGGCGGCGCAGCAGTTCCAGCGCCACCAGTTCCTCGTCGTAGGCGTTGCGGCCCACGGCGCCGCTGGCGGCGAGGTTGTAGCCGCTCTCAACCACGCTGATGCGCGGCCACAGCATGCCGGGCGTGTCCCACAGGTAGAAGTCGTCGGCCAGCGTGATGCGCTGCTCCAGCTTGGTGATGCCGGCCTCGTCGCCCGTCTTGGCCTGGCGCTTGTTCGACAAGGTATTGATGAGCGTGGACTTGCCCACGTTGGGCACGCCGCAGATCAGCACGCGCATGGGTTTGGCCATGCCGCCCCGGTTCGGCGCGAGCTGGTGGCAGCCGTCGATGAGCTTGCGCGCGGGCGCCGGCTCGGAGGCGTCGAGCGCCACGGCGCGCGTGTCGGGCCGGGCGTTGTACCAGTCCAGCCACAGCGCGGTGCGCTCGGGGTCGGCCACGTCCTGCTTGTTCAGCACCTTGAGCGTGGGCTTGTGGCCCGTCAGCTCGGCCAGCAGCGGGTTGGCGCTGGAGCCGGGCAGGCGCGCGTCCAGCACCTCGATCACCACATCGATGTCCTTGATGCGTTCGCTGATCGCTTTCTTGGTCAGGTGCATGTGACCGGGAAACCACTGGATGGCCATGCGGGGGGTCTTTCTTTTGTTCGTTCCGGGGTGCGCAGGGTCGCAAGGATAATCGCGGCCGGCCTTCCACTCTTTTCCTAACCCCATGCCGCTGCCACCCGAGCCCGCCCGCCGCGCCCTGCCCAAGGCCGACAAGGACCTGCTGGTCAAGGGCATCACCTGCGCGCTGATCGGCTGCGTCATCCTGCTGGCGCCCTATGTCGCCCGCTCGCCCGGCGTGCGCGAGCTGATGGCCCAGGCCGCCGCCGTGGGCTGGTTCGCGCTGGTGCTGGGCGTGGCCCTGTTGGCACGCCCCGCCTTGCAGTGGCTGCGCCGGTAAATGCTGCCCGCCATCGCACACCACGGCGCCACCGACCGCGCCTCGGCCCTCGCCCTGTTCGAGGCCCTGCAGCGCTGCGCCCAGGAACGCGGCGTGGCGCTGCGCCCGCCGCCGCCCGAACCCACAAGCTGCTGCGGCCGGGGCTGCAACGGCTGCGTGTGGGAGGGCTTCCTGCACGCCGCCGAGTACTGGCGCCTGGACGCGCTGGAACTGCTGGCCTAGGGCCTGTTCACACCCCCCAGAACCCCGCCGCCAGGCCCAGCCCGTGCAGCACGGCGGCCGCGATGCCCAGCACCAGGGCCGGGCGCAGGCGCTCGGGGTGGCGCGCATGGCGCCGCAGCAGCACAGCCCCCGCCAGCGACAGCGGCAGCGACGCCAGCGCCCACAGCACGGACGCCGGCAGCGCGCCCCACGCCACCAGCACGGCCAGCCCGCCATGCGCCAGCAGCGCCAGGGCCAGGTACACCCAGGTGGCGCGCGCCGGCGTGAGCCGCACCACCAGCGTGCGCTTGCCCACCTGGGCGTCGGGCGCCGCGTCGGGGAAACCGTTGGCGATCAAGATGTTGGCGATCAGCAGCGCGTAGCTGGCGCCGGCGGCCATGGGGGCCAGCGCGAACTGGCCGCGCTGCACATAGTCGGCGCCCACCACCATGAGGCCCCAGGCCAGGCCCACGGCCAGTTCGCCCAGGCCACGCGACATCAGCGCCAGCGGCGGCATGGAATAGGCCCAGCCCAGCAGCATGCCCGCCAGCCCCACCAGCAGCAGCGCGGGACCGCTGTGCCAGGCCAGCCACAGGCCTCCGGGCACCACCAGCGCCAGCAGGGCCAGGGCCACGGCGCGCATGTCGCGTGCCTGCACCACGCCGCCCTGCACCAGGCGCGAACCGCCGGTGAACGGAAACAGGCCCTGCGTGTTGGCCGCGTCGGCGCCGTTGAGCGCATCGGCGTGGTCGTTGAGCATGTTGGCTGCCGCGTGCAGCATCAGCGCCAGCAGCAGCGTGAGCAGCGCCGGGCCGGCCGACAGCCCACCCCCAGCGGCGTGCGCGGATGCGATGCCGATGGCGCAGCCCACCGCCGTGATGGCGAGAAAGCCCGGGCGCGCCATGCGCAAGACCACCAGGGGCTGGCGCACCATGAGCGCCATCGTTGCAGGAAACGCCATCTGCCCTCCCTCGAAAAGTCGGTGAACGAATTCTGGCAGGCCGGCCCTGCCCCCAGGGCGCCATGCACTATTATTTTGATAGCTTAGGGCGCAGTATATATGGGCATAGAATGGCATTTTGATCGCAACCAACCTACCGCGATCCGCTGCGGCGGTTTGCGGTCCCATGCCATGGACTACGACATCTTGATCAGCGGCGCGGGCCCTGCCGGCCTGTGCCTCGCGCGCGCGCTTTCGGGCTGCGGGCTGCGCATCGGCGTGGTGGAGCAGCAGCCGCTGGCCGCCATCGAAAACCCCGCCTACGACGGCCGCGAGATCGCGCTCACCCAGCAGTCGGCGCAGGCCATGCGCGACCTGGGCCTGTGGGCGCGCATCGAGGCCGACGAACCTTCGGCCTTCGCCCAGCTGCGCGACGCCAAGGTGATGAACGGCCCTTCGCCGTTCGCCATGGTCATCGACCACCAGCTCTCGCGCCACAGCGAACTCGGCTGGCTGGTGTCCAACCACCTGATCCGCCGCGCCGCCTACCAGGAGGTGCGCGCCGCGCAACAGCAGCACCAGGACATCGAGCTGCTGACCGGCGAACAGGTAACCCGCGCCCACACCGACGCCAGCGCCGCGCATGTCACGCTGGCCAGCGGCAAACAGTTGCGCGCGCGCCTGCTGGTGGCGGCCGACAGCCGCTTCTCGGGCACACGCCGCGCGCTGGGCATCGGCGCCGACATGCACGACTTCGGCCGCTCCATGCTGCTGTGCACCATGTCGCACGAACAACCGCACCACCACGTGGCCTGGGAATGGTTCGGCTACGGCCAGACGCTGGCCCTGCTGCCCATGAACGACGACCCGGCCAGCGGCGCGCACCGCTCCTGCGTGGTGCTCACGCTGCCGCACCATGCGCTCGAACCGCTGGCCGACATGGAAGAGGCCGCGTTCGGCGAAGACATCACGCGCCGCTTCGACCACCGCCTGGGCGCCATGCGGCTCGCCAGCACGCGCCACCTCTACCCGCTCGTCGGCGTGCGGCCGCACCGCCTGGTGGCACAGCGCTTCGCCTGCGTGGGCGACGCGGCCGTGGGCATGCACCCCGTGACGGCGCACGGCTTCAATTTCGGCCTCCTGGGCATCACCACGCTGGCCGGCCAGCTACGCGCCGCCCACGCCGCCGGCCAGGACATCGCCGCGCCCGACCTGCTGGCACGCTACGAGCGCGCGCACCGCCGCGCCACGCTGCCGCTGTACCTGGCCACCACCTTCGTGGCCCGCCTCTACACCACCGACCACCCGCCCGCGCGCCTGCTGCGCGACGCGGCGCTGCGCGTGGCGCAGAACTTCCCGCCGTTCAAGCGGCTGGTGGCGGCGTCGCTCTCCGGCAAGCACTGAGGGCACAAGCCCCTGGGTGGCTGCGCCACCGTCCCCTTCTCTGGCATCGCTGCGGGGCGGCCCTTGCGCGGCGATCGCTGGCCTGGGCCGCGTCAGATCAGCAGGCCTTGCGTTGACATGTACTGCTGGCGCCATTCCTCGAACGGCAGCGTGTCGGCGGCCTCGATGGCCTGCTGCTGCGCCAGCGACTCCCGCGCCTGGGCCGCGCTGCGCTCTTGCAGTGCCCCGCTCCAGGGGCGTTCCAGCAGCGCCTCGCGCGCCAGGGCGGACTGGCTGATCGAGAAGGCCGTGAAGTTGTTGCCGTGCGCGGCGGCCATGCGCGCCAGCACGCGCGCCGAGGGCGTTTCCTGCGGGGCATCGAGCAGCGCCTGGGCGGCTTGCAGGGCCGCGCTGTAGTCGCGCGTGCCGTTGCCGGCGTCGAGCGCGGCGGCCAGCGGCGCGCATTCCTGCAGGATCTGCGCGGCCCATTCGACCAGCGGCACGCTCTGGCCTCGCCGTTGCAGGCACAGGCCGGGCTCGCGGCCGCGCTCGGCCGTGAGGTGCTGGTTGCGCTTGAGTTCGGTGATTTCCTCGGGCGTGTCGGGCGGGCTGTCGGAGAGCAGGCAGTGCAGCAGGAACACGTCGAGCAGGCGCATGGTCTGCGCGGTGATGCCCACCGGCACGAAGGGGTCGAGGTCCATCAGGCGCACCTCGACATATTCCACGCCGCGCTCGCGCAACGCGTGCAGCGGGCGCTCGCCCGTGCGCACCACGCGCTTGGGACGGATGGTGCCGTAGAACTCGTTCTCGATCTGCAGCAGGCTGGTGCCGAGCTGGTTGTAGTCGCCCCCCGGGTTGCGGATGCCCACGGCCTCGTAGGCCGGGTAGGGCCGCGTGAGCGCCTCCTGCAGCGAATTGGCGTAACCCTCCAGGCCGTTGTAGCTCACGGCCAGCGTGGCCTGCGCGTCGCTCTGGTAGCCCAGGCGGCCCATGCGCAGCGAGGTGGCATGCGGCAGGTACAGCGCCTGGCCGCCCAGCGACTGCAGCGCGTGCGGCCGGCCCTGGGCGAAGCACGGGCACATGGCCGGCGAGGCGCCGAACAGGTACAGCAGCACGAAGGCCTGGCGGCGGAAGTTGCGGATCAGCGCGAAATACTGCTCGCTGCTCACGCCCGGCATCGACCAGTTGTAGTGGATGCCGCAGATGGTCTGCATGCGCCGGCCATAGCGGTGGCCCAGGCCCATGCGGTAGACGCTCTTGGCGCGCCCGATGTTGGAACTGCCGTAGCGCGCCAGCGGGATGGTTTCGTCGGTGGGCAGGCCGCACGGCATGCTGGAGACCCAGAGCATCTCGTCGCCCTGGGCGCGCAGCGTCTGGTAGACAAACTGGTGGATCTCGGTGAGCTCGTCCAGGCAATCCTGCACGCCCAGGTGCGCGCCGGTGACCAGCTCGATCTGCGACTCGCTGTAATCGGTGGTGATGTGCGGGTGGGTGAGGGCCGAGCCCAGCGGCAGCGGGTGCGGCGTGAGGGCCAGCGCCCCCGAGGGCAGGACGCGCAGGCCCTCTTTCTCGATGCCGCGGCGGATGCCGGCCAGGCTTTCGGGGGACTGCGCGCTGATGCGTTCCTGCAAGGTGGTCATAAGTTCGGTGCCAATTTTCTGTATCGGCACGGAACTTAGCATGCCAGGGCCGGGCCTGCCGGCGCCAGGGCTTGCATGACGCGGGTCAAACCCGCCGGCCGTTCAGCCGCGCGCCGCCATGGCCTTCTGCACCTCGATGGTGCCCTGGGCCGCGCCGCTCTGCGGCACCTGCTCGCCCGCGCGCTCGGTCACCTCGGCCAACCGGGCTGCGAGCTGCTCGGGCGCATCGTCGCCCAGGCCGATGTGCACCCCCTGCGTCAGCGTGATGTGCGCGGCCTCGAACGAGCCGCCGCCAGCGCACAGGATGGTGCGGGTCGGCGCGCCCTCGTGCGCCAGCACCAGCATGGCGGGCACCACGGCCTCGGGCTTGAGGGCATCGAGAATTTGCGGCGGGAACAGCGCCTCGGTCATGCGCGTGGCCGCCGTGGGCGCCAGAGCATTCACGCGGATGTTGTTCTTGGCCCCCTCGATGGCCAGCGTCTGCATCAGGCCCACCTGGGCCAGCTTGGCCGCGCCATAGTTGCTCTGGCCGAAGTTGCCGTACAAGCCCGTGGACGAGGTCGTCATCACGATGCGGCCGTACTGCTGGGCCACCATGTGCGGCCACACCGCCTTGCAGCAGTTCGCCGCGCCCATGAGGTGCACGTCCACCACCAGGCGGAAATCCGCCATGTCCATCTTGGCGAAGGATTTGTCACGCAGGATGCCCGCGTTGTTCACCAGGATGTCCACGCGTCCCCAGGCATCGATGGCCTGCTGCACCATGGCCTCGACTGCGGCGAAGTCGGTCACCGACGCGCCGTTGGCCAGCGCCTCGCCGCCCGCCGCGCGGATTTCCTCGACCACCGCCTGCGCCGCCGAGACCGAGCCGCCGCTGCCGTCCACCGCGCCACCCAGGTCGTTCACCAGCACCTTGGCGCCGCGCTGGGCCAGCGCCAGCGCATGCAGGCGGCCCAGGCCGCCGCCGGCGCCCGTCACGATGGCCACGCGGCCCTTGAAATCCATACCCATGGTGCATCCACTCCTGTTGTCGATGGTTGAAGAACCCAGTCGCGCACCGGACTGTCCGGTGCCGCCTGCGCGCAGCACTGTAAGCCACAAACCGGTGCTTGCCAGTACAGTTAGTGACTGCCCCCTAAGAGAGCCCCATGCAGCCCGTCACCCCCACCCATCCCGAAACACCCCGCGACTCCGCCACCGTGGTGCTGCTGCGCGACACCCCCGCCGGCCTGGAAACCCTGCTGCAGCGCCGCCATGCCCAGATGGCCAACATGGCGGGGATGTATGTGTTCCCGGGCGGCAAGCTCGACGCCGCCGACAGCGAGCCCGCCAGCACGGCCCTGCTGGACCAGGGCGTGGACGCGCTGCACGCCGGCCTGGGCGAGCCTGGCACGGCCGCTGCCATCGCCGCCGGCCTGCATGTGGCGGCGCTGCGCGAGGCGCTGGAGGAATGCGGCCTGCTGCTGGCCGAGCCCGCGCAACCGCAAGCGCGGCTGGACGCGCCGCGCGCCCGCGCCATGCTGCGCGAAGGCCAGCCGTTCGCACAGGTGCTGGCCCAGCTAGGGCTGCGCCTGGCGACGCGGCAACTCGCCCCCTGGTCGCGCTGGATCACGCCACTGGCGCCCGCCATGGGCACGCGGCGCTTCGACACGCGCTTTTTCGTGGCCCAGGCGCCCGAAGGCCAGACCGCGCTGCACGACAACGAGGAAACCACCGAGAGCCTGTGGCTCACGCCGCGCACCGCGCTGGAGCAGTACCGCGACGGCCGCATCGAGCTGGCGCCGCCGCAGATCATGAGCCTGGCGCAGCTGGCGCGCCACGCCACGGTGCGGGACGTGATCGCGGCCGCGCGGCTCCAGCCCCCGCCCACCATCCTGCCCGAGGCCTATGATCAAGACGGCGTGCGCACCATCTGCTACCCGGGCGACCCGCTGCACTCCGTGCGCGAGCGCGCCCTGCCCGGCCCCACGCGGCTGAGCCGCCAAGCGCGGCACTTCCTGCCCGAGGACGGGTTCGAGGCGCTCTTTCTCTGAGCCCCTGCACCTCGAATGCTATGCATTCAGTAGCGCATGGCGCTTGACCTGATTGCCCTAGAGGCTGTTTTCACTATGCAAGGAGTTTCCCCATGAAAGCCATCTGGAACGGCGTGGTCGTCGCCGAGAGCGACGACACCGTGCTCGTGGAAGGCAACCACTACTTCCCCGAGAGCGCGCTCAAGCGCGAGTTCGTCACCTTCAGCAACCACAAGACCATGTGCCCCTGGAAGGGCCAGGCCACCTACTTCTCGCTGCTCGTCAACGGCGAACTCAACCCCGAGGCCGCCTGGACCTACGCCGACCCCAAGCCCGAGGCCGAGGCCGTGCGTGGCCGCGTGGCGTTCTGGAAGGGCGTGACCGTCGCCTGAGGGTTATCCCGGTCCGCACTGGACAATCGTGTGGACAACTCCGGACAAGCCCTGTATGGGCCGCGCAAGTGGTTGATTGATAAGGGACTGCGGCAGATTGCCCGTTTTTTATGCAAGGTATTGCCGCGCACGCACCACTTATCCCGGCGTCCGCTGGACAATGCTGTGGATAAATCCGGACAAGCCCTGTATGGCCGCGCCAAGTCCTTGATTCTTCAGGACAATCCCTGCGCTGCCTCTTTTTGCGGCAAATGCGGCGCGGCGGCTCCTGCCGCCACGGCAGCACCGAATCACTACCAAACTGATAGCTAGAAGCGCTTATTCCTGCTGCGCCGCTGCCATTTTTCATGCCCAATCCGCTGCACAGCCCCGCCGCCGAACGCAACCGCCAGCCCATCCTGGAGGTGCTGCGCACCCTGTTGCCCGCCACCGGCCATGCGCTGGAGGTGGCCAGCGGCACCGGGCAGCATGCGGCCTGGTTCGCCGCCGCCTTGCCGGGCTGGACCTGGCAGCCCAGCGACCCGCTGGACGAGCACCTGGCATCGATCAGCGCCTGGTGCGCCGCCGTGCCCAACGTGCAACCGCCCGTGCGGCTGGACGTGCTGGCGCCCCGGTGGCCTGGCGACGGCCCCGCCTTCGCCACCCCCTTCAACCTGGTGTACTGCGCCAACATGCTGCACATCGCGCCCTGGGCCTGCTGCGCCGGGCTGATGCAGGGCGCGGCGCGGCACCTGGCGCCGGGCGGGCAACTCGTCACCTACGGGCCGTATCTGGAAGACGGCGTACCCACCGCGCCCAGCAACCGCGACTTCGATGCCAGCCTGCGCGAGCGCAACCCGGCCTGGGGCATCCGCCGCCTGGAAGACGTGGCCCAGATGGCCGCCACGGCGGGCCTGCGCCTCGCCGCGCGCCACGCCCTGCCGGCCAACAACCTGCTGCTGGCCTGGACGCGCTAGGGCCTGTTCCCACTATTTTTGTCAGATGCGTTGCGACCCCAAAAGGCCAGGCGCCAGGCGCCAAACGAAGCTGGGGAGCGACCCCAGCGAGGTTTGGCAACGCCGCGAATGGCCTTTTGGGGGCGCAACCCGCAGGGAACGGGGTGAAAGCCGCGCCACTCGTCGTTGCCCTCCTAGCCAAGGCCCCGGCCTTGGCGTTGTCACGCGCCTAGATTGGCGCGGCTTTCACCCCGTTCGCACTGGCAAAAATAGTGGGAACAGGCCCTCGCCCTCCACCCCCTGAACCCGCCCATGAACACACCCACCGCGCCCTTTTTCATCGCCCAGATCGAGCCCGCTGGCCAGCAATGCGACGCCTGGCCCGAGCAGCCGCTGCTGCTGTCAATGGAACAAGGCGGCATCGACTGGCCCAGCTCCTGCCGCAACGGCACCTGCCGCACCTGCATCGGTCACCTGGCGCAGGGCGAGGTGCGCTACGCCATCGAGTGGCCGGGCCTCACGCCCGAGGAGCGGGCCAGCGGCTGCGTGCTGCCCTGCGTGGCCTACCCGGCGTCCGACGTGGTGCTCGAAACCTCCGCCGTTTGACCCCGGCCGGCGGCGCACCACGGCGCGCGCTCGACTAGAATGCACCTCTTCGGGCCCGCGTGCGCTGCGCGCGCCGGCCCACCGTGCGGCAGCGCCGCATCGCATGTTCTTTGGGACGCTCGCGGAGCCCGCCTCCGCCCAGCGCCGGCACCGCGGAACCTGCGCTGCAGACTGCCCTCCCCCTGCGGCCCACCGAAGAAAGCCCCCATGAACACCCCCCTCACCCCCGCCCCCATCTCGCCGGTGGAGGAGATCGTCGAAGAGATGCGCGCCGGGCGCATGGTCATCCTCGTGGACGAGGAAGACCGCGAGAACGAAGGCGACCTGGTGCTGGCCGCCGACCATGTGACACCCGAGGCCATCAACTTCATGGCGCGCTTCGGCCGGGGCCTGATCTGCCTCACGCTCACGCGCGAGCGCTGCGAATTCCTCAAGCTGCCGCCCATGGCCACGCGCAACGGCACGGTCTACAGCACGGCCTTCACCGTGTCCATCGAGGCCGCCGAGGGCGTGACCACCGGCATCTCGGCCGCCGACCGCGCGCGCACCGTGCAGGTGGCCGTGGCCAAGGACAGCCAGGCCAGCGATCTGGTGCAGCCCGGCCACATCTTCCCGCTGCAGGCGGTGGACGGCGGCGTGCTCATGCGCGCGGGCCACACCGAGGCCGGCTGCGACCTCGCCGCCATGGCCGGCTGCAGCCCCTCCTCCGTGATCTGCGAGATCATGAAGGACGACGGCACCATGGCGCGCCTGCCCGACCTGCAGGTGTTCGCCGCCGAGCACGGCATCAAGATCGGCACCATCGCCGACCTGATCGAGCACCGCAGCCGCACCGAATCCCTGGTCGAGAAGGTGGGCCAGCGCACGCTGCAGACCAGCTACGGCGAATTCACCGCCCACGCCTTCCGCGACAAGCCCAGCGGCGCCGTGCACCTGGCGCTGGCCAAGGGCCAATGGGGCGAGGGCGACGTGGTGCCCGTGCGCGTGCACGAACCGCTGTCGGTGCTCGACGCGCTGGAACTCAACCGCTCCATGCACTCCTGGGGCCTGGACACCAGCCTGCACTACATCGCCCAGCAGGGCCGGGGCGTGGCCGTGCTGCTCAACTGCGGCGAAAGCGCCGCGCAGTTGCTCGCCCAGTTCGAGGGCACGGCCCGCGCGGCCCAGGCGCCCGAGCGCGGCCGCATGGACCTGCGCACCTATGGCGTGGGCGCGCAGATCCTGCGCGAATGCGGCGTGCACAAGATGCAGCTCATGGGCCAGCCCCGCCGCATGCCCAGCATGGCGGGCTACGGGCTCGAAATCACCGGATACATCCCCAAGGAATAACGAGGAACAAACATGTTTGGCGCAGAAAAGGGAACGGGCGACAGGCTCGACGGCAAGAAGCTGCACATCGGCATCGTGCAGGCCCGCTTCAACGAAAGCATCACCAACGCGCTGGCGGCCGCCTGCCGCACCGCGCTGCTGGACCTGGGCGTGCAGGAAAAGCACATCACCCATGTGCTGGTGCCCGGCGCCCTGGAAGTGCCCGTGGCGCTGCAGGCCCTGGCCGAGCGCGACGAGTTCGACGCGCTGATCGCGCTGGGCTGCATCATCCGCGGCGAAACCTACCACTTCGAGCTGGTGGCCAACGAATCGGGCGCGGCCGTCTCGCGCATCGCGCTGGACTACCACGTGCCCGTGGCCAACGCCATCCTGACCACCGAGAACCTCGACCAGGCCGTCGCGCGCCAGACCGAGAAGGGCCGCGACGCCGCCTACGTGGCCGTGGAAATGGCCAACCTGCTGGACGAGCTGTCATGAGCGAACAGAACACCTCCCCCGACGCACCGGCCCCCAAGCAAAAGCGCACCGGCCTCACCAGCACGGGCGCGCGCAAGGCCGCCGCCAAATCCAACCGCACGCGCGCGCGCGAGTTCGCGCTGCAGGCGCTCTACCAGCACCTGGTGGGCCGCAACGAGGCCACCGCCATCGACGCCTTCACGCGTGACCTGGCGGGCTTCCACAAGGCCGACGCGGCGCACTACGACGCGCTCTTGCACGGCTGCATCGCCACCGCCGCCGACCTCGACGCGCTCATCACCCCGCTGCTCGACCGCAAGATGGCCGAGATCTCGCCCATCGAGCACGCCGTGATGTGGATGGGCGTGTACGAGTTCCAGCATTGCCTGGACGTGCCCTGGCGCGTGGTGCTCAATGAATACATCGAGCTGGCCAAGGAATTTGGCGGCACCGACGGCCATAAGTATGTCAACGGCGTGCTCGGCGGCCTGGCGCCCAAGCTGCGCGCCGACGAGGTGGCGGCCGACAAGCGCGCCGACGGCGCCAGCGCGCCACAGGGCTGAGCCCCCCACTCCCACCTGTTCGCGGCGGGCCACCAGCCTGCCCTGTACTCCCTCCCGCCACCCGCGGGCCTGAACCTCTCCCCCATGAAAATCTCCACCCGCGCCGGCCGCATCGAACCGTTTTATGTGATGGAAGTGGCCAAGGCCGCGCAGGCGCTGGCGCGCGAGGTGGCGGGCACGCGCGAACCGATGATCTTCCTGAACATCGGCGAACCCGACTTCACCGCGCCGCCCCTGGTGCAGGAAGCCGCCCTGCGCGCCGTGCAGAGCGGCGCCACGCAGTACACCCAGTCGCTCGGCCTGGAGAGCCTGCGCGAGCGCATCAGCGGCTGGTACGCGCAGCGCTTCGGCGTCGATGTGCCGGCACGGCGCATCGTCGTCACGGCCGGCGCCTCGGCCGCGCTGCAGCTCGCCTGCCTGGCGCTGATCGACGCGGGCGACGAGATCCTCATGCCCGACCCGAGCTACCCCTGCAACCGCCACTTCGTGAGCGCGGCCGAGGGCACGGCGGTGCTGATCCCCACCACGGCGCAGGAGCGCTTCCAGCTCAGCGCGGAGAAGGTGCGCGCCGCCTGGGGCCCCAAGACGCGCGGCGTGCTGCTGGCCTCGCCCTCCAACCCCACGGGGACCTCGATCGCGCCCGACGAGCTGCGCCGCATCCATGGCGTGGTGCAGGAGCACGGCGGCATCACCATCGTCGACGAGATCTATCTCGGCCTGTCGTATGAAGAACAGTTCGGCCACACCGCGCTGGCCTTGGGCGAAGACATCATCAGCATCAACAGCTTCAGCAAGTACTTCAACATGACGGGCTGGCGCCTGGGCTGGATGGTGGTGCCCGAGGCGCTGGTGCCCGTGGTCGAGCGCCTGGCGCAGAACCTGTTCATCTGCGCCAGCACCATTGCGCAGCACGCCGCGCTGGCCTGCTTCGAGCCCGAGAGCATCGCCGAGTACGAACGCCGCCGCGCCGAGTTCAAGGCCCGGCGCGACTACTTCATCCCCGAGCTGCAGCGCCTGGGATTGAGCGTGCCGGTGATGCCCGACGGCGCCTTCTACGCCTGGGCCGACTGCAGCGCGGCCTGCGAGCGCCTGGGCGTGACCGGCAGCTGGGACTTCGCCTTCGAGCTGATGCGCCGCGCCCACATCGCCATCACGCCAGGGCGCGATTTCGGCACGGCCGACACGCAGCGCTTCGTGCGCTTCTCCACGGCCAATTCCATGGCGCAGTTGCAGGAGTCTGTGGCGCGCCTCGATGCCCTGCTGGGCTGAACCCATGGCGTTCCAGTTCCCCGTCCGCATCTACTGGGAGGACACCGATGCCGGCGGCATCGTGTTCTACGCCAACTACCTGAAGTTCTTCGAGCGCGCGCGCACCGAATGGCTGCGCTCGCTCGGCCTGGGTCAGCAGGCGCTGCGGGAACAAACCGGCGGCATGTTTGTCGTAACCGATGCCCGCCTGCGCTACCTGCGCCCGGCCCGCCTCGACGACCAACTCATTGTTACCGCCCAGCTGGAAGAAAAAGGCCGCGCCTCCTTGACAATCGTGCAGCAGGCGCTATTAAATCAAGAGCATATGAACGCTGGCGAACCCGCCCTGCTGAGCGAAGGCACCATCCGCATCGGCTGGGTGGACGGCGCCACCATGCGCCCGGCGCGCATCCCCGCTCACATCCTGGAACAACTTTCATGAATTCCCAAGACATGTCCATCCTGCAGCTGGTGCTGCACGCGAGCTGGGTGGTGCAACTGGTCATGGCGCTGCTGCTGGGCGTGTCCATCGCCAGCTGGGCCGCCATCTTCCGCAAGCTGTTTGCCTTGAAGCGTGTGAAATCGCTCAACGACGAGTTCGAGCGCGACTTCTGGTCGGGCACCAGCCTCAACGACCTGTACGCCAGCGCCGCGCAGAACGCCAAGAACGCCGGCCCCATGGAACGCATCTTCGCCAGCGGCATGCGCGAATACCAGAAGCTGCGCGAGCGCCGCATCCAGGATCCCGGCACGCTGCTCGACGGCGCGCGCCGCGCCATGCGCGCGAGCTTCCAGCGCGAGATGGACGTGGTGGAGTCGAGCCTGTCCTTCCTCGGCTCGGTGGCCTCGGTCAGCCCCTACGTGGGCCTGTTCGGCACCGTGTGGGGCATCATGCACGCCTTCACGGGCTTCGCCGGCATGGAGCAGGTCACGCTGGCCACCGTGGCGCCGGGCATCGCCGAGGCGCTGGTGGCCACGGCCCTGGGCCTGTTCGCCGCCATTCCCGCCGTGATCGCCTACAACCGCTTCGCGCGCGACATCGACCGCGTGGCCATCCACCAGGAGACCTTCATCGAGGAGTTCTCCAACATCCTGCAGCGCAACCTGGGCGCGCACCCCGCCGCCTCGGCGTCGGGCCACTGAGGGAGAACGCCCATGCCCGCCATGGCCTCCCGCGGCGCCGGCCGCCGCCGCTCGATGAACGAAATCAACATGGTGCCCTTCATCGACGTGATGCTGGTGCTGCTCATCATCTTCATGGTGACGGCGCCCATGCTCACGCCGGGCATGGTGGACGTGCCCAGCGTGGGCAAGAGCAGGAACCAGCCCAAAAGCTTCGCCACCGTCGTCGTGAACAAGGACGGCTCGCTGCGCTTCAAGACGCGCGACGCCGAGCACACCCTCAGCACGCGCGAGATCGGCGAGGCCGCGCTGCGCTGGCAGCAGGCGCAGGGCGGTGAATCCGCCGTGGTCATCGCCGCCGAGAAGAGCGTGCAGTACGAAACCGTGGTCAAGGCCATGGACGCGCTGCAGAAGGCCGGCGTCCAGCGCGTGGGCCTGTCCGTCAAGCAGGGCGGCTGAACGCCGCCGCCAGCGCCGCATGCACGCCCAAGACGACCGCGACCAGTTCGCACCGCCCCGCCCGCCGGCGCGCGTGCGCGCCATCGCGCTGGCGGTATTGGCCCATGTGCTGCTGGTCGTGGCCCTGACCTGGGGCGTGCACTGGAAGACCAGCACCGACCAGCCCGCCGTGCAGGCCGAGCTGTGGTCCGCCGTGCCGCAACAGGCCGCGCCGCGCGACGACACCCCGCCGCAGCCGTCCGAACCGGCGCAGCCCCCGCCACCGCCGGAACCTCCGGCGCCCGTGCAGCCCCCATCGCCCCCGCCCCCGCCGCCGCGCCAGGCCGAGCCCGACACGCGCGAAGCCGACCTCGCCATCGAGCGCGAGAAAAAGCGCATCGAGAAGGAAAAGAAGGACAGGGAGCGCGCCCAGCAGCTCGAACGCGAGAAACGTGAACGTGAGCGCAAGGAAGACGAGCGCCGCGCCCAGGAAAAAGAACGCCTGCAGAAGGAAAAAGAAAAGGACAAGCAGCGCGAGAAGGACCGCCTGGAAAAAGAAAAGCGCCTGGCCGAGGAGAAAAAGCGCCAGGAGGCCGAGGACAAGCGCAAACAGGAGGCCATCGAAAAGGCCAACGCCAAGGCCGCCAAGGACCGGCGGGATGAAACCCTGCGCCGCTTGCAGGGCCTGGCCGGCGCCACGGGCGGCGAAAACGCCACCGGCACAGCCCAGCGCGATGCCGGCCCCTCGGGCAGCTATGGTGGCCGGGTGGCCGCCAAGGTCAAGCCGCACATCGTCTACCCCGACGCCGTGTCGGGCAACCCGCGCGCCGAGGTGGAGGTGCGCGCCGCGCCCGACGGCACCATCACCGGCTTCAAACTGACCCAGTCCAGCGGCAACAAAGCCTGGGACGACGCCGTGCTGCGCGCCCTGCAGAAGACCGAAACCCTGCCGCGCGACGTGGACGGCCGTGTGCCCTCCTCGCTCGTCATCGGTTTCCGCCCGAAAGACTGATCCCCCCTTCCCCCACCGCAGGCTTCCCGCCCACCCTGTGCGCGCCGGAAGGCCCTGGCGGACAATCACGCACCATGACCCTCAAAAGCCCCGAACTGCTGCTGCCCGCCGGCTCGCTCGACAAGATGCGCGCCGCCTACGACTTCGGCGCCGACGCCGTCTACGCCGGCCAGCCGCGCTACAGCCTGCGCGCGCGCAACAACGAATTCCGCCAGGAGCAGATCGAGCAGGGCATCCGCGAAGCGCACGCGCGCGGCAAGAAGTTCTTCCTCACCAGCAACCTGCTGCCGCACAACGACAAGGTGCGCACCTACCTGCGCGACATCGAGCCCATCATCGCCATGCGGCCCGACGCCCTCATCATGGCCGACCCCGGCCTCATCATGATGGTGCGCGAAAAGTGGCCCGAGGTGGAGATCCACCTCTCGGTGCAGGCCAACACCACCAACTACGCGGCCGTGAAGTTCTGGCAGAAGGTGGGCGTCAAGCGCATCATCCTCTCGCGCGAGCTGAGCCTCGACGAAATTGCCAAGATCCGCCAAGAATGCCCCGACATGGAGCTGGAGGTGTTCGTGCACGGCGCGCTGTGCATCGCCTACTCGGGCCGCTGCCTGCTCTCGGGCTACTTCAACCGGCGCGACCCCAACCAGGGCACCTGCACCAACGCCTGCCGCTGGAACTACGCCACCCAGGAAGCCGCCGTGGACCCGAACACCGGCGAGGCCATGGCCGCGCGCATGGAAGGCGACTTCAACTTCAACCAGGCACAGGAGGAAGGCAACAACGCCTTTGCCTCGTGCGGCGGCGGCGAGCGGCACCCGCTGGCCGACAAGGTCTACCTGCTGGAAGAGAAGGAACGCCCGGGCCAGCTCATGCCCATCATGGAAGACGAGCACGGCACCTACATCATGAACAGCAAGGACCTGCGCGCCGTGGAGCATGTGCAGCGCCTGGCGGAGATCGGCGTCGATTCACTCAAGATCGAGGGCCGCACCAAGAGCCAGTACTACGTCTCGCGCACGGCCCAGATCTACCGCCGCGCCATCGACGACGCCGTGGCCGGCCGCCCGTTCAACCCGGAACTCATCACCGAGCTCGAAGGCCTGTCCAACCGGGGCTACACCCCCGGCTTCCTGGAGCGCCGCCCCGCCAACGACTACCAGAACTACGAAACCGGCAGCTCCGAGGCCCGGCGCAGCCAGTTCGTGGGCGAAGTCAAGGCCGTGCAGGACGGCTGGGCCGAGGTGGAAACGAAAAACCGCTTCGCCGTGGGCGACACGCTGGAGATCATCCACCCCCAGGGCAACCGCCTGGTGCGCCTGGAGCAGATGCGCGGGTTGGAGGGCGAGGCTCTGCAAGTCGCCTCGGGCAGCCCGCTGCGCGTGCGCATTCCGCTCGAAGGTCCGGCGGAAGGGGCGCTGATAGCACGGTTGATTTGAGGGCTGCTTTTGCCAGCTATTGAAAAGATAGCTGATAGCGCTTGGATTGATTGGCTTTCAGCATGAAAAATAGCTGAAACCTTTGCTGGATAAGCGCTGCCAGCTCCTCTTTTTGCGATCTGCTGCCTAGCCTGCTCTTTTGCATGGGCGGCCTGCCCATACATCCACGCGTATTAGTGGTCATGACACAACTGGTCGGTACCGGCCAGGAGCTGCCGCTGCCCAGAAGCAGGCGCTCAATGTTGTGTTGAGCTGTACCCTTCAGCGGGTCCGCTCCTACTAAATTTAGATCTCGGCAGCACCATATAGTGCTTTCGCGGCGGCCCGTGTCAGAACTTCGAGCTTGGGTGGACCGCCACCATGCCTATCTCCGAAAGGATAGGAAAGCTCCCAGAACCTACCGTCACTTGGGTCTTTGAGGAGCCAGGTCCAGCCGACTTCCCGTTCCGCAACCTTTATTAGGTGATTGGCTAAGAGTAAATCGATCCGCTCAGTCTCACGACTCGCGATAAACCTGTCCCCAACCATTACCGAATCACCAAATATGGCTGTTTCGTGCGGTGCAATTGGACTGGTCATATTGAGATCTTGCCACTTCCTTGAGTCCACCGATCACCCAGCCGATTTCTAAAGCCCAAACAGACCCCCTTTCACCGCCCAGATTCAACTTTCACCCGCATCTGCCGATAATTCCAGAAGGTATCCCACGCCATCAACCCCTCTGAGGAGACTGCCATGGCCCCTTCTTCCGTCGGAACCTTGCCCCCCACGGCGGCCCTGCCCGCCCAGGAGGCCTCGCAGACCCACCGCACCGCCCCACCGGGTGAAGCCCGCGCCGCCAAGGCGCAAGGCGATGAGCGCAGCCTGCGCCAGCAGCAGAACGTGCAGATCCTGCAGGCGTCGATGGATGTGTCCATCCAGTCGGGCGACTCGTCCCTGGCGCTGCTTTACCGCACCGCCATCGACCGCATCAATGAAATCCTTGGCCCGGAACTAGGCCCCAACGCCATTGGCAGCGCGAGCAACCAGGACAACTCCCCCGAGGGCACGGCCGGCCGCATCCTGGCGCTGTCCACCGCGCTCTACGACGCCTACGCGGCCCGCCACCCCGACAAGGACACCGAAACCCTGGCGCGTGACTTCGTGGCGCTGATCCGGGGCGGTTTCGAGACCGGCTTCAACGAAGCGAAAGGCATCCTCGACGGCCTGGGCGTGCTTGGCGACGGCAGCCCGGTGGCCTCGGGCATCCAGAAGACCTACGAGCTGGTGATGAAGGGCTACGACGATTTCCTGGCGTCCAAGCTGGCACCGCCCGCCGACGAAGGGGAGGCCGCCGAGAAAGACGGCACTGCACCAGCACCCGCCAGCGCCTGAGCGCTGCTTCTTCCCAATCAGCCAACAAAAAACCCGCCGAGGCGGGTTTTTTGTTGCGCGCGGCAGATGCCTCAGGCGGTCACGCCCTTGGCCACTTCGGCGTACTCTTCGATCTGGTCGAAGTTCATGTAGCGGTACACGCTGGCGGCATCCTTGTTGATGATGCCCATGGCCTCGTGGTACTCGGCCACCGTCGGGATCTTGCCCAGCTTGGAGCAGATGGCGGTCAGCTCGGCGCTGCCCAGGAACACGTTGGTGTTCTTGCCCAGGCGGTTGGGGAAGTTGCGGGTGGAGGTGGACATGACCGTGGCGCCCTCGTGCACCTGCGCCTGGTTGCCCATGCACAGCGAGCAGCCCGGCATTTCGGTGCGCGCACCGGCGTTGCCGAAGGCGGCGTAGTGGCCTTCCTTCATCAGTTCGCTCTGGTCCATCTTGGTGGGCGGAGCGACCCACAGCTTGACGGGGATGTCGCGCTGGGTGCCCAGCAGCTTGGCGGCGGCGCGGAAGTGGCCGATGTTGGTCATGCACGAACCGATGAAGGCTTCATCGATCTTGGTGCCGGCCACTTCGGACATGAACTTGGCGTCGTCGGGGTCGTTCGGGCAGCAGACGATGGGTTCCTTGATGTCGGCCAGATCGATCTCGATGACGGCGGCGTACTCGGCGTCCTTGTCGGCTTCGAGCAGGTCGGGCTTGGCCAGCCAGGCTTCGACCTTCTCGATGCGGCGAGCCAGGGTCTTGGCGTCGGCATAGCCGTCGGCGATCATGTTCTTCATCAGCACGACGTTGGAGCGCAGGTACTCCTTGATCGGCTCGGGGTTGAGCTTGATCGTGCAGCCGGCGGCGGAGCGCTCGGCCGAGGCGTCGGACAGCTCGAACGCCTGCTCCACCTTCAGGTCGGGCAGACCTTCGATTTCCAGCACGCGGCCCGAGAAGATGTTCTTCTTGCCGGCCTTGGCCACGGTCAGCAGACCGGCCTTGATGGCGTACAAGGGGATGGCATGCACCAGGTCACGCAGGGTGACGCCGGGCTGCATCTGGCCCTTGAAGCGCACCAGCACCGATTCGGGCATGTCGAGCGGCATCACGCCGGTGGCGGCGCCGAAGGCCACCAGGCCGGAGCCTGCGGGGAAGGACACGCCGATGGGGAAGCGGGTGTGGCTGTCGCCGCCGGTGCCCACGGTGTCGGGCAGCAGCAGGCGGTTGAGCCAGCTGTGGATCACGCCGTCACCGGGGCGCAGGGCCACGCCGCCACGGTTCGCGATGAAGGCGGGCAGCTCGCGGTGCATCTTGGCATCCACGGGCTTGGGGTAGGCGGCGGTGTGGCAGAAGGACTGCATCACCATGTCGGCCGAGAAGCCCAGGCAGGCCAGGTCCTTCAGCTCGTCGCGGGTCATGGGGCCGGTGGTGTCTTGCGAACCCACGGTGGTCATGCGCGGCTCGCAGTAGGTGCCGGGGCGCACGCCCTGGCCTTCGGGCAGGCCGCAGGCGCGGCCGACCATCTTCTGCACCAGGGTGAAGCCCTTGCCGGTGTCCTTGGGCGCCTGGGGCAGGCGGAACACGGTGGAGGCGGCCAGGCCCAGGAATTCGCGGGCCTTGGCGGTCAGGCTGCGGCCGATGATGAGGTTGATACGGCCGCCGGCGCGCACTTCGTCCAGCAGCACCTGGCTCTTGAGCGCGAACTCGGCCACGGTTTCGCCGTTCTTGACGATCTTGCCGTCGTAGGGCAGCACGTCGATCACGTCGCCCATTTCCAGCTTGGACACGTCCACTTCGATCGGCAGGGAGCCGGAGTCTTCCTGCGTGTTGAAGAAGATGGGGGCGATCTTGCCGCCCAGGGTCACGCCGCCGAAACGCTTGTTCGGCACGAAGGGGATGTCCTGGCCGGTGGCCCAGATCACGGAGTTGGTGGCGGACTTGCGGGAAGAACCGGTGCCGACCACGTCACCCACGTAGGCGACGAGGTGGCCCTTCTTCTTCAGGTCCTCGATGAACTGCATGGGGCCGCGCTTGCCGTCTTCCTCGGGCTTGAAGGCCGCGTCGGGACGGGTGTTCTTCAGCATCGCCAGGTAGTGCATGGGGATGTCGGGGCGGCTCCAGGCGTCGGGCGCGGGCGACAGGTCGTCGGTGTTGGTCTCGCCGGGCACCTTGAACACGGTGACGGTGATCTTCTTCTCGACTTCGGGGCGGCTCGTGAACCACTCGGCGTCGGCCCAGCTCTGCATCACTTCCTTGGCCTTGGCATTGCCGGCCTTGGCCTTGTCGGCCACGTCGTTGAAGTAGTCGAACATCAACAGCGTCTTCTTGAGCGCGTCGGCGGCCACACCGGCCACTTCGGCGTCGTCCAGCAGTTCGATCAGGGGGTGCACGTTGTAGCCGCCCACCATGGTGCCCAGCAGCTCGGTGGCCTTGGCCTTGGAGATCAGGCCCACCTTCACGTCACCGTGCGCCACGGCGGCCAGGAAGCTGGCCTTGACCTTGGCTGCGTCGTCCACGCCCGGGGGCACGCGGTGGGTCAGCAAGTCCATCAGGAACGCTTCTTCGCCGGCGGGCGGGTTCTTGATCAACTCGATCAGCGCTTCAACCTGCTTGGCATCCAGCGCCAGCGGCGGGATACCCAGGGCGGCGCGTTCGGCAACGTGGGCGCGATAGGCTTGCAACATTTACTTTTCTCCGGTGATTTCTATCTAGTCAAACGAGGGGCAAGGGTCGCACAGCCGGTGCCGCATCACTTGGCGGGCGCGGTATCCAGCAGGCTGGGAGGGGGGGTCTTCTTGATGGCCTCGGCCACCACGACCTGTTCGGGGCTCATGCACTCGTCGGCCAGGCGCTGGCCTTTCTTCTGGTCCATGAGCATGGATTTGTTGGCGATCTGCAGCCACACGGCGCCGGCCTTGTGGTCTTCCAGGCGCACGGCGCCGGTGGTGGTGGTCACGGGCGCCATGTGGTACTTGAAGCCCTTGCCGCCCACATGGAAATGACCCGGGGCATCAGGGTCGGCCACCACGCTGACCGAAGCGCCCATTTCGCAGGCGATCTGGCCCACGTGGACGCGTTGGGCGATTTCCAGTTCCTCGGGCGTGAGCGCCGTGCGCGCGGCGATCAGGCCAGCAGCGACCTGGTTGGTGGCGCTCTTGAGCTGGGTGCGGCTGCTGGTGGGTTCGGCCTTGGCCACCACGGTCTTGGCGCTGCTCTTGGCGGGCGTCTTCTTGGCCACGGTGGCCTTGGCGGGTGCCTTGGGCTTGGCGGGCGCGGTCTGGGCCTGTGCCAGGGCGAGGCCGGGCACCAGGGCGATCAGGGCGGTTGCGAGCAGCGTTTTCATCGATGACCTCCAGCGGTGGAATGGGTTCAGGAACGGGATGGCACAAACCAGTGTTGTACAACAGCCGGCAAGGGCCGCCCGGTCTGGTGCGCCCGTTCGAGCACCTGCCAGAAGTAACGGTAGCTGGCCCGGTCGTGGAGAACGCCCTCGAAATTGATGGGAGCCCAGTCCGCAACTACGGCAGCAGCTATTATTTTTGAAGCATTGAGCACTTCATCCTGAGCGGGCGACAGGGCTTCGAGGATGGGCCGGATCTGCGCCGGGTGGATGCTCCACATGCGCGTGTAGCCCAGCTCACGCGCGGCGCGGCCGGCGGCGGCCTGCAGGGCGGCCGGGTCGCTGAACTCGGTGACAACACAATGCGACGGCACCTTGCCATGGGCATGGCAGGCGGAGGCGATCTCCAGCTTGGCGCGCAGCACCAGCGGATGCGCGAACTGCCCGGCCGAGGACATGGCGGAGGCCGGAATGGCGCCGCCGTGGGCCGAGACGAAATCCATGAGCCCGAAGCTCAGGCTTTGCACGCGCGGGTGCGCGGCGATGTCGAAGGCGCGGTGCACCGCGCCCGGGGATTCGATCAGGACGTGCAGCGGCAGATGCGCGGCGCCAGCGCGCTCCAGCGCGCGCTCGGCCAGCAGGACATCGTCCACCGACTCGACCTTGGGAACCATGATGTGGCACAGCCGGTGGCCAGCCTGGCCGGCGATGGTGGCCATGTCGCCCGCGAACGCGGGGTGGTCCACCGGATGCACGCGCGCCGCGACCCGGGTACCGGGCGCGGCCTCGCAGGCGAGTTGCGCGACGAGCGCCGCGTGCTCGGCCTCGGCGCCCACGGGGGCGCCGTCCTCGCAGTCCAGCGTCACGTCGAAGACGCAGGCGCCGAACTCTTGCGCCATCTCGGCCTGCAGCTGCAGACTCTTGCGCATCCGCGCGGGCGCGCCGCTGTAGTGGTCACAGACCGGCAGCACGCCCGCCGCAGCCTGTGCACCCAGCAGGATGTCGCGCGGATGCGTTGTCGTCATGGCAACTGCTTACAGCAGGTGCTTGACGCCGTCCTGCTCGCCCTGCAGCTCGGCCAGGGTCTTGTTGATGCACTCTTGCGAGAAGGCATCGATTGGCAGGCCTTCGACGATCTTGTACTCGCCGCCTTCGCAGGTGACGGGGTAGCCGAACATGACGTCCTTGGGGATGCCGTATTCGCCGTTGGAAGGAATGCCCATGGTGACCCACTTGCCGTTGGTGCCCAGGGCCCAGTCGCGCATATGGTCAATGGCGGCGTTGGCGGCCGAGGCAGCCGACGACAGACCACGGGCGGCGATGATGGCGGCGCCGCGCTTGCCCACGGTGGGCAGGAACACTTCTGCGTTCCAGACCTGGTCGTTGATGGTGTCCTTGACGGACTTGCCGTTCACGGTGGCGAAACGGTAGTCGGCGTACATGGTGGGCGAGTGGTTGCCCCACACGGCCAGCTTCTCGATGTCGCCGACGGCGCAGCCGATCTTGGTGGCGATCTGCGAGGCGGCGCGGTTGTGGTCCAGGCGCAGCATGGCGGTGAAGTTCTTGGCCGGCAGGTCGGGGGCCGACTTCATGGCGATGTAGGCGTTGGTGTTGGCGGGGTTGCCGACCACCAGCACGCGCACATTGCGCGAAGCCACGGCGTTCAGGGCCTTGCCCTGGGCAGTGAAGATCTGGGCGTTGGCGGCCAGCAGGTCGGCGCGCTCCATGCCGGGGCCACGGGGACGGGCACCGACCAGCAGGGCGTAGTCGGTGTCCTTGAAGGCGGTCATGGGGTCGCTGTGGGCTTCGATGCCGGCCAGCAGCGGGAAGGCGCAGTCTTCGAGTTCCATGATCACGCCCTTGAGCGCGTTCTGGGCCTTTTCGTCCGGGATTTCGAGCAGTTGCAGGATGACGGGCTGGTCTTTGCCCAGCATTTCGCCGGAGGCGATGCGGAACAGAAGGGCGTAGCCAATTTGACCTGCGGCGCCGGTGACGGCCACGCGGACGGGCTTTTTGCTCATGGTGAGAACTCCAGGAAGTGAAGGAAACAGGTGAGTGTGAGCGGTTGCCACTTGCGCCTGTTACCAGCAACACGTGCCCCGCGAACAGCGGCCGATTTTACCGCCGATTTCCGCAGTGCGTCAATTTGTCTTATGTCTTATATAAGATATGATCAAGCCTCCTGCACCACCGGTGTCGCTCCACGCCACGGGCGCCGCGCACCCACCAATGCACCATGTCGTCACAACCGCTCTCAGCCTCCGATTCCCCTGACACGCTGCAGGCCACGGCGGGCCTGCCCGCGCCCGCCTTCAGCCCGCTGTACCAGCAGATCAAGGGCCTGATCCTGCAAAGCCTGCAGGCCGGCGAATGGAAACCGGGCGAAACCATCCCCAGCGAGATGGAGCTGGCGTCGCGCTTTCGCGTGAGCCAGGGCACCGTGCGCAAGGCCATCGACGAATTGGCGGCCGAGAACCTGGTGGTGCGCCGCCAAGGCAAGGGCACCTTCGTGGCCACCCACGCCGAGCGCCATGTACAGTACCGCTTCCTCAAGCTCATGCCCGACAGCGGCGACGCCAGCGTGGAAGGCCCCGCCCAGCGCCGCATCATCGATTGCAAGCGTGTGCGCGCCAGCGCCGAGGTGGCGCGCGCGCTGGGGCTGCGCACGGGCGACCCGATGGTCCAGGCACGCCGCATCCTGTCCTTCAGCGGCATCCCCACCATCCTGGAGGACATCTGGCTTCCAGGCCAGGCCTTCAAGGGCCTGACAGCCTCGCAAATGGCCAACTACCCCGGGCCGACCTACGCCATGCTGGAGCTTGATTTCGGCGTGCGCATGGTCCGCGCCGACGAGAAGATCCGCGCCGTGCTGCCCGACGAAGAGCAGGCCCACCTGCTGCAGGTGGCCACGACCACCCCGCTGTTGAGCGTCGAGCGCATCGCTTACACGTACAACGATGTTCCGATGGAGTTACGGCGCGGCCTCTACCGCACCGACACGCACCACTACCACAACGAACTGAGCTGACATGCGCCTTGCAGTTGGCCACGATGGCGGAAAAAACACAAAATACCACCTGTATCAAACGCCACCTTGCTGCATTGCAATAGAATTTTGCGTTCCATCGCGCACAAAATTACAAAGCAGTTACATCCACGAAAGCACTTGCCATGACCCAGCTAGCCAAAAAAAGGCCTGAATTCCGCAACATCAACGCCTTCAAGGACCTGACGACCTACCGCATGACGGCTGCCGCATGGGTCTCGATCCTGCACCGCGCCAGTGGCGCCGTGCTCTTCCTGCTGCTGCCCCTGGTGCTCTGGCTCTTCGACACTTCCGTGTCCTCCGAAATCTCGTTCGGCCGCTTCAAGGCCGCGTTCGAAACGGGCCTTGGCTTCGTACCCGGTTGGTTACTCAAGCTGGTCGTGCTGGGCATCATCTGGGGCTACCTGCACCACATGATCGCCGGCATCCGCCATCTCTGGATGGACATCAGCCACGACGCCGTGACCAAGCAGTTCGGCCGGACTTCCGCCAAATTCACCCTGGCCGTCAGCCTGAGCCTGACCGTGGTGCTGGGTGCCAAGCTCTTCGGCCTGTACTGACAAAAACCCCGTGGCGCCGCTCCTGGCGGCATCGCCCGACGATTGAGAGGAAACAAACATGTCCACCTACGGATACAAGCGCACCGTTGTCGGTGCCCATTACGGCCTGCGCGACTGGCTGAGCCAGCGCGTCACCGCCGCCATCATGGTCCTGTTCACGCTGGCCCTGCTGCTGCAGGTCATCTTCAGCAAGGGCCCGCTCGGCTACACGCTGTGGGCCGGCATCTTCGCCAGCCAGTGGATGAAGTTCCTGACCTTCTCCGTGATCATCGCGCTGGCGTACCACGCCTGGGTCGGCATGCGCAACATCTGGATGGACTACATCAAGCCCGTGGGACTGCGCCTCGTCCTGCAGGTCCTCACCATCGTCTGGCTCGTCGGCTGCGCAGGCTGGGGCTTCCAGGTTCTGTGGCGTCTGTGATCCCCGCGCCAAATACTGAGAACAAAGGCTAAACCCATGAGCTACACCAACGCCAACATCACCAAGCGCAAGTTCGACGTCGTCATCATCGGCGCCGGCGGCTCCGGCATGCGCGCCGCCCTCGAACTCTCCCGCGCCGGCCTGAACGTGGCCTCGCTGTCCAAGGTGTTCCCCACCCGCTCGCACACCGTGGCCGCGCAGGGCGGCGTGAGCGCCTCGCTGGGCAACATGTCCGAGGACAACTGGCACTACCACTTCTACGACACCATCAAGGGCTCCGACTGGCTGGGCGACCAGGACGCCATCGAGTTCATGTGCCGCGAGGCACCCAACGTGGTGTACGAGCTGGAACACTTCGGCATGCCGTTCGACCGCAACCCCGACGGCACCATCTACCAGCGCCCCTTCGGCGGCCACACCGCCAACTACGGCGAGAAGCCCGTGCAGCGCGCCTGCGCCGCGGCCGACCGTACTGGCCACGCCATGCTGCACACGCTGTACCAGCAGAACGTGAAGGCCAAGACGAACTTCTTCGTCGAGTGGATGGCCCTGGACCTGATCCGCGACGCTGACGGCGACGTGGTCGGCGTGACCGCCCTGGAAATGGAAACCGGCGACCTGTACATCCTGGAAGCCAAGACCGTGCTGTTCGCCACGGGCGGCGCGGGCCGCATCTTCGCCGCCTCGACCAACGCCTTCATCAACACCGGCGACGGCCTGGGCATGGCTGCACGCGCAGGCATCCCGCTGCAGGACATGGAGTTCTGGCAGTTCCACCCCACGGGCGTGGCCGGCGCGGGCGTGCTGCTGACCGAAGGCTGCCGTGGCGAGGGCGCCATCCTGCTCAACAGCAATGGTGAACGCTTCATGGAGCGCTATGCGCCCACGCTGAAGGACCTGGCGCCGCGCGACTTCGTCTCGCGCTCCATGGACCAGGAAATCAAGGAAGGTCGCGGCTGCGGCCCCAACAAGGACTACGTGCTGCTCAAGCTCGACCACCTGGGCGCGGACACCATCCACAAGCGCCTGCCCTCGGTGTACGAGATCGGCGTCAACTTCGCCAACGTGGACATTACCAAGGAGCCGATCCCCGTGGTGCCCACCATCCACTACCAGATGGGCGGCATTCCGACCAACATCCATGGCCAGGTCGTCACGCACGACGGCACGGCCAACCGCGTCGTCAATGGCCTGTACGCCGTGGGTGAATGCGCCTGCGTGAGCGTGCACGGCGCCAACCGTCTGGGCACGAACTCGCTGCTCGACCTGCTGGTGTTCGGCAAGGCCGCTGGCCGCCACATCGTGGAGTTCAACAGCAAGCAGAAGGAACACAAGCCCCTGCCCAAGGACGCCGCCGACCGCACGCTTGAGCGCCTCAACCAGCTGGAGAAATCCACCAGCGGCATCTACGCGCAGACCCTCGCCGGCGACATCCGCGCGGCCATGCAGCAGCACGCTGGCGTGTTCCGCACCCAGGCCGGCATGGACGAAGGCGTCACGAAGATCGCCGCCCTGCGCGAGCGCGTGGCCGAGATCACCCTGCAGGACAAGTCCAAGGTGTTCAACACCGCCCGTATCGAGGCGCTGGAAGTGGACAACCTGATCGAAGCCGCGCAAGCCACCATGGTGTCGGCCGCCGCGCGCACGGAATGCCGTGGCGCCCACACGGTCTACGACTACGAAAAGCCCGCCGACGACGCCGAAACCCCGCTGGGCCGCAACGACAAGGAATGGCTCAAGCACACCCTGTGGCACAAGGAAAGCAACAGCCTGACCTACAAGCCAGTCAACCTCAAGCCCCTGACGGTGGACAGCGTCCCCCCGAAGGTCCGGACGTTCTGATCAGGTTTTGCCCCACGAGAGAATCGCCATGCAAAAACGCACATTCCAAATCTACCGCTACGACCCGGACAAGGACGCCAAGCCCTACATGCAGACCGTCGAGATCGAACTCGACGGCCACGAGCGCATGTTGCTGGACGCGCTGCTCAAGCTCAAGGAAAAGGACCCCACGCTGTCGTTCCGCCGCTCGTGCCGCGAAGGCGTCTGCGGCTCCGACGCGATGAACATCAACGGCAAGAATGGTCTGGCCTGCCTGACCAACATGAACACGCTGCCGGGCACGATCGTGCTCAAGCCGTTGCCCGGCCTGCCCGTGATCCGCGACCTGATCGTGGACATGACGCTGTTCTTCAAGCAGTACAACTCGATCAAGCCCTACCTCATCAACGACAGCATCCCGCCCGAACGCGAGCGCCTGCAGTCGCCCGAAGAGCGCGAGGAACTCGACGGCCTGTACGAGTGCATCCTGTGCGCGAGCTGCTCCACGAGCTGCCCCAGCTTCTGGTGGAACCCCGACAAGTTCGTCGGCCCCGCCGGCCTGCTGCAAGCCTACCGCTTCCTGGCCGACAGCCGCGACCAGGCCACGGCCGAGCGCCTGGACAACCTGGAAGACCCCTACCGTCTGTTCCGTTGCCACACGATCATGAACTGCGTGGACGTCTGCCCCAAGGGCCTGAACCCCACGCGCGCGATCGGCAAGATCAAGGAACTGATGGTGCGCCGCGCCATCTGACCCGTCCGCAGCAAGACCGCCATGGGTGAAACCTCGACCAACGACCAGCCAGCGGCATCGCCGCTGCTGGATACACGCGAGCTCAGCAAGCTGCACTGGCGCTGCCGGCGCGGCCTGCTGGAGAACGATCTGTTCATCGAGCGGTTCTTCACCCGTTTCGAGTCCGGACTGACCCGGCGCCATGCCGAGGGACTCACGGCGCTGATGGACCTTTCGGACAACGACCTGCTGGACCTCCTGCTGCGCAGGCGCGAACCGGAAGGCGCATTGAACACCCCGCCGGTATGCGAAGTACTCGGCATGCTCAGACAGAGTGGCGCGCATGCGGCGCACACCTGAACCGTCACAGTGGATTAACCAGACCGGATCATCGGAAACCTCAACAAGGACGCAACAATGAAGCTAGCTGACAACAAAGCCACCCTGTCGTTCAGTAACGGCAGCCCCAGCGTGGAAATGCCGGTCTACCAGGGCAGCATCGGCCCTGACGTGATCGACATCCGCAAGCTGTACGCACAGACCGGCATGTTCACCTACGACCCGGGGTTCCTGTCCACGGCCTCGTGCCAGTCCGCCATCACCTACATCGATGGCGACAAGGGCGAGCTGCTATACCGCGGCTACCCCATCGAGCAGCTGGCCACCCACTGCGACTACCTCGACACCTGCTACCTGCTGCTGAAGGGCGAACTGCCCAACACCGCCGAGCGCGCCGACTTCCACAAGCGCGTGCTGCAGCACACCATGGTGAACGAGCAGATGCAGTTCTTCCTGCGTGGTTTCCGCCGCGACGCACACCCCATGGCCGTGCTGACCGGCCTGGTGGGCGCCATGTCGGCCTTCTACCACGACAGCACCGACATCAACAACCCGCAGCACCGCGACATCGCCGCGATCCGCCTGATCGCCAAGATGCCCACGCTGGTGGCCATGGCCTACAAGTACGGCAAGGGCGAGCCCTACATGTACCCCCGCAACGACCTGTCCTACGCAGGCAACTTCCTGCGCATGATGTTCGGCACGCCCTGCGAAGACTACAAGGTGAATCCGGTCATCGAGCGCGCCATGGACCGCATCTTCATCCTGCACGCCGACCACGAGCAGAACGCATCCACCTCCACCGTGCGCCTGTGCGGCTCCTCGGGTACCAACCCGTTCGCCGCCATCTCCGCTGGCGTGGCCTGCCTGTGGGGCCCTGCCCACGGCGGCGCCAACGAGGCCTGCCTGAACATGCTGGAAGAAATCCAGGCCATGGGCGGCGTGTCCAAGGTCGGCGAGTTCATGGAAAAGGTCAAGGACAAGAACTCCGGCGTCAAGCTGATGGGCTTCGGTCACCGCGTGTACAAGAACTACGACCCCCGCGCCAAGCTCATGCAGGAAACCTGCAACGAAGTGCTGGCCGAGCTGGGCCTGGAAAACGATCCGCTGTTCAAGCTGGCCAAGGAACTGGAAAAGATCGCCCTGGAAGACGACTACTTCGTGCAGCGCAAGCTCTACCCGAACGTGGACTTCTACTCCGGCATCGTGCAGCGCGCCATCGGCATCCCGGTGAACCTGTTCACCGGCATCTTCGCCCTGGCCCGCACCGTGGGCTGGATCGCCCAGCTCAACGAAATGATCAGCGACCCCGAGTACAAGATCGGCCGTCCGCGCCAGCTGTTCACGGGCTCCGTGCGCCGCGACGTCAAGCCGCTGGGCAACTGATACAGCGGCGCCCTGGCGCCGCCCTGCCCCGAAAAACCCGCCGCGAACCGGCGGGTTTTTTCTTGCAGCATCAGAACAGGCAACCCTGGCCCCGCGCGAGCGCAGGGCGGTACTGCGATGCGTCCAGCGCCTGGCGCTCCCGGTCCAGCCCAAGGCGCCGACAGGCCGCCGCGAAACGCTGGCGCAACAGGTCGGCCCACAGACCACTGCCACGCATGCGCGTGGCGAAGTGGCTGTCGTAGCTGCGGCCGGCCGCGCGCTGCGCGCCGCCAATGCCGTGCAGGTCCTGCACCCGCGCCATCACCCGCTGCGCGCGCTGGGGGTAGTGCAGCGCCAGCCACTCGCGGAACAGCGGGTCCAGCTCCCAGGGCAGGCGCAGCACGGTGTAGAAGGCACTGCGCGCGCCCGCATCGGCGGCCGCTTCCAGCACCTGCTCCATGTCCTCGTTGATGAAGGGAATTTGCGGCGCCACGCTCACCCCCACCGGCACGCCCGCCTCGGCCAGCGCGCGGATGGTGCGCAGCCGCCGATGCGGCGCCGCCGCGCGGGGCTCCAGACGGCGCGCCAGCACCGGGTCCAGCGTGGTGATGGTGACATACGCCGCCGCGAGCCGGCGCGCCGCCAGCGGCGCCAGCAGGTCCAGGTCGCGCTCCACGCCGCTGGACTTGGTGATGAGGTAGAACGGGTGCCTCGCATCGCGCAGCACCTCGATCACGGCGCGCGTGAGCCGCAGCTCGCGCTCCACGGGCTGGTAACAATCCGTCGCCGAGCCGATGCACAGCCCGCGCACGGCATGGCCCGGCCGGGCCAGTTCCCGCCGCAGCAGTTCGGCGACGTTGTGCTTGGCGATGATCTGCGTCTCGAAATCCAGCCCCGGCGACAGGTTGAGGTAGCTGTGCGTAGGCCGGGCATAGCAATAGATGCAGCCATGCTCACAGCCCCGGTAGGGGTTGACCGAATACTCAAAGCCGACGTCGGGTGAGTCGTTGGCGCACAGGGCGCTGCGCGCGGTCTCGAAGTGGACGGTGGTGGCCTGGGGCGCGGGCGCATCGGCCGGCACACCCACCTCCCCCCAGCCGTCGTCGAAGACCTCGCGCTGGTCCCGCGCGAAACGGTGCGCCAGCGCCGTGGCGGCGCCCCGGCCCCGGATGGCCCGCAGCGGCACCCGCACCTCGGGCACGGGGCCGGGCGCTGGATCGTCGGAAGGAAATGGATCATGCATACTGTATAAATATACATATCACTGAATACCCCTGCGCGCCAAGTGCCCGTGCGCGGCAGTGCGGGATTCGCGATGGACTACAGTCCCGCCTTCTCAACCCACCCACGGAGGTAACCCCATGGCGCGCAAGCCCCAGATCATCCTGTCGTCGCTCGACCTTGACCGTATCGAAGCCCTGCTGGCGGCCATCCCGGCCAGCGTCTTTCCTGGCAAGGCGGACCTGCAGGCAGAGCTGGACCGCGCCGATGTGGTGGCGCCCGAAGAAATTCCCCCCAACGTGGTAACGATGAACTCCACCGTCCAGTTCACCATCGCGGAAACCGGCAAGGACTTCTGCCTCACGCTGGTGTACCCGCGCGACCTGGACGGCAGCGCCGACCGCCTGTCGATCTTCGCGCCCGTGGGCAGCGCCCTGCTGGGCCTGTCGGTCGGCGACGAACTGGCCTGGCCCGGCCCGGGTGGCAAGGCCATGACCGTCAAGGTCAAGGAAATCGTCTACCAGCCCGAGAGCGCCGGCGAATTCCACCGCTGAAACGTGCAATCGTTCCTGTGCAGAAAAAACCACTTGGAGCGAGAATAAGCCTCCATGTCCACTCCCCTGCACCACGATCCTCTGCGCGACGCACCCGCCTTCGACCCCAGCTCCACCACCGCCTTCCAGCGGCGCATGGAGAAGGCGCCGGAGTGGTTCTGCTCGTTCCTCGCCGGCAACAGCCGCGAGAAAAACCGCCTGCGCAGCGAAATGGCCGTGATGAAGGGCTCGGTGGTGTGGCTGGTGCGGCAACGCCGCCAAGGTCAGTGGAGCGCGCAGGAGCGCGCGCACCTGCGCCAAGTCATGCGCTCGGCCTCGTCAGTGAGCCCTTACCTGATCATCTGGGTGGTGCCGGGCTCGATGCTGCTGCTGCCCTTCCTGGCGTGGTTCATCGACTCGCGCCGCAAGGGCCGCACGCCCCCCGCGTTGCACTAAGAGCGTATTGATCGTGAACAGGTTCTAGGGGCCGCCCTGGCGCGCCGCGTCAGAACCAGCCGTCCGCCAGGGCCACCAGGATGCCAGCCCCCACCAGGCTGGCCTGCCAGCGCAGCGCCAGCCACCAGGTCGGCACAGGGCGCTCCACCCACTGGTAAAGCATCCGCCCCGCCGCCAACGACAGGACGAAAGCCCCCAGCATGCCCAGCACGTTGGCCCCGACGGCCTCGGGCCAGTACAGGTGCATCAGCGCATTGGCCAGCAGGCAGACCGGGAAGTGCACCAGGAAAACCGAGTACGACATCTGCCCCAGCCGCTGCAGCCCAGCCACGCCGCGCCCGCCCGGCAGCCCCGGCGGACGCCGCAGCGCCCACACCAGGCCCAGCGCACTGACCAGCGCCACCAGGATGCGCAGCCGGAAATCCAGCGCCAGCGCCACCCCTCCCAGCGATGCCATGGCCGCCAGCCACGGGCCCGGGCGTTCGGAGTGCACGGCCCAGAAAGCCATCATCCCCAGGCCATAGGCGCCGAAGAAGTAGATGGCCCACATGTCCAGCCCCGGCTCGCGGTTGAACCACAGCAGCGAGGCCGCCGTGCCCACCACCACCAACGCCTGCGCCAGCCGGGCCCGCGGGCCCGGCGCCAGGCCCGGCAGGGCCCGCACGCCTGCCAGCAGCAGCGTGGCCAGCGCGAAAAGCTGGAAGTCGATGGCCACGTACCAGACACCGGCCGACAGCGCCTCCTCGCCCACCAGATCCTGCAGCAGCAGGGCATTGGCCAGCAATTGCGCGAGATCGGGCTCGCCCGGCACGCTGGGATGGTCGAACCAGGGCCGCACCAATGCCGCCACCAGCACGGCCAGCAGCAAGGCCACGGCATAGGGAACCACCAGGCGGACAAAGCGCCGCGCGATCTGCTGCGAAGCGCTCTCGAAGCGCGCCAGCCCCTGCGGCGCCAGGCTGGCGGCCGCCAGGTAGCCGCCCAGCACCAGGAACAGCTGCACGGCCATGCGCCCATGGTCGTAGAGCCAGGCAATGAGGCCGGGGAACCACGCCATCGCCACGTCGGACATGGGACCATAGAACGCTAAGTGGTGCCAGACGATGGTGGCGCAGGCCAGTCCCTTGAGCATGTCGATCAGGGGGCTGCGTGGGGCGGCGGAAGACATGCGTGGCGGCGTTCGTGGAGGAGGGAGGCCACCGGGCGCGCGCCCAGGCCGGGGTGGGCACAGCGGCGCCCAAAGTGGTGAATTTTAGCATTTTCGGGCTTTTTGTCATGCCTGTCATGCGCGAGCAGCTATTAAATAAATAGCACGCAAAACCATCTTGGGGCACACCCCAACGCTACGCCCTTGTATGGCGCAGTTTTTGCTTTGTTTCAGTGCAAATCTGGCACAAGCCCCGCGCATGCACCAGAACGGTTCAATTCAAGGCACAAGGGAAATCATGGAATCACTCAAACAGGGCACGGACACGCTGTTCATCCTGCTCGGCGCCATCATGGTTCTGGCCATGCACGCCGGGTTCGCGTTTCTGGAGCTGGGCACCGTCCGCAAGAAAAACCAGGTGAATGCCCTGGTGAAGATCCTCGTCGATTTCTCGGTGTCCACCGTGGTGTACTTCGCCGTGGGCTACAGCGTGGCCTATGGCACGCACTTCTTCGTGGGCGCGGAAACCCTGGTGCTGCAGAGCGGCTACGGGCTGGTGAAGTTCTTCTTTTTGCTGACCTTCGCCGCCGCCATTCCGGCCATCGTCTCGGGCGGCATCGCCGAGCGCGCCAAGTTCTGGCCCCAACTGCTGGCAACGGCCGCCATCGTCGGCCTGGTCTACCCCTTCTTCGAGGGCATCGCCTGGAACCAGCATTTCGGCGTGCAGGCCTGGATCAAGGCCGTGACGGGCGAGGAGTTCCATGACTTCGCGGGCTCCATCGTGGTGCACGCCGTGGGCGGCTGGATCGCCCTGCCCGCCGTGCTGCTGCTGGGCTCGCGCTCCAACCGCTACCGCAAGGACGGCGCCGTTTCGGCGCACCCACCGTCGAGCATCCCCTTCCTGGCGCTGGGCTCGTGGATTCTGGTGGTCGGCTGGTTCGGCTTCAACGTGATGAGCGCGCAGACGCTGGACAAGATCTCCGGCTTGGTCGCCGTCAACTCCCTCATGGCCATGGTGGGCGGAACGCTGGCGGCGCTGGTGCTGGGCAAGAACGACCCCGGCTTCGTGCACAACGGCCCGCTGGCCGGCCTGGTGGCCGTGTGCGCGGGCTCCGACCTCATGCACCCGCTCGGTGCCCTGGTGGTGGGCGCGGTGGCCGGCTGCATCTTCGTGGTGATGTTCACGCTCACACAGAACCGCTGGAAGATCGACGATGTGCTGGGCGTATGGCCCCTGCACGGCCTGTGCGGCACCTGGGGCGGCCTGGCGGCGGGCATCTTCGGCAGCAAGGCCCTGGGCGGCCTGGGTGGCGTGACCTTCAGCGGCCAGCTCATCGGCACCGCCATGGGCGCCACCTGGGCCGTGCTGGGCGGTGCCCTGGTCTACGGCGCCCTCAAGGCCACGCTGGGCCTACGCCTGTCGCAGGAAGAGGAATACGACGGCGCCGACCTGTCCATCCACAAGATCAGCGCCACGCCCGACCGCGAGGTGAGCTGGTAACTCAGCCCGCCGGCTGCTGGGCCGCCAGCCACAGCGTGATAGCCTGCTGGTCCGTCATCGTGCGCACCTGCTGGTAGGCCCACTCGGCCTCGGGGAAGCGCCGGCGCAGCAGGTTGAGCCACTGCTTGAGCCGGCCAGCGCGTTGGCGCGCCTCCAGGCCGTCGCACACCAGCCGCCAGAAGTCGCCCAGGTGCGGCAGCAGGTCGGCCCACAGCACCACGTCGCTGCCCGGCCGACCGGCATCGGCCGCGCGCAGGGCACGCGCCAGTCCGGGGTCGGCCACGATGCCGCGCCCCAGCATCAGCGCCTCGCAGCCCGAGACCGCGCGGCAGCGCCGGGCGTCCTCCACCGTCCAGATCTCGCCATTGGCCACCACCGGCACCGCCACCGCCGCGCGGATGGCCGGAATCTGCTCCCAATACGCGGGCGGCCGGTAGCCGTCCACCTTGGTGCGCGCATGCACCACGATCTCGCACGCACCACCCGCTTCCATGGCCTGGGCGCATTCGCGCGCCAGGCTGGCGTCGTCGTAGCCCAGGCGCATCTTGGCCGACACCGGCAGGTGCGCCGGCACCGCGCGGCGCACCGCCCCCACCACGGCGGCAATGCGCTCGGGCTCGCGCAGCAGCGCCGCGCCGCCGCCATGGCGGTTCACCACCTTGGCCGGGCAGCCGAAGTTCAGGTCGATGCCCTCGGGCCCCAGCGCGGCCAGCCGCGCGGCGTTCTCGGCCATGCACACCGGGTCCGAGCCCAGCAACTGCGCGCGCACCGGCACGCCGGCCAGCGTGCGCCCGCCGTGGTTCAGCTCGGGCACGTAGCGCAGGAACACCTTGTCGGGCAGCAGCGTGCCGGTGATGCGGATGAATTCCGACACGCACCGGTCCACGCCGCCCACCCGGGTCAGCACATCGCGCAGCACGAAATCGAGAAGGCCCTCCATGGGGGCCAGGAGCAGGGTCATGGTGGGTGGTTCGGGGGGGCAGGTGGCAATGCCTCGGCCATGGATTTTAATAAAAATGGACTCCAGGCCAATAGATACAAGCGCTATTAGCTACTATTTTAGTAGCAATCATTCACCCTGCACATTTGGTATCTTGGTGGAATGGTCTATCAGCGGGGAGGAATGGCTCACGTCACGAAGATCGACGGCTGGCGGCTAGAAGCAGCCGGTGACGGCTACTGAAAGCGGGCGCCCAACATCGAAGCTCAGCGGGCGGACAAAAACGCAATTTTTGGCCGGTCCGCTGGGCCGTATTGTTGGGTATTTTCTTCACGCGCTCAGAAGCCGCGCTTTTTGCTGCTGAAATTCTTCAATACTTAGTACGCCCGCATCACGCAGCTCGGCGAGCTTTTTAAGTTCATCGGCGACAGACCCCGATGGAAGTTTCGGTGCGTCGTTCGTACTCGCGGCCTTGTCTTCAAGGTCTGCACGCTTGATCAATACTTCAATCAATCCGTGCCAGTGACGTGCCTGCTGAATCGCCTGTTTGTAAATAAAGCCATCCTTCTTCGTTTCCAAGTCAAGGAAATTAATGTCGTGAAGAGGGTTCGTGGTGTCGTTGACAGTCAACCGAAGATCAATTTTTTTGATCTTGCCAGATGTCTGTGTTTTCCCGGAAAGACCACCAATTATTGCCCCTACACCACCAAGTGCGAGGCCTCCAATCAATGCGCCTCCAAGCTGGCTTGAGCGTACAGTTTTAGTAACTGTTGCACCGTCTTCGAAAATCTCGGAGGAAAGTAAATTCTTGTATACAAAAACCCTCGTGGTTACATTTTGCTGCCTGTGGTCAATTAGACAAATTTTCTTACGCTGCTCATCAATGGCGAGGCCAGTGTTTCCGTCCGACCCGATAACTTTCTGCGTAGTCGAAAAATCCTTGATGCCGCCAAGATGATCATCCATTGCCTTTTTCTTGTTTGATGTATTGATCGCCTGAATGACGGCAACCACCACTGCACCGACCACAATGATGATTACCCAAGTCCAAAAATCCATCAGATTCCCCTTTCTTGTAATGCCCAACGTAATGTAGACCGCACCAAGCCGCAGGCCATATCTGGCACTTGCAATCTAAATTGGTTCGGCAAAAGTGCTGCGAGCAGCCTGCTGCCTGGTTCAGCAGCACATGCGCTGTATGTAATTTCAGTACTAAATTCAGCCATGAAACCCGCCGCCCCTCCTGTGTTGCGCACCGCACAGTTGCTGGATCAGTCCCGCGAATGCATTCGTTCCAAACACTATATCTTGCGCACGGAGTTGAGCCATGCCATGGCCCGTACACCATCAACTGACGGCTTTGCGGGTCTTAGCTGAAGGAGGAGCGCTCCGGGTCGAAACCAGCCAAGCGCCACGGTCATCAAGCCGTCATCCCACACTGCTGCAATACCGGGCAGGAAACCGTCCACCCTGCCCCATGATGCTGCTCAAGACCGACAAAGCCCGCCTCGAACTGCAGCCCGGCGTGCGCACGCTGAGCCTGCGGGAGCGCTCGCTGCTGTTGCTGGCCGACGGCAAGCCCCTGCACGAACTGCAGGCCATGTACAACGGCGAGGGGCGGCAGATAGTCGATGAGCTGGTGCACGCGGGCTACCTCTGCCCGCCGGTGCCGCAGGCGGATGACGATGGCCTGCCCGCCACCGCGTCGCCCATCGTGCTGGCGCAGCACGTGCCGCTGCGCTCGCTGGCGGGCACGCGCATGTACCTGTTCGATATTTGCGAGCGCATGTTCGCGCGGCGCAACCCGCAACTGGCCGAGCAGTACCGTGCGGCACTGCGTGGCGCGCGCGACCGCTGGAGCATGCTGGACGTGGGCGAGGCGCTGCTGGAGGAGGTGGGCTACCTGGCCGGCGCCGAGCGGGCCGCAGTGATCCGCGAGCGCATGGTGCAGTTGCTGCCCGAGGAGGCCGCGCCCGCCTCGTCTGGTCCGAGTTCGGCGCGCTTCAGGCCGCAGCCAGCCGCCACAGCGATGTGACCTCGGCCGCGCGCGCGGCGTGCAGCGCGTCGCTGGCGTCCTGCGCCTTGCCGTGGCGCGGGCGCACATCTTCACGGCCCAGCACGCGCAGGCCGCCTGCGGCGATCCAGCCCAGCAGTTCGTCGCGCGTGCGCAAGCCCAGGTGTTCGGCCAGGTCGGACAGCAGCAGCCAGCCTTCGCCGCCGGGCTCCAGGTGTTCGCGCAGTCCGGCCAGAAAGCCCTTGAGCATGCGGCTGCCTTCGTCGTACACCGCCTGCTCGATGGCCGAGCTGGGCCGCGCGGGCAGCCAGGGCGGGTTGCAGACCACGAGCGGCGCGCGCCCGGGCGGAAACAGGTCGGCCGCCAGCAGCTCGACGCGGCCCTGCAGGCCCAGGCGCTGCAGGTTGTCCTGCGCGCAGGCCAGGGCACGCGGCGCCAGTTCGGTGGCTACCACGCGGCGCACACCCCGGCGCGCCAGCACGGCCGCCAGCACGCCGGTGCCGGTGCCGATGTCGAACGCGAGTTCCTTGGACGGCAACGCGGCTTGCGCCACGAGGTCGATGTATTCACCGCGCACCGGCGAGAACACGCCGTAGTGCGGGTGGATGCGGTTGTTCGGGCCAGCGCCCAGGGCAGGGATTTCCACGCCCTTCTTGCGCCATTCGTGTGCACCGACGATGCCCAGCAGTTCACGCAGCGACACCACGCTGGCCTCGCCGCTGGCGGGGCCCCAGGCCTCCTGGCAGGCTGCGCGCCAGTCGGGCGCGCGGCGCAAGGCGATGCTGTAGTCGCCCTCCACCGGAATCAGCACGGCCCCCAGGGTGCGCGCGCGCTGTGCCTGTGCCTGCCGGTGCAGGTGGAACTGCTCGGCGGGGGTGGCGGCCGCCATCTTTTGCGCGGCCTTGGCCGCCGCCTTGGCGGGCTTGCGGTCGGCGCGGCGCATCAGCGCCTGCAGCAGATGCCGCGCGTTCTGGAAGTCACCGCGCCACAGCAGGCCAGTGCCGGCGCAAGCCAGGCGGTAGGCGCTGTCGGCCGCCAGGGTATCGTCGGCCAACTCCACGCGGCGCGGCGCGGCGGCGCCGCTCTCGGAACGCCAGCGCGCACTGCGCACCTCGCCCTGTTCGTTCCATTCAATCATGGGAGCCTTTTAGTAAACCATGGCGCCGAGAAGCACACGCGCCGCAAAACACTGGCGCGGCCCAGGCCAGCGGCCCCCGCGCAAGGGCCGCCCCGCCGCGCTGGGGGCGTCCCCCTTCCGCATCGCGCAGCGATGCCAGAGAAGGGGGAAGGAGCGCAGCGACACAGGGGGTTGTTCCTAGTTCAACGGCCGCTTGAGGCGCACTTCCTCGATCTTGACGCCACCGACCACGGCGGTCTTGGCGGTGGTCATTTCGCGCTTAAAGCCGGCCAGCTCGTGGAAGCGCAGGGCGCGCTCGTTGCGCAGCGGCACCCAGGCGGTGACGTTGGTGCAGCCTTCTTCCTGCAGGCCGTCGCGCGCGGCGTCCCACAGCGCCAGGCCCACGCCCTTGTTCCAATGGGTGGGGGCGGCGTAGATGGCCCAGATTTCACCGGTGGTGGGGCGCGACTTTTCATCGCGCGAGCGGTCGAAGCCAACAAAGCCGACGATCTTCTCGTCTTCCACGGCCACCTGCACCTGGGGCTCGCAATATTCAATGGCTTCGCGCCAGTAGGCCTGGCGCTTTTCAACGGAGAGATTCTTCAACTGATCGTCGGGCACCAGGCCTTTGTAGGCTGCCTGTGCGGCAATGGTGTGGATCTGGGCAATGGCTTTTGCATCGCGAAGCGTGGCGGGACGAACCTGGATACTGGACATGAAAAAACCGACCGAAAACGGACTGACAAAAAACGAAACGGAGCGGCATTGTCGCCGCAAATGAAAAACGCCCCTGTGCGGAGCACGGAGGCGGTGTGTGATGGCAGGCCCAGAGCAGGCCTGGCAACCCTCAGAACAGGCGCCGCAGCAGGCCCATGACCTGGTCGAAACGCGCGCCGTAGGGCGGATAGAACAGATGCCCCATGGCCCAGCGCGATTGCACCAGCACGGACTTCTGGTGGCAAAAGCGCAGGAAGCCCAGCTCGCCGTGGTAGGCGCCCCAGCCGCTGTCGCCCACGCCGCCAAACGGCAGGCCGTCGTGGGCGATGTGCATCAGCGTGTCGTTCACCGTCACGCCGCCGCTCACGGTGCGGCGCAGCACGTCATCGCGCACGCCGGTATCGCTGCCGAACCAGTACAGCGCCAGCGGGCGCGGGCCGCTGTTGATGTGGGTGATGGCGTCGTCGAGCCGCTCGTAGGAGATCACGGGCAGGATGGGGCCGAAGATTTCCTCCTGCATGAGCTGCATGCCCGAGGTGGCGCCAAACACCAGCACCGGCGCCATCTGGCGGCTGGTGCCGCCGTCCTGCACGGCGGCGGACGGGTCGGGCATGCTGCCTGGCGCTGGGTCCATGCTCTGCACCTCGGCGCCCTGGGTCTGGGCCTGCTGCAGCATGGTGCGCAGGCGCGCCAGGTGGCGCGGGCTGATGATGGAGGCGTAGTCGGGGTTGCCCGCGATGCGCGGGAACAGCTTGGCCACGGCGGCACGGAAGGCCTCGGCGAACGCGGCCTCGCGGCCCCGGGGCAGCAGCACGTAATCGGGCGCGATGCAGGTCTGGCCGGCATTGAGCAGCTTGCCGTGCGCGATCTTGATGGCCGCTTCCTGCAGGTCGCAACTGGCGTCGATGATGCAGGGCGACTTGCCGCCGAGTTCGAGCGTGGTGGGCGTGAGGTTGGCGGCGGCCGCCTGCGCCACCTTGCGGCCCACGGCGGTGGAGCCGGTGAACACCAGGTGGTCGAACGGCAGCGCGCAGAAGGCGCTGGAGAGGGCCGCGTCGCCCTGCACCACGCAGACTTCGTCAGGCGTGAAGAACTGGCCGATCAGCAGCGCCATCTGGGCCGCGGTGTGGGGCGTGAGTTCGCTGGGCTTGATCATCACGCGGTTGCCCGCCGCCAGCGCGCTGATGGCGGGCGCCAGCGCGAGCTGCACCGGGTAGTTCCAGGGCGAGACCACGCCCACCACGCCCAGCGGCTGGCGCTGGATCATGGCGCTGGCGGGCTGCAGGAAGATGGGGGTGCGCACCTTCTGCGGCTTCATCCAGCGGCCCAGGTGGCGCAGGGTGTGGCCGATCAGGGAGCGCAGCACGAACATGTCGGCCACCTCGGTGAGGCGCTGCGAGCGCACGCCGAAGTCGGCCTGCACGGCGGCGGCCAGCGTGGGCCCGTGCTCGTCGAGGAGCTTGCGCATGCGCAGGATGCGCTCGCGGCGCACCACCAGGGGCACGTCCACCTGGGCGCGGCTGGCCTGGTACTGGGCGTCAAACAGGGCTTGGAGGTCGACAGTGTTCATCCGCGCATCATAGGGCGGCGCCCCTCGTCCGTGTCGGGATTAGAGGGGCCGGTCTATGTTCACGAACCGCCGGGCTCGCGTGGCTGCACGTCGGTCACGTCTTCGGCACCGGGCAGCGGGCGCAGATGGACCGGCGTCTGCGCCCGGGCTTCCGGCGCGCCGGGCGATGCGGCGTCCGCGCGGCTCCAGCGGCCGCCGGAACGGTACACGGTGTTCCAGGCCGTGCGCGGGTCGATGCGCGCCGCCCAGGGGGTGACGGGGCGCCCGGTCAGGCGCGCCCACAGCAGGCGCAGGCCCCAGGCCAGGGCCAGCACCAGCCCCGCCGCGAGCAGGCTCAGGAAGAACACCAGGCCCACGGCCAGCAGCAGCAGGCGCACCACGAAGCGGGCCAGGCCCGCGAGCAGATCGTTCAAGCAACCTCCAAGAAATTTGAATAAAAATAGCCTGCAGCGCCCATCCATAAAGCGCCACAAGCTATTCTATTCATAGCAAATCACGCTGCCGGCGCGCCAGCGAAGTGGAACACCCCGGGCTCCAGCACCGGGTCCACGCTGACCGCGATCGCGCTCTTGGGCGGGAAGCGCCCTTCGAGCAGCAGCTTGGACAGCGGGTTCTCGATGCGCTGCTGGATGGCGCGCTTGAGCGGGCGCGCGCCGAACACCGGGTCGAAGCCGACCTTGGCCAGCTCGGCCAGCGCGGCGGGCGAAACGTCCAGCGCCAGGTCCATCTTCGCCAGGCGCGATTCGAGCAGCTGCAACTGGATGCGCGCGATGGCCTCGATGTGCGCCGCGTCGAGCGCGTGGAACACCACGGTTTCGTCGATGCGGTTGAGGAACTCGGGGCGGAAGTGGTTCTTCAGCTCGCCCCACACGGCTTCCTTGATGTCGTCCGAGTCCTGCCCCACCATGGCCTGGATCAGGTGCGAGCCGATGTTGCTCGTCATCACGATCACGGTGTTCTTGAAGTCCACGGTGCGGCCCTGGCCGTCGGTCAGGCGGCCGTCGTCCAGCACCTGCAGCAGCACGTTGAAAACGTCGGGGTGGGCCTTCTCCACCTCATCGAGCAGCAGCACGCTGTAGGGCTTGCGGCGCACGGCCTCGGTCAGGTAGCCGCCCTCTTCATAGCCCACGTAGCCGGGCGGCGCGCCGATCAGGCGGGCCACGGAGTGCTTTTCCATGAACTCGCTCATATCGATGCGGATCAGGTGCTCCTCGCTGTCGAACAAGAAGCCGGCCAGCGCCTTGCACAGCTCGGTCTTGCCCACGCCCGTGGGGCCGAGGAACAGGAACGAGCCCGTGGGGCGGTTCGGGTCGGAAAGGCCCGAGCGCGAGCGCCGGATGGCGTTGGCCACGGCGGCGATGGCCTCGTTCTGGCCCACCACGCGCTCATGCAGCTTGCCTTCCATCTGCAAGAGCTTGTCCTTCTCGCCCTGCATCATCTTGGCCACGGGGATGCCCGTGGCGCGGCTCACCACCTCGGCGATTTCCTCGGCGCCCACCTGCGTGCGCAGCAGGCGGTTGGGCGTGCCATTCTGGCCCTCTTCCTGGGCCTGGGCTTCCTTGAGCTGGCGCTCCAACTCGGGCAGCTTGCCGTATTGCAGCTCGGCCACCTTGTTGAAGTCGCCCTTGCGCTTGAGTTCCTCGATCTGCTGCTTGACCTGCTCGACCTGCTCGCGCACCTGCTGGCTGCCCTGGGCCTGGGCCTTCTCGGCGGTCCAGATGTCCTCCAGGTCGGCGATCTCCTTCTGCAGCGAGGTGATTTCCTCCTCGATCAGCGCCAGGCGCTTCTGCGAGGCCTCGTCCTTCTCCTTCTTCACGGCCTCGCGCTCGATCTGCAGCTGGATCAGCCGGCGGTCGAGCTTGTCCATGACCTCGGGCTTGGAGTCGATCTCGATCTTGATCTTGGACGCGGCCTCGTCGATCAGGTCGATGGCCTTGTCGGGCAGGAAACGGTCGGTGATGTAGCGGTGGCTCAGCTCGGCCGCGGCTACGATGGCCGGGTCGGTGATCTCCACGCCGTGGTGCACCTCGTACTTTTCCTGCAGGCCGCGCAGGATGGCGATGGTCGCCTCCACGGTGGGCTCGCCCACAAGGATTTTCTGGAAGCGGCGCTCCAGCGCGGCGTCCTTCTCGATGTACTTGCGGTATTCGTCCAGCGTGGTCGCGCCCACGCAGTGCAGCTCGCCACGCGCCAGCGCGGGCTTGAGCATGTTGCCGGCATCCATCGCGCCCTCGGCCTTGCCGGCGCCCACCATGGTGTGCAGCTCGTCGATGAAGACAATGGTCTGGCCCTCGTCCTTGGCCAGCTCGTTCAGCACGGTTTTCAGGCGTTCCTCGAACTCGCCACGGAACTTGGCGCCCGCCAGCAGCGCCGCCATGTCGAGCGACAGCACGCGCTTGCCCTTGAGCGATTCGGGCACCTCGCCGGCCACGATGCGCTGGGCCAGGCCCTCGACGATGGCGGTCTTGCCCACGCCGGGTTCGCCGATGAGCACGGGGTTGTTCTTGGTGCGGCGCTGCAGCACCTGGATGGCGCGGCGGATCTCGTCGTCGCGGCCAATCACCGGATCGAGCTTGCCGAGGCGGGCGCGCTCGGTCAGATCGATGCAGTATTTCTTCAGCGCCTCGCGCTGGCCCTCGCCCTCGGCGCTGTCCATCTTGGCGCCGCCACGCACGGCCTCGATGGCGGCCTCCAGGCTCTTGCGCGTGAGGCCGTTTTCCTTGGCGATGCGCGCGGCCTCGCCCTTGCTGTCGGTCAGCGCCAGCAGGAACAGCTCGCTGGCGATGAACTGGTCGCCGCGCTTGATGGCCTCCTTCTCGGTGGCCTGCAGCACGCGGCCCAGCTCGGGGCCGCCCTGCACCTGCTCGTGGCCCTGCACCTGGGGCAGGCGCTTGACGGCCGCCTCGGCCGCGGCAAGCAAGCCCGGCACATTGGCGCCGGCGCGCTCCAGCAGCGCGCGCGGGCCGTCGTCCTGGCGCAGCATGGCCACCAGCAGGTGGACGGGTTCGATGTAGGCGTTGTCATTGCCCAGCGCGAGCGACTGGGCGTCGCCCAGGGCTTCCTGGAACTTGGTGGTGAATTTGTCGAGACGCATGGGTGTGGTTCTCCTGTTGCCCCACAGCTTAGGCCCAGGCCGCATTTTTCAACCGCCGCGCCGCGATGGAAAGGCGGCGCCCTCTAAATTCCGCTTGACCTTGAAGCTTCTTCAAGGTTTTCAATGGCGCCATGACCTCCATCGACACCCCCACCCTGCTGCGCCAGACCCCCATCCTCGACCACACGCACCCGCGCATCCAGGCGCTGGTCGCGCAGCGCAGCTGGCGCCAGCTCCCGGAGCGCGAGCGCATCGGCGCCATCTACGGCTTCGTGCGCGACGAGATCGCTTTCGGCTACAACCTGGCCGACGACCTGCCCGCCTCGCGCGTGCTGGCCGACGGCATCGGGCAATGCAACACCAAGGGCACGCTGTTCATGGCGCTGCTGCGCGCCTGCGGCATCCCGTGCCGGCTGCACGGCTTCACCATCGACAAGGCGCTGCAGAAGGGCGCCATCACTGGCGCGGCCTACCTTCTCGCGCCGCGCAGCATCGTGCACAGCTGGGTGGAGGTGTGGTTCGAGGGCCGCTGGCTGGAGCTGGAGGGCTTCATCCTCGACGGCGCCTATCTGCGCGCCCTGCAGCGGCGTTTCGCCACGCACCAGGGGCCGTTTTGCGGCTATGGCGCCGCCACGCCCGACCTGCAGCACCCGCCGGTCGACTGGCGGGGCGGCAACACCTACATCCAGAAGGAGGGCATCAACCACGACTTCGGCGTGTTCGACGACCCCGACGCCTTCTACGCGCGCCACGGCGCCAACCTGTCGGGCTTCAAGCGCTGGCTGTTCCAGGCCGTGGTGCGTCGCTGGATGAACCGCAACGTGGCGCGCATCCGTGCCGGCGGCTGAGCCTGAGTCGGCTCAGAACGTGTTTACGATCTTTTCATGGAGCCCGTTGCCCCGCAAAGGCAGTGGCTGCAAGGCGCAAACCGCAGCCGGGCTGGTGGCCCGGCGAGGATTTGCAACGCCGCAGACGGCGCCTTTGCGGGGCAACCCTTCGGGCAAGGCAGCAAGAAGCCGCACTCGTCGTTGCGCACCTTGCCCAGGCCCCCAGCATGGCCTGCGGCGCGCGCCTAGATTGCGGCTTCTTGCTGCCTTGCGGGCTCCATGAAAAGATCGTAAACACGTTCTCAGGCGTTGGGCGCCGCCGTGATGCCCCAGCGCGCCAGCGCGGCGTCGTCGCTCACGCGCGCATCGACCCAGCGCGCGCCCTGGGCGGTTGCTTCCTTCTTCCAGAACGGCGCCTGGGTTTTCAGGTAGTCCATGAGGAACTCGCAGGCCTCGAAGCTCGCGCCCCGGTGCGCCGAGGTCACGGCCACCAGCACGATCTGGTCGAGCGGCGCGAGCAGGCCCACGCGGTGGATGACGCGCGCGCCGAAGATGTCGAAGCGCGCCATGGCGGCGTCGATCATGGCCTCGATCGATTTCTCGGTCATGCCGGGGTAGTGCTCCAGTTCCATCGAGGCCACGGCGTCGCCCTCGGCCCCATTGCGGTCACGCACGGTGCCGACGAAGCAGCACACGGCGCCCACGCGCTTGTCCTGGGCGCGCAGGGCGGCCAGCTCGGCGGAAGCGTCGAAATCCTGGGTCTGGATGGAAACACGCGGGGTGGTCATGGTCATGGTCGTGGCGGTGCAAGTCATGGCGAGCGGTGCAGGCGCGGCGCGGCCAGCAGGGCGCGCTCTTCCTCGACGAACGCAGCCAGTTGCCGCAGCGCCGGGGACGGCGGCAGTTGCGCCAGCAAGTCCTGCAACCGGACAATGTCGCCCACGGTGGGTGCCACCTTGATCTGCGCCTTGGCGGCGTCCACATTGCCCGCGCGGATCAGCGCGAACACCTTGCTGGCCCATTCGTTCTTCGACCGTGCCATGAAATCCTTTCTCGTCCCACCCGGCCCGATTGCCGGTAGGATGCTTCGCACTTTAACGCCCCCAGCCCCTGCAAGCCATGGCGACCCAGACCATCACCACCGACGGCTACAAGCTGTTCCCATCCCCGCGCAACGAGCACCGCACGATTTTCGAGCACCAGCTGTTCGTGCCCCACCCCTATGCGTTGATCCACCTGCCCGATTACGGCCTGGCCGGCAAGGCCAGCCTGTTCGCCGCCTGCCGCCTCTCCGATATGAAGATGGGGCAGCTGGTGAGCTTCGAGCAAGAAGCGGACATGGCGCGCTTCGAGCGCCAGTTCACGCCGGACTGATCGGCATGCACGACGACGACAACCAGATCCTGGTCCCGCCCTCCTTCATCGCCGTCCACAGCGACGCCCGGGGACGCCTGCGCGAGCGCGCCGACGTGGTGCGCCAGCGCTACGAGCTGTGCGAAGACCTGGCGTGCCACCTGGTGGAGCAGGCGCAGACGCTGTACCACGTGCAGGCGCCGTCGGAGTCCGAGATCCTGCGGCGCATCCATGGCGGCCTGTGCTCGCAGGACGCGGGCGTCACCGCCGGCGAAGCCACCTGGGTGGTGGTGCGGCTGGCCGAGCTGCTGCAGTGGCCCTGCCCCCGGCTGGATGCGCCGGGCTGAGCATGCCGACTGGGCATAAGATGGCCGCACCTGTCTCCATCGCCGCTCCAGGGGGTTCTTCATGCCACGCTTTTCCATTCTTCTCGCCGGACTGCTGCTGAGTCTGCAGGCCCAGGCCGCGTCGTCCTCGTTCAGCAGCACCACCAGCGAGCTGACCATCACCGAGATCGGCGTGGCGGGCCTGCCGGACCGCTACCGCGATGTGGTGCTGCGCATCCTGGGGCTGTCGGCGGTCTACGTGAACGACCCGCGCGCCACCACCTTCAGTTTCGATGCCGCCACGTCGGCACTGCACCTGCCCAGCCTCCTGATCGACGGACAGGCATTCAATGGCGTCCGGGTGGAAGGCACGCAGTTGGCCGTGGTGAGCGTGGGCTCCGCCGCGGAAGGGCTGGCCCAGGCCTTCCCCGGCGCCGCCGGCTTTGGTGCCCAGGCCACGGGCGGACGCGGGGGCCGCGTGATCACCGTGACCAACCTCAACGCCAACGGCCCGGGCTCGCTGCAGGCCGCGCTGGACGAGGAAGGGCCGCGCACCGTGGTGTTCGCGGTCAGCGGACTGATCGATGCCCCGGTCCACCTGACGCGCGGCGACGTCACCATCGCCGGCCACACATCGCCCGGCGGCATCACCGTGCGCCAGTTCCACACCACCGAGGAGCCTTACTGCGACCAGAACGTGGCCTGCGCCGCCGGCAGCCGCAAGGCCGACAACTGGATCATGCGCCATGTGCGCATCCGGCCCGACGGCCGGCACGACGATGGCCTGCGCCTGCGCTACACACGCCGCGCCATCGTGGACCAGGTGTCCATTGGCGGCGCCACCGACGAGGCCGTGGAAATCTCCTACGCCCAAGACATCACGCTGCAGAACACCATCATCGCCGAGACCGTGGGCGACCATGCCGACCGTGGCGGCGTGCTCGTGAACTACAGCAACCCCGCCCAGGGCTATGAGCTGACGCGCCTGGCTCTGCACCACAACGTGTTCAACCGCATCCTCGGGCGCTACCCCGAGCTCTCGCGCGAGAGCGCCGCGGCCGCCGGGTCGGTGATGGACATCGAGCTGTCCAACAACCTGTACTGGGACATGGGCTACTTCATCGATGTCAACAACACCACGGTCTCGGGCTCCGATGCCGGCCAGCCCATCTACTACCGCATGAACCTCGCCGCCAACCAGGCCTTTGCGCGCGACGCCACGCAACCCGAGCCTTCACGCTTCGGCCTGATCCACATGGCAACGCCGCAGGGTGCGCAGCCACGCACCGCCACCTGGTTCGCGGGCAACCGTTTCAACCTGTTCCCACAGCGCGGCGACTACGAGTTGATGTACTGCTGCAACGACTATCCCGAGCAGCATCCATCAGCCGCGCTGCCCAGCTTTGGCGTGGCACAACGGCACGGCTTCCCTTTCATCGGCTACGACAGCGCCTCCAACCTGGCATCGCTGGCGGTCTTCAGGGCGGGGGCTTTCCCCCGCGACCCGATGGACCGCCGGCTCATGGATGCAGTGGCGCGCGGTCAGATCACGCCGCTGCCACGCCACATCAATCCGGCGGGCGATGGCAGCGCCCTGCCCTTCGCCATGGCCCCGGCAGCTCCGGCCGATACCGATGGCGACGGCATGCCCGATGCCTGGGAAGCCGCGCACGGCCTGAACCCGCTGGCCCAGGACCACAACGGAACGCAGCTTTCCATGCCCATGGTCGGCGTGCCCGGATACACCAACCTGGAGGTGTACCTGCACGAACTGTCGGAGCAGCGCATCCGCGAAGGGCGCTGACCAGGATGGCGCTCATGCCTGCAGCCGAAAGCCCCCCTTGGGCTTGAAGACGCCGCAGCCCATCACGCGGTCCGTGCCCAGCGGAAGGATGAAGGAGGTTTTTTCATCCACCACCCCGGTGACCGGGTTCACCACCTCGTAATCCACCCAGTCACCGCCCCGCTGAGCCGCCGCGAAAAACTCGCGCAAGACCAGGGGGCCATCCAGGCCCGGAACATCGTGCACGGTTTTCCCCACCCTCTCGGGCGTGGAACCGAACACCTGGTAGACGCCCTGCCGGTCGAACACGAAGATGTACTGGTCGCGGTCGCGGAACGGCCCGGCGGGGTCGTGGAACGCCTGCGCGGCCGCCGCCAGCCCCCGCTGTTCCACCAGTCGCATGGCGCGGCAGACCAGCGCATAGGCCTCGTCGGCGGTGCCCCGGCGCAGGCGGATGGCGGCCACCGAGGCGCTGAGGCTGGAGGACCGGTCCCGCAGCCCCATCGTGGAATGCAGGGCCTCTTCGACCATGCTGCCGTTGCGCTGCGTGATCTGGTCAAGCTCCCGCACGGCCTGCGCCACCTCGCCCAGGGTCATGCTCTGCTCGTCGCTGGCCGTGGCGATGGCGGCCAGGCCGTCGGCCACCTCGCGCACGCCCTGGACCACCGTGCGCAGGCGTTCCTTGACGCCATCCGTGCGCGCCACGCCCGTGTCCACCTGGCGGCCGGCGTGCTCGATCAGGGTGCGGATCTCGCCCGCCGACGTGGCGCAGCGCTGCGCCAGCGTGCGCACCTCGTTGGCCACGACAGCGAAGCCCCGCCCGCTCTCGCCCGCCCGTGCCGCCTCCACGGCGGCATTGAGGGCGAGGATGTTCGTCTGGAAGGCGATGCCGTCGATCACGCCAACAATCTCGCCCATGCGCCGCGAGCCCGCCGCGATGTCGCCGATGGCCCCCACGGCGGCCTCCATGGCCGCGGCGCCCGCATCCGCCTCGGCGCGCACGCGGCGCGTGAGCGCGTCCACCGCCTTGGCACGCTGCGCCGTGGCCTGCACCGATTCGCTGAGCGCGCCGATGCTGGCGCTGCCCTGCTCCAGGCTGGCGGCCTGGGCCTCGGTGCGCTGCGCCAGGTCCTGCATGCTCGCCGTCAGGGAGTTGCCGGCCTGGGCCACGTGCACGGCCTGGTTGCGCACCGTGCCCACCAGGCCCGAGAAGTTCTCGTTCATGGACTCCAGGTACTGCCCCGCCTGCGCCAGTTCACCCCGGCCGGGCACCACCACGGCCTGGGACAGGTCGCCCCGTGCGTTGTTGCGGGCGATGCGGGCCAGCGCCCCGGCCTGCAGCAGCAGTTCGCGGGCGAATCCGGCGAACAGGTACAGCAGCGCGCACCACAGTGCGCCGCCCAGCCCCAGCCACGGCTGCGCGCCGCCCCAGGCGGCCGCGATGGCCAGGGGGCCCGGCGCCAGCATCAGGCCCGCCAGCAGGGCCAGCCGGACGCGCAGGCCCAGGGGACGCAGCAGCCAGGCTGCGGGGAAGAAAGCTAGATCGAGGATTCGCATGGGCCGCCTGCACCAGGTTGATGGCGGGCTGGCTCCCGCGCGCACTGCATCACGCAGCCACGGCGGCAGCCATGCCAGACCTGTCACGAGGGCGCGGACCGTGGAGCGTGTTCCAGGACCCGCGAACAGGCCCTGGGGCGCAAGCCTAATGGACGGCTCCGCGAATGGGAACCACGGCCCGAGGATGTTTTTTCAAGCGGGCGCGGAAGAATCGTCAGCGCGGGGTTTTCCCCAACCCGCAGCAGCCCGTGCTACGGTAAGGCTACCCGCCCGTGACCGGCGGGAAGAACGCCACCTCCGCCCCGTCGGCCAGGGCGGCGGATTCGTCGCTGAGCACCTGGTTCAACGCCATGCGCACGGCCCGGCCATGCGCCAGGCTGGTGGCATACGCCCCCCCGCGCGCGATGAGCTCGTCGCGCAACGCGCCCAGCGTTGCGGCAGCGGTGTCCACGGCCTCGCTGCCCTGCCCCACGGCCTCGCGGATGGAGGCGAAATAGCGCACGGTGATCTTCATGTTCACATGAGCTCCGAGAAGGCGATGAAGCGCACGGTGTCGCCGTGCGCAATGGTCTGGCCGGCCGGGTGGTCCACCAGGCCGTCGCCCCAGACGGCGGAGGTGAGCACGCCCGAGCCCTGGTGCGGGTACAGGTCCAGCCCGCCCGCCGCGTTGCGGCGCACGCGCAGGAATTCACGGCGTTTTTCGGGCTTGGGCCAGTTGAAATGGGCGCTGGCAGCTACGGTTTCAGGAGCAACATCCTGCACCCCTTGCAGGCGCAGCAGGAAGGGCCGCACCAGCACCAGGAAGGTGATGAGGCTGGACACCGGGTTGCCCGGCAGGCCGATGAAGTGCGCGCCACCCACCTTGCCGCAGGCAAACGGCTTGCCGGGCTTGATGCCGATCTGCCACAGGTCGAGGTGGCCCAGCTGCTGAACGGCAGGCTTGACGTGGTCTTCCTCGCCCACGGACACGCCGCCGCTGGTCAGCACCACGTCGTGGTCAGTGCTGGCGCCGCGCAGGGCCTCGGTGGTGGCTTCGCGCTGGTCGGGCAGGTTGCCGCAATCGGTGACCTCGCAGCCCAGGCGCCGCAGCAGGGCACGCAGGAAGAAGCGATTGCTGTTGTAGATGGCGCCGGGCGGCAACTGTTCAGGTGCCACTTCGCCGGGCATGACCAGCTCGTCGCCCGTGGAAAACAGCGCCACGCGCGGGCGGCGCGCCACGGGGAGGCGCGCCAGGCCGATGCTGGCGGCCAGGCCGAGCGCGGCGGGGGCCAGGCGCGTGCCGGCGCGCAGCACCACGGCGCCCCGGGCGATGTCCTCGCCCGCACGGCGGATGTTCTGGCCGCTGCGCGGCAGGGTCTGCACGCGCACCGTGCCATCGTCCTGCGCCAGGCAGTCCTCCTGCATGACCACGGCGTCGGCGCCGGGCGGCACGGGCGCGCCGGTGAAGATGCGCGCGGCCGTGCCGGCCTGCAGGGGCGCGCCCGTGCCTCCGGCGGCGATGCGCTGCGAGACCGGCAGCAGCGCGCCGGGGGCGGCCACGTCGGCGTAGCGCAGGGCGTAGCCGTCCATGGCGCTGTTGTCGAAGGCGGGCACCTGCAGGGCCGAGACGAGGTCCTGCGCGAGCACGCGGCCGTCAGCCTCGAAGGTGGCCACGTCTTCGCGCGCCAGCGGGGCGGCCTGGGCCAGCAGCGCGGCCAGTGCGTCGTCGAGCGCCATCAGCGGCGGGCGGCTCATGGCGCGGCTCCGTGCAGATCCCAGTCGTATTCGAAGCGCTCGCCTTGCGCAAGCAGCCACTGCGCCACCTGGGCGGGCTGGTTCAGGTCAAGCACGGGCAGGCCCGTGGGCACGGGCAGGCCGTCCGGCGTGTCGGTGGCCACGGCGGCGACGAAATCGTCCTCGGGGTAACGCACCGGGCGATCGGGCTGGCCCGGCGCAGGCGCGCGCCAGACCTCGATCTTGAGCAGGTCGCTTTCCTTGAAGCCTTCCACCAGCACCCAGTCCACGCCGCCGTACAGCTCGGCCAGCATCTGGTGCACGGTGAGCTGCGCGGGCTGCTCGAACTCGCGCACCAGGGCCAGGCGCCGGTCGGAGGCGATCACCACCTCGAAGGCGCCGGCCTCGCGGTGGCGGTGCGAGTCCTTGCCGGGGTGGTCGATGTCGAAGCGGTGGTGGGCGTGCTTGACCACCGACACCCGCAAGCCCTGCTGGCGCAGCAGGGGGATGACCTGCTCGATCAGCGTCGTCTTGCCGGAGTTGGAATACCCGGCAAAGCATGCAACCTTCATCCGTCGGTCCTTCAATTGCTATTATTTCAATAGCTTATAGCGCTTATTGGGCGGACTTTAGAGCCGTTTTTTATGCGCAATGCCGTTCGATATAGGCCTGGACCTGCCGCACGTCGGCGGGCATGACCTGCACGCGCTTGGGCAGGTCTTCGATCCCGGCGAACTTGGCCGGGCGCTCGGGCGCGTGGCCCAGGGCCTCTTGAATGGTCTCGGCGAACTTGATGGGCAGGGCCGTCTCCAGCACGATCATGGGCACGCCGGCATCGCCCCGGTGCTCGCGCGCCACCTTCACGCCGTCGGCGGTGTGGGTGTCGATGGTGACGCCGTGGCGCTGGTAGTTGTCCTTGATGGTGGCCAGGCGGTCGGCGTGCGTGCTCTTGCCGCTCTCGAAGCCGTACTTGGCGGCCGCATCGGCGAAGCGCGGGTCCTGGCTCAGGTCGAACCGGCCTTGCGTGGACAGCGCGTCACCGAACAGCGCCTTGGTCTTGGCGGCGTCGCGGCCCAGCAGGTCGAACACGAAGCGCTCGAAGTTGCTGGCCTTGCTGATGTCCATGGAGGGGCTGGAGGTCTCGTGCGTGTCGGCGCTGCCGCGCACGCGGTACACGCCGGTACGGAAGAATTCGTCGAGCACGTCGTTCTCGTTGGTGGCCACCACCAGCTTGTCGATCGGCAGGCCCATCATGCGCGCCACATGGCCCGCGCAGATGTTGCCGAAGTTGCCGCTGGGCACGGTGAAGCTGACCTTCTGGTCGTTCGTTTCCGTGGCCTGCACGTAGCCGGCGAAGTAGTACACCACCTGCGCCAGCAGGCGCGCCCAGTTGATGGAGTTGACGGTGCCGATCTTGTACTTGCGCTTGAACTCCAAGTCGTTGGACACGGCCTTGACGATGTCCTGGCAGTCGTCGAACACGCCCTCGATGGCGATGTTGTGGATGTTCTCGTCCTGCAGCGAGAACATCTGCGCCTGCTGGAACGCGCTCATGCGGCCGTGCGGGCTGGTCATGAAGACGCGCACGCCCTCTTTGCCACGCATGGCGTATTCGGCCGCGCTGCCGGTGTCGCCGCTGGTGGCGCCCAGGATGTTGAGCTGCTCGCCCCGGCGCTTCAGTTCGTATTCGAACAGGTTGCCCAGCAACTGCATGGCCATGTCCTTGAAGGCCAGCGTGGGGCCGTTGGACAGGGCTTCGAGCCACAGGCCGTCTTCCAGGTGGCGCAGCGGCACGATCTCGCCGGTGCCGAACACCTCGGCCGTGTACGTCTTTTCGCACAGCGCCTTCAGGTCGGCGGCGGGAATGTCGTCGATGTAGAGCGACAGGATCTGGAATGCCAGCTCGGCGTAGCCCTGCTCGTGGTAGGCCTTGCGCAACTGGGTCAGCTGGGCATCGTCAATCCGCGGGTAGTGCTCGGGCAGGTACAGCCCGCCGTCGGGCGCCAGGCCTTCGAGCAGGATGTCGCAGAAATGCTTGCGGTCCGGGTGACCGCGCGTGGAGAGGTACAGCATGGCGTTCGTCCTGCTCGGGCGTTTAGTTCAGCTCTTCCTTGCGGATGCGGGTAATGGGCGCCAGCACCGTGGGCAAGGCCTGCATCTGCGCGATAGCGTCGTTCATGGTGCCTTCGCGGGTGTCGTGCGTGAGGATGATGAGGTCGGTCTGGGTGGAACCCTCGCCGCCCACCTCGTCGGCCTCGCGCTGCAGCACCGCGTCGATGCTGATGCCGGCGCCGGCCAGGATGCCGGTCACCTTGGCCAGCACGCCGGCCTGGTCGGCCACGCGCAGGCGCAGGTAGTAGCTGGTGACCACTTCGCTCATGGGCAGCACGGGCAGCGCATCCATGGCGTCGGTCAGGGTGTGCGGCTGGAAGGCCAGGTGGGGCACGCGGTGCTCGGGGTCGGCCGTGTGCAGGCGGGCGATGTCCACCAGGTCGGCGATCACGGCGCTGGCCGTGGGCTCGGAGCCCGCGCCCTTGCCGTAGTACAGCGTGGTGCCCACGGCGTCGCCTTGCACCACCACGGCGTTCATGGCGCCCTCGACGTTGGCGATCAGGCGCTTGGAGGGCACCAGGCTGGGGTGCACGCGCAGCTCCACGCCCTTGTCGGCGCGCTTGGTGATGCCCAGCAGCTTAATGCGGTAGCCCAGCTGCTCGGCGTACTTGATGTCCTGTGCGCTGAGCTGGGTGATGCCCTCGACATACGCCTTATCGAACTGCACCGGGATGCCGAAGGCGATGGCCGACATGATGGTGGCCTTGTGCGCGGCGTCCACGCCTTCAATGTCGAAGGTGGGGTCGGCCTCGGCGTAGCCCAGGCGCTGGGCCTCCTTGAGCACCACGTCGAAGTCCAAGCCCTTGCTGCGCATCTCGGACAGGATGAAGTTGGTGGTGCCGTTGATGATGCCGGCGATCCACTGGATGCGGTTGGCGGTGAGGCCTTCGCGCAGCGCCTTGATGATCGGGATGCCCCCGGCCACGGCGGCCTCAAAGGCCACCATCACGCCCTTGGCGGACGCGGCGGCGAAGATCTCGGTGCCATGCACGGCCAGCAGCGCCTTGTTGGCCGTGACCACGTGCTTGCCCGCCGCGATGGCTTCGAGCACCAGGGCCTTGGCGATGCCGTAGCCGCCAATGAGTTCGATCACGATGTCGATGTCGGGGTTGGCGATGACGGCCCGGGCGTCGCTGACCACCTGCACGCCGTCACCCACCACGGCCTTGGCGCGCTCCACGTCCAGGTCGGCCACCATGGCGATCTCAATGCCACGGCCCGCGCGGCGGCGGATCTCTTCCTGGTTGCGTTGCAGCACGTTGAACACGCCGCTGCCGACGGTGCCGATGCCCAGAAGGCCTACTTGGATGGGTTTCATCAGAAAACTCTCAGTAAAAAATGCCTTAAACGCCCGTCCATCAAGCGCCTGCAGCTACAAAAACAATAGTCTCAAACTTTCGCGTGGCGCTGCCGGTACTGGGCCAGGAAGGCCGCCAGCCGGCCGATGGCCTCGCGCAGGTCGTCCTCGTGCGGCAGGAAGACGATGCGGAAATGCTGGTTGTCGGGGTAGTTGAAGCCCGATCCCTGCACCAGCATCACGCGCGTGGCGCGCAGCACCTCCATGAAGAACTGGCGGTCGTCCTCGATGGGGTACATCTCTGGATCGAGGCGCGGGAACATGTACAGCGCGGCCTGGGGCTTGACGCAGGTGACGCCGGGGATCTTCGTGATCAGCTCGTAGGCCAGGTCGCGCTGGCGGCGCAGGCGGCCGCCTTCCTTGATGAGGTCGTTGATGCTCTGGTAGCCGCCCAGCGCCGTCTGGATGGCCCACTGCCCCGGCACGTTGGAGCCGAGCTTGAGGTTGGCCAGCATGTTCAGCCCCTCGATGTAGTCGCGCGCGGCCCGCTTGTCGCCCGAGACCACCATCCAGCCCGCGCGGAAGCCGCAGGAGCGGTAGGCCTTGGAGAGCGAGTTGAAGGTCAGCGTGAGCACGTCGGTGGACAGGCTGGCCATGGCCGTGTGCCTTGCGCCCTCGTACAGCACCTTGTCATACACCTCGTCCACCAGCAGCACCAGGTCGTGCTCGCGCGCCAGTTGCACGATGCCGCGCAGCAGCGCGTCGGAATACAGCGCGCCCGTGGGGTTGTTGGGGTTGATGACCACGATGCCGCGCGTGCGCGGCGTGATCTTGGAGCGCATGTCCTCCAGGCTGGGCATCCAGCCGTTGGACTCGTCGCACACGTAGTGCACCGGCACGCCGCCCGAGAGGCTGGTGGCCGCCGTCCACAGCGGGTAATCGGGCGCTGGCAGCAGCAGTTCGTCGCCGTCGTTGAGCAGCGCGTTCGTCGCCATGACGATCAGTTCGCTGGCGCCGTTGCCCAGGTAGATGTCGTCGAGCGTCACGCCCGCGATGCCCTGCTGCTGCGTGTAGTGCATGACGGCCTTGCGCGCCGCGAAGATGCCCTTGCTGTCGGAGTAGCCGGCCGATTCGGGCAGATTGCGCGCCATGTCCTGCACCACTTCTTCCGGTGGATCGAAGCCGAACGGCGCCATGTTGCCGATGTTGAGCTTGATGATCTTCTGGCCCTCGTCCTCCATTTGCCGAGCGGCATCCACGATGGGGCCGCGAACATCGTAGAGAACGTTGTTGAGCTTGGTGGACTTGAGGATGGTTTTCATGCGCGGTCGTGGTGCAGTGGCAAAGGCCCGCCGCCGGCAGGGCCTGCGGCGAAACCTATAATTTGACCACAGTTCCCCACCCTCCACCGGTCGCCCTGGCGCCTCTGCCCCCTCCCCCCATCCACCATGAAATTCCAGCCCGACCGCTTCGACGCCCAGAGCATCACCGGATACGGCCCGGGCTGGATCGGCGTGGGCCCGGAGAAGGTCCATACCAGCCTGCTGCTGGGCTCGCGTGGCCTGTGCATGCCCTGGGACTGCTCGCGCTTCGAGGACTTGGCGCCCGGGCATTTCGCCCAGCTGGCACAGCACGATGCCGAGCTGGTGCTCCTGGGCAGCGGCAACCGCCTGCGCTTCGTCCCGCCGGCCTGGCTGCAGCCCTTGATGGCGCGGCGCATCGGCATCGAGACCATGGACACCGCAGCCGCCTGCCGCACCTACAACATCCTCGCTGGCGAGGGGCGCAATGTCATCGCGGCGCTGATCCTCGAATCCCCGCCTTCCTGACCCGGCGGGGGTGTTTCAGGGTAAAATCGCGTGTTGCGGCCGGTGGCGCCCAAGAAGAAGAACATTCACGTACCACCGGCTTTTCAACGACCTCACCCTGAGAGATAGAAGACATATGGCGATCGTTGTCAACAAGCCCCTCCCCGAATTCGAAGCCAATGCGACCAGCGGGGTCAAGGTTTCCAACACCTCCCACAACGGCCAGGTCCTGATCCTGTACTTCTATCCCAAAGACAACACCCCCGGCTGCACCACCGAGGCGATGCAGTTCCGCGACAAGTACAAGGATTTCGTCAAGGCGGGCGCCGCCGTGTTTGGCGTCTCGCGCGACAACATGAAGTCGCACGACGAATTCAAGGAGAAGCTTGAACTCCCGTTCGAGCTGATCGCCGACACCGAGGAAAAGATGTGCCACATGTTCGGCGTGGTCAAGAACAAGATCATGTACGGCAAGAAGGTCAAGGGCATCGAGCGCAGCACCTTCCTCATCGGCCCCGACGGCGTGCTGGTCCAGGAATGGCGCGGCCTCAAGGTGCCCGGCCATGTGGACGAAGTGCTCAAGGCCGTCAAATCGCTCAAGACGACGCTGAAGAAAGCCGCCTGATCCGGGTGCGTGCGCGGCCGGCGGTGCATGTCACCTTCGGCATGCATAATGGCCCAATGCCGGTGCAACTCGCAACGCTCCCCATCCTCCGTAAAGCCGCCTTGGCCTCCAGGCGGCTTTTTGCTTTCTGAACACTCCGAACGAGGCCCTCCGCACCATGCCCCTGCCCCCCGCACCCACCCGGCGCGCCGCCCAGCTCCCTCCTGAAGCCTTCCTGCTCCAAGCGACCCCTGCCGCGGACGCCGAAGCCGCCCCCCGCCGCGCCAGCGCGCGCAAGGCCGCCGCCCCCGTGGCCACGCCCGCCGCCGAGACTGCTCCGGCCCGTGCACGCACCGCCAAGCCCCTCAACGGCGACACCGCGCCCGCCACCCGCAACCGCCGCGCCGCCAAGCCGGCGGCTCCCGCCGCCGAGCTGCCACCCGTGGCCGCGCGCACGCCCGACATGCCGCAGGCCACCGCGCCAGCCCCTGCCGCCGCACCCGCGCCGCGCGCCCGCAAGGCCCGGAGCACCGGCCCGGCCAAGCTGTTCGTGCTCGACACCAATGTGCTGCTGCACGACCCGAGTTGCCTGTTCCGTTTCGAGGAACACGACATCTACCTGCCGATGATCGTGCTGGAGGAACTCGATGCCCACAAGAAGGGCATGACCGAGGTGGCGCGCAACGGCCGCCAGGTCAGCCGCGCGCTCGACGCGCTGGCCGCCGCCCAGGGCGCCGACATGGGCAAGGGCCTCAAGCTCGACTCCACCGGCCAGCGCGGCGCCACCGGCAGCCTGTTCTTCCAGACCGCCGCCGTTGACTACCAGTTGCCCACCAGCCTGCCCCAGGGCAAGGCCGACAACCAGATCCTCGGCGTGGTCGAGGCGCTGCGCAAGCAGCATGCGCCGCGCGAGGTGGTGCTGGTGTCCAAGGACATCAACATGCGCGTCAAGGCGCGCGCCCTGGGCCTGCCCACCGAGGACTACCAGAACGACAAGGCCCTGGAGGACGGCGACCTGCTCTACTCCGGCGTGCTGCAGCTGCCGCCCGACTTCTGGAGCCGCAACGGCAAGTCGGTCGAGAGCTGGCAGAGCGGCGCCCACACCTTCTACCGCATCAGCGGCCCGATCGTGCCGCAGTTGATGATCAACCAATTCGTCTACTTCGAGGCCCCGGGCGAGCCCAGCCTGTACGCGCGCGTGAGCGAGATCCGCGACAAGACCGCCGTGCTCAAGACGCTGAAGGACTACGGCCACGCCAAGAACGCCGTCTGGGGCGTGACCACGCGCAACCGCGAGCAGAACTTCGCCGTGAACCTGCTGATGGACCCCGAGGTCGATTTCGTCACCCTCGCCGGCACGGCCGGCACCGGCAAGACCCTGATGGCGCTGGCCGCCGGCCTGACGCAGGTGCTGGACGACCGCCGCTACACCGAGATCATCATGACCCGCGCCACGGTGAGCGTGGGCGAGGACATCGGCTTCCTGCCCGGCACCGAGGAGGAGAAGATGGGCCCGTGGATGGGCGCGCTGGACGACAACCTCGAATTCCTCGCCAAGGGCGACGGCGGCAATGCCGGCGAATGGGGCCGCGCGGCCACCAACGAGCTGATCCGCAGCCGCATCAAGATCAAGAGCATGAACTTCATGCGCGGCCGCACGTTCATGAACAAGTACGTCATCATCGACGAGGCGCAGAACCTGACGCCCAAGCAGATGAAGACACTGATCACGCGCGCGGGCCCGGGCACCAAGATCATCTGCATGGGCAACCTGGCGCAGATCGACACGCCCTACCTCACCGAGGGCTCGTCGGGCCTGACCTTCGCCGTGGACCGCTTCAAGGGCTGGCCGCACAGCGGCCACATCACGCTGGCGCGCGGCGAACGCTCGCGCCTGGCGGATTTCGCCAGCGAAGTACTTTAACGCTACAAAAACAATAGCTTCCAGCGCTTGCTTTGCGGGCGCTGGAAGCTATTTTTATTAGAAATCGTCGCTGGAACCCATGGCCAGGTTCTCGAAGCGCGTCTGGTTCTTCTGGAAGAACAGCTTCACCGTGCCCGTGGGGCCGTTCCGCTGCTTGCCGATGATGACCTCGGCGACGTTGGGCTCCTTGGAGTCCTTGTTGTAGTAGTCGTCGCGGTAGATGAACATGATGATGTCGGCATCCTGCTCGATGGCGCCCGATTCGCGCAGGTCGGACATCATGGGGCGCTTGTCGGTGCGCTGCTCCACCGAGCGGTTGAGCTGCGAGAGCGCGATCACCGGGCACTGCAGTTCCTTGGCCAGCATCTTCAGGCCGCGCGAGATCTCGCCCAGCTCGGTGGCGCGGTTCTCGCCCTGCGAGCCGCTGGAGCCGCTCATGAGCTGCAGGTAGTCGACCACGATCAGGCCCAGCTTGCCGCACTGGCGCGCCAGGCGCCGCGCGTTGGCGCGCAGCTCGCTCGGCGTGAGGCCCGGGGTTTCGTCGATGTGCAGCGAGACATTGCGCAGGCGCTCGATGGCCTCGGTCAGGCGCGGCCACTCGTCGTCGGTGAGCTTGCCGGTGCGCAGGTTGCCCTGGTTCACGCGGCCGATCGAGCCCACGATACGCACCGCGAGCTGGGCGGCGCCCATTTCCATCGAGAAGATGGCCACGGGCAAGCCTTCATTGAGCGCCACGTGCTCGGCGATGTTCACCGCGAACGAGGTCTTGCCCATGGAGGGGCGCGCCGCCAGCACCACCATGTCGCCGGCCTGCAAGCCCGAGGTCATGCGGTCGAGGTCGGCGAAGCCCGTGGGCACGCCGGTCACGTCCATGGGGTTGTCGGCCATCTCCTGCACGCGGTCGAGCAGGTCGACCACCAGGGTTTCCATCGACTGGAAGCCCTGCTTCATGCGCGAGCCTTCCTCGCCGATGTTGAAGATCTTCTGCTCGGCCTCGTCGAGGATCTTGTCCACCGGCCGTCCCTGGGGGTTGAAGGCGTTGGTGGCGATCTCGTCGCTGGCCGTGACCAGCTTGCGCAGGATGGCGCGCTCGCGCACGATCTCGGCGTAGCGGCGGATGTTGCTGGCGCTGGGCACGTACTGCGCCAGCGAGTTGAGGTAGGCCAGCCCGCCCACCTCCTCGGACTTGCCCAGGCTCTGCAGTTGCTCGTAGACCGTGATCACGTCGGCCGGCTTGCTGGCGTTGACCAGCGTGGCGATGGCCGCGAAGATCAACTGGTGCTGGTGGCGGTAGAAATCGCTCTCGACCAGCAGGTCGCCCACGCGGTCCCAGGCGTGGTTGTCCAGCAGCAGGCCGCCCAGCACGCTCGACTCGGCCTCGATGGAATGCGGCGGCACGCGCAGCTGCGCGATCTGGCTGTCGTAGGGTGCGAACCCGTCGTCCACGGGCATCGGTGCATCAAACATGGGGTTCCTCGGGCAAGCTTTCGATCCTAGCAATGGGGGCGCGCGCCGTCACCGCACAACCCTGTGCGCAGCCTGTGGACAAACCTTTGGACAAGGCGTGCACGACCGGTGCATGGCCCCTGCAAGACGCCTCCACCGGAGGCCGTGACAGGGCGCGGAAAAACAAAAACCGCCCGAAGGCGGTTCCTGGTGCGCGGGGTGCAACGGTCAGGCGGTTTCGCCGTAGACCGACACGTTGACTTCCACCACCACGTCGGTGTGCAGGGCCACGCTCACGGTGCTGTCGCCGACCATCTTGATCGGGCCGTTGGGCAGGCGGATCTGCGACTTCAGAACCTTGTAGCCTTGCTTGTTCAGCTCTTCGGCGATGTCGTGGTTGGTGACGGAACCGAACAGGCGGCCGTCCACGCCGGACTTCTGCGTCAGCTTGACGGTGCTACCGCCGAGCTTCTCGCCTTCGGCCTGGGCAGCGGCCAGCTTCTCGGCGGCGGCCTTTTCCAGTTCGGCGCGCTTGGCTTCGAACTCAGCCTTGGCGGCTGCCGTGGCGCGGCGGGCGCGGCCGGACGGGATCAGGAAGTTGCGGGCGTAGCCGTCCTTGACCTTGACGATTTCGCCGAGGTTACCGAGGTTCACAACCTTGTCGAGCAGGATGATTTGCATGGGTCGTGCTCCTTAGATCTTGTGCTGGTCGCTGTAGGGCACCAGGGCCAGGAAGCGAGCGCGCTTGATGGCGGTGTTCAGCTGACGCTGGTAGATGGCGCGCGTGCCGGTCAGGCGCGCGGGGATGATCTTGCCGTTTTCGGCGATGAAATCGCGCAGGGTGTCCACGTCCTTGTAGTCGATTTCCTCGACGCCGGTGACGGTGAAGCGGCAGAAGCGCTTGCGCTTGAACAGCAGCGATTGGGTGTTGCGCTTGGGGCGCTTGTCTTTGTTGAATTTCTTGAATGCGGCCATTTCGGACCTCTCGAAAATTAATCTTGTTGAATATCCTGGACGTGGAGCACAGGGTGCTTGCCGTTGCGCGGCGTGGCCAGAAAACCGGTGAAGCGCCAGAGGCTGCCGATGGACTGGCGGGCCAGCCGCTCTGCCATGGCGCCGAAAGCCACCGCTTTCAGGACCGCGTTCACATCGCGCATCTGGCCGGCTTCCATCTGCCGCGAACCGTGCTCAAGGCGCAGTTCGATCGCTGGGACACCGGCCGGCGTGAACCGCAGGGCCGTGGCCTCGGCGATACAGGCCGTCAACGCAACGTGGTTCTCCACTCCCCTTGGTGTGCTCAGCGCTCGTTGGCAGCGGCGTATTCGGCCTGGCTGACCTTGCGGGCTTCTTCGCGCTCGACGGTCTTCATCATCGAAGAGGGACCGGTCTCGGCCTTCTTCTTCTGGACCGTCAGGTGGCGCAGAACGGCGTCGTTGAACTTGAAGGCGTGCTCCAGTTCAGCCATCACGGCCTGGTCGGCTTCGATGTTCACGCACAGGTAGTGGGCCTTGGCCAGCTTGTTGATCAGGTACGCCAGTTGACGGCGGCCCCAGTCTTCCACGCGGTGCACCTTGCCACCGCCAGCGGTGATCATGCCCTTGTAGCGCTCGAGCATGGCGGGAACCTGCTCGCTTTGATCCGGGTGGATCAACAAAATGATTTCGTAATGACGCATGCATACTCCTTTTGGGTTAAAGCCACCTGCTGCGCCTGTAGCAGTGTGACAAGGCAAAGCCGGAAATTATAGCCCCTCCAGCCGCTTCTGTACACTCGCCCCCATCGCAGCAAGCTGCCATGCAGGGTTCTGGGCGCCGGCCATTCAGGGTGATCGGGCCTTGAAAACGCTGGCAATGGCCCTACATCCGGCAGGCTTCCCGTTTCCACCACCGACACAGAACCATAGAAATGTCCGAAAACACGCCCTCCGCCCACGAGTACGGCCCCCCCCCCGCCCCCGAAGAAATGGAGGCCGCCATGGCCGCCCACGCCTCCGACGAGATGGAGCGCCTGCGGCAGGAGCTGGCGGAACTCAAGACCAAGAGCGCCGATCTGGCGGACCAGTTCCTGCGCGCCAAGGCCGAGGCGGAGAATGCCCGGCGCCGCGCCGAGGACGAGGTGGCCAAGGCGCGCAAGTTCGGCATCGAGAGCTTCGCCGAAAGCATGCTGCCCGTGGCGGACAGCCTGGACGCGGCCCTGGCCATCCAGAACGCCACGGCCCAGCAGTTGCGCGAAGGCTCCGACGCCACGCTGCGCCAGCTCCAGTCGGCCCTGGAGCGCAACAAGGTGCTGGCCATCAACCCAGCCACCGGCGAGAAGTTCGACCCCCACCAGCACCAGGCCATCAGCGTGGTGCCAGCGGCCCAGGAGGCCAACACCGTGGTCGCCGTCCTGCAAAAAGGCTATGCCATCGCCGACCGCGTCCTGCGCCCGGCCCTGGTGACCGTCACCGCACCCAAATAAAAAAACCGTTACCCGGCTTGAACCTGGCCGGGTTATCCACAAGTTACAGCTATCCAAATTCAACCAGCATCGCGGAGAACAACATGGGAAAAATCATCGGTATCGACCTGGGCACGACCAACAGCTGCGTGTCCATCATGGAAGGCAACACCACGCGCGTGATCGAGAACAGCGAGGGTGCCCGCACCACGCCCTCCATCGTGGCCTACCAGGAGGACGGTGAAATCCTCGTCGGCGCCTCGGCCAAGCGCCAGGCGGTGACCAACCCCAAGAACACGCTGTACGCCGTCAAGCGCCTGATCGGCCGCAAGTTCACCGAGAAGGAAGTGCAGAAGGACATCGACCTGATGCCCTACAAGATCGTGGCGGCCGACAACGGCGACGCCTGGATCGAAGTGCGCGGCAACAAGATCTCGGCCCAGCAGGTGTCGGCCGACATCCTGCGCAAGATGAAGAAGACCGCCGAGGACTACCTGGGCGAGCCCGTGACCGAGGCCGTGATCACCGTGCCCGCGTACTTCAACGACGCCCAGCGCCAGGCCACCAAGGACGCTGGCCGCATCGCCGGCCTGGACGTCAAGCGCATCATCAACGAACCCACCGCCGCGGCCCTGGCCTTCGGCCTGGACAAACAGGAAAAGGGCGACCGCAAGATCGCCGTGTATGACCTGGGCGGCGGCACGTTCGACGTGTCCATCATCGAGATCGCCGACGTGGACGGCGAAAAGCAGTTCGAAGTGCTGTCGACCAACGGCGACACCTTCCTGGGCGGCGAGGACTTCGACCAGCGCGTCATCGACTACATCATCAGCGAGTTCAAGAAGGAACAGGGCGTCGACCTGTCCAAGGACGTGCTGGCCCTGCAGCGCCTGAAGGAAGCCGCCGAAAAGGCCAAGATCGAGCTGTCGAACTCGGCCGCGACCGACATCAACCTGCCCTACGTCACGGCCGACGCCTCGGGTCCCAAGCACCTGAACATCAAGCTCACCCGCGCCAAGCTGGAAAGCCTCGTGGACGAGCTGATCGAGCGCACCATCGCTCCCTGCCGCATGGCCATCAAGGACGCCGGCGTGAGCGTGGGCGACATCCATGACGTGATCCTGGTCGGCGGCATGACCCGCATGCCCAAGGTACAGGAGAAGGTCAAGGAATTCTTCGGCAAGGAACCCCGCAAGGACGTGAACCCCGACGAGGCCGTGGCCGTCGGTGCCGCCATCCAGGGCCAGGTGCTCTCGGGCGACCGCAAGGACGTGCTGCTGCTGGACGTGACGCCGCTCTCCCTGGGCATCGAAACCCTGGGCGGCGTGATGACCAAGATGATCACGAAGAACACGACCATCCCGACCAAGTTCGCCCAGACCTTCTCCACCGCCGACGACAACCAGCCGGCCGTGACCATCAAGGTCTTCCAGGGCGAGCGCGAGATGGCCAGCGGCAACAAGCTGCTGGGCGAGTTCAACCTCGAAGGCATCCCGCCGGCCGCCCGTGGCGTGCCGCAGATCGAGGTGTCGTTCGACATCGACGCCAACGGCATCCTGCACGTGGGCGCCAAGGACAAGGGCACCGGCAAGGAAAACAAGATCACCATCAAGGCCAACTCGGGCCTGTCGGAGGCCGAGATCCAGCAGATGGTCAAGGACGCCGAGATCAACGCCGCCGACGACAAGAAGAAGCTTGAACTGGTGCAGGCCCGCAACCAGGGCGAGGCCGCCGTGCACAGCGTGAACAAGAGCTTGGCCGAGCATGGCGACAAGCTCGATGCCGGCGAGAAGGAAGCGATCACCACGGCCGTCAAGGCCCTGGAAGAAGCCCTCAAGGGCGAGGACAAGGCCGCCATCGACGAGAAGACCACGGCCCTGATGGCCGCCAGCCAGAAGCTGGGCGAGAAGATGTACGCCGACGCGCAGGCCGCCCAGGCGGCGGCAAGCGCCGATGCGGGCGCCGCCGACGCGGGCGCGGGCGCCTCCTCGGCCGGCAAGCCGGCGGACGATGACAACGTGGTGGACGCCGAAGTCAAGGAAGTCAAGAAGGGCTAAGCAGCGGTTGCCGACCCGAGCCGCCGCGCGGAGCCCCGTCCAGGGAGCCCGCGCGGCGTTCCGCTTCCAACCAGGCTCATCAATCCATGTCCAAAAGAGACTATTACGAAGTCCTCGGCGTTCCCAAGAACGCCTCCGAGGACGAAATCAAGAAGGCCTATCGCAAGCTGGCGATGAAGCACCACCCTGACCGCAACCAGGGTGATGCCGCCAAGGCGGCCGAGGACAAGTTCAAGGAGGCCAAGGAAGCCTACGAGATGCTGTCCGACGCGCAGAAGCGCGCCGCCTACGACCAGTACGGCCACGCTGGCGTGGACCCGAACATGCGCGGCCCCGGCGGGCCTGGCGCGGAAGGCTTCGGCGGCTTCGCCGAGGCCTTCGGCGACATCTTCGGCGACATGTTCGGCCAGGGCGGCGGCCGGGGTGGCCGGGGTGGCGCGGGCCGCGTCTACCGTGGCAGCGACCTGAGCTACGCCATGGACGTGACGCTCGAAGAAGCCGCGCGCGGCAAGGACGCCCAGATCCGCATTCCCTCGTGGGAATCCTGCGACACCTGCCACGGCAGCGGCGCCAAGCCCGGCACCAGCGCCCGGACCTGCGGCACCTGCAGCGGCACGGGCACGGTGCAGATGCGCCAGGGCTTCTTCAGCGTGCAGCAGACTTGCCCGCACTGCCGCGGCACGGGCAAGATCATTCCCGAGCCCTGCATGACCTGCCAGGGCCAGGGCAAGCTCAAGAAGCAGAAGACGCTGGAGGTCAAGATCCCGGCGGGCATCGACGACGGCATGCGCATCCGCAGCACCGGCAATGGCGAGCCCGGCACCAATGGCGGCCCCCCCGGCGACCTGTACATCGAGATCCGCCTGCGCAAGCACGACATCTTCGAGCGCGACGGCGACGACCTGCACTGCCAGGTGCCCGTGAGCTTCATCACGGCGGCGCTGGGCGGCGAGATCGAGGTGCCCACGCTTGCCGGCAAGGCGGCCATCGACATCCCCGAAGGCACCCAGGCCGGCAAGCAGTTCCGCCTGCGCGGCAAGGGCATAAAGGGGGTGCGTTCGAGCTATCCGGGCGACCTGTACTGCCACATCGTCGTGGAAACGCCCGTCAAGCTCACCGAGTACCAGCGCAAGCTCTTGCGCGAGCTGGAGGAGTCGCTCAAGAAAGGCGGTTCACGCCACTCTCCCAGCACCGAAAGCTGGACCGACCGGCTGAAGAACTTCTTCAGCTGATCTCCGCGCACTACCATGGAGGCTTCTTTCGAACAAGGAAGACCTCCATGGCAGTCAGCATCACTTTCCTGGGCGGCGCGGGCACCGTCACCGGCTCCAAGTACCTGGTCCGTCACAACGGGCACAGCATGCTCGTGGACTGCGGCCTGTTCCAGGGCTACAAGCAGCTGCGTCTGCGCAACTGGCAGCCATTGCCCGTCACGCCCCACCAGATCGATGCCGTGGTACTGACCCACGCGCACCTGGACCACAGCGGCTACCTGCCCCTGCTGGCACGCGACGGCTACACCAAGGCCATCCACTGCACCCCGGGCACGCGCGACCTGTGCGCCATCCTGCTGCCCGACAGCGGGCACCTGCAGGAGGAAGACGCCGCCTTCCTCAACCGCCACCAGCTCTCCCAGCACGCACCGGCCCTGCCGCTCTACACGCGGCTCGATGCACAGCACTGCCTCAAGCAGTTCCGCACGCACCACACCCACAAGCCGTTCGAGCCCATTCCCGGCTGGCGCGTCACCTTCAGCCAGGCAGGCCACATCCTGGGCGCCGCCAGCGTGCTGCTGGAAGTGGGCGGCCGGCGCATCCTGTTCTCGGGCGACCTGGGCCGCACGGACGACCTGCTCATGAACCCGCCCGAGGCGCCGCCCCAGGCCGACACCGTGCTCGTCGAGGCCACCTACGGCGACCGCCAGCACCCGCAGGAAGACATCGTGCAGGAACTCGGCCCGGCCCTGCAGCGCCTGGCCCGGCGTGGCGGCGTGGCCGTGGTGCCCGTGTTCGCCGTGGGCCGCGCGCAGACGGTGCTGCACGCCATCCAGCTGCTCAAGCAGCAGGGCAGTATCCCGGCCTCGCTGCCGGTGTTTCTCGACAGCCCCATGGCCGTGAGCACCACGGGGCTGTTCGAGCAGCACCCTGGCGAGCACCGCCTAGACGCCCGCCAGACCCATGCCCTGTCGCACGGCGCCACCATGGTGCAAACCCCCGAGGAGTCGAAGGCCCTGGCACGCCGCCACGGCCCCATGGTGATCCTCTCGGCCAGCGGCATGGCCACGGGCGGGCGCGTGCTGCACCACCTGGCGCTGCATGCGGGCGACCACCGCAACATGGTCATCATCACCGGCCACCAGGCGCCGGGCACACGCGGCGCGCGCATTGCCAGCGGCGAGAAGCACATCCGCATCCACGGCCAGGACGTCGAGATGCGCGCCGAGGTCGTGCAGCTCACGTCCGCCTCGGCCCACGCCGACGCCATCCAGACCCTGGCCTGGCTGCGCAGCATGGAGCACGCCCCCGAACAGGTGTTCGTGGTGCATGGCGAGATGGAGGCCGCCGACATCCTGCGCCAGCGCATCGAGCACGAACTGCGCTGGCGCGCCACGGTGCCCGAGCACGGCGGCACCCACCAGGCCTGAACCAGGGGCTGCCCGCCATCGCCGCGCGGGCCGGAAACGCGTTCAGGCAGGCAAGCCATCGCATAACGCGATGACAAAATCATTTTCCATGGGAGAAAATGCAAAGAATTCTCCATTCGAGAACCCTACCGCCCCATGAAAAGCTCAGAGCGCAGCTTCGCGCGCCGCATTGACCTCACCTCGCTGCAACTCTTCGTGGCGGTGTGCGAGCTCGGCAGCATCGGGCGCGCGGCGCAGCAGGAGTTCATCGCCGCCTCGGCCGTCAGCAAGCGGCTGTCGGATCTGGAAACCGCCGTCGACACCGCCCTGCTCTACCGCCACAGCCGGGGCGTGACACTCACCCCCGCAGGCGAAAGCCTGCTGCACCATGCCCGCACCGTGCTGTTCGGCCTGGAGCGCATGCAGGGCGAACTGAGCGAATACGCCGAGGGCGTGCGCGGCCATGTGCGCGTGCACGCCAACATCTCGGCCATCGTGCAGTTCCTGCCGGAAGACCTGGGCGCCTTCGCGCGCGCGCACAGCCAGGTCAAGATCGATCTGCAGGAGCACCTGAGCCCCGACGTGCTGCACGCGGTGCAGGAAGGCGCGGCCGATCTGGGCATCTGCAACACCGGCGGCAACGGCGCCCTTGCCCTGCAAAGCCGCCCCTACCGCAGCGATCGCCTGATGCTTATTGTGCCAACAGGGCACGCCCTGTCTACGCGATCAGCTATCAATTTTGAAGAAATTCTGGACTGGGACATCGTCGGCCTGCATGCCAACAGCAGCATCAGCCTGGCCATGCGCGCCGCCGCCGCCAGCGCGGGACGGCCATTGCGCCAGCGCATCCAGGTCACGGGCCTGGACGCCATGTGCCGCATGATCGACAACGGCCTGGGCGTGGGCCTGCTGCCCGACCGCGCCTTCGCGCTGATGCATGGCGTGGGCCGCCTGGCGGCCGTGCCGCTGCAGGACGCCTGGGCCCACCGCGAGCTGCGCCTGGTGGCGCGCGACTTCGAAGCCCTGCCCGTCACCGCCCGCCTGCTGGCGGAACACCTTGCAACGCCCGCACTGGCGGCGCCTCACTAAAATCTGTTTCACCCCACCCGAAAGAAGACCACCCCATGGGACGCACCCTGTACGACAAGATCTGGGACGAGCACGTCGTCCACACCGAGGAAGACGGCACCGCCATCCTCTACATCGACCGCCACCTCGTCCATGAAGTGACCAGTCCGCAGGCCTTCGAGGGCCTGCGCCAGGCCGGCCGCAAGGTCTGGCGCGTGAGCTCCATCGTCGCCACGGCCGACCACAACACGCCCACCACGGGCTGGGAGTTGGGCTACGACGGCATCGCCGACCCCATCAGCAAGGAACAGATCACCACGCTGGACGCCAACATCGCCGAAGTGGGCGCGGCGGCCTTCTTCCCGTTCATGCACAAGCGCCAGGGCATCGTGCACGTGATCGGCCCCGAGAACGGCGCCACCCTGCCGGGCATGACCGTGGTCTGCGGCGACAGCCACACCAGCACGCACGGCGCCTTCGGCGCGCTGGCGCACGGCATCGGCACCTCCGAGGTCGAGCATGTGATGGCCACGCAAACCCTGCTGGCCAAGAAGGCCAAGAACATGCTGGTGCAGGTGGACGGCCAGGTGGCCCGGGGCATCACCGCCAAGGACATCGTGCTGGCCATCATCGGCAAGATCGGCACGGCCGGCGGCACGGGCTACACCATCGAGTTCGCGGGCAGCGCCATCCGCGCCTTGTCCATGGAAGGCCGCATGACGGTGTGCAACATGGCCATCGAAGCCGGCGCGCGCGCCGGCCTGGTGGCCGTGGACGAAAAGACCATTGAATACGTCAAGGGCCGCCCGCTCTCGCCCACGGGCGTGGAATGGGACCAGGCCGTGGCCTACTGGAAGACGCTGCATTCCGACGCCGACGCGCAATTCGACACCGTCGTCAAACTCGACGCCGCCGAGATCGTGCCGCAGGTCACCTGGGGCACCTCGCCCGAGATGGTGCTGGGCGTGGACGCCCGCGTGCCCGACCCCGACAAGGAAAAGGACGCCAGCAAGCGCGGCGCCATCGAGCGCGCGCTCACCTACATGGGCCTGCAGCCCGGCAAGCCGATCAACGACATCACCATCGACAAGGTGTTCATCGGCTCGTGCACCAACAGCCGCATCGAGGACATGCGCGAGGCCGCCGCCGTGGTGAAGAACCTGGGCCGCAAGGTGGCCAGCAACGTGAAGCTGGCCCTGGTGGTGCCCGGATCGGGCCTGGTCAAGGAGCAGGCCGAGCGCGAAGGCCTGGACCAGATCTTCAAGGCCGCGGGCTTTGAATGGCGCGAGCCCGGCTGCAGCATGTGCCTGGCCATGAACGCCGACCGCCTGGAGCCCGGCGAGCGCTGCGCCTCCACCAGCAACCGCAACTTCGAAGGCCGCCAGGGCGCCGGCGGCCGCACCCACCTCGTCAGCCCCGCCATGGCCGCCGCCGCCGCGGTGCACGGCCATTTCGTCGACATCCGCCAATTTGCCTGAAGGAGCTTTGTCATGAAAAACACCGCCACCCTCATCGCTTTGACCCTCGCCTTCGTGCTGGCCGGCTGCAACACCGTCAAGGGCGTGGGTCAGGACATCGGCAAGGCCGGCTCGGCCATCGAGCGCGCCGCAAAGTAAAGCACCCCGACATGCAGAAATTCACCCTCCACCAAGGCCTCGTGGCTCCCATGGACCGCGAGAACGTCGACACCGACGCCATCATCCCCAAGCAGTTCCTCAAGTCGATCAAGAAAACCGGCTTCGGCGTGAACCTGTTCGACGAATGGCGCTACCTGGACCACGGCGAGCCCGGCCAGGACCCGGCCAGCCGCAAGCCCAACCCCGACTTCGTGCTGAACCAGCCGCGCTACGCGGGTGCCTCCATCCTGCTGGCGCGCAAGAACTTCGGCTGCGGATCGAGCCGCGAGCATGCGCCCTGGGCGCTGGACCAGTACGGCTTTCGCGCCGTCATCGCGCCGAGCTTCGCCGACATCTTTTTCAACAACTGCTTCAAGAACGGCCTGCTGCCCATCGTGCTGCCCGAGGCCACCGTCTCGCAGCTGTTCGACGAAGTGGCGGCCTTCCCCGGCTACCAGCTCACCATCGACCTGGAGCGCCAGGTGGTCGTGCGCCCGCAGGGCGAGGAGATCCCGTTCGACGTGATCGCCTTCCGCAAATACTGCCTGCTCAACGGCTTCGACGACATCGGCCTGACCCTGCGCCAGAAGGACAAGATCGCCGCCTTCGAGGCGCAACGCCTGGCCACCAAGCCCTGGCTGGCCCACACCATGGCCTGAGCCTGCTGGCCGCGGCTTATCGAAAAAGTGAGCTGCCAGCGCTTACCAGCTCTCATTATTAGGCAAATAAGTGCCTGAAAATGAGAGTGGGCAAGCGCCAGCAGCTATCAAAATTGAAAGAAAACATTCCCATGAAAATCGCAGTCCTGCCCGGTGATGGCATCGGCACCGAAATCGTCGCCGAGGCCGTCAAGGTGCTCAAGGCGCTGGATCTGAAGTTCGAGATGGAATCCGCCCTGGTCGGCGGCGCCGCCTACGAGGCCCATGGCCACCCGCTGCCCGAATCCACGCTCAACCTCGCCAAGGCGGCCGACGCCGTGCTGTTCGGCGCCGTGGGCGACTGGAAGTACGACAAGCTCGACCGGCCGCTGCGCCCCGAGCAGGCCATCCTCGGCCTGCGCAAGAACCTGGGCCTGTTCGCCAACTTCCGCCCGGCCATCTGCTACGAGCAGCTCGTGGGCGCGTCCAGCCTCAAGCCCGAACTGATCGCCGGCCTCGACATCCTCATCATCCGCGAGCTGACCGGCGACATCTACTTCGGCCAGCCGCGCGGCCGCCGCGTGGCCACCGATGGCCACTTCCCCGGCGCCGAGGAAGCGTATGACACCATGCGCTACTCCAAGCCCGAAATCGAGCGCATCGCCCATGTCGCCTTCCAGGCCGCGCGCAAGCGCAACAAGAAGGTCACCAGCGTGGACAAGGCCAACGTGCTGGAAACCTTCCAGTTCTGGAAGGACGTGGTCACCGAGGTGCACCAGCAGTACCCCGACGTGGAACTGCAGCACATGTACGTGGACAACGCCGCCATGCAGCTCGTCAAGGCCCCCAAGGCCTTCGACGTGGTGGTCACCGGCAACATGTTCGGCGACATCCTGTCCGACGAGGCCTCCATGCTCACCGGCTCCATCGGCATGCTGCCCTCGGCCAGCCTGAACAGCCAGAACCAGGGCCTGTACGAACCCAGCCACGGCAGCGCCCCCGACATCGCGGGCAAGGGCATCGCCAATCCGCTGGCCACCATCCTCTCGGCCGCGATGATGCTGCGCTTCAGCCTGAACCAGGAAGCCGCCGCCCAGCGCATCGAGGCGGCCGTGCAAAAGGTGCTGGCCCAGGGCCTGCGCACACCCGACATCTGGAGCGAAGGCACCACCAAGGTGGGCACGGCGCAGATGGGCGATGCGGTGGTGCAGGCGCTGGGCTGATCCCCCCGCAAGCACCCCGAAGGGCGGCCCCGTGCCGCCCTTTTGCATGCGCGGGACCGGCCCACCGCCGCCGTAAGCTGGCGACAAGCCTCCATCCGCTACAATGTTTAGCTATGTTTGCCGCCCGCCCGTTCACCCTGAACACCGCTACTGCCGCCCTGGCAGGCGTGGCCGCGCGCGCAATCACCACCAAAACCACGACCATTAAGGGCTAATCCAGCCTGGTTCGTCGTGCGCCCTCCCTGGCCAGACGAGCCAGGCGAGCAGTCCGGTCTGGCACTGTTTCTTAACTTGAAAGGCGTTTGAAATGAGCAAGTTGGTAGGTTTGGTCGGCTGGCGCGGCATGGTCGGCTCGGTCCTGATGGACCGCATGGTGCAGGAAAAGGACTTCGATCTGATCGAGCCCCTGTTCTTCTCCACCTCGAACGCGGGTGGCAAGGCCCCCGCCCAGGCCAAGAACGAAACCACGCTGCAGGACGCGTTCAACATCGAACAGCTCAAGCGCTGCGAAATCATCATCACCGCCCAGGGCGGTGACTACACCAATGAGGTCTACCCCAAGCTGCGCGCCGCCGGCTGGAACGGCCACTGGATTGACGCCGCATCCTCGCTGCGCATGGAAAAGAACGCCGTCATCGTGCTCGATCCGGTGAACATGCCGGTCATCAAGAACGCGCTGGCCAACGGCGGCAAGGACTGGATCGGTGGCAACTGCACCGTGTCCTGCATGCTGATGGGCGTGGGTGCGCTCTACAAGGCGGGTCTGGTCGAGTGGATGAGCACCCAGACCTACCAGGCCGCGTCGGGCGGTGGCGCACAGCACATGCGCGAACTGCTGACGCAGTACGGCACGCTCAACGCCGAGGTGAAGGCCCTGCTCGACGACCCCAAGAGCGCCATCCTGGAAATCGACCGGCTGGTCGCGGCCAAGCAGCGCAGCCTCACCGCCGCCGAGACCGCCAACTTCGGCGTGCCACTGGGCGGCAGCCTGATCCCCTGGATCGACAAGGACCTGGGCAACGGCATGTCCAAGGAAGAATGGAAGGGCATGGCCGAGACCAACAAGATCCTGGGCCAGGGCGAGGGCTTCGGCACGGCCGCCGTGCCGGTGGACGGCTTCTGCGTGCGCGTGGGCGCCATGCGCTGCCACAGCCAGGCCCTGACCTTCAAGCTGAAGAAGGACGTGCCCGTGGCCGACATCGAGGCCATGATCGCCGCCGACAACCAGTGGGTGAAGGTGGTGCCCAACACGCGCGAGGCCACCATCAAGGACCTGACCCCCGTGGCAGTGACCGGCACCATGACCATTCCCGTGGGCCGCATCCGCAAGCTGGCCATGGGCCCCGAGTACGTCGGCGCGTTCACCATCGGCGACCAGCTGCTGTGGGGCGCCGCCGAGCCGCTGCGCCGCATGCTGCGCATCCTGCTGGACGCCTGATAGAACCCGCGCGCGGCGCCCCCTCGGGCGCCGCGCGCTCCCTTCCTGGGGGAAAAGCCAGGAAAAACAAGTTGTTACGCTCGTTGTCGCCGGACAACACCGTCCGCAGCCGGACAGGCGGTTCGGGGCCCGCACCGGAGCTTCGCCTCTACGTTAGCTTGTCAGTGCAAAACATTGCTGCTATGGTGCTTTTACCCATTCTCTAACGCTGGAGCGCAGCGGGCATCCGACCATGACAAAAAGCAGTCCGCTCCACCGAGCTTCAAATCCTTCTCAGTTGATGGCAACCATGCATCGTTGGAAATTCTCTGCACTGGCGGCGGCAGCCGTGGTGGCTGTCGGCCTGCACGCGCCCGACGCCCTGGCACTCGCACTGGGCCCCATCACGGTGCAATCGGCCCTGGGCGAACCGCTGCGCGCTGAAATCGATCTGCCGCAGATCACCCCCGCCGAAGCCGAATCCCTACGCGCCACGCCCGCCGCCGCGGAAACCTTCCGCGCCCAAGGCATGGAATTCACGCCCATCGTCAACCGGCTCCAGTTCCAGCTCCATCGCCGTCCGGATGGCCGCACCGTGCTGCGCGTCACCAGCGACCGCCCCGTCAACGAACCCTTCGTCGATCTGGTGGTCGATGCCAACTGGAGCGCCGGCCGCATCACCCGCAGCTACACCATGCTGTTCGACCCGCCGGCCATGCGCAAGCCGGCACCGGCCACCGCCACGGTAGAGCCCCAGATCCCCGCAGCATCCCCCGCGCCCAAGGCGGCCGCCGCCGCTGCCACGCCACGCGCCCCCATGGTGCCGCGCACCGCTCCGGCCACGCCGGCCGCCACAGGCCCCGGCGAGACCGTGGTCGTCAAATCCGGTGAAACGGCCGGCCGCATCGCCAATGCGCACCGGCCGGCCGATGTCTCGCTCGACCAGATGCTCGTGGCCCTGCTGCGCGCCAACCCCGACGCCTTCATCCAAGGCAATGTCAACCGCATCAAGGCGGGCGCCGTGCTCCAGCTGCCCAGCGCCGCCGAAGCCAGCGCTACGCCGGCCGCCGAGGCACGCCAGATCCTGTCCACGCAAAGCCGCGACTTCAATGAGTTCCGCCGCAAGCTGGCGGGCGCGGCCCCGGCCGCCGAGGTGGCCGCATCGGGCCGCGCCGCATCGGGCCAAGTGCAGACCCGCGTGGAAGACCAGCGCGCCGCCAGCACGGCCCCTGACAAGCTCACGCTGTCCAAGGGTGCCGTCAAGGGCCAGAAAACGACCGAAGAGCAGCTGGCCAAGCGCAAGCAGACCCAGGATGCCTCGGCCCGCGTCGAGGAACTGTCCAAGAACATCAGCGAGCTGAACAAGATCGCCGCGGCCTCCGGCGCGGCCCCGGCGGCTGCGGCCAGCGCCCCCACTGCGCCTGGCGTGACCGTGCCCGTCGCGGCAGCACCCGCGCCGGCCCCCGAGGCATCGGCGGCCGCCCCGGCGCCCGCTCCCGAACCAGCAGCCTCCAAGGTGGAACCTGCCGCCGCGCCCGCCAGCGAAGCCGCTTCCGCCACGGCGGCGGCCGACGCCGCCTCGGCACCCGCCAAGCCCAAGAAGCCCATCGTGCTGCCGCCTCCCGCCCCCGTGGAAGAGCCCAGCCTCCTGTCCGGCCTGATGGAAGACCCCATGATTCCGCTGGCTGGCGGCGGCCTGCTGGCCCTGCTGCTGGGCTATGGCGCCTGGCGCGTGGTGCAGCGCCGCCGTGGTGGCGCCAGCCTGGACAGCTCCTTCCTGGAAAGCCGCCTGCAGCCCGACTCCTTCTTTGGCGCCAGCGGCGGCCAGCGCGTGGACACGGCGGGTTCCGACTCCACCACGGGCGGCTCCTCCATGGCCTACTCGCCCAGCCAGCTCGATGCCGGCGGCGACGTGGACCCCGTGGCCGAGGCCGACGTGTACCTGGCCTACGGCCGTGACCTGCAGGCCGAGGAAATCCTCAAGGAAGCCGTGCGCCACAACCCGGCCCGCGTCTCCGTCCACGCCAAGCTGGGCGAAATCTACGCCAAGCGCCAGGACCGCAAGGCCCTGGAGTCCGTGGCCAGTGAAATCCACAACCTGACCCAGGGCGAGGGCCCGGACTGGAACCGCATCGCCGAACTTGGCCGCGACCTGGACCCGGAAAACCCGCTGTACCAGCCCGGCGGCCGCCCCGCCGCCGCAGGCACCATGGCCACGGCGGCCGCTGCCGCCGCCATGGCCGCGGCAGACGCTCCACTCACCGAACCCACCCTGTCCATCGACAGCACGCTGCCGCCGGACCTCGATCTGGACCTGGATCTCGATCTGGACCTGCCCGACGATGCCCTCACGGAGGCTCCCGTGGCCCCTGGCGGCTTCGCCGCCGCAGCCGCCGCGGCCCAGGCAGCGCCCATGCCCTCCGTCCCGGAACCCGTGGAAGCTGCGGACATGCCGGCCCCCGACATGGACGCCCTCGACACGCTGGCAACGCAGCCCATGCCGCAACCGCCGGCCCCCCCCGTGGAAATGGCGGCCACATCAGCGCCCTCCCTCGGCGACTTCGACATGCCACCGCTGGACTTGCCGAACCTGGACACTCCGCCCAGCGCCACGGGCAGCGCCAGTGCCGACAAGCCCTATGTGCCGTCCGACTCCGGCCTGATGGAATTCGACCTCGGCAGCATTTCGCTCGACCTTGATACCCCGGCGGCAGCCCCCGCCGCCAGCAGTGCCACCGCCACCACCGAGGCCGCCCCACTGGACGACCCGCTGGCCACCAAGCTCGCGCTGGCGCAAGAGTTCAACACCATCGGCGACGCCGATGGCGCCCGCACCCTGGTCGAGGAAGTGATCGCGGAATCCACCGGCGAACTCAAGGCACGCGCGCAGCGTATGCTGGCCGACCTGGGCTGAGGAGTTGGGCCCGCGCATGCGGATGGCGCTGGGCGTCAGCTACAGCGGCCAAAACTACCTGGGCTGGCAAAGCCAGCCCTCGGGCAACACGGTGCAGGACCGGCTGGAGGCGGCGCTCGCGCGGTTCGCCACCCAGCCCGTCAGCACGCTGTGCGCCGGCCGCACCGACGCTGGCGTGCACGGCCTGATGCAGGTGGTGCATTTCGACGCCCCGGTGGAGCGCAGCCCGTTCTCCTGGGTGCGCGGCACCAACGCCTTCCTGCCACCCGACATCGCCGTGCAATGGGCCCGGCCCGTGCCCGACGCTTTTCACGCCCGTGCCTGCGCCACCGCGCGGCGCTACGCCTATGTGCTGCTGCAGTCGCCGGTGCGCCCCAGCGTGGAAGCCGGGCGCGTGGGCTGGGTGTTCCGCCCGCTCGACGGCGCCGCCATGCGCGAGGCCGCCGCGCACCTGCTGGGCGAGCACGATTTCACCTCGTTCCGCGCCTCGGCCTGCCAGGCGCTTTCGCCGGTCAAGACCCTGCACCGCATCGACATCACCCGCAAGGGCCCGGACCAGCCCGAGCCCGGCGAGGACTGGAGCCCGTGCTACTGGCGCTTCGAGTTCGAGGGCAACGCCTTCCTGCACCACATGATCCGCAACATCATGGGCTGCCTGGTGGCCATCGGCCAGGGCGCCAAGCCAGCCTCCTGGATGGCCGAGGTGCTGGCGGCGCGCTCGCGCGACGCGGCCGCACCCACCTTCTCGCCCGACGGGCTGTACTTCCTCGGGCCGCTCTACGACGCCGCCTGGGGCCTGCCCAGCCGCACGGCTGCGTATGATGCGCTGCCATGAGCAGCCCGCACACCCCGCCCCTTTCCGCACAGCCCCCCGCCACCCGGACCCGCATCAAGGTCTGCGGTCTCACGCGCGAGCAGGACGTGGACGCCGCTGTCGCCGCCGGCGTGGACGCCGTGGGCTTCGTGCTCTACGCCCCCAGCCCGCGCGCCGTGACGCCGCAGCACGCCGCGCAGCTGGCGTCGCGCCTGCCGCCCTTCGTCACACCGGTGCTGCTGTTCGTCAACGAAACCGCTCCCAATGTGATAGCTGCCAGCACAATGGTGGCGGGCGCAATCCTCCAATTTCATGGAGATGAAACCGCCGAGGAATGCTGGGAGGCCAGCGGCCGTGGCGCACGCCCCTACCTGCGCGCCGCGCGCATTCCCCTGGGGGAGCAAGGTATCGGGTTCGACCTCGTAGAATATGCCCATGTTCACTCCCGCGCCCGGGCCATCCTGCTCGACGCCCATGTCGAAGGCTATGGCGGTGGCGGCAAGGCATTCCATTGGTCACTCCTTCCTCCAAGCGTCACCTCTCACCTCGTTTTAAGTGGTGGACTCACGCCTGCAAACGTGACCGATGGCATCGTGCAGGTGCGCCCGCGAGGCCTCTCGCTGGCGGTTGATGTCAGTTCCGGCGTCGAGCTTGACGGCCCCGATGGCAAGCCCATCAAGGGCGTCAAGGACGCCGACAAGATCCAGCGCTTCGTGGCCGCCGTGCGCGCGGCCGACGAGCACCTTGCAAGGCAATCCCATGTTCCAGTACGACCAACCTGATTCCTCGGGCCACTTCGGCCCCTATGGCGGCAGTTTCGCCAGCGAAACCCTGACCTTCGCGCTGCGCGAACTGCAGGAAGCCTACGCTCGCTACCAGAACGACCCGGAGTTCATCGCCGAGTTCAACTACGAGCTGGCGCACTTCGTCGGCCGTCCCTCGCCCGTGTACCACGCCGCGCGCACCAGCCGCGAAATGGGCGGTGCACAGATCTACCTCAAGCGCGAAGACCTGAACCACACCGGCGCGCACAAGATCAACAACGTGATCGGCCAGGCCATGCTGGCGCGCCGCATGGGCAAGAAGCGCATCATCGCCGAGACCGGCGCGGGCCAGCACGGGGTGGCCACGGCCACCATCTGCGCGCGCTACGGGCTGGAGTGCGTAGTCTACATGGGCTCGGAGGACGTCAAGCGCCAGAGCCCCAACGTGTTCCGCATGAAGCTGCTCGGTGCCACCGTGGTGCCGGTCGAATCGGGCAGCAAGACGCTCAAGGACGCACTCAACGAAGCCATGCGCGACTGGGTGGCCAACGTGGACGACACCTTCTACATCATCGGCACCGTGGCGGGCCCCCACCCCTACCCCATGATGGTGCGCGACTTCCAGAGCGTGATCGGCAAGGAATGCCTCACGCAGATGCCCGCCATGCTGGCCGAACAGAAGATCGCAGCAGAGCAGCCCGACGCCGTGGTCGCCTGCGTGGGTGGCGGCAGCAACGCCATGGGCATCTTCTACCCCTACATTCCGTTCGAGAAGACGCGCCTGATCGGCGTCGAAGCCGCCGGCGAGGGCCTGGACAGCGGCAAGCACTCGGCCAGCCTGCAACGCGGCTCCAGCGGCGTGCTGCACGGCAACCGCACCTATATCCTGCAGGACGAGAACGGCCAGATCACCGAGACGCACAGCATCAGCGCCGGCCTAGACTACCCCGGCGTCGGCCCCGAGCACGCCTGGCTGCAGGAAATCAATCGCGCGCAGTATGTCGGCATCACCGACAGCGAGGCGCTCGACGCCTTCCACTACCTGTGTCGCACCGAGGGCATCATCCCCGCGCTCGAATCGAGCCACGCCTTCGCCTATGCCATGAAGCTGGCCAAGGAGATGCGCCCGGACCAGTCCATCCTGGTCAACCTCTCGGGCCGGGGCGACAAGGACATCGGCACCGTGGCCGACCTCTCGGGCGAGGATTTTTACGACCGCCCCTCCATGCGCGGCCACGCCGTGAAGGGAGGGCCCGCAGCATGAACACCACACCGAACCGCATCGCCGCCACCTTCGCCGCCCTGCAGGCCAAGGGTCGCAAGGCGCTGATCCCCTACGTCACGGCCGGCTTTCCGTTCGCCGACATCACGCCCGCGCTCATGCACGGCATGGTCGAGGCCGGCGCCGACATCATCGAGCTGGGCGTGCCCTTCTCCGACCCCATGGCCGACGGCCCGGTCATCCAGAAAGCAGGCGAAAAGGCCCTGGCGCTGGGCACCGGCCTCAAGCAGGTGCTGGGCCATGTGCGCGAATTCCGCGGCCGCAACAAAGAAACGCCCGTCGTGCTGATGGGCTACGCCAACCCCGTGGAGCGCTACGACCAGATCCATGGAAAAGACGCCTTCGTGCGCGACGCAGCCGAGGCGGGCGTCGATGGCGTGCTCATCGTGGACTACCCGCCCGAGGAATGCACTGAGTTTGCCGCCAAGCTGCGCGCGCACGGCATGGACCTGATCTTCCTGCTGGCCCCCACCAGCACGGAGCAGCGCATGCAGGAAGTGGCGCGCGTGGCCAGCGGCTATGTGTACTACGTATCGCTCAAGGGCGTGACCGGCTCGGGCGCGCTCGACACCACCGCCGTCGAGGCCATGCTGCCGCGCATCCGCCAGCATGTGCACATCCCCGTGGGCGTGGGCTTCGGCATCCGCGACGCGGCCACGGCCCAGGCCATCGGCAAGGTGGCCGACGCAGTGGTCATCGGCAGCCGCATCATCCAGTTGCTGGAGGACCAGCCCCACGAAAAGATCGTGCCTGTGGCGATGGACTTCCTGCGCGGGGTCCGCAAGGCGCTCGACGCATAAAATGGAGGGCAACCCCCTGAGCGGCTTTGCCGCTTCCCCCTTCTCTCGCGCTGCGCGCGGGAAGGGGGACGCTCCCAGCGCGGCGGGGCGGCCATTGCGCGGGAGCCCTGATCTGGGCCACGCTAGTTTCACAGGCCGCGCCGCTGGCCCACTCATACAAAGGAAGACGAATGTCCTGGCTTGAAAAACTCCTGCCCTCCAAGATCCAGCAAACCGATCCCACGGTGCGCCGCCAGATGCCCGAGGGCCTGTGGGTCAAGTGCCCCAGCTGCGAGACCGTGCTCTACAAGGCCGACCTGGAGCAGAACCAGAATGTCTGCCCGCACTGCAGCCACCACCACCGCATCGGCGCGCGCGCGCGGCTTGACGCCTTTCTCGACCCGGAAGGCCGCTACGAGATCGGCCAGGAGGTCATCCCGGTCGACGCCCTCAAATTCAAGGACAGCCGCAAGTACCCCGAGCGCCTGAAAGAAGCCCTGGAGAGCACGGGCGAGACCGACGCGCTCATCGTCATGGGCGGCGCCGTCAAGAGCATCAATGTGGTGGCGGCCTGCTTCGAGTTCGACTTCATGGGCGGCTCCATGGGCAGCGTGGTCGGCGAGCGTTTCGTGCGCGGCGTCGAGACCGCCATCGAGCAAAAGGTGCCCTTTATCTGCTTCACCGCCACCGGTGGCGCACGCATGCAGGAAGGCCTGCTCTCGCTGATGCAGATGGCCAAGACCAACGCCGCGCTCACGCGCCTGGCCAAGAAGGGCCTGCCCTACATCAGCGTGCTGACCGACCCGACCATGGGCGGCGTGAGCGCGGGCTTCGCCTTCGTGGGCGACATCGTGATCGCCGAGCCCAAGGCGCTGATCGGCTTCGCCGGCCCGCGCGTGATTGAATCGACCGTGCGCGTGACCCTGCCCGAGGGCTTCCAGCGCGCCGAGTTCCTGATGCAAAAGGGTGCCGTGGACCTGATCTGCGACCGCCGCGAACTGCGCACCACCGTGGCCCAGAGCCTGGCCATGCTGCAGCGCCTGCCGGCCGACGCCGTGATGTAAGCACCGGGCGGCAGCGCACGAAAAACTACAAATTTAATAGCTAGTAGCGCTTACCCAGTAAGCGTCTGCGGCATATTTCGTGGTGATTTCAGCGCAGCGCGCTGGCCTGCAGGTTGCCCAACACCATCAGGGCCACCTGCAGCAGCACCAGCACCACCAGCGGCGACAGGTCGATGCCACCGGCCAGCGGCAGGATGCGCCGCACCGGGCGCAGTACGGGCTCGCACAGGCGCGCGATCACGTCCGACACGGGGGAATGCGCCTGCATCCAGGACATCACCGCATAGACGATGAGCAGGCCGATCAGCCCGGTGACCGCCACGCGCGCCAGGCCGAACAGCGCCAGCACCGGCAACCAGACCCAGCCGCCACCCATGCCGATCAACAGCCACAGAATGCCGTACTGCGCCAGTTCCACCAGCAGCGCCGCCAACAGGCTGGCGCCGTCCCAGCGCCCCAGCGGCGGTACGACGCGGCGCAGCGGCAGCACCATCCAGTCGCTCAAAGCGAACACGAGACGCCCGACAGGGTTGCCAAAAGGCACGCGCTGCCACTGCATGTAGATTCGCAACAGGCAGGCGCCGCACAGCAGCCCGGCCACCACATCCAGCAAAAAAGAAACAATCTGATAGAGCATCAACGGGATACGTCCTCAGCCGAACAACGGCATGGGATGATAGCCCCTCCCTCGCCCCGCCATGTCGCAGACCCTCACCCTGACCAGCCTGCCGCTGTTCCCGCTCGCCTCGATGCTGTTTCCGGGCGGCGTGCTGGCGCTGCGCGTGTTCGAGGTGCGCTACCTCGACATGGTGCGCAAATGCCGGCAGGCGGGCGCGCCCTTTGGCGTTGTCAGCCTGCGCAGCGGCGAAGAAGTGCGCCGCGCCGGAGCTCCGCTGGAGCAATTGCACGACGTGGGCACGCTGGCGGCCATCGAGCACCTGGAGAGCCCACAGCCCGGCCTCGTCACGCTGGAATGCCGGGGCGGCCAGCGCTTTCGCATCCTGCACAGCCATCTGCTGCCGCATGGCCTGTGGATCGCCGATGTCGAGCTGCTGGCCGAAGACCAGCACGTGCCCATCCCGCAGCACCTGTCGGCCACGTCGCGTTCGCTGTCGCAGGTGCTGGCCTCGCTGCGCGAACGCACCCCCAGCAGCCCGGCCGCCATCACCCCCACGGCGGCCCAGCTCGACGACTGCGGCTGGGTGGCCAACCGCTGGTGCGAACTGCTGCCCGTGCCGCTGGAACTCAAGCAGCGGCTGATGCAGCTCGACACCCCGCTCGTGCGCCTGGAGCTCGTGGGCGACGTATTGGAACGCACAGGCATCGCGCCACTGTGAGGACCCGCCCGAAGCCATGCTGAACCGCATCCTGGAATGGCCCCGCTCCGCCAAGCGCCTGTTCGTCGTGGCGCTGGACGCCGGCATGGGCCTGCTCGCCATGTGGCTGGCCTTCACCCTGCGGCTGGAGTCCCTGCACCGGCCCGAGGGCCTGCAGTGGCTGGTGTACGCGCTGGGCCCGCTGCTGGCCTTCCCCATCTTCATGAACCTGGGGCTCTACCGCGCCATCTTCCGCTACACCGGCATCCGCGCACTGATCACCACGGGCAAGGCCGTGACGCTTTACGGCGCGCTGCTGCTGGCCATCCTGCTCGTGGCCCAATGGGAAGGCGTGCCGCGCAGCGTGGGCATCCTGCAACCGCTGATGTTCCTGCTATTGGTGGGCTCCAGCCGCGCCCTGGGCTGGCTGTGGCTGGCGGGCAGCCCGGGCAAGGAGCCCCGGCGCCTGCTGATCTATGGCGCCGGCAGCGCCGGTGCACAGACCGCCGCCGGTCTGGTGGGCATGCACCAATACCAGCTGCGGGGCTTTGTCGATGACGACGCGGCCAAGATAGGCCGCAGCATCAACGGCGTGCTGGTGTATGCCCCGCAGGCCCTGCCCGGCGTGGTACAGCGCCTGGGCGTGACCGACGTGCTGCTCGCCGTGCCCAGCACCACGCGCCAGCGCCGCCGCCAGATCATCGAGAGCCTGAGCGACCTTCCCGTGCGCATCCGCACCTTGCCCGGCCTCTCGGACCTGGCCAGCGGGCGGGTCACGGTGGCCGATTTCCAGGAGCTGGACATCGAGGACCTGATCGGCCGCGAACCCGTCGCGCCCCAGCCCAGCCTGCTCGGACGCGATCTTGCGGGGCATGTGGTCCTGGTCACGGGGGCAGGTGGCAGTATCGGCAGCGAGTTGTGCCGCCAGATCGTGCACGAGAGCCCGGCGCGGTTGCTGCTCGTGGACCACAGCGAATACGCGCTCTATGCCATCCACCATGAACTGCAGGCTCTGCGCGATCAGGGCGCGCATGCGTGCGAATTGGTGCCGCTGCTCGCCAACGTGGCCGATCCGCTGCGCATGGCCGACATCTGCCATATGCACCGCCCCTGCTCGATCTACCATGCGGCTGCCTACAAGCATGTCCCCATGGTCGAGGCCAACGCGGGAGAAGGCGTGCTCAACAACGTGTTCGGCACGCTCAACATGGTGCGCATGGCGCTGGAGCATGGCGCACGGCATTTCGTGCTCGTCTCCACCGACAAGGCCGTGCGCCCCACCAACGTCATGGGCGCGAGCAAGCGCGTGGCCGAGCTGCTGCTGCAAGCCATCGCGGCGAGCAGCCAGCCACCGTTCGGCACGGCACCCACCGTGGCGCCGTGGCACAGCCCCACGCGCTTTTCCATGGTGCGCTTCGGCAATGTGCTCGGTTCGAGTGGCAGCGTGATTCCGCTGTTCCGGCGCCAGATCGCCGCGGGCGGCCCGGTCACGGTCACGCACCCGGGCGTCACGCGTTATTTCATGACCATTCCCGAGGCGGCCCAGCTCGTGCTGCAGGCCGGTGCCATGGCCGAGGGCGGCGACCTGTTCCTGCTCGACATGGGCGAGCCCATCCGCATCGTGGACCTGGCGCGCCGCATGGTGGCGCTGTCGGGCCTGACCGTGCGCGACGAACAACACCCGGGCGGCGACATCGCCATCGAGTTCACCGGCCTGCGCCCCGGCGAGAAGCTCTACGAGGAGCTGCTCATCGGTGACCACCCCCTGCCCACCGCGCACCCGCGCATCCTGCGCGCGCGCGAGGAGCACGCACCCTGGGAGGGCATGCAACACACGCTGGAAGCCCTGCGCGCGGCCGCCTTGGCCAACGACACGCCCACCATCAAGCAGCTCCTGCGCCAACTGGTGCCCGGCTACCAACCCGCCGGCCCGGCCAGCCCATGAGTTCGGGACTGCTGCGCGCCACGCTCACGTTGCTGACCGGCGGCGTGCTAGCCCACGCCTTGCCCCTGCTGCTGGGGCCAGCGCTCACGCGGCTGTACGCGCCCGGCGATTTTGGCCAGTACGCGCTGCTCTGGGCCATCGCCACCAACCTGGCCGTGGTGGCCTGCGCGCGCTACGAATTCGCCCTGCCCCTCGAAAGATCACCCCGGCGCGCGGCACTGCTGATGGCCTTGTGCGCACGCCTGCTGCTGGCCGCCACGGCCATTTCCACTCTTCTGGCCCTCGCTCTGTTTCTTGGTCAGGGCATGGCCCTGGCCTGGCTGCTGCCAGCGGGCGTTCTGGCCATCAGCGCCACCCAGTGGCTCACGCTGTGGGCCACGCGGGCGCAACGCTTCGGCCTGCTGTCGGCGGCGCGCCTGGCGCAGCAGGGCGGCGGCGCCGTGTTGCAGGTGCTGCTGGGCCTGTTCAAGGCGGGGCCCGTGGGCCTGCTGCTGGGCCCCATCGTGGCGGGCCTGGGCGCCGCCTGGCTGCTGGCCCGTCCCGCCCCGCAGGGCGGCTGGCGGCGCATGGTGCGCCAGCGGCTGCCGCGCCTCAAAGCCATGGCCGCGCACCACCGCGACTTTCCGCTCTACAACACGCCGCACGCCTTCATGGGCGCGCTGCAGGACACGCTGGCCCTGCTGCTCGTGGCCGCCTGGGCCGGCGACGCGGCCGCCGGCTTCTGGGCGCTGGCCCTGCGCTACCTCAAGGCCCCCGCCACGCTGCTGGGGGGCGCGCTGTCGCAGGCGCTCTACCCACAGCTGCTGCAGGCGCGCAGCGCGGCCGAGGCGCGGGCCCTGGTGCGCCGCGCCATGCTGGCGCTGGCCCTGCTGGCGGCGCCGCTGGCGGCCGTGCTGCTGCTCTGGGGGCCGGAGTTGTTTACCTGGGTCTTTGGCGCGCAGTGGGGCGACACGGGGACGCTGGCGCGCGGCCTGGGCCTGTACATCGGCCTGCACTTCATCGCCTCGCCGCTCTCGGTGGTCACGCTGGCCTGGCGAGCCCAGCCCTGGGCATTGCGGCTCTCCCTCGTGGGGCAGGCCGTGTTCTTCACCGGGCTGGTCGCCGGGCTCCACTGGGGCGGTCTCGCGGGCGCGGCCTGGGGCGTCTCGGCGTCCATGGCCGCGTACTTCCTCTACTATTTCCGGGCCCTCGCGTTCTGGAGCGACATCCCCCATGAGAGCCTTGCTTAACCGCTGGCGCCGCTGGCTCTGGCGGCAGCTTTTCTACCGCATGGTGTTCGGCGAACAGGGCCATGCCGGCCAGGTGCTGCCGCACACCCGCATCGCCCCCAGCACCTGCATCGAAGGCGAAGCCGGGCTGGAGCTGGCCGACCACGTGTTCATCGGCCAGTTCAACTTCCTCGACGCCACCGCCGGGTTGCGCATCGGCGAGGGCGTGCAAATCACCAACTTTGTCAGCATCGTCACGCACAGCTCGCACCGCAGCCTCCGGCTGCTCGGCCGCGCCTATGCCAGCCACCAGGGCGAGGTGCCCGGCTATGTACGCGCACCCATCGCCATCGGCGCCTACAGCTTCATCGGTCCGCACAGTGTGGTCGAGGCGGGCAGCCGCATCGGCAAGGGCGTGGTGGTGTGTTCCCACTCGCGCGTGCGCGGCGAGGTGCCGGATTTCGCCATCGTCGCCGGCACGCCCGCCGCCGTCATCGGGGACGTGCGCACGGGCGATGCCCGCCTGCTGGCGCAGCACCCCGAACTGGCAGCACACTACGCCGCCTGGGCGGGTGAGTTGCCCCTGAAAAAGGCTGGGCATGGCTGACGCCCCCCACCTGTGCCTGCTGGGCGACGCCAACAGCCCGCACACCCGGCGCTGGGCACTGGAGATGCGCGCGCGCGGCTGGCGCGTCTCCCTCGTCACGGCGCGGCCCGAGCCGCTCGACGGCGTGGAGCAGCGCATCCTGCCGCCGGTGCGGCGCCAGGCCGACTGGCTGCTGCGCGCGGGCGCGGCGCGCCGCCACGTGCACGAGCTGGCGCCCGACATCGTGCACGCGCACTATGTCACCTCCTACGGCTACCTGGCCGCGCGCTGCGGCCGCCACCCGCTGATGATGACGGCCTGGGGCAGCGACCTGCTCGTCACGCCGCACACCCGCCCGTGGATGCGCTGGCTCACCGGCTGGATCCTGCGCCGCGCCGACCTCATCACCGGCGACTCGGCCAGTCTCGTCGAAGCCGCACGGCAGTACCACCCACGTGCCCCGGTGCACGAGATCCACTGGGGCGTGGACCGCGCACGCTTCGCCCCCGCGCCCTGGGAGCACAAGGACGGCCTGCACATCGTGAGCCTGCGCGCCTGGGAGCCCAACTACCAGATCGGCACGTTGATCGATGCCTTCGCGCTGCTGCGCCAGCAGTGGCCCGGCATGCCGCTGCAACTGCACCTGCTGGGCGGCGGCTCGCTCGAACCGGCATTGCGCGCGCAGGTGCAGGCGCTGGGACTGGAGCCCAGCGTGGTGTTCCATGGCCGCCTGGACGATGCAGGCATGGCCGCCGTGCTGGCGCGCTGCAAGATCTCAGTCACGGTGCCCGCGAGCGACGCCACCTCCGTGGCCATGCTGGAGAGCATGGCCTGCGGTCTGGCCGTGGTGGCCAGCAATCTGCCCGCCAACCGGCAGTGGATAGACCCCGAGCTGCTGGTGCCCGCGGGCGATGCGCCCGCGCTGGCCCAGGTGCTGCAGCGGCTTGCCAGCGACGATGCATGGGCACGCCAGGCCGGCGAGCGCAACGCCGAGCGCATCGCGCTGGACGGCGACCGCAAGGCGCAGATGGACCATATCGACCGGCTGTATCGGGAGCTTCTATGAAACTCCCCCCTGAGGCCCTGCGGGCCTTCCCCCCTCTCTCCAATCGCTGCGCGATTGGGGAGGGAGGACGCTCCCAGCGCGGCGGGACGGCCCTTGCGCAGGAGCCCTGGCCTGGCTCGGGCCGGTTGCTTGCGTCGCAGGCAGGGCGACGCACCATGGAGCAACTGTCATGACAACTCCCACGCCGCGCCTGCTCAGCGTGATCGCCCCCTGCCGCAACGAAGCGGCCTTCATCGACGCCTTCTGCGACTCCGTGCTGCGCCAGCAGCTCCCCGAGGGCTGGCGCATGGAAGTGCTGATCGCCGACGGCCTGAGCGACGACGGCACGCGCGAGCGCCTGCAGGAGCGCTGCGCGCGCGACGCGCGGCTGCTGCTGGTGGACAACCCCGGCTGCATCGTCTCCACCGGGCTCAATACCTGCATCGCGCGCGCCCAGGGCGAGGTGATTGCCCGGCTCGACATTCACACCCAGTTCGCCCCGGACTACCTGGCGCGCTGCATCGACACCCTGGAGCGCAGCGGCGCCGACAACGTGGGCGGCCCCTGGATCGCGCAAGGCAACGGCCCCATGGGCGAAGCCATCGCGGCGGCCTTCCAGTGCCGCTGGGTGGTCGGCGGCGCGCGCTCGCGCGACCCGGTCTACGAAGGCGCGGTCGATACCGTGTACCTGGGCTGCTGGCGGCGCGAGGCGTTCGCGCGTTTTGGCCTGTTCGACGAGGCACTGGTGCGCAACCAGGACGACGAACACAACCTGCGCCTGCGCCTTGGCGGCGGCCGCATCTGGCAGAGCGGCACGATCCGTTCGGTCTACCACCCGCGCGGCTCGCTGCGCCACCTCTACGCCCAGCAGCAGCAGTACGGCTACTGGCGGCCCTTCGTGGTGCGCAAGCACGGCCAGCCGGGTTCGCTGCGCCAGCTCGTGCCCGCACTATTCGTTGCCGCGCTCTGCGTAAGCGCCCTGCTCTTGCCTTGGTCGGCCTGGCCCGCCGCCGCGCTGCTGACGCTCTACGGCGGCTACCTGGCGCTGGCGAGCGTGGCGGCGGCACGCGCCGCCGGGTCCTGGCGCCTGCTGCCGCGCCTGCCCGCGGTGATCGCGGCCTTCCACCTCGGCTATGGCTGGGGCACCTGGCAGGGCCTGTGGGATGTGCTGCGCAAGCGCCAGCCCGCGCAGCGCTTCGCGAGAATCACGCGATGAACACATCCGAAACCCAGGCCGTACAAGCACGCTACGCCCGGCGCGACAACAGCGCCGATGCACAGCGCTACAGCCTGTACGCCAACGCGGCCGCGCTGCAAGCGCAACAGGAACGCCTGCGCGCCATGGCGCGCCTGTGGTGCGCGCATGGCTGGACCGACCTGTCGGGCCGCACGCTGCTCGAAGTGGGCTGCGGCAGCGGCGGCAACCTGCTGGACCTGCTGCGCCTGGGCGCCACGCCCACGCAGTTGACCGGCATCGAGTTGTTGCCCGAGCGTGCCGCCGCCGCGCGCGCCGTGCTGCCCGGCGGAGTGACCGTCCTCGAAGGCGACGCCTGCGCAGCCCCCATCGCGGACGCCAGCCAGCAGGCCGTGCTGGCCTTCACCGTGTTCAGCTCGCTACTCGACCCCGCCTATCGGCAGCAGTTCGCGCGCACCCTGTGGCGCTGGGTGGCGCCGGGCGGCGGCGTGCTGGTGTATGACTTCGTCGTCAACAACCCGCACAATCCGGATGTGCGCAAGCTGCCGCTGTCCGAACTGCGCGCCCTGTTCCCCTGCGCGCGGCTGCAGTCGCGACGCCTCACGCTGGCGCCACCGGTCGCGCGGCGGCTGCCCACCGGGCTCATCGCCCCGGCCTCGCTGCTGCTGCACCCCTTGCGCACGCACCGCCTCACCTGGGCGGTCAAACCCCTGACACCGCCATGAAAATCACTGTCATAGGAACCGGTTACGTCGGCCTGGTCACGGGCGCCTGCCTCGCGGAGATGGGCAACCAGGTGGTCTGCCTGGACCGCGACCCCGAGCGCATCGCCGCGCTGCAAAATGGCCAGTTGCCCATCCACGAGCCCGGCCTGCTCGACCTCGTCCTGCGCAACGCGCGCGGCGGCCGGCTGGCCTTCACCGCCGACGTGGACCGCGCCGTGGCGCACGGCCGCGTGCAATTCATCGCCGTGGGCACCCCTGCGGGCGAGGATGGAGCGGCCGATCTGCAACAGGTACTGGCAGCGGCGCGCGCCATCGCCGAGCGCATGCAGGAACCCCGGCTCATCGTGAACAAGAGCACCGTGCCCGTGGGCACGGCGGACCGGGTGCGCGCAGCAGTCACGCAGGTGCTGCAGGCGCGCGGCCTGCCGGATCTGGCGTTCTCGGTGGCGTCCAACCCCGAGTTCCTCAAGGAAGGCTCGGCCGTGCAGGACTTCATGCGTCCCGACCGCGTGATCGTGGGCGCTGGCGACGAGCCGTCCGCCCAGACCCTGCGCCAACTCTACACCCCGTTCATGCGCAACCGCGACCGCTTCATCCTGATGGATGTCCGCAGCGCGGAGTTCGCCAAGTACGCCGCCAACGCCATGCTGGCCACGCGCATCAGCTTCATGAACGAACTGGCCCTGCTGGCCGAGAAACTGGGGGCCGACATCGAGCAGGTGCGCACCGGCATCGGCACCGACCCGCGCATCGGCACGCATTTTCTCTATGCCGGCACGGGCTATGGCGGGTCCTGCTTTCCCAAGGACGTGAAGGCCCTGGTGCATACGGCGCGCGAGGCCGGACAGGAGCTGCGCATCCTGCAAGCCGTGGAGGCGGTGAACGAGCGCCAGAAGCAGGTGCTGGTGGACAAGATCGTCACGCGCTTCGGGCCCGACCTGCGCGGCCGCCGCTTCGCCCTGTGGGGCCTGGCCTTCAAGCCGGGCACGGACGACATGCGCGAGGCACCGAGCCTGACCATCATCGAGCGCCTGTTGGCCTTGGGCGCCGAGGTCGCGGCCTATGACCCGGTGGCGCTGGCGCAGGCGCGCATCGCACTAGGCGAGCGCGCGGGCCTGCGCTTGCTGGACCAGGCCGATGCCGTGCTCGAAGGCGCGGACGCCCTCGTCATCGTGACCGAGTGGAAAGAATTCCGCAGTCCCGACTTCGCCCATCTGGCCGCCACGCTGCGCCAGCCGGTGGTCTTCGATGGTCGCAACCTGTTCGAGCCCACAGAGATGCAAGCACTAGGCATCGATTACTACGCTATTGGGCGTGGTTCTAGCTAAATTTATTGTCAATTCATACGTTGCAAATTCAATGCTTCCTTCAGAAACACTCCCATTCCTTCCTTTTGCTCAACCAGACATTGGAGAGGCCGAAATCCAGGCTGTAGCCCAGACACTGCGTTCTGGCTGGCTCTCCACTGGACCTAAAGCACGGGAATTCGAACAGGCTTTTACCAACTATCTCGGCGGCAACGGACTGCAGAGCATTGCCGTCAACTCCGCCACGGCCGGCTTGCACCTGGCACTGGAAGCCCTGGGTATCGGCCCGGGCGACGAAGTGATCGTCCCCACGCTAACCTTCACCGCCACTGCGGAGGTGGTGCGCTACCTCGGCGCCGACCCGGTGCTGGTGGATGTGGACCCGGTGACGCTGAACATTGACCCCGAGGCCATCCGCGCCGCCATCACGCCGCTAACCAAGGCCATCATGCCGGTGCACTACGGGGGGCTGGCGTGCCGCATGGACGCCATCCTGGCCATCGCGCGCGAACACGGCCTGAAGGTGGTGGAAGACGCCGCGCACGCCCTGCCCACCACCTGGCAGGGGCAACTGGTGGGGCAGCTGGCATCGGATGTGACCGTGTTCAGCTTCTACGCCAACAAGACCATCACCACCGGCGAGGGCGGCATGGCCGTGACGCGCGACCCCAGGTTGGCCGAGCGCATGCGCGTGATGCGCCTGCACGGCATGAGCCGGGATGCCTTCGACCGCTTTACCTCCAAGACGCCGGCCTGGTATTACGAGGTGGTGGCGCCGGGCTTCAAGTACAACCTGACCGACACCGCCGCCGCCCTGGGCCTGGTGCAATTGCAGCGCTTGCCGCAGTTCCTGGAGCGCCGCCAGCATCTGGCGGCGCGCTACCACGCACAGCTGGCGGGCCTGCCCCTGGTGCTGCCGGCCAACGCTCCAGCGGGCGATGTGCACGCCTGGCACCTGTATGTGGTGCGCCTCGCGCCCGGAGCACGCGTGGGCCGTGACGAGGTCATCCAGGCCCTGTCAAACCGGGGCATCGGAACCAGCGTGCACTACATGCCCCTGCACCGTCACCCCTACTGGCGCGACCGCTACCAGCTCCGCGCTGAACAGTTTCCGCAGGCCGACGCGGCCTACCAGTCCATGCTGAGCCTGCCGCTGTTCACCGCGATGACGGACGCCGACCAGGACCGGGTGATCGCCGCGCTGCACGACATCCTCGCCTGATGGCCAAGCGCTTGTTCGACATCGCCTTCGCCGCCCTGGCCCTGCTGCTGCTGGGTCCGCTGCTGCTGGCCGTGGCGCTGTGGGTGCGGCTCGATTCGCCCGGGCCGGTGTTCTTCCGCCAGCAGCGCGTGGGACGCGGGGGCAGGCTGTTCTGCATCGTCAAGTTCCGCACCATGCGCCCGGAGGCCGAGGCCCTGGGCCCGCAGATCACCGTGGGCCAGGACGCGCGCATCACCCGCGCCGGGGCCTGGCTGCGCCGCAGCAAGCTCGACGAGTTGCCGCAGTTCCTCAATGTGCTGCGCGGCGACATGAGCGTGGTCGGCCCGCGCCCCGAGGTGCCGCGCTACGTGGCGCTCTACCCCGCCGAGGTGCGCGAGACCGTGCTGTCCGTGCGCCCTGGCATCACCGACCTGGCCTCGATCGAATTTCGCGACGAGAGCGCGCTGCTGGCCCGCAGCCCCGACCCCGAACGCACCTATGTCGAGCAGGTCCTGCCCGCCAAGCTGCGCCATGCGCAGCAGTACGTGTGCACGCACACGCTGTGGCTGGACCTGCGCATCATTGCCTGGACCGTGCTGGCCGTGCTGGGCCCGCACGCGGGGCAGCGCACCGATGGCGCCGATAACCCATAAAATCAACGGTTTGGCTGGCAACAGCCCCTTTTTTCCTGCCCCGTAGCCACGGCCCCTATGTCTGAACAGAACCACGCCCCCGCCCACCACGACGAAAACCAGCTCATCGCCGAGCGCCGCGAGAAACTGCGCGCCCTGCGCGAGGCTCAGGCCCAGGGCAAGGGCGTTGCATTCCCGAACAACTTCAAGCCCGCGCACCAAGCCGACGCACTGCAGGGTGCATACAGCGAGACCACCGCGGAAGCCCTGGAGGCCACGCCCGTGCAGGTGAGCGTGGCCGGCCGCATGATGCTCAAGCGCGTGATGGGCAAGGCCAGCTTCGCCACGCTGCAGGACGCCACCGGCCGCATCCAGCTCTACATCACGCGCGACGCGCTGGGTGAAGAGCTGTACGGCGCCTTCAAGCACTGGGACCTGGGCGACATCCTGGGCGCCACGGGCACGCTCATGAAGACCAAGACCGGCGAGCTGTCGGTCAAGGTCACCACCCTACGCCTGCTCACCAAGAGCCTGCGCCCCATGCCCGACAAGTTCCACGGCATCCACGACCAGGAGGTGAAGTACCGCCAGCGCTACGTGGACCTGATGACCGACGAGGCCGCGCGCAAGCGCTTCGTGGCGCGCAGCAAGGCCGTGAGCGGCATCCGCGACTTCATGGTGCAGCACGGCTTCCTGGAGGTCGAGACGCCCATGCTCCACCCCATTCCGGGCGGCGCCAACGCCAAGCCCTTCGTCACGCACCACAACGCGCTGGAACAGGAGATGTACCTGCGCATCGCGCCCGAGCTGTACCTCAAGCGCCTGCTGGTGGGCGGCTTCGAGCGCGTGTTCGAGATCAACCGCAACTTCCGCAACGAAGGCATCTCGGTGCGCCACAACCCCGAGTTCACCATGATGGAGTTCTACGCGGCCTACTGGAACTACCAGGACCTGATGGGTTTCACCGAGCAGCTCGTGCGTGACGCGGCCCTCAAGGCCGCGGGCACGCTGCAGCTCACCTACCAGGGCCGCGAGGTCGACCTCGCCCAGCCGTTCGCGCGATTGACCATCCGCGAGGCCATCTTCCAGTACACCGAGGCCGGCGCCCATGTGGACGATGCCGGCTGGCTCATCGGCGCGCTCAAGAAGCTGGGCATGAGCGAGGAGAAGGACAAGCTCTCCGCGCGCAGCCTGGCCAGCCTGCAGGTGCTGTACTTCGAGGAGACGGTGGAGGACAAGCTCTGGCAGCCCACCTTCATCATGGAGCACCCGACCGAAATCTCGCCCCTGGCCCGCGCCAACGACGCGCGCCCCGAGGTCACCGAGCGCTTCGAGCTCTACATCACAGGCCGCGAGTTCGGCAACGGTTTCTCCGAGCTGAACGACGCCGAGGACCAGGCAGCACGCTTCCATGCCCAGGTGGCCGCCAAGGACAGCGGCGACGACGAGGCCATGTATTTCGACCACGACTTCGTGCGCGCGCTCGAATACGGCATGCCGCCGGCGGGCGGCTGCGGCATCGGCATCGACCGCCTGATGATGCTGCTGACCGACAGCCCGAGCATCCGCGACGTGATCCTGTTCCCCGCCCTGCGCCGCGAAACCTGACCCGGCCGCCCAGGCCCCCTGCCATGACATCCGCCCAGCCCATCGAAACCTCCGCATCCCTGCTGCCGCCGATCGGCATGGGCCCCATGTCCGTGCTGGTGGTCGAGGACCAGGATTCGGTCCGCGCCGCGCTGGTGGGCGAGCTGCGCCATGCTGGCGTCAGCGATGTGCTGGAGGCTCCCAATGGCGATGTGGCACTGCACCTGTTCAAGCTGCGCCGCCCGGACCTGGTGCTGCTCGACATCCGCCTGCCGGGCAACGACGGCTACTGGGTCGCGCAGCAGATGCGCATGGCCGAGCCGGGTGACTGGACGCCCATCATCTTCCTCTCCGGCCTGGACAACGACCTCGACGTCTGGCGTGGCATCGAGGCCGGCGGCGACGACTACCTCGTCAAGCCCGTCAAGCCCATCGTGCTCGTGGCCAAGCTGCGCGCCATGCGCCGCCTGCTCGACATGCGACGGCGCCTCGTGGGCCTGACCGAGGAGCTGCACCTGGCCAACCAGCGCCTCAACGAGATGGTGGAGGTGGACGCCCTCACGGGCCTGGTGAACCGGCGCGGCTTCGACCGCATCCTGCACAGCGAGATCATCGCGGCGCGGCGCGACGGCACGCCGCTCACGCTCATGCTCTGCGACCTGGACCACTTCAAGCGCTACAACGACACCGCCGGCCATGTACGGGGCGACGGCTGCCTGAAGGAAGTGGCCCGGGTGCTGCACGAGGTCTGCGTGCGCCCGCGTGACGTGGCCTCGCGCTACGGCGGCGAGGAGTTCGCGCTGATCCTGCCCAGCACGCCGCGCTCGGGCGCCATGACCTTCGCGCGCGCCCTGGGCCAGTTGCTGCGCACGCGCGCCATCGCCCACCCGGATTCGCCACTGGGCGACGTGCTCACGCTCTCGGGCGGCATCACCACCTGCGTGCCCGACGAAAACACCAGCGCCGAAGGCATGATCATGCGTGCCGACCAGGCCCTCTATGCCGCCAAGGCACAGGGGCGCGACCGCTTCTTCAGCTTCGAGATGCAGCTGGACACGGTGGAGCAGCGCCCCGGCTGAGGCGCGCCGCCACTGCCGCCGCTACGGCAGCATCTCCAGCGCCTGCTGGTAGGCCGGCTGGAACATCAGATCGTCCCAGGCCAGCGGCAGGGTCTGCGGCAGCAGCGCCACGCGGCGCGATTCGCTGTCCTGGCTGGGCTGCCATTCGCCCTGCGCCTGCTGCGCGGCCAGGCCGTCGAGCAGCTCGTCCACCACATGGCCGTCGCCCAGGCTCTGGTTGCACAGCAACACCAGGTCGCACCCGGCCTGCAGCGCGGCCACGGCCGCCTCGGTGTAGCCGACGAGCCGCCCGTCGATGCGGCGCGCGCCCTCCATGCTCAGGTCGTCGCTGAAGATGGCCCCGTCGAAGCCCAGCCGCCCCCGCAGGATGTCCTGCAGCCACTTGCGCGAGAAGCCTGCCGGCCGGCTGTCCACCTTGGGGTAGATCACATGCGCGGGCATCACGCTGGTGAGCGTGCCGCGCAGCCAGGCATAGGGCGCGGCGTCGTCCTGCAGGAGGGCCTTGAGGCCGCGCCGGTCCACGGGGATTTCGGTGTGCGAATCGGCCTTGACGAAGCCGTGCCCCGGAAAGTGCTTGCCGCAGTGCGCCATGCCGGCCTGCAGCAGGCCGTGCGCCAGACTCTTGGCCAGCAGCGCGACCACGCGGGGGTCGGCGTGGAAGGCGCGGTCGCCGATCACGCCGCTGCCGCCCCAATCCAGGTCGAGCACGGGGGTGAAGGAGAAGTCCACGCCGCAGGCGCGCAACTCGCTGGCCAGCACGTAGCCCGCCGCCGTGGCGGCATTGGTGGCCGCCATGGCGCCGCTGCCCGGGCCGCCCTTGCCGTCCTGCATCCACATCGCGCCCAGGGCGCGCATGGGCGGCAGATGCGTGAAGCCGTCGCTGCGAAAGCGCTGCACGCGCCCGCCTTCATGGTCCACGCAGATCAGCAGGTCGTCGCGCACGGCCTTGATGGCGCTGGTGAGTTCGAGCAACTGCGCGCGGTTTTCCCAGTTGCGCGTGAACAGGATCACGCCGCCTGTCAGCGGGTGCGCGAGGCGGCGGCGGTCGTCGGCGCTGAGCTGGGTGCCGGCGATGTCGAGGATGAGGGGGGCGTGCTCGGTCATGGTTATCAGCAGTGATTTGCTACTGATTTTATAGCTGCTTGCGCTTATATATCAAGCGTCAGGGCCTTGTTTTTCCACCACACAAAAGCTCGCGGCATAGTCGGTTTCATCCGTCACGCTCAGGTGCGCCGTGAGCGCGCGCGCCTCGAACCATTCCTTGAGCGCGCCGTGCAGCACGATGACCGGCTGGCCGCTGGGCAGCTTGCCCACCTCGCAGGAGCGCCAGGTCATGGGCATGCGCATGCCCAGGCCGATGGCCTTGCTGAACGCCTCCTTGGCGGAAAAGCGCGTGGCCAGGTAGCGCACGCCGCGCTCGGGCCAGCGCGCGCTGCGCTCGCGCCAGGTAGCCAGCTCGGCCTCGCTGAGCACCTTCTCGGCGAAACGGTCGCCGTGGCGCTCCAGGCTGGCCTGGATGCGCCGCACGTCGCAGATGTCGGTGCCGATGCCGTAGATCATGGTTTTAAATGGAATTGGCCTGTAGCGCCCACCCATCAAGCGTCAGAAGCTATTGAATCAGGAGCATCCGGCATCGATGCAGGCCTGGTAGGCCCACACCGTGGCGGCGTAGCCCAGCTCCAGCGCGTCGGCGATGAGCGCGTGGCCGATGGAAACCTCCAGCAGCCCGGGCACGGTGCGCACGAAGGCCGCCAGGTTGTCGCGGTTGAGGTCGTGGCCGGCGTTCACCCCCAGGCCCGCATCGAGCGCGGCCTGGGCGGCGGCGCAGTAGCGTTCCAGCTCGGCGGCCTGGCGGTCGGTGCCCCAGGCGGCGGCGTAGGGCTCGGTGTAGAGCTCAACGCGGTCGGCGCCCACGGCCCGCGCCAGCGCCATCTGCGCCGGCACCGGGTCCATGAACAGGCTCACGCGCACACCGAGCTGCTGGCACTCGGCGATCAGCGGTCGCAGGCGCTCGGCATCCTGCGGGAAGCTCCAGCCGTGGTCGCTGGTGAACTGGTCTTCGCTGTCGGGCACGAAGGTGGCCTGGTGGGGGCGCACCTGGCGGATGAAATCCATCAGGTTCTGCGAGGGGTTGCCTTCGATGTTGTATTCGCGGCCAGGCCAGGCACGCATCAGCTCGGCCAGCTCGTGCACGTCGTGCGCGCGGATGTGGCGCTCGTCGGGGCGCGGATGCACCGTGATGCCCTGGGCGCCCGCCTGCAGGCACAGCAGCGCAGCGCGCGTGACGCTGGGAATGCCGAGATGCCGCGTGTTGCGCACGAGCGCGACCTTGTTGACATTGACCGACAGCGCGGTGCGGTGGGAAGCAGAATTCATAGCGATTGCATGTCCATCATGAACTGGCGCGTGCGCAGCAGCGGGCTGCCGCAATGGTATTGCAACAAGGCGCGCAGTTGCGGCTTGAGCTCGGCGGCCGCCGGCGCCACGGCGCGCAGCAGGTCGGTGAAAGCGGCGCCCTCCTGCAGCGCGGCGTGCAGGGCCTGCCACTGCGCCCCGGCCAGGCTGGCGCGGTCCTGGGGCGCGGCGGCCGCGCGCAGGCCGGCCTCGGCCACCAGGGTGTAGCGGGCTTGAGGCTCCAGGGCGCCGAGGGTGAGCGTCTGGGTGTCCAGCGCCGGCAGCAGGCCGATCTCGCGCAGCAGCAGCAGCTCGAAGCTGCGCAGCACGGGTTCGAGCGCCTCGCCATGCTCGCTGGCCAGCACGCGCACCACCGCGGTGTAGGTGTCGAACAGGACGGCATGCGCGTCATCGCGCGCCAGCAGGCGCAGCAGCAGCTCGTTGAGGTAGGTGCCCGACAGCAACGCGTCGCCCGTGGGCATGGTGTGTCCCCCCACCCATTCCGCGCCCTTGAGGGTGTGGATATCGCCCGCACCCTCGCCTTGCGTCCAGGTCAAATGCAGGGGCTGCAGCGGCAGCAGCACCGGCCGGAAATTGGAGCTGGGCTTCTTGGCGCCCTTGGCCACCAACGCGATGCGGCCGTGGTGGCGCGTGAACACCTCCAGGATGACGCTGGACTCGCTCCAGTCGTAGCGGTGCAGCACGAAGGCAGGTTCGTTGGAGAAGCGGCGGGCCGGCATGATGCTATGGATTCAATAGCTGCCAGCGGATGACCGATAAGCGCTGGCGGCTGATTTCGTTATCGGCCCATGCTACAGACTGCCGCCCACACCAGCAGACGCCGTGGAACTGGCTTCGCCAGGCCACTGGCGTCGTCCTCCCTCCCGCAGGAGAGGGGGGAAGGCGCGCAGCGCCTCAGGGGGGTGCTCCTCATTCATAGCCGAACGAGCGCACGCGCGCCTCGTCGTCGGCCCAGCCCGAACGCACCTTGACCCACAGCTCCAGGAACACCTTGGCGTCGAGGAGTTTTTCCAGCTCCTGGCGCGCCTCTGTGCCGATGCGCTTGAGGCGCTCGCCCTTGTCGCCGATGATCATGGCCTTGTGGCTGTCGCGCTCGACTACGATGGTGGCGGCAATGCGCACCAGGCGCTTGTGCTGCTTGCTCGCCTCTTCCTCGAACTTGTCGATGATGACGGTGGAGGTGTAGGGCAGCTCGTCGCCCGTGAAGCGGAACAGTTTCTCGCGCACAGTCTCGGAGGCCAGGAACTTCTCGCTGCGGTCGGTCAGCTCGTCCTCGCCGTACCACCAGGGGGCCTCGGGCAGGTATTTCTCGCAGATGCCGAAGAGGCGCTCGATGTCGCCCTTGTTCTTGGCCGACATGGGCACGAACTCGGCGAACGGGTGGCGCTCCTGCATGCCCTTGAGCCAGGGCGCAATCTCGGCGCGGCGGTGCACCATGTCGAGCTTGTTGGCAATGAGCAGCGTGGGAATGCCGGGCTTGAACAGCGACAGCACCTTGGCGTCGGCCAGCGTGAAACTGCCGGCCTCGACCACGAAGAGGATCAGGTCCACGTCGCCGATGGCGCCCATCACGGTCTTGTTGAGCGACTTGTTCAACGCCGTGGCATGGCGCGTCTGGAAGCCGGGCGTGTCGACGAAGACGAACTGCGTGGCGCCCAGCGTGCGGATGCCGGTGATGCGGTGGCGCGTGGTTTGCGCCTTGCGCGAGGTGATGCTGATCTTCTGACCGACCAGCGCGTTGAGCAGCGTGGACTTGCCCACGTTGGGCTTGCCCACGATGGCGATCACGCCACAGCGCTGGCCCGACGTATCGGCGGCAGGCGCGCCCGCAGGGCGGGCTGCCGCCAGCATGGCCTCCAGGTCGTTCTGGCCTTCAGCGCCCTTTTTTTCTGCGCTGTCAGCTACATTTTTAGTAGCATCTTCATTCATGTGTGTCTTGCTTTCAGTGTGGCCAGCATGGCGGTGGCGGCGGATTGCTCGCCCGCACGGCGCGAGCCGCCAGTACCACGCTCGGTCAGGGACAGCTCGGGGATGGCGCACTCGACGTCAAAGGTCTGCTTGTGCGCCGCGCCGGCGGTGCCCACCACGCGGTATTGAGGCAGTTGCATTTTGCGACCCTGCAACCACTCCTGCAATGCGGTCTTGGCGTCCTTGGCCGCCGCCTGCATCTGGGGGTTGATCTCGACGGCTTCATACAGCCGGTGCACCAGCGCTTCGGCGCCGGCATAGCCGGCGTCGAGATAGACGGCACCGATCAGGGCTTCCAGGGCATCGGCCAGGATAGAGGGGCGCTTGTGCCCGCCCGAGCGCAACTCGCCTTCCCCCAGGCGCAGCACTTCGGGCAGGCTCAGGCCGAGGGCCAGGCGGTGCAGAGTGTCCTCCTTGACCAGGTTGGCCCGCACGCGCGAGAGATCGCCTTCGGGCAAAGCGCTGAGCCGCTGGTACAGCAGGCTGGAGATGGCCAGGCTCAGAACGGAGTCACCAAGGAATTCCAGCCGCTCGTTGTGGTCGGCGCTGAAGCTGCGGTGCGTCACGGCGCGCTGCAGCAGCGCGGGATCGGAAAAACGGTGCTGCAGCCGCGACTGCAGCGAGACAAGAGCGGGCTGCACCTACTTGGTCGAATCTTCGAAGCGGTAGACCAGATAGGCCGGACCCGCGAGGGCGATCTCGCGCGAGTACTTGAACGACACGACTATCTTGTCACCTCGCTTGGTCACATCAAGATCCTTACCCTTGATCGAAGCAATATCGTCAATAGCTGCTGCCCGATCAAAAACTGCACGGACATCCGGCACGGTAGACCCCTCTTTCGCAGCCTTCGCTGCAGCCTTCTGGATAGCTTGATACTCCAAGAAGATCGGTATCGACTGGCCACCGATGGCGAACGCTGCCACGGCGAGCAGGCCGATGAAGATGACACCAATGAACGACAGGCCACGCTGGCGCGCCCGGCTGACTGTACGTTGAGCATGCATACCCTATCTCCCCTTGGTTGTTCGCCGTGTCTGCGACGGCTCAGTTGAAAGACCCGATGCGCTTGAGGCTGCCGAAGTTCATCCAGACGAAGAAGGCCTTGCCCACGATGTTGGCCTCGGGCACGAAGCCCCAGTAGCGCGAATCGAGCGAATTATCGCGGTTGTCGCCCATCATGAAGTAATGCCCCTCGGGGACCTTGCACACGACGCCTTCCACACTGTAGCGGCAGTTGTCGCGGTAGGCAAAGTTGCTGGCCCCCTGGACAAAGGCCGGAGCCTCTGGATTGTTCAGCAGCCGGTGGGGGCGATCCCCCAATTGCTCCTCGTACTGCTTGAAGTAGCGCATCGTGCTTTCATCGAAGAAGTCGGGCGCCGTGGATGTCTCCACGGGTTTGCCGTTCACGGTGAGGCGCTTGTTCAGGTAGGCCACCTCGTCTCCCGGCACGCCGACCACGCGCTTGATGTAGTCGAAGCTGGGCTGGGGCGGGTAGCGGAACACCATCACATCGCCGCGCTGGGGCGAGTTCATCTCGATGATCTTGGTGTTGATAACCGGCAGGCGCACGCCGTAGGTGAACTTGTTCACCAGGATCAGGTCGCCCACCAGCAGCGTCGGCACCATGGAACCCGAAGGGATCTTGAAGGGTTCGAACAGGAAGGAGCGCAGCAGGAAGACGGCGACGATCACCGGAAACAGGCCGGCCGTCCAATCCAGCCACCAGGGCTGCATGAGCAGGCGCTCTTTCGAATCCTGGACGTCGATGTCCACCTTGGCGATACCCATGCGGTCGAGTTCGGCGCGGCGCTGGGCGGCGGCATCCTCGACGGCCTGGGCCGCGCGCAGGCGCTGCGGCAGGAAGTAAAACCGCTCGGCCAGCCAGTAGGCCCCCGTCACGACCGTGGCCAGGAAGAGCAGCAGGGCGAAATTGCCTTCGATCGCGCCGAAATACCAGGCGCCCATGTAGCCCGCGAACGCGGCCAGCACCAGCGAAGTGAGGATCTGCATGGCCTGCATCAGTCCTCCACCTGCAAAATGGCCAGGAAGGCTTCCTGGGGCACCTCGACCGATCCGATCTGTTTCATGCGTTTCTTGCCTGCCTTCTGCTTCTCAAGAAGCTTGCGCTTGCGGGTGATGTCGCCGCCATAGCATTTTGCCAACACGTTCTTGCGCATCGCCTTGATGGTTTCGCGCGCGATGATGTTGGCTCCGATCGCGGCCTGGATGGCCACGTCGAACATCTGGCGGCTGATGATCTCGCGCATCTTGGCGACCACGGCGCGGCCACGGTACTGCGACTGGCTGCGGTGCACGATGATGGACAGCGCATCGACCTTCTCGCCGTTGAGCAGGATATCGACCTTCACCACGTCCGAGGCACGGTACTCCTTGAACTCGTAGTCCATCGACGCATAGCCGCGCGACACCGACTTGAGCTTGTCGAAAAAGTCCAGCACGATCTCGCCCAGCGGCATCTCGTAGGTCAGCATGACCTGGCGTCCGTGGTAGGCCATGTTCATCTGCACGCCGCGCTTCTGGTTGGCCAGCGTCATCACTGGTCCCACATACTCCTGGGGCATGTACAGATGCACGGTGACGATGGGTTCGCGGATCTCCTGCAGCTTGCCCTGATCGGGCATCTTGGCCGGGTTCTCCACCATGATCACCTCGCCATCGGGCTTGACCACCTGGTAGACCACGCTGGGCGCCGTGGTGATGAGATCCTGGTCGAATTCGCGCTCCAGGCGCTCCTGCACGATCTCCATGTGCAGCAGGCCCAGGAAGCCGCAGCGGAAACCAAAGCCCAGCGCCTGGCTGACCTCGGGCTCGTAGTGCAGCGAGGCATCGTTGAGCTTGAGCTTCTCCAACGCGTCGCGGAGCTGGTCGTATTCGCTCGCCTCGGTCGGGTACAGGCCGGCAAACACCTGGGGCTGGATTTCCTTGAAACCCGGCAGCGCCTCGGTGGCGGGGCCGGCATTGTTCGGCAGCTTCTTCTCCAGCGTGATGGTGTCGCCCACCTTGGCGGCCTGCAGCTCCTTGATGCCGCAGATCACATAGCCCACCTCGCCGGCGCGCAGCGCATCGCGCGGTTCGTTGGCGGGGGTAAAAACGCCCAGGCTGCCGGCCTCGTAGGCCGCGCCCGTGGCCATCATCTTGATGCGCTCGTTCTTGAGCAGGCGGCCATCGACCACGCGCACCAGCATCACCACGCCGACGTAGCTGTCGAACCAGCTATCGATGATCATGGCGCGCAGCGGCCCTTCGGGATTGCCCTTGGGCGCCGGCACCTTGGCCACGATGGCCTCCAGGATTTCCTCGATGCCCATGCCTGTCTTGGCCGAGCAGGGAATGGCGTCGCCCGCGTCGATGCCGATCACATCCTCGATCTCTGCCTTGGCGTTCTCCGGGTCGGACTGCGGCAGGTCCATCTTGTTGAGCACCGGCAGCACTTCCACGCCAAGATCGAGCGCGGTGTAGCAGTTGGCCACGGTCTGCGCCTCCACGCCCTGCGAGGCATCCACCACCAGCAGCGCGCCTTCGCATGCGGACAGCGAACGGCTCACCTCGTAGGAGAAGTCCACATGGCCGGGCGTGTCGATCAGGTTGAGGTTGTAGACCTGTCCATCCTTGGCCTTGTACTGCAACGCGGCGGTCTGCGCCTTGATGGTGATGCCGCGCTCTTTCTCGATGTCCATCGAGTCGAGCACCTGGGCCTCCATCTCACGCTCGGCCAACCCGCCGCAGCGCTGGATCAAGCGGTCCGCCAGCGTGGACTTGCCATGGTCAATGTGCGCGATGATGGAAAAATTTCTGATGTGGTTCATCAACGAAAACCGTCAAGTGTTTGAATTACCAGGGGGCACACAAGAAAAAAGGGCGCGTCGACTGATGACGCGCCCTGAACCAACAATCTTTGGCAACTGCGATTGGTTGGAGCTTCATTGTAGGCAAAAAGCCGGCAAGAAAAAGGCCGTTTCGCAGCCTTCGCGGGTCGTTGCAGGGCGGCAACAAGTATTTTATCCACAACTTATCAACATACTCGATGCCAAACAAAGGACAACATGTGCGTGACCTGTGGATCACCTGTGCAGCCCCGGGAAGACATCCCGCATCGTGGACTTTTGGCCTTTCAATATGCCAATAGTCGCGCATGGATACTGTCTATTCTACCCAATCCGATCGATAACCCTTTTCAGGACGGCACCAGACACGGGGAGGATTTTTCATGACCCTGCCGCTGCCATGGCATCGGCGTACCGGCCTGACCCCACCCGCAGGTGGGTCATCAGGCCGGTGCCGGCGTCAGCGCGCCGGCCGGATCAGTGCGTACTGCGCCCACTCGCCACGGCGGAACAGAACATTGACCGGCTTGCTCTTGTCGGCACGGGCCAGGGCGGCCTCGAACTCCTTGACGCCCGGCACCTCCACGTTGGCGATGGCCAGTATCACATCCCCCTCGCGCAGACCCGCCCGCGCGGCCGCCTCGGTGGCGGACTCGATGCGCACGCCGCCCCGCAGCTTGAGTTCCTTCTTCTGCGCATCGGTCAGGTCCGACACGGTCAAGCCCAGTTGCTGTGCCGCCGTCGACGTCTTGGGCTTGGCGTCCCGATCCGTCGCCTTGGCCTGGGGCTTGTCGGGCTCGATCTCGGCGATCACGATGGGCAGATCGCGCGCGCTGCCCCGGCGGAACACGGTCACCGTGCTCTTGCTGCCCGGCTTGGTATTGCCCACCAGGCGCGGCAGGTCGGCGATCTTGTCGATGGCCTTGCCATCGAAACGCGTGATGATGTCGCCGGCCTCGATGCCGGCCTTCTCGGCCGGCGATCCCGCCTCGACCCCGGTCACCAGGGCGCCTTGCTGCTTGCCCAGGCCCAGGGATTCCGCCACGTCCTTCGTGACCTGACCAATCTGCACGCCGATGCGGCCACGGGTCACACGGCCGCTGGCGCGCAACTGCTCGCTCACGCGCATGGCTTCATCGATCGGGATGGCGAAGGCAATGCCCATGTAGCCGCCCGAGCGGGAATAGATCTGGCTGTTGATGCCGACCACCTCGCCGCGCATGTTGATCAGCGGACCGCCGGAGTTGCCGGGGTTGATGGCCACGTCCGTCTGGATGAACGGCAGGTACTCCCCCGTCTCGCGCTGCTTGGCGCTCACGATGCCCGCAGTGACCGTGCTTTCCAGACCGAAGGGCGAACCGATGGCGAGCACCCACTCGCCGACACGCAGACGGCTGCTGTCACCGATGCGCACGGCCGGCAGGCCTGTGGCGTCGATCTTGACCACGGCCACATCGGTGCGCTTGTCCGAACCCACGATGCGCGCCTTGTATTCGCGCTTGTCCGTGAGGGTGACCAGCACCTCGTCCGCGCCTTCGACCACATGCGCATTGGTCATCACGTAGCCGTCGGCGCTGACGATGAAGCCCGAGCCCACGCCCCGGGGCTGCTCTTCCTCCTGGTGCGGACGCTGGGGCCGTTGCTGGCGCGGCAGGTTCGGCAGCGGGACGCCGAAGCGCTTGAAGAACTCCTGCATTTCCTCGTCCATGCCATTCATGGGGCCACGCGCGGAGACTTTCTCCAGCGTGCGAATATTGACCACCGACGGCCCCACCTGCTCTACCAGGTCCGTGAAGTCTGGCAGCCCCCGCACGGAGGCAGGCTGAGGTTGGTACTGCGCCATGGCGTGCGGCACGAAGGCCACGTTCGCCGCCAGGGCCAGCACACCCGCCAGCCCGCCCAAAGTCCACCTCGTCCAATCGAGTTTTCTCATTTCCGACCTTTCAAGAATTCGCGTTCACGTTGCGCCACAGGCGTGTGCTCTGAGAAATGCTGCCTGCGGATTTGGTTCCCTGGGGATGTCGCGATGGCTCAGGCCATTGTCCATCTCGTCGCCCACGACCACGCGACTGCGCAGGCAGCAGCGGATCCAGGCCACGCGGCCCATCTATCGGTCAAATGGGGTACGACCGCCCACCGACAAGGACTGCGTCCGCAGCCCGCCAGCCCCGTTCAGCGCGATGGGGGATCGAAATTGGCGTTGCGCAGAAAACCCGCAGGCATTTGCAGGGCCGTGGCGCCGCCAAACTGCTTGTGCGCGGCCAGCAATTCATCCAGGCGCGGGTCACGGAGCATGACCTGCTGATCCTGGCCACCCGCGGCCACCACCTGCGCCTGCGGCGCGGCAGGTGCGGCAGCCAGTTGTGGCCCCGGTGCGCCACCACGCAACGAACCCACGGTATTCCAGCCGATGGCCGCCACGGCAGCCAGCGACGCGACCCCCGCCACCATCTTCCAGCGGAACACCGAGGCATTGGCGGCTTGGCGCGGAAACTCCTGCGATGGCACGGCCTGTGCCAAGGTATCACGCACGGCACGTGCGGACGCCGGTTCCTGCGCGATCTTCTGATGCAACTGCGCCAGGAATGCGCCACCATCGGCAGGACGCGCCAGCTCGGATGACCGCAGCACATCACCCACCAGATGGTAGAGCTGCCAGGCCTCCCGCCCCTCGTCCTGCGCGGCAAAGCGCAGTGCCTGGGCCAATTCCTCGCCCTGCAACTGCCCGTCCGCCAGGGCGGACAGCTGCTCGCGTTGCGTCTGATCTTGCTTCATGGTGTCACCCGCCAACCAATGCATGTCATGAAAAGTACCTCGTCGCCAGCGCGCGCCATCACCAGCGCTTGCCCGTGCGGTTCTCCAGCAGCGGGCGCACCCGCGCGGAAATGGCCTCCCGCGCTCGGAAGATCCGCGAACGCACGGTTCCGATCGGGCAGGCCATCACCGTGGCGATTTCCTCATAGCTCAGACCCTCGATCTCGCGCAGCGTGACCGCCTGCCGGAGATCCTCCGGCAAGGCCTCCATGGCGGCGTTCACAGCGGCAGCGATCTCCTGCGCCGCGAGCACGGTCTCTGGGGTCTCGTCGCTGGTTAGTTCGTGTTCGATGCGGGAAGTTTCATTCTCGTCCCCCTCGCCCCGCACGCTGCCTTCATACACCACCGGGTCGCGCTTGAGATCCATCAAGGATTTCTTCGCTGTATTCACCGCGATGCGGTACAGCCAGGTATAGAACTGGGCATCGCCCCGGAACTGGTGCAGCGCCCGGTAGGCCCGCAGAAAGGTCTCCTGGGCGATGTCCTGGACCAGATCGGCGTCGCGCACCATGCGCCCGATCAGGCGCTCGATGCGCCGCTGGTACTTGATGACCAGCAGATCGTAGGCGCGCAAATCCCCCGCCACCGTGCGCTGCACGAGCACAAGGTCGCTGTCGGTGGCGGGCGGTTCGGCGGGAGGAAGGGATGTCATGGAAAAAAGAGGATCACACCGTGTCGGCCTGCTGCTGCGCAGGTCCGGCGGCATCGGCAATGCCCGCTCCGGGGCGCGAATATACCGCACGGCGCAGATCGCCCCAGCGGGAGGGTGCACGTTCTTGCTCCAGCCAAAGCCACAGTGGCCGGCCGCCGGGCTGGCGCAGGCACACAGCCATGCGCCGCTGCAGATCGAGATGCACGGCCAAGGCACCACGCCCGTCCAGCGCCTGGGCGGACCGCAGCATCCAGCCCTGCCCGTCCCAGTCCAGCGTTCCCGTGGGCAACCGGACCCAGAAATGCCAGGCCCCGGCGCTCGCCAGGAACCACAGCAGAAAACAGCCCCCAATGAACGGCCATGGCCGCGCGGACGCGCCCAGGACGGCCCACGCCGCCAGCACCAGCAAGCCCGTCAACGACCCAAGGCCCAGGGCGCCACCCAGCCAGCGTGAACGCTCGACCGGGTATTGCACGGAAGGAGCATGGTGGCGGGATGCGATCGCGGTCATGCGCGTGCCGCCCCCCGCGATGCCGCGCAGGCCCGCCAGGCAGGCAGCCCGCGCGCCTCAGACGCGCCGGAACACCAGCGTGCCGTTGGTGCCGCCAAAGCCGAAGTTGTTCTTGATGGCGACGTCGAACTTCATGTCCCGCGCCGTGTTGGCGCAGTAGTCGAGGTCGCACTCGGGGTCCTGGTTGTCCAGATTGATGGTCGGTGGAACCTTCTGGTGGTAGAGCGCGAGGATCGTGAAGATGCTCTCGATGCCGCCCGCCCCGCCCAGCAGGTGACCGGTCATGGACTTGGTCGAACTCACGACCATCTTGTGCGCGTGGTCGCCGAAGGCCGCCTTGATGGCATTGCTCTCGTTGACATCGCCCAGCGGCGTAGAGGTGCCGTGCGCGTTTAGGTAGGCCACTTCGTCGGCATTGATGCCGGCGTTGCGCAGGGCGGCCAGCATGGCGCGGCGCGGGCCGTCCATGTTGGGGGCGGTCATGTGGCCGGCGTCGGCGCTCATGCCGAAGCCGCTCAGTTCCGCGTAGATCTTGGCGCCGCGCGCCTTGGCATGCTCGTATTCCTCGACCACCACGACACCGGCACCCTCGCCCAGCACGAAGCCGTCGCGGTCCTTGTCCCAGGGGCGCGAAGCGGCCTTGGGGTCGTCGTTGCGGGTGGAGAGCGCGCGCATCGCGGCGAAGCCGCCAATGCCCAGCGGCGACACCGTGGCTTCGGCGCCGCCGGCGATGACCACGTCGGCATCGCCGTATTCGATCATGCGGCCAGCCTCGCCGATGCAGTGCAGGCCGGTGGTGCAGGCCGTCACGACGGCCAGGTTCGGCCCCTTGAAGCCGAAACGCATGGACACATGCCCGGCGACCATGTTGATGATGGACGCCGGGACAAAGAAGGGAGTGATCCGCCTGGCCCCACGGTTGACGTACTCGGTATGGGTATCCTCGATCAGCGGCAGGCCACCGATTCCCGAGCCGATCACGCAGCCGATGCGGGTGGCCAGTTCCTCGTTCAGCGCATCGCCCGTTGGCAGGCCTGCGTCCTGCACGGCCTGGGCAGCCGCGGCGATGCCGTAATGGATGAAGGAGTCCATGGCGCGCGCATCCTTGGCGCTGATATAGGACTCCAGGTCAAACCCCTTGACCTCGCCCGCGATCTTGCAGGCAAAGTTCGATGCATCGAACTTGGTGATGAGGTCGATGCCGGACTGGCCGGCAAGGATATTGGCCCAGGCGTCCTGCACCGTGTTTCCCACGGGGCTGACGCAACCCAGGCCGGTCACGACAACGCGACGACGGCTCATGCGTAAAAACCTTGTGCTGATCGCTGAAGGGAAGGCGCCAGGCGCGCCACTCAAGCCTTCGGGTGGGAGGTGGCGTAGTCGATGGCGTTTTGCACCGTCGTGATCTTCTCGGCGTCTTCGTCCGGGATCTCGATGCCGAATTCGTCTTCCAGCGCCATCACCAGTTCCACCGTGTCGAGCGAGTCGGCACCCAGGTCGGCCACGAAGGCCTTTTCGTTGGTGACTTGAGACTCTTCAACGCCGAGTTGTTCGGCAATGATCTTTTTGACACGTGCTTCGATATCGCTCATGGTTTCCCTCTGGGGGTTGTGAATAGATCCGCGATTCTAGCTGTTTAAGAGCATGCCCCTAAACCGCCCGCCGCACGGATGACCCGGCGTGTTTTTGACTGATTACATGTACATGCCGCCGTTGACATGCAGCTCCTGCCCGGTCACATAACCGGCCTCGCGCGATGCGAGGTAGGCGACCGCGTGCGCGATGTCGGCGGGCTGGCCCATATGGCCCAGCGGAATCTGGGCCTGCAGGGCCTTGTGCTGGTCCTCGGACAGCTCGGCGGTCATGTCGGTCTGGATGAAGCCGGGCGCCACGCAGTTCACGGTGACGTTGCGGCTGCCCAGCTCGCGCGCCAGCGCGCGGGTCATGCCGGCCACGCCGGCCTTGGCGGCGGCGTAGTTGGCCTGGCCAGGGTTGCCCGAGGCGCCCACCACGCTGGTGATGCTGATGATGCGGCCAAAGCGCTGCTTCATCATGGGCTTGATCGCGGCGCGGCTGACACGGAACACGGCCTTGAGGTTGGTGTCCAGCACGGCGTCCCAGTCGTCGTCCTTCATGCGCATGGCGAGCTGGTCGCGCGTGATGCCGGCATTGTTCACCAGCACGTGCAGGCCGCCCTGGCCCTTGACGATGCCGTCGATCAGCGCCTCGACGGCTGCGGCGTCGTTCACGTTGAGGTTGGCGCCCCGGCAGCCCGGGTAGGCGGCCAGCGCCTGGGTGATGCGCGCCGCGCCATCGTCGGTGGTGGCGGTGCCGATGACCTGATGGCCGCGCGCGGCCAGTTCCAGCGCGATGGCGGCGCCGATGCCGCGCGAGGCGCCCGTGACCAGCGCCACGGAGGGGGTTGCAGTGGTATCGCTCATGCCAGCAGTTCCTTCACTTCGTTGAGGGTGGCCGGGTCGTACAGGGCCGCGCCGGTCAGTTCGGCGTCGATGCGCTTGGTCAGGCCCGCCAGCACCTTGCCGGGGCCGCATTCGACGAGGTGGGTGATGCCACGAGCCTTCAGCGCCTGCACACACTCCACCCAGCGCACGGGGCCGAAGGCCTGGCGGTAGAGCGCGTCGCGGATGGCTTCGGCATCCTGCTGCACGGCCACATCAATATTGTTGAGCACCGGAATCTGCGGCGCGGCCAGTTGCGTAGAGGCCAGGGCCGCGCGCAGCTTCTCGGCGGCCGGTTTCATCAGGCTGGAATGGAAGGGTGCCGACACCGGCAAGGGCAGCGCGCGCTTGGCGCCCGCGGCCTTGAGGGCCTCGCAGGCCTTCTCGACCGCGGCCTTGCTGCCGGCGATCACGGTTTGCGCCGGGTCGTTGAAGTTCACCGCCTCGACCACCTCCCCGCCCTGCAGCGCGGCCGTCACCTCGGCGCAGCCCGCGATCACCTTGGCGGCATCGAGCCCCAGGATGGCCGCCATGGCGCCCGTGCCCACGGGCACGGCCTCCTGCATGGCGGCGGCACGCAGGCGCACCAGCGGCGCGGCCTGGGCCAGCGTCAGCACGCCGGACGCCACCAGCGCCGAGTACTCACCGAGCGAATGCCCCGCCACGGCGGCGGGCAGCGCGCCGCCCTCGGCACGCCAGACGCGCCAGGCCGCGACACCGGCCACCAGCATCACGGGCTGGGTGTTGGTGGTCAGGGCCAGGGCCTCCTTGGGGCCTTCCTGGATCAGGCGGCCCACGTCCTCGCCCAGGGCGTCGGACGCTTCCTGCAACGCCTGCTGCACGGCGGGATGCCCGCCCCAGCCATCGAGCATGCCCACGGCCTGCGAACCCTGGCCGGGAAAGACAAATGCGAAGTTTTTCATTGCTATTTCTTGAATATGAATGAAATTCGGCCTGGACGCTTATTCAATAAGCGCCGCCAGCTACATTTTCAGGAGCACGGCACCCCAGGTGAAACCACCGCCCACGCCTTCGAGCAGCACGGTTTCGCCCTGCTTCACCTGGCCGGAACGCACCGCGTGGTCCAGCGCCAGCGGAATCGACGCCGCCGAGGTGTTGCCATGCTGGTCCACGGTGACGACCACCTTGTCCATGGGCAGCTTGAGCTTGCGCGCCGTGCCCTGCATGATGCGGATGTTGGCCTGGTGCGGCACCAGCCAGTCGATGTCGGATTCGGCCAGGCCGGCTTTTTCGAGCGTGGCGCGCGCGGCGCTCTCCAGCACCCCCACGGCCAGCTTGAAGACGGCCGGGCCGTCCATGGTCAGCAGCGGCAGGCCGCTGACCTGCCCGCCGGAGACATGGCCCGGCACGCACAGGATGCCCACATGGCGGCCGTCGGCGTGCAGGTCGGTGGACAGGATGCCGGGCTCATCCGACGCTTCGAGCACCACGGCGCCCGCGCCGTCGCCGAACAGCACGCAGGTGGTGCGGTCATTGAAGTCGAGCAGGCGGCTGAAGATCTCCGAGCCCACCACCAGCGCGCGCTTGGCCGTGCCGGCGCGGATCATGGCATCGGCCACGGTGAGTGCATACACGAAGCCGCTGCACACCGCCTGCACGTCGAAGGCCGGGCAGCCGATGGCGCCCAGCTTGTTCTGCAGGATACAGGCCGTGGACGGGAACACCATGTCCGGCGTGGACGTGGCGACGATGATCAGGTCGATGTCGCGCGGCTCCAGGCCGGCGGCCTGCAGGGCGTGGCGCGAGGCCTCCAGGGCCATGTCGCTGCAGGCCACGTCGGGCGCCGCGAAATGGCGCGCGCGGATGCCCGTGCGCTCGACGATCCAGTCATTCGAGGTTTCGATGCCCCGGCCAGCCAGTTCGGCCACCAGGTCGGCATTCGTCACCCGGCGCGGCGGCAGGTGGCTGCCGGTGCCGGTAATACGGGAATAGCGTTTCATTACTGTGGCGCTGGCGCCGCGCCGCTGTTGGCGGCGGCATCGGGAGGCAGCAGGAAGGGCGCTGCGCTGGCGATGCGGAGGCGGACACGGTCCAGCAGGTTGTTGCGGGCTGCATCATACGCCCGGTTCAAAGCCGTCTCAAAAGCCATCTCGTCGGCCGAGCCGTGGCTCTTGAACACCAGGCCGCGCAGGCCCAGCAGCGCCGCGCCGTTGTAACGGCGGTAATCCACGCGTTTTTTGAATGCAGATAGCACCGGATAGGCAATGATGGCGGCGATTTTCGTCAAAATATTGCGCGAAAACTCCTGCTTCAGGAAGCCACCCACCATCGCCGCCAGGCCCTCGCTGGTCTTGAGCGCCACATTGCCAACGAAGCCGTCGCACACAACGATGTCGGTCGTGCCCTTGAAAATGTCGTTGCCCTCGACGTTGCCCACAAAGTTCAGATCGCCGGAGTTAGCCGCAGAACGCAGCAATTCACCCGCCTTCTTGATGACTTCGCTGCCCTTGATGGCCTCGGCACCGATATTGAGCAAACCCACGGTGGGCTGCTCCTTGCCCTTGAGCACGGAGTCGAGCGCCGAGCCCATGACGGCGAATTCGAGCAGGTGGCGCTCGTTGCAGTCCACATTGGCCCCCAGATCCAGCACCGTGGTGGCGCCGCCCGTGGCGTTGGGCAGCGGGTAGGCGATGGCCGGGCGATCGATGCCGTCGAGCGTCTTGAGCACGTAGCGCGCGATGGCCATCAGCGCCCCGGTATTGCCGGCGGACACGGCCGCGGCGGCCGCGCCTTCCTTGACCTGCTGAATCGCCACGCGCATGGACGAATCCTTCTTGCGGCGCAGCGCCACTTCCAGCGGGTCGTCCATCGCCACCACCTCGCTGGCATGCACCAGGGTGGCGCGATCGTGGGAAAAGCCCTGCAGAGCCTCGGGCAGGCCCACCATCAGCAGATGGGCATCAGCGTGCCGGTCGAGGAAATGACGGCATGCCGCCAGCGTGACATGGGGGCCGTGATCGCCGCCCATGCAGTCAACAGCCAGTGTGATCATGGAAAAGGGTTCTGGCCGGAGAGGCGGCCGGTTGCGCGTGCGCAGCACGCATGAGAAAGGCCCGTGCTACGGGAGGGTAGCAACGGGCCCTGGGGTCCTGGCGTCTGACGGGTATCAGGCTTCGGACTTGTTCTTGAGCACCTGGCGGCCACGGTAGAAACCGTTGGGGCTGATGTGGTGGCGCAGATGGTTTTCGCCGGTGGTGGGCTCGACGGCGACGCCGGGCACCGTCAGCGCATTGTGCGAACGGTGCATGCCGCGCTTGGACGGGGATTTCTTGTTTTGCTGAACGGCCATGGTCGGCTCCTGGTCTTGAAAAGGGGTTGGTAAAAACGCGATCAGCCCAATCAAAGACACGAGGGGATTCGCGTGAAGCCCTCGATTATAACCCAAAGCGTTTTATTTATCCGATTTCCCCACACGCAGCCCCGCCAGGGCAGCAAACGGGTTGGGGCGCTCGGCGGTCGCCGCCTCGAAATCCTCGTCACTGGACGCCATGGACACCGGCGTGGGGCACTCGTCGTGGCGCGGCACCACGGGCAGCGCCATGAGCAATTCGTCCTCGATCAGTTCGTGGAGATCGAACTCGCGGCTCAGCGCGAGCAGGTCCTCCTCGACCTCGTCGTCCAGCGCCTCGGCCGTGGCCTCGTCGGCCACGAAGCGGAACCACCGGTCCACCTGCAAGGGCACGTCCACCGGGCCCATGCAGCGCTGGCACACCATGGGAAACGCTGCCGTGACCCGCAGGTGCATCCACATCTGGCCGCCATCGCCGCCAGCCTCGGCCCGCCATTCGCCCACGGCGGCCCAGTCCACGCGCAGGTCGGGGTGCAGGCCCTTGGCCTCCTGGGCCAGGCGCTCGTACTTCAGCAGGGAATCGTGTCCCTCCAGCCGCGCGCCCGCCAGCACGAAGGCCTTGGCGTCGAGCCGGTCGGGGTTGAATTCCTTGGTCATGTGCGCAGTGTAAGAGAATCAAGACATGCATCAAGCCCTTCCCCTGCCGAGAACCCTGGTTCTGGGTTCGACCTCCCGCTACCGGCGCGAACTGCTGCAGCGCCTGCACCTGCCTTTCACCGTCACCGCCCCCGAGGTGGACGAAACTCCCGGCGCCGGCGAGGCCCCGCGCGCGCTGGCCCTGCGCCTGGCGCTGGCCAAGGCCCGCGCCGTGGCCGCACAGCACCCTGAGGCCGTGGTCATCGGCTCCGACCAAGTGGCCGACCTCGCCGGCCACGCCCTGGGCAAGCCCGGCACGCACGAGCGCGCCGTGGCGCAGCTGCGGCTCATGAGCGGCCACACCGTGGTGTTCCAGACCGCGCTGGCCGTGGTCTGCCTGGCCACCGGCTTCGAGCAGGTGGATCTGGCGCCCGTGGAGGTGCGCTTTCGCACGCTCACGGACGACGAGATCGAGCGCTACCTGCGCGCCGAGCAGCCCTACGACTGCGCGGGCAGCGCCAAAAGTGAAGGCCTGGGCATCAGCCTGCTCGACGCCATCGTCAGCGACGACCCCACGGCCCTGGTCGGCCTGCCGCTGATCCGCACCTGCCGCATGCTGCGCGCCGCCGGGCTGACGCTGCCATGAGCGCCGCCGCTCCCGCACGCGGGCGCCTGTTCCTGGTGCCCGCGCCCCTGGATTTCGGATGTGAAACCACGGCGCCGCTGCCGCAGGCGCTGCCCGATGGCACGCTGACCACGGCGGCACGGCTCACGCACTGGATCTGCGAGAACGCCAAAAGCACGCGCGCCTACCTCAAGCGCGTGGACACCCTGCACCCGCTCGCCCTGCCCCTGCAGGAGCAGCAGATCACCGAACTGCCGCGCGAGGTGCACAAGAAAGGCGACCACTGCGGCAAGGGCGCCGCGCCGTTCGACGCCCGCCCCCTGCTGGCGCCGGCCCTGGCCGGGCACGACATCGGACTGGTCAGCGAGGCCGGCATGCCCGCCGTGGCCGACCCCGGCAGCTCCGTGGTACGCGCCGCGCACGACCTTGGGCTGGAGGTGGTGCCGCTGGTGGGGCCGGTGTCGCTGCTGCTGGCCCTGGCGGCCAGCGGGCTCAACGGCCAGAACTTCACCTTCGTCGGCTACCTGCCGCAGGACGCCGACGAGCGCACCCAGCGCATCCGCGCGCTGGAAGCCCTGGCGCTCAAGACCGGCCAAACGCAGCTCTTCATCGAAACGCCCTATCGCAACGCCGCCCTGCTCCAGGCCCTTCTGCACACGCTGCAGCCCGCCACGCGCCTGGCGCTGGCCAGCGGCCTCACGCTGGAGAGCGCGCGCATCCGCAGCCAGAGTGTGCAGCAATGGCGCCAGCGCCCCGAGGCACCCGACAAGCACACGCCCGTGGTCTTCGCACTCGGGCGCTGACCCCCTCGCCGCCCGCCGCAACGCGGCTCCCGACCGGCGCGCTCCATTCAGGCTTCGCGGCCTGCACCCGGCCCGGCCGCACCACCGCCCCACCCTCCACGCAGGCCCTCAGCAGGGTGGCGCGCGCCTGCGCGCAGCCCTTGCAACGATTCGCAAAACGTATTGATCAGTCCATCGATTCAATTGGACACGAATCGCCCGCTCTCCCAAGATAGCGCCCAGCCCTCCAGCCGAGAGGGACCAGCCCACGACACGGAGACAAACCATGCAACGCATCCCTTTCCTCCCCGCCCTGCTGAGCCTGGCGTTCAGCGCCAGCATGGCGCACGCCCAAGGCTATCCTTCCGCGCCCATCACCCTGGTCGTGCCCTTTGCGGCCGGCAGCGGCACCGACTCGGTCGCGCGGGCCGTGGGCCAGAAGCTGTCGGACCGCCTCAAGCAGCCCGTGGTGATCGACAACAAGCCCGGCGCCAGCGCCCAGATAGGCGCGCAGTTCGTGGCCAAGGCCAAGCCCGACGGCTACACGCTGTTCATGACGACCAACACGTCCCACTCGGCCAACCCCAGCCTGTACAGCAACCTCAAATACGACCCCATCAAGGACTTCACCCCGATCGCCCGCGTGGGCGAACTGCCTTTCGCCCTGGCGGTGCATCCAGCGGTGCCCGCCAAGTCCCTCAAGGAGCTGATCGACTACGGCAAGGCCAACCCCGGCAAGCTCAGCTATGCCACGCCCAACAGCACCTCGCTGGTGGCGTCCGAGACGATCCGGCGCATCACCGGCGTGGACATGCTGGGCATTCCCTACAAATCCAGCCCCCAGGCCATGACCGACCTGGTGGGCGGGCAGGTGCAGCTCTACGTGGTGGACCTGGGCTCGGGCTTGGGCATGCTCAAGACCGACAAGGTGCGCGCCCTGGGCATCACCACTGCCGAGCCCTCGCCCCTGCTGCCCGGCGTCCCGCCCATCGGCAAGACCGTCCAGGGCTTCGCGCTGACCTCGTGGAACGGCATCTTCGGCCCGGCCGGCCTGCCGCCCGCCGTGGTCGAGCGACTCAACAGCGAACTGCAGGCGGTGCTGGGCAACAAGGACCTGCAGGACAAGCTCAGCCAGATCGGCTTCCAGGTGTGGCCGAGCAAGACGCCGGACGAGTTCGCCCGCTACGTGGCCGACCAGCTCAACCACTGGGGTTCGCTCATCAAGCAGGCGGGCATCCGCGCGGAATGAACCCATGAGCAACGCGCAAGCACAGTCCCACGGCGGCCCGCTGGCGGGCGTCCGGGTCCTGGACCTGACCTCGGTCATCATGGGGCCGTTCGCCACCCAGATCCTGGCCCAACTCGGCGCCGAGGTCATCAAGGTGGAGACACCCGAGGGCGACAACATGCGCCATGTGGGCCCCATGGTGCACCCCGGCATGGGCCACATCTTCCTGCATGCCAACGCGGGCAAGCGCAGCATCGTGCTCGACCTCAAGCACGCCGAGGGCCGCGAGGCCGCGCTGCGCCTGGCCGAGGACTGCGACGTGCTCATCAGCAATGTGCGTCCGCAGGCCCTGGCCCGGCTGGGGCTGGACTACGAGGCCGTGCGGGCGCGCAACCCGCGCATCATCCACGTGAGCTGCTGCGGCTTCGACCAGGACGGCCCCGACGCCGCCCGCCCCGCCTACGACGACCTGATCCAGGGCGCCACCGGCATTCCCTGGCTGATGCAGGCCTACGGCGCCGCCGAGCCCTGCTACGCGCCCACCACGCTGTCCGACCGCGTGACTGGGCTGCATGCGGTGTACGCGGTGACCGCCGCGCTGTACGCGCGCAGCCAGACGGGCCAGGGCCAGGCCGTCGTGGTGCCCATGTTCGAGGCCATGGCGCAGTTCATCCTGGGCGACCACATGGCGGGCCTGAGCTTCGAGCCGCCGCGCGGCGACCCCGGCTATGCCCGGCTGCTGACCCCGCACCGCAAGCCCTACGCCACCCGCGACGGCATGCTGTGCGTGCTGATCTACAACGACAAGCACTGGCGCAGCTTCTTCGCCGCCATCGGCGAATCGGAAGGCCTGGCGCGCGACCCGCGCTTTGCCACGCACGGCGCCCGCGCCGCCCACATCGACACGGTGTACGCCGAGGTGGCCCGGCTGATGCGCACGCGCACCACCGCCGAGTGGCGCGCCCTGCTCGACGCTGCCGACGTGCCCAACATGCCCATGAACAGCCCGGCCGACCTGCTGGCCAACCCGCAGTTGCGCGCCACCGGTTTCGTGCGCGAAACCCTGCACCCCAGCGAAGGCCCGCTGCACACCCTGGCCCACCCCACCCGCTGGTCGGCCACGCCGCCCGCGCGCGAGCAGGCCCCGGCCCCGCGCCTGGGCGAGCACACGCGCGCGCTGCTGGCCGAGGCCGGCTACCCGCCCGAACGCATCGAGGCGCTGCTGGCCCAGGGGGCCTGCCGCGCCGCCGAACCCACCACCGCCTGACAGGAGCCCCGCCATGAACCCCAGCTACCTGGTGCGCGCCGCCGACGTGCCCGCCTACCAGCCCGCCAACCACCAGCACACGCACAACCAGCGCCTCATCGGCCCCGAGACCGTGGGCGCCCGGCAGATGGAAGTGCTGCTGGGCACGCTGCACAAGGGCGGCGGCGCCCTGCCCCACGCCCACCCCGGCATCGAGCAGGCCTGCTACCTGCTCGAAGGCACGGCCCGTGCCGAAGTGGCCGGCCAGGTGTTCGATATGGTGCCGGGCGACACCTGCTTCTTCCCCGCCGACCAGATGCATGTGTTCACCGTGACCAGCGACACCCCGGTCAAGCTGCTGGTGATCTACAGCCCGCCCTATGGCGAATCGCCCGACAAGGTGATCCGCCCCGCCCCCCCTGCCGGAGCCACCGCATGAACTTCGCCCTGACCCCCGACCAGGAGCAGATCCGTGACGCCATCGAGCGCGTCTGCGCCCCGTTCGACGCCGACTACTGGCTGCGCAAGGACACCGAAGGCGGCTTCCCGGACGACTTCCACCGCGCCCTCGCCGACTCGGGCTGGCTGGGCATCGCCATGCCCGAAGCCTACGGCGGCGCGGGCCTGGGCATCAGCGAGGCGGCGCTGATGATGCACACCATTTCAGCCACGGGCGCCGGCCTGTCGGGCGCATCGGCGGTGCACATGAACATCTTCGGCCTGCACCCGGTCGTGGTGTTCGGCACGGACGAGCAAAAAAAGCGCTGGCTGCCGCCGCTGATCCAGGGCCGCGACCGCGCCTGCTTCGGCGTCACCGAACCCAACACCGGCCTCAACACCCTCAAGCTCAAGACCCGCGCGGTGCGCGAGGGCGACCACTACGTCGTGCATGGCCAGAAGGTGTGGATCAGCACGGCCCAGGTGGCCAACAAGATCCTGCTGCTGGCGCGCACCACGCCCGCCGAGGACTGTCAGGGCACCGAAGGCCTGAGCCTGTTCTACACCGACCTCGACCGCAGCACCGTGGAGGTGCGCGAGATCGACAAGCTGGGCCGCAAGTGCGTGGACTCCAACCAGGTCTTCATCGACGGCCTGCGCATCCCGGTCGAAGACCGCGTGGGCGAGGAAGGCAAGGGCTTCAGCTATATCCTGCACGGGCTCAACCCCGAGCGCATCCTGATCGCCAGCGAGGCCGTGGGCCTGGGCCGCGCGGCGCTGCGGCGCGGCGCCCTCTACGCCAACGAGCGCGAGGTGTTCGGCCGCCCCATCGGCCAGAACCAGGGCATCCAGCACCCGCTGGCCAAGTCGTGGATGGAACTGGAAGCGGCCCACCTGATGGTGCAGAAGGCCGCGTGGCTCTACGACCAGCACCTGCCCTGCGGCGCCGAGGCCAACAGCGCCAAGTACCTCGCGGCCGAGGCCTGCTACCGCGCCTGCGAGAACGCCATCTTCACGCACGGCGGCATGGGCTACGCCAAGGAATACCACGTCGAGCGCTACCTGCGCGAAGCCTGGATTCCGCGCCTGGCGCCCGTGAGCCCGCAGCTCATCCTGTGCTTCATCGCCGAGAAGGTGCTGGGGCTGCCCAAGTCGTATTGAGCGCCGGGGCCCGGCGTGCGCACGGGCACTGAGGCATCATGCCGGGCATGAAACTGCACCTGCTGCGCTACTTCTCCGTGCTGGCCGAAGAACTGCATTTCGGCCGCGCCGCCGAGCGGCTGGCCATCACCCAGCCGCCGCTGAGCTCGGGCATCAAGGCGCTGGAGGACGAGCTGGGCGTGCGGCTGTTCGAGCGCAACAGCAAGCATGTGGAGCTGACGCCCGCGGGCCGCGCCTACCTGGCCGAGGTGCGGCTCGTGCTCGACCGCGTGGCCCAGGCCGGCGAAACCGCCCGCGCCGTGGCCGGCGGGCAGCAGGGGCGGCTGGACGTCGGCTTCACCGGCTCCATGGTGTACCGCGACATGCCGCGCATCGTGCAGGCCTTCCACGCGCAGGCCCCCGGCATGGAGGTGAACCTGCGCGAGATGTCGTCGAGCGAACAGATCGAGGCCCTGCTGCACCGCCAGCTCCACGTGGGTTTCATCAACACCAGCGCCGTGCCGGCGCGGCTGCGCAGCGTGCCCCTGGCCGACGACCACTTCATGTGCTGCCTGCCCGACGCCCACCCGCTGGCCCAGGCCGCCAGCATCGATCTGCGCACCCTGGCCGACGAAACCTTCGTGATGTTCTCGCGCGAGGTGGCCCCCGCCAACCACGACAACGTGATCGCCCTGTTGCACCGCGCCGGCATCCACCCGCAGACACGGCACGCCGCCCGACAGTGGCTGACCGTGGTCGCGCTGGTGGCCTCGGGCATGGGGGTGGGGCTGGTGCCGGCTTCCATGGCGCGCGCGGGCATCACCGGCGCGCGCTTCGTGCCCCTGCGGGGGCTGACACACCCCACTGTCGGGGTGCTGGCCTGGCATGCCGAGCAGACATCGCCCGCGCTGCAGGCTTTCATCGCCATCGCCAGCACGGGGGCCGCGCCCCGCTGAGCGCCCAGCCTCCCGCCCGCGAACGGCGCGTGGCGCCACCTGGGCGGGAAGGATCTCAGAGCGTATTTACGATCTCAGTGCGCGTGCGCCAAGCCGCTGAGCAGGACAACGACCCCCATGCCCACCGCGAGCCAAAGAATCTGCAGCGTGGTTTCGCGCGCGCCCAGGCGCTTTTGCAGTTGGGGGATCAGGTCGGCCAGCGCCACATAGATAAAGCTGCTCGACGCCACCACCAGGAAGTACGGCAGCCAGTCGTGCAACTGCGCCACCAGGAAGTAACCCACCAGGCCGCCAATGGCCGTCACCGCACCGGCCAGCGACACCTTGACCACCGCCATGCGCCGGCTCGCGCTGGTCTGCTGCAGCACCGCCAGGTCGCCGATGTGGTGCGGCACCTCGTGCGCCAGCACCGACACGGCCGCCACCAGGCCCAGGCGCAGGTCGGCCACGAAGGCCGAGGCGATCAGCACCCCGTCGCCAAAGCAATGCACGCTGTCGCCCGCCAGCAGCGTCCAGCCGCCCGCCGGGCGCGGAGCCTCGGCAGAACCATGGGCGCCGTGGTGCCCGGCATGGCCATGCGCGTGCGCGTGCGCATGGCCGTGGTGGTGGTGATGGTGGTGGTGCCCGGCACCGTGGGCGCCGTGGTTGTGCTCATGGCCGTGGTGCCACAGCTCGGCCTTGTCGAGCAGGAAGAAGAACACCACGCCCACCAGCAGCGTGGCGAACAGGTCGTGCGCGCCGGCCTGGCTCTCGAACGCCTCGGGCAGCAGGTGCATGAAGGCCGTGGCCAGCAGCGCGCCCGCCGCCAGGCTCAGCAAATGCTGCGTGCCCTCCTTGCCACCCAAACCCACGCGCATGAGCAGGGCCGCGAGCCACACGCTGCCGATGCCCGTGGCCAGCGTGGACAAAATGATTGCTATTAATGTCATAGCTTATTGCGCTTTCCCCGTAAGCCCTGGAGGCTGTTTTTATTCATTATTCATGGACTGCGGGCCATCGAGAAAGCCCAGCCCTGGCGGCAGGCCGGGCAAGGCCCTTGGGCGGCGGGCCGGTCATCCGGCCCGGATGCAGTGCGTCGGCGGCCACCAACGGGCGCCGCGCGGATTTTCATCTTAGCAAGCCTGTCAAGCACTGCGGGCCAGGCAAAGGCAGCGGGCCGCGCAGGGCTTCGCGCCGCCACCGGCCACCAGCGCCGGCATTGCGGGTGTAATGGCGGCCAGGCCCCCACCGCCGGAGCACAGCATGCACATTCTCCTGACCGGCTCGACCGGCTTCATCGGCCAGACACTGCGCGCCGCGCTGGAACGCGCCGGCCATGCGGTGCACTGCGGCGTATCGCCCCGCCATGCCCCGGCCACCGGCCAGGCGCCCATGGACTTCGCCCACGACACCACGCCCGGCGCCTGGTTGCCGCGCCTGCAAGGCATCGACGCCGTGGTCAACGCCGTGGGCGTGCTGCGCGACAGCCGCGCGCGCCCCATCGCCGCCGTGCACCAGCACACCCCCTGCGCCCTGTTCCAGGCCTGCGCCCAGGCCGGCGTGCGCCGCGTGGTGCAGATCTCGGCCCTGGGCATCGAGGGCAGCGCCACGCGCTACGCCCGCACCAAGCTCGCCGCCGAGGCCTGCCTGCGCACCCTGGCCGACGCCGGCCAGCTCGACCCCGTGGTGCTGCGCCCCAGCGTGGTGTTTGGCAAGGGCGGCGACAGCAGCGCCCTGTTCATGAACCTGGCCCGCCTGCCCGTGGTGGTGTTCCCCGCGCCCATGCTCACGGCGCGCATCCAGCCCGTGTCGGTGCACGACCTGGCCGCCGCCGTGGTGGCCCTGCTCGGCCCGGCCCTGCAGCGCACCGGCACCATCGCCTGCCCCGGCCCCGAGCCCCTGCGCATGGGCGACTTTGTGGCCAGCCTGCGCCAGCAGCAGGGCCACGGCCCCGCGCGGGTGCTGCGCCTGCCCCTGCCGCTCACCCGCCTGAGCGCCCGCATGGGCGACCTGCTGCCTGCCTCCGTGCCCTGGTGCAGCGAATCGCTGGCCATGCTGGACAGCGACAACGTGGGCGACCCGGCGGCGTTCGAGCAACTGCTGGGCCGGCCGGGGGTGCATTACAGCCGGTTGGTGGCGGGGGCATGGCGGTGAGGCTGAGCGCGAATATTTCAAGCTTAATCAGCCGAAAGCGCCTGCTGGTTTTAAGCATTTTGCTATTCAATCAATAGCAAATCAATCACTCCTGGTACTCATCTGGAGACCCGTTTTGCGGCATTGAATAAGGAGCGGTCAATCGGTCACAACAACCACGATTGACTTGTCCAACCAAGTGGGCCAATGTTGGCCAGGGCCAGCTATAGCAGCCTTCTCGATGATGCCCTCAATGCCTCGACTTACTCGATGCAGATCTCTTGGGCATTGCGGATTACCAATGGACTCGCCAGCGCCCCCCCCGGTGCATGCACTGCAATGCGCCAAGCTCTGCCAGTCATCGCGTCCTTCAAGCTTAATAAGTCCTTTTTCGGCTTGATCGCCCTTGAATGCTGGTTTCCAATTCGCCGACTTGTGTTGGCACGCTTTCGTCTGGACAAGAGTATCGACCCCTCCCCCGCTACCAATCTTCTTGTAGAAGCGCGTCTCCCCCGGTTCTGGAGGTACGCGGATGGATTCTTCCGGCGTAGGATCATCTGCATCATCATCGTTCGCGGCAGGGTCCCCTTGACGCGAGTATGTGGTGGCTGCCAACTTCCATTGAAGAGTAGAGACAGTCGCTTTCGCTTTCTCCAGTTCCTCAGATAGTTTCGCGTTCTCTTCGATGATGGAGTCGAGTTCAGCGTCGCGAGCTTGCCCCTCCAAAGCTTGAAGGCGCTCCCTCGTTGCGGCGTTGTGAATCTCCCGAACGCTGCTAGGCTGGAGCATCGTCAATGCTGCCGTACTCATAACCGTTCTACGAAGAACAGATAGGAATCGATTCCGACCCTGTTCATCTACGCCAAACGCAGCCAAACGCTGAGCCAACCAAGTAATTCCTTCATAACTGCCATCGGCTCGACGCAACGGCCAATAAAGTCGAACCGCACCCAAGTAGCACGAATCCCTGGCACCTAGCTCGTCAGTAAGTGACCACGATGATTCGGCGTCTACAAAGGCCACATCCGCCAGCCCAATGAGATGTTCCGCTGCCCGAATGTGCAAGTCATGCCAGATTTGCTCATCACGATCTATTGACACAACGACAAGCGGTAGACGCCGACTATTTGATCGAATAGCGCTGCAGAGATCCTGCACCCCTTGGCTTTGCGTCGCATCAAATACCCGCCCAAAAGGAAGCGCTTGTCCTGCAAACTGCCAATCATTGAATTTTTCGATAATCGCTCGTACAACCGTAGGGCATCGCGGGTAAAGCTTGATTGGTGCGACAAGGGAGGAGCCAGGAGTCGCTCCCAGAGAAACGAACACCGATACGGTGCCTCCGGTACAAGCCACTTGAATCGTCGTAGTAAACGTAGCACTAGTGTGTGCCGTCTCGATCAACTCGATTTCAGTGACAACGCCCATCTTCGCCGCAAACCTTTTGCGCTCAAATGCCCCTGTCCCATCCCCGGAAAGGGGGCGGTCTCAAATCTGAAGTGCAACACCTGAACCTCAGGTAACTTGCACAGATGACTTCACGATACACGCA
>NZ_QXGR01000045.1 GCF_003604195.1 Simplicispira lacusdiani
CTGGCCAGCAGCTTCCTGGCTGACTCAATCTTGCTTGCGTTCATCTTGGGCTTGCGCCCCCCTTTACGTCCGAGCTGACGGGCCACTTCCAGACCGGCGCGGGTGCGCTCGATGATCAGATCGCGTTCCATCTCGGCCAGGCTGGCCATCACGTGGAAGAAGAACCGGCCTGACGGTGTGCCGGTGTCGATCGCGTCCGTCAGGCTCTTGAACTGCACGCCCTGCTGCTGTAACTCGCCCACTAGATCGACCAACTGCTTGACGCTGCGACCCAGGCGGTCCAGCTTCCACACCACCAGCGTGTCGCCCTCGCGCAGCATTTCCCGTGCCTTGGCCAAGCCGGGACGCTCGGCTCGCGTGCCGCTGACTTGGTCCTCGAAGACCTTCTGGCAACCGGCCTGCCTCAACGTTTCAAGCTGCAATTGAAGGTTCTGGTCCTGCGTCGAGACGCGCGCATAACCGATCAGCATAGGGGGAGGGCCTTTCTTATCGAAACTCGTCGCTATCGAGTTCAATCAAGAATAAATTTCAAGAACAATTTTCGAGAAGCGCAAGGCCTTGATTTTGCGTGCTGTGCCAGAGATTCGGGCGGACTTCTCGTGAACCTCCGTTTTTGAGAGAGATGCCAACGGCTTAGCGTGCTTTAAATTCCGAATTCTGAGGCGACCCCTTAATAGCTGCAAATGCTTCGTGCATAATGGCCGCATTGGTTTTCGCCGCCCAAAAAGCGAAGAC
>NZ_QXGR01000046.1 GCF_003604195.1 Simplicispira lacusdiani
TCCTGACGGTAATGCGGTCACTCTACCAATCCTCCCAGCCTGGCCTAATCAATGTGGTAAAATTCAGAACTGGTGCAATGGATAGGAAAAGGTCTTTTGAAAAAGTTGTCATTTCCGTCATGGTCGGGAAAAATGTAAAAAAGTTCCTGACGTTTGTTGAAGACGAACCAGATTTCCAGGGCGGACCAATCCCTTCAAAGTATCTTATTCCCAAGAAAATCAACTTGATGGTCTACACGTTGTTTCAAGTGCATACTTTGAAATTCAATAGAAAGGATTACGATACCCTTTCTCTTTTTTACCTCAACAGAGGATACTATAATGAGTTGAGTTTCCGTGTCCTGGAACGTTGTCACGAAATAGCGAGTGCCAGGCCGAACGACAGCTCTACGATGCGTACTTTCACTGACTTTGTTTCTGGCGCACCTATTGTAAGGAGTCTTCAGAAAAGCACCATAAGGAAATATGGGTACAATTTGGCACCCTACATGTTCTTGTTACTACACGTAGATGAGCTATCGATTTTTTCTGCATACCAAGCAAGTTTACCTGGCGAAAAGAAAGTCGACACA
>NZ_QXGR01000047.1 GCF_003604195.1 Simplicispira lacusdiani
AAAGTACGTCGAAAGAAAAAGAAATATATCAATGGTGCGGAGCCAATGGTAGCCCCTCATCGATTGGAGCGCCAATTCGATGCATCCAGACCAAATGAAAAATGGTTTACGGATGTGACGTATCTCTTATTTGGAGAGCGTACTTTGTATTTATCAACGATTATGGATGCCTTTAATCGTGAAATTATTAGTTGTGTCATCAGCGAATCACAAACACTGACATTAGCGATGAAGACATTAAAACAAGCAATGAGAGGGCGAAAAGTAAAAGATGTCCTTCTTCACTCAGATCAAGGAAGTATTTATACAGCAAAAGAATTTCAAGCGTATGCCAAAGAAAACGGCATTATCACCAGCATGTCCCGGAGAGGAAATTGCCATGATAATGCCGTCATGGAAAGCTTCTTTGGTCATTTAAAAAGTGAAGCTTTCTATTCACAAAAGATAACAAAAGTATCCAACACAACTGTGCGAAAGATTGTGCTAGAATACATTCATTACTACAATTGTGTGCGAATTCAAGAAAAATTAAACCACCTATCCCCTAAAGAATTTAGGGAACAAGTGGTTTAGGTGTTTTGATTGGTGTCCCGTTTTCGGGGGTCACTTCACTTGCTTAAGGGGATTTTCTTCATTATATCGCTTCTTTCTCGCCTGCCATGTTTAATGAAACAGGATGTTTCATACGATTCATCGTAAATACGATA
>NZ_QXGR01000009.1 GCF_003604195.1 Simplicispira lacusdiani
GAGACCGACGCCGAACTGCAGCCCCTGGCCGTGGCCAAGCTGCTCAAGGCCCTGGTGGACAAAGAACAACCCGGCCTCATCATCCTGGGCAAGCAAGCCATCGACGACGACGCCAACCAGACCGGCCAGATGCTCGCCGCCCTGGCAGACCTGCCCCAGGCCACCTTCGCCTCCAAGGTCGAAGTCGCCGGTGACAAGGTCAACGTCACCCGCGAAGTCGACGGCGGCCTGGAAACCCTGAGCCTGACGATGCCCGCCGTGGTGACCACCGACCTGCGCCTGAACGAACCGCGCTACGTCACCCTGCCCAACATCATGAAGGCCAAGAAGAAGCAGCTCGACACCGTCAAGCCCGAAGACCTCGGCGTTGACGTCGCCCCGCGCCTCAAGACCCTCAAGGTGGCAGAGCCCGCCAAGCGCGGCGCCGGCATCAAGGTGCCCGACATCGCCACCCTGGTCGACAAGCTCAAGAACGAAGCCAAGGTCATCTGAGGCCACAGGCAAAGGAAACGAACATGACCGCACTCGTCATTGCAGAACACGACAACGCCAGCCTCAAGGGCGCCACCCTCAACACCGTCACCGCAGCCGCCCAGTGCGGTGGTGACGTGCACGTGCTCGTCGCCGGCCACAACGCCGGCGCCGCAGCCGCTGCCGCCGCCCAGATCGCGGGCGTGTCCAAGGTGATCCACGCCGACGGCGCCGCCCTGGAACAAGGCCTGGCCGAGAACGTCGCCGCCCAGGTGCTCGCCATCGCGGGCAACTACAGCCACATCCTGTTCCCCGCCACCGCTGGCGGCAAGAACATCGCCCCGCGCGTGGCCGCCAAGCTCGACGTCGCGCAGATCAGCGAAATCACCAAGGTGACCAGCCCCGACACCTTCGAGCGCCCGATCTACGCCGGCAACGCCATCGCCACCGTGCAAAGCTCGGATGCCGTCAAGGTCATCACCGTGCGCACCACCGGCTTTGACGCCGCCGCCACCGGTGGCAGCGCCGCCGTGGAAACCGTGGCTGCCGCCGCCGCCAGCGGCAAGAGCAGCTTCGTGGGTCGCGAAGTGACCAAGAGCGACCGCCCCGAACTGACCGCCGCCAAGATCATCGTCTCCGGCGGCCGCGCCCTGGGCAGCGCCGAGAAGTTCAACGAAGTCATGACCCCCCTGGCCGACAAGCTGGGCGCAGCCATCGGCGCGAGCCGCGCGGCGGTGGACGCGGGCTACGCCCCCAACGACCTGCAGGTCGGCCAGACCGGCAAGATCGTCGCGCCGCAGCTGTACATCGCCGCCGGCATCTCGGGCGCCATCCAGCATCTGGCCGGCATGAAGGACTCCAAGGTGATCGTGGCGATCAACAAGGACCCCGAGGCACCGATCTTCTCGGTGGCCGACTACGGTCTGGAGGCGGATCTGTTCACGGCCGTGCCGGAACTGGTCAAGGCCCTGTAAAGCACTTTCGTGCGCGAAAAGGCATCGCTTGCGATGCCTTTTTTTTGACGTTTGCATCCCCCGGAGAACCCCATGAGCTACACCGCCCCCGTCAAGGACATGCTGTTCGACATGCAGCACCTGGCCAATATCGAACAGATCGCGCAGATTCCCGGCTTCGAGGACGCCGGCCTGGAGACGGCCGCCGCCGTGCTGGAAGAGTGCGCCAAGTTCACCGGGGGCGTGCTGGCGCCGCTGAATTTCGAGGGTGACAAGAACCCGTCGTCCTGGAAGGACGGCGTGGTGACGGCCACGCCGGGCTTCAAGGATGCCTTCCGCCAACTCACCGAGGGTGGCTGGCAGGGCCTGCAGCACCCGCAGGACTTCGGCGGCCAGGGCCTGCCCAAGACCATTGGCGCGGCCTGCATGGAGATGCTCAACAGCGCCAATATGAGCTTCGCGCTGTGCCCGCTGCTGACCGATGGCGCCATCGAGGCGCTGTTGACGGCTGGCAGCGACGAGCTCAAGGCCATCTACCTGGAGAAGCTGATCTCCGGCCAGTGGACCGGCACCATGAACCTGACCGAGCCGCAGGCCGGCTCCGACCTGGCGCTGGTGCGCACCAAGGCCGAGCCCCAGCCCGACGGCACCTACAAGGTCTTCGGCACCAAGATTTTCATCACCTGGGGCGAGCACGACATGGCCGAGAACATCGTCCACCTCGTGCTGGCCCGCGTGGCCGGCGCGCCCGAGGGTGTGAAGGGCATCAGCCTGTTCGTCGTGCCCAAGTTCCTCGTCAACAAGGATGGCTCGCTGGGCGCGCGCAACGACGCGCACTGCGTCTCCATCGAGCACAAGATGGGCATCAAGGCCAGCCCCACGGCCGTGCTGCAGTTCGGCGACCACGGCGGCGCCGTGGGCTACCTCGTGGGCCAGGAGAACCGCGGCCTCGAATATATGTTCATCATGATGAACGCCGCGCGCTACGGCGTGGGCATGCAGGGCATCGCCATCGCCGAGCGCGCCTACCAGAAGGCCGTGCAGTACGCCAAGGACCGCGTGCAGAGCCGCCCCGTGGACGGCAGCATCAACGCCAGCGCGGCCATCATCCACCACCCCGACGTCAAGCGCATGCTCATGACCATGCGCGCCTACACCGAGGGCTGCCGCGCCATGGCCAGCACGGCCGCCGCCGCCTACGACGCGGCGCACCACCACCCCGACGCCCAGGTGCGCAAGGACAACGCGACGTTCTACGAATTCATGGTGCCGCTGGTCAAGGGCTACAGCACCGAGATGAGTATCGAGGTGGCGAGCCTGGGCGTGCAGGTGCACGGCGGCATGGGCTTCATCGAGGAAACCGGCGCCGCGCAGTACTACCGCGATGCCAAGATCCTGACCATCTACGAAGGCACCACGGCCATCCAGGCCAACGACCTCGTGGGCCGCAAGACCGCGCGCGACGGCGGCCAGTCGGCCAAGGCCATTGCCGCGCAGATCGAGAAGACCGAAGCCGAACTGAACGCCAGCGGCACGCCCGCTGCGCAGGCCGTGGCCCGGCGCCTGGCGGCCGCGCGCCAAGCCTACCTGGACGTGGTGGACTTCGTCTGCGGCGGTGCCAAGGCCTCGCCCAACGCCGTGTTCTCCGGCAGCGTGCCCTACCTCATGCTGGCCGGCAACCTGGTGGCGGGCTGGCAGCTCGGCCGCTCGCTGCTGGTGGCCCAGGACCTGTTGCAGAAGGGACAGGACGAAGCCTTCATGCGCGCAAAAATCACCACCGCGCAGTTCTATGCCGAGCACATCCTGGTCAAGGCGCCAGGCCTGCGCGACAGCATCGTCGAAGGCGCGGCCAGCGTGACCGAGCTTGCGCTGGAATCGTTCTGATTGCTATTGAATCCGTAGCTGATGGCGCTCATGAACAGGGCGCTGGAGGCTTGTTTGATTGGTATTTCTGATATACGGAAGGCCTCCATGTCCCAGCTGCCCCCGGTTCTGCAGAAGCTCACGCTCCCCGTCATTGGCTCGCCCCTGTTCATCATCAGCAACCCCAAGCTGGTGATCGAGCAGTGCAAGGCCGGCATCGTGGGTTCCATGCCCGCGCTCAACGCACGCCCGGCCGAACTGCTGGACGAATGGCTGGCCGAGATCACCGAGACCCTGGCGGCCTGGGACAAGGCGAACCCGGACCGGCCCTCGGCGCCGTTCGCCATCAACCAGATCGTGCACAAGAGCAATGACCGCCTGGAGCACGACATGCAGGTCTGCGCCAAGTACAAGGTGCCGATCGTCATCACCAGCCTGGGCGCGCGCGAGGACGTGAACCAGGCCGTGCATGGCTGGGGCGGCATCGTGCTGCACGACATCATCAACAACAAGTTCGCGCGCAAGGCGGTGGAGAAGGGCGCCGACGGCCTGATCGCCGTGGCGGCCGGTGCCGGCGGCCACGCAGGCATCAAGAGCCCGTTCGCGCTGATCCAGGAAATCCGCCAGTGGTTCGACGGCCCGGTCGCGCTGTCGGGCTCCATTGCCTCGGGCGGTGCCATCCTGGCGGCGCAGGCCATGGGCGCCGACTTCGCCTACATCGGCTCGGCCTTCATCGCCACGCACGAGGCGCGCGCCGCCGAGGCCTACAAGCAGGCCATCGTCGAGGGCAGCTCCGACGACATCGTCTACAGCAACCTGTTCACGGGCGTGCACGGCAACTACCTGGCACCGTCCATCCGCGCGGCGGGCCTGGACCCCGAGAATCTGCCCGTCTCCGACCCCAGCAAGATGAACTTCGGCAGCGACCGCAAGGCCTGGAAGGACATCTGGGGCTGCGGCCAGGGCATCGGCGCCATCAACGCCGTCACCAGCACGGCGGACCTCGTGGCGCGGCTGCGCACCGAATACGAGGCGGCGCGCGCGCGCCTGCTGGCGCGGTAGCCGCCCAAGGCCATGGCCCGCGCGGCGCGGGCGTGTCTCCTGCGTAAGCTTCGTGCCAGTCAGTGGCATGTAAGTGCGTGCACGGACAGTGTCGGGGCTTTTACCGACATTCAGGAGACACAACATGAGCACGCCGTCGAACGCCATTGAATCCAACCTGGTCGAGAACCGGGTCTTTCCGCCTTCCGATGCCGTGGTCAAGGCCGCCCGCGTGTCCGGCATGGCCGGCTACGAGGCCCTCTGCGCCGAGGCGGACCGCGATTTCGAGGGCTTCTGGGCCCGCCTGGCCCGCGAGCACCTGCAGTGGAACAAGCCGTTCACCCAGACGCTCGACGAATCCAACGCACCGTTCTTCCGCTGGTTTGGCGATGGTGAACTCAACGCCTCGGCCAACTGCCTGGACCGCCACATCGGCACGCCCACCGAGAACAAGACCGCCATCATCTTCGAGGCCGATGACGGCGCCGTCACCCGCATCACCTACAAGGAACTGCTGGGCCGCGTGAGCCAGTTCGCCAACGCGCTGCTGTCCTGCGGCGTGGGCAAGGGCGACCGCGTGCTGATCTACATGCCCATGACCATCGAGGGCGTGATCGCCATGCAGGCCTGCGCCCGCATCGGCGCCACGCACAGCGTGGTGTTCGGCGGCTTCTCCGCCAAGGCGGTGCAGGAGCGCATCATCGACGCTGGCGCCGTGGCCGTGGTCACCGCCAACTACCAGCTGCGCGGTGGCAAGGAGCTGCCCCTCAAGGCCATCATCGACGAGGCCCTGGCCATGGGCGGCTGCGACACCATCCACAACGTGCTGGTGTACGAGCGCACCAAGACGGCCTGCAACATGGTGGCCGGCCGCGACAAGACCTTCACCGAAGTGCTGGCGGGCCAGAGCACCGAGTGTGCGCCGGTGGCCGTGGGCGCTGAGCACCCGCTGTTCATCCTCTACACCTCGGGCTCCACCGGCAAACCCAAGGGCGTGCAGCACAGCACGGGCGGCTACCTGCTGTGGGCCAAGCTCACGATGGAATGGACCTTCGACCTGCGCCCCGAAGACATCTTCTGGTGCACCGCCGACATCGGCTGGATCACCGGCCACACCTACGTGGCCTATGGCCCGCTCGCGGCCGGCGCGACGCAGATCATTTTCGAAGGCGTGCCGACATTCCCGAACGCTGGCCGCTTCTGGCAGATGATCGAGCGCCACAAGTGCTCCATCTTCTACACCGCGCCCACGGCCATCCGTTCGCTCATCAAGGCCGCCGAGGGCGACGAGGCCGTGCACCCCGCGCGCTCGGATCTCTCCAGCCTGCGCATCCTGGGCAGCGTGGGCGAGCCCATCAACCCCGAAGCCTGGATGTGGTACTACAAGAACGTCGGCGGCGAGCGCTGCCCGATCGTGGACACCTTCTGGCAGACCGAAACCGGCGGCCACGTCATCACCCCGCTGCCCGGCGCCACGCCGCTGGTGCCTGGTTCCTGCACGCTGCCGCTGCCGGGCATCACGACGGCCATCGTTGACGAATCCGGGCAGGACATGCCCAACGGCGCCGGTGGCATCCTGGTCATCAAGCGCCCCTGGCCGAGCATGATCCGCACCATCTGGAACGACCCCGAGCGCTTCAAGAAGAGCTACTTCCCCGACGAGCTCAAGGGTTACTACCTCGCGGGCGACGGCGCCGTGCGCAGCGCCGACCGGGGCTACTTCCGCATCACCGGCCGCATCGACGACGTGCTCAACGTCTCGGGCCACCGCATGGGGACGATGGAGATCGAATCGGCCCTGGTGGCCAAGACCGACCTCGTGGCCGAGGCCGCCGTGGTGGGCCGCCCCGATGATGTGACGGGCGAGGCCATCTGCGCCTTCGTGGTGCTCAAGCGCGCCCGCCCCACGGGCGACGAAGCGAAGGCGATCGCCACCGAGCTGCGCAACTGGGTGGCCAAGGAAATCGGCCCCATCGCCAAGCCCAAGGACATCCGCTTCGGTGACAACCTGCCCAAGACGCGCAGCGGCAAGATCATGCGCCGCCTGCTGCGCTCCATCGCCAAGGGCGAGCAAATCACCCAGGACACCAGCACGCTGGAAAACCCCGCAATTCTGGATCAGTTGGCCCAGACCAACTGATCCAGAAGGCGCCGTAAGGCGCCAGCGCGCAGCGCTTGCGGGGTTTGTGGGCACTCATGTCGCGCAGCGACGTGATGTGACCACAGAACCCGGCGGAAATCTGCTTGGCCCAGACCAACTGATCCAGGAGGGCGCCGTGAGGCGCCCGCGCGCAGCGCTTGCGGGACCTGGGGGCACTCATGTCGCGCAGCGATGTGGATGACCGCAAAATCCTGCACAGCCCCCCAAGCCCCGGCCATGAATCGCCCGGGGTTTTTTCATGGCGCGGCGCTTCCGTGGCTTCCAAAAACAAAACAGCCGCATCACGTTGCGCGATGCGGCTGTCGGCAGGGCAGATGCTGCCCTGAATCGAAGCGAATGCTTACTTGGTGGCCAGGACCCAGGCAACCAGCTTCTTGGCGTCGGCTTCGTTGACTTGCGGGTTGGCGGGCATGGGCACGGGACCCCAGACGCCGGAACCACCCTTCATCACCTTGGCAACCAGCTTGTCAGCGGCATCCTTCTGGCCGGCATACTTCTTGGCGACGTCCTTGTAGGAGGGGCCGACCAGCTTCTTGTCCGTGGCGTGGCAAGACATGCAGTTCTTGGACTTGGCCAGCGCTTCATCGGCCAGTGCGGGTGCTGCGACGGCCAGCGTCATGGCGAGGGTGATCAGGGTGCGCTTCATCGTGGTCTTTCCTGTGGGTTGAGTTACATTGCTACCAATGGAATTGTAGTGATTCGGGTTGACAGCATCGACACAATCTCCGCACTTTTTTTGAGGGATAACCATGTACATGCTCGGTCTGGGAATCATTCTGGCGCTTCTGAAATACCTCGAAATCGGCCCCGTGGCCGGCTGGTCCTGGTGGGCCGTGCTGGTGCCGTTCGGCCTGACCCTGCTGTGGTGGGCCTGGGCCGACTCCACCGGCTACACCAAGCGCAAGGCCATGGAAAAGATTGAAAAGCGCAAGCAGGATCGCATCGACAAGAACAAGGACGCCATGGGCATGCGTCCGCGCAAGCCGCGCTGACGCGGGCTGCTTTTCCGGGGAGCGGCGCACCGGTGCCGCATTGCCCCTGCTCGCGGGAATGCCGTGCGGCGGGTAGCCCGGCCCCGTGGGGCAGTGGGCCATAATCAGTGGCGCGACGGCGCACGCCGAGCCCTTCCCGTACCCACTGACGAAGACCCACGATGCCAGCCTACCGTTCCAAGACATCCACCGCCGGCCGCAACATGGCGGGTGCGCGCGCCCTTTGGCGCGCCACCGGCATGAAGGACGACGATTTCCAGAAGCCCATCATCGCGGTGGTCAACTCGTTCACCCAGTTCGTGCCCGGCCATGTGCACCTGAAGGACATGGGCCAGCTGGTGGCGCGCGAGATCGAGGCAGCGGGCGGCGTCGCCAAGGAGTTCAACACCATCGCCGTGGACGACGGCATCGCCATGGGCCACGACGGCATGCTGTATTCGCTGCCCAGCCGCGACATCATTGCCGACTCGGTCGAGTACATGGTCAACGCCCATTGCGCCGACGCCATGGTGTGCATCTCCAACTGCGACAAGATCACCCCCGGCATGCTGATGGCCGCCATGCGCGTCAACATCCCCGTGGTGTTCGTGTCGGGCGGCCCCATGGAAGCGGGCAAGGTCAAGCTGGCCGAGCCCGGCACCCACGCGCTGACGTTCAAGAAGCTCGACCTGATCGACGCCATGGTCATGGCCGCCGACGATACGGCGTCCGACGCCGATGTGGCCGAGGTGGAGCGTTCGGCTTGCCCCACCTGCGGCTCGTGCTCGGGCATGTTCACCGCCAATTCGATGAACTGCCTGACCGAGGCCCTGGGCCTCTCACTGCCCGGCAACGGCACCACGCTGGCCACGCACTCCGACCGAGAGCAGCTGTTCAAGCGCGCCGGCCGCCTGGTGGTGGACCTGTGCAAGCGCTACTACGAGCAGGATGACACCCGCGTGCTGCCGCGCTCCGTCGGCTTCAAGGCCTTCGAGAACGCCATGACGCTGGACATCGCCATGGGCGGATCGACCAATACCATCCTGCACATCCTGGCCATCGCGCAAGAGGCCGGGATTGACTTCACCATGCAGGACATCGACCGCCTTTCGCGCGTCGTTCCGCAGCTGTGCAAGGTGGCGCCCAACACCGACAAGTACCACATCGAGGATGTGCACCGCGCTGGCGGCATCATGGCCATCCTGGGCGAGCTGGACCGCGCGGGCAAGCTGCACACCGACACGCCCACCGTGTACGCGAACACGCTCAAGGACGCGCTGGACGAGTGGGACATCGCCCGCAACCCGTCGGAGGCGGTCAAGACCTTCTACCTGGCGGGCCCCGCCGGCATTCCCACGCAGACGGCGTTCAGCCAGAGCACCCGCTGGCCCAGCCTGGACCTGGACCGCGCCCAGGGCTGCATCCGCTCCGCCGACCATGCGTTCTCGCAAGAGGGCGGCCTGGCGGTGCTGGTGGGCAACATCGCGCTGAACGGCTGCGTGGTCAAGACGGCGGGCGTGGACGATGCCCTGCTGGTGTTCGAGGGCCCGGCCCACGTCACCGAATCGCAGGACGAGGCCGTGGCCAACATCCTGGACGACAAGGTCAAGGCGGGCGACATCGTGATCGTGCGCTACGAAGGCCCCAAGGGCGGCCCCGGCATGCAAGAGATGCTCTACCCCACCTCGTACATCAAGTCCAAGGGCCTGGGCAAGGCCTGCGCGCTGCTGACCGACGGGCGCTTCTCGGGCGGTACCTCCGGCCTGTCCATCGGCCACTGCTCGCCCGAGGCGGCGGCCGGTGGCGCCATCGGCCTGGTGCGCAATGGCGACCGCATCCGCATCGACATCCCGAACCGTTCCATCAACGTGCTGGTGTCGGACGAGGAACTGGCCAAGCGCCGCGCAGAGCAGGACCAGCTGGGCTGGAAACCCGCCCAGCCCCGCCCGCGCAAGGTGTCCGCCGCCCTCAAGGCCTACGCCAAGCTCGTGATGTCGGCCGACAAGGGCGCGGTGCGCGACCTGTCGCTGCTGGAGGACTGATCGCAGAACGGCGCGCAGGCGCCGCACGCACGAACCCGCCGCGTACCCCACCGGCGGGTTTTTGCTTTGTTTTTGATAGCTGATGGCGCTTTCTGAATAAGCGCTGTAGGCCGATTTCCCTTTGAATCCTTGAAGATTGCCGGCGCCAGGCATGCCCCTGCGCGCCGCGCCGGGCACAATACCGCCCACCATGCTGACCTACCCCCACATCGACCCCGTCGCGCTGCAGCTCGGCCCCGTGGCCATCCACTGGTACGGCCTGACGTATCTGGCCGCCTTCGGCCTGTTCATGCTCCTGGGCCTGCGGCGCCTGCGCCACGAGCCCTATGCCTCGCTGCGGGGGGCGCAGGCGTGGACACGCAAGGACGTGGAGGACATCCTGTTCCTCGGCATGCTCGGCGTGGTGCTGGGCGGGCGCCTGGGCTACTGCCTGTTCTACAAGCCAGGCTACTACGTCGCGCACCCGCTGGAGATCTTCGCGGTGTGGCAGGGCGGCATGAGCTTCCATGGCGGCCTGCTGGGCGTGATCGGCTCGTTCTTCTGGTTTGCGCGCACGCGCCAGCGGCCCTGGCTGCAGGTCGCCGACTTCGTGGCGCCCTGCGTGCCCACGGGCCTGGCGGCGGGCCGCGTGGGCAACTTCATCAACGGTGAACTGTGGGGGCGCTTCGCCAGCCCCGACCTGCCCTGGGGCATGGTGTTCCCGCACAGCGGCTCCATGCTGCCGCGCCACCCCTCGCAGGTGTACCAGTTCCTGCTCGAAGGGCTGCTGCTGTTCGTGCTGCTGTGGCTCTATGCGCGCAAGGAGCGCCGCCAGGGGCAGGTGGCGGCGGCCTTTTTGTTCGGCTATGGGTGCTTCCGCTTCATCGCCGAATATTTCCGCGAGCCCGATGCCTTCCTGGGCCTGCTGTCGCTGGGCATGAGCATGGGACAGTGGCTGTGCCTGCCCATGATCGTGGGCGGCGCCGGCCTGTGGCTCTGGAGCGCCAAGCGCGGCTGAGGCTCAGGCGCCGTCGCGGTACAGGGCCTCGATCTCCTCGGCGTACTGGCGCTGCACCACGTTGCGCCGGATCTTCTGCGTGGGCGTGAGGCAGCCGTTGTCGATGGTGAAGGCGCTCTCCAGCACCGAGAACTTGCGCACATGCGCCACGCGCGCCTGCTTGGCGTTCACTGCGTCGATGCCGCGCTGCAGTTCCTCCTGCACCGGACTGCTGCGCGCCCATTCGGCGGGGCCGCCGGGGATCTGGTGCTGCCGGGCAAAGGCCTGCAGCACATCGGGCTTGAGCGTGAGCAGCGCGCTGAGGTAGTGGCGTGAATCACCGATGACCACCGCATGCTCCACCAGCGGCAGGTTCATCAGGTCGGCCTCGATGTTGCCGGGCGAGATGTTTTTGCCGCCCGAGGTGATGAGCAGGTCCTTCTTGCGGCCGGTCACGTAGATGAAGCCGTCCTCGTCGATGCGGCCCAGATCGCCGCTGTGCAGCCAGCCGTCCTGCAGTGTCTCGGCGGTGTCCTCGGGGCGGCCACGATAGCCCCGGAACACATTGGGGCCCTGGACGAGGATCTCGCCGTCCTCGGCGATGCGCACCTGCATGCCGGGCAGGGTCTTGCCCGCCGCGCCCAGTCGGATGAAGCCGGGCAGGCTGATGGCGGTCGGGCCGCAGTCCTCGGACTGGCCGTACACCTCGCCAATCAGCAGGCCCAGGCCGGTGAAGAACTCCAGGTTTTCCACGGCGATGGGTGCCGCGCCGGAGATGAGGATGCGTGCCTGGTCAAAGCCCAGCGCGGCCTGCACCTTGCGGTGCACCAGCTTGTGCGCCCAGCGGTACTGCCGGTCCAGCCACGCGCCGGGCGTGCGCCCTTGCAGGCGTTCGGCGTGCCAGGCGCGCCCGGTGCGCAGGGCCCAGCGCGCCAGCCGGGCCTTGACGCCCGTGGCGCCCGCCAGCTTGGTGGAGATGGCAGCCTGCATCTTCTCCCACACGCGCGGCACGCCGAAGAACACCGTGGGGTGCACTTCCTGCAGGTGTTCGCCCAGGCTCTCCAGCGATCGTGCGAAGTAGAGCTGGTAGCCCGCCAGCGCATGGTTGCAGATCGAGCCATGCTGCTCGGCGATGTGCGCCAGCGGCAGGTAGGAGATCAGCCGGTCCTGCGGGCCCACCTGGAACGCGGCCGACAGCGCCGCCGAAGTCCAGCTCAGGTTGGCGTGCGTCAGCTCCACGGCCTTGGGGTGGCCCGTGGTGCCCGAGGTGTAGATCAGCGTGCCGATGTCTTCCTCGCGGATGGCGTCCATGCGGCGCTGCACCTCGGCGTCGTGCTCCATGCCGCCCAGCGCCAGGAACTGCTCCCAGGCCATGGGTGCGGCCACGCCCTCGGGTACCTGCGGCCGGGCATCGCCCGCGCCCTGGCGCATGAGCACGGTGGCGCGCAAGCGGGCCAGTGCCTGGGGCTCCGCCGCTGCCTTGGCCCACTGGGCTTCGCCCTCCACCAGCAGCAGGCTGCAGCCGCTGTGCTCGACGATGTAGGCGATCTCGTTGGCGGCACTGCTCCAGTAGATGCCGGCCGCCATGGCGCCCACCATCATGGCCGCCAGGTCCATGGTGGTCCACTCTGGGCGGTTGAAGCCCAGGATGCACACCGCGTCGCCGGGCTGCACGCCCAGCGCCACCAGCGCGCGGGCGGCCTGGCGCACCTCTTGGGCGTATTGCTGCCAGGTGGTGGGTTGCCAGCCCTGGGCGTCGTGCACGAAATAGGCGGGCGCCTGCGGCTGGCGCAGGCTGGTGGCCACGAAGCGGGCCGGGATGCTCTGGAACCGGGGGTCGCTCGCGGCCAGCGGCCCGCTCTGCGCTAGGGAGGGTGGCATGCTCTTGTCTCCATTTTTGGGGGCGTGGCCTGCCGCGTTGCGTGCAGGCGGCGCGCCGGCCCCTCTGGCGGGGGCCTGTCGCGCACAGGCTGGGTGAAGCTCAGGCCGGGGCCAGACCTAGCATCTGTCGTGCCTCGGCTGGTGTGGCGATGGAGCGGCCCGCGTTGCGCGCGCAACGCGCCAGCGCCTCGATCAGCGGGCCGTTGCCGCTGGCGCGGCTGCCGTCGGGCAGGTAGAAGGTGTCTTCCAGACCGGTGCGCAGCATGCCGCCGAGGTCGGCCGTCTTTTGGTGCACGGGCCAGATCTCCTGGCGACCGATCAGCGTGGCCTGCCATACGGCGCCGGGGGCCATCCACTGGGGCAGCAATTCCAGCAACCGTGCGTCGCAGGGCATGCCCGAGGCCACGCCCATCACCAGGTTGTACTCAGGGCGGCCCATGGCGGGCTTGAGCATGCCGTTCTTGATGTACATGGTGACCGAGCGCACGATGCCCACGTCGAAGCACTCGAATTCGGGGTGCGTGCCGCACTCCTCCATCACGTCGAGGAACTGCTGCACCTTGGCCACCGGGTTGTCGAACACCATCGGTGGCCAGGCCCAGTTGCCGTCTTCCTTGAGCTTGAGGTAGTTCAGGCTGCCCGCGTTGCAGGCGGCGATCTCGGGCTTGACGCGGCGGATGCAGGCGAGCGGCCCGCTGATGTCTTTGCCGATCACCCCGGTGGTCAGGTTGATGACGACACCGGGGCAGGCCGCCCGGATGGCGTCCACCACCTCCTGGGCCACCTCCGGGTCCCAGCTGGGCATGTGGCCCATGCCGGTTTCCTGCGCGCGGATGTGCACATGCATGATGCTCGCGCCCGCGTTGTAGGCGTCGCGCGCCTGCGCGGCCATCTGCGCGGGGGTGACGGGCACCGGGTGTTGCTGGGGGTTGGTCAGCACGCCGGTGAGGGCGCAGGTGAGGATGGCTTTTTCTTGCGTCATGCGGGGACCTCTTCGGTGATGTCGATTTCTGCGAGCACGCTGCCGGCGGCAACGCTGTCCTTGATCTGGGCGTGCAGGGCGGACACGGTGCCGCTGGCGCGGGCGTGCAGCCACATTTCCATCTTCATGGCCTCCACGCACAGCAAAGGCTGTCCGGCGGTAACTTGCTCGCCCACGGCCACGGCCACGGCGCACACCGTGCCCGCCACCGGGGATCGCAGCTTGCTCGGGTCCAGGGCCGGGTCGTTCTGCGGGAAGGGCGACAGCTCGGCAAACTGGTGCACCGTGGCGCCCAGCGCCAGCGTGATCTGTCCGCCGCTCATCTGGCACACGGTGCTGCGCTGCACGCCGCCCTGGCGCCAGGTCAGGCGCTCGTCTTTCCAGCGCACGCTGTCGAAGGTGAAGCCTTCTGCACCCGCCAGTTGCACCTGCACCTGGGTCCCGTGGGGGCGGATGCGCACGGCGCGCTGTTCGCTGCCGCCCGCGAGCACCAGGGTGGTGCCCCAGGTGGCCACGCTGTCGGGGCGGCGGGCGCCGCCCTGCTGTGCGGCCAGCGCGGCCGCCGCCAGGGCCCAGGTCAGCGCATCGGGCTGGGGGCGCTGCAGCAGGGGCTCGCCCGCCTGCTGCCATTGGTCGATCAGCGTGGTGTGCATGCGTGCTTCGCGGAAGGCCGGGTGGTCCAGCAGGTCGCGCAAGAAGCGTGCGTTGTGGCGCAGGCCCAGCAGCGGGGCATCGTCCAGCGCGGCCATGAGGCGGCGGATGGCGTCAACGCGGTCGCGGCCATGGGCGATGAGCTTGGCCACCATGGGGTCGTAGTAGGGGGTGACTTCGCCTCCCTCGCGGATGCCGGCGTCGATGCGCACCTCGCCAAATGCAGCCTGGCCCCGGGCGCGGCCCACCAGCGCCTGCTCGGGGCGCCAGTAGCGCACGGCGCCGGTTTGCGGTGCGAAGCCGTCGTAGGGGTCTTCGGCGTACAGCCGCACCTCGATGGCGTGGCCGTTGAGGTGGATGTCCTCCTGCGCCAGCGGCAGCGGCTCGCCCGCGGCCACGCGCAATTGCCACTCCACCAGATCCTGGCCGGTGATGCACTCGGTCACCGGGTGCTCCACCTGCAGGCGGGTGTTCATCTCCAGGAAGTAGTGGTGGTTGTCCGCGTCCACGATGAACTCGACCGTGCCCGCGCCCCGGTAGCCCACGGCCAGCGCGGCGGCCACGGCATCGGCACCCATCATGGCGCGCATCTGCGGCGAGACCACGGGGGAGGGCGCTTCCTCGATCACCTTCTGGCGGCGGCGCTGCGCGGTGCAGTCGCGCTCACCGAGGTGCACGGCGTTGCCATGTGCGTCGGCGAAGACCTGGATCTCGATGTGGCGGCCGTTCTCGATCAGGCGTTCGAGCATCAGCGTGCCGTCGCCAAAGGCGCTGGTGGCTTCGCGCCGTGCGCCTTCGATGGCCGCCTGCAATTCGCTGTCGTGCCGCACCAGGCGCATGCCTCGCCCGCCGCCACCCGCCACGGCCTTGACCAGCAGCGGGTAGCCGAGCTTTTGCGCTTCGGCCACCAGCGTGGCGTCGGCCTGGTCCGCGCCCAGGTAGCCGGGGGCGCAGGGCACGCCAGCGGCAATCATGCGCTGCTTGGCCAGGGCCTTGTCACCCATGGCCTCGATGGCGCTGGGGGGCGGGCCGATGAAGACCACGCCCGCGTCTTCGCAGGCCTGGGCAAAGGCGGCGTTCTCGCTCAGGAAGCCGTAGCCGGGGTGCAGCGCATCGGCCCCCGAGGCACGGCAGGCGCCCAGGATGGCGTCGAACTGCAGGTAGGACTCGGCCGCCGGTGCGGGGCCGATGCGCACGGCCTCGTCGGCCAGCGCTACATGGGGCGCATCGCGGTCGGCGTCGCTGTACACGGCCACCGTGCGGTAGCCCAGCGCGCGGGCGCTGCGGATCACGCGGCAGGCGATTTCTCCGCGGTTCGCAATCAGTATCTTGGAAAAGCTCATGCCGGAACCCAGTTCGGTTTGCGTTTCTGCAGGAATGCGCCGGTGCCTTCTTGCCCCTCGGGGCCCTGGGCAGCTCGGGAGAAGATGGCGGCAGCCTCATCGACCAGCGCGGCGGGCGCGTTCCAGCGGGCCTTAGTCATCAGCGCCTTGGTGGCGGCCAGGGCGCCGGGGGCGCAGGCCAGGATGTCGGCCAGCACGGCCTGCAGCGCGGCGTCCACATCGGCGGTGGCCACCTGCTGGTGCACCAGGCCGATGCGCAGGGCCTGTGCGGCATCGAGTTTGCCGCCGGTCACCGCCAGGCGCTTGGCCTGCGAGTAGCCCAGCCGCTCGACCAGGAAGGGCGCGATCTGCGCGGGCACCACGCCCAGCGAGGTTTCGGGCAGGCGGAAACTCGCTGTCTCGGTGGCGATCGCCACGTCGGCCACGCAGGCCAGGCCAAAGCCGCCGCCCATCACCGTGCCCTCCAGCACCGCCACCACGGCCAGCGGGGTGTCAGCAAAGGCCGCGCACATGCGGCCGAAGGCAGCGTTGACTTCAGCGATGGGGTCGGTGCCTGCCGGGGCTTCCATGGCGCGCATGCGGGCCATGGCCATGTCCTTGAGGTCGCCCCCGGCGCAGAAGTGCCCGCCCGCGCCGCGCAGCACCACCACGCGGGTGGGGTGGGCGCTGCCCACGCTGGCTTCGGCCTGCGCCAGGGCCTGGCGCAGCTCTTCCACCATGGCCAGCGACATGGCGTTGCGCACGTCCGGGCGGTTCAAGGTGATTTCGAGCACGGGGCCCGTATTCACGGCGCTAATAGCTATAAAAGTCATAGCGTTTTTGCTTGCGGTTGTTGGTGGAGGCGCCGGGCGATGTGTTGCCCGCAGCGCTTGATGGGGCGCGGCCCAGGCCAGGGCTCCCGCGCAAGGGCCGCCCCGCCGCGCTGGGAGCGTCCCCCTGCCCGTATCGCGCAGCGATGCGAGAGCGGGGGGAAGCGGCGCAGCCGCTCAGGGGGGTGTTCATTTCATTTTTCCAGGCAGCGTGCCTTCGAGCTTGCAGATGATGCCGAGCATGATTTCGTCGGCGCCGCCGCCAATGGAGATCAGGCGGCTGTCGCGGTAGGCCTGCGAGATCGGGTTGTCGGCCGTGAAGCCCATGCCGCCCCAGTACTGCAGGCAGCTGTCGGCCACCTCGCGCGAGAGGCGCCCGGCCTTGAGCTTGGCCATGGAGGCGAGCTTGGTCACGTCCTGGCCGCCCACATAGGCCTCCACGGCGCGGTAGGTGAGGGCGCGCAGGGCTTCCACTTCGGTGCGCAGCTCGGCCAGGCGGAAGTGCACCACCTGGTTGTTCAGGATGGGCTGGCCGAAGGTCTGGCGCTGGCGCGTGTAGGCGATGGTCTGGTCGATCAGGTTGTCGAGCGAGCACAGGCTGCCGGCCGCGCCGTACAGGCGCTCTTCCTGGAACTGCAGCATCTGGAAGGTGAAGCCCATGCCCTCCTGGCCGATGAGGTAGCGCTGGGGCACGCGCACGTTGTCGAAGAAGAGCTGCGCCGTGTCGCTCGAATGCATGCCGATCTTCTCGATCTTCTGGCGCGTGACGCCGGGGCTGTTCAGGGGCACCATGATCAGCGACTTGTTCTTGTGCACCGGCCCCTCGCTGGTGTTGGCCAGCAGGCAGCACCAGTCGGCCTGCATGGCGTTGGTGATCCACATCTTGGAGCCGTTGATGACGTAGTCGCCACCGTCCTTGCGCGCCGTGGTCTTCACGGCGGCGACATCCGAGCCGCCCGTGACCTCGCTCACGCCGATGCAGCCCACCAGGTCGCCCGCGATGGAAGGTGCGAGGAATTCACGGCGCAGCTCGTCGCTGCCAAAGCGCGCCAGCGCCGGGGTGCACATGTCGGTCTGCACGCCGATGGCCATGGGCACGCCGCCCACGTTGCAGTGGCCCAGCGCCTCGGCCATCACCATGGAGTAGCTGAAGTCCAGCCCCATGCCGCCAAACTCGGTGGGGTACTTGATGCCCAGCAGGCCCAGGTCGCCCATCTTCTTGAAGAGCTGGTGGGCGGGGAAGATGCCGGCCTTCTCCCATTCGGCGGTGAAGGGGTTGATTTCGTTGGCGACGAATTTGCGCACCGTGTCGCGGATCTGCTCGTGCTCGGGGGTGAATTGCATGGTGTGTGCTCCGGGTGAAGACGTGTGGTGGATGGCGCTTACATGCGCGCCACGCCGAAGGTGTTGGGGCGCAGCACGCGCTCGCGCGCTTCGCGGGCCAGGGCCAGGCACAGGGCGAGCACGTTGCGGGTTTCGCGCGGGTCGATGATTCCGTCGTCCCACAGGCGGGCGGTGCCGAACAGCACGTCGGATTCGGCGTCCAGGCGGCGCTTGAGCTGCTCGCCCATGGCCTGGATGCCGGCCTCGACCTGCGCGTCCAGCGGCACGCCTTCGCGCGCCAGCTTGCCGCGGCTGACCATCTCCATGACCATGGCCGCCTGCGCGCCGCCCATGACGGCGGTGCGCGCGCTGGGCCAGCTGAAGATGAAGTCCGGGTCGAAGCCGCGCCCGCACATGCCGTAGTTGCCCGCGCCAAACGAGCCGCCGACCACGATGGTGAGCTTGGGCACGCGCGCGTTGGCCACGGCCTGGATCATCTTGCTGCCGTGCTTGATGGCGCCGGCGCGCTCGGCCGCGCTGCCCACCATGTAGCCCGTGGTGTTCTGCAGGAAGACCAGCGGCGTGCCGCTCTGGTCGCACAGCTGGATGAACTGCGCCGCCTTGACCGAGCCCGTGGGCTGGATCGGGCCGTTGTTGGCAACGACCCCGACACGGTGGCCGGCGATGCGCGCATGGCCGCAGACGGTGTCGCCGTCGAACGCGGCCTTGAATTCGAGGAAGTGCGAGCCATCGACCACGCGCGCGATGATCTCGCGGGCGTCGTAGGGTTCGCGCTCGTCGGCTGGCACGATGCCCAGCAACTCCTCGGCGTCGTACAGTGGGGCGCGCGCGTTGCCGTCGGGGCCGCCTGCCTCGTCCCAGGGCAGGTGGTCCATCAGGTCGCGGGTGAGGGCGATGGCGTGCGCGTCGTTCTCGGCCAGGTACTCGCCCAGGCCGGTCACGCGGGCGTGCAGGTCGCTGCCGCCCAGTGCCTCATCGGTGGTGTCCTCGCCAATGGCAGCCTTTACCAGCGGTGGGCCGGCCAGGTAGATGCTGGAGCGGTCCTTCACCAGCACCACGTAGTCCGACAGGCCCGGCAGGTAGGCGCCGCCCGCCGTGGACGAGCCATGCACCACGGCGATCTGCGGAATGCCCGCGGCCGACAGGCGCGCCTGGTTGGCGAAGCTGCGCCCGCCGTCCACGAAAATGTCGGCCTGGTACATGAGGTTGGCGCCGCCCGATTCGACCAGCGCCACCAGCGGCAGCTTGTTCTGCAGCGCGATGGCCTGCGCGCGCAGGGCCTTCTTCAGGCCCATGGGCGGCACCGTGCCGCCCTTGACGGCGCTGTCGCTGGCCGAGATGAGCACGCGCTTGCCCGCCACCTGGCCAATGCCCACGATGGAGCCGCCGCCGAGCACGGACTTCTTGCCGTCGTCGTCGTGCATGCCCAGGCCCGCCAGGGCGCTGAGTTCGAGGAAGCCGCTGCCCCGGTCGAGCAGGCGCGCCACGCGCTCACGCGGCAGCAGTTGGCCTTTCTGCTCGAACTTGGCCTGCTTGGAGGCGGATTCGGCCACCACCTTGCCCTGCAGGGCCTGCACCTGCGCCAGGCGCTCGGCCATGCGCTCATGGTTGCGGCGGAATGCGTCGGTGCGCGTGTCGATCTGGGAACGGATCTGGGTCATGGCTTGAGCACCTCGGGCGCCTGCGCGCGGTGGAAGCCCTCGAAGGCCGGCGCGCGCTGGTGCTCTAGGATGGGGAAGAGCGGGGTTTGCAGCGAGGCCGCGCCGTCGATCTGCAGCGTCACCCCGGTGATGAAGGCCGCGCCGGGGCTCAGCAGGAAGGTGATGGCGGCGCTGATCTCGGCCTCGGTCGCCAGGCGGCGCAGCGGCACATGCTGGCGCAGTTGCGGGATCAGCGCCTTCACGGCGCCGCCGTAGCTGTCCATGCCCGAGGAGGCCACCCAGCCCGGTGCCACGGCGTTCACGCGCACGCCGTGGCTGGCCCATTCGAAGGCGGCGCTCATGGTCAGGTTGCTCATGCCCGCGCGTGCCGCGCCCGAGTGGCCCATGCCCGGCATGCCGTTGCGGAAGTCCGCCGTCATGTTGACGATCGCCCCGCCGTGCTCCTGCATGCTTTGCAGGAACACCTCGCGCATCATCAAAAAGCCGCCGGTGAGGTTGTTGCTGACGACGGCCTCGAAGCCGCGCTTGCTGATGGCCTGCAGCGGCGCGGGGAACTGCCCGCCCGCGTTGTTGACCAGGCCGGCGATGGGGCCCGCCTTGCCCACCATGGTGGCGACGGCGGCCTTGACGGCTTCCTCGTCGCGGATGTCGAAGGCAATGGTGTCGCACAGGCCGCCGTCGTCGCGGATTTCCTGCGCGACGCGGTCGAGCTTGTCCTGGGTGCGGCCGCTGATGATGACGCGCGCGCCGAGCGAGGCCAGTTCGTGGGCCACGCAGCGGCCGATGCCGCTGCCGCCGCCGGTGACCCAGACGGTGCGGCCGGTGAACAGGCCGTCCCGGAACACGCTGCCGTAGCGTGGGCTGGCTGCATTGGGAGGGGGGGTGTTGGGCTGGTTCATGGAGTCCGAATCTGCAAGGGTGACGAATTAGATGCTGACATGACGTTAACGTCAACATGCTTTCTTTTAGGTATTTTCCCTTGTGAATGGGGAATGGCTTTGTCTTATGATGCGCCTCGCACTCGTAAAACCTCTACAAGGAAAACCATGAACCTCCAGGAATGCACCGAATCCATCCGCGGCAAGGTGGGCGACAACAGCGGCCTCGATGCCGTGCTCAAGTTCGACTGCGGCAGCGACGGGCTGATCGTCATCGACGGCGTTTCCACGCCCAACACCGTGTCCAACGCGGACCGTGACGCGGACTGCACCATCACCATCACGCTGGAGAACCTCAACGCGCTGCTCACGGGCGCGCTCAATCCGGTCACGGGCTTCATGAGCGGCAAGTTCAAGGTCAGCGGCGACATGAGCGTCGCCATGAAGCTGCAGAAGGTGGTCTGAACATGGCCGTCGGCCGCACCTCCGGCCCCGCCGACACGCAAGCCGCCGCCACGGCGGCCGCGCGCCAGGTGCTGGCCGATCACTATTCCGACGACAAGAACTCGGAACTGTTTGGCGTGACCGAGCTGTGCAACGCCTTCGACGTGACGCCGCGCACGCTGCGCTTCTACGAAGACAAGGGGCTGCTCAGTCCGCGCCGCATCAACGGCACGCGCGTCTACAGCCGCCGCGACCGCGCGCGGCTGGCGCTGATCCTGCGCGCCAAGGCCATCGGTTCGTCGCTGGCCGAGATCAAGCAGTACCTCGACATGTACGGCCAGGCCGGCGAGGGCCGCGAACAGCAGCTGCGCTATGTGCTGCAGCGCACCGACAGCGTCATCGCCGAGCTGGAGCAGAAACGCGCCCACATCGAGAGCAGCCTCGCCGAGCTGCGCATCATCAACAGCAACGTGCGCCAGAACCTCGGGCTGCCGGTGCCCGACGCGTCCTGACGGGCCCGGGCAAGCCGGGTTCCGTTCACGCCTTGGCCGGGGCTGGCGCGGCCAGCGCACTCCAGATGGTGTGCGTGAGCATGTCCGCCAGGGCCGCGCGCTCCGGTGGCGTGCTCTGGCCATGGAGCATCTTGCCGAAGCTGCGCTCGATGGTCCACGCCAGCATCGGCGCCAGCCCGGCGGGCGCCGCCGGATGGGCCGCGCCCTGCCGCGCGAGCCCGTCGAGCGTGCGCTGGATTTCAGCGGTGCGCCGCGCCATGAAGTCGGCGAACACCGCCTGCACCTCGGGGTCGTAGGCCGACACCTCGTTCATGGCCCAGACCGCATGGCGGTGCTGGAACAGGATCTCCACCACCTCGCGCATGAAGGCCTGGAACTCGGCGCGTCCGTAGCTGCCCGCTTTTTTCAGCCGCGAGCGCGCCGCGGCCTTGAGCTCCTGCTGCACCGCCTGCATGGCATGGTTGACGAGTTGCCCCTTGTTGCGGAAGTGCAGGTAGAACGTGGCGCGCGCCACGCCCGCCTCCCTGGCGAGCTGATCCACGCTGATGGTGGTGAAGCTCTCGCCGCGCGAGAGCAGGCGCTCGAACGCCTCGACCAGCCGGTCCACGGCGCCGGGGGTGGGCGAGGAAGGCTGGACGCGGCTGCGGCGGGTGATGGAGCTCATGGGATGGGGCGGATTTCGCGACCCGCGATTGTCGCCTACACGGTGGCCTGCGGATGGTGCCCAGGTTGCACGAACAGGTCGAACGCCAGCGGCGTGCTGCCGGGTTCGCAGCGGTAGGGCCGCAGGTCGCGCACGCCGGCTTCCACCAGCACGTCCTCGTCCACGCAGTGCCGGCCCGTGAAGGTGGTGCTCGGCTGGGTGAGGATGTGCCAGGCAGCGTCCGCCATGATCTCGGGCGTGCGGCTCACGGCCCGCGCCTGCGTGCCCGCGATGTGGCGCACGGCGGCGGTGTCGATGTAGGTCTTGGGCCAGAGCGTGTTGAAGGCGATGCGCTCGCGACGGAACTCTTCCGCCATGGCCATGGCGTAGAGGCTCATCGAGTACTTGGCCAGCGCGTAGGCCGGGTAGGGCGCGAACCATTCGGGCTTGAACTCCAGTGGTGGCGCCAGGTTGAGCACATGCGGGTTCGCCGCCTTCGTCAGGTGCGGAATGCAGGCGCGGCTGACCAGGAAGGTGCCGCGCGCGTTGATGCCTTGCATGAGGTCGAGCCGCTTCGGTTCGGTCTGCAGCGTGCCCGTGAGGTGGATGGCCGAGGCGTTGTTGATGCAGATGTCGATGCCGCCAAAGCGCTCCACGGTGCGGGCGACAGCCGCGTCGATCTGGTCCGCGTCGCGGATGTCGCAGACCAGAGGCAGCGCCTGGCCGCCCGCCGCCTCGATCTCGCGCGCCGCCGTGTGGATGGTTCCCGGCAGCGTGGGGTGGGGTTCGGTGGTCTTGGCCGCGATGGCCACGTTGGCGCCATCGCGCGCGGCGCGCACGGCGATCGCGAGGCCGATGCCGCGCGAACCACCGCTGATGAACACGGTCTTGCCTTGGAGGGACATGGGTTTTCCTTTCGGGGGAGGGGGCTCCTGGCCGGAGCCTGGCGTGGCCACTGTATCGAAACGATGGCAATGTGTCTAGACAGTGTGTCTACTTTCGGGAGACTGCTACCAACTTGGCACTTCCTGCAACGCACGATGGCGAATAATTACGGACAATGGCAGCGATCCGGGCGCCGGCCGGCGCCCTGCGTGCTCCATGAAAAGACCTTGAACAGGTTCTGAACACCAACGACCTTCCCGATCGAGCCCATGACCACAGCCCCCGAATGGATCGCCCGCAGCGTCTCGCGCTTGCGTGGCAACCGCGCCACCGATGGCACCGCAGCCACCACGGCCAAACCCGAGGCCGTGCGCAGCACGCACGAGCGCCTGCAGGCCACGCTCAAGCGCGGCAACGAGGCGCTGACGCCGCGCGCCCTGCGCCGCCTGCTGGCCGATCTGCAGGAGGTGGTGGCCCCGCGCGTGAGCGAGGTCGAGGGCGGCGCCCGGGCCCAGGCCGTGGCCGACTGGTATGCGCAGGCCGAGCCCGGCGAGCGGCGCGACATGTGGCTGCTGATGAGCGAGCAGTTCGCGCCCGACGCCACGCGCTTCCAGTCGGCGCGGCTGCGCTACGAGGCTGCCGCCGGCACGGAAGAGGAGGGCCAGGCCGAGATCCATCTGCGCCGCGCCCTGGTGTCGCCGCGCACGCGGCTGCTGCAGCGCTTCGCGGTGTTCCCGCAGGGCATGCGCTTCCTGGTGGATTTGCGCGCCGAGCTGCTGCGCGATATCAAGTCGGACAAGCGGCTGCTGGCGCTGGACGCCGAGCTGGAGCACCTGTTCTCCACCTGGTTCGACGTGGCCTTCCTGGAGCTGCGCCGCCTGTCGTGGGATTCGCCCGCCTCGCTGCTGGAAAAGCTCATCCAGTACGAGGCCGTGCACGACATCCGCAGCTGGGCCGACCTGAAGAACCGCCTGGACAGCGACCGCCGCTGTTACGGCTTCTTCCACCCGCGCCTGCCCAATGAGCCGTTGATCTTCGTCGAGGTGGCGCTGGTGGACCGCATTTCCGACAGCATCACGCCGTTGCTCGACGAGGCCGCCGCGCCAGTGGAGATCCAGCGCGCCACCACGGCCATCTTCTATTCGATCAGCAACACGCAGACGGGCCTGCGCGGCGTGAGCTTTGGCGATTCGCTCATCAAGCATGTGGTGGAGACGCTCAAGCAGGAGTTCCCGCGTCTGCGCACCTTCGCCACGCTCTCGCCCATCCCCGGGTTGCGCGCCTGGCTGGGCAAGCATGCGGGCGCCATGCTCGAACGCCTGGACGAGCGCGGTCGCGCCGAGCTGGGGCGTGCGGTGGGCTTCGAGCCACCGCAGGCCTCGCACTTGCTTGCGGCCTTCGACAAGGCCCAGGGCCTGGACGAGCGCTCGCCCGTGCGCCAGATGCTGCTGCAGTGCGCGGCGCATTATCTGGCGGGCGAGCTGCAGGACGGCAAGCCCGTGGACCCGGTGGCACGCTTCCACCTGGGCAACGGCGCGCGCGTGGAGCGGCTCAACTGGGCGGGCGATCCCTCGGCCAAGGGGCATAAGCAGTCGTTCGGGCTGATGGTGAACTACCTGTACGATCTCAAGCGCATCGACAGGCACCGCGCCCAGCTGGCGGAAGGCCAGGTGGCGGCATCGCGCGAAATCGAGAGCCTGTGCGCTTTCCGCTGAGAGGGGCGCGGGCGAGGGCTTGCCCCCCCCTATTTTTGCCAGTGCGAACGGGCCCTAGGCCAAGAAGGAACCCAGGTACATGACAGCAGAAGTGGTGGCGGCCCCGGCCGCCGGAGAGGCGGGCGCCGCCGGCGTGGTGGTCGTCACCCTGCGCAACACCGGGCGGCTCAACGCCATGTCACGCGCCATGTGGCGCCAGTTGCGCTCTGTTTTCGAGAACATTCAGCGTAGTTCTGATGCGCGCTGTGTGCTCATCGAGGGCGCAGATGGCGCCTTCTGCGCTGGTGGCGACATCTCCGAGTACCCGGCCTTCCGTTTCGACCCGGCACAGCTGCGCGACTTCCATGAGAACGACGTCTGGGGTGGCCTCTCGGCCATGCTGGACTGCGACGTGCCCATCGTCGCGCGCATCGATGGCGCCTGCATGGGCGCGGGCGTGGAGATCGCCAGTTGCTGTGACATCCGCATTGCCGCCACCGGGGCGCGCTTCGGCGCGCCCATCGCGCGCCTGGGCTTTCCGATGGCGCCGCGCGAGGCGCAGCTCGTGGCAGGTGCCGTGGGCGAGCTGACCGCGCGCCAGATGCTGCTCGAAGCCGCCACCTTCACCGCGCCCGACATGCTGGCGCGCGGCTTCCTCAGCCGCCTGGTGCCCGACGAGCGCCTGGATGCCGAGGCCCTGGGAACGGCCCAGCGCGTGGCGGGCCTGGCGCCGCAGGCGGCGCGCCTGAACAAGCAGATGCTTCGGGCATTGAAAGTGCCTCCAGCGCTTGATGGACGTGCGCCATCAGCTATCGAAAGTATAGTGAATGGCGCCGTGGACCCCTATGCCTACGCCGACAGCGCCGAGCACCGCGAGGGCATCGACGCCTTTCTCGCCAAACGTCCTCCCGCTTTCTGACCCTGCCATGACCGTCAATCCCCGCAACGACAGCCTGTTTGCCGCCCTGCGCGCGGCCTTCCCCGCCGACCTGGACGCCACTGCCATCGAAACCACGGCGCCCGACGGCACACCGCTGTACTACACCTGGCGCGACATCGACCGCGCCAGTAGCCGCATCGCCAACCTGCTGGCCGCGCTTGGTCTGCCGGGCGGCAGCCGCGTGGCGGTGCAGGTGGAAAAATCGGTCGAGGCCATGCTGCTGTACCTGGCCACGCTGCGCGCGGGCTATGTCTTTTTGCCGCTCAACACGGCTTACCAGAGCGCGGAGATTGAATACTTCATCGGCAACGCCGAGCCTGCGGTGGTGGTGTGCATGCCGGGCAACTTTGGCTGGGTGTCGAAGATCGCCTTCACGGCGGGCACGCGCCATGTGTTCACGCTGGGCGAGAACCGCGACGGCAGCCTGCTGGAGCGCGCCGCGTACCACGCCGACACGCACGAGGTGGCGCGCAAGGGCGCGGACGACCTCGCCGCCATCCTCTACACCAGCGGCACCACGGGCCGCAGCAAGGGGGCGATGCTCACGCACGGCAACCTGCTGTCCAACGCGGTGATGCTCAACGAATACTGGGGCTGGCGCCAGGGCGATGTGCTGATCCACGCGCTGCCCATCTTCCATGTGCACGGGCTGTTCGTGGCCATCCACGCGGCGCTGCTGGGCGGCAGCAAGATGATCTGGCTGGCGAAGTTCGACCCCAAGGCCGTGATCGCCGCGCTGCCGCGCGCCACGGTGTTCATGGGCGTGCCCACGCTGTACGTGCGCATGCTGGGCGAGGGCGCGCTCACGCGCGATGCGGCCAGCCACATGCGCCTGTTCATCTCGGGTTCGGCGCCGCTGCTCATCGAGACCTTCCGCGACTGGCAGGAGCGCACGGGCCACACCATCCTGGAGCGCTACGGCATGAGCGAGACCATCATGCTCACCTCCAACCCCTACAGTGCCGACGCGCGCCATGGCGGCCAGGACGAACGCCGTGGCGGTACCGTGGGCTTCCCGCTGCCCGGCGTGGGCCTGCGCGTGGTGGGGGACGACGGCCAGGCATTGCCCGTGGGCGAGACCGGCAACATCCAGGTGCGCGGCGCCAATGTGTTCAAGGGCTACTGGCGCATGCCCGAGAAGACGGCCGAGGAGTTCACGCAGGACGGCTGGTTCAAGACCGGCGACGTGGGCGTGGTGGACGAGCGCGGCTACGTGCGCATCGTCGGCCGCAGCAAGGACCTCATCATCAGCGGCGGCTACAACGTCTATCCGGCCGAGGTCGAGGGCTATATCAACGAACTGCCCGGCGTGGCCGAGAGCGCGCTGGTGGGCGTGCCGCACCCGGATTTTGGCGAGGTGGGCGTGGCGGTGCTCATTGCCAAGCCGGGCGCCGTGCTGCAGCCTGACGCCATCGTGGCCGCGCTGAAAGCGCGGCTGGCCAATTTCAAGATTCCCAAGAAGTGTTTCGTGGTGGCCGAGCTGCCGCGCAACACCATGGGCAAGGTGCAGAAGAACCTGCTGCGCGAGCAGTACAAGGGCCTGTTCGCCTGAACTCTCGCGAACCATTCAGAAAAAACGGGCCTTGAAGGCCCGTTTTTTCTATCGAAAATATAGCTATTAGCGCTTGATGGATAAGCGCTGAAGCCGGTTTTTATCGCAGAACCAGCACCGGAATGTGCGAATGCGTCAGCACATGCTGGGTTTCGCTGCCCAGCAGCAGGCGCTTGATGCCCTTGCGGCCGTGCGAGGCCATGACGATCAGGTCGCACTTGTGCTTCTTGGCGGCGGCGATCACGGCCTCGGCCACCAGGTCGGATTTGGCGACCACGGCCTTCACGGTCAGGCCCCGGGCCTCGCCGGTCTTCTTCACGGCATCCACCATGGCCTGGGCGGCCTCGCTCCATTGTTTTTCGATGCGGCGCACGTCGCTGGTGTCGACCGGCATGCCGCCCTCGAAATAGCTGCGCGGATAACGTGGAACCACCTTCAGGGCCACTACGGCGGCGCCAGCCAGTTCCGCCAGATCCAGCCCGCTTTGCACGGCTTTGTCGGACAGTTTGGATCCATCGGTGGCGATCAGGATGCGTTTGTACATAGGCCTCTTCCTAGTGGGTTTTTGATTAAAGTAAATAGTTGGTTTTCAGGATTGATTCAAGTCAATCGTTACGGAATGCAAAAGCGTTAAGCTTGCGCCATGTCAAAGAACTCCGCTGCCGCTCCGGATGCCCCGGAGGCGGCCGTTTCGCTGCGGGTGCAGTGTACGCCCGAGGACCTGGGGGCGGAAGCGCTGCTGGACGATCCGCAGGAGTGGGCGTCTTTCGGGCGCCCCGCCGCCAGCGACGCGCCAGCGGGGGTCTGGGAGTCGCATGTCGTGGTCGAGGGCATGCACTGCGCCACCTGCGCCCTGACCATCGAGGATGCCCTGCGCGCCGTGCCTGGCGTGGAGCGCGCCGAGGTCAGCGCCGCCTCGCAACGCGCGCGCGTGGTCTGGCAATCGGGCCAGGTGCGACCCTCGCAGTGGCTGGAAGCGGTGCGCAAGGCCGGCTACCGTGCCTTGCCAGCCTTGGACGCCATTGCGCGCGACCAGCGCGTGCGCGAACACCGCCAGGCCTTGTGGCGCTGGCTGGTGGCGGGTTTCTGCATGATGCAGGTGATGATGTACGCATGGCCGGCCTACGTGGCCGATCCGGGCGACCTCTCCGCCGAAATGGAGCAACTGCTGCGCTGGGCCTCCTGGGTCATCACCCTGCCCGTGATCTTCTTTGCCTGTGGGCCTTTCTTCTCCAGCGCGCTGCGCGACATCCGCCTGCGCCGCGTGAGCATGGACCTGCCGGTGGCGCTGGGCATGGCCATCACTTTCGTGGTGAGCACGGCCGGAACCTTCGATCCCGACGGCGTGTTCGGGCGAGAGGTTTTCTACGACTCGCTCACCATGTTTGTCTTTTTCCTGCTCACCGGCCGTTGGCTGGAGCTGCGCCTGCGCGACCGCACCGCGGGGGCGCTGGAAGCCGTGCTGAACCGCCTGCCCGCCAGCGTGGAACGGCGCGGCGCGGATGGCGCCTTCGAGCGCGTCGCCGTGCGGCGGCTGGCGCCGGGCGATGTCGTGCGCGTGCTGGCGGGCGAGGCTTTCCCGGCCGATGGCGAGATCATCGAGGGCCAGACCCTCGCCGACGAGGCGCTGCTCACGGGAGAGTCCACGCCGGTGGTGCGGGGCGCCGGCAGCGCGGTCACGGCGGGTAGCTACAACCTGCAGGCGGCCGTGCTGGTGCGGGTGCAGGGCGTGGGCGCGGACACCCGTTTCGGTCAGATCGTGGCGTTGATGGAGAGCGCCTCGCTGCAGAAGCCCCGCTTGGCACAGTTGGCCGACCGGGTGGCGCGTCCTTTCCTGGTGTTGGTTTTGCTCGCGGCGGCCCTGGCTGCACTGTGGTGGTGGCCCACCGATCCGGGCCGTGCGCTGATGGTGGCGGTGTCTGTGCTGATCGTGACCTGCCCGTGTGCTCTTTCGCTCGCCACGCCCGTGGCCATGTTGTCGGCGGCGGGCGCCCTGGCGCGCCAGGGTGTCCTGGTGCGCCGGTTGCAGGCGCTGGAGGCGTTGGCTTCGGTGGACACGGTGGTGTTCGACAAGACGGGCACCCTCACGCGTGACGGCATGGCCGTGCGCGGCGTACACCCTGCCGCAGGGCTGGCGGCCGAGGATGTGCTGGGTTTGGCTGCGGCGCTGGCTGGTCAGTCGCTGCACCCGGTTTCGCGCGCGTTGGTGGCGGCCGCAGCAGGCTCGGAGGGCTCGGGGCGCTGGCGGGTGGAGGACCTGAAGGAAGAAGCCGGCCTGGGTCTGAGCGCCCTGGTGCGCGAGGCGGGCGACGGATTGCCTGCGCGCCGCCTGCGGCTGGGGTCGGCTCGTCACGCGGGGGCGGTGGTGGATGGGAATGTGGCCACGCAGCAGGTGTTCCTGGCCTGCCTGGCTGAGGATGGCGCCGTCACGGAATTGGCGCGCTTCGACCTGAGCGAGGATCTGCGGCCTGAGTCGGCGCGGGTGATCCAGGCGCTGCGGCAAGAAGGTATGGAGGTGCTGCTGTTGTCGGGCGACCGGGCCGGGGCCGCAGCACGCGTGGCCGCGCAGGCCGGCATCGCGCGGTGGCGAGGGGATTGTTCGCCGCAGGACAAGCTGCAGGCGCTGCGCGAACTGCAGGCCCAGGGGCGGCAGGTGGCAATGGTGGGCGACGGCCTCAACGACGGGCCCGTGCTGGCCGGGGCCCATGTCTCGTTTGCCTTTGGCCGTGCCGTTCCGCTGGCGCAGTCGCGCTCCGACCTGGTGGTGCTTGGCGACGACCTCGCGCTGGTCGCCCAGGGAATAACCCTTGCCCGGCGGACCTTACGGGTTGTGCGCCAGAATTTATGGTGGGCAGCCGGCTACAACGCGTTGTCGGTGCCGCTGGCCATCGCGGGCTACATGCCGGCCTGGCTGGCCGGGTTGGGCATGGCGCTGAGTTCCCTGCTGGTCGTGCTCAATGCCGCACGGCTGTCCCTGGCGTTGCCACCGCTGCCGGGTGATGGCGCCGGGTCGCTTTCCGTGCCTGCGCGGCAGGCCTCAGCCCAGATGGCCTGACCCCGTGGAGATTGCACTGTGGACATTCTTTATCTCTTGATTCCCCTGTCGGTGGCCTTGGTGCTGCTGGTTCTGCTAGGGCTGTGGTGGGCGGTCTACCGTGGCCAGTTCGAGAACGTGGAGCAAGAAGGCGAACGCATTCTTCGGGATGGTTGACACGGGTCAACATAACAACATTCCTAGTAAGGTTAATATTTCCGCAGAACTAAGAGGTGACCAATGGATTCTCCAAAACAAGCAAGTGCTGCGCATTACAACGATACCGTTGTGCGCCAGTTTTCGATCATGGCCGTGGTCTGGGGGGTAGTTGGCATGCTGGTGGGCGTGTTCATCGCCGCACAGCTAGCCTGGCCTGAACTCAACTTCGGCATCCCATGGCTCAGCTATGGGCGCCTGCGACCGCTGCATACGAACGCGGTGATTTTTGCCTTCGGCGGTTGCGCGCTGTTCGGCACCAGCTACTACGTGGTCCAGCGTACCAGCCAGGTGCGCCTGTTTGCCGGCCCCCTGGCTTCCTTCACCTTCTGGGGCTGGCAGCTGGTCATCCTGGCGGCCGCCATCTCCTTGCCGCTGGGCTACACCAGCGGCAAGGAATACGCCGAACTCGAATGGCCCATCGACATCCTGATCACGCTGGTCTGGGTGTCGTATGCCATCGTGTTCTTCGGCACGATCGGCATCCGCAAGGTCAAGCACATCTATGTGGCCAACTGGTTCTACGGCGCGTTCATCCTCGCGGTGGCCGTGCTGCACCTGGTCAACAGTGCCGCCATTCCGGTCGAGCTGATGAAGAGCTACTCGGCCTATGCCGGCGTGCAGGACGCCATGGTGCAGTGGTGGTATGGCCACAATGCCGTGGGCTTCTTCCTCACGGCGGGCTTCCTGGGCATGATGTACTACTTCATCCCCAAGCAGGCTGGCCGTCCGGTGTACAGCTACCGCCTGTCCATCGTGCACTTCTGGGCGCTGATCTTCACCTACATGTGGGCGGGTCCGCACCACCTGCACTACACCGCGCTGCCCGACTGGACGCAATCCGTGGGCATGACTTTCTCCCTGATCCTGCTGGCTCCCAGCTGGGGCGGCATGATCAACGGCATCATGACCTTGTCGGGTGCCTGGCACAAGCTGCGTGACGACCCCATCCTGCGTTTCCTGATCGTGTCGCTGTCGTTCTACGGCATGTCCACGTTCGAAGGCCCGATGATGTCCATCAAGACCGTCAACGCGCTGTCGCACTACACCGACTGGACCGTGGGCCATGTGCACTCCGGCGCCCTCGGCTGGGTGGGCCTGATCACCATGGGCTCGCTGTACTACCTGGTGCCCCGCCTGTTCGGCCGTGAAAAGATGCACTCCATCAAGGCCATCGAAATCCACTTCTGGCTGGCCACCATCGGCATCGTGCTGTACATCGCCGCCATGTGGATCGCCGGTGTGATGCAGGGTCTGATGTGGCGCGCCGTCAATGCCGATGGCACGCTGACCTACACCTTCGTCGAGAGCGTGAAGGCCACCTATCCGTTCTACGTGATCCGCGTGGCCGGTGGTCTGCTGTACCTCGGCGGCATGGTGATCATGGCCTGGAACGTCTGGATGACGGCCATTTCGGGCCGTTCGGTGGCGGTGGCCATCCCCGCTGTCCAGCCCGCACACGCCTGAGATTCGAGGTAACCATACATGTCCAATAACAATGCTTCGACGGGTTTCAGCCACGAAACGGTGGAAACCAATAACTTCCTGATGATCATCCTGATCGTCCTGGTCATCGCCGTGGGCGGGCTGGTGGAAATCGTTCCGCTGTTCTTCCAGAAGTCGACGACCGAGGCGGTCAAGGGGGTGGAGCCCTACGCTCCGCTGCAGCTGATGGGCCGCGATGTCTATCTGCGCGAGGGCTGCTACAACTGCCATTCGCAGATGATCCGCCCCTTCCGTGCCGAGACCCTGCGCTATGGCCACTACTCCGTGGCGGGTGAATTCGTCTACGACCACCCGTTCCAGTGGGGCAGCAAGCGGACCGGTCCCGACCTGCATCGCGTGGGTGGCAAGTACAGCGACGAATGGCACCGCATCCACCTGAACAACCCGCGTGACGTGGTGCCCGAATCCAACATGCCTTCCTACCCCTGGCTGGAAAAGAACGCGGTGGATCCGACAGCCGTGGCACCGCGCATGAAGGCGCTGCGCAAGGTGGGCGTTCCCTATACGGATGCGCAGATTGCCGCCGCCGCCGATGAGGTGAAGGGCAAGACCGAGATGGATGCCCTGGTGGCCTATCTCCAGGTCATGGGCCGCGCGCTCAAGTAAGAGGAGATTCCACCATGGACATCACCACGATGCGCATCGTTTTCACGCTGCTGTCGTTCGCCTGTTTCGCAGGTATCTGGGTCTGGGCGTACTCGCGCCGCAACCAGAGCCGGTTCGACGAGGCGGCGCAGCTCCCATTCGCACAAGAATGATCACCACCAGAACGAGAACAACCCATGAGTGACTTCACTAGCAATTTCTGGTCGGTTTATGTGGCCGGCCTGACCCTCGTCAGCATCATCGCCTGCGCGCTGCTTCTCTGGATCACCGCACGCAAGAAGGTCGTGGCCACGGCTGACAACACCACGGGCCATGTCTGGGACGAAGACCTGACGGAGATGAACAATCCCATGCCCCGTTGGTGGATGTGGATGTTCGTCATCACCATCGTCTTCGGGCTGGGCTACCTTGCGCTTTATCCAGGCCTTGGCACTTTCGCTGGCCAGCTGGGCTGGTCGCAGCTGGGCGAGTACAAGCAGGAAATGGCCAAGGGCCAAGCACAGATCGAGCCGTTGTACGCCCGCTTCGCTTCGATGAAGCCGGAAGAGGTGGCGGGCGATGCCCAGGCCATGGCCATCGGCGAGCGCCTGTTCATGAACAACTGCGCGCAGTGCCATGGTTCCGATGCGCGGGGCAGCAAGGGCTTCCCCAGCCTGACCGATGGCGACTGGCTGCACGGGGGCTCGCCCGAGAAGATCAGCGAGACCCTGCACCAAGGCCGTGTCGGCAACATGCCTCCCATGGCCGCCGCGGTTGGCACGGCAGAGGATGTCCGCAATGTGGCGCACTACGTGATGAGTCTGTCGGGCAGCCCGCACGACTCGGTGCGCGCGTCGCAAGGCCAGGCCAAGTTCGCGGCTTGCGCCGCGTGCCATGGCATGGACGGCAAGGGTAATCAGGCTCTGGGAGCCCCTAACCTGACTGATGACATCTGGCTGCACGGCTGGGGCGAAGCTGCCATCACGGCTATGATCAACAACGGCAAGGTCAACGAGATGCCCGCCCAGGCCGGCAAGCTGACCGATGCCCAACTCGGTGTGCTGACTGCTTACGTCTGGAGCCTCTCCAACAAGTCGTCGGGCGCTGCTGCCCGCTGAGACTGTGCTGGCAACGGTGGTGCCCATGGCACCACCGTTTTTTTGTTTCCAAGCCAGTCTGTTCCGAGAAAAAAACGCCATGAATACCCCCAGCGGGAAGCCCCGCAAGGTGATTCCCATCGCGTCCACCGGCGGTGAAGCGGTTTCACTGTACGAGGCGCAGAAAAAAGTCTACCCACGCTCCATCAGCGGTTTCTTTGCCCGCTGGCGCTGGCTGATGGTGTTTTTCACCCAGTTGGTGTTCTACGGACTGCCCTGGCTGGAGTGGGGCCAGCGCCAGATGGTGCTGTTCGATCTGGGGGCGCGCCGCTTCTATATCTTCGGACTCGTCCTGTATCCGCAGGATTTCATCTACCTCACCGGCCTGCTGATCATTTCGGCGCTGTCGCTGTTCCTCTTCACGGCGGTGGCCGGGCGGCTGTGGTGCGGTTTTGCCTGCCCGCAGACGGTCTACACCGAGATCTTCATGTGGATAGAACACAAGATCGAGGGAGACCGCAGCGCGCGGCTGCGGCTGGACAATAGCCCCTGGACCTTCGAGAAGACCTGGAAGAAGTCGCTCAAGCAATTCGTCTGGGTGCTGTTCTCGCTGTGGACGGGCTTCACCTTCGTGGGCTATTTCGTTCCGATCCGCGAATTGGGCATCGAATTGCTGGCCCTGCAGGGTACTTGGCAGATCTTCTGGGTGGGCTTCTACGGTTTCGCCACCTACGGCAATGCAGGCTTCCTGCGCGAGCAGGTCTGCAAATACATGTGCCCGTATGCGCGCTTCCAGAGCGCCATGTTCGACCCCGACACCCTCATCGTGACCTACGACGAAGCACGGGGCGAGCAGCGTGGTCCGCGCGTCAAGACCGTTGACTACAAGGCCAAGGGTCTGGGCGATTGCATCGACTGCACGCTGTGTGTGCAAGTCTGCCCCACCGGTATCGACATCCGTAACGGCCTGCAATACGAATGCATTGGCTGTGGCCTGTGTGTGGACGCGTGCAACAGCGTCATGGACAAGATGAACTACCCGCGCGGGCTCATCCGTTTCTCCACGCAGAATGGCGTGGCCCAGGGATGGAGCAAGGCACAGATACTGCGCCGCGTACTGCGTCCGCGTGTGCTGATTTATACCGCCATCTTGCTGGCGCTGTGCGTGGCCCTGCTGGCCAGCTTGGTGGTGCGCACGCCGCTCAAGGTGGATGTGGTGCGCGACCGCGCGGCCCTCTCGCGCATCGTGGCCGGCGGCAAGCTCGAAAACATCTATCGCCTGCAGATCATGAACGCCACCGAGGCTGGGCAGCGCTACCGCATCGCGGCGCGCGGTCTGGAGGGCCTGGAGCTGGCCTCCGAAGCGGAGTTCGAGATCGATGCCGCAGAGTCGCGCTGGGTGGTCGTGCGCCTGCAGATTCCGTATGGTTCGGTGCCCTCCGGTTCGCATGCCGTGCACTTCGACATCGAGGCAGTGGGTGCGGGCGCACGGGTCACTGAAAAATCGGTGTTCCTCGTGCCCCGCTGAGCATGGGCCGCAGTGCTACGCGCAACCTTTCCTGGAAAATTTCACCATGACAACACCCTCCGCAAACAAACCCGCCAATCCTCCCTGGTGGAAGTTCGGTTATGTCTGGCTGATCGTGGCGGGCCCCGCCATCGTCATCGTGGCGGGTATCGTGACCCTCTGGATCGCCGTGCGAATGCCTGACCCCGTGGTGGCGGAGGACTATTACCGGCGTGGCGTGGAGATCAACAAAACGCTGGAGAATCCGGACACGGCCCTGTTGCCGGCCATGAAGGGTCGCAACCATGCGGCCACTCCCGAAGGGGACAAGCCCCGCTAGGGGAGGCTGCACGACAGCGGCCGCACCGACACCCTGACAATGACGCAAGGAGACGATTCGATGTGGAGCCAACGTTTGATGTGGATTGCCTGGCCTGCCTTCCTGATGGCGGGCGTGCTGGAAATGCTGGTTTTCGCCATGGTGGACCCGCAGGACCTCCAATGGTTTGGCCATCCGCTGGCGTTGTCCCGGGCGGCTGTGTACACCGCCGCCTTCTTCGTCTTCTGGTTCGTGGCCATGGCTTCCAGCGCCTTGACCACCTTGCTTGCCATGTCGCCCTTCGAGGTCAATCGCTGCCCGGTGCCGGAAGGGGCTCGTCCTGGCGATTGCCGCAAATCGTGATCGTCCCTGGCGCATGAGCGTGGCCATGTGCTCCGGGCCCCTTTCTTGTTCGACCTCCCAAGAGTTTCGTGATGACCGAACCTGACCGTTTCCAGTTCAGCACCTGTGATTTGTGCGACGCGCACAAAGCCGACGACAGCGGTGCCTTTCGCGTACTGCCGCCTGTGTTCACGGCCTACGGTGCTGTCGCGGCGTTCGCTGGGCCCGTGAGCACGGTCAAGTGCTTTGAAGACAACACTCTGGTCAAGGCCGCCGTGGATTCGCCGGGCCATGGCCGGGTGCTCGTGGTCGATGGCGGCGGGTCATTGCGCCGTGCCCTGGTGGGCGGGAACCTGGCCGCAGCCGCGGCGCGCAATGGTTGGGCGGGGGTGGTGGTCAATGGCTGCGTGCGCGACGTGGCCGAACTCAATGCCGCCGATGTTGGCATCCGCGCCCTGGCGTTGATGCCGCTGCCCACGGAAAAGCGCAATGAAGGGCAGCGCGACGTTGTGGTGCAGATCCAGGGCATCTGGGTGCGGCCAGGCGACTGGCTTTACGCCGATGCCGATGGCATGGTGGTCAGCGCGACATCACTGCACTGAACGTCCGTTCCGGGCAGGGCGCGAGGGCAGGGTGGCCAGCAGCACGCTGGTCAGTGCCATGCCCAAGGCCAGCCACTGCATGCCCCCGAGCGTCTCACCCAACACCAGCACACCCACCAGGGCCGCGCTGATGGGCAGGAACACAGAGAAGACGCCTCCCTGCGCCGCAGGCACCGCCTTGAGGCCCGTCAGCCAGAGCCAGACGGTCCACTGGCAGGCTGCCAGGGCATACAGGACCAGCAGCAGCCAGTGGCCCAGGCTGACCGTGGCGAAATCGAATTCCCATGCGTGGTACAGACCCAGCGGGGTCGACAGCGCAAAACCCCAGAGATTGATCAGCGTGGAGATGCGCCTGGGCCCCAGGGTTGCCGTGAGCTTCTTGCCGATGACGGAATAGGCCGCCTCGCAAGCCACGGCGGCCAGCAGCAGCCATTCGCCAAGCCCAACCATGTCTTGAGTGCTTTTGGCCTGTAATGCCGATGTGGAAAGCGCTACGCGCTCTTGTTTAAATAGCGAGAACAACGCAATCCCCAATACCGCGCAGACCACGGCCCACCAAACGCGCGCTGACACGTGCTCACGCAGGAACACCCAGCTCATCACGGCAATGGCTGCGGGGATCGCAGACATGACCACACCGGCGGTTACCGCGCTGGTGAGGCTCACACCGGTGACCATGCAGGCAGTGAACAGGAAATTACCCAGGAACGATGTCAGAAACAGCAGCCCGTGCGTGCGGCTGTCGAATGCGGGCTCGTCAGCAGGTTTCGGGAGCCAGTGGGCCATGGCCACCGCGCCGATGCCAAAGCGCAGCCAGGCGAGCAGGAAGACTGGCAGCACGGCCGCCAACGGCTTGGAGAGTGCCACATAGCCCCCCACCAGTGCCATGCTGAGCGCGAGACAGATATAGGCGACCGGACGGTTGGGAGGCATGGGGTTGCAGGAGGCGGATGGGGTCAAGGGGCGATCATCCCAGATGCCGCGTTCTGCAGTGTTCCGCGCGGGATATTCTGCATTGTGCAAATAAGATTTCGCATCGCGATAAGTGGCGATGGTGCGGTGCGGGAAAATTTCTCAATACAAGAAATAATATTTCGCATTGTGGTAATAAGATGCTAACAGGTTGATTCGCAAATAAAAAATTTATGTCTTCTATAAGACATAAGATGTTGCGCAAGTCTTATAGAAGACTTAAAGTACATCCCATGGACAGCCGCAATGTTGTCCCCGGCATTTCAATCAACCCGACGGAGTAATCACATGCCCCAATCCCTGACTCAACAACTGAGCCGCGAACAGCAAATTGCCGCCCTGGAAAAAGACTGGGCGCAGAACCCCCGCTGGAAGGGCGTGAAGCGCGGCTACACCGCCGCCGACGTGGTGCGCCTGCGCGGCTCGCTGCCCATCGAGCACACGCTGGCCAAGCGCGGCGCTGAAAAGCTGTGGGAGAAGGTCAACGGCGGTGCCAAGAAGGGCTATGTGAACGCCTTCGGCGCCATCTCCGCCGGCCAGGCCATGCAGCAGGCCAAGGCCGGCCTGGAAGCCGTGTACCTGTCGGGCTGGCAGGTCGCCGCCGATGGCAATACGTCGGAAACCATGTACCCCGACCAGTCGCTGTACGCCTACGACTCGGTGCCCACCATGGTGCGCCGCATCAACAACACCTTCAAGCGCGCCGACGAAATCCAGTGGGGCCGTGGCATCAACCCCGGCGACAAGGAATTCATCGACTACTTCCTGCCCATCGTGGCTGACGCCGAAGCCGGTTTTGGCGGCGTGCTGAACGCCTTCGAGCTGATGAAGAACATGATCGCTGCCGGCGCTGCGGGCGTGCACTTCGAAGACCAGCTGGCTGCCGTGAAGAAGTGCGGCCACATGGGCGGCAAGGTGCTGGTGCCCACGCAGGAAGCCTGCGAAAAGCTGATCGCCGCCCGCTTCGCAGCCGACGTGATGGGCGTGCCCACCATCATCCTGGCACGTACCGATGCCGAAGCCGCCAACCTGATCACGTCCGACCACGACGCCAATGACAAGCCTTTCCTGACCGGCGAGCGCACGCAAGAAGGTTTCTACCGCGTCAAGAACGGCCTGGAGCAAGCCATCAGCCGTGGCGTGGCCTACGCTCCCTACGCCGACCTGGTGTGGTGCGAAACCGGCGTGCCCGACATCGGCTTCGCCCGTGAATTCGCCCAGGCCGTGCTGGCCGCCAACCCCGGCAAGCTGCTGTCGTACAACTGCTCGCCTTCCTTCAACTGGAAGAAGAACCTCAACGACTCGCAGATCGCCTCCTTCCAGGAAGAGCTGTCGGCGCTGGGCTACAAGTACCAGTTCATCACGCTGGCCGGTATCCACATCAATTGGTTCAACACCTTCCAGTTCGCCCACGCATACGCTCGCGGCGAAGGCATGAAGCACTATGTGAACATGGTGCAAGAGCCCGAATTCGCAGCACGTGAGAAGGGCTACACCTTCGTGTCGCACCAGCAAGAAGTGGGTGCAGGCTACTTCGACGACGTGACCACCGTGATCCAGGGCGGTTCGTCCTCGGTGAAGGCCCTGACCGGTTCCACCGAAGAAGAGCAGTTCCACTGATCTGTCGCGCCACTGCGCACGAGCCCGAAGCGTCCGCTTCGGGCTTTTTTGTTGGCGCAGGGTAAAATGCGGCATCGATCAATGCACAAGGGCGAGAAAGGCATGCTGGTTATGACACCGCGAACTACATCGGAGATGTTCACCGGCCGTTGAGGCTGGCCGTTCGCGCCTGCACGAGATTCACCTCTCTCCCTTCCAAAAAGCGCGGACCTGTACCGCGCTTTTTTGCTTTCCGGGCCTGGGAAGCGCGCGCTCCCCATCTGAAAAGATTTGACAAGGATTCCCATGATTCACATCACGCTCCCCGACGGTTCCCAACGCGAATACCCCGGTCCGGTCACGGTGGCCGAGGTGGCTGCCTCGATTGGCGCCGGCCTGGCCAAGGCCGCGCTGGCCGGCAAGATCGGTGACAAGGTGGTCGATACCAGTCACCAGATCACGCAGGACAGCCCGCTGTCCATCGTCACGGCCAAGGATGCCGACGGCCTGGAAGTGATCCGCCATTCCACCGCACACCTGCTGGCCTACGCGGTGAAGGAGTTGTTCCCCGAGGCGCAGGTCACCATCGGCCCCGTGATCGAGAACGGCTTCTACTATGACTTCGCCTACAAGCGCCCCTTCACGCCCGAAGACCTGGTGGCGATCGAGAAGCGCATGGCCGAGCTGGCCGCCAAGGACGAGCCCATCGTGCGCCGCGTGCTGCCGCGCGACGAGGCCGTGGCGTATTTCAAGGGCCTGGGCGAGCACTACAAGGCCGAGATCATCGCCAGCATCCCCAGCAACGAGGACGTGAGCCTGTACCGCGAAGGTGCCTTCGAAGACCTGTGCCGTGGCCCCCACGTGCCCAGCACGGGCAAGCTAAAGTTCTTCAAGCTCATGAAGGTGGCTGGCGCCTACTGGCGTGGCGACCACCGCAACGAGATGCTGCAGCGCGTCTATGGCACGGCCTGGGCCACGAAGGACGAACTGCAGCAGTACCTGACGATGCTGGAGGAAGCCGAGAAGCGCGACCACCGCAAGCTCGGCCGCGAACTCGACTTGTTCCACATCGACGAGCATTCGCCTGGTACCGTGTTCTGGCACCCCAAGGGCTGGACGCTGTGGCAGGAGGTGGAGCAGTACATGCGCCGCGTGTACCGCGACAACGGCTACCAGGAGGTTAAGGGCCCGCAGATCCTGGACAAGACCCTGTGGGAAAAGACGGGGCACTGGGACAAGTACCGCGACAACATGTTCACGACGGAGAGCGAGAAGCGTGACTACGCCCTCAAGCCGATGAACTGCCCCGGCCACATCCTGATCTTCAAGCAGGGCATCAAGAGCTACCGCGACCTGCCGCTGCGCTACGGCGAGTTCGGCCAGTGCCACCGCAATGAGCCCACGGGCGGCCTGCACGGCATCATGCGCGTGCGCGGCTTCACGCAGGACGATGGCCACATCTTCTGCACGGAGGAGCACATCCTGCCCGAATGCATGGCCTATACGGCCCTGCTGCAGAAGGTCTACAAGGACTTTGGCTTCACCAACATCATCTACAAGGTGGCCACGCGCCCCGAGGCGCGCATTGGCTCCGACGAGAGCTGGGACAAGGCCGAGCACGCGCTCATGGAAAGCCTGCGTGCCTCCGGCTGTGAGTTCGAGATCGCCCCCGGCGACGGTGCCTTCTACGGCCCCAAGATCGAATACACGCTCAAGGATGCGATCGGCCGCCAGTGGCAGTGCGGCACCATGCAGGTGGACTTCTCCATGCCCGAGCGCCTGGATGCCGAATACGTGGGTGAGGACGGTGCCCGCCACCGCCCGGTCATGCTGCACCGTGCCATCGTCGGCAGCCTGGAGCGCTTCATTGGCATCCTGATCGAGGAGCATGCCGGCGCGCTGCCCACGTGGCTGGCGCCGGTGCAGGTGGCGGTGCTCAACATCACCGATGCGCAGGCCGGATACTGTCGCGAAATTGCCGAAAAACTCGAAAAAGCATTGCCCCAGAAGCCTTTGCGTGTGGCCCTGGATCTGCGTAACGAAAAGATTACGTATAAAATACGGGAGCATTCCATGCAAAAGCTGCCCTTCATCCTCGTCGCGGGCGACAAGGAGCGGGCTTCTGGTGCCGTCGCAGTGCGTGCCCGGGGCAACAAAGACCTCGGGGTGATGCCTGTGGATGCGTTCATCGAACTCATCGCCAAGGCTGTTGCATCTAAAGACTGAGTTGCGTGAAATGTGCCTCCGGCACGATGTGGTCGTGCCGGAGTAGCTACGTTTTTTGTAGCACATTTTTTCAAGGGTGAGAGCCATAGCTACTGAATTTCGTGATCGTCGCCAACGTGAAGAGCGCAAGCACCGCCTGAACCGTGAAATCATGGCGCCAGAAGTCCGGCTTTCGGGTCCGGAGAACGAGCCGATCGGCATCGTGAGCCTGGCCGAGGCGCTGCGCATGGCGGGCGACCTGGATGTGGACTTGGTGGAAATCGCCGCCACGGCCAATCCGCCGGTCTGCCGCCTGATGGACTACGGCAAGTTCAAGTACCAGGAACAGAAGAAGGCGGCGGAAGCCAAGGCCAAGCAGACGGTCATCGAGATCAAGGAAGTCAAATTCCGCCCCGGTACCGATGATGGCGACTACAACATCAAGCTGCGCAATATCCGCCGTTTCCTGGCGGATGGCGACAAATGCAAGATCACGCTGCGCTTTCGTGGCCGCGAGATCACGCACCAGGAGCTGGGGCTCGCGCTGTTGAATCGCCTCCGTGACGATCTGGCCGACACCATCCTGGTGGAGCAGTTCCCCAAGCTGGAAGGCCGGCAGATGATCATGATGATCGCTCCGGCGCGCAAGAAGGTGGCGGGGGGCAAGCCGTCGGCGGATGCCGTCGCCGGTGCGGATGCGGCGGGCTGACCCGCGGCGCTGAACAGAAAGAACTGGCTGGCCCGCGAGGGCGGGCCGGGTAGAAAAAGGGTGGCGACACCCTTCGCGGCGGGCGTAAAGCCCGCCGGTAAAAGTGGCTCGGGGCCAACAAGTTTGCAAGCCGGTTTGCAAACGCCTCACGAGCACAAAAAAGAGGAGCATTCACATGCCCAAAATGAAGACCAAGAGCAGCGCTAAAAAGCGCTTCCGCGTTCGTCCAGGTGGTACCGTCAAGCGCGGTCAGGCCTTCAAGCGTCACATCTTGACCAAGAAGACCACCAAGAACAAGCGCCACCTGCGTGGTGCAGTGGCTGTGCATGAGACCAACATGGGCTCCATCGCACAAATGCTGCCCGGTGCTGGCCTGTAATCAACTGACGAACAAGGAGTACTCACATGCCTCGCGTCAAACGTGGTGTAACGGCCCATGCCCGTCACAAGAAGGTTCTGGCCCTTGCCAAGGGTTTTCGCGGTCGCCGCGGTAATGTCTTCCGTATCGCCAAACAGGCGGTAATGAAGGCTGGGCAATATGCCTACCGTGACCGCCGTGCCAAGAAGCGCGTGTTCCGCCGCCTCTGGATTGCCCGTATCAACGCCGGTGTCCGTGAACTGGGTCTGACCTACAGCCAGTTCGCCAACGGCCTGAAGAAGGCTTCCATCGAGATCGACCGCAAGATGCTGGCCGACCTCGCGGTGCACGACAAGGCTGCCTTCGGCAGCATCGTGGAACAGGTCAAGGCCAAGCTGGCTGCCTGAGTTCACGGCGGGCAACTATCTTTTTGATAGCTGCCAGCGCTTAAACAACAAGGGCTAGGGCTTGAAAAGGCACTAGCCCTTGTTTCTTTTGAAGAATGCATATGAACGAGTTGGACTCTCTGGTCGAAAGCGCGCGGCAGCTGTTCGCGCAAAGCGCCACGCCGGCCGATCTGGAAAACGCCAAGGCCCAGTTCCTGGGCAAGTCCGGTCGCGTGACCGAGCTGATGAAGGGCATGGCGCAGCTGTCCGTGGAAGAGAAGAAGTCGCGCGGCGCTGCCATCAACGTGGCCAAGCAGGCCATCGAGGCCGCCCTCACGGCGCGCCGCCAGGCACTGGCAGATGCCGAGCTGCAGGCGCAGCTGCAGGCCGAGGCGCTGGACGTGACCCTGCCGGGGCGCCAGCGTGGCCAGGGCGGGCTGCACCCCGTGTCGCTGACGCTCGAACGCATCCAGGGCATCTTCGGCTCCATGGGCTTCGACGTGGCCGAAGGCCCCGAGATCGAGACCGACTGGTTCAACTTCACCGCATTGAACACGCCCGAGGACCATCCCGCGCGTTCCATGCACGACACTTTCTACGTCGAGGGCGGCACGCCCGAGGCGCCCAACCTGCTGCGCACGCACACCAGCCCCATGCAGATCCGCCACGCGGTGCAGCATGTCAAGCGCCACCGCGCGCTGCTGGATGCCGGCCAGCCCATGCCCGAGATCCGCGTCATCGCGCCGGGCCGCACCTACCGCGTGGACAGCGACGCCACGCACTCGCCCATGTTCCACCAGTGCGAAGGCCTGTGGATTGGCGAGAACGTCAGCTTCAAGGACCTCAAGGTCGTCTTCACGGCGTTTTGCCGCACCTTCTTCGAGAGCGATGACCTGGTGCTGCGCTTCCGTCCCAGCTTCTTCCCGTTCACCGAGCCCAGCGCCGAGATCGACATCCAGTTCCAGGACGGGCCGCTCGCCGGCCGCTGGCTGGAGGTGGCCGGCTCCGGCCAGGTGCACCCCAACGTGGTGCGCAACATGGGCCTGGACCCCGAGCGCTACATCGGCTTCGCCTTCGGCATGGGCCCGGACCGCCTGACCATGTTGCGCTATGGCGTGAACGACCTGCGCCTGTTCTTCGACGGCGACATCCGTTTCCTGTCGCAGTTCCAGTAATGCAAAAAGGTGAGCTGCCAGCGCGCGCCCATATTGGTTTTCAGTATGTTTTCATGCTGAAACGTACCATTGATAAGCGCCAGCAGCTCTCTTTTCAAGAGCACGCCAAAGAAGTCTGACTATGCAATTTCCTGAATCCTGGTTGCGCGAATTCTGCAACCCGCCGCTCACCACCCAAGAACTGGCCGACACCCTGACCATGGCGGGGCTGGAGGTCGAAGAGCTGCAGCCCGTCGCGCCGCCGTTCACCAAGATCGTCGTGGGCGAGATCAAGGACGCCCAGCAGCACCCCAACGCCGACCGCCTGCGCGTGTGCCAGGTGGACGTGGGCCAGGGCGAACTGCTGAACATCGTTTGCGGCGCACCCAACGCGCGCGTGGGCATCCGCGTGCCCTGCGCCATGGTGGGGGCCGAGTTGCCGCCCGGCGAGGACGGCAAGCCCTTCCTCATCAAGGTCGGCAAGTTGCGCGGCGTGGAAAGCCAGGGCATGTTGTGCTCGGCGCGCGAGCTCAAGCTCTCCGAAGACCATGGCGGCCTGCTGGAGCTGCCGCTGGACGCCCCGCTGGGCCAGGACATCCGCCAGTACCTGAATCTGGACGACACCCTGTTCACGCTCAAGCTCACGCCCAACCTGGCGCATTGCCTGAGCGTCTACGGCGTGGCGCGCGAGGTCGCCGCCCTGACCGGCGCGCCGCTCAAGGCGCCCGCGTTTCCAGCGGTGGCCATTGCGCTGGACGACCAGCTGCCCGTCAAGGTCAGCGCCCCCGACCTGTGCGGCCGCTTCTCCGGCCGCATCGTGCGCAACGTCAACACGCAGGCCAAGACGCCGCAGTGGATGGTGGACCGCCTGGCGCGCTGCGGCCAGCGCAGCGTGGCGCCGCTGGTGGACATCTCCAACTACGTGATGTTCGAACTGGGCCGTCCCTCGCACATCTTCGACCTCGACAAGATCCACGGCGGCCTGGACGTGCGCTGGGGCCGCGCGGGCGAGCAGCTCAAGCTGCTCAACGGCAACACCGTCGAAGTGGACGAGAAGGTCGGCGTGATCGCCGATGACAACCAAGTCGAATCGCTTGCCGGCATCATGGGTGGCGACGCCACGGCCGTGTCCGACGACACGCGCAACATCTACGTCGAGGCCGCCTTCTGGTGGCCCAAGGCGATCGCCGGTCGCTCGCGCCGCTACAACTTCTCCACCGACGCGGGCCACCGTTTCGAGCGCGGCGTCGATCCACAGCTCACCGTGGAGCACATCGAGCGCATCACCCAGCTCGTCATCGAGATCTGCGGCACGCCCGAGACCGCCTGCGGCCCGGTGGTGGACCAGCAGGTGGCCATGCCCCAGCCCCAGCCCGTCACGCTGCGCGTGGCGCGCGCGGCCAAGGTCATCGGCATGCCGCTGACCCAGGCGCAGTGTGCCGACGCCCTGCAGGGCCTGGGCCTGCCGGTCACGCTGGGCGAAGGCACGGTCACCGTGGCACCTCCCTCGTACCGCTTCGACCTCGCCATCGAGGAAGACCTGATCGAGGAAGTGGCGCGCATGGTGGGCTACAACAACCTGCCCACCACACCGCCGCTGGCGCCCATCACGCCCAAGCTGCAGGCCGAAAACCTGCGCAGCCCGTTCGCGGTGCGCCGCCAGCTCGCGGGCCTGGGCTACCAGGAAACCATCAACTTCAGCTTCGTCGAGGAGCGTTGGGAGCGCGAGCTGGCCGCCAACGCCAATCCGATCAAGCTGCTCAACCCCATCGCCAGCCAGATGAGCGTGATGCGCTCGTCGCTGCTGGGCTCGCTGCTGCAGGTGCTCAAGTTCAACCTCGACCGCCGTGCCGAGCGCGTGCGTCTGTTCGAAGTGGGCCGCGTGTTCCTGCGCGACGCCTCCGTGCAGAATACCGACACCACCGTCGAGGGCTTCCGCCAACCCATGCGCGTGGCCGGCCTGGCCTGCGGCGGCGCCGACATGCTGCAGTGGGGTCGCAAGGAGCAGGCGATCGACTTCTACGACGTCAAGGGCGATGTCGAGGCGCTGCTGGCGCCGCTGCAGCCCCGGTTCGAGCCCGCCACCCACCCGGCCATGCACCCGGGCCGCTGCGCGCGCGTGCTGCTCGACGGCCAGGCCATCGGTTTCGTGGGCGAGCTGCATCCGCAGTGGCGTCAGTCGTGGGAACTGCCGCAGGTGCCGGTGCTGTTCGAGCTGGAGCTCGACGCCGTGCTGCGCCGCGACGTGCCGCGCTTCGCGCCGGTGCACAAGCACCAGGCCGTCGAGCGCGACCTGGCGGTGGTGGTGGCGGAGCAAGTCACGCACGCCGACATCATGGGTGCCATCCACGCGGCCCTGCCGGCCACGCTGCTGCGCGGCGCCGTGCTGTTCGACGTGTACCGGCCCAAGGTGGCCAAGGACGGCAGCGTCACCGGAGGCCTTGCCCTGGGCGAGAAGAGCCTGGCCGTGCGCCTGACCCTGGGTGGCGAGGCCACGCTGACCGACGCCGAAATCGATGCGGCCGTCCAGTCCGTGCTGGCACGGTTGGTGGAGCAGGTGGGCGCCAAGCTGCGCGCGTGATGCGGGAACGGAGCAACGACGTGATCGAATTTGCCGTAGAAAGCCTGGAAACCCCGGCACTGACCAAGGCGCAGCTGGCCGATCTGCTGTTCGAGCATATCGGCCTGAACAAGCGCGAGTCCAAGGACATGATCGACGCCTTTTTCGATCTGATCGCGCAGAGCCTGGTCGATGGCGAGGATGTCAAGCTCTCGGGCTTTGGCAACTTCCAGATCCGCACCAAGGCGCCGCGCCCCGGGCGCAATCCGCGCACGGGCGAGGCGATCCCGATCGGCGCGCGCCGGGTTGTCACCTTCCACGCCAGTAGCAAGCTCAAGGAACAGATCCAGAACGCGTCCGGTTCTTGAGCCGGTTCCGTGTGTGGCTCAATTGCCGCATGCGGCTGGCGCAGCGTGCGGACCTGCGGTACTCTCCTTGGTTTCCCGCTGCATTGTTCCTGCCATCACCCATGGGTACGCTGCTCCCTTCCATCCCGGCCAAGCGCTATTTCACGATTGGCGAGGTCGCCGAGCTGTGTGGCGTCAAGCCCCATGTGCTGCGCTACTGGGAGCAGGAGTTCACCCAGCTGCGCCCCATGAAGCGGCGCGGCAACCGGCGTTACTACCAGCACCACGAGGTGCTCATGATCCGCCGCATCCGGGACCTGCTGTACGACCAAGGCTTCACCATCAGTGGAGCGCGCAACAAGCTGCAGGAGATGCTCCACCAGGCGCGCGGCAACCCTGGCGATGCCGCGGAACCCTTGCTGGACGAGGGCCGGGAGGCCCTGGCCACGGGGCCTCTGGCCGCGCCCGCGTTTGAAACCATGGCCGACATGGATGCGGTGCGCCAGGAATTATTGGAAATTCGTGTGCTTCTCTCAGAAGGCGCCTAAATCCAGTATATAATTTCAGTCTTGTCGGCGTGTGGCGCAGCCTGGTAGCGCACTTGCATGGGGTGCAAGGGGTCGAAGGTTCGAATCCTTTCACGCCGACCATTTTTCGATATGTCAACGGGTTACAGTAGAAATGCTGTAACCCGTTTTCATTTTCAGGCCGCCGCCCGCGCGGTGGCCATTTCCCACGGCCTGGTCCCCGCCGGTGGTGAAGGGCTTTGTTGGAGCAAACCATGGACAAGCACTACCTCACACCGCTTTTCTCGCCGGAGTCCGTCGTGGTCTTCGCCGGCCGCCAGGACGATGAAGCCGCCCTGGCTCCTCACGCCAAGATCCTGCACGAGGCCCTGCGTGCCCAGCGTTTCAGCGGGCGCCTGGTGTTCCTCGACATCCACACCACCGGCACGCTGGCCGATCTGGCGCAGACGCGCGCGGACCTGGCCATCATCGCGCTGCCTCCCGAGGATGTGGCGGCCGCGCTCGAAGTGGCGGGGCGCATGGCCTGTGGCGCCGCGCTGGTGATCTCCAGCGGCATCGGCCCGGAACTGGCCGTGGAGCTGAAGAAGATCGCACAGCGCGAAGGCATGCACCTGCTCGGCCCCAACTGCCTGGGCATCCAGCGCCCGGCGCTGCAGCTCAACGCCAGCGCGGCCGGCCCGCTGGCCCGCACGGGCTCGCTGGCGCTGGTGTCGCAATCGGGGGCGCTGACCGCCTCCATCCTGGACTGGGCGCGCAACAATGCCGTGGGCTTTTCCTCGGTGGTGTCGCTGGGCCCCAATACGGCGGTGGACATCGCGCAGGTGCTGGATTTCCTCGCGAACGATCCCCAGACGCACAGCATCGTGGTCTATCTGGAAGGCATTTCGAGCGCGCGTACCTTCATGAGCGCCTTGCGCTCGGCCGCCAACGCCAAGCCCGTGGTGGTGCTCAAGGCGGGCCGCAAGCCCGCGGGCAATGAGGCGGCGCAGACACACAGCGGCACCATCGTGGGCAGCGACGATGTGTTCGACGCCGCCCTGCGGCGCGCGGGTGCCGTGCGCGTGCGCTCTTTCGTCGCGCTGTTCTCGGCCGCCAAGTGCCTGGCCTCGCGCTACCGGCCCGTGGGCCGCCGGCTGGCCATCGTCACCAACGGCGGTGGCCCGGGTGTGCTGGCGGCCGACTGGGTCAACGAGATCTTCCTGGACCTCGGCAAGCTCTCGCATGAGTCCATGCAGGCGCTCAAGCCCCAGCTGCCGGCGCTCGCCTCCCTGGCCGACCTGATCGATTTGTCGGAGGACGCGTCGGCGGAGCACTACCGCCTGGCGGTCGAGGCCGCCTCCAGGGACCGCCAGGTCGATGGCGTGTTGGCCATCCATTCGCCCAAGTCGGGCGTGGACCCGGCCGAGGTGGCGCGCGCGCTGGCCGATGTCAAGCGCCAGATGACCAAGCCGCTGCTGTCGTGCTGGATGGGTGATGCCACGGTGGTTCCGGCGCGCGGCATCCTGCTGGAGGCGCAGATCCCGAGCTTCCGCACGCCCGAGGCGGCCGTCGGCGCTTTCGGCAACATCGCCTCGTTCCACCAGAACCAGCAACTGTTGCAGCAGACGCCGCCACCGCTGTCGGCGCTGGCCAAGCCCGACATCGAAGGGGCGCGCCTGGTCATCGAGAGCGTGCTGGCCGAGCGCCGCAAGGTGCTCACCGAGATGGAGTCCAAGACCCTGCTCGCGGCCTTCCACATTCCTGTCACCAAGACCATCCTGGCGCGCAGCGCCCACGAGGCCATGATGATCGCCACGCAGCTGGGATTCCCGGTGGCGCTGAAGATCGACTCGCCCGACATCAGCCACAAGTCCGACGTGCAGGGCGTGGCGCTGAACATCATGGACGGCGCGAGCGCGCGCGATACCTACACCAACATGGTCGAGCGCGTGGCGCGCCTGCAGCCGGGCGCGCGCATCAACGGCGTGACCGTGCAGAACATGGCGCGCGCGCGGCGCGGCCGCGAGGTCTGCATCGGCCTGGTCACCGACGACCCGTTCGGCCCCGTGATCACCTTCGGCGCTGGCGGCACCATGATCGAGCTGATCAACGACCGCGCCATGGAACTGCCGCCACTGAACCAGTTTCTCGCGCGCCGCCTCATCGAGCGCTCGCGCGTCGCCGAGACGCTGGGTGAATGGCGCGGCGCCAGCGCCGTGAACATGGAGGTGCTGGAACAGGTGCTGCTGCGCGTGTCGGAAATGGTCTGCGAGCTGCCACAGCTGCGCGAGATGGACATCAACCCCATCATCGTGGACGAGTCGGGCGCGGTGGCCGTGGATGCGCGCATCGTCATCGACCATGCGCCGCAGGCGGCCAGCGGAAGCTCCAGCCAGTACGGCCACCTGGCCATCCTGCCGTACCCCGCGCGCTTCGAGCAGGTGTGGCCGCTGCCCGGCGGTGGCGAATACACCGTGCGTCCCATCCGCCCGGACGACGCGCAGATGCTGCAGGCCTTGGTGCAGAGCCTCTCGCCCGAGAGCCGGTATTTCCGCTTCGTCTCGTCGATGGCGCAACTGCCGCCGATGATGCTGGCGCGCTTCACGCTGATCGACTACGACCGCGAGATGGCGCTCGTGGCCGTCCTCAAGGAGCGCAAGGCCGACCCCGACGGCGAGATCACCGAAACCGAGCGCATCGTGGGCGTCTCGCGCTACATCACCAACCCCGACCACACGAGCTGCGAGTTCGCGCTGGTCGTGGCCGATGATTTCGCGGGCAAGGGCCTGGGCTCGCGCCTGATGCACAGCATCATGGACGTGGCCCGCGAGAAGGGCCTGGCCGAGATCGAGGGGCTGGTGCTGGCCAACAACCCGCACATGCTCAAGCTCATGCGGGCGCTGGGCTTCTCGATCAAGTCCTTCCCCGACGATCCCGAATTCAAGATGGTGTCGCACACGCTCTGAGCGTGCGCGCCCACGCCCCGCTGGCGCTCAGTGGGGCATCTTGATGGCCTGCCAGCCCGCGTGGTCGAAGTGCTTGCCGTAGGCGTTGGCGGCCTGGGCCACCTTCACCACGCCAGCAGCACGCTTCTTTTCGCCGTGCTTGCCCTGCGCGGCCTCGGCGCCACTCGCCAGGTCGGCCACGATGATGTGCAGCTGTGCATCGGCCTTGGGGTCGAGCTTGCAGTTCTCCACCATGTAGGCGATCCGTGCCTCGATCTCCTTGCCAAAGGTGTCGTAGTCGGCGGCCGAGGCCTTGCCGGCATGCGCGGCGGGCAGCGTCTGTGCCACGGCGGCCTGCACGCCCGACATGGCCTTGCGCAGCGCCTCGTCGGTGCCCCACTTCTTGCCGGCGTTGAGCGTGAGCTTGTGCGGGCCTGGCTTGCCGTGGTCGTGGGCGTCGGCGGCCAGCGCGGCCAGGGGGGAGGTCAGGGCCAGGGCCAGCAGCAGGGCGATCGGTGATTTCATGCGGTACTTTCGTGAGGGTTGAACGATGGCAGGGCTGGCTTGCACGCCGGCCCTGACTGCTTGAACGCAGCGCCGCGCCGGAATGTTCCCTGCATGTGCATCCCTCAGTCGCGGTGGAGCTGTTCTTCCTCGGTGCTTTCCTGGGCGTAGCGGGCCAGCAGCAGTTCCATGAGGCGCGCGCGCTGGCGCTCGTCGAGCAGGGCGCGCTCGGCCAGCAACTGCGTGATCACGCGCTGCTGCTGCGCACCCTGCAGACGGGCGATCGCGGCCTGCTCCGCGTCGATGGCGGCCCGGTCGGGCGTGGCGGCGAAGATCTGCCGTACCAGGGCTTCGCGGTGCCTCCGGATGGCCTGCCAGTTGGCGGCCAGTTCCTGCAGGAAGCCGGGCTCCAGCGCCTGCCAGCGGGCGCGCTGCTCGGCGCTCAGCTCCAGATGGTCCGGCAGGTGGATGGCAGGCGCGGGGGCTGTCTGCGCACTGGGCGCGGGTGGGGCGGGCCGCAGCACGAGAGCGGCGACAACCCCGAGGTTCAGGGCCAGCGAGACGGCCAGCAGGTAGGGGGTCCAGGGGCGGTGGATCATGGCAGTCCTTTCAGTGGGCGGCACAGTTCGGTGGCGGCGCACAGCCCCCCCGGCGGCACCGGGTCGAACACGCGCGCCAGGGAGGCAGGGCGCGTGCCGGCCGTGGCTCCGCCCAGCAGCAGGCTGCCCAGCCACACCCCCGATGCCAGCGCCATGCCCGTCGCAAGGCCGGCCGGAAGCCAGCCGATCCAGGGCCGCGGTCGGGGTGGGGGGCGGCGTGGCCGGGGGCGCAGGCGGCCTTCGATCCGGGGGGCGAGGTCCAGGCCCGGCGTCGGGGAGGGCAGGGAGCGCAGGGCCTGCCGCAGCGCCGCCAGCTCGGCGAGTCGCTGCTGGCAGGCGCCGCAGCCGCGCAGGTGCTGCCCAAGCCGCGCTTGCTCCGCAGGCGCAAGCATGTGGTCGGCATAGGCGGACAGTGCTTCGGTGGTGGGGCAGGTCATGTTTTCCTCCTGTCAGCGCGGCATTTTTTCCAGCAGCCCGGCGCGCGCCCGGGCGAGGCGTGATTTCACCGTGCCCAGGCTGATGTCGAGCACGGCCGCGATCTCTTCGTACGGCAGGGCCTCGATCTCCCGCAGCAGCAGGATCTCGCGGTGCTCGGTGGGCAGGCGCGCCAGTGCGCGCTCCAGTCCGTGGACGCGCTGCCGGGTCTCCAGGGCCGCCTCGGGCGTGGGCGCCGGGCAGGGCAGGGCGTCGCCGTCGTCTTCCAGCGCCACGAATTCGGCGCGCTTGCTGCGCCGCAGCAGGTCCAGCGCCTGGTTGCGCGCGATCTGGAACAGCCAGGTCGTGAAGCGCGCTTCGGGGCGCCAGCGCTCCAGGGCCTCCCAGGCGTGGATGAAGGTTTCCTGGGTCAGGTCCAGAGCATCGTCGGGCGAACGGGTCAGCCGCACGAGGAAGCGGTAGATGCGGTCCTGGTGGCGGGCCACCAGCTCCGAGAACGCCGCGACGTCGCCGCGTTGCGCGCGCGCGATGCATTCGCTTTCCTCGAAGTGGCTGAAGGCTCTCATGGCGGATGCCAGTGTCAACGAACGGGGCGCGCAAAGGTTCCCTCTTTTTGCGCGCGCACGGCATGCCACCCTTGCCGTTCACCCTGGAAAGCGAAAGTGGACGGGCCGGCGAGGGGCCGGGCTCCATCCGCTTCTCGGGCGGGGAGGGGCGTGGCCCCTGCCCCTGCGGCCTTAGCCGATGGTCATCAGGCTGGCATTGCCGCCGGCTGCGGCCGTGTTGACGCTGAGCGAGCGCTCCAGCACCAGGCGCTCCAGCGGTACCTCGGTGCCGCCCGTGGGCTGGGCGGTCACGCCCACGATGGGGCCGGGGCGGGTGGCGATGGCGCGGCAGGCGGTGCGCAGCGCATCGCTGTCGCCGTGGTGCAGCACGGCGTCGAGCCACACGCCGTCGGCCTGCCATTGCGCCACCAGCGCCACGCGCTCCTGCAGCGCGGCGGGCAGGCGCGCATGCAGGGCCTGGTGCTGCACGGGCCACAAGGCCTGGCCGCCCGTGGCCAGCACGCAGGCGAGCTGGGTGAGCAGATCGGCATCCTGGCTGGCCAGGCACAGCACGCGTTCGCGCGGCAGGATCTGGTAGGTGTTGTTCTCGCCCGTCGGGCCCGGCAGGGTGCGCAGCACACCGCTGGGGGTGGTGGCGGCCAGGCGTTGGCAGGTCCGCGCGAGCGCCGTGTTCTGCTGGCCGTGGGCCCAGTCCTCCAGGACTTTCAGCGTGGCCAGCAACGGGCGGCGCTGCGTGTCGTCGCTGGGGCGCAAGGCATCGGCGGGCGCCAGCGTGGTGGCCAGCGCGCCAGCGGGGTAGCGCGACAGCATGCGCAGCAGGTACATCGGTCCACCGGCCTTGGGGCCGGTGCCCGAGAGGCCTTCGCCGCCGAAGGGCTGCACGCCCACCACGGCACCGACCATGTTGCGGTTCACGTAGATATTGCCGGCGTGTGCCTGTTCCACCACCTGGGCAATGGTCTCGTCGATGCGCGTATGCACGCCCAGCGTCAGGCCGTAGCCGGTGGCATTGATCTGCTGCAGCAGGCGCGGCAGGTCCTTGCGGGCGTAGCGCACGAGGTGCAGCACGGGGCCGAATACCTCGCGTTCGAGTTCGCCGATGCTGCCGATCTCGATCAGCGTGGGCGGCACGAAGGTGCCTTGCGCCGTGGCCCGCGCATCGCCGGCCGTGGGCTGGAAGACGCGGTGGCCCTTGGCGCGCAGCGCCTCGATGTGGGCCAGGATGCCGGCGCGTGCCTGCGCGTCGATGACGGGGCCCACGTCCACGTTCAGGGCGTCGGGGTTGCCCAGGCGCAGCTCGCCCATGGCGCCCTGCAGCATGGCCACCACGCGGTCGGCGGCGTCTTCCTGCACGCACAGCACGCGCAGCGCCGAGCAGCGCTGGCCTGCGCTGTCGAAGGCCGAGGACACGGCATCGCCGACCACCTGTTCCACCAGGGCCGAGGAGTCCACCACCATGGCGTTCTGGCCACCCGTTTCGGCGATCAGGGCCACGGGGTTGCCGGCGGCATCCAGGCGGCCTGCCACGGTGCGCTGCAGGATGCGCGCCACGTCGGTCGAGCCGGTGAACACCACGCCCATGATGCGCTCGTCGGCCACCAGGCGCGCGCCCACGGTCTCGCCCTGGCCCGGCAGCAGTTGAACGGCGGCGCGCGGCACGCCGGCCTGCCACAGCACGCGCACGGCCTGGGCCGCGATCAGCGGCGTCTGCTCGGCCGGCTTGGCCAGCACGGTGTTGCCGGCGGCCAGGGCCGCGGCGACCTGGCCCATGAAGATGGCCAGCGGGAAGTTCCAGGGGCTGATGCAGGCCACCGGGCCCAGGGGCACATGCGTGGCGTTGGCGAAGCTGTTTTGCACCTGGGCGCCGTAGTAGCGCAGGAAGTCCACCGCCTCGCGCACCTCGGCCACGGCATTGCCGCAGGTCTTGCCGGCCTCGCGCATCAGCAGGCCCAGCAGCGCGGGCATCTGTGCTTCCAGAAGGTCCGCGGCGCGCAGCAGGGCGGCGGCGCGCTCGGCGGGCGCCGTGGCGGCCCAGGAGGGCGCGGCCTCGCAGGCCCAGGCAATGGCGCGGTCCACATCGGCCTCGGTGGCTTCCTGCACCTGGCCCACCACATCGCCGTGGTTGGCCGGGTTGAGCACCGGCACGGTGGTGCTTGCGGCGCTGTCCTGCGCCAGCAGGGGGGCGGCGTGCCAGGGCTGGCGGGCGCTGTCCTGCAGGCCGGCGGCGAGGTGGGCCAGCACCCGGTCGCTGGCCAGGTCCAGGCCCTGGGAATTGGGGCGTTCGGCGCCGTAGAGTTGGCCAGGCAGCGGAATGCGCAGGTGCGGCTGGCCGGCGCGGCCCTCGGTCTGGGCGGCCTGCTGCACGGTGGCCACGGGGTTGCACACGAGCTCTTCCAGCGCGATGGAGCCGTCGGCGATGCGGTTCACGAACGAGGTGTTGGCGCCGTTCTCCAGCAGGCGGCGCACCAGGTAGGCCAGCAGGGTTTCGTGCGTGCCCACGGGGGCGTAGATGCGGCAGGGGCGGCCCAGCTTGCCGGCCGTGACGGCGCCCACCACCTGCTCGTACAACGGCTCGCCCATGCCGTGCAGGCACTGGAACTCGTACTGGCCGGCGTAGTAGTTGTTGCCGGCCAGGTGGTAGATGGCGGCCAGCGTCTGCGCGTTGTGCGTGGCGAACTGCGGGTAGATGGCCTCCGGTGCCCCCAGCAGCTTGCGCGCGCAGGCGAGGTAGGACACGTCGGTATGGGCCTTGCGCGTGTAGACCGGGTAGTCGGTCAGGCCGTCCACCTGGGCGCGCTTGATCTCGCTGTCCCAGTAGGCGCCCTTGACCAGGCGCACCATGAGGCGGCGGCGCGAGCGGCGGGCCAGGTCGATGACGAAGTCGATCACATGCGGGCAGCGCTTCTGGTAAGCCTGGATCACAAAGCCGATGCCGTTCCAGCCCTGCAGGCTGGGGGCCTGGCACAGACGTTCGAGCAGGTCGAGCGAGATTTCCAGGCGGTCGGTTTCCTCGGCGTCGATGTTCAGGCCGATGTCGTACTGGCGCGCCAGCTCGGTCAGGCGCAGCACCTGCGGGAACAGCTCGTCCATCACGCGGTCGTATTGCGCGCGGCTGTAGCGCGGGTGCAGGGCCGAGAGCTTGATGGAGATGCCCGGGCCTTCGTAGATGCCGCGCCCGTTCGAGGCCTTGCCGATGGCGTGGATGGCCTGTTCGTAGGACTGGTAGTAGCGCGCCGCGTCCTCGCTGGTGAGCGCGGCCTCGCCCAGCATGTCGTAGGAGTAGCGGAAGCCCTCGGCCTCCATCTTGCGGGCGTTGGCCAGCGCCTCGCCGATGGTCTCGCCGGTGACGAACTGTTCGCCCATCATGCGCATGGCCATGTCCACGCCCTTGCGGATCAGCGGCTCGCCGCCCTTGCCGATCAGGCGGCCGAGCGAGGCCGACAGGCTGCCCTCGTTGTGCGTGGTGACGAGCTTGCCCGTCAGCAGCAGGCCCCAGGTGGCGGCGTTGACGAACAGCGAGGGGCTCTTGCCCAGGTGCGGTTCCCACTGGCCGCTGCTGATCTTGTCGCGGATCAGCGCGTCGCGCGTGGCGGCGTCGGGAATGCGCAGCAGCGCCTCGGCCAGGCACATCAGCGCAACGCCTTCCTGCGACGACAGGGCGAACTCCTGCAGCAGCCCCTGCACGATGCCGGCGCGGCCCGCCGAGGCCTTGCGCTGGCGCAGCGTGCCGGCGATGCGCAGAGCCAGGCCCTGAACGGCGTTTTCCATGTCCTGCGGCAGGCGGGCCTGCTCCAGCAGCGGTGCCAGGGCCTCGGGCTCGGGAATGCGGCAGGCGGCGGTGATGGCGTCGCGCAGCGGGCTGGCGGTGGCCGGGCGGGGCGCGAAGGCGGCGAAGGGCTGGTTCATGGCTGGCGATCTCGTGAAAAGGCCCGGCCCGGACATGGGCTGGGAATGGCGTGATGATGCGTGCAAGAATGGCGAATTAATATCCGAAAATATGCCGCATCGCAGAATGATTCACTAGCCATGCAGACAGAAGCCAATGATCTGGACCGCATCGATCGCAAGATTCTGATGATCCTGCAGGACGACGGCCGTATTTCCAACCTCAAGCTCGCCGAAAGCGTGGCGCTCTCGCCCACGGCCGTGCTGGCGCGCGTGCAGCGCCTCACGCGCGAGGGCTTCATCCTGGGCTATGAAGCGCGGCTCAACCCGCTCAAGCTCGGCGCCGGCATGCTGGTGTTCGTCGAGGTGCTGCTTGACCGCACCACCCCCAATGTGTTCGACCAGTTCAAGGCGGCGGTGCAGGTGCGGCCCGAGATCATGGAGTGCCACATGGTGGCCGGCGGTTTCGACTACCTGCTCAAGACCCGTACCGCCGACATGAACGCCTACCGCGAGTTCGCCGGCGCTGTGCTGTGGCAGCTTCCGGGCGTGCGCGAGACGCGCACCTATGCCGTGATGGAGGAGGTCAAGCACACCACGCGCCTGCCGCTGTGATGGGTTGTGGCGCCCGGCATAATGTGCCGGCACCATCCACCCAGCGAAGGAGAAGAACCCATGCGCGTGTTCCGCACTGCCGCCACCGCCTTGGCCGCGGGCCTGTTGAGCCAGGCCGCCCTGGCCGCCTGCTATGTTGTCTATGGACCCGGCCCGGAGCAGGAGCTGGTGTACCGTTCGGTGGAACCGCCCGTGGACCTGTCGCGTCCGCTGCACGAAACCATGCCCCAGGTGGCCCCGGGTGGCTCCCTGGTGTTTTCACGGGACCACCACGGTTGCGACATGCCCGTGAACAAGCTGCCCTTGGCGCCGGCCCAGGAAGCAGCGGCCCTGGGCGGTGGAAAAACCCCCGGCACCAACCCCGGCTGAGCGGGTATCCGTCCGGCCCCCCGTGGGCCTGAGACAATCGGGGGATGAGCGAACCGACCGAACTTTCCCCCGCCTTCGAACCGTCCGAAATCCCCAGCGCCGCGTTGCCCGAGGGCCAGTTGCTGGTGCAGTCCGTCGACCTGGACGCCCAGGGCGTGGCGCGCCGGCCTGACGGCAAGGTGGTCTTCATCGACGGCGCGCTGCCGACCGAGGTGGTGAGCGCCAACACCCACCGCAAGAAGAACAACTGGGAGCAGGCCAGCCTGACGGCCATCCACCGCGAATCGTCACAGCGCGTGCGCCCCGCCTGCCCGCATTTCGGCCTGCATGCGGGGGCCTGCGGCGGCTGCAAGATGCAGCACTTGCATGTAGGCGCCCAGGTGGCGGTGAAGCAGCGCGTGCTGGAAGACAACCTGTGGCACCTGGGCAAGGTCAAGGCCGAGATGCTGCTGCGCCCCATCGAGGGGCCCGCCTGGGGCTACCGCTACCGCGCCCGCCTGTCGGTGCGCCATGTGGTCAAAAAGGGCACGGTGCTGGTGGGTTTCCACGAGCGCAAGAGCCGCTACGTGGCCGACATGGAGGTCTGCCCCGTGCTGCCGCCGCATGTCAGCGCCATGCTGATGCCACTGCGCGCGCTGATCGCGTCGATGGAGGCGCGCGACACCTGCCCGCAGATCGAGCTGGCCTGCGGCGATACCGTCACCGCACTGGTGCTGCGCCACCTGGAGCCGCTCTGCGCGGGCGACGTGGCCCTGCTGCGCGCCTTCGCCGCCGAGCATGGCGTGCAGTGGTGGCTGCAGCCCAAGGGGCCGGACACGGTGCATTTGCTTGACGACGGCGGCGAGCCGCTGGCCTACGGTCTTCCTGATTTCGGCATCACCATGCCGTTCAAGCCCACCGATTTCACCCAGGTGAACCCGCACATCAACCGCGTTTTGGTCTCGCGCGCGTTGCGCCTGCTCAATGTGCGGGCCGACGAGCGCGTGATCGACTGGTTCTGCGGCCTGGGCAACTTCACGCTGCCGCTGGCCACGCAGGCGCGCGAGGTGCTGGGCATCGAGGGCAGCGAGGCGCTGGTGGCGCGCTCGCGCCAAAACTATGCGTCAAATCAGGCTGTAAGGCATTCTGGTAAAGCGCTGGCAGCTACGAAATTTGTAGCGCGCAACCTGTTCGAGATGACGCCCGGGATGTTGGTGCAGGACGGCGCGGCCGACAAATGGCTGGTCGATCCGCCACGCGAGGGCGCCTTCGCGCTGGCCAAGGCGCTGGCCGACATCGAGCAGGCGCGGCGCGGCGCCGAGGACGCGCCGCCGCTGCCCGAGGGCGCCGCGCACTGGACGCCGCCCAGGCGCATCGTCTACGTGAGCTGCAACCCGGCCACGCTGGCGCGCGACGCGGGCCTGCTGGTGCACCTGGCGGGCTACCGCTGCACTGCGGCGGGCATGGTCAATATGTTCCCGCACACGGCGCACGTCGAGAGCATCGCGGTGTTCGAGCGGGATTGAGGGGTCAGGACTTTTTGCCCGTGGGCGCGCTGCGGGTTTCCGTCTCGATGTTGTCGGACGCGGCCGGCTTGGCCGGGAGGCTGATGACCGAGGGCGTGCCTTCGATCTTGTTCTCGCGCATGTACTGGTCCATTTCCTTCCAGCCCGTGAACACGAAGGCCTTGCTGGCCTTGGGGTTGAGCGCGTAGCAGTCCTCCAGCCCGCGCAGGGCATGGCGGCAGGCGCCGCCGATGGCCTTGGCTTCTTCCTCGCGCTGGGCGATCTTGGGGTCGGGGCCCAGGCCCGGGATCGCGGAAATTTTGTCGCAGCCCGCCAGCAGCGCGAGCAGGAGGAAGGCGGGAAGGATGCGGCGTGGCATGGCGGTACTTTCGGGGGCGTCTTTGTCCATTATCGGCCGGGCGTCCGGCCGATTGAGTCCGCCCCGGGCCCCGGACGCAAAAAAGGCTCCCGAAGGAGCCTTGGAACACCGGGCGCGGGGATTTCAGTCGCGCTCGCCGCCCATGATGCCCAGCAAGGCCAGCAGGCTCTGGAACACGTTGAAGATGTCCAGGTACAGGGCCAGCGTGGCGCTGATGTAGTTGGTCTCGCCGCCGTCGAGGATCTGCTTGAGGTCGTACAGCATGTAGGCGCTGAAGATACCGATGGCCGCCACCGAGATGGCCATCATGCCGGCCGAGGAGCCCACGAACACGTTGATGATGCTGCCGACCATGAGCACCATGGCGCCCACGAACAGCCATTTGCCCATGCCCGAGAGGTCGCGCTTGATCACCGTGGCCAGGCTGGCCATGACGAAGAACACGCCCGCCGTGCCGGCGAAGGCCGTCATGATGAGGTCCGTGCCGTTCTTGAAGCCCAGCACCATGCCGATCAGGCGCGAGAGCATCAGGCCCATGAAGAAGGTGAAGCCCAGCAGCACGGGCACGCCGGCGGCCGAGTTCTTGGTCTTCTCGATGGCGAACATGAAGCCGAAGGCGCCGCCCAGGAAGACGATCAGGCCCACGCCGCCGCGCAGCGCCTGGGTGATGCCCGTGGCCACGCCCAGCCAGGCGCCCAGCACGGTGGGCAGCAGGCTCAGCGCCAGCAGCCAATAGGTGTTGCGCAGCACCTTGTGGCGCTGCTCCTGCGAAATGCCGTAGCCATAGTCCGCGGAGGGGAGGGTGGTGATCCGGTCGTTCATCGTTGCTCTCCTGAGTGACCTGCACTGCGCAGGTGGCTGCATTCTAGATGGGGTTCCATACAGGGGTTGCAATACCGGGACGCAATACCCCGGTTTAGGTCAAGGTTCTTTTGCCCGGCGCGTGGGTGACGCGGAACGGGGGCGGCGCTATGCTTTCCAGCCTACCCCTCCCCGGCCGCTGGGCCGACCGAACCACGGCCCACCAGGCCGCATGACCCATGAAAACCACCCCCGAACTTGAACTGGCCGATGTCAAGAAGATCGCCGCCGCCGCCGAAGCCGAAGCCCTGCGGCACCAGTGGGCCGTGACCATCGCCATCGTCGATGCCGGTGGCCACCCGCTGTGGCTGCAGCGCCTGGATGGCGCCGCGCCCGTGTCCGCGCACATCGCGCCCGCCAAGGCGCGCACGGCGGCGCTGGGCCGGCGCGAGAGCAAGGTGTACGAGGACATCATCAACAATGGCCGGACCTCGTTCCTGAGCGCGCCGGAAATCGAGGGCCTGCTCGAAGGCGGCGTGCCCATCCTGCAGGGCGGCCAGTGCCTGGGTGCCGTGGGCGTGAGCGGCGTGAAGTCCACCGAGGACGCACAGATCGCCAAGGCCGGCATCGCGGCGCTGGAGCTGTGATTTGTGCTATTGATTAAATAGCTGCTAGCGCTTTCCACACGGGCGTCAAAGCCGAATTTGAATGAAAAAACCGGCCAGGGGCCGGTTTTTTTTTGTGGGTGCGGGGAAAAAAAGCCTGGCTACGCGGGGACCCCGTTGGCTGGCAAAAACGACTCTTGCGGACCGGTGGCGGTCCGGGAGTCGCCCCACGATGAACTTATTTGGTCAGGATCAGCTTGCCCAGCCGGGTGGCCTGCAGGCGGTAGAGCGCGCCGTTGTGGCTGATGGTGACGGCCTTCTGGCCCTGCAGCAGCGCGTGGCTGTCCACCGAGGGCATGCGCTCCTGGGCGCCCTGCGCGGAGTGGGCCGACTCGGCGCGGGCGGTGCTGAACATGGCGGGAAGGTGCAGGGTGGCTTGCATGAAAGAGGTCCTGAACAGTGCGATCCGTTAATGATAACGATTCTCAATAACTTGTCCAGTCCTTTCTGCGGTTTTTTTACTGTGGATCGGTGACGAAGCCGATCTTGCGCAGCCCGGCGCGCTGCGCTGCGGCCATGGCCTGGGCCACGCGCTCGTAGCGCACTTCCTTGTCGCCGCGGATGTGCAGGTCGGGCTGGGGCTCCTTGGCGGCCTCGTCCTGCAGGCGCGTGGCCAGCTCGGCATCGGCGATGGTCTGGCCGTTCCAGTAGTAGCTGCCGTCGGCCGCCACGCTCAGGCGCAGGGTTTCAGGCTTGACCTGCTCGGGCTGGTTGGTGGCCCGGGGCAGATCGACATTGACCGAGTGCTTCATCACCGGCACGGTGATGATGAAGATGATCAGCAGCACCAGCATGACGTCGACCAGCGGCGTCATGTTGATCTCGTTCATCACCTCGTCGGCATCGTCCTGGGTACCGAAGGCCATGGTCAGCTGCCTTTCTTGAGCGGCAACACCTTGCCGTTGTCGCTGCTGGCGCCGACGCGGGCACCGGTCACGAAATAGGCGTGCAGGTCGTGCGCGAAGCTGTTGAGGCGGATCAGGATGGACTTGTTGCCGCGCACCAGCGCGTTGTAGCCCAGCACGGCGGGGATGGCCACGGCCAGGCCCAGGGCCGTCATGATGAGCGCCTCGCCAATGGGGCCGGCGACCTTGTCGATGGTGGACTGGCCCGAGGTGCCGATGGCCAGCAGCGCATGGTAGATACCCCACACCGTGCCGAACAGGCCGATGAACGGCGCGGTGGAGCCCACCGAGGCCAGGATGGCCAGGCCCGACTGCAGGCGCGCGGTGAATTCGTCGATGCAATTGCGCAGGCAGCCGGTGACCCAGTCGCTCACGTCCAGGCTGTCATGCAGCTGGCCCTTGGTGTTGCGGTGGTGGGCGGTGGCCTCGCGGCCCTCGACGGCGAGCTGGCGGAAGGGGTTGGCTGGGTCGGAGCCCAGGCGGGTCATGCCGGCGGCGAAATCCTCGCTGTGCCAGAAGGTCTGCACGGCGCTGGCGTGCTTCTTGAACTTCACGATGTCCAGCGCCTTGATGATGATGACGATCCACGAGGCCAGCGACATGGCCAGCAGCAGCACGGCCACGGCGCGGGTGACGAAGTCACCCTGCGTCCAGACGTTGGCGAGACCGAATTGGGTTTCCATGAGAACTCCTGAAGATTATTCGAGAACAAAATTGATGGGCACGAGGTACCACATGGCCTCGGGCACGCCGTTGCGCTTGCCGGGAACGAACTTCCAGCGCATGACGGTGTCTTGCGCCTGGCGGTCCAGGCGGTCGAAGCCGCTGGAACGGTTAATTTCGATCTTCTGCGGCAGCCCTTCGGCGTCGATGTAGACGCGCAGCACCACCTTGCCCTGTTCGCCCATGCGCTTGCTGATCGCCGGGTAGGCCGGGGCCGGGTTTTGCAGGTAGGCGGCGTTGCTCGATGGCAGCTCGATCTTGGGCGCGGCGGGCGCCGGAGGGGCCGCGACCGGCGTTTCAGGGCCGGTGGCGGTGATCGGCGCGGGCGGCGCCGGCTCGCTCTTGGCGGGACTGACCTGGATGGCGTTGGGCGAGGGCGTGGTGTCGGCGATGGGCTGTGGCTCGGGGGCTGGCCGCGGGGCGGGAGCCTTGGTCTGGACACGCTGGGGCTTGGGCGCGGGCGCCGGTGGGGGCGGTTCGGCCTTGGTCACCGGGGCGGGCGGCGAGACATATTCGGTCAGCAGCACCGCCGGCACGATGACTTCCACGGCGCGGCGCAGCAGGCCCGTTTGCAGCGCCCACAGGGCTGCGACATGCAGGAGCACCACGCCGATGGCGATCAGGGCATTGCGGCTCAGTCCCTGGGGCTGCTCGAAGCGGTCGTAGGTTGACATAAAAATGATAGCTGTCCGCGCAATGCAGCATTGCGCCAGGGGCCGAAAAGGATCTAAGAATTACGGGCGCAGAACCCACCAGGCCGAGCCCGCCACGATCAGCAGGCCCGCCAGCAGTGTCGTCACGAATGCCATGGATGCTCCGCCACTCCGGTGCGGGCGGCCCGCGCGCAGCCGGTATTGTGCAGTGCGGCAACCATTTGGGCCAGTATCCCTGCGGTCATTGTGTAACCAGCCTGGGCCGCCGGATGGCCGTGGCGATGGGGGCGCCCCAGGGAGGAGGGGAAAGTGTGCGGTGCCATGGTGCGTTGCTGCGATGGAATGGATGTTATTGTAAATGAGAATCCATATTATTTGCAACGACAGGCAACCAGGTGATGGCGCCCAAGACAGGTGGGAAAGGCGCTCAGGTGTCGGCCCACATGCGCAGGAGGTTGTGGTAGGTGCCGGTGAGGGCCACGGTCTGGGCAGAGTCGCCGTGCTGCTCGCGCAGGCGCAGCAGGGCCATGTCCATCTCGTAGAGCAGCCGGCGCTGTTCGTCGCTGCGCACCATGCTCTCGATCCAGAAAAAGCAGGCCATGCGGTGGCCGCGCGTGACGGGGCGGACCTGGTGCACGCTGGTGCCCGGGTAGATCACGGCATGGCCGGCGGGCAGCTTGACCTGCTGCTCGCCGAAGGTGTCGGCGATGCAGAGTTCGCCGCCCTCGTATTCCTCGGGGTCGGACAGGAAGACGGTGCAGGAGATGTCGGTGCGCAGCCGTTCGCGCCGCCCGGGCATCTGGCGGATGGCGGCATCGACATGGTCGCCGTAGTGGTTGGCGGCCCCGCCATAGCGGTTGATGCGTGGCGGGAACACGCGCTTGGGCAGTGTGGCGGTGAGGAACAGCGCGCTGCGGTCCAGCGCCGCCAGCACCATGGCCGAGATGGCCTGCGCGGCTTCGCAGTCGCGTGGCAGCTGTTCGTTGTTCTTGGCCAGGCGCGCTTGCGGGCCGGCGCTGTCGCTTCCGTCGGCCCAGGGGGCGCTGGCGAGCAGGCGCCGGGCGGTCTGCAGATCGGTGGGGGAGAGCAGGTGGGGCAGGGTGAGCAGCATGGCGGAAAGCAAAAAGCCGCCCCGGACGGGGCGGCAAACCTTGGAGTAACGTGCAGACCGGGTCAGAACTTCATGCTGGCCGTGATCTGGAAGAGGCGGCCCGCGCCGGGCACGTAGTGGCCGCTGTAGACCGCGTCGGCATAGAGCTTGTTCGTGACGTTGGTCAGGTTGGCCTTGATCGTGAGGCTGTCGTTCACGCTGTATTCGGCCATCAGGTCGGCGGTCACGTAGCCCGGGACTTCCCAGCCGGGGTTGCGGTTGGGCGTTTGCGCGCTGCGGAAGTTCAGGCCACCGCCCACGCGCAACTGGGGCGTGATCTGGTAGGTGGTCCAGACCGTGCCGCTGTGGCGCGGGGTGAGCGAGGGGCGGCTGCCTTGGCCTTCCGCGCCTTGGGCTCCGATGTCGATCTTGGCGCTGGGCATCCACATGTACGAGCCGTAGACTTCCCACTTGGGCGTGAGGCGGCCGGTGATGTCGATTTCCGCGCCCGCGGCATGGCGCTTGCCCGAGAGCACGGCGATGTTCAGGTCGGGGTCGACGTTGCGCTCATGCAGCTTGGTCGAATGGAAAACGGCCAGGCGCGTGGTGAAGCGCTTGTCGGCCGAGTCGATCTTGGCGCCGATCTCGATGTTGCGGCTCGATTCCGGGGGGGTGTTCACCGTCTGCGGGCTGTACGAATAGGTTTCGCCCGAGGTGTTGAACGAAGTGCCATAGGAGAAATGGTAGGAGTGCAGCGGCGTGGGCTGGTACAGCACGCCGACGCGCTTGCTCCATTCCGAGATCTTCTGGCGGTAGCTGGTGGTGGTGACGGGGCCGGCGGCGGTGGCCGGAATGGCGAAGGCGTTGTAGTTGCCTTCCATGCTGTCGTAGCGCAGGCCGCCCAGGATCTTCCAATGCGGCGCCACCTGCACCAGGTCCTGTGCGTACACGCCCCAGCCCTTGGCTTCGAAGTCGCTCGACGTGCGCAGCACGCGGCCGGCTTCGTTCACGGCCGCGCCGTCGTTGGGCGTGCCGACCGTGGTGCTGGGCTTGCTGACGTCGATGCCGCCCTGGGCCGCGCTGCGCGCCGCGTAGACGCGCTTCTTTTCCTGGGCGAAGTCGGCGCCGGCGAGCAGTTCGTGGCGCAGGCCCAGTGCCTCGAACTTGTTGCTGAAGTCGCTTTGCAGGTGCACGGTGTCCATGTCCTGCATCTTCAGGTGGTTGCCGCGTGTCAGGCGCGTGCCAGGGCCGAAGTTCGACAGATTGGCGGCCACGCCGCCGGGTTGCTGGGCCGCGGCTGCCAGGCGCACGGCACCGGCGCGCTGGTCGCGCTCGAAGCTGCCCGCGCGCAGTTGCGTCTTGAGCTCGGCCTGGCCATCGAAGCGGTGCACATGCTGCAGCGTGGCCATGGTGGCGCTGCCCGCGTTGTAGTCGCTGGCGGCGCCGTAGTAGGCCGTGGGGTCGAGGGGCAGCATGGTCGTGTCGCTGACCGCCGAGGTGGCGGTGCGCCGGATCCATGGCAGGCCGTAGTTCATGCCGTTCTTGTTGTCCAGGTGGTACAGGCTGGCCGTGAACTCGTCGCGTGTCCCGATGCCCCAGGCGTAGCTGGCCGCGATGCCCTTTTTCTCGATGCTGCTGCCCGCGCCGTTGTTGTCGGCGGTGGTGCTCATCGCGTTGATGCGCAGGGCGGCGTTTTCGCCGGTGTGGATATTGAAATCGCCCGTGGCGCGGCGGTATTGGTGGCTGCCCAGCGTCACGTCCACCTGGTGCGCATCAATGAGGCGCGGGGTCTTGCTGACCTGGTTGACCGCGCCGCCCGTGGAGCCTCGGCCGAACAGCATGGAAGCCGAACCGCGCAGAAGTTCCAGGCGGTCGAGGTTGAAGGTGTCGCGGTCGTAGAAAGCAGGGTCGCGCATGCCGTCGATGAACATGTCGCCCGTGCTTTGCAGCGCGAAGCCGCGCAGGCGGATGTCTTCCTCGCCGCCCTCTGCCGCCAGGAAGGTGATGCCGGCGGTGTTCTTCAGGGCTTCCTTGACGGTGTCCAGGTTGCGGTCATCGATCAGGCGCTCGGTCACCACGGTCACCGACTGCGGAATGTCGCGCAGCTGCTGCTTGCCCTTGCCGATGGTGGTCTGGGTGGCGCGCACGCTGTCCTTGCCCTCGGGGGTCTCCGCCTGTTCCTTCACCGTGACGGTGCCCAGCGACTTCTCGGCGGGAGCGGCGGTCTGGGCCTGCACGCCCACCGAGGCGGCCAGCATCAACGCGCCCAGGGGCAGGAGCGTGGTGGTCTTGGGGTGCTGGGAGAGGGGGGATTTTTGCAGCGAAGGGCTGCGGCGCTGAGCGCGGTGATGTGCCAATCTGGCCTCCGTCGGATGGTTCGTAGCTGGGGCACCGCAGGTGGGGCGGCGCCGTGGTCAGGCGAGAGGCAGTGGCTGGCGTGAGCGTGGCTTTGCATCGCACACCATAATGTTAAATCAAATAACATTCATTCTTATTCGCATTGATGTAATTCTGCAACAGCGCCCTTCAAAAAAAAGCGCCGGTGCTCCCCGCGGATGCCGCAGCGGGAACCGAGCGCGCAAAAAAAAAGGCCGGCAGAGCCGACCTCGGAGGACTGCGGGGCAGTGCTTACTTGACGTGCTTGCCGATCAGGCCGGCCATCTCGAACATCGACACTTGCGGCTTGCCGAACACTTCCTTGAGCTTGGCGTCTGCGTTGATCATGCGCTTGTTGGCGGCGTCCTGCAGGTTGTGCGCCTTGATGTAGACCCACAGCTTGCTGATGATTTCCGTGCGGGGCAGGGGGGTGGCGCCGACCACGGCAGCGAGTGCGGGGCTGGGGGTCAATGCCTTCATGAACGCAGCGTTGGGGGTGCGCTTCTTGGCGGGGGCTGCGGTCTTGGCAGCGGCGGCCGTCTTGGCCGGGGCTTTTTTAGCAGTTGCCATGTTGGGTTTTCCTTTTTGGGAGTGGTCGTTTCACCAGCGAAAACCTGCTTCTCCACTGGCACGGTGATGCTACTGGCAAAAAAACCGCTTTCCAAGCCGCAAACGCCTTTTTTTGCTTCGCCATGTTGCAGCGGCGCCATGCTGGAGCACCGGGCTGGCGCGGGCTGGGCATGGATGTGCGGCCCGGTGCCGGCGCCCGGACGCGGTCAGGGGGGAGATGAGGCTGGGGCCTGTCAGTGGCAGGCTTGCTGGTTGTTGACGATGCGCTTGAGAGCGTCGGGGCTGATGATGCGCACATGGCGCTGCTTGACCTCGACGATGCCGTCCTCGACGAATTTCGAGAAGGTGCGGCTCACGGTTTCGAGCTTCAGGCCCAGGTAGCTGCCAATTTCCTCGCGGGTCATGCGCAGCACCAGCTCGGATTGCGAGAACCCGCGCGCGTGCAAGCGCTGCACGAGGTTCAGCAGGAAGGCTGCCAGGCGCTCCTCGGCGCGCATGCTGCCCAGCAGCAGCATCACGCTGTGCTCGCGCACGATCTCGCGGCTCATGATCTTGTGCACATGGTTCTGCAGCGCATTGACCTCGCGCGAGAGTTCCTCGATGCGATCGAACGGCATCACGCAGACCTCGGCATCCTCCAGCGCCACGGCGTCGCAGGTGTGGTGGTCGTTGACGATGCCGTCGAGCCCGATGATCTCGCCCGCCATCTGGAAGCCCGTGACCTGATCGCGCCCATCCTCGGTGGCCACGCAGGTCTTGAAAAAGCCCGTGCGGATGGCGAACAGCGAGGTGAACGCTTCGCCATTGCGAAACAAAGTGCTACCGCGCTTGATTTTCCGCCGTATGGCCACCACGTCGTCGATGCGTTTGAGCTGGTCGTCGCTCAGACCCACGGGCATGCACAGCTCGCGCAGATTGCAGTTCGAACAGGCCACCTTGATGGTCTGCTGGGTCATGTGAACGGGCACCTGCCCGGTCTCGGGCGGCGCGCTGGAAGAAGAAGCGGCGCTGGGCGCGGGAACGATGGGTATGCGAGGTGGGGCTGACATATATCAAATTATCACCCATTCTTCCCCTTTGGATCCACAACCCTGTTCTCCTGCATGTGCTTGACTGGAATCAAGAGACGGCCGGGGAATCTAGGGCACATTACGCAGGCTGCTAGGAAACCCACATGACCGTTGTCACCCCTGAATTGCTCACTCGGTTCGATGTATCCGGACCGCGCTACACCTCCTACCCCACCGCCGACCGGTTCGTCGATGCGTTCGGGGAGGATGAGTATGTGCTGGCCTTGCAGCAGCGCCGCCAGAGCGCTGTGGGCAAGGCGTTGCCGCTGTCGATCTATGTGCACATTCCGTTCTGCGAGTCGCTTTGTTACTACTGCGCATGCAACAAGATCATCACCAAGCACCATGACCGTGCCGATGTCTACCTGCGCTACCTGAGCCGCGAGATCGACCTGCACACCGCGCACCTGGGCGTGGGGCAGGTGGTGAGCCAGATCCACTTCGGGGGCGGCACGCCCACTTTCCTTTCCGACGAGGGGCTGCGCGAGCTCATGGGCATGCTGCGCAGCAATTTCACCCTGATCGAGGGAGGGGAATACTCCATCGAGGTCGATCCCCGCACCGTGGATGCCAGCCGCCTGGCCGTGCTGCGCGAACTGGGCTTCAACCGCCTGAGCTTCGGCGTGCAGGATTTTGATCCCGAGGTGCAGAAGGCCGTGCACCGCATCCAGCCCGCAGAGCAGGTATTCGCCCTGGTGGAGTCCGCGCGTGCCATCGGTTTCGATTCCGTCAACGTCGACCTCATCTACGGCCTGCCCAAGCAGACGCCCGAGTCGTTCGACCGCACCCTGGCGCAGGTCGCGCAGCTGCGGCCCGATCGCATCGCGCTCTATGCCTACGCGCACCTGCCCGACCGCTTCAAGCCCCAGCGACGCATCATCTGGGCCGATCTGCCCATGGCCTCGGCCAAGGTCTCCATGCTGGCGCGCTCCCTGGAAGCGTTCAGCAGTGCGGGATATGTCTACGTGGGCATGGACCATTTCGCCCTGCCCGAGGATGCGCTGGCCATCGCCAAGCGCCAGGGCCGCCTGCACCGCAACTTCCAGGGCTACAGCACGCAGCCCGACTGCGATCTGATCGGCCTGGGGGTTTCGGCCATCGGCCGCGTGGGCGCTACCTACAGCCAGAACGCCAAGACGCTGGAAGACTATTACGACCGCCTGAACCAGGGCCGCCTGCCCGTGGTGCGCGGCCTGGCGCTGACGCGCGACGACCTGGTGCGCCGCGCGGTCATCATGGCGCTGATGTGCCAGGGCGAGCTGCTGTTCGAGCCCCTGGAGCAGGCCTGGCTGATCGATTTCCGCAAGTATTTCGCGCCCGAGCTGGAACAGATGCAGGAAATGGAGCAGCAAGGGCTCGTCACGCTGAGCGACGAGGGTGTCACGGTGACGGCCATGGGCTGGTACTTCGTGCGCGGCATCGCCATGGTGTTCGACAAGTATTTGCAGGCCGACAGGAACCGGGCACGGTTTTCCCGCATCATCTAAAGGCTGCTCGCACCGGCAATGGTGTGAACAGACCCTGATCCATGCTTGCAACCCTGGCCTCGACCGCGCTGCTCATGGGGCTCGCGGGCGGGCCCCACTGCCTTGCCATGTGCGCCGCGCCCTGCAGCGTGGTCACAGGTTCGCCCCAGGCAGCGTCGGCCTCGACGGAGCACAGGGTGCGATGGGTGCCCCGGGGCGGGCATGCGCGCCGTCTCGCCGCCTACCATGCCGGCCGCCTGCTCGGCTATGCCGCCGTCGGCGCCTTGGCGGCCATGGCCATGCAGAGCCTGGCCTGGCTCACGCAGCAGGCAACGGCCCTGCGGCCCCTCTGGACCTTCATGCATGTGGCCGTGCTGGCTTGGGGGCTCATGATGGTGCTCCAGGCCCGCCAGCCAGCCTGGGTCGAGAGCGCTGGCCGCGCGGTATGGGGGCGTGTCCGGCCCTTGGTCCAGGCGCCTGGTGGCGTTTTCGCCACGGGTTTCCTGTGGGCGTTGATGCCCTGCGGCCTGCTCTATTCCGCCTTGCTGGTCGCCGCCCTGAGTGGCGGAATCTGGGAGGGCGCCATGACCATGGCGTTTTTTGCCATGGGGAGTGGCGCCTGGCTGCTGGCTGGCCCCTGGCTCTGGCAGCATCTGCGCCAGCGCATGGATGCCCTGCGCGCCAGCTGGGGGACCCGTCTGGCGGGGCTGCTGCTGTGCGGCGTGGCTGGCTGGGCGTTGTGGATGGACCTGGTGTACCGCCCGTCGCTGATCTGCCAGTAGCGCACCTGTTGCTCAAAAGCGCCACAAGGGTACGCGAACGGAAAAAGTGAATGCAGGATGCCTTGATAATGCAGAAAGTCGTCTGCTGCGGCAAATGACCGCGAGGCCTTGTAATGGATGAAAACACCGACGTACTGATTGACATTGGCCAGTTGCGCATTGGCATGTACATCCAGCTCGATCTGAACTGGATGAGCCATCCTTTTCCGGTCAGCAGTTTTCGCATTGCCTCCGAATCCCAGATCGAGATCCTGCGCGGCCTGGGCCTGAGCCAGATCCGCTACAACCCTTCCAAGAGCGACCTTCCCCCGGTGGACTCGCAGTATCCGGCGGGGCTGGAGCAGGAAGCCGCGGCCCAGGAGGCCCTTTCGGCCCTGGCGGATGCCGCGGAAGAGATGCCCCCCGATGCGACCGAGGCGCTGTCCGATCCCAAGCGCGCGGCCCTGCAGCTCAAGATGCAATTGCTGGAACAGCAGCGGCGCCTGGATGCATGCGATCAGCGTTTCCTGGCGGCCACGCGGCAGTACCGCAAACTGGCCGACAGCGCGGAAGGCAGCCCGGCGATGGCAAGGGTCGAGAGCGAGGCGCTCGTCGCCGACTGCGTGCACGAGCTGCTGGGCAATACCGAGTCCGTGATCAGCCTGCTCTCCGAGGGGGTGGGCGAGCGAAACACGCTCCACCCCGTCAATGTCATGGTGCTGTGCCTGTTGATGGGCAAGTCGCAAGGGCTCTCGCCCGAGACCATGCAGGATCTGGGCATGGCGGCGCTGCTCCACGACATGGGCAAGTTGCGCCTGTCCCCGGCGATCAGCAATGGCCCCTTCCCGGGTATGACTCCTGCGGAAGAAGCGCGCTACCGCAGCCATGTGGGTGAATCGGTGCGCCTGGGGCAGAGCATGGGCTTGTCGAGCGGCGTGCTGCTGGCCATTGCACAGCACCACGAAATGGCCGATGGCAGCGGATTCCCGCTGAAGCTCAAGGGCGATGCCATCTGCCTGGCCGGCCGCATCCTGTCGCTGGTGAACCACTACGAGCGCCTGTGCAATCCGGGTCGCAGCGCCCAGGCCATGACGCCGCACGAGGCGCTTTCTGTCATGTTCGCGCAGCAGAAAAACCGCTTCGATCCGGTGGAGCTGGGTATCTTCATCCGCATGATGGGGGTCTATCCACCCGGCTCGGTGGTGCAGCTGGTCAATGACCGCTATGCCATGGTCGTGTCGGTCAATTCCTCGCGCCCTCTGCGCCCCCGGGTGATCGTGCATGACTCGCGCGTGCCCAAGGACGAGGCGCTGGTGCTCGATCTGGAGACAGTCCCCGAGCTGGGCATACGGCGCAGCCTGCGGCCTTCGCAACTGCCCCGCGACGCGCTGGAATACCTGTCGCCACGCAAGCGCATTTGCTACTTTTTCGAGAGAGCCGTGAATCCGGCAGCGGTCGAGGCGGGGTTGTGACCGGCCAGATGCAGGACACCCTCTGGCAGGCCATCTTCGACGGGCTGCAGGAGGCCATCTGGCTCGTGGATGCACGCACGCGCTGCATCCTGTTCGCCAACCGCAGCGCGGCCCGCCTCGTAGGGCTGCAGCGTGACGAGCTCGTCGGCATGCCCGTCTTGCGGCTGGCGGCCACGCCCGAGGACCAATGCTTCTGGGAAGACACCGAAGAAGTGCTGGCCCGGGGCATCGACTCCATGACCAGCCTGCTGCGGGCCGACGGGCAGCTGGTTCCCGTGGAGCGCCGGGTCGCGCCGTTCTCCCTGGGGGCGAGCGAATCGGCCTTGCTGGTCACCATGACCGATTGCACGGCGCGCCAGGCCGCCGAGCGCGAGCTGGAGACGCTGTTGGCGGAACTGCGCGCCACGCTCGACTCCGCGGCCGACGGCATGCTCGTGTGCGGGCTCGATGGCCAAGTGCGTGCTTTCAATCAGCGCCTGGTGCAGATCTGGGGCCTGCCGCAGGAGCTGCTGCTGCAACGCAACGATGCCTCTGTCCACGCATTCCTGGCATCGCGCGTGCGCGACCCCCAGGCCTACCAGGAGCGCCTGAACGCGATCATGCAGGACCCCAAGGGGCAGAGCCAGGACGTGATCGAGCTACACGGGGGTCAGGTGGTGGAGCGCCGCAGCGTGCCCCAGTGGAGCCATGCCAACGTGACCGGGCGGGTGTATTCGTTCCGCGACATCACGCACGAGATGCAGGCACAAGCGGCACTGCGCCTGGCCGCCCGGGTGTTCGATTCCAGCCCCTACGCCATCTTCATCGCCGACGACCAGCACCGCATCGCGCGGCTCAATCCGTCCTGCGAGCAGCTGTCGGGGCGCACTTCGCAGACGCTGTATGGCACCGAGGTCACCGCTTTTTTTGGCATGGGCGTGTCGCGGCATTTCATGGACTGCGTGCAGGCCGATTGGCAGAACAGCGGCATCTGGAACGGCGAGCTGTGGCTACCGCGCGAAGGCGAAAGCGGCTGCGCCGTGCACCTGTCCTGGGTGGCGTTGCGGGGCGAGGGTGGCAAGATCGAGCAAAGCATCGGTTTCGTGCGCGACCTCACGCAGCAGCACGCGGCGCAGAAGCGCATCGACGAACTGGCCTACAGTGACGTCCTCACCGGTCTGCCCAACCGCCTGCTGCTGACGCAGCGCGTGGAAGCCGCCATCCGCTCGGCACGCCCGGGCGGAGCGGGCTTCGCCATCCTGTTCCTGGATCTGGACCGGTTCAAGGTCATCAACGACTCCTTGGGCCACCAGTTCGGTGATCGCGTGCTGCAGCTCGTGGCCTCGCGCCTGCAGACCTGCCTGCGCCAGAGCGACATGCTGTGCCGTATCGGTGGCGACGAGTTCGCCATGTACCTGCACGCGGGCGACGCCACGGGGGCCGAGCAGGTGGCGCGCCGCATGCTCGACGTGATGCGGCGCCCCTTCATGCTCGACGACCTGGGCTTCTCGATCCAGTGCAGCATCGGCGTTGCGCTGTACCCGCAGGACGGACGCACGCTGGACGAGCTGATCAAGCAGGCCGACACGGCCATGTACCGGGTCAAGGAGCGTGGCCGTGGCAATTTCGGTTTTTACCAGCCGCAGATGAACGCCAACCTCCTCGAACGCATGCAGATGGAGCACGCCATGCGGCAGGCCCTGGGCCACCAGCACATGAGCGTGCATTACCAGCCGCAGGTGGACATGGTGTCGGGTCGCATCATCGGCGCCGAGGCGCTCTTGCGCTGGACCGATCCCGAACTGGGCGTCATCACGCCCGGGGTCTTCATTCCGCTGGCCGAGGAAACCGGCTACATCGTCACCCTCGGCGCCTGGGTGCTGGAGCAGGCCGTGCAAGAGGCCGTGCGCTGGATGCAGGCGGGCACCCCCATCGTCGTGTCGGTGAACGTGTCGGCACTGGAAATGCGCCAGCCCGATTTCCTGGAGCGTCTGACCCATCTGCTGCGCGAGCACGGCTTGCCCGCCGGCCTGCTGGAGCTGGAATTGACCGAATCCATCCTGCTGCAGGACGCCCAGGAGGCCGCGCAGCGCCTGGGCATGGTGGCCGAGCTGGGCGTGGGCCTGGCCATCGACGACTTCGGCACCGGTTATTCCAGCCTGGCCTATCTGAAGAACCTGCCCATCCACAAGCTCAAGATCGACCAGTCCTTCGTGCGCGGGCTGCCCGACCATGACGGCGACCGGGCCATCGTCAGCGCCATCGTGCACCTGGGCCGCGCGCTGCAACTGCGCGTGGTGGCCGAAGGCGTGGAAACCGAAGCGCAGCATGGCGTGCTGCAGCAGATGCGCTGCGATGTCTACCAGGGCTACCTGTGCTCGCCGGCCTTGCCCGCCGAGGCATTCGGATGCTTGCTGTCGGAGGGCGCGCAGCCGCTGCGCAGCGATGCCGCCGGGGGCGAGGCCGTCAGCCCGTCGTGATGCCCTTCCAGAGCATGTAGGCCGCCAGGGCCATCAGCAGCATCGCAAACACCTGCTTGAGCCGCGCCACCGGAAGTTGGTGCGCCGCGCGCGCGCCCAGCGGCGCGGTGAGCACGCTGCACATGGCGATCACCGCGAGCGCGGGCAGCCATACATAGCCCAGCGACAGCGGCGGCAGCCCGGCGACCGACTGGCCGCTCACCATATAGCCCGCCGCGTTGGCCAGCGCGATGGGAAAACCCAGAGCCGCGCTCGTGGCCACGGCATGGTGGATGGGGATGTTGCACCACACCATGAACGGCACGCTGATGAAGCCACCACCGGCTCCCACCAACCCCGAGAGAAAGCCGATGGTGCCGCCCGCCGCCAGCTGACCGGCCGTGCCCGGCATCTGGCGCGAGGGAGCGGGCCGCTTGTTGCGCAGCATCTGCCAAGCCGAGAAGCCGACGAACACCGCGAAGAAGAGGGCCAGGAACGACCCCTTGAGCAGGGCGAAAACCCCCAGGCTCGCCGCCATGCTGCCCAGCACGATGCCGGGCGCCAGCCGCCGCGCGATGTCCCAGCGCACCGCGCCGCGCTGGTGGTGCGCACGCACGCTGGAGATGGAGGTGAAGACGATGGTGGCCATCGAGGTGGCGATGGCCATCTTCACCGCCAGGCCGGGCGCCACCTGCTGCTGGCCGAGAAAATAGGTCAGGAAGGGCACCAGCACCATGCCTCCGCCGATGCCCAGCAGCCCGGCCAGGAAACCGGTGCACAGGCCCAGCAGGGCAAGTTCGGTGATCAGGATTGGATCGAATGGCATGCGGCGTCGCGCTGGGAGGCAGGGCGCGCGCCCTGCGGGAGGCTGCGCGGTGCCCGGGGCACCTGCGCGGAAAAGGTGTCTGCGAATGCCACCGGACCGTCATCCTGAACCGGGGGTTCAGGTGGGCGAGGGCAGCCAGGCGTTGGGTTCATCTGACGCGAGATGATCACGCTCACCGGGCAATGTACCAAGCCCGGGCTCATGGAGCATTGGTTCAAGGAAATATAAAGCCCGGCAGCACCGCAGACACCGCCATTGTAGGCCTTGCGCGGAACCCGGGCAGACGTTCAGATCAGCCGGCCGTCGTGGTCCAGGGCTTCGTCGAGACGGTGCACCAGGGCGAGCAGGCGTTCATCGTCGCTGGCCGGGGCGCTGCCGGGCTCGGCGGCTGGCCGCGGGGCAGGCGGCTGGGCCGCCGCTGCCAGATCGGCGACCTCGCGGTCGGCCAGCTCGAAAGCCAGATTCAGCGCCGCCAGCACGGCGATGCGCTCGCGGGCACGCACCTTGCCGGCGTCGCGGATGCGCATCATGGCGGTGTCCACCCGCTCCACGGCTTCGAGCAGGCGCGCCTCGCGGCCTTCGGGGCAGCCCAGCAGATAGCTTTGCTGCATGATCTGCACCTCAAGCTGTTTCATGCGTCGTCCTTCGGTTCGGGCGTGGCGGGCAGGCGCTCTATCAGGGCATCGATCCGGTGGCGCGCCGCCTGCAGGCGCGAGCGCAGGGAATCGCGTTCCTGGGTGAGCGCCGCGACCTGTTCGGCCATGAGCTCATTGGTGCGCTGAAGCTGCTCGTGGCGAACCAGCAGGCGCTCCACGCGCTCGGCGATCTGGTCGAGGGGAGACAAAGAAGCCATAGAGCCCCAGATTGTAGGCAGTTGGCTTTCAAAGCGCCGTAAAATCTCGGGTGTTGGTGCTCGCGGTGTGGTTCACATGCCGCAGTTCAACGGGAAGCAGGGAGGTCGTCGCCAGCCATGGCGGCTCCGAGCCTGCGCTGCCCCCGCAACGGTCAGCGGACGAATCTTCCGATTCTCTCTCCAGCACACAGCCACTGGGCGCCTTGAACAAGCGCCTGGGAAGGCGCTGGAGGGCGTTCCGTCAGCCCGGATACCGGCCAACACGGTGGCCGCGCGCGCCTACGGGCTTGCGTGCGGCCGTATCGCCTATTTGCCGGCGGGGAAGCCGGCGCGGGTTGTTTGCTGATCCTGATTTCCATGAAAAACCGTCCCCTTCGTGCGCGCCGCGTCGCGCCGCTGCGTCCTGCCGCCCTGGCCGTGCTGACCTTCGCCGCTGTCTGCGCGGCCCAAGCCCAGGAGCCGATGCGGCCCCTGCTGCTGGCGCAGAACGCCCGCATGCCCTCGCTGCAGGACATGGTGGTGACCGCCACGCGCACCGAGCAGCCCCTGTCGGACCTGGTGGCCGATGTGTCCATCGTCGACCGCGAAACCATCGAATCGAGCGGCGCCACGGGCCTGGCCGATGTGCTGGCGCGCCTGCCCGGCATCGAGATCGCGCGCAATGGCGGCCTGGGCAATGCCACCAGCGTGTACCTGCGCGGCGCCGAGTCGCGCTTCACGGCGGTCTATATCGACGGCGTGCGCGTGGATTCGCAATCCACGGGCGGTGCCCAGTGGGAGCAGATCCCGCTGTCGCAGATCGAGCGCATCGAGGTGCTGCGCGGCCCGGCCGCCGCCGTCTATGGATCGGACGCCATCGGTGGCGTGATCCAGCTCTTCACCCGCAAGGGGGAGGGCGCCGCCATGCCTTATGTCGGCGTGGGCCTGGGCAACCAGGGCACGCGCAAGCTGGAGGCCGGCATCAGCGGCGTTGCCGGTGCGGACAAGGCGCTGGACTATTCCCTGGGCCTGGCCCACGCGCGCAGCGACGGCTTTGATTCCAAGACCAGCGGAAGCCACAACCTCGACCGCGATGGTTACCGCAGCACCTCGGGCCATGCGCGCCTGGGCTACCAGATCAATGCCCGCCACAAGCTCGATGCCACGCTGCTGGCCAGCCGCATGGACTCGGGTTACGACGGTTTCACGCACAAGCCCGCCAGCCCGGTGGACGACCGCAACCTCAGCCGCCTGCACACGGCGGGGCTGAACTGGGCCGCGCGGTGGACCGAGGCCTACAGCACCCGCGTGTCGGTCACGGATTCGTCCAGCCGCTATGAAACCACCCCCTCGCCCTACCGCACGGAGACCAACCTGCGCGGCTACCTGTGGCAGAACGACTATCGCCTGGGCGCGCACCGTTTCAGCGCCGCGCTGGAGCGCCGCGAGGACCACCTGAACAACCCCGCGCTCGACGCCTGGAGCACCACGCTGGACCGCAGCCGCTCGCAGGACGCGCTGGCGCTGGGCTACGGCTACCAAAGGGGCGGCCACACGCTGCAGCTCAATGCGCGCCATGACGACGACAGCGAATTCGGCGGCAAGGGCACGGGCAGCGCGGCTTACGGCTACGCGATCACGCCGCAATGGCGCGCCACCGCCTCGGTGGGCACGGCCTTCCGCGCGCCCACGCTGTACCAACGCTTCAGCGAATACGGCGTGCCCACGCTGCGGCCCGAGACCAGCCACAACGCCGAACTGGGCCTGCGCTACGCCCAGGGCCGCAGCAGCTTCTCGGCCACCGTGTACCGCAACCGGCTCAGCAACCTGATCCTGTTCAGCGGCGCGGGCCCTTGCGCCTCCACCTTTGGCTGCTATGCCAACGTGGCGCGCGCGCAGTACCAGGGGCTCACGCTCGCGGCCTCGCACCACTGGGCGGGCGTGCAATGGCATGGTTCCATCGACCTGCAGAATCCGCGCGACCTGACCACCGGCAAACAGCTCGCGCGCCGCGCCAAGCGCCACGCCACCTTCGGGGCCGACACCCAGCTCGCGGGCTGGACGCTGGGCGCCGAGCTGCAGGCCTCGGGCCGCCGCTTCGACAGCGCGGCCAACACCCACGTGCTGGGCGGCTATGCGCTGGTCAACCTCCACGCCAGCACCCGCGTGGCGCGCGACTACACGCTGCTGGCGCGCATCGACAACCTGGGCGACAAGGCCTACGAACTGGCGCGCACCTATGCCACGCCGGGCCGCACGCTTTACATCGGCCTCAAGTGGGCACCGTTGTGAGACCAACCCCCTGTGGCGCTTCGTGCCTTCCCCCTTCTCTCACGCTTCGCGTGGGAAGGGGGACGCCGCCAGTGCGGCGGGGCGGCCCTTGCACGGCGGCCCGCGCCTGGGGCGTGCCTGGTTCAAGTCTTGTCGGCGTTTTCCAGTGCCAGGGTGCGATGCGATGACTTCCTGCACCGCATTGCTGATCGCCGCCCCGGCCTCGGGCCAGGGCAAGACCACGGTCACCGCCGCGCTGGCGCGCTTGCATGCGCGGCAGGGCCGGCGCGTGCGCGTGTTCAAGTGCGGGCCGGATTTTCTCGACCCGCATTGGCATGAACTCGCCAGCGGCGCGCCGGTGCACTCGCTGGACCTGTGGATCAACGGCGCGCAGGACTGCGCCCGGCGCCTGCACGACGCCGCGCGCGAGGCCGACCTGCTCCTCATCGAGGGCGTGATGGGCCTGTTCGACGGCGACCCGAGCGCGGCCGACCTGGCCCAGCGCTTCGGCGTGCCGGTGCTGGCCGTGGTCGATGCCTCGGCCATGGCGGGCACCTTCGGCGCGCTGGCCCACGGACTGCGCGACTACCGGCCCGGCCTGCCCTGGGCCGGCGTGCTGGCCAACCGCGTGGGCAGCGCGCGCCATGCCGACATGCTGCGCGCCGGCCTGCGCGACCCACGGGACTGGCTGGGCGCGCTGGCGCGCATCACGCTGGGCGAGGGGCCGGCCCTGCTGCCCGAGCGCCACCTGGGCCTGGTCGCGGCGCACGAGTTGCAGGATGCCCTGCAGCGGCTGGACGCCGCCGCCGATGCGCTGGCCGCCACGCCGCTGGGCCAGATGAGCCCCGCCGACCTGCGGCGCTGGGCAGTGGACTTTCCCGCGCCCCAGGCCACCGAGGCCGTGCCCCCGCTGCTGGCAGGCCGCACCGTGGCCGTCGCGCGCGACGCGGCCTTCAGCTTCATCTATGCCGCCAACCTGCAGACGCTGGAACAGCTTGGCGCGCGGTTGAGCTTCTTCTCGCCCCTGGCGGGCGACCGCCTGCCGCCTTGCGACGCCGTGTGGCTGCCCGGCGGCTACCCCGAGCTGCACGCCGCGCGCATCGCCGCCAACACCGGCCTGCGCGCCGATCTGCTGCGCCACCTGGACGCGGGCCTGCCGCTGTGGGCCGAGTGCGGCGGCATGGTGGCGCTGTGCGAATCGGTGCAACTGCAGAACGGCACGGTGCAGCCGCTGTGGGGCCTGCTGCCGGGTCAGGCCACGCTGAACAAGCGTCTGGCGGGCCTGGGGCCGCAGCAGTTGCCCGTGGCGGGCGAAGTGCTGCGCGGCCATACCTTCCACTATTCCACGCTGGCGAGCAGCGCGCCCATCGTCGCGCGCAGCAGCCGGCCTGGCGAGCCCAGCGCGCCGGATGCCGGCGAGGCGCTGTACCGCGCAGGCAGCCTGCACGCCAGCTACTTCCATGCCTGGTTTGCCTCCAGCCCGCGCGCCGTGGCGCACCTGTTGGGCGGGGAGGGCGCATGAACGCATCGATCGCGCGCAGCGAACTCATCCTCGGCGGGCAAAAGAGCGGCAAGTCGCGTCGTGCCGAGCTGCTCGCGCGCGACTGGCTGGCGCGCTCGCCCGGGCACCGCGCGCTGCTCGTCGCCACGGCCCAGCCCTGGGACGGCGAGATGCGCGCGCGCATCGCGCGCCACCAGCAGGACCGCGCCGAGCGCGTGCCCGGCCTGGCCACGCTGGAGGAGCCGCGCGACCTGGCCGGCGCCATCGCCCGCTGCTCCACGCCGGAGACCCTGCTGGTGGTGGACTGCCTGACGCTGTGGCTCACCAACTGGACCATGCCGGCCGGCGCCACCACCCTGGATTTTGAGCAAAACAAGGCTGCAGCCCAGGAATGGCAAGCGCAGGCAGCTCAGTTTTTTATAGCAATCGAGCGCGCCCCCGGGCCCGTTGTTCTGGTGGGCAACGAAATCGGCCTGGGGGTGATCCCGATGGGGCGCGAGGTGCGCGTCTTCGTCGATGCGCTGGGCCTGCTCAACCAGCAGGCCGCGCAGGCGTGCCAGCGCGTCACGCTCATGGCGGCAGGGCTGCCGCTGACCCTGAAAGAATCCGCTTTGTGAAACCTACCCCCGTCAAACGCATCCTCATCGTGGTCGCCGTGCTGCTGGCGCTGCTGCTGCTGATGTTCGGCACCGCGCGCGCGCAAGGCGTGCAGCTCACCGACGACCGGGGCCGCACCGTCCAGCTCGCGCGCGTGCCGCAGCGCATCGTGAGCCTGCTGCCCTCGCTGGCCGAGACCGTGTGCGCGCTCGACCAGTGCCACCGCCTCGTGGGCGTGGACCGCTACACCAACTGGCCCGAGAGCGTGCGCAAGCTGCCGCAGGTCGGTGGCGGACTGGACCCGAACATCGAGGCCATCGTCGCGCTGCGGCCCGACGTGGTCGTCATGGCCACCTCCTCGCGTGCTTCCGCGCGCCTCGAAGCCCTGGGCATCCCGGTGGTGGCGCTGGAGCCCAAGACCCACGCCGACATGCAGCGCGTGCTCGGCAAGGTGGGCCAACTGCTGGGCGTGCAGGACGCGCAGCGCGTCTGGCGCGCCACCGACGCCGGCGTGCAGGCCGCCGCGCAGTCGCTGCCGCCGGCCGCGCGCGGCGCGCGCGTGTACTTCGAGGTCAACCCCGGCCCCTACGGCGCCGGCCCCGGGTCCTTCATCGGCGAGACGCTCACGCGCCTGGGCGCGCGCAACATCCTGGGCGCATCGCACGGTCCTTTCCCCAAGCTCAACCCCGAATTCGTGGTGCGCGCCGACCCCGACCTCATCATGGTCGGCGCGCGCAGCGCCGAGGGCCTGGCCGCGCGCCCCGGCTGGAACACCATGCGCGCGCTGCGCGAGCAGCGCCTGTGCGTGTTCTCGCCCGAGGAATCCGACGTGCTGATCCGCCCCGGCCCGCGCATGGCCGAGGCCGCGCGCCTCATGGCCGCCTGCCTGGCCGAGAAGACCGCCGGCGCCGCCAAGGGGGCGCGCCCGTGAGCACGCCGCCCTTGCCGCACGCCGCGCGCGGCCTCTGGCTGGCCGTGGTGCTGGCGCTGGCGGGCCTGGCGCTGGTGCTGCTCGGCACCGGCGTGGGCAGCATGGGGCTGGAGAACCTCTGGCCCGCGCTGATGGACGCGCAGGCCGATCCGGCGGCGCACGCCATGGCGCTGCAGATCGTCTGGGACATCCGTCTGCCGCGCACCATCGGCGCCTGGGCCGCGGGCGCGCTGCTCGGCCTGGCCGGCGCCGTGGCCCAGGGGCTGTTCCGCAACCCGCTGGCCGACCCCTACCTGCTGGGCAGCGCCTCGGGCGCCTCGCTGGGCGTGGCCTCCGTGCTGGCGCTCATGGGCGGCGGCGCGGGCATGGTGGGCGGCGCGCGCGCGGCCATGGCCGTGTCGGTGTATTCCAGCCACTGGCTGGTGCGCCTGGGCCTGACGGGCGCCGCCTTCCTGGGCGCCGTGCTGGCCGTGCTGCTCACGCTGGCGCTGGCGCGCGGCGTGCAGCACACGCTGCGCCTGCTGCTGGCCGGCGTGGTGGTGGGCGTGGTGCTGGGGGCCTGCACTTCGCTGATCCTGCTGATGTCGCCCGACTCGCTGCAGGCCATGCAGGCCTTCCTGCTCGGCTCCACGGGCTTCGTGGGCTGGACGGCCTGCCTGCTCATGCTGGCCGTGTGGCTGCTGTGCCTGGTGGCGGCCTGGCTGCTGGCGCGGGTGCTCGACGGGCTGGCGCTGGGCGAGGCCACCGCGCTGAGCCTGGGCCTGCCGCTCGCCCCCCTGCGCGCCGCGCTGGTGGCGGTGCTGGCGCTGGCCACCGGCACGGCGGTGGCCCAGACCGGTCTGATCGCCTTCGTCGGCCTGGCCGCGCCGCACCTGGTGCGCGCCGTGGTCAGCGTGCGCCATGGCCGCCTGATGCTGCTGGCCAGCCTCATGGGCGCGGCGCTGCTGGCGGGCGCCGACCTGCTGGCGCGCGGCCTGATGGCGCCGCAGGAGCTGCCCGTGGGCGTGCTCACCGCCGTGCTCGGCGGCGGCTACCTGCTGTGGCTGATGCACCGCCGAACGGCCGCTGGAGGCTTGCTGTGAGTGCTCCTGAAAACATAGCTATCAGCGCTTGTTCCATCTGTGCTGGCATCGGAAAACACCCCATATTGCACGGTATCACGCTGCCGCTGGCGGCGGGCCGCTGGACCAGCATCGTCGGCCCCAACGGCGCGGGCAAGTCCACGCTGCTCAAGGTGCTGGCGGGGCTGCTGCCGCACAGCGGCGGCCAGGTGCTGCTGCACGGGCGCGAACTGCACGCCTGGCCCCGGCGCGAGCGCGCGCTGCACCTGTCCTGGCTGGGCCAGAACGAGGCCGCCGCCGAGGATTTGACGGTGTACGACGTGGCCATGCTCGGCCGCCTGCCGCACCAGGGCTGGATGCAGCCCGCCAGCCCGCAGGACCATGCCGCCGTCGAGCAGGCCCTGCGCGCCACCCAGGCCTGGGACTGGCGCGCGCGCGCGCTCGGCCAGCTCTCGGGCGGCGAGCGCCAGCGCGTGCTGCTGGCGCGCGCCCTGGCCGTGCAGGCCCGGGTGCTGCTGATGGACGAACCCCTGGCCAACCTCGACCCGCCACACCAGGCCGACTGGCTGCTGCTGGTGCGCGAACTGGTGGCGCGCGGCCATACCGTGGTCAGCGTGCTGCACGAAATCTCCATGGCGCTGCAGGCCGACGACGTGGCCATCGTGGCCCGGGGGCGCCTGTGCCACCACGGCGCGGCCCAGGAGGCCGCCACGCACCGCGCGCTGGAGCAGGTGTTCGACCAGCGCATCGCCATCCACGGCGTGGACGGCCAGTGGCTGGCGCTGCCGCGCTTGTAGTTTCTTGCGTTTTTGAAAGACATCCCATGCAGATCGAAACCCCACCCACCGAGAAGCGCTACGAAAAAGCCGAGGGCGAGCGCCGGGGCCTGGTCATCGTGAACACCGGCGACGGCAAGGGCAAGAGCACGGCCGCCTTCGGTCTGGCGCTGCGCGCCCACGGCCGGGGCAAGGCGGTGAAGGTGTACCAGTTCATGAAAGTGCCCAGCGCGCGCTTTGGCGAGCACCGCATGTTCGAGCAGATCGGCCTGCCCATCGAGGGCCTGGGCGACGGCTTTTCGTGGAAGAGCAAGGACCTGGAGCACTCCGCGCAGCTCGCGCGCGACGGCTGGGCCAAGGCGCGCGCCGACATCCTCGGCGGCGAGCGCTTCCTGGTGGTGCTCGACGAGATCACCTACCCGCTGATCTACGGCTGGCTGCCGCTGCAGGAGGTGCTCGACACGCTGGCCGCGCGGCCCAAGGACGTGCATGTGTGCCTCACGGGCCGCCGCTGCCCCGAGGAAATCATCGCCATCGCCGACACGGTGACCGAGATGAAGCTCGTCAAGCACGCCTTCCAGGCAGGCATTCCGGCGCAGCGCGGCATCGAGGACTGAGACGGCGTCACAATCGGGGTTGTAAAACGCTGTTTTTTCCCGCGCGGCGTTTCCCCTTCGATGGCCGACCCGTAGGAGCGTCCCCCCCATGCATTGGCACTGGCTGCACCCGCTGATCGCCCGCCCCGGGCTGGGAGTGGCCTGCCTGGCGCTGGCCGGCCTGGTGGCGCTGGCCGTGGACCGGCTGTGGGGCGAACCGCCCGCGCGCTGGCACCCCGTGGTGTGGATGGGCAAGGCCCTCGCGTGGCTGGGGCGGCGCATCGCACCGGCGCAGCCCACGGGGCGAGATTTGAAGTGTTTTTGGCTTGGAGCGCTTGCCTGGTGTGCGCTAGCAGCTATTGTTTTGATAGTTGCCGCATTGCTCCAGGCGGCAGCGCTCTATGCCTGGGGCGCCCCCACCGAGGTCTGCAGCGTGGTTGTCGATGTGCCGGGCCTGGGCCTGGAGGGCGCGTCCGCCGTGGTCGGCGTTTTGCGCCTGTTGCTGGCCGCGCTGCTGCTCGGGCTGCTGCTCAAGCCGCTGTTCGCGCTCTCGCTGCTGCTGCACGAGGCGCGCGCCGTCGAGGATGCGTTGGCGCGCTCGCTCGATGCCGGCCGCGCGCGCCTGGCCTGGCTGGTGAGCCGCGATGTCTCCCAGCTCAGCGCCGACGAGGTGCGCCAGAGTGCCATCGAATCGCTGGCCGAGAACCTCAACGACTCGGTCGTCGCGCCGCTGTTCTGGTTCGCCGTGGCGGGCCTGCCGGGCGCCGCGCTGTACCGCCTGGCCAACACCGCCGACGCCATGTGGGGCTACCGGGGCATGCGCGACGGCCGCTACTGGGAATGGGCCGGCAAATGGGCGGCCCATGCCGACGACGCGCTCTCCTGGCTGCCCGCGCGCATCACCGCGCTGCTGCTGGCGCTGGCGGGCCGGGGCGTGCGCCTGCGCGCCCTGGCGCGCGAGGCGCGCCGCACCCCGTCGCCCAACAGCGGCTGGCCCATGGCGGCCATGGCGCTGGCGCTGGGCGTGCGGCTCAGCAAGCCCGGCGTGTACCAGCTGCATGCGCGGGGGCGGGAGCCCTCGGCGCTCGATGCCTGGCGCGCGCGCCGGCTCGCGGTGCGGGTGTCGCGGAGCATCGCGTTCGCGGCCGTGCTGACCGTGTCGCTCATCGCCATGGAGGGGGCCTTCAGTGCCTGAAAGCCTGGCGGTGCATGGCGGCACCGACGCGCTGGGCGCCGCGCCGCACGACTTTTCCACCAACAGCAACGCCTGCGGCCCGTGCCCGGCCGCGCTGGCCGCCGTGCAGCAGGCCGACGCCACGCGCTACCCCGACCCGGCCTATACCGCGCTGCGCGTGCAACTCGCCGCCTTCCATGGCGTGGAGGCCGCGCGCATCGTGCTGGCGGGCAGCGCCAGCGAGTTCATCCACCGCGTCACGGCGCTGGCCGCGCGGCGCGGCGCGCGCGCCGTGGCCGTGCCCGCGCACGGCTATGGCGACTACGCCCAGGCCGCGCGTGCCTGGGGCCTGGCCGTGCACCCCGCGCCCCATGCCGGCGCGGCGCTGCACTGGGCTTGCGAGCCCTCCAGCCCGCTGGGCCAGGGCGACGCGGCGCTGGCGTGCGCGTCCGCCGGTGCGCTGCGCGTGCTCGACTGCGCCTACCAGCCGCTGCGCCTCGAAGGCGCCGCCCCGCTACCGGAGCGCCTGGAGGGGGTCTGGCAGCTCTGGACACCCAACAAGGCCCTGGGCCTCACGGGCGTGCGCGCCGCCTACGCCATCGCTCCCCAGGGCAGCGGTGCCGACGCCGCCGATCTGGCGGCCCTGGCCCCCTCGTGGCCCGTGGGCGCGCATGGCGTGGCGCTGTTGCAGGCCTGGGTGCAGCCCGCCACCCAGCAATGGCTGGCCGGTTGCCTGCCCCGGCTGCGCGACTGGAAAGAACGCCAGATCGCCCTGTGCGCCGCCCTGGGCTGGCAGGTGCTGCCCGGCAGCCAGGCCAACTACTTCTGCGCACGGCCCCCGGTGGCCGCGCTGCCCGAACTGCTGCGCGACCTGCGCGCGCAGGGCATCAAGCTGCGCGACTGCGCCTCGTTCGGCCTCCCCGGCGTGGTGCGCATGGGCGTGCTGCCGCCCGCGTCGCAGGATGCCTTGCGGGTGGCGGCCCCAGGGCGGTGACAATACGCCCCCGCGTGTCGATGTGTGAGTGCCCCCATGGCCTATAGCGTCAAGGAAATTTTCTATACCCTGCAAGGCGAAGGCCACCATGCCGGTCGCCCGGCGGTGTTTTGCCGGTTTTCCGGGTGCAACCTCTGGAGCGGGGTGGAAGAGGGCCGCTCCAGCGCGGTGTGCCAGTTCTGCGATACCGACTTCGTGGGCACCGACGGCGAAGGCGGTGGCAAGTTCGCCGATGCCGCCAGCCTGGCCGCGCGCATCAACGCCCTGTGGCCAGCGGACTACCCCGCGCAGAAATACGTGGTGTGCACCGGAGGCGAGCCGCTGCTGCAACTCGATGCCCCGCTGATCGACGCCCTGCACGCGGCCGGGTTTGCCGTGGCCATCGAAACCAATGGCACGCTGCCGGTCCCGGGCGGCGTGGACTGGGTCTGCGTCAGCCCCAAGATGGGCGCGGACCTGGTGGTGCGCCGGGGCAATGAGATCAAGGTCGTCATTCCGCAGCCCGGGCAGCCCTTGGACGACTATGCCGCGCTGGATTTTGAACACCATTTCGTGCAGGCCATGGACGGGCCGCTGCAGGCCACGAATCTGCGCCTGGCCATCGACTACTGCAAAGCCCACCCGCAATGGAACCTGTCGGTGCAGACCCACAAGCTGCTGCAGATCCCCTGAATCACGGACCCACCCATGCTGACCATTACCCGAAAAATGGAGTTCGATGCCGGGCATCGCATTCCCGACCACAACAGCCAGTGCCGCAACCTGCACGGCCACCGCTATACGCTGCTCATCACCCTCACGGGCGACGTGGTGCAGAAGGACGGCGAATCCGACAACGGCATGATCATGGACTTTGGCGACATCAAGGCGCTGGCCAAGACGCACCTGGTGGACCTGTGGGACCACGCCTTCATCGTCTATGAAAAAGACACCGCCGTGCGCGCCTTCCTGGACAGCATGCCGGGCCACAAGACGGTGGTCATCGACCGCGTGCCCACGGTGGAAAACCTGGCCCAGGCCGCCTTCGACATCCTGAAGGATGTGTACCACGACCGCTTCGGCCGCCACATGTCGCTGACCAAGGTGACCCTGTACGAGACGCCCAATTGCTGGGCGGAGGTGGACGGCTGATGGCGGCGGCATGCGTCATGGTGCTGGGCACCACCAGCGGCGCCGGCAAAAGCTGGCTCACCACCGCGCTGTGCCGCTACTACAGCAACCTGGGCCTCAAGGTGGCGCCGTTCAAGGCGCAGAACATGAGCAACAACGCCCGCGTGGTCGAGGGCATCGACGGCGCCTGGGGCGAGATCGGCTCGGCGCAGTACTTCCAGGCCCTGGCCGCGCGCGCCGTGCCTGAAGTGCGCATGAACCCGCTCTTGCTCAAGCCCGAGGCCGACACACACAGCCAGGTGGTGCTGCTCGGGCAGGTGAGCGAGCCGCTCACCGCGCTGCCCTGGCGCGGCCGCAGCGCCGTGGTGTGGCCGCAGATCGCCGCCGCGCTCGACCAGCTCCGCGCCGAGAACGACGTGGTCGTGATCGAGGGCGCGGGCTCGCCCGCCGAGACCAATCTGCACGCCAGCGACATCGTGAACATGCGCGTGGCGCGCCATGCCAATGCGCGCTGCCTGCTCGTCACCGACATCGACCGGGGCGGCGCCTTTGCCCACCTCTACGGCACCTGGGCGCTGCTGCCCGAGGACGAGCGCGCGCTGATCCACGGCTTCGTGCTCAACAAGTTCCGGGGCGACGCCAGCCTGCTCGCGCCCGCGCCGCAGCACCTGCAGGAGCGCACCGGCGTGCCCACCGTGGCCACCATCCCCATGCAGTGGCACCACGGCCTGCCCGAGGAAGACGGCGTGTTCGACGACCGCAGCACCACGCCCGGCGCCGTGCACACCACCGTGGCCGTGGTGGCCTACCCGCGCATCAGCAACCTCGACGAATTCCAGCCGCTCAAGAACGTGCCCGGCCTGCGCCTGCAGTGGGTGCGCAGCCCGGCCGACGTGGCGGGCCTGCGGCCCAGCGACTGGATCGTGCTGCCCGGCTCCAAGGCCACGGCGGCCGACCTGGCCTGGCTGCGCGCGCAGGGGCTGGACCAAGCCATCGCCGCGCACGCGGGGCAGGGTGGCACCGTGCTGGGCGTGTGCGGCGGCCTGCAGATGCTGGGCGAGGCGCTGATCGACCCCGAGGGCATCGACGGCAACGGCCCCGGCCTGGGCCTGCTGCCCCTGGTCACCGTGTTCGAGCCCGCCAAGACCGTGCAACGCACGGCCGCGCAGTTTGGCCCGCTGGCCGGTGCCTGGGCGCCGCTCTCGGGCGTGGCTGCGTGCGGCTACGAAATCCACCACGGCCAGACCGCCCAGCACCCCGCCATGGCCGCCAAGGGCGACGTGGCACGCGAGGTCATGCCCGGCATCGCCTGGCAGAACCCGGCGGGCAATGTGCTGGGCGTGTACCTGCACGGTTTGTTCGAGGACGCCGCCGTGCTGCACGCCCTGTTTGGCGCCCAGGCGCCCACGCTGGAGACCGTGTTCGACGGCCTGGCCGAGGGCGTGACTCGGCACTTCAATCCGGGCGTGCTGGACGCGCTGATCGCGTAAGCATTCCGCAGTGGGCGGCTGCTATCATCCCGCCCCTCAGGTGCCCAATGCCACGATGGCAAAGGGAGAATCGGGAAGGCGGTGCAACTCCGCCGCGTGCCCAACGCTGTAAGGACGATGCCGCGCACAAATACCACTGGCTGCCCAGCCGGGAAGGTGTGCCAAGGCAGACGACTCCAAGCCAGAAGACCGGCCTGAGCCATTTTTGGCGCTGCAAGGCCGGGCAGCGCTGCCACTATTCACGCACAGGGGACTGCCATGAATACCAGCGCAGTGGCGCAAGCCACGCCCAGCGCGCACGCCTTCACGCAAGAAGCGCGCGACGCCATCTACCACGCCATCTTTTCACGCCGCGACGTGCGCGGGCAGTTCCTGCCCACGCCCGTGCCCGACGAGGTGCTCAGCCGCATCCTCACCGCCGCGCACCACGCGCCCTCGGTGGGCTTCATGCAGCCCTGGAACTTTCTCGTGGTGCGCTCGCCAGACACCAAGCGCCGCGTCCACGGCGCCTTCGCCAAGGCCCATGCCGAGGCCGCGGGAATGTTCGAGGGCGACAGGCGCGCCACCTACCAAAAACTCAAGCTCGAAGGCATCGTCGAGTCGCCCGTCGGCATCTGTATCACCTGCGACCGCGAGCGCACAGGCCCGGTGGTGGTGGGCCGCACCCACATGAAGACCATGGACCTGTACAGCAGCGTCTGCGCCGTGCAGAACCTGTGGCTCGCCGCGCGCGCCGAAGGGCTGGGCGTGGGCTGGGTCAGCATCTTCCACCAGGCGGACCTGCAAGAGGCGCTGGGCATTCCCAAGGGCATCACCCCCATTGCCTACCTGTGCGTGGGCTATGTGAGCCACTTCCACGCCAAGCCCGAGCTGGAAACCGCCGGCTGGCTGCCGCGCCTGCCCATGGAAGACCTGGTGTACTTCGACCAATGGGGCCAGCGCGACGACCAGCAGCCCCTCATCGCCCACCTGCAGCGCGACCAGGCTGCCGCCCAGCGCGGGCGCGCAGCCACCGCCTGACCCTGCCACCACGCGCCGACCCGGCGCGCACCGCCATTGACCGCGCGGGCCTGCGTGTGCGGGCCGCGCCCCACCCCGATTGAAAGTTGAACAAGCCATGAATGCTCACCTGCCCCTGATTGCCGACATCGCCGACCCGCAGCTCACCCAGGCCCTGCAGCACAAGCTGGACCACAAGACCAAACCCCTGGGCTCGCTGGGCCGCCTAGAGCAGCTTGCGCTGCGCCTGGGTCAGATCCAGGGCACCGCATCCCCCCGGCTGGAGCAGCCGCAGATGGTTGTCTTCGCGGGCGACCACGGTCTGGCGGTGCGTGGCGTCTCGGCCTTCCCGAGTGACGTGACCTGGCAGATGGTGGAAAACTTCCTCGCCGGCGGCGCCGCCGTCAGCGTGCTGGCGCGCCAGCACGGCCTGGCGCTCACCGTGGTGGACTGCGGCGTGGCGCGCGACATCGCCCCGCGCGAGGCAGCAGCCGGCCAGCCGCGCCTGCTGCTGCGCAAGGTGGCCCCCGGCACCAATGACGCCAGCCAAGGCCCGGCCATGAGCGCCGCGCAGTGCGCCCAGGCCCTGAACCACGGCATCGAACTGGTGCGCGAGCTGCCCGGCAACGCGCTGCTGCTGGGCGAAATGGGCATCGCCAACACCTCGGTCGCCTCGCTGCTGCTGGCGCGCCTGTGTGGCCTGTCCCTGCAGGATTGCACCGGCGCGGGCACCGGGCTGGACGCCGCGGGCATCGAGCGCAAGCGCGCCGTGCTGCAACAGGCGCTGGACGCCAACGCTGCCGCCGCCACGCCGCTCGACGCCCTGGCCGCCCTGGGCGGCTACGAGGTGGCCACCATGGTCGGCGCCGTGCTGCAGGCCGCGCATGAGCGCCGCGTGATCCTGGTGGACGGCTTCATCACCAGCGCCGCCGTGCTCGTCGCCAGCCGCCTGCAGCCCCTGGTGCTGCAACGCTGCGTGTTCGCCCACCGCTCGGGCGAGCGCGGCCACCAGCTCATGCTGGGGCAGATGCAGGCCGAGCCGCTGCTGGACCTGGGCTTGCGCCTGGGTGAAGGCTCCGGTGCAGCGCTGGCCTGGCCGCTGCTGCCATCGGCCTGCGCCATCCTGCGCGAGATGGCGAGTTTTGAGGCGGCGGGGGTGTCGGGGCAATCTGTTGCAGCGTGAGGGGCTGCACTGGTGTTGCTGGTAGTGGAATGCGTTAGCAGCTATTGAATCAATAGCTGCTAACGCTTGTGGGGCGAGAGCTACAGGGTAATTTGGCTGTTGATTTACGCGGGGCGGGAGAGATTGAGCTGGCGCGGAATGGCGTTGTCTGTGGAGCGGCTTTCGGCCAGAAGCGGCCTGTGGAAGCAGATTGAAGCGGACGCTCAACTTTTGAGTTAGGCGCCATAGCGCCGATGGATGGCCCTGTCGACTTGCTTGAAATACTCATCGAAGCAAGTCAACGCGTATTTGAGATAGCCAGCGCGAAGCACTACGACTGGATTTCCGGTCAATAACTCGTTGTCCTCAACATACTTACGCAAGGCAGAGCGGTCGTTCTGCCCATCTCGCGGGATCCTTCCATCAGCATGGACAACAAGATTTCTTAGTGCCTGGATGTTCTTGATGTCGCTCCACGGTTTGGGTGGATCTGTAAGATCTACGAGAGCCACCTTGCTCAAGTAGGTCCTGGCTCTTTCAATCCCGGTGCCAGCCACGTCTTTGAGTGAGAATTGATAGCTCTCCGTGGCCTGAAACAGTGCACAGAGCTTATTAAGTTCATGCTCGAAGAAGGCAAACAGGGTGATCAAGGCAGAGCGTCGCTGCAAGTTCGGAAAGTACTCAAGAAAAATGGCGCCAAGGTCCCAAGTGCCATCATCTAGTCCTTTATGCACTGTGATGAAAGTGGGTGGCTCGTCCTCATGCAAACCTTCAATTACAACTTCCTCTGAGTCTGTCTCGAAATCGGCAGCACTCTTGTCTACCTGTTGCTCGACATCAGAGATGTACACATCAAGCATCTCGATTGAGCCGCTCACATCGTATCGGTACCAGTTCAGCGGATGGTCGAGTGGGCGGAATTTCATGATGATGGCTAACGTGATGTATCCCGCAAAACCTGCGGAATAAACTGGACCATGCGGGATACTCTGGACAAGGCATCCTCCTGGAAGCGGCTTGCAGCAAAGGTTTGCCAGGGACGGCCTGTTCAAACGTCCAGGTATAAAAATCCTGCAAAACCCTGAACGCGTTAACTTGGCAAACTATAGCTTGCCAGCCAGCAGGCGCGGGGAGTTCCAACAGCCACTGCAGCAAGTCAATAACGGCTTCCGGGTGGCGCTTATGAGCGGCGGCTCAGGGTCGCTTGCAGACCTCCATACCCAGCACCGCGCAGCCTTCGCTGCTATATGACGAGTGGCACCAAACGCGGTGGTGGCCACTGGGTTAGTGGGGAAACGGAATGCGCCAGTAGCTATGAAATAAATAGCTTTCTGCGCAATAGGTGCGGGCGTTCAAGGCTAATTTGAATCCAAGCCTTCCCGCCCTGCCGCGCCGAGGTACCGTGCGTTAGCTACCCCGGCAAATGGCACACCGCCTCGATGTTGTTGCCCTCGGGATCGATGACGAAGGCGCCGTAGTAGTGCGCGTGGTACTCGGGGCGCAGGCCGGGGGCGCCGTTGTCCTTGCCGCCGGCGGCGATGGCGGCGGCGTAGAAGGCGTCCACCTGGGCGCGGGTCTGGGCCTTCCAGGCCAGGTGGCAGCCGGTGGTGGCCGGCGGGCCGCCGTAGGGGGAGGGGCCGTCGATGAACCACACGTCGGCCTTCTTGCCGTCGGGCTCGGCGGGGTCGGGGTAGGCGAATCCGAGGATGTTCATGCCGTAGTTGCCTTCAAGGCAAACGCTGTAGCCCAGGGGTGCGAGGGCTGCGCTGTAGAACGCCTTGGCGCGTTGGATGTCGGTGACGCGGAAGGTCATGTGGTCAAGCATGGTGTGCTCCTGTGTGGGATGGGCGTGCGCGAGCCGCACATCGATACTGTATTTGCATACAGTTAAATTGGCAAGAGGCCGTGGTCCCGCCCAGGCGGCGGGTGGGTGCAAGCGCGCCGCCGTCAGGCCACGCAGGTCTGGTTGCGCCCCTGTTCCTTGGCCTGGTACAGGGCCTTGTCGGCGCGCGCCAGCATGGCGTCGAGCGTGTCTTGCGGGCCTTGCCAGGTGGTTACGCCGATGCTCAGTTGGCAGTCCAGCGCGTGGCCCGTGGCCACGGCGGCGTGGATGCGCTGGGCCACGCCGCGCGCGGCGTAGGCGTCGGTCTCGGGCAGCAGCACCAGGAATTCCTCGCCGCCGTAGCGGCCCAGCCGGTCGGCGCGGCGCAGCACGGCCTGGGCGCGCTGGACGAAGTGCACCAGCACGGCGTCGCCATGCTGGTGGCCGTGGGTGTCGTTCACCGCCTTGAAGTGGTCCAGGTCCAGCATCATGAGGGCCGGGCCCTTGCCCGAGCGCTCGCAGCGCTCCAGCTCGTCGGTGCAGCGTTCGAGCAGGGCGCGGCGGTTGAGGGACTGCGTGAGCGTGTCGTGCGTGGCCAGGTGCTGCAGTTCGGTGGCCAGGCGGTCGGTGGCCATGAGCACCGCGCCGATGGACAGCAGCAGCACCGCCAGCGCGTAGGCGCCGACGTGGAGCGTCTGGTACAGCGAGGCCTCCATCAGGTCGGTGCCTGCCTTGCCGGTCAGCGCGGTGGCCAGCCGCACCAGCAGGGCCAGGATGTGCAGGGCCATCACGGCCTCCACCAGCCGCACGGGAAAGCGGTTGCCGCCATGGCGCAGCAGGAAGCGCAGGCTGGCGGCATAGACGCTGATCATCATCGCGGTGAAAAGCACCAGGCGCGCGGCGTAGTGGGGCTGGACGTAGGTCAGCCAGGTGAGTGCCAGCGTGGTGAGCACCACCACCACGGCCCATGGGTGCCAGCCGTTCGTGTGGCCGAGAAAGCGCCGGCAGCCGATGTAGTAGATGGTGGAGCCCAGGAACAGCAGTTGGTTGGCCAGCACCAGGGTCAGCAGGTCGGGCAGCACGCCCCGGGCGCTGAACAGCGCCGAGGCCACCAGCCACAGCAGGGGTGCGCAGGCCCAGGCGCCCACGCCCAGGATGCTGGGCGGGTAGTAGCGCCGCATCAGCAGCAGCACCACGGCCATCAGGGCCGCCATGAAGCCCGCCATGGCGATCAGTGAGCGCGGATCGAGCTGTGTCATCGGGCGGGTGGTGGCGCTGTGTGGGAGCGATGCGATTCAGTATAGCCATGGCCGCCGGAAAACGTCACGGGGCGCGCGCGCGTCTGTTTTTTGACGAAAAACGGCATGGCGCCTTGCACATCAAGCGCCTGCAGCTATCAAATATGTAGCTAATTCAGGGGGCGGGGGTCTTGGGCCGGAAGTCGCAGTGCGGTGCCGCCACGCATTCCCAGCAGCGCGGCTTGCGCGCCTGGCAGACGTAGCGGCCCAGCAGGATGAGCCAGTGGTGCGAGTCCACCGCATAGGCGGCGGGCACGCGCTTGAGCAATTGCTGCTCCACCGCCAGCGGGTTCTTGCCCGGCGCCAGGCCGGTGCGGTTGCTGACGCGGAAGATGTGCGTGTCCACCGCCATGGTGGGCTGGCCGAAGGCCACGTTGAGCACCACGTTGGCGGTCTTGCGGCCCACGCCGGGCAAGGCTTCGAGCGCCTCGCGGGTGCGCGGCACCACGCCGCCGTGCTGCTCCACCAGGATGCGGCAGGTCTCCATCAGGTGCCGCGCCTTGCTCTTGTAGAGGCCGATGGTCTTGATATGGCCCTCCAACCCTTCGAGCCCCAGGTCCAGGATGGCCTGCGGCGTGTTCGCCACCGGGAACAATTTGCGCGTGGCCTTGTTCACGCCCACGTCGGTGGCCTGGGCCGACAGCAGCACGGCGGCCAGCAGCTCGAACACGCTGGTGTATTCGAGTTCGGTCTGGGGTTGCGGGTTGGCGGCCTTCAGGGCGGCGAAGAAGGGTTCGATCTTGGAAGGGTGCATGGGTTCAGGCTAGATGGCGCAGCTCGCGCAGCGCTACCGATACGGGGGCCAGGTCGGGGGCCTGGGTGCCGACGGTGGTAAGCAGGTGGTTCAGCCGCTCGATGGGGCGGGCATGCCGCGCCTCCCAGCTGGGCAGGCTTTCCTGGCGCTGCAGCAGGCCCTGGGTGATGTGGCGCGCGATGGAGTACACGTCGTCGCGCGCGCTGCCCCGGGCCTGGGTCTGCCAGAGGGTTTCGGTGGGCAGGCGGTTGATCTGTGTGCGCCACTGGGCCAGGTCCAGGCGGGCCTCGATGCCGAAATAGGCGCGCGCGGCCTGTTCCAGGCTGGCCGGGGTGTCTTGCGCCAGATCCACCAAGTCCAGGGCCGGGAAGGTGTAGTCCAGCGCGGTCAGGTTGTGCGCCAGCGCCTGCTGCACGCCCGCGCCCACCAGGCTGGCCGTGGCCTGCTGCCAGCCTTGCACGGCGCCGGGCGGCAGCCAGTCGTCCAGGTGGGTGCGCAGTTCGCGCGCCGGGCCCTGGTAGCGCTGGATGAGGGTGGGCAGGTCGGTCTGGTCCGAAGAGCGGATGCGCAGAATCCAGCGCGACGCCCGCTGGGCGATGGCGATCAGCTTGTGCAGCAGGTCCAGCTGCAGCGTGCTGCCGACCTGGTAGTCCAAGGCGTCGATCTGGTCCCACAGGGGTTCGAGGTCGAAGATTTCGCGCGCCAGCGTGAAGGCGCGGATGACATCGGCCGTGGCCGCGCCCGATTCAGCGGCCAGGAAGTTGATGAAGGTGGCGCCGGTGCGGTTGACCACCGTGTTGGTGATGAAGGTGGCGATGATCTCGCGCTTGAGCGGGTGCGCGTTCATGGCGTCCGCGTGCTTCTCGCGCAGCACGCTGGGGAAGTAGGCCTGGAGCGCGCGGCCGAAGAAGGGGTCGTCGGGCAGGTTGCTGGCCACCAGTTCGTCGAACACGGCCATCTTGGCGTAGGCCAGCAGCACGGCGTTCTCGGGGGCGGTCAGGCCCTGCTTGCGCGCGCGGCGCTGCGCGATCTCTTCGTCCGTGGGCAGGAATTCGATGGCGCGGTTCAGGCGCTTGCCGCCTTCGAGCCATTGCATCAGCCGCTGCTGGCCGTCAAGCACGTACAGCGGGCGGTGGCAGGCAATGTCCAGGGCCTGGGGCTGGTAGTAGTTGTCCTGCAGCACGAGCGCGGCCACTTCGGAGGTCATGGAGGCCAGCAGGTCGTTGCGCTGCTTGAGGGTGAGGTCGCCCGCCTCGACCACGGCGCCCAGCAGGATCTTGATGTTCACCTCGTGGTCGGAGCAGTCCACGCCGGCCGAGTTGTCGATGGCGTCGGTGTAGATCAGGCCGCCCTTTTGCGCGTATTCGATGCGCCCGCGCTGCGTGCAGCCCAGGTTGCCGCCCTCGACCAGCACCTTGCAGCGCAGTTCGTTGCCGTTGACGCGGAAGGCGTCGCCCGCCTTGTCGCCGACCTGGGCGTGGCTCTCGAAGCTGGCCTTGACGTAGGTGCCGATGCCGCCGTTGTAGATCAGGTCCACCGGGGCCTGCAGGATGGCCTTGAGCAGTTCCGTCGGGGCCATCTCGGGCGCGCTGGTGCCCAGCACGGCCTGGGCTTCGGGGCTCAGCGGGATGGACTTGGCCGTGCGCGGGTAGACGCCGCCGCCGGGCGAGATGAGGGATTTGTCGTAGTCGTCCCAGCTGGAGCGCGGCAACTGGAACAGGCGCTGGCGTTCGGCGAACGAGGCCGCCGTGTCGGGGCTGGGGTCGATGAAGATGTGCCGGTGGTCGAAGGCCAGCACGAGCTGGATGTGCTCGGACAGCAGCATGCCGTTGCCGAACACGTCGCCCGACATGTCGCCGATGCCGGCCACGGTGAACGGCGTGGTCTGCGTGTTCACGCCCAGCGCGCGGAAGTGCCGCTTGGCCGACTCCCAGGCGCCGCGCGCGGTGATGCCCATCTTCTTGTGGTCGTAGCCCACCGAGCCGCCCGAGGCGAAGGCGTCGCCGAGCCAGAAGCCGTACTCGGCCGACACGCCGTTGGCGATGTCGGAGAACGTGGCGGTGCCCTTGTCGGCGGCCACCACGAGGTAGGGGTCGTCGCCGTCGTGCCGCACCACCTGGGCGGGGGGCACGGTGGCGCCCTTGGCGATGTTGTCGGTCAGGTCCAGCAGGCCGCGCAGGAAGGTCTGGTAGCAGGCCACGCCTTCGGCCAGGTAGGCTTCGCGGTCGGTGGCGGGCGGCGGGTTCTTGAGCACGAAGCCGCCCTTGGAGCCGACGGGCACGATGACCGTGTTCTTCACCTGCTGGGCCTTGACCAGCCCCAGGACCTCGGTGCGGAAGTCCTCGCGCCGGTCGGACCAGCGCAGGCCGCCACGGGCCACGCGCCCGCCGCGCAGGTGCACGCCTTCCATGCGCGGGGAATACACCCAGATCTCGAACAGCGGCTTGGGCTCGGGCACGCCGGGCACTTCGCGCGGGTTGAGCTTGAAGCTGAGGTAGGGCTTGGCCTGGCCGTCGGCCGTGCGCTGCCAGAAATTGGTGCGCAGGGTGGCGGCCAGGGTGGAGACGAACTGGCGCAGGATGCGGTCTTCGTCCAGGCTGGCCACCTTGGACAGTTCGGCGTCGATGCCGCGCCGCAGGGCCTGCTGCCGTTCTTCGCGGCCTTCTTCCCGCGCCGGGTCGAAGCGCGCCATGAACAGGTCCACGATGGCCTGCGTGAGCTGCGGGTTGCGCGCCAGCGTGGCCTCGATGTAGCTCTGGCTGTAGGCGAAGCCCAGTTGCTTGAAGTAGCGCGTGTAGGCGCGCAGCACGCCGATGGCGCGCGCGTCCAGGTCGGTGGCCAGCACCAGGCGGTTGAGGTCGTCGTTCTCCACCTCGCCGCGCCAGGCGGCCACGTACAACTCCTCGAACCGCTGCTTCACGCGCGCCAGGTCGGTGCCGGGCGGCAGCTGCAGGCCCAGGTCGTGGATCCAGGGTGCATCGCCGTCGTGGCCGATGCGGTAGGGGTGCTCGTCGAGCACGCGCGCGCCCAGGTGTTCGAGCACGGGCAGCGAGTCCGACAAGGCCACCTTGGCGGTGCTGTACACCTTCAGGCGCAGCGCGCCGGGGCCGGCGTCGAGCGGGCGGTAGAGCTTGACGGCCAGCGGGGCCGTGGCCGAGAGCGTGGCCAGGATGTCCGCGTCTTCCACGGCCACCTGGGGCGAGAACTGCTCGCGGTAGGCCGTGGGGAAGGCGTTGGCATGGCGGTGCGCCAGCGCCAGGCCGGGGCCCTCGCCGTGGATGCGCAGGAATTCGGCCGTGCAGTGGTCTTCCCAGCGCTGGGTGTGGCGGGCGATGCGCGCCTCCAGCGCATGCAGGGCCACGTTCTGCGGCGCGCGCTCCCGGGCCCGCACCAGGTAGTGGATGCGCGCGAGCGGGCTGTCGGTGAGCATGGGGGTGAACTCCACCGACTGTCCGTCGAGCACGGCCATGAGCTCCTCGCCGATCTTGAGCCGCAGCTCGGTGTTGAAGCGCTCGCGCGGCACGAAGACCAGGGCCGAGGTGAACCGCCCGAACACGTCGCGGCGCAGGAACACGCGCGTGCGCTGGCGCTCCTGCAGCCGCAGGATGCCGATGGCGTGCTCGGTGAGGGTGGGGGTGTCGATCTGGAACAGCTCGTCGCGCGGGTACACATCCAGGATGGACTGCAGCGACTTGGCGGCGTGGCTTTCGGGCACCACGCCGGCGGCGGCCATCACGGCGGCCACGCGGCTGCGCACCTGGGGGATCTCGCTCACCGCCGCCGTGTAGGCCGTGGAGGTGTACAGCCCCAGGAAGCGGGTTTCGCCCACGATCTGGCCGTCCGCGTCGAAGCGCTTGACGGCGATGTAGTCGAGCCAGGCCGGGCGGTGCACCGTGGCGCGCGACATGGCCTTGGTGATCAGCACCAGCTCGTTCGATTCGAGCAGGGCCATGGCCTCGGGCGGCAGCACGGTCTGCGCGGTCTGCGCCGCGCCGCGCAGGATGCCCAGGCCGGTGCCGGGCTTGGCGCGCATGCTTACCGTGCTGCCTTCGCGCACCAGGTCGTAGTCGCGCGCGCCCAGGAAGGTGAAGTGGCGGTCTTCCAGCCAGTTCAGGAAGTCGGTGCCTTCCTGCCGGCCGCTGGGCGAGAGGCTGGAGTGGGCGGCCGCCTGCGCCACGGTGCGCGCGCGGTCCAGCATGGCCTCCCAGTCCTGCACGGCCGCGCGCACGTCGCCCAGCACGCGCTGCAGATCGGCCCGCAGGGCCTCGCGGTCCTGGGCGTGCACGATGCGGTCGCATTCCACCAGGATGACCGACTCGACCGGCGTCCCGCCGCCGGCCGCGCTGGCGCTGGCCGCGCTGGAGGCGGCGGTCACCTTGCCGCTGGCGTCGCGCCCGATGGCCATCAGCGGGTGCACGATCCAGTGGGCCGTGCGGTTGCCCCGGTTGATGGCCATGGTGACCGAATCCACCAGGAACGGCATGTTCGAGTGCACGATGTGCACCACGGTGTGCTCGCTGACGAAGCCGTCCTCGGCCAGCGTGGGGTTGAACACCCGCACCTGGGCGCTGTCGGTGGCGGTGTGGGCCTGCAGCAGGCGCCAGTGGGCCGTGGCGTTGGCGTACAGCGCGGCGGGGCCCCGGGTCTGCAGTTCGTCGGGATCGGCGTTTTCGTAGTAGGCGGCGATGAAGCCACCCATGCTGCCGGGATGGGGCCCTGCGTGTTCCTGGGTGAAGGCGAGCAGGTCCGAGAGCGCGGAATGGGTCATCTTGTGCTCCTTGGGTTGACGAACGTGAACCGGGTCCTGATGGATTCTAGGAGCGCGCTGCCTGTCGCGCCATGCGCGCTCGCGGCAATGCATCGGTTCATGCCAGAGTGGCATGGAAGCGCACGCAAGCTGCGCCATGGCCGGGGGCGGACCCGTGCAAGCAGGAAACCTGCGCGCCGATTGGCGACAATGCGGGATTCTTCGCCAACCCTCTTCGCCTACGCCATGCAATTCGCCGACCGCCTGAACAACGTCGAAACCTCCGCCATCCGCGAGCTCTTCAAGCTGCTGGGCAAGCCCGGCATCATCAGCTTCGCCGGGGGCTTCCCCGACAGCGCCATGTTCGACGTGGACGGCATCCAGGCCGCCGTGAACCAGGCCCTGGCCGAAGAAGCAGGCGCCGCCCTGCAGTACGGCGCCACCGAGGGTTACCAGCCGCTGCGCGAGCAGCTCAGCCAGTTCATGGCCAGCAAGGGCGCGCAGGGCGTGGCGCCCGAGAACCTCATCGTCACCACCGGCAGCCAGCAGGCGCTGGACCTGCTGGGCAAGACGCTCATCAGCCCCGGCGACAAGGTGATCGTCGAAGGCCCCACCTTCCTGGCCACCATCCAGTGCTTCCGCCTCTATGGCGCGCAGCTCATCAGCGCGCCCATCGACGGCAACGGCGTGAAGACCGATGAACTGGAAAAGCTCATCGCCGAGCACCAGCCCAAGTTCGTCTACCTGATCCCCACCTTCGGCAACCCCAGCGGCGCCATGCTGAGCCTGGAGCGCCGCAAGAAGGTGCTGGAACTGGCGGTGAAGTACCAGACCGTGGTGGTCGAGGACGACCCCTATGGCGACCTGTACTTTGGCGAGGCGCCGCCGCCCAGCCTGCTGAACCTGTCGGCCACCGTGCCGGGCAGCCGCGAGCTGCTGGTGCACTGCGGCAGCTTGAGCAAGGTGCTCTCGCCCGGCCTGCGCGTGGGCTGGATGATCGCCCCGGCCGACCTGCTGGCCAAGGCCATCATGTGCAAGCAGTTCAGCGACGCGCACACCAGCACCTTCGCCCAGGCCACGGCCGCGCAGTACCTCAAGGCCGGCCGCATGCCCGCCACGCTGGCCCATGTGCGCAAGGTGTACGCCGAGCGCGCCCAGGCCATGGGCGACGCGCTGCGCAGCGACCTGGGCGACGCCATCGAGTTCGTGCAGCCCCAGGGCGGCCTGTTCGTGTGGGCGCGCCTCACGGGCGCGGGCGGCAAGGTGGCGGATGGCAATGTGTTCGCCAAGCGCGCCATCGACAAGGGCGTGGCCTTCGTGCCCGGCACGCCGTTCTTCTGCGCCCATCCCGACCCCGCCACGCTGCGCCTGTCGTTCGCCACGGCCGATGTGGCGAAGATCCGCGAGGGCGTGGCGCGCCTGGCGCAGGCGCTCTGACCGGGGCTTGCATGCGGCTGCTTCCAAAAAAGGAGCTGCAGCCGCAGTATCTGTAATAGATTCAGAGGGTTTTCTATTTGAAAACCATGCCAATCAAGCGCAAGGCGCTCCTGAATCAGTAGCGCCCGTGGGCCTGCTCAATCCGCCAGGCCCAGTGCCTGGAACACATGCGCCGCCGCGTAGGCGTCGTTGGCCGCGTACACCAGTTGCGCCTCGGTCAGGCGCGGGCTGGCCCAGTTGGAGGTGGCGGCTTTTTTCGATTTGATGAAGCGGCGGTTGAACAGCACGGCCACGGCGGCCTTCACGCCCATGTCCTTGCGGTAGCCGCGCTGGCGGAAGACGGTATTGAGTTCCAGCACGCCCTCGGGTGCCACACCCAACCGGGCCTGGATGCGCTTGCGATCGTCGCCCAGGCCGAAGCCTGCCTTGGCCACGCCGGGCCGGGCCAGCAGATCGGCCACCAGGGCGCTGCAGCCCGGGTCGTGCAGCTGGAAAACCCAGGCCCTGTCGAGCGTGGCGAACTGCACGATGTGCGGCCCCTCGGATTCCTGCCCCTTGGCGAAGGTGGGCTTGGATTCGGTGTCGAAACCCCAGAAGCGGGTGGCGGCGAGGGCGTCGCGGGCCTGCTCGGCCTGCGTGCGCGTGCTGACCAGGTGGATGCGGTCCAGGCCGAGACGGTCGAAGGGTTCGAGCAGGGCGATCTGCTCCTTGCCGGGAATGGGGGGATGGGCTTGCATGGGCGCATTCTGCGGCATGGAGCCGTGCCCGCGCCGCGCGGGTCAGTGCGGTGCTTCGGTCAGCGGCGCGCCGCAGGCGTCGTCGCTGTCGATCATGGCGAGCTGGTCGCGGCCACGGTGCTTGGCCAGGTAGAGCGCCTGGTCGGCCCGGTCCAGCAGGTCGCGCAGGCTGCGGTCGGAGGGGTGGAGCGCACCCAGGCCCATGCTGGTGGTGATGCGGTAGCCCTGGCCGGCGCTGTCGGTCAGCTCCAGCGCGCGGATGGCGTCGAGAATGCGCGCGGCCACGTCGGCGCCCTCGGCCGGCGTGGTCAGCGGCAGCAGCAGGCCGAATTCCTCGCCACCCAGGCGCCCCACGGTGTCGCTGGCGCGCAGGTGGGACTTGATGGTGCGTGCGAACTCAATCAGCACCCGGTCGCCTTCCAGGTGGCCGAAGCGGTCGTTGATGCTCTTGAAGTGGTCCAGGTCGAGCATCAGCAAGGTCAGGGGCTCGCCGCCGGCACGGGCGCGCAGGTAGGCGGTTTCGGCGGTTTCCAGGAAGGCCCGCCGGTTGGCCATGCCGGTGAGCATGTCGGTGGTGGCCAGGCGCTGCAGCTCGCGCTCCAGGTTCTTGCGCTGGGTCACGTCGCGGTAGATGCCCTCGACGCCCGCGAAGTTGCCGTTGTGGTCGAACAGCGCGTGGCTGCTGATGGAGATGTCGATCACGGTGCCGTCCTTGCGCACCATCTGGCCGGGGAAGTCGGACACCTCGCCGTGCGCCATGATGGCGGCCTTGAAGGCGTCGCGGTCGGAGCTGTGCGGGTAGTACGACTCGGCCGTGCGGCCCTCGATCTCGTGCGGCTCGTAGCCCAGCACGCGGCGCACGCCGGGGCCCACGTGCTGCACCACGCCTTGCGCGTCGGTGCGGTAGTAGACATCCTGCATGCTCTCGAACAGGCGGCGGAAGGCCTGCTCGCTCTCGCGCAGCTGGTCCTGGATCTCGCTCTGGTGCGTCACGTCCATGCCGCACATCAGCAGGGCGGGTTCGCCGTCGAGATCGATGGCCACGGTGGAGATCAGCACCATCTTCAGGTTGCCCTGGCAGGTGCGGATGCGGAACTCGGAGGGCTTGTTCGGCCGGCCGGCCTGATCGGGCTCGCTGGCCTGGTGGATGCGGTTGCTGGAGCGCAGCTTGTCCAGCGTGTGGACGAAGTCCGAGGGCGGCCGCCCCAGCAGTTGCTCCGGACCGTCCGCTTCGAGCAGCGCCAGTCCGGCTTCGTTGGCGACGCGGATCACGCCTTGCTGGGTGATCAGCACGGCCACGGGGAGGACGCGCAGCAGTTCGGGATCGGTGAGCATGGGCAGGGCTACCTGAGTTGTAACCCATTGTGGCATCAGTGCGGGGTTTATGGAATGCCACCCTGGCGCGGTGCCCGACCAGCCACGGGGCCGGGGAGCTGTCCCGGCCTACCCCGGGGGCGTGCCACGGGCCGCCGCCGCGCGCAGCTTGTCCTTCTTGCTGGGGCGCTTGCCCTTGATGCCGCCCGTGCCCGCGGCGCTGGCCTGCGGGGGGCTCTCGGTGGGCTCGAAACCGGGCACCTGCTCGCGCGGCAGGCTCAGGTGCTGGCGTTTCTCGATCAGCCGCCAGTGCGCCTCGCTCGCGGGGGTGACGAAGCTCACCGCCAGGCCGCTTTCACCGGCGCGCCCGGTGCGGCCGATGCGGTGGATGTAGTCCACCGCCGAGCGCGGCAGGTCGTAGTTCACCACCACGGGCAGTTGCGCGATGTCGATGCCGCGCGCGGCCAGGTCGGTGGTCACCACCACTTGCCAGCGGTCGGCCTTGAATTCGTCGAGCACCTGCTGGCGCGCGCCCTGGCTCAGGTCGCCATGGAAGGGCGTGGCGTACACGCCGGCCTTGTAGAGCTTCTCGGCCACATGCTCGGCCGCGTACTTGGTGGCCACGAACACCAGCACGCGTTCCCACTTCTCCTGCCGTGTCAACTGCAGCAGCAACTGCGTGCGGCGGGTGCTGTCCACGGCGATGGCCCGCTGCAGGATGGTGGCGCCGCCGTCCGCGCTGGCCTCGGCGGGGTCCACTTCCACGCGCACCGGGTCGCGCAGCAGGCTGCCCGCCAGCGCCTGCACGCTGTCGGGGAAGGTGGCCGAGAAGAACAGGGTCTGGCGCCGCGCCGGCAGCAGGGCCAGCACGCGCTGGAGTTCCTCGGCGAAGCCCAGGTCCAGCAGGCGGTCGGCTTCGTCGAGCACGAGCAGGCGCACGGCTGAGAGGCGCAGCGCGTTGTGCTCCACCAGATCGAGCAGGCGCCCCGGCGTCGCCACGACGATGTCGGCGCCGCCGCGCAGCGCCATCATCTGCGGGTTGATCGACACGCCGCCAAACACCACGGCCACCTTGGGTGGCTGCGCAAGGGGCTGGCCCAGGCTGCGCAGCACCTCGCCCACCTGGGCCGCCAGTTCGCGCGTGGGTACGACCACCAGCGTGTGCACGGGGCGCGGGCCGCCGGGGCGGCGTTGCAGGCACAGGTCCTGGTGCTGCTGCAGCGCCGGCAGGGCGAAGGCGGCGGTCTTGCCGGAGCCGGTGCGGGCCGAGGCCCAGACGTCGGAGCCACGCAGGATGGCGGGAATGGCCTGCGTCTGGATGGGGGTGGGGGCCGCGAAGCCCAGCGCATGGGCTGCGTTGGCGAGGGACGGAGAAAGGCCGAGGGAGGAAAAGGGCATGGTGGGCATTGTGCGCCAGGCGCCGGCCCGGCAGCCCGCGCCGTGCCCGATAATCGCGGCCCCGGCCCTGCCTCTGTCCCGCTTGACCATGAGCCTTGTCGTTGATTCCTCCAGCATCACCCACAGCATCCAGCTGGCCGTGGCGCCGGTGTTCCTGCTCACCGCCGTGGCGGGCATGATCGGTGCCGTGGCCGGGCGCCTGGCGCGCATCATCGACCGTGCCCGGGTGGTGGAGGACCGGGCGAACCGCACCCAGGACGGCGAATTCCTGGCGCGCGCGGTGCTGGAACTGGGCTACCTGCGCACCCGGGGGCGCATGGCCAACGGCTGCATCGGCCTGCTAACGCTGTGCGGCTTCCTCATCGGGGTGACCATCATCCTGCTGTTCCTTGGCGAGACCATCAATTTCCGAGGCCACACCTGGGCCATGGGCACCTTCCTGGCCGGCGTGCTGTCGTTCCTGCTGGCGCTGGTGATCTTTTTCGTGGAGACGGTGATGGCCACGCGCCTGCTCAACTTCCACATGCTGCGCTCGCACGAACAGGCGCAGCGGCCCGCGCCATGAAGTCGCTGCGCGATCTGGCGGGGCTGGGCGGCCTGGTCTACTCCACCGACCATGGCCGCATGTGCCCCGGCTGCCGCCAGCCGCAGGCGCAGTGCGTTTGCAAGGCGGCGCCCCTGCCGGCGGGCGATGGCATCGTGCGTGTCTCGCGCGAAACCAAGGGACGCGGCGGCAAGGCCGTCACCGTGGTCAAGGGGGTGCCGGCCGACGCGGTGGCGCTGGCGCAACTGGGCAAGCAGCTCAAGGCGGCCTGCGGCAGCGGCGGCACGGTGAAGGACGGCGTGATCGAGGTGCAGGGCGACCATGTGGAGCGCGTGCTGGAGGCTCTGCAGAAGTGGGGCCACAAGGCCCGGCGCGCGGGCGGCTGATGAACCCCGAGCTGCTGCAGAAACTGGTGGAAACGCGCATGCCCTTCGGCAAGCACGCAGGGTGCCTGCTGGCCGATCTGCCCGGCAATTATCTGAACTGGTTCGCGCGCGAGGGGTTCCCCAAAGGGGAGATCGGGCGCCTGCTGGCGCTCATGCACGAGATCGACCACAACGGCCTGTCGGCGCTGCTCGATCCGCTGCGCCCGAAGGAATAAAAAAGGGCCCGCGACGGGCCCTGGGGTCATCCACCGCCGCTGGGCGGAGGGTGCACGGCGCTGCCGTGGGTCAGCTGCACTGGCAGCCGCCCGAACCGCCGCAGCCACCGGCGCTCTGGCGCACCTTGGCTTCGTAGTACGGGAACAGCACGTTGTTTTCCAGGTGGATGTGGTTCATCAGGTCCTCGATGAGCTGGCCGATGCCGGTGAACAGCGCGCGCCAGGTGTTGCAGGCACCTGCGGGCGGGGTGGCGTTGTTCGTCAGGGCGTTGAGCCGCTCGATCACGCCGAGGTGGCTCACGTGTTCCGAGCGCATCACGCTGATGGGCTGGGTGACGAAGGGGTTGCCGCCGGACTTGAGCATGGGGAACAGGATGCCTTCTTCCTTCTGCATGTGCGAGAGCAGGTCGGCCTGCATGAACTCCAGCAGCTCGGCCAGGCCGGCGGGCACCTCGGGATTGGCGCGGTGCACGGTTTCCACGCGGTGGGCCATGCGGATCAGCTCGGGCAATTGCTCGCGGTGCACGGCGTGGTAGCGGGTGAGGATGTGGTCGATCAGCGCGATCGGGTCCGATGCTTCCGGCGCGGTGTCGTTGCGCTGCAACTGCGACAGCTCGGCCTGCACGGCCTGCAGGTCCAGGCCCTTCTCGGCCACGGCGACGGCCAGGCTCAGATGGCCGCCACAGCAGAAATCAAGCTTGAGGCGGCGGAAGACGGCGGTCGCGCCAGGCAGTTCGACAGCGATCTGGCCGATGGATTGGCTGGCATCGACCGGAGATGCCGCGATTTCTTGGGGGGTGGCGATGGCGTTCATGGGGGTTATCCCTTATAAAGGTGCATAATGTGTATGCATTTTATATGATAAAATGCACTTTGCATGCCTGTTTTCCTTGATCTACGGCAATCTCCATGAGGCTTACCCAGTGGACTGACTTCACCTTGCGGGTGCTGATGTACTGCGCCGCTTGCGAGGACCGTGAACAACCCGTCACCATCAGCGAGGTGGCGGACAGTTATGGCATCTCACGCAGCCATCTGACCAAGATCGTCCAGGAGCTGTCCGCCATGGGCCTGCTGGAGACCACGCGGGGCCGGGGCGGTGGCATGCGTCTGATGAAACCGGCGCAGGAAATCAACATCGGCAAGGTGGTGCGCGCCACGGAAACCGACTTCACGGTGGTCGAATGCTTCGACCCCGAGAACAACCAGTGCCGCCTGAGCAGCCACTGCCGGTTGCAGAGCGTGCTGGGGCAGGCCATGAAGAGCTTCTTCTCGGTGCTCGACAACCTGACGCTGGCCGACCTCATGCTCCCGGCGGCCACGGCGCCGGCGAACACGCCCACAGGCTACGGCTACATTCCGCTGGTGCCGGGCCTGCCCCGCGCACCTGATTGAACGCCGCGCGGCGGTATCAGCCCGGCCGTGGCGCGGCGTCGTCGCCGCGCAGCATGGCCCACAGCAGCCGCAGGCGCATGCCGGCCTCGCTGGTATAGCCCACCGAGGCGGCGCGCACATGGCCCCGTGCATCCAGCACGAGCAGGGCCGGCACGGAATGCACGCCCAGGCGGCGCGCGGCATCGCCCCTTTCATCGACCACGGTGGCCCACGGCAGGCCGCGCTGGTCCAGCACGCGCCGCACCTGTTCGGGGCCGCCCGACTGCATGGCGATCGTGAGCACGGGCCAATCGGCCTGCAGGCGCGTGATGCTGTGCTCTTCGGCGCGGCAGATGGGGCACCACTCGGCCCAGACATGGATTGCCACGGGCCGGTCCGGGAACCGGGCGCGCCAATCCGACAGCCGCAGCGTTTCGCCGCTGCTCAGCCGCAGGGACAGGTCAGGTGCCGCACCGGCTGGCAGGTGGCGCGTTTGCCAGAGGTGCGCGCCCGTGAACACGGCCAGCACGAGCAGCAGCGTGCCCAGGTGCGAGCGCCAGTTCTGGCGCAGCCGGCCCCACAGGCGGGCCGCGAAGGGCATGCCCATGGCCCGGGGTCAGGCCTGCACCACTTCCAGCAGGCGGTCGAGGCCGCCGCTGTTGATGGCCACATGGGCCTGCGCGCGCACCGAGGGCTTGGCGCGGTAGGCCACCGACAGGCCCGCGGCTTCCATCATGGGCAGGTCGTTGGCGCCGTCGCCCACGGCGATGGCTTGCGAAGGGTGGATGCCCATGAGCGCCGCCAGCTCCAGCAGCGTGCGGCGCTTTTCCGCGCCGTCGCAGATGTCGCCCCAGTCCTGGTCCACCATGCGGCCGGTGAGCTGGCCGTTCTCGATTTCCAGAAGGTTCGAGCGGGAGAACTGGATGCCCAGCCCGGCCTGCACGCGCTCGGCGAAGAAGGTGAAGCCGCCCGAGACCAGCAGGGTGGCCAGGCCGGCCTTGCGGCAGGCCGCCACGAGCGCTTGCGCCCCCGGGTTGAACTGCATGCGCTCGCGCAGCACCTGCTCCATGTGGGACACGGGCACTCCGCGCAGCAGGGCCACGCGCTGGCGCAGGCTTTCCTTGTAGTCGGTGATCACGCCCTGCATGGCCGCCTCGGTGATGGCGGCCACCTCGGCCTTGCGGCCGGCGGCGTCGGCGATCTCGTCCACGCACTCGATGTTGATGAGCGTGGAGTCCATGTCGAAGGCGATGAGCTTGAAGTCCGAGAGCTTCAGGGGCGGGGTGATGCGCTGGACGATGATGCCGGGTGCGAATTCGGTGGCGTGGGTCATGGTGTGGAAAGCTCTGCGTGAAGGGAGAATCTTAAAGCGAGCCGCTGTCAGCGGCGCAGGTACAGCCGGTCGGACCAGGTGGCTAGCCACTGCGGCCGGAAGGCCACGAAGATGGCGCAGAGCATGCCGGTGACGATGGCGTCGCCCCAGGCCATGAGCCAGTGCGCCACCAGCGAAAGCTGCAGGTCCACGCCCGGAAGGGGGCTGCCCAGCCAGCGCTCCAGCACGGCGGTGGCGAACACGCACAGCACGGTGCCCAGGAAAGCCCGGCCGAGGATGTAGACAAACATCTGCTCGCCAGTCAGGCGCCGCAGCAGCGAACCGAGCAGCAGGGCCAGCGTGCCGGGCACCATGCCCTGCCAGACGGCGGCATGCAGGCTTTGCTGCCAGTCCATGGGCGAGACCAGTCCGGTGATGGCACCCACGCCCAGCATCACCGGCATGGCCAGCGGCCAGCCCAGCATCAGCACCACCAAGCAGGCGCCCGACCATTGCAACTGCAGCGGCATGGCGTGCAGCGCGGGCAGGGCCCACAGCCAGGGCTGCAGCACCAGCGTGGCGAGCAGCGGCGTGAGCAGCGGGCTGGCCTGCTGTGTTCCATCCGGCCCTGGCATGCCCGCCAGCAGGCGCCAGGGGCGCGTGGCCAGCGATGCGGCGAGCACCAGCACGGCGATGAACAGCTCGATCAACATGGCGGCAGACGGTGTGGCCTATCGCCGGCAATGGCTGCCACTGGCGCAGCCCAGGCCAGCAGACGCCGCGCAAGGGCCGCCCCGCCGCACTGGCGTCGTCCCCCTCCCGCGAAGTAACGCGTAGCGAGAGAGGGGGGGGAAGGAGCGAAGCGACACAGGGGGTGTTCCGTTTCACGCCAGCGGCTGGCCCAGGCTGCGCAGCACGTCGCGCACCATCTGGGCGCGGGCCTTGGGGTCCGGCAGTTCGCGCTCGATGCGCAGTTTCTCGTTGCCGGCCAGCTTGATGTGCTTGTTCTTCTGGATCAGCCCGATGATGGCCATGGGGTCCACTGGTGGCTGCGGCTTGAAGGTGATGTGGATGACGCCGGGGGCCGCGTCCACCTTCACCACGCCGTAGGGCTGGCTCAGGGTGCGCAGGCGGTGCACGTCGATCAGCGTCTGTGCCTGGACGGGAAGCTTTCCGAAACGGTCCACGATTTCTTCGAGCAGGCTGTCGATCTGGTCGTTGGTGCGGGCCGTGGCCAGCTTCTTGTAGAACGACAGGCGCAGGTGCACGTCGCCGCAGTAGTCGTCGGGCAGCAGGGCAGGGGCGTGCAGGTTGATGTCGGTGGTGACGGACAGCGGAGCGAGCAGGTCGGGCTCCTTGCCGGCCTTGAGGCAGCGCACGGCCTCGGCCAGCATCTCGTTGTAGAGCTGGAAGCCCACCTCCAGCATGTTGCCGCTCTGGTTCTCGCCCAGCACCTCGCCCGCGCCCCGGATCTCCAGGTCGTGCATGGCCAGGTAAAAGCCGCTGCCCAGCTCTTCCATCTGCTGGATGGCTTCGAGCCGCTGCTGGGCCTGCTTGGTCAGGCCTTCGATGTCGGGCACCATCAGGTAGGCGTAGGCCTGGTGGTGGCTGCGGCCCACGCGTCCGCGCAGCTGGTGCAGCTGCGCCAGGCCGAACTTGTCGGCGCGGCTCATGATGATGGTGTTGGCCGTGGGCACGTCGATGCCGGTCTCGATGATGGTCGAGCACAGCAGGATGTTGAAGCGCTGGGCGATGAAGTCACGCATCACGCGCTCCAGCTCGCGCTCGGGCATCTGGCCGTGGGCCACGGCGATGCGCGCTTCGGGCAATATCTCCTCGAGCTTCTGGCGCCGGTTCTCGATGGTTTCGACCTCGTTGTGCAGAAAGTAGCACTGCCCGCCGCGCTTCAATTCGCGCAGCACCGCCTCGCGGATCACGCCCGTGCCCTCGTTGCGCACAAAGGTCTTGATCGCCAGGCGGCGCTGCGGTGCCGTGGCGATCACGCTCAAATCGCGCAGGCCCTCCAGTGCCATACCCAGCGTGCGTGGGATCGGTGTGGCGGTGAGCGTGAGCACGTCCACCTCGGCGCGCAAGGCTTTCATCTGTTCCTTGTGGCGCACGCCAAAGCGGTGTTCCTCGTCGATGATGAGCAGGCCCAGGTTGTGGAACTTGGTGGACTCGGACAGCAGCTTGTGCGTGCCCACCACGATGTCCACCGTGCCGTCGGCAATCCCCTTGATGGCGGCCGTGATTTCTTTGCCCGAGCGGAAGCGCGAGACCTCGGCAATCTTCACCGGCCATTTGCTGAAGCGGTCCACCAGCGTCTGGTAGTGCTGCTCGGCCAGCAGCGTGGTGGGCGCGAGAAAGGCCACCTGCTTGCCGCCCGTGACGGCCACGAAGGCGGCGCGCAGGGCGACTTCGGTCTTGCCGAAGCCCACGTCGCCGCAGACCAGGCGGTCCATGGGGCGCGGCGAAATCATGTCCTGGATGACGGCGTGGATGGCGGCGTTCTGGTCGGCGGTTTCTTCAAAGCCGAAGTCGTTGGCGAACTGCTCGTAGTCCTGTGGGCTGTAGCGGAAGGCATGGCCCTCGCGCGCCGCGCGCCGGGCGTAGATGTTGAGCAGCTCGGCCGCGCTGTCGCGCACCTGTTCGGCGGCCTTGCGCTTGGCCTTTTCCCACTGGCCACTGCCCAGCTTGTGCAGGGGCGCCTCGTCGGCGGAGACGCCGGTGTAGCGGCTGATGAGCTGCAGCTGGCTCACGGGCACGTAGAGCACGGCCTCGCCGGCGTATTCCAGGTGCAGGAATTCCTGCAGCGCGGGCGAACCGTCGGGGTTCTTGTTGCCCACGTCCATGTTCACCAGGCCGCGGTAGCGGCCGATGCCGTGCTGGCTGTGCACCACGGGGTCGCCCACGTTGAGTTCCGAGAGGTCCTTGATGAGTGCCTCGACGTCGCTCACCTGCTCCTGCTTCTTGCGTCGGCGCGTGGTGGGGCCGGCGGCGAACAGCTCCGTCTCGGTGACGAAGTCCAGGCCTTCTTCCATCCACCGGAATCCGGTGGCGAGCGCGGCCGTGGCGATGCCCACCTTCTCGCCACCGTCCTGCTGGAACTCGGCCAGCGAATCGAAGGTCGGCGGGTTGAGCTGCGAGGCGCGCAGGAAGTCGAGCAGGCTCTCGCGCCGGCCATCGCTCTCGGCCAGCAGCAGCACGCGGTGCTGCGTGCTCTGGATGTGCGCGTGCAGGCGGGCCAGCGGGTCCTCGGCGCCGCGCACCACCGACAGGTCGGTGTGTGGCTGGAAATGCGCGTTGTCGGCCACATCCTCCACGCCGGGCCGCAGCGCCAGCTGCGCATGCTCCTTGCAGCGGGTGTAGAACTGGTCGGCGCTCAGGAACAGCGCATCGGGCGGCAGCACCGGGCGTTCGGGGTCGCCCTGCAGCAAGCGGAAGCGCTCGCGCGTGTCTTGCCAGAAGCCCTGGAAGGCAGGCTCCAGGTCGCCGTGCAGCACCACCGTGGCGGCGTCGCCCAGGTAGTCGAACACGGTAGCGGTCTCGTCGAAGAACAGCGGCAGGTAGTACTCGATGCCGGCGGTGGCCACGCCCGCACCCATGTCCTTGTAGATGCGGCTCTTGGTGGGGTCGCCTTCCAGCAGTTCGCGCCAGCGGGCCCGGAAACGCGCGCGCGCCGCCTCGTCCATGGGGAATTCACGCCCGGGCAGCAGGCGCACCTCGGGCACCGGGTAGAGACTGCGCTGGCTGTCGGGGTCGAAGGTGCGGATGGAGTCGATCTCGTCGTCGAACAGGTCCACGCGGTAGGGCTGCAGCGAACCCATGGGGAACAGGTCGATCAGCCCGCCGCGCACCGCGTATTCCCCCGGGCTCACCACCTGCGTCACATGGCTGTAGCCCGCGAGCGTGAGCTGGGCCTTGAGCTTGGCTTCGTCGAGCTTCTGCTTGACCTTGAAATGGAAGGTGTAGCCCGCCAGGAAGGAGGGCGGAGCCAGGCGGTACAGCGCCGTGGTGGCGGGCACCAGCACCACGTCGGCGCCGGTGTCGCGGTCCTTCTGGCTGATGCGCCAGAGTGTGGCCAGGCGCTCGCTGATGAGGTCCTGGTGCGGCGAGAACTGGTCGTAGGGCAGGGTTTCCCAGTCGGGGAACAGCGCGCAGCGCAGATCGGGCGCGAAGAACGCCATCTCGTCGATGAGGCGCTGCGCGTCGGTGGCGTCGGCCGTGATGATGGCGATGGTGCGGTGCGCGGCCTTCTGCTGCTGCCCCAGGCGCGCCAGCAGCAGCGCGTCGGCGCTGCCAGCGGGACGGGGCAGGGTGAAACGTTTGCCGGGGGAGAGTTTGGGTAGATCCATGCGCGGGAAATGCGCCGCGCAGGCATGCGCGGCGAGCCAATGATGCGCCAGCCGGACGCAGCGGGAGGGGGCGATTTTAAAACCTGCCCGGCATTCTGGCTGGCCTGTCACCAGGATCGCTGGCAGGTTCTTAGAATCCCCCCATGACCGAACCCCTGATCCCTCCATTGGCCACGTCCATCGGCGTGTCTCCCTCGGCGCCGGGGGACTTCTGGGCGTTGCTGCCCTGCGCGGGCACGGGTTCGCGCGCCGTGGCGGCCGATGCGCCGGCCGCCCATGCCGGGCTGCCCAAGCAGTACCAGCCGGTGGCGGGCCAGCCCATGGTGCTGCACACGCTGGCGGCCTTCGCCGGTGTGGCGCGCTTGCGTGGGACGCTGGTGGCGGTGGCGCCCGGCGATCATTTTCTCGACGCCTATGCCAACCCCTCCTTTTTCACGGTGGACTGCGGCGGCCCGACGCGCGCCGACACCGTGCTCGGCGGCCTGCGCGCCCTGCAGGAGCGCGGCGCGCGCGAACTCGATTGGGTGCTGGTGCACGATGCCGCGCGCTGCCTGGTGACGCCCGAGCAGATCGACGCGCTCATCGACGCCTGCGCGCACGATGGCGTGGGCGGGCTGCTGGCGCACAAACTGGCCGACACCCTCAAGACGGCCTCGGCCGGGCCGGGGGGCATCCGCGTGGCCTCCACGGTGGACCGTGCCGACAAGTGGCTGGCCCAGACGCCGCAGATGTTCCGCATCGGCCCGCTGCGCAAGGCGCTGGAGCATGTGGGGCCGGTCGTCACGGACGAGGCCAGTGCCATGGAGGCCATGGGCCTGCACCCGCGCCTGGTGCCTGGCAGCGCCCTGAACTTCAAGGTGACCTACCCCGAGGATTTCGCGCTGGCCCAGGCCGTGCTGGCGCAGCGCGGGCATGGCGCCACGCTGGAGCGCTTTGGCGGCGCGCGTGGCCAGGCGGGCACGGCTTCGGGCAAGATTTTCTGACGCAGCAGGGACCACGAACATGAAATTCAGGATTGGCGAAGGCTGGGACGTGCATGCGCTGGTGCCGGGGCGCCGGCTTGTCATCGGCGGGGTGAACATTCCGCACTCCGCAGGCCTGCTGGGGCATTCCGACGCCGACGTGCTGCTGCACGCCATCACCGACGCGCTGCTGGGCGCGGCGGCGCTGGGCGACATCGGCTCGCATTTTCCCGACACCGATGCGCAGTTCCGTGGCGCCGATTCTGTGGCGCTGCTGCAGGAAGCGGCGCGCCGCGTGCGCGCGCATGGCCATGAGATCGGCAACATCGACAGCACCGTGGTGGCGCAGGCACCACGCCTGGTAGCGCACATTCCGGCCATGCGCGAGCGCATCGCCAGCGCCTTGGGGCTGGCGCAGGACCAGGTGAACGTGAAGGCCAAGACGGCCGAGCGCATGGGCCCGGTGGGCCAGTGCCTGGCCATCGAGGCCCGGGCCGTGGCCCTGCTCCTGAGGGTCTGATTCCGACCGAATCGTCCGGCTGCGTATCGCCACGGCGTTTGCAACGGGCGCGGCCCAGTCCAGCGGCCACCGCGCAAGGGCCGCCCCGCCACGTCACAGGGGGATGTCAGCCCTTCTTTTGCGGCAGGTTGCGCTTGACCTGCGGGCGCTGCAGGCGCTGCTGCGGGTCGGTGCCGGCGGGCTGGTCGCTGGCGCGTTGCAGTTGCACATGGGCCACCAGGCCGCCCGAGGTGGAGTTGGCCAGGGCGAAGATGCCGCCCATGCGCTGGATGGTCTTGTCCACGATGGACAGGCCCAAACCGGCGCCGGCTGCGGCCGTGCGCGCCGCGTCGCCCCGGAAGAAAGGCTTGGTCAGGTTGGCCAGTTGCTCGGGCGAGACGCCGGGGCCATGGTCGCGCAGCTTGATCAGCACCCAGTCCTCGCGGCCCTTGGCGGCGATGTCCACCCGTGTCACGCCGGTTTCGGGCGACTTTCCGTAGCGGCGCGCGTTCTCCAGCAGGTTGGACAGGATGCGCGCCAGTTCGACCTCGTCGGCCAGCACGTTCAGGTCCTCGGGAATGGAGGTGTGGATCTGCAACTCGCGGTGGTCCTGCACCGCGTAGACGCAGGACGACACCACGGCATGCAGGTTCACCGGCGTGAGCGTGACATGGTCGGGCCGCGCGTAGTCGAGGAACTTGTCGATGGTGGCGTCGAGCTGCACGATGTCGGCCACCATGTGTTCGCGCGCCACATCGTCCTCCACGCTCATCTCGGTTTCCAGGCGCAGGCGCGCCAGCGGCGTGCGCAGGTCGTGCGAGATGCCGGCGAGCATGACGGCGCGGTCCTGCTCCAGCTTGGCGAGCTTCTGGGCCATGCGGTTGAAGCCGATGTTGACCTCGCGGATCTCGCTGGTCACGGCCTCCTCGTCGAGGTGGCTGGCGGCGAAGTCACCGTCGCGCACGCGGTTGGCGGCATAGGACAGCTGCTGCAGCGGCTGGTTGATGAGCCGAGCGATCACGGCGGCACCCGCGAGCGACAGCGCCGCCGCAGTGATCAGCCAGATCATCCAGGTCTTGCCACCCGCCGGGCTGAAACGCGAGCGGTCCATGAGCAGCCAGTTGGGGTCGCCATTGATGGTGAAGCCCACCCACAGGCCTTTTTCGCCGTTGACGCTTTGCGCGACGATGGTGTCCGGCCCCAGGCGGCGCGTGAGTTCCTCGGTCAGGCGCTGGCCGAGGGTGGAGGGGTCGAGGTCCTCGAACCGGTCGCCCGGTTCGCGCGGCAGGATGCGCACGCCCTCCTGGTCGGCCATGGTCTTGATGAGCGAGACGCGCGCGATCGCGTCGGCGTGCACCAGCGCCGCGCGGCTGAGGTTGACGAGCGAGGCGATTTGCTGGGCCGTGTGCAGCGTGCGCGGCTCGAATTCGAGCGCGCGCAAGGTCTGCAGCCAGGCCAGGATGCTTCCCACCAGCAGCACGCCGAGCAGGAAGAAGGTGCGCCAGAACAGGCTCAGCCCGACCCGCTTGCGCGGCTCGCGCCGGCGCTCGTGCGTTTCGAGCGGGGCGGGGCTGGTGGCCTCGCCGTCGAGATGGCGTGAAGACCGGGAGGACTTCATGGATCGGTCAACGTGCGGGCGCTCAGCTCGTGCCGTCCGGCACGAACACGTAGCCCACGCCCCATACCGTCTGGATGTAGCGTGGCGCGGCGGCATCTTCCTCGATGAGCTTGCGCAGGCGCGAGACCTGCACGTCCAGGCTGCGGTCGAAGGGCTCGAACTCGCGGCCGCGCGCCAGCAGGGCCAGCTTCTCGCGCGACAGTGGCTGGCGCGGGTGGCGCACCAGGGCCTTGAGCATGGCGAATTCGCCCGTGGTCAGCGGCAGCTCCTCGCCGTTTTTCTGCAGGGCGCGCGTGCCCATGTCGAAGGTGAAGGGGCCGAAGGTGACGACCTCGTTGTCGCCCGAGGGCGCGCCCGGGGCCTCTTGCGGCGGGCGGCGGCGCAGCACGGCGTGGATGCGGGCGAGCAGCTCGCGCGGGTTGAAGGGCTTGCCGAGGTAGTCGTCGGCGCCCACCTCCAGGCCGACGATGCGGTCCACGTCCTCGCCCTTGGCCGTGAGCATGACGATGGGCGTGCGGTCGTTGGCGGCGCGCAGGCGGCGGCAGATCGAGAGGCCGTCCTCGCCCGGCATCATGAGGTCGAGCACGATGAGGTCCACCGTGTCGCGCAGCAGGATGCGGTTGAGCGCCTTGCCGTCCTCGGCCAGGACGACTTCCAGGCCTTCCTGGGTCAGGTAGCGGCGCAGCAGATCGCGGATGCGGGCGTCGTCGTCCACCACCAGGATCTTGTCGGTACGGGTGCTTGTCGTGGCCATGTCTTACCTCGGTCCAATTTGTAACAGCGGCCATTGTTACAAGTTTGGGCGCGAAAAACCGGGGTGCGGACGGCGATCTGACCAACGGTTACAAGTTTTGCCGGCTGCGCACAGACATTTTCGGATTGGCGGAGTTGGCTGACACGGCGGTCCGCGCAATGCCGTTATGGTGGTTCGCCGCCATGGCGTGTGACACAGGTTGAATGCATGAAAAACACTATGAAATTAATAGCTGCTTGCGCTTTATTCATGGGCTCAGGAGCCGTTTTCTCTCAAATACCGCAGGCCGCGGCTCCGCAGAATGTGGTCCAGTTGTCGGCCGTGGGGGCTGTCGAGGTGCAGCAGGACCAGCTGGTGCTCACGCTCGGCACCACGCGCGATGGCAAGGACGCCGCCGCCGTGCAGGCGCAATTGCGCCAAGCCCTCGATGCCGCGGTGCTGGAGGCGCGGCGCCAGGCGGAGCCGGGGAAGATGGATGTGCGCACCGGCCAGTTCAGCCTGTACCCGCGCCACGGGCAGAGCGGGCAGATCACGGGCTGGCAGGGCAGCGCCGAACTGGTGCTTGAAGGGCGCGATTTCACGCGCATCACCGGCACGGCGGCGCGCGTCACGACCCTGGCGATCACCCAGGTGGGCTTTGGCCTGAGCCGGGGCGAACGCTCGCGCGCCGAGCGCGAAGCTCAGGCGCAGGCCATCGGCAACTTCCGGGGGCAGGCGTCCGATCTGGCCCAGGCTTTCGGTTTTTCAGGCTACACCTTGCGCGAGGTGGCGGTGAACAGCCAGGGCCACATGCCGGTTCCGCGTCCGCTGGCCATGCGCGCCATGGCCAAGTCGGCCATGCAGGATGCGCCCATCGCCGTGGAGCCCGGCAGGAGCACGGTGGAGGTGACCGTGTCGGGTTCGGTGCAGATGCACTGAGTCGTGAATAAAAAAGGCCTGTAGCGCTTGTGTGGCAAGCGCTATAAGCTATTGAATCAATAGCAAAAGGTTCACTGCGCGGCCCAGCCGCCGTCCATGTTCCAGGCCACGCCGCGCACGTTGTTGGCGGCGCTGGAGCAGAAGAACACGGCCAGTTCGCCCAGCTCTTCGGGTGTGGTGAATTGCTGGGAGGGCTCCTTCTCGCCCAGCAGCAGCTTTTTCGCTTCCTCGTTTGAGATGCCCAGCGCGGCGGCCTTGGCGTCCACCTGCTTTTGCACCAGGGGCGTGAGCACCCAGCCGGGGCAGATGGCGTTGCAGGTCACACCCGTGGTGGCGGTCTCCAGCGCGGTGACCTTGGTCAGGCCGACGATGCCGTGCTTGGCCGCCACGTAGGCCGACTTCTGCGCCGAGGCCACCAGGCCGTGCACCGAGGCCACGTTGATGATGCGGCCCCAGTTGGCGGCCTTCATGGCGGGCAGCGCCAGGCGCGTGGTGTGAAAGGCGCTGGTGAGGTTGATGGCGATGATGGCGTCCCAGCGCTCGGCCGGGAAGTCCTCGATGTTGGCCACATGCTGGATGCCGGCGTTGTTGACCAGGATGTCCACGCCGCCGAAGTCCTTGGCGGCGAAGGCCATCATGTCCTCGATGTCGGCGGCGCGGCCCATGTCGGCGCCGTGGTAGGCCACGCGGACGCCGGCGTGCGCACCCGCGGCCAGCACTTCGGCGCGCGGGCCTTCCGCATCGCCGAAACCGTTGAGCACGACGTTCGCCCCCTGCCGCGCCAGGCTTTTGGCGATCCCCAGGCCAATGCCGCTGGTGGAGCCGGTGACGAGGGCGGTCTTGCCTTTGAGCATGGATCAATCTCCGAATGAATTACGATGCAATGAAAGAATTATCGAGCAGCGCTTTTGGGATTCGCATCCATGATTGAACCTAGGCTGAACTACGTATCCTGCCCTGGCCCGGCAGCCCATCCGCAAGCGGACACTGCGGCGCAAGAGCACCGCATGGCCTGGTGGGAATGGAATGCGACCGGCGACCCGCACCATCCGCATGTGGTGGTGTGCGTGCATGGCCTCTCGCGCCAGGGGCGCGACTTCGACACGCTGGCCCGGGCCCTGTGCGGCAAGGTGCGCGTGGTGTGCCCTGATGTCGTGGGGCGCGGCGAAAGCGACCGCCTGGCCGATCCCATGGCCTATCAGCTCGGCCAGTACGCCGCCGACATGCTGACCCTGCTGGCGCACCTGCACCGCCAGGCGCCGCTGCGGACCATCGACTGGGTGGGCACCAGCATGGGTGGGCTGATCGGCATGGCCGTGTGCGGCCAGCCGGGGCTGCCGCTGCCTGTGCCGGTGCGCCGCCTGGTGCTCAACGACGTGGGGCCGGTGATCGAATGGCAGGCGCTGCAGCGCATCGGCCAGTACCTGGGCCAGAGCGTGCGCTTCGATTCGCTGCAGCAGGCGGCCGATGTGTTGTGGAGCCTTTCCACCACCTTCGGACCGCACACGCCCGAGCAGTGGCTGGAGCTGACGCGGCCCATGGTGCGTGCATTGCCCGAGGGCGGCTTTGGCCTCCACTACGACCCGGCCATCGCCGTGCCGTTCCGTGCGCTGACGCAGGAGGCCGCCGCAGCGGGCGAGGCCGCGCTGTGGCAGCTCTATGACCACATCCAGGCGCGCACGCTGCTGTTGCGCGGCGCGCAGTCCGATCTGCTGTCGCCGCAGACGGCGCGGGCCATGGGTGAGCGCGGGCCGAAGGCGCGGCTGGTGGAGTTCGACGGCGTGGGCCATGCGCCCACCCTGGTCGCGGCGGACCAGGTGGCCGCCGTGGCGGGCTTTCTTCTTCTGGACGACGACAGCAAGGGGCCGGCATGAAAACCCCTAGCGCGCGTCCGGAGGCCACGCCCACCGGCGCGCATGGCGCAGAACCCGTGCCGCAGCTCATCGCGGCCACCTCGGCCACCCTGCCCGAGCAGGTGGACGCCCTGGCGCGGGCGCGTAATTTCGCCGAGCCCCTGATCGCGGGCGAGCAGCTTGATTCGGGCGAGAACACCCTGGCCCACGCCGATGCGGTGGCCGCCATCCTCAAGGCCATTGGCGGCTCCGAGGCCATGCAGGCGGCCTGCTATCTGGTACACGCCTGCGAGCACCTGAACAAGCCGCAGGAGGTGATCGCCAAGGCCTTCGGCGAGAACTTCGCCACGCTGGCCGTGGAGACCACGCAGCTCATGCGCGTGCAGTACCAGGCGCGCGTGGCGCAGGCCTCCGGGCAACTGGTGGACGACCCCGCGGTGCAGACCGAGAACGTGCGCAAGATGCTGCTGGCCTTCTCGCGCGACCTGCGCGTGGTCATGCTGCGCCTGGCCTCGCGCCTGCAGACGCTGCGCTACTACGCGGCGAGCAAGCGCCCCGTCTCGCCGGGCATCGCGCGCGAGGCACTCCATGTGTTCGCACCGCTGGCCAACCGCCTGGGCATCTGGCAGATCAAATGGGAGATGGAAGACCTGGCCTTCCGTTTCCTGGAGCCCGAGACCTACAAGGAGGTGGCGCGCCTGCTCGACGAGAAACGTGGCGAGCGCGAGGTCAACATGGCGCAACTGCGCGAGCGCGTGGAAACGCAGTTGCGCGCGCACAGCATCAGCGCCTCGGTGACGGGCCGGCCCAAGCACATCTACAGCATCGTCAAGAAGATGCGCGGCAAGTCGCTCAACTTCGACCAGGTGTTCGACATCCGCGCGCTGCGCGTCATCGTCCCCACGGTGAAGGACTGCTACTCGGCGCTGAGCTGGGTGCACGCGCAGTTCACGCCCATGGTGGAGGAGTTCGACGACTACATCGCCAAGCCCAAGCCCAACGGCTACCAGTCGCTGCACACCATCGTGCGCGATGAATCGGGGCGCCCCGTCGAGATCCAGATCCGCACGCAGGCCATGCACGACCACGCCGAGCACGGCGTGGCCGCGCACTGGGCCTACAAGGAAGCGGGCCACAAAGGCTATGCGGGCGTATCGGCCAGCGGCGACTACGACGCCAAGATCGCCGTGCTGCGCCAGCTCCTGGCATGGGAGCGCGACCTGGCGGGCACGCCACAGCATGCGGGGCTGTTCGAGGATCGTATCTACGTGCTCACGCCCAACGCGGCCATCGTCGAGCTGCCCCAGGGCGCCACGCCGGTCGACTTCGCCTACGCCGTGCACACCAACGTGGGCCACCGCTGCCGGGGCGCGCGCGTCGACGGCGTGATGGTGCCGCTCAACACCCAGCTGCAGAACGGCCAGACGGTGGAGATCACCACAGCCAAGGAAGGCGGCCCGTCGCGCGACTGGCTCAATGCCGAGCTGGGCTACCTCAACAGCCACCGCGCCCGCGCCAAGGCGCGCGCCTGGTTCAATGCGCTGGCGCTGCACGAAACCGTGGCGCGCGGGCGCGAGGCGGTCGAGAAGCTCCTGCAGCGCGAGGGCAAGACCGCGATGCGGCTCGACGACCTGGCCGGCCAGCTCGGCTTCAAGTCGGCCGATGCGCTGTTCGAGGTGGTGGGCAAGGACGAGTTCTCACTGCGCAACATCGAGGTGCTGCTGCGCCCGCCCGAACCCCAGTTGCAGCCCGACGACTACCTGCTGCTGAAAAAAGCGCGCGTGCCCGACAAGAAGACCCCCAAGGGGGGCGTGCTGGTGGTGGGCGTCGATTCGCTGATGACGCAGCTGGCCAAGTGCTGCAAGCCGGCGCCCCCGGACGACATCCGGGGCTTCGTCACGCGCGGCAAGGGAGTCAGCATCCACCGCGCGGACTGCAGCAACTTCCGGGAGATGTCGGCGCGCAACGCCGAGCGCGTGATCGACGTGGAGTGGGGCGCCTCCAAGGCGGCGGCCACGGCATCGGTGTATCCGGTGGACGTGGCCATCGAGGCGGCCGACCGCCAGGGCCTGCTGCGCGACATCTCGGAAGTGTTCGCCAAGGAGAAGATGAACGTCATCGGCGTGCAGACGCAGTCCGTCAAGGGCACGGCGTGGATGACCTTCACCGTGGAGGTGGCCGATTCCGGGCGCCTGGGCAAGGTGCTGGGCATCGTGGCATCGGTGCCCGGCGTGCGCTGGGCGCGCCGGCGCTGAGCCGGCTTGGCGCACTTTTTTGCAATGAAGCCAGAACCGCCGTTTTTTGCTGCTACAATCTCATCTCTCGAATACACACAGGCGCGTAGCTCAGCTGGTTAGAGCACCACCTTGACATGGTGGGGGTCGTTGGTTCGAGTCCAATCGCGCCTACCAACTAACCATTGGTAATCCAAAAGGGCCTGCAGCACTGCAGGCCCTTTTTCTTTTGCCGGATCGATGGCCCGCCGCCTTGGCCACGGCAGGCCGGCGATGTCCCGGGGCCGCTCGGCTATGCCCCCACCTTGAACTGCGCCACCGTCTGGGCCAGGTGCTCGGCCTGGTCCTTGAGGCTGGAGGCGGCGGCCGCGCTTTCCTCGACCAGTGCGGCGTTCTGCTGGGTCATCTGGTCCAGGTTGTTGATGGCCGCGCCCACCTGGGCGATGCCGGCGCGCTGTTCGGTGGCGGCGGTGGAGATTTCCTGCATCAGCTGCGCCACGCGGCCCACGTTGGCCACGATCTCCTGCATCGATTGCCCGGCATCGTTCACCAGGCCCGAGCCGGCCTCCACGGCCGACACCGAGTTCCCGATCAGTGCCTTGATCTCCTTGGCCGCCTCGGCCGAGCGCTGCGCGAGCGTGCGCACCTCGCCCGCCACCACCGCGAAACCCCGGCCCTGGTCGCCGGCGCGCGCGGCCTCCACGGCGGCGTTGAGCGCCAGGATGTTGGTCTGGAAGGCGATGCCATCGATCACCGAGATGATGTCGTTGATCTTGCGCGAGCTGTGCGTGATCTCTTCCATGCTCTGCACCACCTTGGCCACCACGTCGCCACCGCGTTGGGCGGACTTGGCCGCCGTGGCGGCGATCTGGTTGGCCTCGCTGGCGGTCTGCGCGGCCTGGCCGACGGCGCTGGTCATCTGCTCCATGGACGAGGCGGTTTCCTGCAGGCTGGAGGCGGTCTGCTCGGTGCGCGCCGAGAGATCGTGGTTGCCCGTGGCGATCTCCTCCGAGGCCAGGTGCACCGAGGCGCTGGTGTTGCGGATGTCGACCAGGGTCAGCCGGATCTTCTCGACGAAATGGTTGAAGGCGTCGGCGATGCGTGCCAGCTCGTCCTTGCCATCGATGCGCAACTGGTGCGTCAGGTCGCCATCGCCCGAGGCCACGTCCTGCATGGCGCGTTCCAGCCGGCCCAGGCCAGCCATCGAGCGCGCCACGACGGCCGCCGCCACGAGCACGCTGAGGCCGGCCACCACGAGCCCGCCGATGATGGAGTTGAGCAGCAGTTGCGTGACGCCGGCCAGGGCCTCGCCGCGGTGCAGCGAGACCACGAGCACCCAGTCGGTCCCCGCGATGGGCCGGCCCAGCAGAAGGCGGGGCACGCCGTTGACCGATACCCGGGCCAGCGTCGGGGCATCGACCATGGCGCCGATGGCCGTGGGCGTGAGCTCCGGCGAGAGCGCCACCGCTTCCTTGAGCACGAGGTCGAGGTTCTTGTGCACCAGCACCTTGCCGGCGCGCGAGACCACGAAGGCGTCGCTCGACGGGGTCGGGTTGATGGCCGTCACGCTGTTGGCCACCGCATCCATGAACACGTCGGCGGCGGCCACGGCCGTGGTCTGGCCGCCGTCCTTGACGGCCAGCGCGAAGGTCATCACCAGCTTCTTGCTGCCGGCGTCCACATAGGGCTCGGTCAGCGCCACGCCCTGCGTGGCCTCGGCCTGCTTGTACCAGGGCCGCGCGGTCGGGTCCCAGTCGGCCGGCAGGTTCTGCGGGGTCGAGAAGAGAGCGGTCTTGTTGGCGTAGCCGATATAGGTGGTGTCGAAGCCGCCGCTCTTGACGCCTTGGGTCAGGGCGGGCAGCGGCTCGCTCAGGCGTGTGGCCGGCTCCAGCGACTGCACCACCGCCGATCGGGTCTTGACCCATTCGGCGATGCCGTCGGCCCGGGCCTTGGCCAGGCCGGCGGTGCTCTCGGTCAAGGTGGCCATGGCCGAGGAGCGGACGGTGAAGAAGTTGAATGTTGAAACGGCTGCGACGCCGAGTACGACCAGCGCTGCCGTGGTGATGGTGAGCCGGAGCTTGAGCGAGAGATTGGAAAACAGTGACATGACAGGACTCCCAGGTGGGGTGTTTGCACATGTGCCCCTGTTTGTTTTTGACAGGGCCAAGGGGATCTGGGGAGAGGGGGATTCCCTGATGCTACTGCTGAACCGCCGGTTTGTTGCAAATTGTTTACACCGCGCGGCCCGCACGACCGGGGCCATGGGCGGCGCGCACGCTGTCAGGGTATTCCTGCGCTAGGCAAACGATATGTGCTCCTAGAATCTGTTGCAGTGCAATACATGGGCGTGAGGGCCCGAGGAGTCCGCAGTGCAAGAAAAAAATGCCGTGCCAGGTGCCAAGCAGGTTCCGCGGGTCATCAAGAAGTACCCCAACCGGCGTCTCTATGACACCAACACGTCCACCTACATCACGCTGGCCGAGGTCAAGCAGTTGGTGATGGCGAGCGAGAGCATCGTCGTGCGCGATGCCAAAACGGGCGAGGACATCACGCGCAGCATCCTGCTGCAGATCATCCTGGAGGAGGAGGCCGGCGGCGCACCCATGTTCTCCGAGGCCGTGCTGGCCAACATCATCCGCTTCTATGGCCATGCCATGCAGGGCTTCATGGGCAGCTACCTGGAAAAGAACGTGCAGATGTTCACCGACATGCAGGCGCGCCTGGCCGAGCAGTCGCAGGGCATGACGCCCGAGGCCTGGGCCAAGTTTATGGGCGCGCAGTCGCCCATGGTGCAGGGCCTGATGGGCAATTACACCGAGCAGTCGCGCACCATGTTCACGCAGATGCAGGAGCAGATGCAGAAGCAGACCGAGCAGATGCTCGGCGCCTTCGGCCTCAAGCGCTGACCCGGGCAGGGCACCTGCCTGGCCCTGCCTGCGGGCGGCCTTTGGGCGGCGGCGCGCCGTGCTGGCCCAATGCTGGGACAATACGGGGATGACAGAAGCTCCATCCCCCGCGAAGATTCCCAAGGTCGGGTTCGTCAGCCTTGGCTGCCCGAAGAACCTGACCGATTCCGAACTCATCCTCACGCAGCTCAGCGCCGAGGGCTACCAGACCGCCAAGACCTTCGAGGGCGCGGACCTGGTCATCGTCAACACCTGCGGCTTCATCGACGACGCCGTCAAGGAAAGCCTGGACACCATTGGCGACGCCCTGGCCGAGAACGGCAAGGTCATCGTCACCGGCTGCCTGGGCGCGCGCTCGGGCGACGGCGGTGGCAATTTCGTGCAGCAGATGCACCCCAGCGTGCTGGCCGTGACCGGCCCGCAGGCCACGCAGGACGTGATGGACGCCGTGCACCGCAATCTGCCCAAGCCGCACGACCCTTTCATCGACCTGGTGCCTGGCGCCTTCGGCGAGGCGGGCATCAAGCTCACGCCGCGCCACTACGCCTACCTCAAGATCAGCGAGGGCTGCAACCACCGCTGCACCTTCTGCATCATCCCCTCGATGCGCGGCGACCTCGTGTCGCGCCCCATCGGCGATGTGCTGAAAGAGGCCAAGGCCTTGTTCGAGGGTGGCGTGAAAGAGCTGCTGGTCATCAGCCAGGACACCTCGGCCTACGGCGTGGATGTGAAGTACCGCACCGGCTTCTGGGACGGCAAGCCCGTCAAGACGCGCCTGCTGGAGCTGGTGCAGTCCCTGGGTGCCATGGCCGCGCCCTACGGTGCCTGGGTGCGCCTGCACTACGTGTACCCCTACCCGAGCGTGGACGAGATCATTCCGCTGATGGCCGAGGGCCTGGTGTTGCCTTACCTGGACGTGCCCTTCCAGCACAGCCACCCCGATGTGCTCAAGCGCATGAAGCGCCCGGCCAGCGGCGAGAAGAATCTGGAGCGCATCCAGCGCTGGCGCGAGGCCTGCCCCGACATCGTGATCCGCAGCACCTTCATCGCCGGCTTCCCCGGCGAAACGGAAGAGGAATTCCAGCACCTGCTCGACTTCATGCGCGAGGCGCAGATCGACCGCGCCGGCTGCTTTGCTTACAGCGACGTCACCGGCGCCGAGGCCAACAACCTGCCCGGCATGCTGCCGCTGGAGGAGCGCGAGGCGCGCCGCGCGCGCTTCATGGCCGTGGCCGAGGAAGTGTCGGTGGCCAAGCTGCAGCGCCGCGTGGGCGCGACCATGCAGGTGCTGGTGGACCACGCGCCTGCCATGGGCCGCAAGGGCGGCGTGGGCCGCAGCTATGCCGATGCGCCCGAGATCGACGGCAACGTGCACCTGCTGCCGCCCGAGAAGATCAGCAAGCAGCTCAAGGTGGGCGAATTCACCAAGGCGCGCATCGTTGCCGTGCAGGGCCACGATCTGGTGGCGCAGCCCATTTGACGCTATTGAATTGATAGCTTATGGCGCCCGCTGGACGGGCGCCATAGCCACAAAAGGCTCAAAAACAAAAAAGGCTTCCCGAGGGAAGCCTTTTTGCTGGGCGCGGGGCGCTCACACGCGCTTGCGGTATTCGCCGGTGCGGGTGTCGATTTCGATCTTGTCGCCCTGGTCCACGAACAGGGGCACGGGCACTTCGAAGCCGGTGGCGATCTTGGCGGGCTTGAGCACCTTGCCGGACGTGTCGCCCTTGACGGCGGGTTCGGTCCAGGTGATCTCGCGCTCGACGCTGGTGGGCAGTTCGACCGAGATGGCCTTGCCGTCGTAGAACACCACTTCGGCGGCCATGCCGTCTTCCAGGTAGTTCAGCGAGTCGCCCATGTTTTCGGCTTCGACTTCGTACTGGTTGTAGTCGGCGTCCATCCACACGTACAGGGGGTCGGCGAAGTAGGAGTAGGTGCACTCCTTCTTGTCCAGAATGATCTGGTCCATCTTGTCGTCGGCCTTGAACACCACTTCGGTACCGAAGTTGGCGATCAGGCTCTTGAGCTTCATGCGCACGGTGGCGGCGTTGCGGCCGCCGCGTGCGTATTCGGTCTTCAGGACGACCATCGGGTCCTTGCCGTGCATGATGACGTTGCCGGCGCGGATTTCTTGAGCGATTTTCATAGCAATTTGCTTGGGTTGGGGCCGCTCAATGCGCTGGCCTGTAGCCCGATGGGCTGCCGTGCCGGAGCATGTTCCGCGGCGGGAATGCGCTGTGGCGGCAGAGCCTGGTGGCGCCCGGCCAATTTGCGCAAAGCCTTGGATTTTACCGTTTTTCGCGCACAAACCCCAGAATTTGTGTCACGAGGTCGTCCTGCGCCAGCAGCCGGGTGCGCGCGGCCTGCACGCAGCCGGTCCATTCGGCGAGGGCGTCGTCGTCGGGGATGTGCAGCGGCGGCGCGCCCTCCAGTCCGTTCCAGGCGGCGTGGAAGCGGCGCAGAGAAGCGGGGGCATGCAGCCAGTCCAGGAAGGCATGGAGCTTGTCGTGGTGCGCGTTGTCGTGCTGCGGGTAGATCTGCCAGACCAGCGGCCGGCCCGCCCACAGCGCGCGCACCAGCGAGTCCTCGCCGCGCACCAGGTTCAGGTCGCAGCCCCAGAGCATCTCGTCGAACGCTGGTTGGGGGCAGGGGTCGAGGTATGAAATCGATAGCTGCCCGCGCTTGCCTGGCGTGCCCTGCAGGCCATTTTTATCCATGTCTTGCAGGGCGGCCCGCGTGGCGGCCGTGGCGCGGCCGGGCGTGGCGAGCAGCCGCGTGGGCTGCCGGGCGCACTGGGCCAGCAGCGCTGGCAGGGCGGCGGGCTCGTAGCAGAACAGCGAGATCCAGCGTTCATCCGGCACGGCCGTCGGGCCGGGGCGCCGTGCCGCGCGCCAGGCCAGGCCATCGAAGCGCGCCTGGCGTTCCAGCAGCCCGGGTTCGCGCAGCAGCCCGCCCGTGGCGGGCGTGAAGCCGGGGTAGAAGAACCATTTCACGCCGCCCAAGGCCGCGCCTTGGCGCACGGGCGAGGGCAGGCGGTGGCAGCGTTCCACGTAGCCCTCGGCGGACAGGTATTCGAGGTTGATCCACAGGTATTCTTGCCCTGCGGCCTTCGAAACACGGGCGCTGTCAGCGATGAATTCGGGAGCCACCTCGCAGCCGAAGGCCTCGACCAGCACCTGCGTGGGGGCATCGTGCGGCGCGAGCACGCCGCCCCAGGCGCGCACCTGCACGCCCGGGCAGCCCTGCGGCGCGAGCCAGGCCAGGGCCGAGGCGTCGTCCACCCACAAGCGCACCCGTTGGCCGCGCGCCGCCAGGTCGGTGGACAGGCGCCAGCACACGCCGATGTCGCCGAAGTTGTCGATCACGCGGCAGAAGATGTCCCATTGCAGAGAGGCGGAAGGGGCTTGCGAACTCATGGCCTGCATTGTCTGCGCACAATAGCGCCATGGTTGACGAGCACCCCGAAGAACTGCTGGCGCAGGTGGCCGCGCTGCCCCCCCTGCCCGGCGTGTACCGCTATTTCGACGCCGAGGGCGCGCTGCTCTATGTGGGCAAGGCGCGCAACCTCAAGAAGCGCGTCTCCAGCTACTTCACCAAGCAGCATGCCGGGACGCGCACCGGCCACATGGTGGGCAAGATCGCGCGGCTGGAGACCACGGTGGTGCGCTCCGAGGCCGAGGCGCTGCTGCTGGAAAACAATCTCATCAAGTCGCAGAACCCGCGCTACAACATCCTGTTCCGCGACGACAAGAGCTATCCCTTCCTGAAGATCACCGGGGTGGCCGCGAAGGACGGGCAGGGCGAGGCGCCGCTCCAGCGCTTTCCTCGCATGGCCTATTACCGCGGCAGCATCGACAAGCGGCACCGCTACTTCGGCCCCTACCCGAGCGCCTGGGCCGTGAAGGAAACCATCCAGTTGCTGCAGAAGGTGTTCCGCCTGCGCACCTGCGAGGACACGGTGTTCGCCAACCGCACGCGGCCCTGCCTGCTCTACCAGATCAAGCGCTGCACCGGGCCCTGCGTGGGCCTGATTGCACCCGAGGCCTATGCGCAGGACGTGGCGCACGCCGAGGCGATGTTGCGCGGCGAGACCCAGGCACTGCTGCAGGAGTTGGAGGCGCGCATGATGGCGCACGCCGAGCGGCTGGAGTTCGAGTTGGCGGCCGAGCTGCGCAACCAGATCACGGCGCTGGCGCGCGTGCTGCACCAGCAGGCGGTGGAGACCACATCGGACAAGGATGTGGACATTCTTGCCGTGCGCGTGCAGGGCGGGCGGGCCTGCGTGAACCTGGCCATGGTGCGTGGCGGCCGCCATCTGGGCGACCGGGCCTACTTTCCGGTGCATGTGGACGATGCCGCTGCCGTGTACGCCACCGAGAACGCGGCCGATGCGCCGCCCTCGGTCGAGCAGCAGGTGCTCGAAGCCTTCATCGCGCAGCACTACATCGACGTGCCCGTGCCATCGATGCTCATCGCCAGCGAGCCCGTGGCGCCAGAGCTGACGCAGGCGTTGTCGGAACAGGTGGGCCAGCGCGTGGCCGTGGTGCACCAGCCGCGCGGCCAGCGCCGCGCCTGGCTCGACATGGCACGCCAGAATGCCGAGCTGCAGCTCGCCCGCCTGCTGGCCGAGGAGGGCTCGCAGCAGGCGCGCACGCGCGCGCTGGCCGAGGCGCTGGACTTGCCGCAGGAAGACCTCGACATGCTGACGATCGAGTGCTTCGACATTTCGCACACGGCGGGCGAGGCTACGCAGGCCTCGTGCGTGGTGTTCCACCACCACAAGATGCAGGGCAGCGAGTACCGGCGCTACAAGATCGAGGGCATCACCGGCGGCGACGACTACGCCGCCATGCGCCAGGTGCTGCAGCGCCGCTACAGCAAGGTGGCCGAGGCACAGCGCGAGGCCGGCGGCGCCGAGCCCGCGGCCGGCCAGGCGCGCCTGCCCGACCTGGTGCTGGTCGATGGCGGCAAGGGCCAGGTGGCGATGGCGCGCGAGGTGTTCATGGCGCTGGGGCTCGATGTCGCGCGCATCGTCGGGGTGGAGAAGGGCGAGGGCCGCAAGGTGGGCCTGGAGGAGCTGGTGTTCGCCGACGGACGCGAGAAGGTCTACCTGGGCCGGGATTCGGCCGCGCTCATGCTGGTGGCGCAGATCCGCGACGAGGCGCACCGCTTCGCCATCACCGGCATGCGCGCGGCGCGCGCCAAGGTGCGCGTGGGCGGCAGCCGGCTGGAGGACATCCCCGGCATCGGGCCGAAGAAGCGCGCGCGCCTGCTGCAGCGCTTTGGCGGCGTGCGCGGCGTGCAGGACGCCAGCGTCGAGGATCTGGCCGGCGTCGAGGGCATCTCCCGCGAGCTGGCCGAAGAGATCTACCGCGCATTGCGTTGACGGCCAGGGGCATTCCTTGTCGCCAGCCGGGTTGGGCATGACACAATCGCAGCCATGTTCTGGACCATCCCCACCATCATGACCTGGACGCGCATCGTCGCGATACCCTTGATCGTGGGGGTGTTCTACGCGCCCCTCGATCCGGCCACGCGCAATCTCGTTGCGGCGTTGATGTTCATCGTCTTCGCGGCCACCGACTGGCTCGACGGTTACCTGGCGCGCAAGCTCAACCAGACCTCGTCGTTCGGCGCCTTCCTCGACCCGGTGGCCGACAAGTTTCTCGTCTGCGCCTCGCTGCTGGTGCTGGTGCACCTGCAGCGCGCCGACGTGTTCGTGGCGCTCATCATCATCGGCCGCGAGATCGCCATCTCGGCCCTGCGCGAATGGATGGCGCAGATCGGCGCGAGCAAGAGCGTGGCCGTGCACATGCTGGGCAAGCTCAAGACCACGGTGCAGATGGTGGCCATCCCCTTTCTGCTCTACGACGGGCGCGTTCTGGGAGTGATCGACACGGGGGTGTGGGGCACCTGGCTGATCTGGATCGCCGCCGTGCTCACGGTGTGGTCCATGGTCTACTACCTGCAGAAAGCCTTGCCGGAGATCCGTGCACGCGTCAAATGACGACTGCCTCTGGCAGGCGCGCGGGGGCAGGCGCAAGGCGTCCCGGATGCGTGTCAATCAGGGAAGATGCCGAGCCCTGTCGTGGCGCCAAAAAACCCACGCTCCGCCTGATTGGCGACACAAATGCGACTAGAATCGCCCGTTGCGCCGTTGCAATCCGGCGTGTTGTATTGACACCCGGAGAGTCGATGGTTTTAATCTGACACGGCAGCGCTTGCTGTGGATACCAGTCAATCATTCGTCCCCAATGGCACAGTCGCAGACCGTGGACGTGTGATGAGACCAGGCGACCAAGAGACAATCCACCCATTTTTCCCGAGAGGCTTCTTGTGAACAAAACCGAACTGATTGAGCACATCGCGAACAACGCCGACATCTCCAAGGCTGCAGCTGCGCGCGCACTGGAATCCACGATCGAGGCGGTCAAGAAGACGCTGAAAAAGGGCGGTACGGTGTCGCTCGTCGGTTTTGGCACCTTTGCCGTGGGCAAGCGTGCCGCCCGCACCGGCCGCAATCCCCGCACGGGCGCTGCGATTAAAATCAAGGCTGCTAAAGTTCCAAAGTTCCGTCCGGGCAAGGCATTGAAGGATGCCCTGAACTGACATCTGATCGAGGTGGGGTGCTTAGCTCAGTTGGTAGAGCGGCGCCCTTACAAGGCGTAGGTCGGCGGTTCGACCCCGTCAGCACCCACCACACTGATGCAAAGGCGAACGAAAGTTCGCCTTTTGTTTTATGTCACTGAAAGATTGACCATGTTTGAATCCATCCGCAAGCACACCAAGATCGCGATGTTCTTGCTGTTCTTGCTGATCATTCCTTCGTTCGTGCTTGTCGGTATCGACAGGAACTACTTCTCCAGCAGCAGCCCCGTGGTCGCCCGCGTGGATGGGCATGACATCACGCAGGCCGACTGGGACAACGCGCACAAGATGGAGTCGGACCGCCGACGCGCGGAGCAGCCCAACATGGATGCCAAGCTGCTGGATACGCCCGAGGCGCGCTACGCCACGCTGGAACGCATGGTGCGTGACCGCGTCCTGCAGGTCGCCGCCCAGAAGATGCACATGGTGACCAGTGACAGCCGGCTTGCACGCAGCCTGCAGGAGATTCCGCAGATCGCAGCGCTCAAGAAGCCTGACGGCAGTATCGATACCGAGGCCTACCGCGCTCTGGTGGCGCCCCAGGGCATGACCCCGGAGGGCTTCGAGGCCGCCATGCGCCGTGATCTGGCGGTCGGCCAGGTGCTGGCGGGCGTGATGGGGTCGAGCTTTGCCTCCACGGCGCAGGCTGGCGCCACCCTCGATGCCCTGTTCCAGCGCCGTGAGGTCCAGACGGTGGTGTTCAAGCCTGCTGATTTCGCCGCCAAGGTCCAACCCACGGATGAGGACCTGCAGGCTTACTACAAGGCCAATCCCGCATTGTTCCAGCAGGCCGAACAGGCCGCGGTGGAATACGTGGTTCTCGATCTGGAGAGCCTGCGCGCCAGCATCACGCTCAACGAGGATGACCTGCGCACCTACTACAAGGAAAACGTCGATCGTCTCGCCGGCAAGGAGGAGCGCCGCGCCAGCCACATCTTGATCACGGCCTCCAAGGATGCCGCACCGGCTGACCGCGATAAGGCCAAGGCACGGGCCGAGGAGTTGCTGGCACAAGTGCGCAAGGCGCCAGCCAGTTTCGCCGAGGTGGCCAAGAAAAACTCCCAGGACCCAGGCTCGGCGGCGCAGGGCGGCGACCTCAACTTCTTCGCCCGTGGCGCCATGGTCAAGCCCTTCGAGGAGGCTGCCTACGCGCTCAAGAAAGGCGAGATCAGCGATGTGGTGGAAACCGATTTTGGCTACCACGTCATTCTGCTGACCGACATCAAGTCGCCGCGCAAGCCGAGCTTCGAGGAACTGCGTCCCTCCATGGAGGCTGAACTCAAGCAGCAGCAGGCGCAACGCAAGTTCGCCGAAGTGGCCGAGACGTTCTCCAACAGCGTCTACGAACAATCCGATAGCCTGCAGCCGGTCGCCGACAAGCTCAAGCTCAAGATCCAGACCGCCAAGGGCGTGGCGCGCACCCCCATGCCGGGCCTGCCCGGCCCGCTGACCAACGCCAAGTTCCTGGAGGCGTTGTTCTCGGCCGACGCGCTGGAGAACAAGCGCAATACCGAGGCCGTCGAGTTCGGTCCCAGCCAGATGGTGGCGGGCCGGGTGGTCGAATACACGCCGGCCCGCACCCGTGCGTTCGATGAGGTGCAGGCCCAGGTGCGCCAGCGTTACGTGGCGGAAAAATCCGCCGAGCTGGCGCGCAAGGAAGGCGAGGCCAAGCGCGCAGCCTGGTCGCAGAATGCGGGCGGTGCCACGGGTCTCTCTGCACCCGTGATGGTGGCGCGTGACAAGCCGCAGAACCTGCCGCGCCCCGTGGTGGATGCCATCATGAGCGTTGGTGCCGATGCCTTGCCGGCATGGACCGGCGTGGATCTGGGGCCCCAGGGCTATGTGGTCGCCAAGGTCAACAGCATCGCCCCCGGCGAAGCCCCGGAAGCAGGCATGGCTGCGCAGCGTCATCAGCAATATGCCCAGTGGTGGTCCAATGCCGAAGGCATGGCCTACTACGAAACGCTCAAGACGCGGTTCAAGGTGCAGTTCAAGGTCCCACGTCCGACAGCTTCCATCGCGGAAAAATGATGCTGTTCGAAGTGGTGGTGCTTTTACAGGTTATAATTTGAGTCTACGGTGGCTGTAGCTCAGTTGGTAGAGTCCAGGATTGTGATTCCTGTCGTCGTGGGTTCGAGTCCCATCAGCCACCCCAAATAAAGAAACGCGCCAGTGCTACCAAGCTTGGCGCGTTTTGTTTTTTGCCTCTCCCGAAAGATGGGGACTTCCCCTGGCCTTTCCGGGTGCCTTTTGCGCTGTTTTGTCCCGTGCATCGGGGGCATGGACGGAATGCCGGCGCGGAAATATAGTGGGGCATGGAAAACAATCCCGACCTGAAGGTGGTGACCGACAGTTTCCCTCATATCGGCAAGGTATTGCGGCAGATGTGGGGGGCGCCGGAGGTGACCGATTACATCGACACGCTGCTGTATGACACCCGGGATGGGGGGCGACAGGGATTTCCGCGGGAAGTCATGGCGGCCTTGATGAACATCTACACGGCCCATGCAGGCAAGGGTGCTGACGGGTCGAACCCGCTGGCCCAGGATGCTCCGCCCTGAGGGGCCGCTTGCCACGTCTTCCGGGCACTTGCGTTGACGGTTCCCGTCCAATGCCTTCCCGTCGTCTTTCGTGGCGACGTCCGGTCGCCAATAGAAAGACAGTCCCTGCATTTGCTATCGAATTAATAGCTATCAGGGTAAATGCCTGTTGGCTGAAAACGGCATGCAGGGCAGGATGCTTGCGTTGGAACAAAGCCGATACTGGCTCCCATGCGCACTGCTGGTCCGCATGCCCTACCGACTGGAGGTATCCTGATGAGCCTTTCCGTTCCCCCTGAAACCCTGGCCCTGCAGCGTCTGTACCACTGGGAGGCCACGGCGCCGGACCGCGTCACGCTATCCCAGCCCATCGGTCAGGGCGTGGTGCAGGATTTCACCTGGCGCCAGGTGGCCGACCAAGTGCGGCGCATGGCGGCGCACTTGCAGGCCCAGGGCTGGGAGCCTGGCACCAAGGTGGCCATCCTGTCGAAGAACTGCGCCTGGTGGCTCATGAGCGACCTGGCCATCTGGATGGCCGGGTATGTCTCCGTTCCCTTGTATCCGACGCTGGCGCACGATACCGTGCACCAGATCCTCGTCCACAGCGAGGCCAAGGCCTGTTTCATTGGCAAGCTCGATGGCTGGGAAGGCATGAAGCCCGGGGTACCTGAGGGCATGCACTGCATCAGCTACCCCTTGTCGCCGAGCGATGCCGTGCGCAGCTACGAGGGCTGGGATGCGATCTGCGCGCGCAGCCAGCCGCTGCAGGGGCAGCCCACGCGCGCGGCGGATGAGCTTGCAACGCTGATCTACACCTCGGGCACCACGGGTAAACCCAAGGGGGTGATGCACACCTTCGGCAACTTCGCCTGGGCGTTGGGTGCCGGGATTCAACGCATTCCCATGGGGGAGAACGACCGCATCCTCTCCTATCTGCCGCTGGCCCATGTGGTCGAGCGGGTGCTGGTCGAGCATGGCTGGCTGCGCACGGGCATGCATCTGTTCTTCGCCGAAACGCTGGATACCTTCACGCTGGATCTGCAGCGTGCCCGTCCCACGGTCTTCTTCTCCGTGCCGCGCCTCTGGGTGAAATTCCAGCAGGGCATCCACCACAAGATGCCTGAATCCAGACTCAACCTTTTGCTGTCGATCCCCTTCGTGGGCGGCCTGGTGCGGCGCAAGGTGCAGAAGGCGCTGGGGCTGGACCAGTGCCGTATCGCTGCGGGAGGGGCTGCGCCCATGCCCGTGGCGTTGATGCAGTGGTACAGCAAGCTGGGCCTGCACATCAACGAAGGCTACGGCATGACGGAGAACCTCGCCGTCTCGCACATCACCGAGCCTGGCAAGAACCAGCAGGGCAGCGTGGGCCCTACCTATGAAGGCGTGGAGCACCGCATCGACCCGGTGACCGGCGAGATCCAGATGCGCAGCCCGGCCGTCATGCTGGGCTACTACAAGGAACCTGTGCTGAGCCAGGAGGCGTTCACGGCCGACGGCTGGCTGCGCACAGGGGACAAGGGGCATATCGACACGCAGGGGCATCTGCACATCACGGGCCGGGTGAAGGACCTGTTCAAGACCGGCAAGGGCAAGTATGTCGCTCCGGCGCCCATCGAGGACATGCTGGGCACGCACGAGGCCGTGGAGGCCTGCGTGGTCACGGGGGCCAACCTGGGCCAGCCCCTGGGCATCGTGATGATCAACGCCGACGCGGCGGCGCAGGCCGCCACGGCCGAGGGGCGCGCCCGGCTGGAGGCATCCCTGGGCCAGCACCTGCGGGGGCTCAACGCCACGCTCGATCCGCACGAGCAATTGCAGTGCATCGTCGTGGTGAGCACGCCCTGGACCGTGGACAACGACCTCATCACCCCCACCTTCAAGGTCAAGCGCAACCGCATCGAGGAGGTCTATGCGGCCCGTTATGAATCCTGGGAGGAATCGGGCAAGAAGGTGATCTGGCACGACCTGTGAACACCAAGAAAAACGCCCGGCCGAGGGTTCCGGCCGGGCGTTTTCATTTGCGCAGCCCGGGGGGCTGCGCCGCATGTGGCGTTACTCGGTGATGTAGTTCGACACGATGGTCCAGCGGCCATCATGCAGCTGCGACAGTCGCGAGAGATTGCTGCCCAGGCGTTTCTGCGGGCCGAACTTCTGCGGCGCGCTGCCGAAGATGTCGCGCGGCGTCTCCATCGTGTCCATGGCCTTGATGAAGGCATCGGTGCTGAGGTTCGGGCCTGCCTTCTGCGCAGCGCGGATGAAGCCGTCGATCACCAGGTAGCCATAGACGGAAAAGACGGCCGGGTCTTCGTTGAAAGCCGTCTTGTACTTGTTGGCCCAGAAGCGGATCGGCTGCGAAGCGTCGTCCAGGTAGGGGTTCTGCACCGTCATGGTGGCATAGAGCCCGTCCATGGCCTTGCCCCCGAGTTTGTGGATGAGATCGGTGTAGGCGGCGCTGGAGGCCACGAAGATCGGGTTGAAGCCCAGCTTGCGCGCCGTGCCGATGCCGCCGATGGTTTCGCGGATGATGGTGCCCATCACCACCATGTCGCACTCGGATGATTTGAGCTTGGCCATCTGCGAGGAAAAGTCGGTGGCGCCGCGCTTGAAGGTGGTCTTTTCCACCATGGTGATGCCCATGGTCTTGAGACCGTCTTCGGCGCCACGCTGCACTTCCAGGCCGAACTCGTCGTCCTGGTACATCGAGCAGACTTTCTTGGAGCCTTTTTCCTTCACCAGCTTGGGCACGGCAGCGCGCATCTGGTCGTAATAAGTGGCCGCGAAGGCGTACTTGAGCTTGTGGAAGGGCTCGTACATTTCGCGCGCCGCAGTCACGGGGAAGAAGTTGATGACGTTCTTCTCGAACTGCACTGGCATGGCGGCCAGGTTCTGTGCCGTTCCCAGGTGGCCGACCATCATGAAGATCTTGTTTTGGTTGACCAGCTTCTGCGCGGCCAGCACGGCCTTCTTGGGGTCGTAACCCGAGTCCTCGACCAGCAGGTTGATCTTGCGGCCATTCACGCCGCCCTGCTCATTCACCTCGTTGACACGCAGCATCATCCCGTTGCGCAATTGCTTGCCGAAACCCGCGAGAGGGCCGGACAGATCCTGGATGGTGCCCAGGGTGATTTCGGTCTTGCTGACGCCCTGGCTCTCCTGGGCCTGGAGAGCGGGTGCCGTGCATGCTGCGGCACATGCCAGCACAGACAGGATCGCGGTTGATTTCCGTTTCATGCTTTGTCTCCTTTGTATGTAGGTCGTCAATACATGGCCTCGATCTGTGCCGCGTATTTCTTTTCCACCAGCTTGCGCTTGAGCTTCATGGTCGGCGTGAGTTCCTCATCCTCGGCCGTGAGCTGGGTGTCGAGCAGAAAGAATTTCTTGATCTGCTCGACACGGGCAAACTTCTGGTTCACCCGGTTGATCTCGTTCTGGATCAATTCTTGCACTTCGGGGGCGCGCGTCAAACTGGCGTAATTACTGAAGGGTATGTCCGCATCCTGGGCGAATTTCTCGACGTTCTCCTGGTCGATCATGATGATCACCGTGAGGTAGGGGCGCTTGTCGCCGATGACCACCGCGTCGGTGACATAGGGCGAAAACTTGAGTTCGTTCTCCAGCTCGCTCGGCGTGATGTTCTTGCCACCGGCCGTGATGATGATGTCCTTCATGCGGTCGGTGATCCGGAAGAACCCTTCGCCGTCCACCACGCCCACGTCGCCGGTGTGCAGCCAGCCATCCTTGTCGATGGTCTCGGCGGTTTTCTCGGGCAGATTCAGGTAGCCCATGAACACATTGGGTCCGCGCACCAGGATCTCGCCCGTGGCGGGGTCGAGCCGCACCTCGTTGAATGCCGCCGCCGGACCGATGGAGCCGGGCTTGATGCGCGTGGCCGGCACGCCCGTGGAGGCGCCACAGGTCTCCGTCATGCCCCAGACCTCCAGCATGGGCACGCCCAGCGCCAGGTACCACTTGATTAGCTCGGGCGAGATGGGCGCCGCGCCCGTGATGCAGAAGCGCGCGCGGTGGATGCCGATGAGCTTGCGCGCGTTGTTCAGCGCGAGCCAGCGCGCCAGCGTGAAGCGCAGCTTCAGGCTGGCGCCCACGGCCTCGCCCGCCATCACCTTCTCGGCGATGCGCATGCCCACGCCGATGCTCCAGGCGTAGGCGGCGCGCTGCAGCATGCTCGACTCCTTGAGCGCGATCATCACGCCGGAATAGAACTTCTCCCACACGCGCGGCACGGCCGTGAACACCGTGGGCGCGATCTCGCGCACGTTCTCGGGGATGGTTTCGGGGTTCTCGACGAAGTTGAGCCTGGAGCCGGTGTAGAGCGCGAAGTATTCGCCTCCCATGCGCTCGGCGATGTGGCACAGCGGCAGGAAGCACATGCGCTCGTCGCGCTCGTCCTGGGCCACCAGCGTGTTGAAGCCGCGCGTGGTGTAGACCAGGCCCCGGTGGCTGTGCATGGCGCCCTTGGGCTTGCCGGTGGTGCCCGAGGTGTAGACCAGGATGGCGAGGTCGCCGGGCTGGCAGGCCGCGCTGCTGCGCTCCACGCAGTCGGGGTGCTGGTCCAGCCACTGCCGGCCCAGGGCCCGCAGCGCGTCAAGCGACATCACGCCCGGGTCGTCCAGGTCGCGCAGGCCCTTCATGTCGAAGACGACAATCTTGCGCAGCAGCGGCAACTGGTCGCGTACTTCCAGGGCCTTGTCCAGTTGCTCATCATCCTCGACGAACAGCACGCGCGTGCCGGAGTCCGCGCACAGGTAGTGCACCTGGGCGGCCGCGTCGGTGGGGTAGATGCCATTGGAAACGCCGCCGCAGCACAGCACCGCCAGGTCGGCCAACACCCATTCCACTACCGTGTTGGCCAGGATGGAGGCGGTCTGGCCGCGCTCCAGGCCCAGGGCCTGCAGGCCGGCGGCGATCTCGCGCACCGCCTCTGCCGTCTGCCGCCAAGTCCAACTGCGCCAGATGCCCAGCTCCTTCTGCCGCAGCCAGACCTGGTCGCCGCGCTGCGCCACCGCGTTCCAGAACATGGCGGGGATGGTGTCACCGGCCACCACGTCGGCGCGACCGGGCTGGATATGGCTCAAATTCCAGAGATTGCTCATGGTGTCACCGCCAGGTTTTCTTTTTCTTCCAGCGCCGCTCGCCGCGCACGCCGGTTTCCTTCATGCCGAGATAGAACTCCTTGATGTCCTCCTTCTCGCGCAGCCGAGCGCAGGTGTCTTCCATCACGATGCGGCCGTTCTCCAGCACGTAGCCGTAGTCCGAGGCGTTGAGAGCCATGTTGGCGTTCTGCTCCACCAGCAGGATGGTGGTGCCGCGTTCGCGGTTGATGCGCACCACGATCTCGAAGATCTCCTTGGTGAGCTTCGGACTCAGACCCAGGCTGGGCTCGTCGAGCAGGATCAGGTCGGGGTTGGCCATCAGCGCGCGCGAAATGGCCAGCATCTGCTGCTGCCCGCCCGACAGCAGGCCCGCATCCTGCAGCGCGCGCTCCTTGAGGATGGGGAAGTAGCCAAACACCATCTCCATGTCGCGCGCCACGCCGTCGCGGTCCTTGCGCGTGTAGGCGCCCATCAGCAGGTTGTCGCGCACCGAGAGCAGCGGGAACACCTCGCGCCCCTCGGGCACGTGCAGCAGGCCTTGCTGCACGATGAAGGCGGGGTCGCGGGCCGTGATGTCCTGGCCCTTGAACTCCACCGAGCCCTTGCGCGGGTCGAGGATGCCCGAGATGGTTTTGAGAATAGTGGACTTTCCCGCGCCGTTCGAGCCGAGCACCGTGGCGATCTCGCCCTTGCGTACCTGCAGGCTCACGCCTCGGATCGCCTTGATCGGGCCGTAGGCGCTCTCGACGTTGAGCAGCCTGAGCACGGGCGGGTTGTCGGTGACGGGGGTGATGGCGCTCATGCGGCCCTCCGCAGCGAAGAAACATCGTCCACCGTGCCCAGGTAGGCCTCGATCACGGCGGGGTCGGTCTGCACCTCGCGCGGCGTGCCCATGGCCAGCACCTCGCCCTGGTTCATCGCGAGCACGCGGTCCGAGACCTTGGACACCAGCGACATGTCGTGCTCCACCATCAGCACCGTGATGCCCAGCTCCTGCTGGATGTCCTGGATCCAGAACGCCATGTCGTCGGTCTCCTCCACGTTGAGGCCCGATGAAGGCTCGTCGAGCAGCAGCAGCTGGGGTTCGGTGCACAGCGCGCGCGCCAGTTCCACCACCTTGCGCACGCCATAGGGCAGGCCCGCCACCAGGGTGTCGCGGTAGTGCTGCAGGTGCAGCAGGTCGATGACCTCCTCGGCCTTCAGCCGGGCCTGCAGTTCGGCCTCGCGCGCGGTGGCGGTGAAGAACAGGTCATGCAGCAAGCCCGTGCGGCGGTGCGTGTGCCGGCCGATCAGCAGGTTGTGCAGCACCGTGGCGTGCTCGAACAGCTCGATGTTCTGGAAGGTGCGCGCGATGCCCAGGCGGGCGATGGCATGCGGCGGCTGGGCGGTGAGCCTTTGGCCCTGGTAGTCGATCTCGCCCGTGGTGGGCGTGTAGATCCGGCTGATGAGGTTGAACACCGTGGTCTTGCCGGCACCGTTGGGCCCGATGAGCGTGAACACCTCGCCCTTGCGCACATCGAAGCTCACGTTGTTGACGGCCAGCACGCCGCCGAAGCGCACGCTGAGGTTGCGGGCCGAGAGCAGGATATCGCTCATGTCAGGGATTCCTCGCGGGGTGGCGCTTCATTTCAAGCGGTCCGATTTCTGGAACGACTTCTGCCGCTTGAACATGCCCTTGCGGTAGAACGGGAAAAGCTGCAGCCAGGTCCGGATCTTGAGCCAGCGGCCATACAACCCCATGGGCTCGAACAGCACGAAGGCGATCAGCACCATGCCGTACACGGCGGCCTGCAGGCCCGGCGCCTGGCCGATGGCGGCGGGCAGGTGGTCCTTCACCAGGCTGATGGCCTGCGGCATGGTGATGAGGAAGAGGGCGCCGAGGAACACGCCATGCACCGAACCCAGGCCGCCGATCACGATCATCAGCAGCAGGTCGATGGACTGCAGGATGTTGAACTGGTCGGGCGAGATGAACTGCAGCTTGTGCGCGTACAGCGCACCGGCGATGCCGGCCAGCGCCGCCGACAACGCGAACGACAGCGTCTTGTAGCGTGCCAGGTGGATGCCCATGCTCTGGGCCGAGATCTCCGAGTCGCGGATGGCGACGAAGGCCCGCCCCGTGGGCGCGCGCAGCAGGTTGAGCAGGCCCAGCGTCGCCGCCACCGTGATGGCCAGGCACAGGAAGTAGAAGGCCTCGCCGCTGGCGACCGTCCAGCCGAACATCGAAGGCGCCTTGATGTGCATGCCCGCGTTGCCGCCCGTGACCGATTCCCAGCGCGCGAACACTTCCTCGATGATGAAGCCGAACGACAGCGTGGCCATGCCCAGGTAGATGCCCTTGACGCGCAGCGCCGGCAGCCCCACCACCAGGCCCATCGCGGCCGAGAGCCCGGCGGCGCAGGCCAGTGCCAGGGGGAAGGGCCAGCCCGCGTTGGTGAGCACCGCCTGCGCATAGGCGCCCACGCCGAGGAAGGCGGCATGCCCGAGCGAGAACAGCCCGGTGAAGCCCGCCAGCAGCATCAGCCCCAGGCCGGCGATGGCGTAGATGAGCACGAAGGTGAGTTGCGCCAGCCAATACTCGGCCAGCAGCCAGGGCGCGGCCAACAGGGCCAGCACCAGGGCGCCATACCAGAACACATGGCCGGGGTGCTTGGCCAGGCGGATGTCCTGGCGGTAATCGGTCTTGAAGATGAAACGCATGCGGTCAGACTTTCTTGCGCAACTTTTCGCCGAAGAGCCCGCTGGGCTTGACCATCAGCATGATCAGCACCACCACGTAGGCCGCCACGTCCTTGAAGCCATCGGGCAGATAAAAGCCCGAGAACGATTCGACCAGCCCGATCACCAGCCCGCCCACGATGGCGCCCGGCAGGCTGCTGAAGCCGCCCACCACGGCCGCCGGAAAGGCCTTGAGCCCGATGAAGCCCATGTTGGCGTGCACGAAGGTGATGGGCGCGAGCAGCAACCCGGCGATGGCCGCCACGGCAGCCGCCAGCGCCCACACCAGGCCGTTGAGGCGTTGCACCGGAATGCCCATGTAGTAGGCCGCGAGCTGGTTCTGCGAAGAGGCCTGCATGGCGATGCCCAGCTTGCTGTACTTGAACAGCACGAACAGCAGCAGGCACAGCACGGCGGTGGCGGCGATGATGGCCACCTGCTCGACGTTGACCACCAGCGCGCCGAGGGTCCAGATCTCGTCCTTGTAGGGCACGGGCAGCACATAGGTCTCGGTGCCGATGCCGGGGATCATGGTGATGATGCCGCGCGCCGTGTAGCCCACGCCGATGGTCAGCATCACGATGGAGAAGGCCGGTTGCCCGAGGATGGGGCGCACGATGGCGCGCTCGATCACCATGCCGAAAAGCGCCATGCCCGCGATGGCGCTGAGCACCGCCAGCCAGAACGGGAAACCCATGAGCGTCATGCAGGCCAAGCCCATGAAGGCGCCCAGCATCATCAGCTCGCCCTGGGCGAAACTCACGGTCTCTGTGCCCTTGTAGATCAGCACGAAGCCCAGCGCGATGAGGCCGTAGATACACCCCTGCGACACGCCGCTGATGACCAGCTGCAAAAACTGCACGTTGCCGTCTCCCGGTTGTTGGTGTCCGGTTTATAGCGGTGCACCCGGGGCTTGTCGCTAAGGGTTTTCCGGCGGTGATGTAAACCCCTGTCCCGCGCGAGACAGCGGCGCACGGCGCCCGTGCGCGGAGCGTCGGCGGCGTCAGTCGATGCCGAAGCGCTCGCGCAGGGCCGCGCCGAAGGCTTGCGTACCGCTGAGCGACAAGGTCACGGTATGGCGCGTCTGGCCTGCCTCGCCCGGCTGCCGCGCAAGGCGGCGCGTGGCCTCGTCGTAATGCCATTGGTCGGGCGCCGCGCCCTCGTGCAGCGCCTGCAGGTCGTAGTCCCAGGCATGGCCCTCGTCGATGGGGCCGCGCCGCCCGGCAAAGGCCTGGTGCGCCCAGGCGAGCACTTGCTCCAGTTCGGCCAGCAGCGCCGGCAGGTGCCCGGGCGCGACCGAGGCCATGGCATCCCAGGTGCCCGTTCCCTCTTCGTCTTCGCTGTAGTCAAAATCGAGGTATTGCAGGGTCATGGCGGTGGGGTGGTGCAAGGCGGCAAGGCCGCATTGTCGGGCACCGCGCGCCGGCCCGGAACAAGCCAGGAAAAGAGAGGACACATGAACGAAATGGCAACGCTCCTGCAGGTCGACGGCCTGTGTTTCGCGTACCCGCAGCGCCCGCTGTTCGCCGGCTGGTCGGCCCGCCTGGGTGGGGGCGCCACGCTGGTGCTGGGCGGCGAGAGCAGCGGCAAGACCACGCTGCTGCGCCTGCTGGCGGGCGCCCTGCCAGTCGATGGCGGGCGCCTGGCGCTGCGCGGCGCGGTGCTGGCCGATGCGCCGCAGGCCTACCGCGGCCAGGTGTTCTGGGAAGACCCGCGCTCGGATGCCATCGACCCGCTCACGGTGCGGGACTGGCTGCGGTCGCTGCCCGCGCTGTACCCCGCATGGGACGCGCAGGCCCTGGACGGCCATGTGCGGGGCTTCGGCCTGGAGCCGCACCTGGACAAGGGCTTCTACATGCTGTCCACCGGCAGCCGGCGCAAGGCGCTGATGGCGGCGGCCCTGGCCTCGGGCGCGGCGCTCACGCTCATCGATGAACCCGTGGGCGGGCTCGACCGCCCCTCGGTGCTCTACCTGCAGCAGGCGCTGGCCCACCATGCGCAAGAGCCGCGTGCCCTGGTGGTGGCCCACTACGAAGCTCTGCCGGGCGTGCCCTGGGCCCAGGTGCTCGAATTGCCTGACGCGTGAAACATTCCCTGCGGCGGTACGGCCCTTGCGCGGTGCACCGTGCCGGGAAAGTCCACCAATCTGCCGCGCTTTTGCTTCCTGGGTAGACTGGCCGCTCGCCGCACCTTTCACCACCCCACGAGTCCCGCCATGGATGCCCTTCTTTTCGTGCCAGTGGCCGTCGCCATCTCGCTCACGCCCGGCCCCAACAACTTCTGCGGCCTGAACAACGGCATCCGCGCCGGGGTGGGGGCCGCGATGGTGGCCACGCTCGGGCGCGTGGCGGCGTTCGCGATCTTCCTCGCCATCTCGGCCGTGGGCCTGGGCGCCATGCTGCTGGCCTCCGAGGCAGCGTTCACCGCCGTGAAATGGGTGGGCGCGTGCTACCTGTTCTGGCTGGGCTGGCGTGCCTGGCGCAGCCGCGACTTCAGCGGGTTGGCGCTCGACGACGCCGGCGATGCACCCATGCCCAGCGGGTCCGTGAACCTGCGCGCGCTGATCGCGCAGGAATTCCTGCTCGGCATCACCAACCCCAAGGCCATCATCCTGTTCGCGGCCATCTTCCCGCAGTTCATCGACCCGGCGCAGCCAGCCGCGCGGCAGTTCCTGGTGCTCGGCTCCATCTACCTCGCGGGCGAATTCGTCTCCACGGCGGTCTATGCCACCTGCGGGCGCCAGATCCGCCGCTTCGTGCGCACCTCGCGCGGCGTGGTGCGTCTGAACAAGGCCACGGGCGGCTTCTTCATGGGCGCGGGCGGCCTGCTGCTGGCCACCCACCGCTGAACGGGCCCGCACCGCCGCTGCTTCGGTAAAGCCAAGGTAAAACCCGCCCCTGCGAAGGGCGGGGTGGCGCGGGGGCTGGCTACCATACGCGCTGGCTCCACTCCGCTGTGCTTTCACCATGCGTTCTTCCCCACTGATCCACCGGCGCCGCCGGCCCGCATCGCACCAGGCGGGGCGCGCGCGATGGTGGATCGCCGGCCTGCTGCTGGCCGTGGCGCTGGCGGGCGCGGGCGGCTGGTGGTGGAAGCAACGCCAGGCCGGCGATGCAGCCTCCACGGCAGCCCCTGGCGCACCGGCGGCGAACGGGCGCAAGGCCGGCGGGCCGGGGCGCTTTGGCGGCGGCCAGGTGCAGCCCGTCTCGGTGGGCGAGGTGCAGCGCCGGGACATGCGCGTGCTTGTCAGCGCCATCGGCACCATGAGCGCCCGCGCCACGGCCGTGGTGCGCGCGCGCGTCAGCGGCGAGCTGATGGCGCTGCGCTTCAAGGAGGGCGACGAGGTGCAGGCCGGCCAGCTGCTGGCCGAGATCGACCCGCGCAGCTTCCAGGCCGCGCTGGGCCAGGCGCAGGGCACGCTGCAGCGCGACCAGGCCCTGCTCAAGAATGCCCGGCTCGACCTGGCGCGCTACCAGGAGCTGCTGACCACGGATTCCATCGCCAGCCAGCAGGTGGACACGCAGGCCGCCCTGGTGCGCCAGCTCGAAGGCACCGTGGCGGCGGGGCAGGCGCAGGTGGACGCGGCGCGCCTGCAGCTGGGCTACACCAAGGTCACCGCGCCGTTCGCCGGCCGCCTGGGCCTGCGCCAGGCCGACCGGGGCAACGTGGTCGGCCCGACGGACGCCAACGGCATCGTCAGCATCAACCAGGTCCGGCCCATCGACGCCGCCTTCGCCGTGCCCGAGGTGCACCTCGCGCAGATCAACCAGCGCCTGGGCGAGGGCGCGCGCATGCCCGTGGAGCTGTGGGACCGCGAGCAAAAGCGCCTGCTGGCGCGCGGGCGCCTGGCCGCGCTCGACAACGCCATCGACACCACCACCGGCACCGTGAAGGTCAAGGCGGCCTTCGCCAACGACGACGGCGCCCTGTTCCCCAACCAGTTCGTGAACGTCAAGCTGCAGGTGAACCTGCTTGAAGGCGTGCTCACCGTGCCCGCCACGGCGGTGCAGAACAACTATGTGTACCTCGTGCAGCAGGACGGCACCGTGACACAGCGGCGCATCCGCGTGGGCGTGGCCGATGGCGATCGCGTGAGCGTGGAGGGCGAGCTGCGGGAGGGCGACCAGGTCGTCACCGACGGCATCGACCGCCTGCGCGAGGGCGCCAAGGTGGCCGTTATCGACGCGGGCGCCGCCGCGCGCGCCGACGAGGCCGCGCAGGAGAACGGTGGCCGGCGCGCCGCCTTCCTGCGCAGCCTCACGCAGGAAGAGCGCGACAAGCTCGCCGCCATGTCGCCCGAGGAGCGGCGTGCCTTCATCCGCGCGCGCCGCGCGCAGCAGGGCGATGCCGCCGGAGCGCCCGCCGCGCCGGCCTTCGCCGCGTCCACATCGGCCGCACCGGCCGCGCCAGCGGCGCGCGGTGGGGCCTCGGAGCCCGCGCGCCGCGCGCCGGCCAGCGTGCCTGCACCGGCCGACGGCGCCGCGCCCGCGCAGGCCGCCAGCCTGCCGCCCGAGGTGCGTGACTTCCTGCGCCAGATGCCCGCGCAGGAGCGCGAGAAGCTTGCCGCCATGCCGCCCGAAGAGCGGCGCGCCTTCATCCGCGCGCGCATGGCCGAGCAGCGCGCCGCCGGTGCCTCCGCGCCGGCCTCGCGCTGACGCTTTAGCGACCCCACGGGCAAGGCCGCCATGAACCTTTCGCGCATCTTCATCCTGCGCCCCATCGCCACGTCCCTGCTGATGGTGGCCATCCTGATCGCGGGCCTGATGGCCTACCGGCTGCTGCCCACCTCGGCCCTGCCCGAGGTCGACTACCCCACGATCCAGGTCACCACGCTCTACCCGGGCGCCAGCCCCGACGTGATGACCTCCAACGTCACCGCGCCGCTGGAGCGCCAGTTCGGCCAGATGCCGGGCCTGGCGCAGATGTCGTCCACCAGCTCGGGCGGGGCCTCGGTCATCACGCTGCGCTTCGCGCTCGACATGCACCTCGACGTGGCCGAGCAGCAGGTGCAGGCGGCCATCAACGCCGGCGGCAACCTGCTGCCGAACGACCTGCCCATGCCGCCGATCTACAGCAAGGTCAACCCGGCGGACGCGCCCATCCTCACGCTGGCCATCACCTCGCCCTCGCTGCCGGTCATCCGCGTCAATGACCTGGTGGAGAACCGCCTCGCACCCAAGCTCTCGCAGGTGCAGGGCGTGGGGCTGGTGGCCATCGTCGGCGGGCGCCGGCCGGCGGTGCGCATCCAGGCCAACCCCACGGCGCTGGCGCAATTGGGCATGACGCTCGAAGACGTGCGCGCCGCCATCGCGGCGGCCAACGTCAAGCAGGCCAAGGGCGGCTTCGACGGCCCCGCGCGCGCCTCCACCATCGACGCCAACGACCAGCTCCAGTCCGCCGCCGAGTACCGCGACCTCATCCTCGCCTTCAAGAATGGCGCGCCCGTGCGCCTCAAGGACGTGGCGCAGACGGTGGACGAGGCCGAGAACATGCGCCTGGCTGCCTGGGCCGGCGCGCCCGGCACTGGCGCCAAGCCCGGCGTGATCCTGAACATCCGCCGCCAGCCCGGCGCCAACGTGATCGACACGGTGGACCGCATCAAGGCCCTGCTGCCGCAACTGCAGAGCACGCTGCCCGCCTCGCTCGACGTGCAGGTGCTCACCGACCGAACGGTCACCGTGCGCGCCTCGGTGCGCGACATGCAGGTGGAGCTGGGCCTGGCCGTGCTGCTGGTGGTGGCCGTGATCTTCGTTTTTCTGCGCAGCCCCTCGGCCACGCTCATCCCCAGCGTGGCGGTGCCGCTGTCGCTCATCGGCACCTGCGGCGTGATGTACCTCGCGGGCTTCTCGGTGAACAACCTCACACTGATGGCGCTGACCATCTCCACCGGCTTCGTGGTGGACGACGCCATCGTGATGATCGAGAACATCGCCCGCTACGTCGAGAAGGGCGAGCCACCGTTGCAGGCCGCGCTGGCCGGGTCCAAGCAGATCGGCTTCACCATCATCTCGCTCACCATCTCGCTGATCGCGGTGCTGATCCCGCTGCTGTTCATGGGCGACGTGGTGGGTCGGCTGTTCCACGAGTTCGCCATCACCATGGCCGTGGCCATCCTGATCTCGGCCGTGGTCTCGCTCACGCTCACGCCCATGCTGTGCGCGCGGCTGCTGCGCCACACGCCCGAGGAAAGCCATGGCCGCCTGTACCAGGCCACGGGCCGCTTCTTCGAGCGCACCATCGCCGGCTATGGCCGCATGCTGGCCTGGGTGCTGAACCACCGGGGCTGGACCTGGGTGGTGTTCCTGGCCACGCTGGCGCTCACCGTACTGCTCTACCTGTTCATTCCCAAGGGCTTCTTCCCGGTGCAGGACACGGGCACGCTGCAGGCCACCACCGAGGCCGACCAGGCCATCTCCTTCGCCGGCATGGCCGAACGCCAGCAGGCCGTGGCCGAGCGCCTGCTGCAGGACCCGGCCGTGCGCAGCGTCTCGTCCTTCATCGGCGTGGACGGCGCCAACACCACGCTGAATACCGGGCGCCTGCTCATCGACCTGCAGCCCCACGCGCAGCGCGACAAAGCCGCCGTGGTGCAGCAGCGGCTGTTGGAGCGCGTGCACGACCTGCCCGGCATCCGCCTGTTCATCCAGCCGGTGCAGGACCTCACCATCGAGGACCGCGTGGCGCGCACGCAGTACCAGTGGCTGCTGTCCTCGCCCGACACGCAGCAGCTCTACCAGAGCACCGCCGCGCTGCTGCAGCGCCTGCGCGCGCTGCCCGGCCTGACCGACGTGGCCAGCGACCTGCAGGACCAGGGCAAGCAGGCCTATGTGCAGATCGACCGCGCCCAGGCCAGCCGCCTGGGCGTGACGGTGGCGGGCATCGACACCGCGCTCTACAACGCCTTCGGCCAGCGGCTCATCTCCACCATCTTCACCCAGTCCAACCAGTACCGCGTGGTGCTGGAGGTGGCGCCGCAGTTCAAGATCGGCCCCGAGGCGCTGCAGAGCATCCATGTGCCGTCAAGCGCCGGCGCGCCCGTGCCGCTGTCGTCGGTGGCGCGCATCGAGGAGCGCAGCATGCCCCTGGTGGTCAACCACGTGGGCCAGTTGCCGGCCGCCACGATTTCGTTCAACACCGCGCCGGGCGTCTCGCTGGGCGACGCCGTGGCCGCCATCGAGCGCGAAAAGGCCGCCGCACAGGCCGAGGGGCTGCTGCCGCTGTCGGTGGACACCCGCTTCCAGGGCGCGGCGCTGGCGTTCCAGGCGTCGCTGCCGTCCACGCTGCTGCTGATCCTGGCGGCGGTGGTGACGATGTACATCGTGCTGGGCGTGCTCTACGAGAGCACGGTGCACCCGGTCACCATCCTCTCCACGCTGCCGTCGGCGGGCGTGGGCGCGCTGCTGGCGCTGATGGCGGCGGGGCTGGACCTGGACATCATCGCCATCATCGGCATCGTGCTCTTGATCGGCATCGTGAAGAAGAACGCGATCATGATGATCGACTTTGCGCTCGAAGCGCAGCGCGAGGAGGGCCTGAGCGCGCGCGACGCCATCTTCCAGGCCTGCCTGCTGCGGTTCCGGCCGATCTTGATGACCACGCTGGCGGCATTGCTGGGGGCGCTGCCGATGATGGTGGGCACGGGGGTGGGCAGCGAGCTGCGGCATCCGCTGGGGGTGACGATGGTGGGCGGGCTGATCCTGAGCCAGTTGCTCACGCTGTTCACCACGCCGGTGATCTACCTCACGTTCGAGGGGTGGGCGCAGCGGTGGCGGGATCGGCGGGTTGAGGTGAAAAGTGCCTGAAGCGCTTGTTTTATGCGCGCTGGCAGCTATGTTTTTGGAAGCATGCTCTCGTGCTTTTGCGGAGAGCAGAGGCCGGGATGTCGCCCCGGCGGGCGACTCACTTTTCTTTGCTTCGCCAAAGAAAAGTAAGCAAAAGAAAGGCGACCCTGCTGTGCGTGTCCCTCCGCTTCGCTGCGGGCAACCTGCGATGCTCATGCGCGGGGTGCGCCGCGTAACTCACTGCGCTGCTGCGCAGCTCCGTTCGAACAAACGCGGCGAGTCAGTTCACGAAGCGGGTGTGTCCTTCGGCACACCCGCCACCCCGCGCCCTGCGCTTCTCGGCACGCACAGAAGGGAACCCGGGGATCGGACAGCCATACGGGCCATCGCTGCGCTCGGCCTGGCTTTCGCAGCGCGAGGCGCGTGCGCCCGCGAGACCGGGCCGAGCGTAGCGATGGCCCGTGGGGCTGCTCGGCTGTCCACCCCCTGCTGGCTGCGCCTGCGGCGGGGCGGTTGTGGGGTGGGCATGCGCGTCGGAGCGCGCATGCTTCGTGAACTGACTCGCCGTGGTTGTTCGAGCGCAGCGCGCCAGCGCGTAGCGAGTTCCACGGCGCACCCCGCAAGCGCACCGCCGCAGGTTTGCCCCGGAGCGCAGCGCAGGGGTCGCAGACTGGGGGGCGCCTTTTCTTTGGTGACTTTCTTTTGGCGAAGCAAAAGAAAGTTACTGCCCTGCCGGGGGCACATCCCGGCCTCTCCCCTCCAACAAAGCACGCTATCAAAAATGATAGCTACCAGCGCAACACCCATAAGCGCTAGACCCCAAAAACATATCAAAAGAGGCGAAAAATGAGCCTCTCCACCCCCTTCATCCACCGCCCCATCGGCACCATGCTCCTCACCCTGGGCCTGGCCCTGGCCGGCGCGGTGTCGTACTTCCTGCTGCCCGTGGCCCCGCTGCCGCAGGTGGACTACCCCACCATCTCCGTCAGCGCCAGCCTGCCCGGCGCCAGCCCCGACACCATGGCCGCCACCGTGGCCACGCCGCTGGAGCGCTCGCTCGGCGCCATCGCGGGCGTCAACGAGATCACCTCGCGCTCCATCCTGGGCAGCACCTCCATCACGCTGCAGTTCGACCTGAGCCGCGACGTGGACAGCGCCGCGCGCGACGTGCAGGCCGCCATCAACGCCGCGCGCACGCTGCTGCCCACGGGCATGCCCAGCAACCCGACCTACCGCAAGGTCAACCCGGCCGACGCGCCCATCATGATCCTGGCGCTCACCTCCGACCGGCTCACGCGCGGGCAGATGTACGACGCCGCCTCCACCGTGCTGGCGCAAAAGCTCTCGCAGGTCGAGGGCGTGGGCCAGGCCACGGTGAGCGGCGGCGCGCTGCCCGCCGTGCGGGTGGAGCTGGACCCGGTGCGCCTGGCCAGCCACGGCATCTCGCTGGAGCAGGTGCGCGCGGCCATCACCAGCACCAACGCCAACCGGCCGCTGGGCGCCGTGGAGCGCGATCAGCACTACTGGCAGATCGCCGCCAACGACCAGGCGCGCGTGGCCGCCGACTACGCGCCGCTGGTGCTGCGCTGGAAGAACGGCAACGCCGTGCGCCTACAGGACGTGGCCGAGGTGGTCGATTCGGTGCAGGACGTGCGCAACTACGGCGTGGCCAATGGCAAGCCCGCCATCCTGCTGCAGGTCTACAAGCAGCCGGGCGCCAACATCATCGAGGCCGTGGACCGGGTGCGCGCGCTGCTGCCGCAGCTCCAGGCGTCCATTCCGCCTGCCATCGACGTCGAGATCGTCTCCGACCGCACGCCCACGCTGCGCGCCTCGGTGCGCGAGGTGGAGCGCGCGCTCCTCGTCGCCGTGGCGCTGGTGATCCTGGTGGTGTTCCTGTTCCTGCGCAACGCGCGCGCCACGCTCATTCCCAGCGTGGCGGTGCCGGTGTCGCTGGCGGGCACCTTCGGCGTGATGTACCTGGCGGGCTACACGCTCGACAACCTCTCGCTCATGGCGCTCACCGTGGCCACGGGCTTCGTGGTGGACGACGCCATCGTGGTGCTGGAGAACATCATGCGCCACATGGAGCGCGGCAAAACGGCCCTGCGCGCCGCGCTCGACGGCGCGCGCGAGATCGGCTTCACCGTGGTGTCCATGAGCCTGTCGCTCATCGCCGTGTTCGTGCCCATCCTGTTCATGGGCGGCATCGTGGGGCGGTTCTTCCGCGAGTTCGCCGTCGTCATGTCCTCGGCCATCCTGGTGTCCATGGTGGTCTCGCTCACCACCACGCCCATGATGTGCGCGGCGCTGCTGAAAACCCATGGGCCGGCGGCGCAGGCCGGCGGCTTGCCGTGGGCGCGGCTGCTGCACCGGGTGAACCGCTGGTTCGACCGGCTGGCCGCGCGCGGCCTGCGCGGCTACCGGCGCAGCCTGGCCTGGTGCCTGCGCCACCAGCCCGTGCTGCTGCTGGCGCTGGCGGGCGTGGTGGGTTGCAACGTGACCCTCTACACCGCCATCGACAAGGGTTTCATGCCCGAGCAGGACACCGGCCGCATCTCGGGCTTCATCCGGGCCGACCAGGCCACCTCGTTCCAGGCCATGGAGCAGCGGCTGAAGCGCTTCCTGGCCATCGTGCAGGCGGACCCGGCCGTGGAGCATGTGACCGGCTTCACCGGCGGCTGGCAGCGCAACGCCGCGCAGATGTTCATGACGCTCAAGCGCGGCCCGGGGCAGGAGCCGTCCGAGAAGGTCATCGCGCGGCTGCGCGAGCAGCTTAAGAACGAGCCGGGCGCGCGCCTGTTCATGACGCCCCAGCGCGACGTGCGCATCGGCGGGCGCCAGAGCAGCGCCTCGTTCGACTACACCCTGCAGGCCGACGACATTGCCGAGCTGCGCACCTGGGAGCCGCGCATCCGCCAGGCGCTGAGCCAGTTGCCCGAGCTGGAAGACGTGAACAGCGACGTGCAGGACTACGGCCTGCAGACCACGCTGGTCATCGACCGCGACGCCGCCACGCGCCTGGGCCTCGCCATGGCGCAGATCGACGCCACGCTCAACGACGCCTTCGGCCAGCGCCAGGTGGGCGTGATCTACAACCCGCTCAACCAGTACCGCGTGGTCATGGAGGCCGCGCCGCGCTACCTGCAAAGCCCCGAGACGCTGCGCGGCTTCTTCTTCGTCAACGCCCAGGGGCAGCAGATTCCGCTCACGGCGTTCGCGCGCATCACCACCACCAACACACCGCTGTCGGTCAGCCACGAACGCGGCACGCCGGCCAGCAGCATCAGCTTCAGCCTGGCGCAGGGTGTCTCGCTCTCGCAGGCCACCGAGGCGGTGAACAACGCCGTGGCCGAACTGGGCGTGCCCGTGTCCATCCGGGGCACCTTCAGCGGCACGGCCGGGGCCTTCCAGCAGGCGCTGGCCGGGCAGCCGCTGCTGATTTTGGCCGCCATCCTCACCATCTACCTCGTGCTGGGCATGCTGTACGAAAGCCTGGTGCACCCCATCACCATCCTCTCCACGCTGCCCTCGGCCGGCGTGGGCGCGCTGCTGGCGCTGATGCTGTTCAAGACCGAGTTCTCGCTCATCGCGTTCATCGGCGTCATCCTGCTCATCGGCATCGTGAAGAAGAACGCCATCATGATGATCGACTTCGCCCTGGCGCGGCAACGCAAGGGGCCGGTGAGCGCCGCTCAGGCCATCTACCGCGCCTGCCACCTGCGCCTGCGCCCCATCCTCATGACCACCATGGCCGCCATCTTCGGCGCGCTGCCCCTGGCCCTGGGCCGGGGCGACGGCGCCGAGCTGCGCCAGCCGCTGGGCATCGCCATCGTCGGCGGCCTGCTGGTGAGCCAATGGCTCACGCTCTACACCACGCCCGTGGTGTACGTGGCCCTCGACCGCCTGCGCGCCCGCGTGCAACGCGCCACGGCGCGCCGCCGCCTGGCGCACGCCCCGGCGCCCGCGCTGCAAGGAGATACCTGATGCCTTTTGAATACTCCTGTTTTGATAGCTGCTCGCGCTTTTTCCATAAGGGCTTTAGGCCGATTTTGCTTGCAAATGTGGCGCTACTGGCCGCGTGCGGCAGCCTGCAGCCGCCGCACGAGCGCCCCGCCATGGACGTGCCCGCCGCTTACAAGGAGGGCGCGCCCGGCAGCGCCATGTGGCAAACCGCCCAGCCGCAAGACAGCGTGCCCGACGCCTGGTGGACCCTGTTCGCCGACCCCGCGCTCGACGCCCTGCAGGAGCGCGCCGCCAGCGGCAACCAGAACGTGGCCCTGGCCGTGGCCCGCCTGCGCGCCGCCCGCGCGGCCGTGGACGGCGCCAGCACCGCCACCCTGCCCAGCCTGGGTGCCAACGCCAGCAGCAGCCGCGCGCGCAGCGGCAGCATCGCCCAGGACGGCAGCACCACGGCGCGCACCACCAGCAGCCACGCGCTGGGCTTGAGCGCCGGCTGGGAGCTGGACCTGTGGGGGCGCCTGTCGGGCGGCGTGGACGCCGCGCGCGCCAACGCCCAGGCCAGCGCCGACGACCTGGCCGCCATGCGCCTGTCGGTGCAGGCCACGGTGGCGCAAACCTACTTTGCCCTGCGCGCCGCCGAGGCGCAGCAGCAACTGCTGGAGGAAACCCTGGCCACCTACGACCGCAGCTGGGAACTCACGCGCAATCGCCAGCGCGCGGGCGTGGTCTCGATAGCCGACGTGGCCCAGGCCGAGGCGCAGTACAAATCCACCCAGGTGCAGCTGCTCGAAGCGCGCACCAGCCGCGCCCAGCTGGAGCACGCCCTGGCCGCGCTCACCGGCCAGGCCCCGGCGGCCGTGAGCCTGGGCACCACGGCCACGCTGCCCGCGCCGCCCGCCGTGCCCGCGCAACTGCCCTCGCGCCTGCTGGAGCGCCGCCCCGACATCGCCGCCGCCGAACGCCGCGTGGCCGCCGCCAACGCCCAGATCGGCGTGGCCCGCGCCGCTTTCTTCCCCGCCATCACCCTGTCGGCCACGGCGGGCTTCCGGGGCTCGCAGCTCGGCGATCTGCTCAGCGCCCCGCACCGCTTCTGGTCGCTCGGCCCGGCCCTGGCCGCCGCCCTGTTCGACGGCGGCGCCCGCAGCGCCGCCGTGGAATCCGCCCGCGCCACGCACGACCAGGCCGTTGCCACCTACCGCCAGACCGTGCTGACCGCCCTGCAGGAAGTGGAAGACAGCCTCGCCGCCGCCGCTGCACTGGAGCGCGAGCAGGAACTGCAAGCCGAGGCCGTGGCCGCCGCGCAGCGCGCGCTGGACGTGGTGACGAACCAGTACCGCGCCGGGACGGTGGGCTACCTCAATGTGCTGAGCGCGCAGGCGACGGTGCTGTCGGCGCGGCGCAGTTTGATTGATGTGCGGAACCGGCGGTTGGTTGCGGTGAATGCGCTGCTGAAGAATCTGGCGGGGCGGTGGGAGATGGAAGGGGTGTAGGCAGCGGAAGTGGTAACGGTGCTAGGTTGATTGGCGCAAATCGACCCTGAGCCACCGTTGAGAAGCGCCACCCGGAAGCTGCCATTGATTTGCTGCCCGCTGGCCCACAGTCCCAAACGTGCTGTTGGAAATCCCGGTCTCTGCCTACTGGCAAGCTATAGTTTGCTGAGTTGACGCGTGCCGGGTTTCGCAGAATTTTTATACTTGGCGGTCTCAAATCTGAAGTGCAACACCACCATTGAGAATCAGCGAATGGTAGCGCCCTGGCGCTGCGCAATGGCCTGCATGAACTGCTGGAATGCTTGGTACGGAGACTTCCAG
>NZ_QXGR01000048.1 GCF_003604195.1 Simplicispira lacusdiani
CCGAACCTCTCCTCGTATTCCTCGTAGGCCGCGTAGATCTCCTCCGCGCTCTTGTCCGGGTGGTAGTTCAGCGTGAACAGCAGGTTTCCCGTGATAGCGCGATGGGGCTGCTTCTTCAGGGCTTGGCGAAAGGAGGCTTCGGCCTCGTCATACCGTCCCATCTTCTGGTACGTGATGCCAAGATTGTTATGGGCTTCGGCATAGTCAGGACGCAGCGCCAACGCCCGCAAGAGCAAGGTCTCCGCCTCGGGCAGCACACCCTGTCCCTGCAACAGATGCCCCAGGTTGCACAGCGCTTCGGCATCCTCCGGCGACAACGCCACCGCTCGCCGCTTGGCGGCAATGGCTTCCTCCTCAAGCCCCAAGGGCTGTAGCATGGAGCCCAGCGCTTTCCAGCCAAAGCCGTGGTCGGGGTACTGCTGTGTCAGCTCCCGGGCCAGTGCGGCCCCCCGCGTGTAGTCGCGCGCGTTGAAGCAAGCCACTACCGCATTCATCGCAGCCTCGGAAGGCTTTCCCCGGCGCTTGCGAGAGGGCGCCGGCAGGGGTGAGCCCGCACGCGAGCCCTCTTCACCGGACCACGCCAAGAACATGGCTGCATAGGCCTGCTCGACCTTCCTCGCAAACCCCTGCCCATCGAGCAGCTCGCTCGCCCGCAGCTGCCCGCG
>NZ_QXGR01000049.1 GCF_003604195.1 Simplicispira lacusdiani
TGCCCGACTTGGACCAGCAATTGTACCAGCCGAACCACCCAGTTTTATCGATCTAAGCAATAAGCTTACTCTATATTCAGTTACGTTAAGTTCTTAGGGGCTAGCCCCTCGCTTCGCTTCACCCCAGCCTTCACCACTCCACCCAAAAACAAGACGATCGTTTAAAATAAAAAATAAAATAAGCTGTCCATATGGACAGCTTATTTACATAAAATTCGAAAGCGGAAGTCAATAAATCTATCATATATCTTCAGCGATTTATTGCTGAAGATACAACTGTTTTGATAATGGAATACCCTTATTGAAAAATTCTGAGTAATCGTTTAAATAATAATCTGCTACATCACTTTGACCTTGAAACATGCATGTTATGATTCCTAATTCTTTTGCAGGTAGCAAATCTAATTCTCTATCTCCAATAGCTAGATCAATTTTGTGTTTTTGATGCAAGTAAGTATATGCTGATGGGTTGGGTTTGCGAGGAAAACCATTATCAATCGTAACCATATCTACAAAGTATTTGTCCCATCCATAATATTTTAAAATTGCTAAAACTCCATCTCTGTGTTTATGTGTCATGATTACATTCTTATCTGCAAATTTCAAAATTTCTTCCACGCCATCAAATG